>NZ_JBALEO010000042.1:0-88927 GCF_036918015.1 Nostoc sp.
ATTTCTCGGTTTTCGCACTATCCCTCAAGCTCAACGTGCTTTAGCCAATCAAATCCAAAAGGTTTTTTCTTTCTTTGTATGAAACCACCCTGCCTTCTCCCTTGGGAGAAGGGGTTAGGGGATGAGGGCGTGAGGAATTTGCAAAACGCCTGTCTGATATTTTTCCCCACAATGCCAAGAAGTCTACTGAACTATCTTGAGGTCTAATCAAGATTTAGGTTGAGCGTGAGTGCAAGGCTATAACAACTCGGTGATGGAAAATAACCGTTGTCGGTCTATTTGTTGAAGCTTGATTTTTTCCGCGTAAAAAGCCTGATAATAATATTCATAGCGGTCTGGTTCCGCTTCTGGATCGGTTTGTTGCCATAGTTCTAAAAAGTGACGATAGCGTTTTTCAAGCATCACCAAATCCATACAAGCGATCGCAGCTTGAACTACTTGCGGAGTCCGCAGTATTTCTTTTTGGTTTTTTTCATCCACATGAAATAAATGGGAAATTAACCCGATCTCGCTGTCAAATTCTAAGAACCGATCTTGGAGGCGGGAAATTAAATTTGGTAGAGACGAAAAACTTTGCGTCTCTCCATCACCGGATGAAATTTCTAAAATCTGTTGCCATAAAAATCGATGGTGGGAAAGGCTAAATTGCAAATCTCGCTCCTCTAGTTCGTCAACAATCATTTGACGCTGTTCGGGACAATGCAAGTAAATTCGCAATAATAATGCCTCTGCGTGTTCTAAAAGGCTGCGTTCTGTCGGGAGTGGGGAGTTGGCGGAGAGTGGGGATTTGCCACCTCCCCATGCTTTCTTCGCTGATACGGGCTTAGAATATGTAGCCGCAGCTGGAGCAATTTGAGTTAACAGATTTTCGACTCTTAGGGGTATAAGTCTGGTATCTCCCAAGCTGAGTATTTCTGCACAATAAGAAACGTAATAGTTGCGTGTATCGCTGTTAGCTATATTTTTAAGTAATTTGACTATTTGCTGAGTTACTTGCTGAAAATCAGTAGCCTGTTTTAAGTCTCGGTCTTGAATAATTTGCTGAATCTGCCAGTCTAGCCAAAGTGGCGCATTTTTTAGCAGTTCTCCATAATCTTCTGGAGTGTGACTATGCAAATATTCATCAGCATCTTTGCCATCAGGTAAATTGAGAATTTTTAGCTGAACTTCCCCCTTGTATGCTAATTCAGCAATTTCACCAATCGCCCGTTCGGTGGCATTGGTTCCAGCTTTATCAGCATCAAAGTTGAGTACTAATTGTTTCGATTCGGTGTAGCGTAATATTAACCGGACTTGTTCTAAGCTTAAAGCTGTACCGAGTGAGGCGACGGCGTTATTTATACCAGCAGCGTGGAGAGCGATCGCATCAAAATATCCCTCTACCACCACGGCTTGATCGAGTTGGGAAATCCCACCTTTGGCTCGATCGAGGGCAAATAATGTTTTACCTTTACTAAAAAGTTCGGTTTCGGGTGAATTCAGATATTTAGGCTGTTCATCAGTGAGAGTTCTACCACCAAAGGCAATGACGCGTCCTTGAACATCGCGGATGGGAATCATCAAGCGATCGCGAAATACATCATAATATCCGCCTCCTTCCTTGCGTGGCTTAATCAATCCCGCTTTTTCCAGTATTTGCACTGGGTAATGTTTATCTTCCACTAAATAACGATAGAGAGTTTCCCAACCTGCGGGAGCATAACCTAAACCAAATTGCTGTATAGTTTCTTCTTTGAATTGGCGGTTAGATTGCAAATATTGAAGTGCTTTTTGCCCTTGGGATTGTCTCAAGGCGTGTTGATAAAACTGTGCTGAAGAAGCCAGAACTTC
The DNA here is from genome assembly GCF_036918015.1 of Nostoc sp. Classification (GTDB taxonomy): domain Bacteria; phylum Cyanobacteriota; class Cyanobacteriia; order Cyanobacteriales; family Nostocaceae; genus Nostoc. Next base: position 1,831 of record NZ_JBALEO010000042.1, read on the forward strand.
ATATAACTGCTCACGCAAAGATAGCTGACGCTGTAATTCTTGGCGTTGTTCGGGTTCGAGAGTTTGCACAGGTACTTGGTAACGCCGTGCTAAATCCAGCACCACATCAGCAAAAGAACGCTTTCCCAACTCCATGACAAACTTAATGGCATTTCCCCCGGCTTGACAGCCAAAACAATAGTACATTTGCTTGGTTTGACTAACAGTGAAACTGGGAGATTTCTCATCATGGAAGGGGCACAAACCGACAAAATCCTTTCCTCGTTTGCGTAAAACTACGTATTCCGAGACGACATCTACAATATCAGCCCGTAGTTTAACTTCCTCAATTGTGTCTGGGTGCAAGCGGGGGATTTGCATGGCTTTGTTATTAGTCACTTGTACTGAGCGTTCGCGTAGCGTCTCGAAGAGAAGCCGAAGTATTGGTCATTGGTCATTGGTCATGAACTTTGGAGAAATACCAAAGGACAAATGACTTTAGACTTCTGATAGCTATTATATTCTTGTTGCCAAACCAAGAATGATGTATACAATTGCTTAGACTTAATTTTATCAGAGGAAATACTGAAAATGGGGCGTATTTTTATATCAGCAGCTCATGGAGGCAAAGAAGCGGGAGGAATAGATCAAGGTGCGATCGCAGGTGGTACAAGTGAAGCAAAAGAAATGATTCTGCTGCGGGATTTGATTGTTACGGAACTAAGGGCGCGGAGTTTGGAAATTTTGGCGGTTCCTGATGACTTGAGCGCCGCCCAAACTATCACCTGGATCAATTCCCGCGGCCGCCGGGGTGATGTCGCCCTAGAAATTGCAGCTAATGCGGCTAACAGCCCTTCTGTGCGTGGGGCTAGCGTTTTCTACATTGCTAATAATAGCGATCGCAAGAGTAATGCTGAACAGTTACTAGTGGGATTGTTGCGCCGCGTACCCCAATTACCGAATCGGGGAGTCAAGCCAGATACAGATAGTGGATTGGGTAGTTTAGCATTCTGTCGTCAGACAACGCTGCCAGCTTTGGTAATGCAAGTGGGGTTTCTCAGCAATCCAGAAGATCGGGCTTTACTGCAAACTCGTCGCCGCGATTTTGCTTTGGGAATTGTCGATGGATTGGTTACTTGGAGTCGTGTAATTGACCCCACTCCTGGAACTCCGACAGAAGCAAATTATCCGCCAATTAATATTAATATTAATGGACAAAGTTACACAGAACAAGGAGTTTTAGTTAATGGTAATGCTTACATCCCCATTGATTTAGTAGACCTTCTCCGAATTGACCTTTCAAAAGCAGCTAATGTCAATAAAATTACCTATCACAAAATAGTTTATGTCAAAGCCATCGAACTACGAGATTTTAATGTTGCAGTCAGTTGGGATGCGGCAAGTCGTACTGTCAGCTTGCGCTCGAATTTGATGGTTTGCCCTGGTCAATTTTCGCGGGTGATGTCAAACGGTAATACTTCCGAAATACAGTTACAATTATTCCTCAGAAACAATAATGAAAATGCCTTAACAAAGTTTCCTGACATCCCAAAACTGTATCGGGAAGAAGCAGGTATAGAAGGAGTGAACTATGATATTGCCTTTTGCCAAATGTGTGTAGAAACGGGATTTTTACGGTTTGGTGGTGATATTAAACCTGAGCAAAATAACTTTGCCGGCTTAGGTGCGATCGGTGGCGGTTCGGAGGCTGCATCTTTTCCGAGTGCCAGAATTGGAGTCAGGGCACACATCCAACATTTGAAAGCTTACGCCAGTTTAGAACCTTTGGTACAAGAAGTAGTAGATCCAAGGTTTCGCTTTGTTACACGCGGGATTGCGCCATTAATCGATCAGCTATCAGGGCGGTGGTCAGCAGATTTGGATTATAGTACAAAGATTTCAGCAATGCTCAAACGATTATATGAATCAGCAGGACTTCTTTGAGTCAGGAAAGGAAAATTACTCAGGTTCTGCACAGTGCGATCGCCTATGGTGGGCGAAACGCGATCGCAAACACGATCTGCTTCAGCTGTTTTTTGACAAACCGCTTCCTAATTACTTGATTAACCGTTGATTCCACAAACTCAGTTGCAATAGCTTCACCATTTCGCCAACGTTCTTCATAGTTGGGGATATATATAGGAATCCGGTTTGATTTCTGAAAAAAATTAAGTATTTGTAGGGTGCGTTATGACTTTAGTCTAACGCACCAAACCCTTGAAAATGGTGCGTTACGCTTCGCCATAACACACCCTACGTGTTGTTCAAAAATCAAATAGTAATCCTATAGCAGATTTCAAAGTTGTGAGGTACAGAAATACTCCAGCCGTATATTGCTGTAAACATTGGTTTACTTTTTGCCAGTCAAAATGGTCAAGCATTAACCATTAGCGTAGTTCGTCTATCTCTTCAATCTTGTCAGAGATATCACCTTAGCCCGTAATTTGACTGGATAACTTTGCTATATATTTTACTAAGTATTTCTGCTTTGATTCCAGCAGTCTAAAAATATAGTCATTGCATACTACTGTAAATCTATCGGCTTAGTGTATTATGTTGAAAACTACCATCGCTTCCTTACCAACTACAAAGTACAAGGAGAAATTTTTATGACATTTACTGCAACACGAATTGAGATTACGCCTACTGGAGCAGCTTTAGGAGCAGTTGTTACTGGTGTTGACGCCAGTATTGCAGCAGAACCAGAAGTAATCTTGCAACTCAAGCAGGCGTGGCGCGATCATCACATCCTCATCTTCAAAAATCAACAATTGACTGACGACCAATTATTAGCGTTTGCGAATTACTTTGGCGACATTCTCCAACAGCCTGCCTATATCCGTAAAGGAGAAACCGAGCCGTACCTGCCGCCTCTTGTTCTTACCCTTGCAAATGCTGCCTCTGAAGAAAGTTCCGTCAATCTTGCACCCAACCATCGTAAACTTTTACCCCATATCGATCATGACTGGTTGCCTACACCATCTAGCGGTTCATTTTTATATGGGGTAGAACTGCCTGAAAATGGCCCTGATACCTATTGGGTGAATTTGATTCAGGCTTACGAAGAACTAGATGATGCTACTAAAAAGCAGATTGCTGGTTTGCAGTTACGCCATTTTAATTTATATGGCAAGTATCGGGATGAGTATCCTGAACCTGGCTACGCAGCTGGGCGTTCCGTTGAACCCGGTGAACAAGTTGCTACCCATCCTTTGGTTCGCACTCACCCGGATACTGGCAAGAAAGTTCTCTTCTTAAATGCCGCTAGCGAGGTAGATATTGTTGATTACGACCCAGTGGAAGGGGCAAAGCTAATTGAGCGGTTGCGGGAACATATTAAGCAACCTCACTTTGTTTATCAACACCACTGGAGTAAGGGCGACCTGCTTTATTGGGACAACCAGGCAACGGCTCACTATCGTCCCGAATTTAATTCCAACGCAACCCGTGTTTTGAAGCGGGTTAGCATTCGAGGAAGCCGTCCTTTCTAAAGTTCAGCTAGCTAAAGATTGTGAATTCTTTCAGATACAAAAATCTACTCCCCCTTTCCTTCTCCACTTTAGAGAGCAGAGGGGGTTAATTAACAAACAGTACTAAAAAGCTATGGTCAGACTGCAAATTGGAAAGCACTCAATATCCAGGCGTGATTTACTTTACACTTTTTATGGATTAATGTCTTTTACTGCCTTAGTCAGTTGTGGAACAAACAACGGCAGCACAGGTAATAACAACAACACAACCTTGAGTGCTAATGCCACTAGTAACAATAAAGGCAGTACCAAGCTGGTTCGACTTGGCTACCAAGTTTCTGGGGATCTAACCCACGAAAAAGGCGCGATCGAAAAACGCTTGGCTCCTGAAGGAATAGGTGTTACTTGGTCGCAATTTGTGTCTGGGCCCCCGCTATTGGAAGCCTTAAATGTGGGTAGCATTGACCTTGGGCCTGCTGGCGAAACGCCACCCATTTTTGCTCAGGCAGCTGGTACTAATCTGATTTATGTAGTTAATATGCCACCAGGTACTGGAGAAGGTTCAGCAATTGTTGTGCTAAAGGATTCTCCAATCCAAACATTGGCAGGTCTTAAAGGTAAAAAAGTTGCTTATTCTAGAGGGACGGCTCAGACCTTTTTTGTGGTGAAAGCGTTTGAAGAGGTAGGGCTAAAAATCAGTGATATTGAATCAGTGAATCTACCCATTGCAGATGGAAGAGCAGCGTTTTTGAACAAGACGGTTGATGCTTTTGTAGAAGGCGATCCTAGTCTGATCAAGCTGCAACGGGAAGGCACTATCCGAGTCTTACGAGACGCGCAAGGAATTAAGACGCCAGGAAGTTATTACCTAGCTTCACGAGATTTTGCAATTAATAATACTGAACTCTTGAAAGCAATTTTGTCAGAGTACTACCAAGTTGGGCAGTGGGCAAACAAAAACAGGCGGGCTGCTGCCGAAATCCTCGCACCGAAGGTCAAGACTGATGTCGATACTATGGAGTTGGCGCTGACGAGAAGAAAATATGACATGAGACCAATTACTGAGGAAGTAATTAGCGCCCAACAAAAGGTTGCGGATCTTCTGTATGAACTGAAAGTTGTACCAAAACAAGTTGATGTTAAAGGAGCAACCTTAACTGCCCAGCAGTATGCAGCGATTACACCGGATGCCGTTAGGAATAAGGCTTAACCTTTGAATCAGCAAGCTTGCTACAAAAACGCGATGCCTGCGGTGGTCACTGAGCCTTGCCGTACCACTTGCCTACGGCAGGCACGCTGCGCGAACGTGGAAGCAAGCTACGCGCAGCGTCTGTCTGCGACACGCTGCGCGAACGTAGAGAAGTGCGGTAAACTACGCAATTACCCTATAATTATTAGATAAACTAAGTATTAGGTTATCTAATACTTAGTAAAACACAATAGAACTTTCCTGATGAAAATTTGGAACGGACAATTAGGCGATCGCGTAAGTAATCTCATCTACCAGTATTTACCCGCTTTTCGCTGGCGTAATTTTCGCCTATTTTTTGGGGGACAGTTACTATCAATGTCTGGGACATTTATGACCCAGCAGTTAACTATTCCTTGGCTGGTATACGAATTAACTCAATCGGCTTGGTTGTTGGGAATTGCAGGGTTTGTGCAATTTTTGCCGACGTTATTAGTGATTCCCTTTTCGGGCGTATTGTCAGATCGCTGGAGTCGTCGTGACTTGTTGATGCTGGTGCAGATATTGGGAATTAGCGTTTCCTTGACTCTAACGATTCTTACCTTTACAAATTGGATTACGTTTCCCATCCTATTGGTACTAAGCGTTCTCAATGGTTTCCTCAAGGGATTAGATATGCCCGTGCGTCATACAATCGTCACCGAAACCGTAGACGATCGCGCCGATTGGAGTAATGCGATCGCTTTGAATTCAGTGATGTTAAGTTCCTCGCTGGTATTGGGGCCGGCTATGGGTGGGATTTTGATTGCAACGCTAGGGGTGAAATATTGTTTTCTCTACGATACTCTCAGCTATATCCCTGCCATCTTTACCCTGCTAGCGATGCGGCTGAAAGTCAGATCCATGCAAACTCTTACGAGCCTTAGTGATACTTTGCAGAAATTGCGAGAGGGCTTTGAATATGTCTCCAAGTTCCAACCCATTAGAGCAATTTTATTAATACTGGCATTACAAGGTTTAGTCGGGATGTCTCATATCGCGCTCATGCCCGTCTTCGCGGCGAAGATTTTAAATGGGGATGCAACTACGATGGCTCAACTCAGCACCTCAGCGCCCATTGGCTCGTTGTTTGCTTGTTTGTATCTGAGTGTTAGGCGAGGAATTGCCGGCTTAGAACGTTTGATTGTAGTCGCTCAAGTCTTGATTGGGATAAGTTTGATTTCCTTCTCACTATCGCGTCAAGTTGGATTATCCATAATCATATTGGTGTTTACAGGCTGCTTTTCCATCCTCCTGATTACCAGTAGTAATATGATTATCCAAACCCTAGTTGCCGAAGATAAGCGCGGACGGGTGATGAGTTTTTATGCCCTAGCAATGGTGGGTATGATGCCCTTTGGGAATCTGTTAGCTGGAACTTTGGCACAGAATTTTGGTGCGACTAATGCCTTGATTGTCTGTGGCAGTCTGAGTACCTTAGGTGCGCTATGGTTCTCTACACAACTGCCAGCAGTGAGGCGTTGGATCGATCGCTAAACCCCAACTCCAACTGTTTGCCGTTCTCGTCGCGCAACTTCCGCACGTACTAAAGGAATGACATCACGCCCATAAGCGATCGCATCCTCTAAAGGATCAAAGCCCCGGATCAACAAGGTAGTCACACCTGCATCGTAATAATCAACCAAAGCCTCTGCTACTTGTTCTGGTGTACCCACTAGAGCAGTAGTGTTACCTGCCGCACCAGTAGCTGCGGCGATCGGTGTCCATAGGCGTTTATCGTAAATCTCATTTTTGGCGGCAAAATCTAGCAGACGTTGCGATCCTACCGCCTGGGGTCTAGCTGGGGCAGCTAATTTTGTGCCTCCTCGCAACTCTTGAATTCGCGCTAAAATGCTATGTGCTTTTTCCCAAGCCTCTTGTTCTGTAGCACCAAGAATCGGTCGCAGAGAGACGCTGAAGCTAATGGAGCGATCGGGTGGTAAGGCAGCACGCACCTCTGCAATTCGTTCTTTAACTGCGGCAATTGGCTCACCCCACAAAGCATAGACATTACTGTGTTTGGCTCCTACCTGTACGGCTGGCCCAGATGCACCACCAAAATAAAGGGGGATATGAGGCTTTTGCAGCGGCTTGATCGCAGAGAAAGCACCCTTGATGCGGTAAAATTCACCTTCGTAGTCAAAGGGAGTGTCGCTTGTCCAGACGCGACGAACAATTTCTAAATATTCATCGGTGCGACGGTAACGGCTGTCATGATCTAACCAGTCGCCATCTCTTTGTTGATCGGTATCACTGCCACCTGTAATGATATGTATTGCGATCCGACCGTTGGTAAAATGGTCAAGGGTAGCTGCCTTGCGAGCTGCCAGAGTTGGTGCGACAAAACCCGGACGATGAGCAATTAAAAAGCCCAATCGCTCGGTTGCTGAAGCAGCGAAACTAGCAACAGTCAAACCATCAGGGCTACTAGAACTATAGCCAATCAATACTTTGTCAAAGCCTCCTTCTTCATGGGCTTTGGCAAATTCACGAACATAAGCTGTATCAATGATGTCATCTCCCAGACCGCCTGATGCACTATTTAATTCCGAAGTCGGTTTTGTCCGAATCAATCCAATAAATTCAATTGGCATAATTAATTCTCCTGAAAGTGTTGGGGAGTAGAGGGAGCAGGGGAGCAGAGGGGCAGGGGAGGCAGGGGGAGCAGGGGAAGAAGAACTATTGATCAATGCCCAATCCCCAATGAATGCCCAATGCCCAATCCCCAGTCCCCAATACCTAATCCAATAAGTCTGGTTGCTCGTGGGTAATTTCATCCCATAAATATTGGAATCCACCCCAGCCTGCTTGATGAGTACCACCGCGTTGTTGGATCTTTAAGGCGATGTCGTGGTCAATTAGGATGGGTTTTCCTACGGCTTCTGCTATCAATTGCGCTTTCGCAGTATCTTCTAACCTGATGTACCACCAAGCGGCTTCATCCACACTGTGTCCCACGGTCAATATTCCGTGGTTGCGTAAAATCGCAGCTTTGCGATCGCCTAGTGCCTGAGCAATGCGTTTTCCTTCGCTTGTCTCTAAGACAATGCCTGTGAAATCATCAAATAGAGCATGATCTTGGTAAAAAGCACAGGAATCTTGGGTAATCGGATCGAGCAACCGACCTAAAGATGACCAAGTTTTGCCATAGAAGGAATGGGCATGAGCCGCTGCAATGACATCAGGGCGGGCTTCGTGGATTTGAGAGTGAATGGCAAACGCTGCTTGACTAACTTTGCCTTCACCTTGGACTACCTGACCTTCACTATTCACTAGTATCAGGTCTGATACCCGAATGCGACTGAAATGTATCCCAAAGGGATTTACCCAAAAATGATCGGTAAGTTCGGGATCGCGGGCAGTGATATGTCCTGCCAATCCTTGAGCAAAACCCAAACGCGCAAATACCCGAAAGGCTGCTGCCAAGCGTTCTTGACGATGGCGACGCTCTGATTCAATGGAAACGAAGGTTGGTGGCTGAAAGGGATTGCTGGGGCGGACGAGAGAAGTTTGCACCATAATTTTCAACTCCTACGTATGGATTGGGTAGACCTACAGTGCTGCCTCACTGCTGCTGAAAGCGTCAAGGTTTATCGATAGGCATCGGTTCACCATTAAACTAGCGAGACAACAAAGGATTTATGGTTATGGCTCGGTGGGCGATGTCTACGACAGGCTGCGCCTACGCAGTTTTTATCGCTGCAAAGACGTATTGTTCAATCATGTCCAGCGGACAATGCTACAAATAACTTTTGGCTGATAGCCATGAATACCTTACTATTTACGGTTTTTCAACTACCTAGTGAAAACAAATTTCTTAACTAGAATAATGATGCTATCAAGTAAACTACGGTTAGTCAATCGACTTAAAGGTATTTAGGTTAAAATGAAACTATCACAGTTCATTTAAATAAGCAAGCTCAATATGGAGTTCTGCTAAAAAAATATACTGGGGGAAAGTTTTATCTCTTTCTTTTTACGACTCCAAGAGCTGCTTAAGAACATATCGGGCACGGTTATAAATAACACCTGGTTGTGAACTTTCTCGTGGGCCAGCAACATTCAAAATGCGAATGTTGTGCTTCTGAATCCAACTCCAGAAACGAGCAGCGTCATTTTCACTGAAGGACAGCGCGTTAATGATCAGGACAGGGCGATCGTACTTATGCGCCAGGTCAGCCGTAAGCTTTGTTCCTCCTTCAAGCGATCCATACGCTAGGACGAGCGTCCCGTCTGAATCTCGAACGTTCCACTCGGTACGTAATGCATAGTCAGTACTCGTTGTCTCTTGAAGCGGGTATACAGGTGGTATCTTTCCATCCTCTGCAAGCCGCCCTTTTGGACACCATCCACGAACTGGTAACAAAAGTGACAAAGCTGTATCGAGCGCAGCTCTGTCAACTCCTGTCTGACCTCCAGTTACAACCCAAAGCCGTTGATGAGACGATATTGACTCTCCTTTCTCAGATGGTGTGGCGATCGGAAGTGCGATCGCTTTACTCTGCATAAGTCCTCCAACGATGAACAATACAAGTACAACGCCTCCGATCATAATGACGTTGTTAACTGCCATGAGTAATAACTTTCCTTTCACGTTTGGTCACGACCTTTAATGACAAATAGTTCTATTTTCAATATCTGACTGTTATACGGAATGCACCTGCATTATCAGAGAAAAACACAAGTGGCAATGACCCCAAATGCATTTTCTTGCGACCATCACTTAAATCTGGATAGGCTCGTTGTAGAGCCTTATAGTAGTCTTTTGCATTTTCTGATGGCGAATATTGTGAGATGACAGCTTCATTAACTATAAAAGTTAGCCAGCCGTCTTGGTCAGCTGTGAATTCTGTGTTGTTAGTAACGGAAAAAAGTTGGCTAGACTTCAATTGATTATCGTTCAAAACTTCAAATGGATCAGATTGTGTAAAATCTTTAGGTATTTTAGAAAAATCTTTTCCAGGTATTATAATCGCTAGCAATCTACCCCAAGGCATATCTTTTTGGAGCTTGCAATCTTCAAGAATATCACTTGCTTCAGAATCTCCCTCTGGACCAACCCAATCTCGATAAAAAACATTCTTGTCAGAGGGTTTAGACTGGTATCGCTGTTTGATTTGAGCAGACCACCTGTTTGCGAGTTCTTTATCGTTAACTATTAGGGGTTTCACTGACTTGGCAAAGTCATAAATTTGCTCTGAGGCAAGATGTATACGCCCTTCTGGGAAAAGAGAAATTTTCTGTCCTGTCTTCAGGAAAATGCCTGAATTCTGGAATCCGGCAGTTGCATCGACCGTCACGTGTGCCCCAAGACTTTGATAGTTGGGATCAAGAAAGATTTGCCCCGCTAAGATACGTAGTCCAAAGAATCGGGTACTGATAAAAAGTAGAGACATCAAGATAAAAAGCGTGCCTAGCACGGTTACGAGCATGAGAGCAAGAAGGCGTAGCCATTGATCTCGTCGCAATGATGTAACAGAACTGAGAATGGATAGCCATGTATGCCTCCTTCTCGGTGGTCTATTTTGTGCCATTGTAGAAAATTCCTAATCTAATGATTTCTACCTAATCTTCCTACACAACTTAATAAACCCATTACAGAAAAATGCGTTTAAAAACACTCAATAAACCACAACGTCAGTTGAAAGTCGAGCGATGTCTACGACGGGCTACGCCTACGCATTTCTTGCTTCTCTTTTCAAACTTGGGAGCAGTTAAACCTGAATCCTTACCTTTCTTACATATCTCCTTTATATTCTTCTAACAATTGCGGAATGTGATCGTACCCATCTACACCGATAACCGCAATAATTTTTGGGCGATGTTGCTGTAAAAACTTTTGGAAAGCTTCTGCACCGATTTGTCCTTGCAAAATTATCAGTAACCCTGCTGGTTGTCGCCACTCACTAGAAGCTATTTGCTCCAAAAGATACATTCCCAAGCAGCCCGTGTAAACAGTTTTTTCGGAATTTTGCAGATGATAATAAGCTTCTGCTAAATAAGCTAAGTTCCGCCCTTGGAGATACAAATCACCGGAAACTTGCGCTGTTTTAAAACCATCTTCCAGATATTTAATTGCAGTTTGGTGTTCTCCAATTACTAGATAGGCAATTCCTAAGCTGCTGACACATAAGGCTTTACTTTGAAGATCGCCTAATTTTTCGGATAATTTTAAACCTTGTTCCAAATAATTAATTGCGGCTTCATAGGTTTCTGGTTCTAAGTTTTCTAATTCTTGAGCTTGCATGACTTCGCTGTAACCTAAATTTACCAGCGCGTTTGCTTCCCCTGTGCGATCGCCTGCTTGCCGACTCAGTATTAATGCTCGTTGACTGTAGTTAATTGCCTCAGCATAATTTTGCTGTTGCACGTAGGTGCGGCTGAGGTGATTGAGATTGGCAATTTCACAGGTGCGATCGCCTGCATTCCTGGCTATCTCTAGCGCCTGCTGATGAAAATCAATTGAGCGCTGGTATTGTCCCAAAGCACGCTGAGAATAGCCCAAAAGGGTCAAAATTCGAGCCTTTTCTTGGGTTCCCTCACCTCGCCGTAGCGGTTCATCCAGATAATCTAGGGCATCTCGTAAATAGGTGCCAGTAAAAGAAGCAAAAATCCCGCCGTAAAAGGGAAAATACGGACGCTGGGCAAAGGTTCGCAAAATCTGAAGCATGATTTGAGAACAGGCATCGCTATATACTGTCCCAATGCTCCTAAAACCACTTGCTAACTGACTCCAAATCACTGCAAAGGTCAAAAAAGTGGAAATGGACAACTTTGGCCCCGCTTTCACATCGTAAGCTTGTTGGTCAAACCAGTTAATTAGTCCCCGTTGCAAGAACTGTAAAATCAATGCCATTTCCACCCAATCTCTAAGGGTGATGCCTCGTTGTCGTTCGGCAAACTCGATTGCGGATTCTTCCCTAGCTAAGGTGCGGAGCAGTGCTTGGGGTAATTCACTATTAAGTTGTTTAGCCCAACTTGCCCAAGGGCCACTTTCTCCCGGTACGCCGCCAAATCCCAAAGATTCCTTTCGCTCGTACATCCAACTGAGCAAGTTGTCTTGCAATCGCTGCCAAGAAGCTAAACCACGGGTAATCCCTTCGGAAAATTGTTGTAAATCAGCATCTGCCTGAGCAAATTGCTGCAATGCCTTTGATAACTGCTGTAACTGTTGCAAATTTAGCGGATACTTCTGATTCGGGTCAGTAACCCGGATAAATACCGCTAGACGATCGCCAGCAGGGGCTGTAGTTATTTCTGTAGCTGCGGAGGCGATCGCTTCTGTGGCTTTATTTTGCTCTTGCCAGCGTTGCCATTGACTTTGAATCGTCTTAATGGCTCTCAAACTGCGAGTCGCCTTGGCTTTCTTGAGTTCGTCTTTTTCGCTATCTACTTGGCTTTGGAGAGAATTCAGGCGATCGCTCAAAGCTAGCTCAAAGACTTCCCCTGTCCCGGAAGTGATACCTTTTAGCAGCATTTGATACACCTGTTCTACAGAGCTAATTTTGCCCTTGAGGGTGGTTTCGACAATTTCATCGATTAAGGCAAGATAGCGATCGCTTAATGGCAGAGAGTCTGGCACTTTGGCTACTAGGAGAATGTCACGTCAATTCTAATTCTAGTCTTGGCCGCAGAGGTAGGGGAAACAATTGGCCACTTTTCATCAGTCATGGTCATAACAAACGCGAAATTTAGAAAAATTTATTTAGCGATTTGTTATCATTCCTTGAGTGATTCGCTGTTTAACTACACGATAAAAAAATAATGGAATGCCTACAAGATAACGGTCTGCTAGACGAGTGGGTTCAGTAACTAAGCGTGTTAACCACTCCAGACCATTATCAGTCAGCCAACGCGGGCCGCGATATATAGAGTCAGTATAAAAATCTAGACAAGCACCCAAAGGTAAAAATACAGTATTTTCAATTTTATTGAAGTTATCTAAAATCCAGCGTTCCTGTAATGGCATACCAAAACCAATATATAAAATATCTGGTTGGAATTTATTAATTTTTTCTATTACCAAATCATTCTCTTTTCCTGATTTATCAAAATAACCATGATGTCCCTGTACGCGTAAATTAGGCGCAATTGATCCTAACTTAGTAATTGCCTTATCTACTACACCAGGTTTTCCAGCTAACAAAAATAAAGAAAGGTTTTCTTTCTCACACTTTAATGCTAAATCTTCTATGTAATCTGGTGCTGTCATTCGATGTGCAGATTGCATTGAATAACCGTTGAATCTAGCTCCTACCATTACACCAAATCCGTCACAAAATACTAAATCAGCCTTATTCAAAAAATCTCGATACCAAGACTTTTCGTAAGCAAAATTCATTGCTCTGATATTAACATGTCCTACAACTGTCTTTTTTTGGCTTTTTGCTGCTTCTATTAAATAGTCAACTAATTCTTGTACTTTAACTTTATGGAATCTTGTATCAAACAATTTCACTTCAGGAAAAGTTTTCATTTCTGCACCTATCTCACTTATTAGCCAGTATACCAAGTTTAGAATAATCCGAACAACAAAAGAATAATACTTTTCTCGTTTTCTTGACTTTTCCTAATATTAAATCCATACCTTTTCAACGCCTATTATCCTTATACAGAATCAATTCTGTCGTTTTCAAGTTCGGTATTTAATACATAGTGTAAATCACTTAAGCCTATTTTTATCAAGATGGCTTTCAATTGATAACTGCTGTATAGATGCATCTTAAAGATGTAAAATAATTATTTATGTCCAAGGGTTTAACTCTGACTCGTGCGTTATTTCCCAAAGATATTCTCAGATTTTCGTCTGCAATTAAGGATTGCATTGCCTCTGACAGTTGTTGAATATTCCCCGGATTAACTAATAAACCATTCTGGTTTTGAGTCACTATTTCGGGTATTCCTCCTACTGGGGTAGTGATAACTGCCAAACCCCAACTCATTGCTTCTAGTAGTGCCATAGGCAGACCTTCGTTGTAGGAAGGTAACACAAAGACATCAGCTTTAGTTAAAAGATCGTCGCGTTTTTCTTTATCTACCCAATCAAGAATAGTGATGTAGTCAGTAAGATTTAGAGTTGGGATCAAACTACGAGCTTGTTCTACATCTCCATCCCCCGCTATAACTAACTTGGCTTGGCTTTGTTGAGCAACAGGCATAGAAGCAAATGCTTTAATTAAATCAAAAGCACCTTTGCGCTCACCAATGCGCCCTAAAAATAAGAAAAATATCTGTTTGGAATCTATTCTCTGTGGAATTTGTGCAGGAATTTTTACTGGGTTAGGGAGAACAATAACTTGCTCTGACTTCAAACCAAGATTCTCAATGTAAAAATTTTTCCAGCTATCTGATAAAACAATGAAACGGGTACATTTACAAAACGACCAACTTAGCCACCGCTGAAGCAATTGAGGTAGTTTAGAGTAAAATAAATGAAAATCAGCACTATGAGTATGAATAATTACTGGTTTTTTAAATAACCAACCAATCAGAGTAGTAATTGAATGGCGAAAAGCACTACCTCTATCTGAAACATGGATGTGAATTAGGTCAGTTCTTTGGTTTAATAAGTTCCAAAATAACTTACCTATTGCCTGCAAAAACACTAATACTTTATGGAAAGTAGAACCATTCGGTAAAGTCGTAATGTGTTCAATTTGAATATCAGAGGTAGTTTCTTCAAGAATGAGCTTCTCCACAGAAACTATTCCACCTTGGCGCTCTAAGCTTTCGCCCAACATAGTAATCTTTATGGAACTCATTATTGCTATTAATATGTTTTGGAAATTGAGTACACGGCTATTTATATAAACTATTGAAGAATTTCTTCTAGTTTATATCCAAAGGCGCACTCCAAGAGCATTTTGAGAATTAATGCTAATAACTCTATCTGCTTGAGCGCAACTCCATAAATTTATTCAATGTACACTTTTATGATTTTACAGGATGATCTCCATAACAAAATTCTGCCATAGGGATTGTTATGAGGATATTTAAAACATTGTTGTTAATAACAGCATTCTAGCACTCTCTCACAACTCAAAGCTAAGTAACAATTTTTTGTTTAAGCTAAATCATGTATTTACAGGTCGGAAAAACTAATGAATTTATTTGAGCTTTTAGTAGGAAAAGACAATCATCCAGCCCTAGTTACACCTGAGGGGCGATCGCTAACTTATAAGCAATTACGCGAGAATGTCATTGGACTGGTATCTCAACTCAACAGCTTTGGATTGAAACGGGGAGAACGCATTGCCATTGCCATGACTAACGGTTCACCAATGGCGATTACCTTTTTGGCTGCTGCCCTATCTGGCACTGCTGCACCCTTAAATCCCAAATACAAACAAGAAGAATTTGCCTTTTACTATCAAGATACCCAAGCAAAAGCACTGATTACGTTGTCTGAGGGGTCAGAAGCAGCCATTGCTAGTGTCACACCCGATATGATGCTGATTAATGCCAAGGTAAATACTGACGGCACATTAACCTTTGAATTAGTCAAAACAGGCTCAAAACCAGCAGAATCCGCGAATCCCGTAGCCCCCAACGCTGATGATATAGCGATGATTCTTCACACTAGCGGCACTACCAGTCGTCCCAAGCGTGTGCCGATTCGTCATCGTAACTTAATCGCTTCAGCCGGCAACCTGATTAGTGCTTACTCACTCACAGCAGATGATACTACACTTTGCCTAATGCCCCTATTCCATGTTCACGGATTGGTGGGCTGTTTGCTGGCAACTCTGGCTTCGGGTGGTACATTAGTTTGTCCCAATGGTTTTAATGCTTTGGAGTTTTGGAAACTGGTAGATACCTACAAACCCACTTGGTACTCCGCAGCGCCAACCATGCACCAGACAATTTTGGCGCGCGCTAGCCGCAACCCAGAAATTGTCCAAGCAAACCGCTTTCGTTTTATTCGCTCTAGTAGTGCTTCTTTGCCGCCGATTATCATTGAACAGCTAGAGGCAACTCTGAATGCTCCTGTGGTGGAATCTTACAGCATGACTGAAGCATCTCACTTAATGACCACCAACCCCCTACCGCCAAAAGTCAGGAAACCAGGTACTGTAGGTTATGGCTTCGGTGTGGAAGTGGGCATTATGGACTCCGAAGGCAACCTATTATCTCAGGGAAGCTTGGGCGAGGTGGTGATAAAAGCACCCAACGTTATAGATGGCTACGAAAACAATCCAGAAGCTAATGCCACTGCTTTTGTGAACGGTTGGTTCCGTACAGGGGATCAAGGTGCAGTGGATGCAGACGGCTACCTCCGCTTGACTGGACGGATTAAAGAATTGATTAACCGGGGTGGGGAAAAAATTTCTCCTTTAGAAGTGGATGATGTCTTGCTGCGCCATCCCGCCGTCGCCGAAGCCTTAGCCTTTGCCGTCCCCCACAAATCTTTAGGAGAAGATATCCACGCGGCTGTGGTTCTGAAAGCAGAAGCTGGTGAAAAAGAACTTTTAGCACACTGTGCAACTATGCTGGCAGACTTCAAAGTTCCCAAGCAAATTCACATTTTAGATCAACTACCTCGTGGTGCTACCGGTAAACTGCAACGGTTGGCGATGGCGAAATTGCTGAATATAGGGGAGTAGGGAGTAAAGGAGCAGAGGAGCAGGGGAGCAGAGGAAGCAGGGGAGCAGGGGAAGTGATTTGTATCAGTAATTTCGTGAATTGGTATCAGCAATTGGGAGATGGCGATCGCTATACCAATTCAATTAATGATTGCAACACATCCTTGGGTAAAGACGCGATGAATCGCGTCTCTACAAATGGTCAATTTATCGTCAAAATCACAAACGTCTACGCAATCTACAAAAACAGAGATTGAACAGTCAGATCCTTCTGGGTAATACTGAAGTTACGCTGTTCTGCTGTCGCAATGAATGAAACGATCGCTTCACATGCCACAGCCACGGTTAACATCACTAGGTTTCTTGCCAACGGATAATCACAAACATCATCATTCACCTCGGAAGGAACGCGATAAACGTCATTCCAAATCACTTCTGCATAATCTGCTGATAGTCCAGCATGAAGACAAGGTATGCTTAATTGTTCAGCATAATCTTTCACTGCTTGACGTGCCACACTATTATCAAAGACATCGATAATTAGCTGGCTGTCTTGAAGTAATTGATTTGTATTTGCTGGTGTCAACTCCTTTGTTTTGGCATCAACTTTAGTACCAATTGCTCGATATAAATTATTCGCCAAAATCTTCGCCTTGAACGCTCCCACATCAGAACGGTAGTAAGGCTGAGTCGAAAGGTTACGCTCCTCAATGCGATCGCGATCTATCACTGTAAGTTTATCAAAACCAGACCGAGCTAAGTTTTCCGCAATGTTAGCTCCTAATGCTCCAGCCCCACAAATTGTTACAGAATAGTTTTTTAACTTTGTCATCACAGCATTAGTGCGGTAAAGCTGTTCGTGAAAAAAGATACTCATAATAATTCGTAATTCGTAATTAACTACTCTTGTTGTTCTATGACAGCCACTAAGGATTGCAAGTCAAAATCGCGATCGCGTCCACTCAGACAAATGCCAGAACTGACAACAGTCAAGTCAGTTTTTGCGATCGCACTACTATGGCGAACACCATCAGCAGTTGTCCAATCGACTGTCCAGTAATCGTTGCGATCGTGGAATTGATTTAAGGTACCGCCACCCATTTGCAATGCCTTTCTCAATCGCTTTTCATCCTGTTGGGGTTGAGTAAATCCCTCAATGCGCCGAGTTGCTAATTCATACACTGCGCGGATTTCTGGAGTAATGCCCTTAAACTGTAATTCCTCAGCAGGAATAAGTTGCTTGACGGTAGATTGCAGAGTTTCCACAATTTCCGGATCGGTACGGCGATCTACTTCCTCAAACCAGCATGAATGTCCATTCCATCGGGCAATGATTTGCTCAAAGGTAACGCCCTCGGTAACTAAGTGGACTGCGATCGGCTTAACTACCTTCAACCGTTGACGCATATCTACTTCATTTACGGGGTATGCTAACCAAGTTTGTCCCCGCAGTTGGTGTGCTAACCGCAGTCGTATTTGGGAAAAATGTTGCAGATATTCCACAATTTGGGGTAAGTCTGCTTCTTCTACAACCGTTGCTGTCTTTTCATCCACAGCCTGAAATATTCCCCAACCCTCAAATTTACTAGGCTTTGGCGTAAAGGTGTAGATCATCCCGGCTACTCGTGTGCGAACTCGTCCACCTTTGACACAGGGTGCAAGGAATTGGGTGGTATGTAATTGCGCTTCTGCGATCTCTATTTGGTTGATTAGCTTAAATATGTTAGTCATAGCTCACACCAAGGCGCAAAGACGCAAAGAAGAGTTTATACGTCAATTCAGCAAAGTTAGAGATTTATATAATTATTTCCCGCGTGCAAGTTGGTGGAGCATTGCGTGTTCTCAGTTACTAGAGGGACTCCGCTGGTGAGTTTTTACACACTCTTTCAAGGATGGCTACTTTTAAGCCTACCTCCCAGGTTCTTCGCACTCCCCGTTCACACACGCCCACTGTATTTGACAGTGTTACTTTTCCTCTCGTACTAGTATGTAGGCTCCAAGAGTTGGGGCACGCAGGATATTATCATAATACAATATACTACATAAGATTGGAAGAGATGAAAAAAAAGATTTTGGAGTAGAGCGATCGCTAAATTAATCACAACATTTTTATACTACAAAACACTACATGACTTAAGATAAAACAAAAACAATTTAGACTGAGGAGGGAATACTAAATTTTAGTATTGATATCTTTAAGCAGACAGTTATGGGTGAAGCAAAAAGACGTAAGAAAAATGATCCTGATTTTGGTAAACCTAAAGGAGCCAGTGTGCTTGAAAGGAAACTAGATTTGCTTCAAAAACAGATGGAATTAAGGCTAGAGGAGATTAGAGCTTCTTATCAACACAAAGGCAATATGGGGAGCAATGTAGAAGAAGTGATCCGTGAGTTCTTGCGAGAATTTTTACCACCTCATAACAGAATTGGCCAGGGAGAAGTAGTAGATTTTGATGGTAATTCATCTACACAACTGGATTTAGTAATTACTAATGAGTATCATCCCTATCTAAACGATTTAACAAAACCAAGTGTTTTCTTCATAGAAGGGATAGCTTGTGTTGGTGAAGTTAAAAGTGTTCTAAACAGCAATGATTTTGATAGCATACTTAGAAATTGTTTAACTTATAAACAGCTTAAAGTAAATCTCCAAGATGGAATGCGTACTTTTATAAATCCATCTGATTTAAAGAGATTTGTTGAAAAGCGCCCATATTTTTTATTTGCATTTGAATCACAGTTGTCATTGAGTACACTTTTAGAGAAAACAAAACGCTTTAATACTGATAACAATCTTGATTTCTGGCAACAGATCGATGGTATATTTATATTGAATAGAGGTCAAGTTATTAATTTCGGAGATGGTCAAGGTACCTTTCAGTTTGCGGATCATAAAGGCAATACTATACCAGGATTAATATCCATAGATATAGAAGAAGATCCCAAAGTACTGTTTGGTTTCTTATCCTGGCTAAACTCGGCAATGCCCAGAATTGAGATTCAATTTCCCATCCTAATGAGCTACCTTATGAAAGGGCAAATACCAATTAATGCAGGTAGATAGTTCAGATTAAGCTGTATTGAGGACATTGCCCACTACTTGTGATGAGCAATGTCACAAGCTAAATCTACTTATCCTCTCTTACAGGCAACGGCATATCCAAAATCTCCATCAGCAAATCCAGACGAGAGGGGCGCGTTAGGAGTGGGACGATGTTCGGCAAACTGTAGTAGTCACCCGCGAAAGTGAACGTATCTACAGGTGCTTGCTGTTGCTTCAGTTGAGTTTCCACCCAGTTGTAATGAGTACCCACACGGACAATCACCACATTGGGCATTATCGCCAACTCCCGGCAGTAGTTCTTGTAGACTTCACCGAAGTAAGGAGCAGCATTTTCGCCCTCATCCGTCACCAAAATTATCTGGTCAACTACCTGCTTCTTCTTCCGCATTGCTTCCAATGCACAGCCGATGCTAGTACCACCACCTGCATTGATGTGCTGAAAGGCACGCTCCCAGTCGCTCAACTCCTTCCCCTTTGCTGTAACAGCATAAGGAATGGTGTCGAAGGCGTAGACAAACAGTTCTGCCTTAGTGATACCAGAGATTAGGGCAGCGAGTTGCTTACCGATCGCGATCGCATTTTCCATTGAACCAGACTTGTCTACCAATAAAGCAGTTGGACGAGCGATCGCACCACGCCGTTTCACCTGTTCGTTTGTCACCTTTTCCAGTTGGGCAACGGTGTCTGCGTCAAAATCTCCTGCGTCAGTGGCAATCTGTGCTTTAAATGCTGAGACACGCCCACTCTTAGACGCTGCTTCTAGTTTGGAATCAATCAGCTTCTTGACTTGTGGGTGATCCATTGCACCTCTAGTCTGGAGAGACTTGAGGTTGTTGATCGCTTCTTGAGGAGTCATGCTGTTGATTAACGCCACTAAAACAACAGGTGTAAGTTGCTTGATTGCACCAACTGCGATCGTATATGGAATTTTGAACTCCACAATCAGCCGTGCCTGTTCTGCCGCACTTTCTGCCTTAGCAAGCTGCTTTAGCACATTTGCTAAGGAACCCTCTGGAGGAGTATCGCGGAATAGAATCGCATTTGCCCGCTCATTTGGCTTGATGTGCAGTGAAGCATATAAGTGCTTCATTGCTTTACGACCTCGCAAAGCGGCGCGATCGAACAGAGCCGGATTGCTCTCCCGTACCTTCAAGTAACGTCGTACCGCAGTGCGGGCGGAACGAGGCAGTTTATTCTGCTGCTCCTTCATAAAGTCCACCACACGAGCCACTTGATAGGGAGGAAATTCTTGCAGCATCATAAATCCAGCATCTCGGTGTTCAATCAAATTGCTGGTTAACAAATGAGCAACAAACACCTCTTTGTGGTCGCGGACATCACCATGACGCTGATACCAAACTGCCAGGTGTCCGTAGAAGATGGGATCGAGTTCCACAATTAACTGATGAATTTCTGCGACTTGCTCAAGCTTGCGGTGAGGAGTTGTGAGCAAACTGTTGAGCATTTCCAAACGCAGGTCACGTTCTGCGGTATTCATTATGAACCTCCTCTAGTTGTGATGGATGAGGAGGCAGATGTTGCACGCGGGGCGATAAAGTCACCGCGCAAGTTGTAGAAGCATTGTGTATAACTTGTGCAGAGTTATGTAAGCTTCTGCGATCGGGGCGCGGCAACAACTGCCAGTTTTGATGTAAAGTATCGAAATCGTTAGTACTACTCCCTAAAAGTAGTAGCTGCGTAAGCTGCCATCATATCTGCTGCTATTGCGACAGCATTTTTTGAAAGCAGCGACCAGAACCACAAAGACAAAGGTCATTGTTACCAAGCTTTTCTTGTAGTTCCTTGTCGCCATGAACAAGGCGATTGCCACGTTTAACAGCTTTTTCAGATGGGTAGCCACGACGACGTTTGCTTGATGGTTCAAAAGCAGAAATCGTCAAATTCGTCGAAATCTTCAGGCTCGATGTTGAAATCATTAATCTTCTTCATCGTTCTCACCTCCATATTGAAATGAAATAAAATCACCTCGTGCAAGTCGAAAAAGCTGTTGATTCACACACGGGATTTGAACCCGTAGTTGCTTGATCTTCAGTCAAGTGCCTTACCATTCGGCTAGTATGTAAGCTTTTTCAGTTAGGGCACGAAGTGAAAATTTTAGGTTTTAGAAAGTTGATTTAAAATAAATCGAATTTCTTTCTTATTACATTGCTGTTTCTTAGCAGCGTAAATCATTCGACCTGTATATGCCACAGAACGATGAATCATACCTTTGACAGCATCCGTCACATAATGAATGGGTGGCGATGGCAAATCTTCAAAGGTAATGAAATACCAAATATCGTTTAGCTTCTGGTATTGATGATAATTATCAATGATGACAATATCAGTTTGTTCCTGCTTTTGCTTCTGCTTTCGAGGTATTTTCTCGGCTGCACAAAGAATTCCGGTTTCAGGATGGATATAGAAGCGATCGCGATAGCTTGTATCTAGCTGATTTCGATACCCTTGATAAGGCTTGCTATAGAAACCACCATCAATTATTTCTACATACCGTTCAACATAGTCCCACACATGATCGATAACATGCCGTCCTGCCATTGTGCTGGGATCTAGTCGTTGACACAGTTGGCTGTAAACTTCATTCCAAGGCTGTCCGACTTTTGAGCGCAAAAACCGACGCAGGGGGCCAAGATGATCTGAAAGATACTTGGATTTATTTATTGGTTTAATCAGGTAGGGATTCAACAATCCATCCTGAATTGCATCCTGGGTGATTTTGTATAATTGCTTCTTAAAGCCAGTCACCTTTTTGAGGCTAATTCTCCTCCCACCGCGAGGACGCTCAATCACAATCTCGCTCAAACGATGTTCGCTCATATCTCACGTTGTTTAAATGCAGTTGTACTAATTGAGTTGTTATTAAACATGAGTTAGCTAACATCATTGAACTCACCTCTGTATTGAGTAAAGGTTATAGATAAATACAATTCAAATAATTTAAATTCCGCACAAGTTAGCAAAGCAGTTTTCACGATTGCCTTTACCAATTTGGCTACGCTCCCATCAAAGGGAGCGACAGGATTTGAACCTGCAATCCGTTGCCGGAGTGTGTGTAGGCTTTACAAGTTAGGGCGCGGAATAAAACTATGCATTTAGAAATGAAGCAAAGGTTTATGTTTTAAACTTTCTTACCTTCTGCTTGAAAAGTGCTAAGTTACAAGTTCAGGGTGAATAATTAAAAGTGATGAGTAAAAGAAACTAATTTATTCAAAACTCCTAACTCCTATCTAACCATAGACAGCTTCAGGGCGAACGATCAAATCGCCACTAGGACGGCGATCGATTACGTAAGCAGAGAGGCGATCGCTATTCACATCTAAATGCCGAGCAACGCGCTCCTTCACCGCCACATCATTCATCCCTGCTGCAATTCCCAATTGGGTTTTTGGCACATCAACAGAACGTCCTTCAAATCGAATATGAACCATTGCAATCACCTCTTGTTTTAATTACGAATTACGAACTTGTACTGAGCGTAGTCGTTGGCGCAGCCTCTCGTAGAGAAGTATTACGAATTACGAATTCGTATTAGTGGATCTGATCGGGATTGAACCGATACCCTCCCTGTGAGAGTTACACTCACACCTCATGCAAGTTGAAAAAGCTGTGGTTACACCGCAGGAATTGAACCTGCAACTTATCGTTTTAGAGACGATCGCTCTACCATTGAGCAAGTATGTAAGCTTTTTCTGTCAGGGCACAAGTGACATCCGGGATCTCTACCGTTAGAGCTACAGACCCAAGGAAAGCATTATTGCAATGCTTTTGAGGAGGCTTTTCTTTTGTACTACAAATGTAATACGTTATTTACATAATGTCAAGTGTCGGGATGGATCGGGCAATTGTCCTTGATGTAGCGTCATGAAAGCGATCGCCCGACAGCATCGACCATTTTTCAGCCAGCAACAGAGCAGGTTGACTTGGTGCATAATCCAAGAGCGCCAGCGTTGTACATTCCATTGCTGTAGGCAAATCGCGCTCAGTGCCCACCTGCCCCCTGTCTCCTGCCTCCTGCCTGCTTTACGACTTTGTTTTTAATTAAAAAGTATTGAATGCAGTTGACAAATTCTTCTAATTCTGAAATTAAATTAGTAGTACCTTTAAGGTCTCGATCGCTAGCTAGTTGTTCTAGTTTGTCAGTTGCTAAGTACATAGCTGTGGCTCCAATGTTGGCACTAGCACCTTTAAGGTGATGAGTTTCTCGTGCTATTTGCCCAAAATCATCAGCTGCGATCGCTGTTTTAATTATTTCTAAACGGGGTTTAATATCTTCAATGGATATTTGCAATAAATTTAATTCAAATTCTTCATCATTTCCCGATATCCGATGCAAGTGTTCCCAATCAATTGCTAAGTCAGTGGAAACTGTCTGTTCATACACACCTACCTCTTGCTGGGAAACGATCACACCTGTCCAATGCTCTAAAGTCTCAGCCAATTTTTCTTTAAATACTGGCTTACTCAAATAGTCATCCATTCCGGCATTTAGACAGGTTTGTTCGTCTTCTTTCATCACATTAGCTGTCATCGCAATTACCACAGGACGATGACCCAATGCAAAAGCATCCTCTTGCCAACGATGAATTTCTTTTGTAGTTTCCAAACCATCGAGAATTGGCATTTGGCAATCCATTAAAATCAAATCGTAAGGAATTTTTTCTAATAGCTGCAAAACTTCCTTTCCATTGGCAACGACATCGGCTTTATAGCCCAAACTCTGGAGTTGCTTGAGTGCTACTTTTTGATTTACCAAATTATCTTCGGCTAAGAGAATTCTTAACTTGGATTTAGTAGAGGAGTTAGAAGAAGAAGTAAGAATACCTGAAGTTTCTGTACTCGAAATTTCTTCTGTAGCCTCTAGCGCCCTGCCTCTAAATCCTTGTTCTGATTCCGGCTGAGGTTCTAAAATATTTATGATGGCATCAAGGAGTCGTGATGGCTTAATGGGTTTGAATAAATAAGTAGCAAATCCGATTTTGAGCGCCTGTTGTACTTCATCCCGTTGATTAGTAGAGGCGAGCATAATCAAAGGGATATTAGCAATTGCAGAATTGGCTGGAATTTGTTCTTTTATTGTCATCCCATTTGTTTGGGCTATTTGCATATCAACCAAGGCAACATGATATGATTTCCCCTCCTCGCTAGCTTGCTGAATAATTTTAACCGCCGCAGCAATACTGTCAGCTCGATCTACCTCCATTCCCCAATGAGTAGCTTGATGGGAGATGATTTTATAATTAGTAGTGTTGTTATCCACTACCAATAAGCGGCGATTTTGCAAAAGTCCGCGTTCGCATTTTGGTTCAACAGGCTCAACTTGTTTGGTAAAAAGCACCTCAAACCAAAACTTAGATCCTTTGTCCATCTGACTTTCTACCCCAATCACTCCTCCCATCAAAGTTACAAGTTGTTTACAGATGGCTAATCCCAAACCGGTACCACCATACTTGCGAGTGGTCGAAGCATCCACTTGGGTAAATGGTGTAAAGAGTTTGCGTTGGTCTTCAGGGCTAATGCCAAGACCTGTATCTGTAATGGCAAAATGGATAGTGGCTGTAGTCGGAGAAAGCATACGCAATTCGGCTTGCACTAATACTTCGCCAGCACTGGTAAATTTGATGGCGTTGCTGATTAAGTTCATCAAAATTTGCCGCAGTCTACCAGTATCTCCTTTGAGTTGAGTGGGTACATTGCGATCGATTATTGCAGCAATTTCTAATCCCTTGTTATGGGCTGAGGGAGCCAATAATTCCACCACTTCTTCCACACAAGTGGATAGGTTAAAATCGAGAGTTTCGAGAGCCATCTCTCCAGCCTCAAGTTTGGAAAGATCCAAAATCTCGTTGATTAAACTTAAAAGAGCGTCTCCACTACTCCGAATTATTTCAATAAAATCTCGCTGTTCTTCGTCTAAAGGAGTATCTAAGACCAAACTGGTCATCCCCAATACAGCGTTCATCGGAGTGCGAATCTCATGACTGATATTTGCCAAAAAAGCACTTTTCGTCTGAGAAGCTAATTCAGCTTGGCGACGGGCAATTTCAAGTTCTTGTCGCTGACGAGTTTCTGCTGCTAATAGTTGGGCTTGGGTTAAAGCAATACCTACTTGGTCGGCTATTTGCCGCAAAAGATCGGTTTCAAAGCTAGACCAGTGGTGGGAATCATCACACTGATGAACTATGAGCAAACCGCGAAGTTCTTCTTTAACAAGAATGGGCACAACTAAATTGACTTTGACCCCAAACTGTTGCATTAATTCCAGATGGCTTTGTTCAACTTCCAGGAGATCCAAGTTATCCAGTCCGAAAATCTTGCCTTGACGGTACTGCTGTAGATAGTACTGTTGGAGATATTCTGCTTCAAAGTAGGGGGCGGCGTTGTTTTGCTCTTTGATTGCTGGTAAGCCAGAAACTACTGCTTCAACAACGGTGTTTGCAGACTGATCTGGCATCAGCTGATAGATTAAAACTCGGTCAGTCTGGAGAATCTTTTGTACCTCTTCGACAGTGATTTGGAGAATTTCTTCGATGTCCAAAGATTGACGAATCTTCAGGGTGATTTCGGTAAATAGTTGCGATCGCAAATTTTGGCGTTGTATTTCTTCTTCAGCCTGTTTACGCTGGATAAATTGCCCTACTTGCTCGCCGATAGAATTCATCGTTTTTACTAAATCTTCGTCAAGGGGCTGGATTTCCCGGTTGAAGCAGGTAATCACACCAAGTATTTTGTTACCGCTGCGGATCGGAAAACCAAAAGCTGCATGTAATTCTAATTGAGCAGCTATTTTGAAGTTAGGCAAATTAATATCTTTAGCGATATCAGCGATCCAAACAGATTCAGAACTAGCCCAAACCCTTCCAGGTAGTCCAATTCCAGGTGCAAAGGTGGTTTGCCGCTTCAGTATTTCAATCTCTTGCATTTCAATGGATGCTTTATGCCAGATATCCAGAAAATGCAGCACATTTGCTTGCTCATCTACCATCCAAATTTCACCCAAATCCCATGCCAAACTCTCACAGATTCCTTGCAATATTTGGCGAGTAGCTTCGCTAATTGTGGCGGACTCTGCGAGGACGCGGGTTGCAGCATATTGTGCAGTCAGATGCTGTTGTGTTCGTTTGGCATCGGTAATGTCAATGCCAGTGCCAACGATGTATTCAACACAGCCCTCATAGTCTTTTAAGATGGTATTCGACCAGGCAATCAGCCGCCGACTACCATCTTTCATTACCCAATAATTTTCATAATTATTGGAAATTTGACCAGTTACGATCTGGTCAAAAACTGCTTTAACTGGCTCCACTTCTTCAGGAGGTAGAAACAAGTTCCAGCTATACCTACCCCTCACCTCATCAAAGGAGTAACCAGTTATTTGCTCACAGGCTTGATTGAAACGAACGATTTGCCCTTGAGAATCGAGAACTATTACCAACGCACCGACTGTATCAAGGACTGCTGAGATAAAGTTGTGTTCTTGGTTTAAGGTTTCTTCTGTCCTCTTCCGCTCAATAACTTCACGATAGATCGAGTAGTAGACTACAGCAAGAACGATAAGACTTAGGCAAATAACGATCGCCATTGTCAGAATTGTGTTCCGAGTCCAAGTCTTTGCTGCTTGTGACTGCTGTCGGATTCGTCCCCTATCCTGGTTTTCCATCTCATTGATTGCCTTGCGGATATCATCCATGAGATTTTCTCGATCGTTTTTCAGCAGTACTTGCAACGCCGCCTCTAATCCCTTTTTCTGGCGCAAGTCGATAGTCTGTTTTAGTTCAGTAAGTTTAGCCGTTATCAGAAATTCAAGCGTTGCAATCTGCTTTTGTTGGTTCGCTTGAGCTGCTGTTAAATTCCTCAGCTTGGCAATTTCTCGATCGACGTTATCAAGTGCTGTTTGATACGATTTTAGATAAAGTTTTTCTCCAGTGAAGATGTAACTACGTTGTCCAATTTCAGCATCCTTTACCTGGGACAGTATTTCCTCTAGGCTGTTAAGTTTTTTATAAGTATTTTTTACTATACTGCGATTAAAATTAGTAAATACTCTTGTATTTTGATAAGAAACTACCCCAATCAGAACTAAAATTATTGACGATAAACCAAAACTTGCTGCAATCTTTTTGAAAAATTGCTTGCGTACCCTATGTACTTGGTTGCTTTTCTTGGAAGCAAGTACCAAACTTGCTAAATTTCGGCGCAATTCCAGTTGCTTAATGACTTGACGACCTAAAGTTCGTAATGCCTCTATTTGTTCTGGAGTAAGTTCTCGTGGTGCGTAGTCAATTACACACAGGGTTCCGAGGGCGTATCCTTCAGGGTTAGTTAAAGGTACACCAGCATAAAACCGAATATTTGGGTCAGATGTCACCAGTGGATTTGTTGCAAACCGTTCGTCATCTCTTGCATCAGGCACGATAAAAATATCAGGCTGGAGAATGGCATGGGCACAGAATGCGAAATCTCGGTGCGTTTCTGGGGCTTCCATTCCGACTTTTGACTTGAACCATTGGCGATTTGTATCAATTAAGCTAATTAAGGCAATAGGAGTCTGACAAATATACGAGGCTAAACGAGTCAGATCGTCAAAGGTGGCTTCCGATGGCGTATCGAGAATCTTATACTGCAAAATTGCCTCGATTCTCTGGGCTTCGTTATCAGGTAATGGTGCTTTCATCCTTGAGCCTTATCTACATTCTGGGGAGCTGGGGAGCTGGGGAGCTGGGGAGCTGGGGAGCTGGGGAGAGTTCTTGTACAAGTTTTTTCCCCTCTGCCCCTCCGCCCCTCCGCCCCTCTGCTCTTGTGCCCCATGCCCAATTTGGTTAACAAACTTACCTTTAATTAATGACAATAGTTTACTTAAAAGCGTTAGCGTAATTTTACTGAGTTATATGTTATTAAATAATCGGTCAAATGATTAAGTCCCTGCTGTATTTTTTGTGGGCTGGTTTATTGGAAATTGGCGGCGGCTACTTAATCTGGTTGTGGTTGCGCGAAGGTAAGCCGTTCTGGTGGGGCATATTGGGGGGAATTGCTTTAGCTTTCTATGGGGTTATTGCAACTCTCCAACCGGCAAATTTTGGCAGAGTGTATGCGGCTTATGGCGGCGTGTTTATCGCAATGGCAATGCTTTGGGGTTGGAAAGTAGACGGGGTAACTCCAGACCGCTACGACTTAATCGGAGTATGTTTAGCTTTAGTGAGTGTTTTAATTATCATGTTTGCTCCCAGAACTTAAGTAAAATTTCTATATTATTTGGAACCAATAACTTTTATCGAACAGAATTCAGGAGTCAGGAGTCAGAATTCCGAATGAATTTTGACCGAAGTACGCATCTGCATATCTACGCGTTTATGTGGGAGATTATAGAAACTAACTCATGATGCAGCATTTTGCAACTACATGAGGTATAGTCCTCCCCAACGCTCACGCAATTTGCTTCTTTCTTGAGCGGCACGAGTAGGGTATTTCTGTACCTCATATTGGCCTAGCCTCTATCTCCGACACCTATTCGCGTTCGTAGAGATGTTTAAATCTGCTGTATATTTGTGTAAATTCTCTGAAAATACTGGTGATAATTTACGATACCTGTAAATTATCACCAGTATTTTGGTTTGTAACAGTAGGTAACTAAAAATTTGGAATTTTGTCAGGCTTCAATAAAATGCTATTCTTCTCTTTAAAAAAAAAGATGCAATGTAATGATTGCGTGTTTATACGCTAATTTAAATCCTGGCAACTACAATCTGGATTATATTTTTGTTAACATTTCAAGAAAATTCAGGTTAAGTAACTTTTAAGACAAAAATGTGTCCATAAAAGTAATCAAATGTAGTTAAGGATACAAATCGTTGGTGCTTAGGAAGAAAAATAAAGTGTTGAAGAAAGTTGTGATGATTGGAGCTATCACCCTACTGTTTTTAGGAGGGCCGTTGATGGGCAATGCTTTTGCCCAAACCCCAACTGCTGCTCCACCTACTGCTGATACTGGAGATACGGCATTTATGCTGATCTCAGCAGCACTTGTGCTGCTAATGACACCAGGATTGGCGTTTTTCTATGGTGGATTTGTGCGATCGCGCAACGTTCTAAACACATTGATGATGAGCTTTGTGTTAATGGCGATCGTCGGAGTTACCTGGATTCTGTGGGGCTATAGTCTTTCCTTTGCGCCAGGTTTACCGTTTATCGGTGGATTGCAATGGCTGGGGTTGAATGGTGTCGGGTTAGAGATAACCGATTATCTTAAAGGGTCAAATCCGCCGGAAGTCGTCTCTTATGCCGGAACAATACCCCATCAGGCATTCATGATCTACCAAGCCATGTTTGCCATTATCACCCCAGCCTTAATTTCTGGGGCGATCGCAGAACGGATGAGTTTTCGCGCCTATTCGCTGTTTGTCTTACTGTGGTCAACCTTTGTTTACGCTCCCCTGGCCCACATGGTCTGGGCGAAAGGTGGATTTTTAGGTTTGTATGGTGGTTTGGGTGCCCTGGACTTTGCAGGTGGCACAGTAGTTCACATTAGTTCTGGGGTTTCAGCCCTGGTAGCTGCGATCGTCCTTGGGCCTCGCAAAACCCATCCCGATCGTCTTAGCCCGCCGCACAATGTTCCTTTTATTTTGCTGGGTGCTGGCTTGCTGTGGTTTGGTTGGTTCGGTTTCAACGCTGGGAGCGCCCTATCTGTGGCTAGTGGAACCTCTGGTAATGTCGTCACAAATGTGGCAACAACAGCCTTTGTCGCCACCAATGCGGCGGCGGCGGCAGCGGCTTTAATGTGGCTAATTTTGGAGAGTGTTTTACGGGGTAAACCAACCGCCGTGGGAGCAGCTACAGGAGCCGTCGCTGGTTTAGTCGGTATCACTCCCGCCGCCGGATTTGTCACACCGCTATCAGCGATTTTAATTGGTTTCGTTACCGCCTTTGTTTGCTTTTATGCGATCAGTTTCAAGCACAAGCTACAAATTGACGATGCTTTAGATACCTATCCCGTGCATGGGGTTGGTGGTACGATAGGGGCAATTTTAACAGCCATCTTTGCCACGACTCAAGTCAACGGAGGAGGTAAAGATGGAGTGTTACGGGGTAATTTTGGTGAATTGGGAGTTGAACTAGTAGCAATTGCCGTTGCCTATGCGATCGCAGGTGTTGGTACGTGGATTATTCTCAAAGTTATCGATGCTACAGTCGGGCTGCGAGTCAAAGAGGAAGCAGAATTGCAAGGTTTGGATATCAACGAACACGGTGAAGAAGGTTACAACTCCGAGTTTGGGGATCGTCCTACTTAGTAATGAGTGCTGAGTGCTGAGTGCTGAGTGCTGAGTGTTGAGTTAGGAGTTAGGAGTTAGGGGTTAGGGGTTAGGAGTTAGGAGTTAGGGGTTAGTCTGTTTGCTTCCCCTTCTCCCCACTTTCCAATTGAAGATTGGGTAATTTGCGATCGCTAGCGTTAAAATTTGATTCAAATAATTGGTAAATTTCGCTAGTCGTGTCTACATCTGCAAAAACCTTTCCTATCTGGGCATTTTTCTCGCTGTTAACCAACGGCATCTTAATGTTGGCGGTCATCCTGCTAATTTCGCAACAGCAGAGATTGGCCGCTTTTTTTGGGATAATCGCATCCCCACAGCCAATCAACCTGAATAATTCACCGCAAATTGCTACACCTGATTTAGGTCGCCGTCACCAACTCAGTTATCAAGAGTGGGTAGATATCCTCAACCAAGAAGCCAAGGTCGCCGCTGACCAACATCCTCCGCATTTAACCATCCTGGCGGGAGATTCTCTGAGTTTGTGGTTTCCCCCTGAGTTATTACCCGAAGGTAAAAATTGGCTCAATCAAGGAATTTCTGGTGAAACCACCAATGGACTCTTAAAAAGATTAAAAATATTTGACCGCACCCAGCCAGAGGTGATTTTTGTGATGATTGGCATTAATGACCTAATTCGGGGGATGAGCAATGGGGAAATTTTAGATAATCAGCGGCAAATTATCAATTACCTACGAAAGACGCATCCCACAGCGCAAATTGTTGTCCAATCGATTTTGCCACATGGGGCAGAAGCAGCAACTTGGAAAGGACGAGATAAACTTCTGGCTGTTGCCAATAGTCGCATTCGCGAGTTGAATCAGCAGCTGCAAAGCATATCTACCAAAAAAGGTGTCAAATATCTCGATTTACATCCCCTGTTTACCAACAAGCAAGGAAATCTCCGCCGTGAATTTACTACTGATGGCTTACACTTAAGTCCTGAAGGCTATATGGTTTGGCGTTCTGCATTGCAGATTTATAGCGAGATTGAATTAAAACCCCAGCAAGAAAAAGAGGGGAAAAGGTTAAAGAGTAAAGAGTAAAGGCATTAAATCCTTTTCCCTTTGCCCCTCTCTGATAATATCTTTGAAGACAACTCTGTATTAATCGCGTCTAGGCGCGAGAAAATAAGAAATAGTGAGTTTAAGTAGACAAATCTAATGGATACAAAAGCTTTTAAGCGCAGCCTCCAACATTCAGAAAATTACAATCGCAAGGGCTTTGGTCATCAAGCAGAAGTTGCTACCCAGTTGCAATCTGAGTATCAGAGTAACTTGATTCAGGAAATTCGCGATCGCAATTACACCCTACAACGAGGTGATGTGACAATCCGACTAGCACAAGCCTTTGGCTTTTGCTGGGGCGTAGAACGGGCTGTAGCGATGGCCTACGAAACTCGTCAGCATTTCCCCACAGAACACATCTGGATTACTAACGAGATTATCCACAACCCTTCTGTAAATCAGCGGATGCAGGAGATGGAAGTAGAATTCATCCCCATTGAAGGAAAGAATAAAGACTTTTCTGTTGTTGGAATTGGTGATGTAGTCATATTACCCGCTTTTGGGGCTAGCGTTCAAGAAATGCAGATACTTCACGAGAAAGGCTGCAAAATTGTTGATACAACTTGTCCTTGGGTATCTAAAGTTTGGAATACAGTAGAAAAGCACAAAAAAATTGACTATACATCAATAATTCACGGTAAATATAAGCACGAAGAAACAGTTGCGACTAGTTCCTTCGCTGGCAAGTATTTAATTGTATTGAATTTGCAAGAAGCAGAATATGTTGCTGACTATATTATCAATGGTGGCAACCGTGAAGAATTTCTGACAAAATTTGCGAAAGCTTGTTCAGCAGGATTTGACCCCGATCGCGATTTAGAAAGAGTTGGCATTGCTAACCAAACTACAATGCTTAAAGGCGAAACTGAGCAAATAGGCAAGCTTTTTGAGCGGACTATGTTACAGAAGTATGGCCCCACTGAGTTAAATCAGCATTTCCAAAGCTTCAACACCATTTGTGATGCCACTCAAGAACGGCAAGATGCCATGCTGGAATTAGTGGAACATAATTTAGATTTGATGGTAGTAATTGGTGGGTTTAATTCCTCGAATACTACTCAGCTGCAACAAATTGCCTTTGAGCGAGGAATTCCTTCTTACCATATTGATACTGTTGAACGCCTGAAATCAGCATATTCTATTGAACATCGGCAATTAAATGGGCAGTTAATAACTACAGAAAACTGGTTGCCTGATGGAGAAATTGTTGTAGGCATTACTTCTGGTGCTTCTACCCCAGATAAGGTGGTAGAAGATGTAATTGAGAAGATTTTTACATTAAAAGCAACAGGTGCGTTGGTTTAACTGTTCTCAGAGGGACTTCCAAATAAAAAACATCCAATTACTTCTTGTGGGGTAGGCAGGGTTCGACTGAGAGTAGCCGAAGTCTTGCCTGCCTTACAAGATTGGATAATTTATTTGTTATAGATTCCTCAATTATCGATTTCATTTTTGGCGAAACACCACACCAATATCAGTTATCGGTAACTAGTGTTCACTGTTTGAATAATTTGTAAAAAACGAAAACAAATGGCTATCTATGAAGCAAATTAGCAAAGGGTATGATTTGACTCGTTGCGCTAACCCTGACATTGCTGCTCGATTAGCTGTTCGCCTGCAACTTAACCTCTCTTGGCAAGCAAACAAGGGACTATGATGTACCTTACTATGATGAGGAAAAGTTCTATTTATTTACACATCCCGCGCTTTGAAAAAATTATAGATAGCAAGGGCAATGGCTAAAAGCAACACCGCATGAATTAGATTTCCGGCAATATGAAGTGCCAGTCCTAATGCCCAAAAAGCAACCAGTATAACAACAATACCCCAAATTATACTCAACATATTATTTGTTCTGAATCAAATCAGTTTTAATTTGTTCAAATATTTTACTCCCTAGCTTCACTTTTATTCTATTTGCCCTAAGAAAGATTATTTTGCGCTATTACTCCAAGTGGCTTGGTATGCTTAATATTTCGTCACTATTTAATTAGATAAAGGTCAATACAGTTCAGTTAAGTAAAGCGCAACCCAACAAAGCTCAGAAAATGTTGGTTTATCCTTCTCCTCTGGAGACGTTACGCGTAGCTTGCTTCCCGTATCACTTCGTAGAAGGAAGCTACGTTCTTCAAACCCACCTACTCAGTTTAAGATTTTTGGCGCTAACCCAAGCCTATTGACATAAAGGTAGCGGCTGTGGGCCCATCATTATCTCATACGACAGGATGCTTTATAGTCGAGTCTCTTCGAGTCAAGCGCAACCGTATAATTGCGTTGTTCTCATTTACTGCTTTCAATCCAGAAAAAGGCAAAGCTAATTGACTGGTGCTGGTTATCAGAAACAGAAATATCTACAAAATTCACTCCTAACTTTGTGGAAGTAAAAATATCCCGTGTCCACACAAGGTCATATCCTCCTTGGTCTTGGTCGTCTTTGGCTTCACCTTTAGAAGACTTTCATGATTCTTTAACTATTCTGACTCCTGTTAGCGATAGCGGGGCGTTTAGCCCATTCTGACTCCTGAATTCTTACGTTTAAAATCTCATAGTATTTTTCTAATCTATCCAGAGAACGATAAGTAACATATTATTTGACTCAATAATATTTCAATGGTTTGTCATTTCTGTGACAACAGTATGTTTTTATTTTTAAAGTTTGTAAAATTGTAATATTTTAAAGCTCATATCCAATTCAATCACGATTTATGGTATATTCAGAGCAACTTAGATTATTGGCTAAAGCAAACTTTTTAGTTAATCAATTGAAAATACAAGATGACATTATATAAGCATTCAAAAACTTTTTATACGCATCTAGAGTGTCTCATTAGATTAGCTATTATCAAACAAGAATCTCGTCCAGAATAACCATTTTTTAGTTTTTTTAAATAACAATTGATTTATAATAATAATCAAAAGTATAGTTATTTATATAGGAATCCGGTTTGATTTCTGAAAAAAATTAAGTATTTGTAGGGTGCGTTATGACTTTAGTCTAACGCACCAAACCCTTGAAAATGGTGCGCTACGCTTCGCGATAACACACCCTACGTGTTGTTAAAAAATCAAATAGTAATCCTATAGTAAGTATGGAATCTTTTTATTTCAAAATTTGCTTAAAAAAATTTCGGTGCATCGTAAATTTTAAATATTTTTTAATTGGTTGATCTGTGACGTTAGCACAGTATTCTTGAAAATATGAATGGTGCGTTAAGTGGATGACAATTCCATGCAACGCATATATATTTAGACCCATGAAGGAGAAAGCGATGCCTGCTCTGTCTCTAAATAACCAAAATTTACCATACCCTGACCCTCTACACCCCATCATTGTCCACTTTGTAATCGCGATGGTGCTTTTTTCTTTCGTGTGCGATGTGCTGGGCTATTTCACCCGCAATGTGCGGTTGTTTGAGGTGAGTTTCTGGAATATGTTTGTGGCCTCAGCAGCTATCTTTTTAGCGGTGATTCTTGGTCAGTTTGAAGCAGGTTTGGCGAACATCTACCCAGCAGTCCAACCAACACTGAATTTTCATACAGTGATGGGTTGGTCGTTGGCGGCTATTGTCGTTGGCATTACAGCTTGGCGTTTCGTGATTCGCAACAGTACTCCACGGAAAGTTCCGCCTGCTTACCTTGGTGCTGCAACGTTTTTAGTCTGCTTAGTGTGCTTGCAAGTCTATCTAGGAAGCAAGCTAGTTTGGGTGTATGGGTTACACATCGAGCCAGTTGTGCAAGCGATGAAGCAGGGAGTTTCACCATGAACTGGCAGCTAATTGATCAGTTGAGGTTGAGGCTGAATGCTAACGGATTACCTTATGAGATTCCCATACATCCGCAACTGGTGCATTTAACCTTGGGTTTGTTCATTATTGCCATTATTTTTGATATTGCCGGAGTGCTTTTTGCTTTAGAAAAACCAATCTTCAAATTTTTAGGTCTGCCTACCCTGCGTTCTGGTTTCTTTGATGTCGGCTGGTATAACCTCATAGGAGCCGCTTTTATCACCTTTTTCACCGTGGCAGCAGGTTTTTTCGAGCTACTGCTAGCAAATCCACCAGTCGATCAAAAGAGCGCTTGGGGGTTAACTGCTGGTTGGACGATGCTTTTGCATGGTTTGGGTGGCGTTTTGTTGTTGGGAGCGATCGCAGCCATGACAATATGGAGAGGTTTGCAACGCTATCGCTGGCGCAAGGATGCTTCCAGGCAGGTGCAGTGGAGTTACTTGTTAGCAGGTATGGGAATATTGGCAATATTATTCGTTCACGGAACTTTGGGGGCGCAATTGGGAGAAGAGTTTGGCATTCACGTTACTGCTGCGAAGTTACTCCAAGAAGGTAAAAATCCAAATTTACTACTCAAATAATCAAGCGATAAGTACTGTCTTCAATTTTGAATTTTGAATACTTCGGCTACGCTCAGTACAAGTTTTGAATTTTGAATTGTTAATATGTTTAGTTTTTGGGAATATGTACTAATAGCATTTTATGTCGCAGGGCTGATAATTGTCAGTCGATGGATTGGACAACAGGCATTTTCTTGGATGCCTCCCCAGGCGACAGCAGAAGCACAACGGGTAGATGATTTATTTAGCTTTTTAGTCTCAATTGGAGCATTCATCTTGCTGGGGCTGGTTGGTGTGATGGTGTATGCGATCGCTTTCCATCGTGCCCCCCCAGAAGACTACACCGAAGGACACCCTTCTAGAGGTAATGGGAAGTTAGAAATATTATGGACAGCTACCCCAACTCTGTTAGTAATATGGATTGCCTTTCAAAGCTTCAATATTTATCAGCAATTAAATATTCTCGGTTTAAACCAAATTGTGCATTTGCACGCGCCCCTAGAATCTACGCCCGCCTACGCCGCGAACGTCAGCGATATTCCCAAACCTGCATCTGAAACAATTGATGTTTTCGTTAGGCAATGGGATTGGTCTTTTCGCTATCCAAATAACCTTACCACTAAGGAATTACACTTACCGCTCAATCGCAGCACTCGCTTAAAGATGCAGGCAGAGAAAGTAATTCACGGCTTCTACATTCCTGAGTTTCGTTTAAAGCAAGATATTGTTCCAGGGCGGAATATTGACATTGTGATTACACCCATTCGCTCAGGTAAATATCGACTGAAAGATTCTCAATTCAGTGGTGCTTATTTTGCCTTGATGGAGGCAGATGTATACGTTGAATCTCTTGATAAATATAATCAGTGGCTCGCGCAAACAATCTCTAGCGAAACTACAAATACTAAAAATCAGGCAGTTGCCGAAAATATCCAACCACCAAAGACATTATTTAAAAGCGGCTGGTACACCGTCGCACCGGCTCAACCTGCTGTAGCGAATCAAAGGAAGATAGATAATGACACATGATTTAAGTGAAGCTATAGCCAAAGATAGAGAACCTGAG
This sequence comes from Nostoc sp., assembly GCF_036918015.1. Classification (GTDB taxonomy): domain Bacteria; phylum Cyanobacteriota; class Cyanobacteriia; order Cyanobacteriales; family Nostocaceae; genus Nostoc. The sequence continues at coordinate 38,953 of NZ_JBALEO010000042.1, forward strand.
AATAACTGGCGAGAATATTTCAGCTTCAGCACTGACCATAAGGTAATCGGTGTTCAGTACATGGTGATGACCTTCATTTTCTTTCTTCTCGGCGGGCTATTGGCGATGATTATCCGGGCTGAATTGCTTACCCCGGAAGCAAATCTAGTTGACCGCCCCCTCTACAATGGTTTGTTCACCATGCACGGGACAATCATGATTTTCCTGTGGATTATTCCCTTCAATGCAGGTCTTTCTAACTACTTAGTACCCCTGATGATTGGAGCGCGGGATATGGCTTTTCCCCTGCTCAACGCCATCTCTTTTTGGATTCTACCACCAGCCGGTCTGCTACTACTGTCTAGTTTCTTACTACCTAACGGGACTGCACAAGCTGGCTGGTGGTCTTATCCACCAGTTAGTCTGCAAGTTCCAGCCGGTCAGTTGATTAACGGTCAATTTATTTGGATAGTTAGCCTAGTATTAATCGGCATCTCCTCAATTATGGGGGCTGTCAACTTTGTTACTACTATCTTTTGGATGCGATCGCCAGGGATGACATTTTTTAGAATGCCCGTCTTTGTGTGGTCAGTTTTTAGCGCCCAGTTGTTGCAACTGATTAACTTGCCTTCCTTGACGGGTGCATTGATACTGCTATTGCTTGACCTCTCCTTCGGTACACAATTTTTTAAACCGGAAGGAAGTGGCGATCCCATCATCTACCAACATTTATTTTGGTTCTATTCTCACCCCGCAGTGTATATCATGGCGCTACCAGCCTTCGGTATTATTGCGGAAGTTCTGCCAGCCTTTGCTCGCAATCCTCTATTTGGCTATCGATCAGTGGCGATCGCAACTTTAGGTATTGCTGGGATTAGCATCTTCGTTTGGGTGCATCACATGTTCACTAGTGCAACCCCCGGCTGGATGCGGATGACCTTCATGGCCACCTCGATGTTAGTTGCTATACCCACAGGTGTGAAGGCATTCGCTTGGACTGCCACAATCTGGAGGAGCAAATTGCACCTAGAGACACCAATGTTATTTGCAATGGGAGGTGCAGCGATGTTTATTTTTGGCGGTGTCACAGGTGTGATGCTTGCCGCCACGCCATTTGATATCCATGTCAATAATACTTATTTTGTCGTGGGTCACTTCCACTACATCGTTTTTAATACTATTACGATGGCAATTTTTGCCGGAATTTACTTCTGGTTTCCCAAGATAACTGGCAGGATGTACGCCGAGGGTTGGGGTAAACTGCATTTCTGGTTGACCTTTATTCCTGCCAATATCACCTTTTTCTCCATGCATCCGTTAGGTTTGCAAGGGATGCTACGCCGAATTTCTTCCTACGATCCGCAGTATCAGGGATGGAACGTTATTGCTAGCCTGGGATCGTTCTTGCTTGGAGCATCTACGCTGCCCTTTATTGCTAACATTGTCGGTTCTTGGCTATATGGAGCGAAGGCAGTTGATAATCCTTGGCACGCTACAGGATTGGAATGGACAACTTCTTCACCACCTCCGCGAGATAACTTTGAAGAGATTCCTGTTGTCACCAGACCTCCTTACGATTATGGCGATCCAAAATATTCATTCGTGGAAAATTCTGATGATGGTGAGTAATTATGTGCTTTTTTAACGCAAAGGTACGCGGAGGTTAGCGCAAAGGTACGCAGAGGTTTTGTCATAATTCCCTATGTCCAAAAATCTAGATGGAACCTGAATTTATTAATTACGAATTACGAATTATGCAACATCGCAGCATCCATTTAGATGAAAGTCCGATCCGTTTCGATCGGTGGCGGCGACGCTTACCGAATTGGTTACAGCGCTTTTTGCCAAGTGGTGGCGGAAGTCATGAAGATCATCATGGCAAAGGAATGTTTGGGTTTAGTGTATTCCTATTGTCGGAAAGTATCATTTTTTTGAGTTTTATCTTTACTTATGTTGCTCTGCGACTAAATACTACTAACTGGCTACCACCCGGTATTTCTGGGCCAGAATTGTCTAAACTCGTGATTATTAATACGGTAGTTTTACTTTCTAGTAGCTTTGTGATTCAACCAGCAGAAAATGCCCTCAAACGTAATCAATTGGGTAAATTTCGCGGGCTATGGCTGATAACGATCGCAATGGGAATCTACTTTTTAATTGGTCTATTAATTGAGTGGAAAAATCTCGATTTTAAGCTCACTACAGGATTAGTTGGTTCCACATTCTATTTGCTGACAGGTTTCCACGGGTTACACGTTCTGGCGGGTGTTGTGCTTCAGATAATTATGCTGATTCGCTCATTCATTCCAGGCAATTATAATAAAACTCACTTCGGTACAAGTGCGACTACTCTATTTTGGCACTTTGTTGATGTAGTTTGGGTCTTCCTTTTCTCGCTTATCTACCTTTGGCGAGCATAAAGATTTTCAGTTCACTAAGTATTTTCAGGAGAAACTTTATGAATTTATTCATCCAAGAATTACCAGCATCAGAACTCGCGCCAAAAGCAGTTCAAGAAACTCCCGCACCAGGTAAAGATCCACTCATTGCACAAGGTTTACAAAAAGAGCAATATATTGGCATTATTGGGTTAGCGATCGCTCTCATTGCTGCTGTGGGATTTTTTAGTCGCAGAGTCGAATACGCTATTGCTTTCGCTTTATTCCTCAGCGTCTTTTTAATTGCGTTATTTTTATTTATATAGCGAATTTGTCATTGGTCATTAGTATTTTCGTAAAAGTCTTAATTTTAGACTTTTTCTTTCCACTTCTGCGCCTTTGCGTGAGACAAAAAAATCTGGATTTAAATGCGTAACATCCTAGAAAATTCCTGAGACTTTGGAGAATATTTTATGAATAGCCCAGTTTACCAAACTGTGATTCTTGGTGGTGGCTTCACCGGCTTATTTACAGCCTTACACCTAGCTCACGAACATTATCCTCGCTCTGTAATTTTGATCGATCAAAATGAAAGCTTTTGTTTTAAGCCATTACTTTACGAATATTTCAGTGGCGAGATGGATGCTTTTCAAGTAGTACCACGTTTTGCAGAATTGCTTAAAGGTAGTGGTGTCATCTTTGTTCAAGATGCAGTGGAATCGATAGACTTACATCAACAACAAGTCAAATTAGCTTCGGGAAACTCTTACAACTACAGTAACTTAGTCTTAGCTTTGGGTAGTGTTACTGGTTATCATCATCTTGAAGGTGCTAAAGAATACGCTTTTCCTTTTTGGACAGAAGCAGATGCGATCGCTCTTGAGCGACATTTAGGCGATTGTTTGCAAAAAGCAATCAAAACTGAAGATCCAGAACAACGTCGCCAACTGCTAACAGTAGTTGTAGTTGGTGGTGGTGCGAGTGGTGTAGAAATGGCAGCCACCTTAGCTGATTTACTCCCACATTGGTATAGTGCTATGGGAGGAAATTCTAGTGAAATCCGTGTGGTATTACTCAATCACGGTAAAGAAATTCTCAATGGTGATATTAACAATCCTCTGCGTCCAATTGCTGAGAAAGAATTACAAAAACGCGCGATCCCAATTGAAATACTTACGGGAGCAGAAGCCACTACTATTCATGCCAACGCCATTGAATATAAACGCAATGAGCAAATTGAGACATTGCCAACATATACCGCAATCTGGACAGCTGGCACTTCTATTCACCCACTAATTAAAGATTTACCAATTTCTCAAGAACATCGCGATCGTCACAACCGCCTCTTAGTTACTCCGACAATGCAACTACTCGACTTTCCAGAAGTATTTGCAGGCGGGGATTGTGTAGCAGTTCAAGATAATTCACTACCGCCAACAGCCCAAGTTGCTTATCAGCAAGGAGCCAATATTGCCCAAAATTTGAAAGCATTAGCTTTAGGCGAAGACCTCAAACCAGCAAAGGTAAATCTACGCGGAACTCTCTTAAAATTAGGGTTAAATGATGCTGCTGCTAACCTTTTCAATGTTTTTGAAGTTGCAGGAGAATCCGGGCATTTAATTCGTCAAGGTACTTATTTAACGCTATTGCCAACACCAATTCATGACTTTAAAGCAGCTAGTGAATGGGTGGATGAAGAGGTTTTTCATCACCACCTCGATCCTCATGATGTGGGCAAAAAAGTTGTTCAAGCAGTGGAAGTTGTTGGTGCAGGAGTTATGGGTATTTTAGCTGCCAGAAAATTATTGAAAATGTTGGGTTCGGAGGATAAAAGAGACTAGTAGTCTGTCCCATTAAATATAATGGGTGAACTCCTTCTTAACTTTTCTTCCTTCTCTGCGAGACGCTGCGCGAATGCGGTTCGTTTCTTTATCCCTCAAAATTAATGGGACAGACCATTAGTAATCTATCAAGTTTAAATTGATGGGTAAACAAGTTCGTAGAGAAGGGGGCTTCCCCTGGGTAAGGCCTTTAGGGACTTCCAAGAAATAAATTAAATTATCCAATCTTGTGGGGTGGGCATCTTGCCATTGGTGTCAACTTAACGTAAAAGCCATGTCCCGCAAGGAACTGAAGTTCCTTGCTAATAGCTTAAGTCATCTAAAGATGACTAAATATAGCCAAAAATCTTTAGTCTACTTGAGTAGACTTTAGCTAAAAGCCAAAGAAATTCATTTCTGGGCGGGCGTGGAAGCCAACAGATAAGCTATTTGTAACTTAAGTTGACACCAATGGCGAGACGCCCACCCCACAATAAATAGTTGTATATTTTTTATTTGGGAGTCCCTTAGTGCTTAGAAAATAAGGACTAAAGTCCTTACTACAAACTCTTTATTACTAGCGCAATTTCGTGCGACATAAATTTTAATACATTTAGTCATGGTTTTGTCACAATTTCGCAATAGCTTTGTCAATACGACGTGTGATGCTATAGCTCTGGCTTCGGAAATAGTCTCAGACTAAACCCACACACCAGAATCTACAGAAGAGAATCACTTAAGGCACAGTACCTTATGAAGATGACTCTTAAAATAGAAATTGCAACATCTCATACAGTTGAAAGGAACAAGAAGATGAATTGGAAAGTACTTGCTTTGCTCCCTGCTTTGACTCTAGCTACTGCTATACCTGCTTACTCTTTAACTAATAATAAAAGCCAAAATTCGGCTACTTCTACCCACATTGCCCAAAGTACTCAGCAAGGCAACACTATGAAAAAACCTAGTGCTGTAACAAAGGTTAGTGCCAAGCACAAGTCGAATCATGTGGCAAAGCGTAGTTCTGGTACTGTACTGACAGTAGGCAGCAAAGGAGAGACAGTGAAAACTGTTCAGAATTCTTTAAAACAGCAAGGATTCTATACAGGAAGTGTGAATGGCGTGTTTGATAACAAGACTCGTGCCGCTGCGATCAAATTTCAGAAATCTAAAGGATTAAGAGCAGACGGAATAATTGGACATCGGACTTTAGCCGCTCTTAAATAAAATTGTTTACTAATATCCTCATTGCTAAAATGCTTTAAAGACAAAAGGCTAGGAAATAAATTCTAGCCTTAAAATACTAACCCAACTTTTTCTATTTTTCATCTGTGTAGGTCGGAGAGCCAGCGCGGTCTTCTCTATTTGTTCACTTTTAGGAATCTTGTTCAAGATACTTCAAAAATTACTTTAGTAATTGATAGCAATTGTTCGTAATCCTTTGGTGTATCAATATCTATATCTCCTAGTGGGAACGGAATAGAAAACACTTCATTAAGATTATTATTAATAACTTTTTTTGCTCCTGAAGTTTCTTTTAAAGCGGCAAGTTCTGAAAAAAATGTCTGACTAAATAGAGCAGGTACGCCTAATGTATCTCCATATTCACAAGCAATAATTGGTTTTTTTGTCGAATAATATGCATCAACAAGTTGATTGATCGTTTGGGGAGAAACAAATGGCTGGTCGCAAAGTGTAATAACTACTGCTTCTATTTTTTGCGGAAGATTATTTAACAATTCAATACCACTCTTGATTGAAGTACTCATTCCACAAGCCCAATCCGAGTTCTTAACTACTCTAACGGGAAGTTGTTTAATTTGGGGATGAATCTGTTCTGCGTTGGCTCCAAGTACTACTACCACAGGTTGACAAACTGAAGCGATCGCAATTTCTGTAGTATATTGTAAAAAACTACGCCCTTGGTAAAGCAATAGTTGTTTCGGTGTACCCATCCGTGTAGATGCACCAGCAGCAAGAATTATAATGGCTATGGTTGATTTCTCGTTGTCTATAGCAGTCATAAAAACTATGTGGTAAGTAGCAAGTTTGAGTTGCTTTCATAAGATTGGTGAATCGGTTGATTGCGATTTCTTAAAAAATTACCATTACGGTTTGCTAGCACTGCTTGAATTTCTGCAATAATAGCGATCGCTATTCCTTCAGGTGTATCTGCTCCGATATCAATCCCAATCGGGCCATGCAATCTGGTTAATTGTTCAGTAGTATAAACTATTCCTTGCGAACCTAAATCTTCAAGCAATCTTTCAGTACGCGCCTTTGGGCCTAAAACCCCTATGTAGCGCGCAGGAGATGGCAGCAATGTTTTCAAAATTTCTAGGTCATCAAAATAATTATGCGTCATCACTACAGCAACTGTGTTGACATCTATAAATACCTGTTTTTGGACAATTTCTCGCCGAGTCAGAATCACATCACAAGCTATTGGAAATCGTGCTTTAGTTGCCTCATTAGCTCGACAATCGACTACAGTAATGTCCCAACCTAATGCTTGAGCAAACTGTGCTACGGGTATAGCATCATAACCTGCACCAAATATTACTAAAGGCGTGGGTGGTTGGATAACTTCAATAAAAACTTCTGCACTGCCTAAAGGTAACTGATAGTTTTTTACATTAGACTTTTGATTAGTAAAAGCTGCTTGAGTATCTACTTGCAGAGATTGAATTAAATTTGGATCTTTGATGTCAGCGATAATTTTACCATCAGGATACAGCAGTAAACGCGACCCAAGTTTCACATCTACCTTGCCTTCAAAGGCAAAGACTGTAGCAATAATACCCAAATGTTTTTTATGAAAGCACTCTTGCGTAAAAGCGATCGCATTTGGTGAACTTTCTTTTTCAAGACGTTCGATGAGAACTTGCACTGTCCCATTGCACCCCAAACCAAAGCCCCAAAGAATATCTTCCGAGGCGGTGTTATCGTAAGTAACAACAATTGCTTCGCCGTCCGACATTCGTTGTTGAGTATGCTCAAATACGTCGTTTTCCAAGCAACCAGCGCTGATTGTTCCAATCATCCGACCTGTATCTGTCATCAACATTTTAGCACCCGGTCGGCGATAGGTGGAACCTTGAGTTTTGACTACAGTAGCAAGAAAAGTAATTTCACCATTTTTTTGACTTGACTGGAAGCCTTCTAAAATTGCTTGTAATTCGTTCATTTGATTGCTGATTTTTCTGTTTCTAGCAGTTTATAAACTTGAGTAGGCAGTCTCAATGGAAACAATGTGATGACTGTGCCATTGTGCATCGCTGCTAGTCTCAAACACTCCTTAGATTTGCTGCCCTTTAACGATTACAGTATATACGTTAGATTGAGGTGCGCTCCCGGTGTTCTGCTATCCAAGATAAGCGAAAACACCACTGAAATCATGCCCCACAGGATAGTTGTCAACTTTAGTTATTTATCTATCACAAGAGTTAGCACGGAATACTGATTTTCCCTAAATCACAGTTTTGGCAGGATACTTTAAACTTATTCCAAAAGTTTTAATTTGAGATTCTTTGTTTTTATAAGAAGTCTATTGTGTTAATTTAAAATATCTATACTGATTTTCTCTTGGATGAAATAACCGAACTTCAGTATTGGAATCAGGCAAAGTGCCACTGATGCGAGTTCCTTTACGGAGATTACAGGAGCGACACGCAAGGGCTAGATTTGCTTTATTATTTGCACCTTGCCGAGAAATTGGAATAATATGCTCCACCTCAAACGGAAAATTGAAAACGACTTCAGGAGCTTGGCAGTACTCACAACGATGGTTGGCACGCCCAGCGATCTCAGTATAGTACGGATTCATGAATTCTCTGGCTGCATCAACGCAGCAGTGCGGGCCGTCGCCGCTCTCAATTCAGCCTCAACCAATTCATCCAGCTGTGCCTGTTGTTCTGGTAGCAATTCTTGTCCCCGATCCCGTGCCGATCGCCATAATCTCATCAACTCTGATAACCGTTCTTGTTGCTGGGCACTAAAGAATGCGTCAGGACGAAAGCTTTGAATGACCAGTAGCGCACTAAACTCAATCTCACCCAACTGGGCAGTTAACGCATCTAAAGCTTGCCCCGCAGTTTTGCCAACCGAATGTTTATCTCCTGCGATCGCACGATAGGATTTCTCACCGCTAGCGTCTCTTGTTGGTAAAATTGCTACAGTAGTCATACTTCTAGCCTAAAGTTGCTGCCTCAAATTATAGCTTTATGCCACACTCTACCTGATATCAAATAAATTGCGATCGCGCATGGACGCTGATTTTTATCGCACTATGTGCGGGTATTATCTTCTTTTGTGTTCTCCATATTTAAAAATAGGGGCTTTATAGCTTTTGGGGAAAAGTTTTTTCTTTTTCCCTTACCCGCAAATCCATTCCCCTTTTCCCTTCTTGGTAAATAGGATAAACATTAAGCTTTGGTTAAAAAATTTAATTTTAATTGTAGAGCGTGACACTTTCTACCTTAAAATATGAATCAAATTTCATATAAATTGCTATTTATTTGTGATAGCAGCAGTTGTTAATCTTCGCTGAACACGAGAGCGAGCGCTGCAACCTAACTTCGGAAACAAGAAAAACCTATTCCTTTAGAGGCAATGAAAAATAGCAGCAAGAAGCAGGTTGACTGCGTAGAAAAGCTGAAGGTACTGGCAGATGAAACTCGTCTAGCAGTATTAGAACTTCTGATCGACAGTCCCAAACACGTGGGAGAGATGAACGCAATTTTGGGCTTGGAACAAAGCCTGCTCTCCCATCATTTACAAGTTCTGCGTCGCTCCCAATTGGTTGTGCCCTCGCGTGATGGTAAAGCAATTCTCTACCGCCTAGCTCCAGAGGTGGAAGTAACTACTGGCAAAGCTTTGAACCTTGGCTGTTGTGTCCTCTATTTTAACTAAAAACCCAATTTCGGGTTGAAAAGCAATAATGAAAAATTCTCAAATTTTACCTCTGGCGATTGGGCTGGCTACCTGCGTTTGGTTACAAGGCTGTTCTTCAGGAAATCAAGTTGCAAATAATACAAATCAGCTTCAGGGAAAACTAGTACTTACTGGCTCCAGTACAATTGCACCGTTAGCGGCTGAAATTGGCAAGCGTTTTGAATCTCAGCATCCAGGTGCGCGAGTTGATGTGCAATCAGGAGGGTCTTCGCGTGGGGTTTCTGATGCTCGTCAAGGTGTCGCTAATGTTGGTATGGTTTCTCGTGCCTTGTTGAAACCAGAAGAAAACGATTTAAAAGCATTTTCTATCGCCCGTGATGGAGTGACGGTAATTCTCCACAAAGACAATCCAGTAAAATCGCTCAACAACAAGCAAGTTGTAGATATTTACACAGGGAAGGTGACGAACTGGAAACAAGTGGGAGGTACAGATGGAGCGATTACAGTTGTTAACAAAGCCGAAGGACGTTCCACTTTAGAATTATTTACCCATTATTTCAAACTGAAAAATACAGACATCAAAGCCCAAGTAGTAATTGGTGACAATCAGCAGGGAATTAAGACAGTTGCAGGAAACCCGAATGCAATTGGTTATGTGTCGATCGGATCGGCAGAAAATAGTGCAGCCAATGGAGTAGCTATTAAGCTGCTACCTGTAAATGGGATAGCTGCAACAACAGCCAACGTCCAGAATGGGACTTTTCCGATTTCTCGTCCACTTAACTTAGTAACCAAAACCCAACCTCAAGGATTGACAAAAGCATTTCTTGATTTCGCGCAATCACAACAGGTAAATGACATTGTTCAAAAGCAAAACTTTGTCGTCGTCTCTAAATGACTTTTGGTTAATTTGGATACTGCGTTTTTTAGCGGCGATCGCCGGAGCGATCGCACTTTTAATTATCGGCTTTCTGATTCTGGAGTCTCTACCAGTCCTCAATCATGTCGGAATAACACGTTTTTTTACAGACTCTTCCTGGAACCCAACCGCCGGATTATATAATCTCTTCCCGATGTTGTTGGGTACATTTTTGGCAATGGTTGGCTCAATAGCGATCGCGACACCGATAGGAATTATATCTGCGGTTTTTTGTCAATTCTACGCCCCACCAATAATGGCTCGATTATACCGTCGCTTAATTGAACTATTAGCAGGAATTCCTTCTGTAGTCTACGGTTTTTGGGGATTGGTGGTGCTGGTTCCGATGATTGGTAGGATACATCCACCGGGGCCAAGTCTATTAGCGGGTATTGCCATTCTCACGGTGATGATTTTGCCAACAATAGCGCTTGTAGCCGATGCCAGTTTAGCGAAAGTCCCAATTTCTTACCTTCAAGGAGCAGCAGCTTTAGGATTATCCCGGTGGGCAACTATCTCTAGAGTCGTGCTTCCTGCTGCCAAATCTGGATTGTTCACAGGTTTAATTTTAGAAACAGGTCGAGCAGTTGGCGAAACAATGGCTATTTTGATGGTGTGTGGCAATGTGGTACAAATGCCAAAAAGTATATTTGACCCCATCCGCACGTTGACGGCTAATATTGCTCTGGAAATGGCTTATGCCACAGGAGATCACCGTTCGGCGTTGTTTGTTAGCGGTTTAGTCTTGATGGGAATGATTGTGCTGTTAGTTGCGGTTGCGGAAGTCATCAGTCAAGGAAAAATATATGGGTGAACCTGTTGTAAGTCCTAAAGATTGGTTGCCAACAATCATTGTTTGGACAACTGCTGCCCTAGTTACTGGTATCTTTCTTTGGATACTCAGTGATATCCTTTGGCATGGGATAGGACACTTGACGTGGAAATTTCTGACGACTGAGCCAGAAAATGCTGGTAGAGAAGGGGGAATTGCTAGCATTCTTGTTTCCACTTTTCTGATTATGGCAGTGTGTATGGCGGTTTCTATCCCCATTGGTGTTGGTACAGCCGTTTTACTGGCAGAATTCACCCCCGTGGATAGTTGGTTTGGTGGGTTGGTGCGGCGTAGTTTAGATGTACTGGCAGGAGTTCCTTCTATAGTCTTTGGGTTGTTTGGCAACGTCTTCTTTTGTCAAGTTTTGGGGTTGGGATTTTCTATTTTGTCGGGAGGATTGACTTTGGGGTGTATGGTGCTACCAATTTTAATTCGCTCTACAGAAGAAGGATTTCGCGCTGTTCCAAATGAGTATAGATTAGGAGCCGCAGCCCTTGGTTTTTCTCGTACAACAACGTTATTTCAACTGTTGTTACCTGCTGCTGTCCCTGGTTTGGTTGTGGGATTGGTGCTGGGTATTGGTCGAGCGATCGCAGAGACAGCGGCTTTAATTTTTACTAGTGGTTACGTAGATAGAATGCCAGAATCACTGCTAGATTCCGGGCGTGCCCTCTCGATTCATATTTTTGATTTATCAATGAACGTCTCTGGCGGAGATGCCAATGCTTACGCCTCAGCATTAGTCTTGCTGGTATCACTGTTGGTGATTAATGGTACAGCAGCATGGATTGCAGATCGTTGGTTGCACAGGAGAATTTTTTCTGGATGAAATCGGCAAATATCGCTACTGGAATTGTTGAACCGTTGATTGAAACGGAGAACTTAACTCTGCAATACGGTCAAAAAACCGCATTTGCTAATGTCAATTTGAGTGTGAATCTGGGGGAAATTTTGGCATTGGTGGGGCCTTCTGGTTGTGGAAAAACTAGCTTTTTGAGTTGCTTAAATCGGTTGACAGACATGATTCCCCAGTGTCGAGTCAAAGGGCGGATTCGCATAGGTAGTTTAGAAGTGCTAAATGCCAAAACGAATGCGAACGCGCTGCGGCGGCAAGTTGGGATGATTTTCCAAAAGCCTAATCCTTTTCCTTTATCAATTTGGAAGAATCTGGAATTACCTTTGCGAGAACATGGTATTCGTAAAGAACAAATCGATGCGATCGTTGAGACAAGCCTGAAAGATGTTGGACTTTGGGATGAAGTCAAAGACCGACTGCAAACCTCTGCCTTAGCACTTTCTGGCGGACAGCAGCAAAGGTTGTGCATAGCTAGAGCCTTGGCTTTGCAACCAGAAATCCTGTTATTGGATGAACCTTGTAGCGCCCTCGATCCAATTGCCAGTGGAATAGTTGAAGACTTAATTACTAGTTTGCGTCAGCGTTATACCTTGCTGATTGTGACGCATAACCTAGCGCAAGCCAAGCGCATCGCGGATCGGGTTGCTCTGTTCTGGGTGCAGTCAGGTGTTGGGCAATTGATTGAGTCAGGTTCAGTAGAGCAAATTTTTGAGTACCCCCAACATCCCTTAACAGCAGCTTATATCACGGGTGCAAGGGGTTGATTTGAAAATATATAGAAATACAGAATTTTATGTTATCATTCGTGGCGCAGGAAATGAAAGACCCTGCTCCTTACCATCTATTGACAAGCATCGTTGCTCATACTCCGCAGTGAAAATCCTCGACATCAGCCAAGAACAGCGAGCAAAAATTTACTCCCGCAATGCCCAAAAGCTATTCAAATTAGAACAGTGAACTCCAATTCCTAGTGGGTCTTTATACCATTTCTTTATGAGGCTGCGCCAAACCCTTTTGACTTCTTTCTTTCTTCCTTTGTGTCCTTTGCGTCCTTTGCGGTTCGTTTTTCTTTCTTCTTTCTTGTACTTAAATATGGTTTAGCGCATCTTCATACAGAATTGGTATTAGAGAAAAAATAATAGAAAGAGTATCTGATTTAGCCACGATCAACACAATCGAACAGAGTTTTTAGAAAAACTTGAGCAATACGGCGATCGCCACCAGTATTTTGCAGCAAAATTATATTAGAAACCTATAGCATCTCACAATATGGCACAGGACGCTCCACTTACGAAAGAAGCATTTTCTAACAGCGATCGCATATCGCATCTTCAAATAAGTTGTGTTTATTAGTTTAAAGGCTTTTTAAACAATGCTAATACAAAAACTGAATGCGTGTACAGAATTCATTGCAGGTGATGGCACTATTTTGCGAGAATTATTGCATCCTGATAAGCAATCTTTGAAATTACGCTACAGTCTTGCTTATGCAGTAGTGCCAATTGGGCAAACTTCTACACCTCACTCCTTAACAACTTCGGAAGTTTACTACATTCTCAGTGGTCAGGGAGAAATGCATATAGATGATGAACTACAGATAGTAGAACCAGGAGATACTATCTACATTCCACCATTAGCCAGACAATTTATTCGCAATTCTGGAATTGAGCCACTGGTATTTATATGCATAGTCGATCCGGCGTGGCGTCAACAAGACGAAACTATATATTCAAAAGTATAAACAGTATTCTGGGAGCAGGGCCACGACCCGGATTTCTCACCCATAGTGTAGGCTTCAGAGGAAGAGGAGTGTGGGGAGTGTGGGGAGTGTGGGGAGTGTGGGGGGTAAGACTTCTTCCCCATCCTCCCACACCTCCCACACCCCTTGGATTTCTCACTTGTGAGAAATCCAGGACGAGTAGTATCTAACCCTGACACACGAGGTAGAGCGATCGTTTTGCCTGTTTGTGCCGTCTCTGCGAGACGCTACGCGTAGCTTGCTTCCCCGCAGGTGTACGCTCAACTCTCGACCACTCAGTTGGTTGAGCGAAGTCGAGTACTTCATTTACCTGAAATGTGCTGTATCTCTTTAATTATGGGTTGCGATCGCGCTACTTGCTAATTAGTGTCGTCTTACGGTTTTGTAATTGCATCGGTCTGTTATGCCAATACATTGACTTGTTATGTTAATACATCGGTCTGTTATGTTAATACATCGGTCTGTTATGCCAATACATCGGTTTGTTATGCCAATACATCGGTCTGTTATGCCAATACATCGGTCTGTTATGCCAATACATCGGTCTGTTATGCCAATACATCGGTTTGTTATGCCAATACATCGGTCTGTTATCTTAAACTATCCTTTCTAACCTTGCCCTATCTGAAAATTTCATCTTACTGTTAACTTTTTATGTTGCAATGGGTACATTAAATGTACAATTTACTAAGTATAGATGTATGCCTCCGCAAAATACAACAAACCGTTTGCGCCCTCAACTGATTAGTCAAGATATTGACTCATTCCACGGTTTACAAACCGTCAGCACCTACAACACAACTCGTGCTGATGCCTCAGCTGCTAATTTACAGGAAGCTTATCAGGCAATGTTGATTTCTCAACAAACCGAAACCGAGAAACTAGCTTTATACCGTGCGGCTGCTGATGCTGCTCGATTAGCAGAGTGGGAATTTCATAATGCTGTATTAGCGATGAAAGAAGTTGTACGCGGGCAATATGGCTCAGATAGCGATCAAGCCCAAGCTGTGGGACTGAAGAAAAAATCAGACCGCAAACGTCCTTCGCGGAAAAAGATAGTTGCGATGGCGTAACCGCCTGCTGGAAGCGATCGCAAGTTAATCAACTTGTTTGAGTTTGAAAATTGGCTACGCCTACGCATTTGCAGTACTCGGCATTGCAGTTGATGAGAGTGCGATCGCGTCATTCCTGAAAGCTTAACGGCAGCAATTAATCTCTTATTTTATATCTTGCATTTGCTGATTGCTCGAACGCTCTAACTCCAAATCGTCCCAAGAAACTGGATCTTCTACAGGTTCCAAGTGAGTTGTAACGTGGGTTGAAGGTAGCACCCCAAGAATAGCAAGCTCAATTGCCTCGCACAAATCATGCCCTTGTTGCACTGTCCAAGATCCAGGTACAAGAACATGAAAGGAAACAAAGCGACGGGTTCCAGCAGTGCGGGTTCGCAAGGCATGAAACTGGATGTCCTCACGTTTGTACTCGTTAAGGATGCTCTTAATTGCGTCAATTTCTTTTTTAGGCAAAGCTGCATCCAGTAACGCGCTACTGGTTTCCCGCAGCAAACGAAATCCTGTCCAAGTAATATTTGCTGCTACTATCAGCGCGACAATTGGATCGAGTATGAGAGTGCCTGTTACCTGGACGAGTAAGATTCCAACGATCACACCACCTGAAGTTACCACATCGGTAAACAGATGGTGAGCATCAGCCCTGAGTGTAATGGAACGCAACCGTCGTCCTGCCCGTAGCAAGATAAAGGCAACAACGCCGTTGATTGCGGTTGCAAATAGGGAGAGTACCAACCCCCATCCTAGCTGTGTTAATGGTTCTGGATGCAACAAGCGTCCCCAAGCTTCAACAGCAATGCTAATGGCTGCCACTATAATCAACGCACCTTCTGCACCACTGGAGAAGTATTCAGCTTTAGAATGCCCAAAGTCGTGTTCGGCATCGGCTGGTTTTTCAGCATAGGTCAATGCCCATAGAGCAACCAATGCAGCTAGGAGATTTACAATTGATTCAATAGCATCTGAAAGCAAACCTACTGACCCGGTTAGCTGGTAAGCGCCAAATTTTATGCCAATAGTGACGATTGCCGCTGCAATCGACAAGAAAGCGTAGGAGCGGGCTGTTGGACGACTCATCTCGGTAACAAGTGTAATTACAGTGATTCCGAGTTAAGAGTACCAAATTTTACTTGCGTGGTCATCAGTCCTGAGTCTTCTACTGATTGGTATTTCAAGACGCGATAAATCCAAGACGCGATAAATCGCGTCTCTACAAAAGACTGATTGTTGTAGAGACGGCAATTCATCGCGTCTTTAACGAGCAATAATTTTCATCAAAAACCTTAACCGAACCGTATTGAGTCACCACCTGCGCGGACTAACGCAAAACCAAGGCTTTTCAACCTGCGGAGGCAGGTTTTGTCTGTGTAGCCGCAACTTCTAGCAAAAAAATTGTAGGTTGGGTGGAGGCTTTGCGTAACCCAACATCCTGATATGTGTTGGGTTGCGCTCCGCTCCACCCAACCTACGTTTAATGCACTATTTTAAGCTTGACACGCCACTACAGCAGTTTGTCTAATGTAATTGGCAAATCGCGGACGCGCTTACCTGTGGCATGATACACAGCATTAGCGATCGCTGCCGCAGCTCCGGTAATTCCAATTTCACCAATTCCTTTGACACCAAGCGGGTTGATATGTGGATCTTGTTCATCCACAAACAACACCTCAATATCAGGAACGTCTGCATTCACTGGTACGTGATATTCAGCTAAATCATGGTTGACAACGCGTCCTCGGTTCGGGTCTGTTAGCGTGTGTTCCATCAACGCCATGCCGATGCCATAAATAATCCCACCGATCATCTGACTGTTGGCTGTTTTAGCATTGAGGATGCGTCCCACGCCAAAAGTTCCCATCCACCGGGTTACTCGCACTTCACCCAAATCAGGCTCAACGCGTACCTCAGCAAACTGCGCTCCAAATGAGTGCATTGAGAACTTCTTTTGTTCCTCTCCAGGTTTGGCATCTGCACGCGCTTCGATCATTTTCTTTCCATGCCGTGCCAAGATTGCCTGATATGTTTCGCTGGCGGAGGATTTATTTTTTAAGAAAAAGCTGCCATCTCGCGCAATCACATCCTCAGCCTTTGAACTATAAAGCGGCGATTTTTGATCGGCAAGTGCTAGTTGCAAAAGCTGACTGCGAGCTTGATTTCCCGCTAAATGTACGGCTGAACTGACACTGGCGGCGGTTTGCGAACCACCAGAAACGGGGGTTGCTGGCATCTTGGTATCGCCTAGTTCAAAGCGGACTTTGTTAACTGGTAAACCGAGTGCATCGGCTGCAACTTGAGTCATCACAGTATAAGTCCCTGTACCAATATCTTGCGAACCGCTTAGGACAACGGCTGTACCATCTGCCATAATTTGAGCGATCGCTGATGCTGGAGAACGGTTGGTAGGATAAGTAGCTGTTGCCATCCCCCAACCAATTAAATAATTACCATCTCGCATCGAACGGGGCTTGGGATTGCGCTTTTGCCAGCCAAACTTTTCTGCTCCCAATTTGTAACACTCTCTCAGTGACTTGCTCGACCAAGGCAGTCCTTTACTAGGATCGACTTCAGCATAGTTACGCAGACGCAGTTCCACCGGATCGATATTGAGTGCATAAGCTAGTTCGTCCATTGCCGATTCTAAGGCAAACGACCCAGAAGCTTCGCCAGGGGCCCGCATATAGGTTGGTGTTCCTTGATCGAGTTGAACCAGACGGTGGCTGGTTTCGATATGCGGACAAGCGTAAATCATCCGGGCGCTTTTACCAACAGGTTCGATAAATTCATCGAAAGTTGAAGTCTGCGAAGTGCCGGCGTGTCGCAAAGCAGTCAATTTGCCATCGCGGGTTGCACCGAGAGAAACCTGTTGAATAGTCTCTGGTCGAAAGCCCACAGGCCCATACATCTGTATCCGTCCCAAAACTAATTTCACTGGGCGATTAACTTGCTTTGCGGCGATCGCAGCTATTGGCACGTGCGACCAAGTTGATCCTTTGCAACCGAAGCCACCGCCAACAAAGTAAGACATAATGCGGACTTTCTTTGGTTCAATTCCTAATACCTCCGCAACTTTTTGTTGAGCCGAAAAGATTCCCTGAGTTGCGTCATACAGCAGCAGTTCATCGCCTTGCCAAACTGCTGTTGTAGCATGAGGCTCCATCGGATTATGATTTTCTACTGGGGTGGTATAGGTTTGCTCGACGCGGACATCTGCCGCCGCTAGTCCCTGGTTGACATTGCCGTGTGATGAATCGGGCGCTTCGCCTCCGGGGATTTTACCTTTAGGTAAGTATGCCTTAGCGAGATTCTCCCCCATATTAATGGTTGGTTTCTCTTCGTCATAGCGAACTTGTACCAGGGAGGCAGCATACATCGCTCGTTCAAAGGTATCGGCAACGACGACACCAATATGCTGACCGCTATACAGCACAATGTTATCTTGCAGGACTTGCACCTTATGACCGCCGCCCTTTTCTCCAGAAGCTTTGGGCGCGTTGAGGTGGGTAATTACTGCTAATACACCCGGTACTTGTTCCGCCGCCTTGGTATCGATTTGGGCAATTTTCCCTTTAGCGATCGCACTTTGAATTGTCACGCCATAAGTCATTTTTGCCACCGGAAACTCAGCTGCGTAACGTGCGCCACCAGTCACCTTGAGCCGTCCATCAACTCGATTTAACGGTTTGCCGACAACTATATTTTTATCCCCAGTATTCATGCCATCCCTCCCACCGTTGTCAGCGCCTTAACAATTGTGCGTTTAGCCAGTTCGACCTTAAAGCCGTTGTATTTTTGAGGTTTAGCACCGGCGATCGCAGCCAATGCAGCTGCTTGAAATGTTGCCTGGTTTGCCGGCTTGTTCAAAAGTATTTTTTCTGCTTCAAAGGCGCGCCAGGGCTTTGTGCCAACGCCACCAAGGGCAATGCGTGCCGAGCGAATAATGCCATTTTGAATATCTAATGCCGCCGCAACCGATGTCATCGCAAAAGCATAAGAAGCGCGATCGCGGACTTTTAAATAGTGTGATCGCTTTGCGAAGTTTAAAGCAGGTAAATCAACGGCAACAATTAGCTCTCCGTGTTCTAAAACTGTTTCCCTTTCTGGCGTATTACCCGGTACGAGATGAAAATCTACCAGCGGAATACTGCGCTCTCCCTTCGGCCCGCGTGTTTGCACAACGGCATCGAGTGCGATCATTGCCACCGCCATATCAGAAGGATGAGTGGCAATACAGCGATCGCTACCACCAAGAATCGCATGAATGCGGTTATAACCCTCAATTGCCGGACAACCTGAACCAGGAACGCGCTTATTGCAGGGGAAGGCAGTATCGCGGAAATAATAACAGCGGGTACGTTGCAGCAAATTTCCGCCCACACTTGCCATATTTCGCAGTTGCGGTGATGCCCCAGATAGCAAAGCCTCCGACAGCACCGGGTAACGCTCCTGAATTATCGAATTATAAGCAACGTCGCTATTGCTTGCCATTGCTCCAATCCGCACACCGTTACCCTGTACTTCTATCTTGGTTAACGGTAGTGGGTTAATGTCAACTAACTGTTTTGGCGTTTGTACATTCAGCTTCATCAAATCAATTAAGCTTGTACCCCCTGCCAAGTAAGCAGCTTGTACCTCTGGAGTCACCAAAGCCACGGCATTCTCTGCTTGTCCGGCTTTTTTATAGCTAAACGGCTGCATCTTTTTTTCCCTCTAAGACATCGCGGACAGCAGCCACGATATTTGGATAAGCACCGCAACGGCAGATATTGCCGCTCATCAGTTCGCGAATGTCGGCATCCGATTTAGCGTGTCCCTCGTTCACCAAACCCACTGCCGAACAAATTTGTCCCGGCGTGCAGTAGCCGCACTGAAACGCATCGCGGGACAGAAACGCGGCTTGCATCGGGTGCAGATTGTTTCCTTGCTCCAACCCTTCAATAGTTGTAATTTTTGCATCGGTGTGCATAATTGCAAATGTCAGGCACGAATTAATCCGTTGCCCATCAACCAGCACCGTGCAAGCACCACACTGACCATGATCGCAACCTTTTTTAGTACCAATTAATCCTAGATATTCCCGAAGTGCATCAAGTAAGGTAACACGCGGTTCAATTTGCAAACTATGTGGTGTTCCATTCACTTGTAGCGTCACCTTCACAGTTTCAGATGTCGAAGTTGCCAGCATTGGAGTAGTTTTTTTTACTTGAGTTTCTGCTACAGCTTTCTCTACAAAATTAGCGATCGTAGCCGCTACTGTGCTGAAGACCATCAATTGACCCAGCTTGCGGCGTCTTAAGACAAACCTCATTTGTTCGCTCCATTCTGTTTTTGTTAAAAATATTGAGTAATTATCTCTACTAAAATAATTGATAAACAACCATGCTTCCTTACAAGCATTTTCTCTAAAAAGACATTGTTAATAGAATACAATTTCATCTTGTTATGTCTCTCTATCAGAAGGTTTATGCCATAAGTATTATCTAGAATTCTCAAAATAGAATTAATATCAAGTCCGGGTAATTAGTTATGATTCCCTCAGTTATTGCACCCCACCCTAACCCTCCCCTTATAAAGGGGAGGGAACTAGCCCCCCTTTATAAGGCTACGGTGTATACACAAGTCTGAAATATCTGATGAATCTGGGTTTTACCCCACCCTAACCCTCCCCTTATAAAGGGGAGGGAACTGGATTTCCGGTTTCCTCCCTTTATAAGGGGGGATTAAGGGGGGTAATTCGAGTTGTGTATACACCGTAGCTTTATAAGGGGGGATTAAGGGGGGTAAAAATGTGATAAAAATCACAGCTAAACCCTTTTAAAACAACCTCTAAGCTGCAAAGCACAGTAAAAAGGAGAACAAGAATATTGTTCCCCTATGAATGCTTTATGCTCCAGCCATTAAAAACGGCTATAAATTTTTAGCGATCGCAAATCAGTTTTCATCTCGCCCGTGAACTTGAGCAGGTGGACTGGTTGCTTCAACAGCAGTAAATGGTTCTAGAATTTTATAGGTGTGGCTAGCTCCTTTTGGTACTATCCAAGAACTCCCAGGTTCTAGTAAAATCGTTTGCCCTTCAAGATGTAATTCAGCACGACCATTGATTACATAACCAACAGTTTCGTATTCGCGTGCTGTTGGCTCTTTAGATTCGTTCGGTTGTTCATTTTCCCACAGACGCATGGAAATATTTTTGCCAGATGCAAGATATTTTTGACCAAGTTGGCCTTTTGGAGAATGACTAGAGTCTACTTTGCTAACAGTTGTATCAGACATATTTTTTGCCTCTTTATAGTTTTAACTTTGGTCATGGGGAATGGGGCATTAAGCATTGATTACTATCCTCTGCCCCCCTGCTCCCCTGCTCCCCTGCTCCCCTGCCCCCCTGCTCCCCTGCTCCCCTGCTCCCCTGCCCCCATCAAGGTTTGAGTACAACTTTGATGCAGTTATCTTTCTTCTCCTTAAAAATTTCGTAGCCGTGGGGCGCTTGTTCTAGAGGTAAGCTGTGAGTGATGATAAATGTTGGATCGATATCACCGTTTTGGATGTGTTCTAGCAAAGGTTTTAGATACTTGTGGACGTGTGTTTGTCCCATTTTCAAGGTTAGACCCTTGTTCATCGCAGCACCCATCGGCACTTTATCTACAAAGCCACCATATACACCCGGAATTGATACGTGACCACCTTTGCGACAAGAGACAATTACTTGTCGTAATGCCGTTGGACGGTCTGTTTCTAGACGTACTGCTTGCTTTACCTGATCGTACATCGCCATAAAATCTGTGCCATGTGCTTCCATTCCCACTGCATCAATGCAAGCATCGGGGCCACGACCACCAGTCATTTCTTTGAGTGCTTCGCCTACATCCACTTCTTCGTAGTTGAGAACTTCAGCTTTGCCGTATTCTTTAGCCATTTGCAGACGTTCGGGAACGCGGTCAAAGGCGATTACCCGTTCAGCACCTAGCATATATGCGCTTCTGATGGCGAATTGCCCGACAGGGCCACAACCCCAAACGGCGACAATATCACCGGGTTGGATGTTGCAGTTCTCGGCTGCCATATAGCCTGTGGGAAAAATATCTGTTAAAAATAGTACTTGCTCATCCGTTAAACCATCGGGGATTTTGAACAAGCCGACATCAGCAAAAGGCACTCGTGCATACTCTGCTTGACCACCAGCGTAACCGCCGAATAAATGAGAGTAGCCAAATAGACCTGATGGCGAATAGCCCATTTGCTTTTCTACTAACCAACCATTGGGGTTAGAGTTATCGCACAACGACCATAAATCACGATTGCAAAAAAAGCAGTTACCGCAGGAGATGGTGAAGGGAACAACGACGCGATCGCCTATATTTACATTTTTAACTGCACTTCCAAGTTCTACAACTTCTCCCATGAATTCATGGCCAAGGATGTCACCCTTTTCCATTGAAGGGATGTAACCATTGTAAATATGCAAATCAGAGCCACAAATTGCTGTGGAAGTAATTTTAATAATGGCATCACGCGGGTTAAGAATTGTGGGGTCAGGAACCGTTTCTACCCGCACATCATTTGCTCCATGCCAGCAAACTGCTTTCATAATTATTTAGTCCCTAGTTATAATTTCTGGAGCATTCATATCAAGATAAATACTACATTTAACTTGATTTTGAGACGCGATATAGCGGTTATCGAATGGAAGCAATACAGTTTGACCTCTCTCCAAACCTCTCTCCTTTTAGGAGAGAGGCTTTGAATCTTACTCCCCAACGCTAGCAGGGAAGGGGCTGGGGGTTAGGTCTGTATTGCACTCAACCGAGAAGTGCTATAGTTATCGCGTCTCAGTAATCGCTAAAAAGTTATTCAACAATAGATGAGTCAACAATCTCGACCCAAAATTTGTTAACCGTCTAGCTGCTACCTCTCAGTTAGTTACTAGAAGGAGTGCGATAATAACCTTCTTTAGTTTTACTTAATGATGAAGTCTCATCTCCGGTTTTGTTTGAAGTAGGATCAAAAAACTCTTTTGTTGCTTCAGGAGGTTTTTCATCCAAGTTTAACTTTTCGCGGATATTATCAACAGTGCTTTTGATTGGGTTTTGTGATTTTTGGGTATTATTTATTTGGGTATCGTTTCTAATTTCACCTTGCTCATTTGGTGTTCCTTTGTAATAAGTACCCTCTGGAGTTTTAACGTCAGCCAGTGCTATGTTACTGTAGCTAAAAGCTTGACCCAGTAAGAACATAAATCCTACGAGGAAAACTACAACGATTTGGGAAATGCGAATATTTCGCAGCCATGAAATTGCTCGATTCATAAAAAACCTCAATTGCATTATGTTGGGTGTACAATTCAAAACCTTAAATGACTGTTCACCATTCAGGTTTAAGAATAACTTTGATAGAGTTATCCTTTTTTTGTTGAAAAATGTGATGGCCTTCTATACCAACAGCATCGATGCAAGCATCGGGGCCATAGCCACCAGTCATCTGTTTCAACGCTTTTCGCCAGCATTAACTTCTTCGTAAGTTAATCACTTCTGCTTTGGCAAACTTTTTCGCCATTTTCAGGCGTTTGGGAAAGCGATCGCTTCATCGCAACTACTTGCGTCCACTTGATTGTCCTTCGGTGGTGGCAATTTCGCCTGCTTCCATTAGCATCTTGAAGCGGCGCAATTCATCACCAATCTGCTGTTCTGGTTCTTCACCAAAAAGTTTAGCTACGGTAGCTGCCAATGCTCCACCCGGTGGGTTATACTCCAAGACAATCTTTACTTCCGTGCCGCGATCGCCTGGTGCTTTTTTGAAGCGGACAAAACCAGAATTATCAATATCTGCACCTTCTACAGAAGCCCAAGAAATAAACTCATTTTCCCGATCTTCGAGAATATCTGCATCCCATTCCACGCTGTTACCCAATGGTGCATTGGCTATCCAATGAGAACGTTTTTCGTTATACACCCTTACAGACTTGAGATGCTTCATAAAGGTGGGCAAATTCTCAAAGTTATGCCAAAAACGATACAATTCTTCTGCCGATTTATTAATTGTTACCGTCTTTTCAACTTTAATGGGTTGGTTTATCCCGATTGCTTCCTGTGCTTGCTGGATTGTGCTTTGTTTAGTTGCACCTTGATAAATCAAACCACCACCAGCCAAAGCCGTCAGCGCTCCCCGCAAAGAACCTTGTTTTAAACCCATCAGCACCATAGCACCGCCACCGATGAGAGATGCCCAACGCTCTACTTCACTAGCTTCACCTTGACTAGTAGTAAGTTTATCGCCTGATGTCGAAGCCACTTTTTTCTCTCCATTACATACAGTAGATAACTCCAGATAACTCCAGAAATTAAATATGCGTTATCCAGAAACCTTGTAGAGACGTAGTAGTACTACATCTCTAATTCTTTTTCATCAGATGTCTAGTAAAATAACCAAAACGCAAATACTCACGAGACATTAAGCATGGCTTGGTTCTCCATAGGAGTATGCGCCTCTGCGATTGGTTACATTGATATAGCTGCGCCTGTAGTCGGCTTAGGAGGCTGAACCTGCGCGGTTATCCGCGCTCGATACAACTCTACTAATTGCTGTTCGGATTTCAATAAATCTTGGTAAATTTCTTTGAAAATAGCAGTTGCTACTGGGTCGGTGAACATCGCAGACAAATTGCCAATATCGCCGATACCAGTTTGCACATCACCTAAAGCAGAACGTAACTGATATATGTCATCACTTCCAGTTAAGGCAGTTTTCACCTTGGCATACTGATTGGCAATATTTGCACCTAAAGAAGGTTTTTCGCCCAATAACTGAAGATAGGTTTCCAGTTTTTGAATGTGGCGCTGTTTATTAGTAATTATTTTTTGAAAGACTGAATTAACTTCGCTATCTGATTCCTTTTCCAAGTAATTTTCAAATGCTTCTAGCGAATAACGTTCACCAGCAAGAGCATTATTTAAACCTCTGGTGATATCACCTTTAGTTGAGCCACCCCAAGCATCTGCAAGTTTCCACCATTCAGCACTTGTGTCTTTCTCATTTGGCAATGCAGCATCTTTGCCACCATAACCCAAACGGCTCAAAATAGCTGTGGTGAAAATTGCCAAGTCTCCAGGTTCGCGAGATGTAATCAAATTCCCGTCAACTACTACCGGCTCATCTAAATAATTTGCGCCAGCGTTAGTTATATCCTTGGCGATAGCAATAAACCCAGTGACTTGTTTGCCTTTGAGCAAGTCGCCTTCAATCAAAACTTGTGGCCCGTGACAAACAGCAGCGACTAATTTTCCTTGTTGGATAGCCTCTTGTACGAAACGTACTGTATTAAGGTTCCGTCGCATTTTGTCGGGAGCCATACCGCCGGGAATCACTACTGCATCAAATTCAGCTGCGATCGCTTCCGTTGTAGTACCATCGGCTTGTATGCTAAGTTTGCCGCGTTTACCCTTATATTTTTCATTCATTCTGGAACCAAGGACTACTACCTCCATTCCTGCTTGTTTGAATCCATTATATGGAACTGTAAATTCTGCATCCTCTACTGCTTGTTCAATGAGGATAGCGACTTTTTTATTGCCGGAGTGATTGTTATGTTGAGTCATAAATGGTGTTACGTTTTTATTTCTCTAGTCTCTAACTAGTTACAAAAATATTTATCGATGAATACAGTTAAACAGCCAAACTTTTGACTGAATAAATAATTTTGAATTACTTATCCTCTTTATCTGCTTCCGTTACTCAAATAATTTTGAGTATTCCATTGTTTAGCATTTAGGTAATTAGAAATATGTATATTAAGTTAAAATGCTAAACTTAAAATTTTATTCTTGTTTGTCTATTTTTGTCGACCAAAAAATAGTTATGAGTTAAAAGTCCGCTAATGAATAATTTCGGTTGGATAACTTCTAACTCATAACTTCAACTACAAGTTCCTTGACCATCAATTCATAGCTACAATCTTATGGCGCGATCGCTAGTTTAGCGTCGTACCCAGGGGATAGATTATTTTATAAGTTATACACCTCTAGTTAGACAAATTGCTGACAAGAAAACGTTATTGTGAGAATGCACAAAAGGGCTAGTATCATGGCAGAAAAAAATCATAATGACAAAATTAAAAGCAATGATTTGCCACAAGAGATTACCGAATCCTACGGTACTGGTGTAAAAGACTTGCCGGGATACAATATTGGCGGACGCTCCATGCAGGATGAAAGATACGAATACACAGAAACTAGTCCAAAACTGACTGGTGGGGATGTTGATGCTTATTGGCAAGATGCAGATGCAGTTGGAGATGAAGCTGTTGGTGGTAGTACTTCCACTCCCGATAAAAATGTCACAGAGGACTTAGAAGCAGCAGTAGGGCTAGAAATGGCTGATTCTGAGTTTCTACATACCAACGATATTTTAGAGGATCGTGATGGCGATCGCTGGGAGTTAGATCCAAAGTCTTCTGAAGATTATCAAGATCGATGAGAATAATTACCAATGACAAGAAGCAACCAAATTAGCCACTATCTCAACTAGTTCTTCTGGAGCGATGGGTTTAGATATATGAGTGTCAAAGCCAGCTTCCAAGGCACGGATACGAGCCTCACTATCAGCAAAGGCTGTTAAAGCAATAGCCGGGACTCGTCCACAATTATTTGGTTTAAGCGCACGTAATTTGGAAATGAAAGTGTAGCCATCCTCCCCAGGCAACCCGATATCACTAATTAAAACATCGGGTTGCAATTCAGACAATACATTACGTGCATCTGCTGCTGATATCACTGCTATAACTGTTGCTCCATCCATTTCCAAGACAGTAGTGATAAAAAAGCGAGTATCATCATCGTCCTCAACTACCAAGATATCTAAACCAGTAAGAGTTCCAGAAGTTTGCATAAGAAATGACATTTTATTTGCTATATTTGTAATTCGTAATTAAGAGTAGAGAGCAAGCAGTGATTACAACTACGAATTACGTTAGCGAGTCAGCAAGCGTCATTATCAATTACGAATTATTATGACTTTTACACCCATTAGAGCTTCTTTTAGAGCAGATTTTAGATTTACAAAAGTAGATTGATCTGCTCGGAGTGTTGATGAGATACCGAAGCAGGCTCTTTTAACAAGAAATGATTTAACACCATAATTTCAAACATATAGCTTGATGGTTACTACTCCTTTATCTATTTTCCTACTGGAAGACCACTTCGCACAAATGAAATTCAAGCGTCGTTAGAAAAGTCCTCACTTCTCTCGATTTTCAGCATAATTCAGGATTCAGGAGTCAGAATTCAGGATTCAGGAGTCAGAATTCAGGAGTCAGTTGGGTATTCTGTACGACTGGCGGATAGCGTAGCGTGTCGCAGACAAGGCTCTCGAACGCGAGCCTGCGTACTATTACAGAGAAGTAAGCTATGCAGTCTTAATTCTGACTCCTGTTAGCGGTAGCGGGGCGTTTAGCCCATTCTGAATTCTGAATTCTTCTTCAAAGTTTTATTGTGTTAGATATTATTGAAATAGCAATTAGTGAGTTGAAGTAAAGCTATCCGTTTCGATCGAGGATAAAAATGATAGGGGCTGACTCATATTAGCAGCAAAGCCCAGAATTCCTGGATCTCGATGTTCGTAAAGTAACTGGCCTTTGGTATCAAACAGAAAAGTTCCACCACGCTGAGTTAAGTAGGCAGAATTAGGTACATAAGTATGCCAATTGCTGAGAACTTCCACCATATTCCGTAGGCGTAGAGTAGCTAATTCAAAGGGACGTTGAAACCCACTTCCGCCAGCTAATTTGAAAAACGAGCCTTGAAAAGCAGGTAGAGGAGTACCTTGAATAATTTCATCATCTTCAATTAATTGAGGGGCTTGACGATCTCCCCTGTATCCCCGAAAAACTTCTCTTAGCGTTCCAGGACTTCCAAACCCTGCACACATTAACACTAGATTTAGCCAAGCTTTCTGAGCAGGAGAAAGTCCAGGTAGAGTCAGATTCAGACCTGAATAAAGTTTGAGTTGGTGATGTAGCTCTCCATTAGGTTCAACAAATAAATTTTCAGGTGGAAATCCTGTATATTCACAGAATCTTGTTCCAGAGGCGCGATCGCCAATTCCCACTGCACGAATAGCGAGTTTTTCATCTGACAATTTTTTAGCTTCGCGCTGTAACCACCACGCATATTCAAGACTATCAAAATCCCCAAGTTGGGGCCAGACTAAAACAAGGATATATGAGGCAGTCTCGCAATTTTCTAGTAGGGGGCGGGTCATGCCATCACTAACACGCTGAAGTCCGGTCTGATTAAGGATAGTGTAAGAATTCATGACAAATTGATTACTCGGATATTTGGGGTATCAGTGACACAGGATTTACTAAAGCATTAATTTGCCATCATCCCAGGTTTGTAAATATTTTGTTATACTAGTTAACAGAAGTTCATATTTAGGTTTGACACCGCTAAGTAAGGGAATACCCAGTAGGTCGCTTGATGAGTGTATTACTGCTAACGGCAGCTAGATATGAAAGCTTCTTCTCAAGATTGCCAACATTGACCCTTTAATTTTCGCCTAGTTGGGCGATTTACCCTGCGATGAATCAACCCATTACATTATCTTTAGAACAAGAATTTAGCCTTAGAACTTTTGCTGACCAAGTGGAGCAGATGTCCCGCGAACAAGCTCAAGAGTTTTTGCTTATGCTATATAAGCAGATGATAATTCGGGAAACGACTTATCAAGAATTGCTCAAACATCACTGGGAACTTGATTCAGACTCAATCTTGGGCTAAAGCATACAAGTAAATAAATGTTTTGAATTTAGCAGCGACAAAGAAATATTGAAACTTGTGGGAGAGAGGAGCAGCCATTGATTGCTCCTCTCTCCCATGTTTTTAATTGATTATAATCGTCTGGTATATTTGCTTCACCAACTGCTTGGTTGGGTTTTAGTTATGTCAGTATTTTCAGTCAGTTCCTGGCTTTCTTTGCTTGGTATCACGGGATGAGTATCGGTAGTGTTGCAAGGGTCAGTCAGATACAGTTACTACAACTACTACAACCGTTTTTGACGATTATATTTTCTGGGCTATTACTAGGTGAACAAATTACGCATAGAGAAATATCCTGAGCAAAGCTGGTATATTTACAAGTTTTAGTAGTAACATTTTTTGAATAGAATTAAGAGATTAACCTGGTATTTTTACAAGCCTTGGCAGTATGAATATGGAATTTTTTAACAGGATTCCTTTGATGCCTTTAGTATTACTCTTATTGGCTTACATTCTCCTGGGATGGTATCTTGCTGCTAATCATATTATTTGGTTAGTAGGAGCTTTTGTTGTTGCTATGGTTATAGCTGTAGTACGAAAGAGCTTTTCTTGGTTCGAGCGTTTAGTTGAGTTTGGCTCGAAAACTCTAGTTGTCATCTTGTTTTTAAGTATATCAATTGCTTTGGTAGCAACTTGGTCGATATTATTAAGTCTCTTTATTATCCCCTTAGCCACTACGCTTTTAGCTGATTTGGAAATGCGCTTTTCTGGCTGCAATAAACTAGATTCATTTTGGATTATAATTGTTCTAGCTGTATTGGGTTTGGTAGTAGGTGAAGTAATAGATATTTTACTTTTTCCCAGTAGCAGATACTAAAGAATTAGGGATAAAAAGCTGACACATTATTTATTAATTAACAGCGCATAAATGTGCATTTATACTTAATCAAAACTATGGAGCGATCGCTGTCTGTAGTACAGCAGGGTGTAAATCAAGCAAGCATCGATTATAAATCAATAAAACGTTTCTGCTATAAAAATTACGCATAACGTGAATAGCTTTTTCTATAAAAATACACGATTATGCGTCATTAGTCAATCATTCTTTAGATTAGTATAAATATCGCTATGGGAAGACGTTTTACCAATCACAATTTTCTATTCTATTTGGGGAATAATGTTGTCTAGTAAGAGAAGTTAGAGCGATACCTACGGCGGCAAGCTACGCACAGAGATTAATCTTAATCTTAATGTGGATTGATGGAAATTACGGTTTCAAGACATATCACTGGTGACTGTCACTTTCTGGTCATATTTCTTGTTAATCATAAAAGTATAGGTACTTTCTCAAAAGTTAAATTTTGGGATAGTATCCCCAATCTCAAAGGTTTTATTGAATTGTGAGTTCCCAAATCTGGAGTACATAGATGATTCCTCTGTTGAACAAAGACTGTAAAACAAAGCCAAAAGTCCCAACTCAACACTAATAAGGAAGTAACGTGAGTAGACGTAAAAACTTCAATTTGCTCGATCAGACAACATTAACTGAAGTAGCAACACCCAAACCATCCCTGACATTACCAGACGCAGTGGCTCTAATTGTCGGTATTGTCATCGGAGCCGGGATTTTTGAAACCCCGGCTTTAGTGGCCAGTCAAGCAGGTAGCAATATTGCTGTACTGCTTTTTTGGCTAATGGGTGGTGTGATATCTCTGGTAGGAGCGCTATGCTATGCAGAGTTGGCCACTGTCTATCCCGACGTTGGTGGTGTCTACTATTATTTGAAACGTGCATTTGGGCGGGGAGTCGCCTTTTTATTTGCTTGGGCGCGGATGACAGTGGTTCAAACTGGTTCCATTGCTCTTTTGGCATTTGTTTTTGGTGATTATGTTTCTCAGATATGGCGGCTAGGCACATTTTCGTCTTCTATATATGCAGCCATAGCGATCGCACTTTTAACTGCTTTGAACATCGTTGGTTTGCAACAGGGTAAGTGGACACAAAACTTGCTGAGTGCTGCGAAAGTTCTAGGTTTGTTGCTGGTAGTAATTATTGGGCTTACGGCCATTCCTAATTCTGCCACCCCTGTAGAATCTGCATCATCGGGAACCTGGGGACTAGCGATGGTGTTTGTGTTGCTATCTTACGGCGGTTGGAATGAGGCGGCTTATATCTCCGCAGAAATTCAAAATGGACGACGTAATATTGTGCGATCGCTAATGTGGAGTATTAGTATTATCACTGCCATTTATCTGCTAATCAATCTGGCTTACCTGCGAGGACTGGGATTAGCAAACATGGCCCAGTCAGAAGCAGTAGCCGCAGATTTAATGCGCTCTGTTTGGGGCGAACCGGGAGCTTTGTTTATCAGTGTGCTGATTGCGATCGCTACTTTAGGAGCAACCAACGCCACAATCTTTACTGGAGCGCGTACCAATTACGCACTGGGACAGGATTTTTCGCTATTTGGTTTTATGGGACGCTGGCAACAACGTCCGAGCAGTCCTACCTATGCCTTATTCTTGCAAGCTGCGATCGCCTTAGCACTGGTTTTTTTAGGCACGCTCACCCGCAAAGGCTTTCAAACAATGGTGGATTACACTGCCCCAATATTTTGGTTCTTCTTCCTGCTTTCTGGCATATCACTGCTGGTCTTGCGCATCCGCGAACCCCACATAGTTCGCCCTTTCCGTGTGCCATTTTATCCTTTCACTCCATTACTGTTTTGCGCCGTCTGCGCTTACTTGCTGTACTCTAGCTTGGTTTATACAGGTGTGGGAGCGATCGCAGGTGTTTTAGTGGTGGCAGCAGGTATTCCCCTGTTGTTCTGGAATAACTACCGTCAAGGTAGGACGTGAGATGAGGGAGCAGGCGGACTGGATTTCTCACTTGTGAGAAATCCAAGGGGTGTGGGAGGTGTGGGAGGTGTGGGGGGTGTGGGAGGATGGGGAAGAAGTCTTACCCCCCACACTCCCCACACTCCCCACACTCCTCTTCCCCTGAAGCCTACACTATGCGTGAGAAATCCGGGGGGAGCAGAGGAGAAATAGCAGTAAGTCTTTCCCCTCTGCCTCTTCCAATGCCCCCATACCCAATACCCAATAACTATTGACAAAGGAGAAAATTCATGAACTTCAAAAAAATTCTGTTTTTACTGGTTACAGGCGTTAGTGTTACCAGTTTAGGAATTGCTGGGTGTACGCCGCAACAACAAGATTTGGAAGCCGGGACACAACAACCTTCTACTTTAACAGGCCAGACCGAAACCGAAACACCATCGGCGACAACTCCCACAACTCAAGTCCAAGAACGTCCTGGAGATGTTCCTTATGTGCCTACACCACAGCCAGTGGTAGATGCAATGTTAAAAGTGGCAAAAGTGGGTAAAAATGATGTGTTGTACGATCTTGGTAGTGGTGATGGCAGAATTGTGAATACTGCGGCACAAAAGTTTGGTACGCGCGGCATCGGTATAGATATTGACCCCGATCGCATCAAAGAAGCGAATGCTAATGCCCAAAAGGCAGGAGTAAGCGATCGCGTCAAGTTTGTCCAACAAGATTTGTTCAACACTGATTTTAGTGAAGCAACGGTAGTTACACTTTATTTACTGCCAGAGATCAACGCCAAACTCCGCCCCAAGCTGTTGAAAGAACTGAAACCTGGGACTCGCATTGTCTCCCACGCCTTCGATATGGGTGATTGGAAACCACAACAGACTCTCAATGTAGAGGGCAAAACTATTTACTATTGGGTAGTTCCTGAACAAGTGCCAGCGAATTTGCGATAGGGATTAATACCAATTCGTAGTTAAGAGGTGTCAGATTCAAGTTAATACCAATTTGAGAAAAGAAAGCGACAAATAGACCATTTGTAGAGACGCGATGAATCGCGTCTTTACGCAAGGATGTGTTGCAATCATTAATTGAATTGGTATAAGTTTCCATCTCTTGAATCTGTAGCCTGATTTTTGAGAATTGTTTTCAGGAATTCAAAATTATCAGATACTTATTTTTAACTTTAAATTCCCTCCAATGGGGGTTGACAGTACCAGCCTTAAATGCTGAAAAGAGTAATCTAAAATCCACAATTATTTGACTGGTGCAAATTCAAATCAAGCAGCCTCGGGAGGAAATATGATAGGCTTAAAAGGAAAGAATGCTTTAATTACAGGTGCAACTTCAGGTATCGGTCAGGCGATCGCTATCAGACTCGCTCAAGAAGGGTGCAACATCGCCATTAATTACCGCTCATACCCTGATGCCGCGGCAGACACAGAAGAGATGGCATTGCAAAAATCCTGCGGAAATATCGAAAATTGTGGTGTGAAGTTGCTGCTAATTCAGGGAGATGTCTCCCAAGAATCAGACATTATTGAGATGGTTAACACCGTAGTAAAGGAATTTGGCAGTTTAGATATTCTAGTTAATAATGCTGGCATTCAAACAGAAAGTCCATCCCACGAAGTTACCACAGCAGACTTTGATCGGGTAATTGCAGTCAATCTCCGGGGTGCTTATCTCTGCGCCCGTGAAACTATTAAACACCTCCTGTCTGTTAATCGTCCAGGAGCGATTATTAATATTTCCAGCGTTCACGAAATTATTCCGCGACCGATGTATATCAGTTATTCCATTAGCAAAGGCGGGATGGAAAATCTCACCAAAACTTTAGCTTTGGAATATGCAAGCCTTGGTATTCGTGTCAACGCTATTGGCCCCGGAGCAACAATCACGCGAATGAATCAAGCTTGGATAGACGATCCTGAAAAAAAGGCGATTGTGGAAAGTCACATCCCAATGGGGCGTGCTGGCTCCTCTGAGGAAATGGCAGCCGCAGTAGCTTTTTTAGCTTCGGATGAAGCCGCCTACATCACCGGACAAACGCTATTTGTAGATGGTGGATTGACTCTATATGCTGACTTCCGGGAATCTTGGTCAGCTTGAGGTTAGGCTGGCGTACTTTCCACAATTAAGCCGATACATACCAATTAGTGGAATTAAACGCCTATGACTAGCGCGATCGATAAGAACAGTCAGATGGAAACAGAAGCTTGGGAATTATTGGAAGATTCCGTAATTTATTACCAAGGAAAACCTATTGGGACTGTAGCCGCCAAAGATGCGGAGTCAGATGCACTCAATTATGACCAGTGCTTCCTCCGCGATTTTGTCCCTTCTGCCTTGGTGTTTCTCATGTATGGGAAACCAGAGATTGTGCGTAACTTCTTGGTAGAAACACTGAAATTACAAAGTCATGAAAAGCAGATAGACTGCTTTGAACCAGGAGCGGGATTAATGCCTGCCAGTTTCAAAGTACATTCTAAGGGGAATGAGGAATTTTTGGTCGCTGATTTTGGTGAACTGGCGATCGCTCGTGTTCCCCCGATTGATTCTTGTATGTGGTGGATTCTCTTGCTACGCGCTTATGAAAAAACTACAGGCGATTTGTCACTAGCGCGTCAGCCAGATTTTCAAGCCGGAATCAAACTAATTTTGGATCTTTGCTTAGTACATCGGTTTTCCATGTACCCAACAATGTTAGTTCCCGATGGCGCGTTTATGATTGACCGTCGCATGGGAGTTTACGAACATCCTTTAGAAATTCAGGTGTTATTCTACGCGTCTTTGAGGGCTGCTGGTGAATTGCTGTTACCAGATGGGGATGGCGATAGCTACCTTGGCAAAGTCAATAGGCGATTGGGATCTTTGAAATATCATATCCGCAACTATTATTGGCTAGACCTGAAGCGATTGGGAGAAATCTATCGTTACAAAGATAACGAATTTGGTAAAGAAATTGTTAATAAATTCAACATCAACTCAGAATCAATTCCTAGTTGGTTGACCGAGTGGTTGCCCGAAACGGGAGGATATTTAGCCGGAAATTTGGGGCCGGGACGGATAGATTTTCGCTTTTTTGCGCTGGGAAATCTGATGGCAATCTTAACTTCCTTAGCTGGCGAAAAAGAATCTCAAAGCATTATGAATTTATTTGCCCAACGTTGGCAAGACTTAATCGGCTATATGCCTGTTAAAATTTGCTTCCCCGCAATGGAAGGTTTAGAGTGGAGAATTGTTACAGGATGTGACTCTAAAAACAGGGCTTGGTCTTATCACAACGGCGGTAACTGGCCGGTTTTACTGTGGTTATTTACTGCTGCGGCACTAAAAGCAGGTCGAACAGAACTTGCTCAAGCAGCGATCGCTATTGCCGAAAGGCGTTTATTTAAAGATAAATTCCCGGAATACTACGATGGCAATAATGGTCGTTTAATTGGCAAAGAAGCCCGAATTTATCAAACTTGGAGCATTGCCGGATTGCTAGCTGCTAAAAGGTTTGTGGAAAATCCAGAATACTTGGAATTAATCAGTTTTGCAGAGGGTCTGGAAGTCCCAGGCTGTAGCATTTAGGTAGATTGTAGAGACGGCGATTCATCGCGTCTCTTGCCTTGACCCCAAAAATGATTTAGTGGTGTAATTATACAGGGTGTTTCTACTAACTAGTACAACTTGGTGTAAATCCAGTTACCATCTCAATTCGGCAGACAATAGGCAGACAAGTTGTTTTGAGCAACTGGTTAAAGGTAGGCAAACTTCCGGTTGTACAAGCTATACTGACGTAATATTACAAGGGGGTAAACTTTTGGTAAGTATAAGTTAGCAAATAGTATATTTGTACCATAAAAATCTTGATTAAAAGGTTGCAGCGATCGCACAGCCTGCTTGTCTATGAAAGTTTACACCCACAAGTTACCCTGCCTCTGAATACCCTTCTCAAATACCCGATAACTGATACACTATATTGTAAGAGGTATCTGAAGTGTCATACTTAGTAATATCACCAGATAGTCTTTGCATAATTAGCACGTTTTGACGTGTATTAACCATGAAAACTACTTCAGATTTAATTCTAGAATTTGAAAAACTATTCAGACAAAAATTACAACTAAATAATTGTAAACTTAGAAAGAAAAGACAAGAGAATAATTATGAAATTATTACTCCAGCTAAAGACATCTTTTTAATGTATTGGTCTGAGTTCCCAGAAGTTAACTTAATATATCAGGCTGTAGGGGTACGCACTCAGCAGACTAGTGTTTATGAACGAGCTATTCGCTCCCACATTAGTTCTAGTTTGAGTAGTATTCAGGAGAATCCTCACTCTGAATCACCATTATTGGTGAAATAGCTGACGCTCAGATAACACAGACAATATTTACCAAGCTCTCGCCAGTTTTGTTATATAACTGACGAGAGTTGATCGCCGAAAATGTGTTGTTCGAGAGATAAAAATGCAATCCGAAAAAAATCAAGATCAGCTAGATTATAAAGCCTTGTTAACCAATGCAAAGCAAGCCTTAAAAGTTGAATATCAAAAATCAGCCGCTTTAGCATCCCAACTGAAAGCCATCAAAACTCAGTTAGAACAAGTTCTGGCTGAAAACAAAACTCTGAGAGAAAGTGCCTATGAAGATGTAGTTAAGCACTTTGAGGCGCGTACTCAAGCAGCAGAAGCACTGGCACTAAAAACAGAAGTACGCCAAAAATTCCTAGAAGCCAATGGTTGTAAGGACGATGAAAGCTTCGATGCTCTATGGGATATTATTAAAAATAAGATTCAGATCCAAGACAATGAAGTGAGAATCGTTGCTCAAAATGGCACTCCTAAGTTCACGTTAACAGGCAGCATGATGACTTTGAGAGATTTTATTCAATCCCTCAAACAAGATCCAATCTCTGGAAAATTTTTCTTGAACTAGAGAGCCAAATTCATGAAAGCCTCTGGCTAAAAGCGGACTAAAGATTGTAGTCAAAAGTTATTTATCTTCGCCTCCTGGCGACCGTTCGATTTGACTTTGTTGGGCATTCCACTCCAAAGCAATGCACTCCCAATAAGTAGGTAGACATAATTAAATATAAAATAAACTCCTAGTTTGTAGTGAGCGATTTATCAGGACTAAAGTCCTTACTACAAACTTTAAATTTATTTATGCCTAAATACTTACTTCTTCGGTTAACTGGAAAAGGTAAAGAGAAAACCTTTAACCCTTCCCTTTTCCCAAAACCCGATTCCGAATCAAAATGCACAAAGCGAGAAGTTACCCTGATGATTTACAGCGAATTTAAATCAAAGGTGCCACAGATAAAAGTACTAAAACCAATACTGGACTTTGTTTTAGGATTTATTTTTGTGGTGGGTTTGATAAAAAACTGCTGTAATAAAATGGTTGTATAGCAGTGAGTCTGCAAAAAGTGACTTGCTCAAACTTGTGCAAATATTTTATAAAAATTTGTCGAGTTCTTAGAGGATGTTTGAAAAGTGGTATGTTGTGTTTTTAATCGAATTATTACCCCCCTTAATCCCCCCTTATAAAGGGGGGAAACAAGAAAATCCGGTTCCCTCCCCTTTATAAGGGGAGGGTTAGGGTGGGGTAAATATTTGATACATCAATCATGACTTTTCAAACATCCTCTTAGTTTGATATTTGAGATTAATTATAAATATAACGAGCCAGATGACATCACAAGACGCACGAAAATACGCACCAGCAACCGAACGTAACCGCGAATCAATTCTAGAAGTACTTTTACAAGTGTTGCCGGAGAGCGGCACTATTTTAGAAATAGCAAGTGGTACTGGTGAACACGCAGTCTTTTTTGCATCCAGGCTCAGAGATTATCTATGGCTGCCAACCGATGTAAATCCACAATCAAGAGCCAGCATTATTTCATGGACTGAACACAATGTATGTGATAACGTTTATGCACCGCTTGAACTAGATGCAAAAGAACCAGTTTGGGCTGTGGAAAATGGTGGATTTGATGGGCTGAATACGAAGCCGATTGTCGCCATTGTCAACATTAATATGATTCACATTTCACCTTGGTCAGCCTGTCTGGGGTTAATGGCAGGGGCAGGTCGTATCTTAAAAGCAGGAGGTATCCTCTATTTATATGGCCCCTTCAAACAAGGTGGAGAACATACAGCTGTCAGTAATGCGGCTTTTGACGAATATTTACGCACTGAAAACCCAGAGTGGGGTGTGCGTAACTTGGATGATGTCGTCGCAGTAGCTAGCGCCCAAAATCTGATATTGCAACAGATTTACCAAATGCCAGCTAATAATCTTTCAGTAGTGTTTCAACGTTCTACCTAGTGATTGACTTTATTGGGCTAAAAGCCCATACGTTTGGGTTAAGGGTTATTGGTGTAAATATAGCAGTCCTATTTGATTCGTGAAAAATTATAAATAAGAAAACGAACCGCAAAGTACGCTAAGGGCGCAAAGGTAAGAAAGAAGAAAGAGGTATATAATTTTCACAAATGATTTAGGACTGCTATAATTGGTCTTCCAAGACGCGATAAATCGCATCTCTACATCTGAGTTTCGGCAATGTTTGTGTAAATCCTGGGTTAATTGAACGCTATCTGAGTAAGCAAGTCTTTACTTTTTTCTTATCGCCGACTGCGAAAACCCTGTTTACCATTAACTTGGTCAAAGAGTACATCGTATTTATCAAATAAGGCGATTCCAGGATTTACAAATATAGCCAGTTCTGATTGTGGCGAGATACTCAAATTCCAGCGATTAAATCCGTCACGGGTTCCTGGTGTCAAACTGTAATCAAAAATGCCATTAATTCCTACTTTCACAGCATTTGCTGACCCTAATACTCCGGGTTTGAGTTTACCTGCTGTAGAAGCTGACTTGAATTCAGTCAAACCATTAATAGTTCCAGTATCAGCGATCGCTCTGCTATTACACAAATTTTTTGCAGAACTCCCAGCAAGAGTTAAACAAACTTTGCTCAGTCGAGAATCCCATCTTTTACCGGGTACACCATTAATTTCGGGTTGTTGACTCCAAGAAGCCATTTTGAAACCTGCTTGATTCTCAGGAGTTAAACCGAGAATAAGGCTGCCATTTTTGTTACTACCACCATTGCCAGTGACAATAAATCCGTTACTCAGATTGCCTGATAATTTTCTTAACGGGTTATAGGGAAGTGATTTTTCAAAATAGTTAACACCGATAATTCCCGAAAATGGTACACCACTCTTTGCTGAACACTTAGGTTTGTCGGGGGTACATTGGCGACTAGTAACAACCTGTACGGGAACAGGTTCGGCGGTGGGAATCAAACCAAACCGGACATTAGTGTAAACTAATTCTCCTTCCAGGATAGTACCATCACTTAATACTTCCTTGATATTTTGACCTGTTCTTTGGATGGGAGAATTACCTAAAAACTCTTTGGGAACTCTTAGCCCTACTGACCCTGTATCTAATAAAATACGTTTTGGTTGACCATTTGCGATCGCAACTTCCAAAAAATAGCCGCGAACACGTTGCCCAAGGGAAGGTTTTGGATATAAAGGTAAGCTTACGGTGTTAAAATTTGGCTTGCGGGGTGTATTTTGCGAGATATCGCGCAACGCTGAATTTGGAAAAAGAGCCGCAAATGCCGACTGGCGTTGTGCTGCTGGTTCAGGGGCAATATCCCAAAGGCTTTCGTAGTAGAAAAAACCGATACCTAAACCGCGTTGTTGCACTGCTTCTACCTGGGATTTGATTTGTGGGATAGCAACTGGGCGATTTCGTAACCCCGCCATAATCCCGATACCAGTTGGGATGATTTGTTGGGTTTCTAAAATTTCTGGGCGGGTAATTTGAGCGATAAAACTTTCCAAATCATTACGGTACACCTGCATAACCAACTCATCGACAATACCCAAGCGTACCCAGTTGAGCCAGTCTTGCAGTTGCATTTTATAGGCGAAATTATAGTAATTAGGAGCAACTGAAAAAATGGCATTCGGTTTTCTGGCTTTCACTGTTTGGTAAAGGTCTACCATGAATGCAGTAATTTTATCTGCCCGCCATTTTATCCATGCTTGAGCTTGGGGATTAGGTGGTGGAGGATTCCCAGTTTCTTGAGTATATAGACTAATCGTGTACTTATCGTAACCAAAATCTACAGGTAAACTCATGTGGTCGTCAAATTGAACGCCATCAGCATCGTATTTAGCAATAACTTCGACGACAAGTTCCCTGATAAAATTTTGCACTTCCGGGTGAAAGGGATTCAACCACGCTACTTCACCCGCAGCACTAATTGAAGTTTGAGTCCCATCCCCTTTTTGTGTTAGCCAATCTGGATGCTGCGATGCGAGTTCCGAAGTTAGAGGAACCATAAAACCAAATTCAAACCAGGGTATTGCTAGTAACCCTTGGCTGCGGGCTTGAGTAATAATGTCTGCAATCACATCTTGTCCATCTATTCCCTTGAAGAAAAAGGGTATCCCCTTTTCTTGCATGATGGCGCTGGGGTATTGTGTATAACCATCATTCCAAACTACGGGATAAACAGTATTAAAGTTTAACTGCCGCAGTTGGCTCATGGCTGCTTGCACCTGTGAACGATTTCTAAAAACGCTAAAATCGTTACCACTTAGCCATACTCCCCGAATTTCCTGACGAGGTTGAGGAGGGAGTTGGGCAACGGCAGGGGCAAAGCTGTTTAGTAGCAATACTAGAAAGAATGATATCAGACATAATAATGGCAGCAGACGCTTTTTCAAAAGCCACGGCGATGTCTCTTGACTCGCTACGTGTAGCTTGCTTAGACCTACTAGTACTCGTCTGTGTACAGGCTTAAATAGTAAGTTAGTTAGAGTTGCATTAATTTCTCTACTTTTTTCCCAAAACTGAGTTGTCATTACTTCTGCTTACTAAATGAGGTTAATTGGTTATATTTAATACTATATAAACGTTAAATTACTACATCAGAAAAACTGATGCAGTAATTTAGCTGCAAAATAGTTGACGCAGTTATAAGGTTAGTGGTGCCAAATAGAAATGTTTCAAATGTAAGCTGGTCTTCAGGTGGGTAACTATAAATTAGATATATTTTGATTTTCGTGCTGACTTTGGCGGCGTTCTATGTGCGCCAAAATATTTCTCACTGCGGTAACGCAACCACACCCGCAACACTTGCGGAATCTGGTCTTTTTGTTCCTTAGTCAGAGTATTGTAAAGGGCTAAGGCGCGATCGCGTTCGCCCCGACAAGCAGCATTATTGTGAGCATCCCAATAGCTGCGGGCTACTCGAATCCGCCGACAGACTTCTTTAATCAGTGCGTCTCCCGTAAGTGGAGTT
The DNA here is from genome assembly GCF_036918015.1 of Nostoc sp. Lineage (GTDB taxonomy): Bacteria > Cyanobacteriota > Cyanobacteriia > Cyanobacteriales > Nostocaceae > Nostoc. The sequence continues at coordinate 79,362 of NZ_JBALEO010000042.1, forward strand.
TCTTGCTTGGTCATACTCAAATGCTGTAATTTTACAATGCGATCCTAGCGAGTCAGATTTATCTTGACAATTGCAAATAATACCAATCAAATACTTGATTAATGACGGTTTTGTATTAAACTTATTAAACATTCTTTTTTAAGTGTTGTCACTTTGAGTAGGTAAGAATAAAGTTTCTTCGATGTCTTGTTTTAATTCAGGAGCTAATTTACTCTCATTGAGACACTTTATGATTAATAAATTTTTCTCATAATATTTCTTTAATAATTCCTTTTGATGTTCGCTCAATACTAAATCATAACCAATTAACTGTTTTATTCTATCAAGCCAGTTTTGACCATATTCTTGTCGCCATTCCTCAAATCTTACTTGTTCTGTTTTTGGATTAGGTAATTCGATTTTTAATTGTTGCAAAGCTAGCTTGAGTTCAGGCTCAATATCCACTATCAAAATTGATGCAAGGACATTAGCCGGATCAAACTTAGAGTTAAATTTAAAAGAAAGTTCAAGTCCAAGAGCATTTACACGATTGAAGCTGTCAAAAAAATTCCGAACTTTGCTATTACTATTTACAGTCGGGTCACAATTACGAACAAAGCCAAGACCAAATATACGGATGAGAGCTAGATAAAAAGCTCTAACTTCTGTATGTTTATAGCTAGTATCAACTAAAGATGATTTCTTATGTATCCAAGATAAAAGAGTCTGTAATTTATCATCTTGGGCTACTAAAGTATCAGCCTCTTCCTTCATCTCCCATAGCAGTTTAGATGATTCATCGACATTCATTGAACTAATAGTTTTTGAATAGTCTACTGGCAATTCTTCGGAAATTTGATTGGATTTGAGGAACTCGTCAACAGCATCCTTTATGAAATGTTTGATTAGCCAATCACTAGCTAAAGAAAAATTGCGATCATAGTGTAGATATATGGCTCCAAATAAAGCTTCAAACATTTCGGCTAAAAGCTCTATTTGTTTGTTTTCTTCTTTTAAACGTTCACTTCCTCCCAATACGCATAAATCCTTCAAATTCAATTTTTTGGCAAACTTGTAGCAGGTTTTTCTACTTACAATTTGACTTTTTATATCAGTAATTTTCTGTTGATTAAAATCTGGATATTTTTGATATAGATAGTCAATTATAGTAGTACCTAAAATAGTATCTCCTAGAATTGCTAATCTTCTATAATCACACTCCTGTTTATCTTGCTGCTGTCGGTTGTTATAATTTTCATAAATGCGTGAAGGATGAGTCAAGGCAATTTCAAGTAAATCTGTTCTTTTGAAATTGAGAATGCAAATTGCTTCTTGAACTTTTTCAATATCTATACTCATGTTTTTATCCCTCTAGTTTTTACCGATTACTGTAGACATTGCATCGCATAGAATCACTACTTCATCCCAGTGCAGTACCTATTTCATTCACAGGCGTTGCTGAATTAAGGGATGATTCTTGTGGGGTATCCTGCCCGCCCGGAAATACAAGGGACGGGCAAGATGCCCATCCGACAAAAATAGTAAAATCATCCCGCAAATATGCAACCCCCATTCACAAATCAGTTGCTAATTCTAAGTAGTCAACCTCAGATATGCAGAGTATCTTAGCTTTTATATTGGTATACAGAAACAGATTTGTAAGATTTATGACAATGTTTTGCCTAAGCAGAAGTTCTTGCAGGGAAGGCGGAAGTTGCTACAGACTGCGCAAAACACCGAAACGTTAAGGCGGAAGTTCTTGCAGGGAAGGCGGAAGTTGCTACAGACTGCGCAAAACACCGAAACGTTAAGGCGGAAGTTCTTGCAGGGAAGACGGAAGTTGCTACAGACTGCGCAAAACACCGAAACGTTAAGGCGGAAGTTCTTGCAGGGAAGACGGAAGTTGCTACAGACTGCGCAAAACACCGAAACGTCAAGGCGGAAGTTCTTACAGGGAAGACGGAAGTTGCTACAGACTGCGCGAAACACCGAAACGTCAACCCTGGAACAATATTTTTTGATGGATGCTAAATGTGGGATTTAGGCCAATACGGTTCAGTTAAGGCTAGCACTCTTTGTCAAAGCTGTTTTTTTAACGAACCACAGAGGCAAGGCAGCGCGGTCTTGGGGGTTTCCCCCATGAGCGACTGCCGCGCAGAGGACACAGAGAGAGAAGAAAGAGAAGAAAGAGAAGAAAAAAATTGCTTAACTGAACTGTATTGGGATTTAGGCAGCTATGAGCAGCCAGTGCAAAATGTGCTGACTGCTTCAAGCAAACTGTTGGTTTTGTTCCATCAATGCCATGTGTCCGGTGTATGAGCCTATAGCACGCTAACACATTCGGATTAGGGATTACGAATTAATATCAAATGCTTACTACTCAGGCAAAACATTAACTGAATCGTTACTAAAATTTTCTTCAAGATAGCGTGGATCGCTTACTCCTACGTGTAAAAGCAGTGCTGTAACTAATGCACCGATAGCTGCTACTAAGAAGGTAGTTCTATAGTCAATATTCTCCACTATCCATCCACCTAGTAGGGGAGCAAGGATGGTGGCAGGGGCAACAAGGGTATTACCAAGACCAATATAGGCTGGTCGTTGGTACTGGTTGCCAAACTCTAAAGTCATTACCGCAGCAATGTTTTGCAGAGCCATGATACCTATTCCCGCTCCTATGAATACCAAGTAAAACCAGTTTGCATTGGGTGCTAAACAAGCTAAAATCGAACTGAATGCACAGGCAATACAACCAGTTTCCAAGACTAACTTACGACCCGTGCGATCGCCTAACCAACCCAAAACCAATCCAGAAATAGTTTGCGTAACCATCAATAGAGTAGTAATTAACCCAACAGAAGCTTCTCCCATCCCATATTGATGTACGGCATAGAGTGTATAGAAGGGAAGCGGCATCAGTGCTAACTGTGAGATCATACGTGCGATCACAAAGCAACGAAAATTCTCATCGCACCGGAGAATTACACCCAGACTATCCCAAAATTCACGTCTAGTTTCAAAGGCTGATGATGTTGTGTTTACTGGCTCTCGCATCCTAGACATAAAAAACCAAGATAGAGCCATTGCCAAACTGGCACACAAAAAACACAGAGCAAAGTTAAATGGTTGAGCAATTTCCTTAAGTAGTAAACCAGCGATCGCAGCACCACAAATACTCATAAAATTACCAGATGCTGCTAAGGTACCGTAAAAAATACCAAGCTTTTTGGAGGGAACAATTTTAGCAATCATGCTTTGCCAAGCAGTGGCGCTAACCCCACCACCTAGCCCTTGCCAAATGAGTATGGCAAATGTCAACAGTAAGATAGTTTGGTGATTGAATTCTAGTTGTAATAAAGCCACCAGTGCTAATCCCAAAAAAGGAAGCTTCTGATGAATTGTCAACAACATTACAGTTGGTTTGTAACACTTTAGACGAGATACTTTATTAGCTGTTAATAGCTGAGGTAATTGCCAGCCTAAGCGTGGAATAGCTGGGATCAGTCCGATGAGCAATGCAGAATCGGTAAGAGTGCTAACAAATAACGGAAGAATCGTGAAAAATGAAGCAAAACCACTCCCAAAACCAAAAAATCCACTTTCAATAACACTGACAGTAAAGTTATGGCGAAGGTCTTTTTGAATTTCAGAATTAAGCATTTTTATAGATATTGCAAGTTCGATGATTTATTCACGTTTGGGGAAACTCAGGCTGTATTTTGAACAGGTTTATCTTCTTTTTGTAGGTACTTAGATGATTTCTAAGTACCTACAAAAACCTGAGTTCCATAGATTGTTCCCAAATGCTTTACTTAAATCACCCTTGAAAAATATTTTTGTAAAATCTCCCAATTTTTGATGGTGAGCCTTACTGCAATGGAGTTGGGTCAGTGGTAGGTATAGGTTAACCTTGAAGTGGTGAGTGATTGGCAAACGGTGTAAATTATGCGCTCACAAAGCTCACACCTATTAATCACAGAGATTGACTTCGCTATCCGCCCAACAAGACGATTTCCAGCTTACCCTCACAAAGCTCACACCTATTAATCGCAGAGATTGACTTGACAATAAAATAGCTAAAGCATAAGCGTAGATCGTTGTAGACATCGCCCAAAAGTTATTGATAAAGTTTGATTTGAAGCTGAACTCTTTGGGTTGAGTCGAAGGAAAACCGGAAGTGTGTCTATTAGTCTGTTGACCTACAAGATTGTCGTGAGTTAATTTTGGGGCAGTGAGTAAATCAGTTATCAGTTATCACTGGAGAGTCAGAGCTTGAGACTTTGTGTTGAGTAGACCTCTTGCATAAATCAAAAATAAGAAAGAACCCTACCCCGCCAAAGCTACGCTTTGTCTCCCCTCCCCACTTGCGGGGAGGGGTTGGGGTGTTAGGGACTTTTGCAAGAGGTGTAGTGTAAACTTTTTACTGTTCGCTGATTTGGTGTCAGTCACCGATAATAATATAGATGTATACAGCATTTCCTAATCACATGAGGTACATCTTAGCCCCCTCCTCGCAAGCGGGGAGGGGGTTGGGGGTGGGGTTCTTGTACACTCACAAGGGCCGAGAACCGCTATATACACCAGTCACTGACACCACCACATAAGACATTCTCCAAAAATTGCAAAAGGTTGTGAAAACTAGTGCTGCCCAAGGCTGGAAAAGATTGGGGGCGGGTGCGAATCTGTGGTGTATGATTGCTTGTTGGTGGTATCCCTAGACTTAAAACTATTTAGTTATTAAAAATCATCGATCGTGAAATTCAAAACAATAGTCTTCTATGGTTCCTACAGGAGCGATCGCCAGGGCATCAAAGCTGCTAGATTCATGATTAACCAGCTTAACCAAAGAAACCATGAGGTAATTTTTGCGGATGCAAAGGAGTATGACTTTGGTATCTTAGACCGGATGTATAAAGAATATGGCAAAGGTCAGGCTCCTGCAAAGATGGAAGAACTAGCAGAACATATCCGAACCGCAGACGGTTTTGTAGTTGTTGCAGGAGAGTACAACCATTCCATTCAACCAGGGTTAAGCAACCTGATGGATCACTATCTAGAAGAATATTTTTTCCGTCCTGCTGGTATTGTTTGTTACTCGGCTGGTAGCTTTGGAGGAGTGCGGGCAGCCATCCAGTTACGTGCTTTTCTTTCAGAGATGGGAATGGCTACTATTTCAAGCATTTTTGCTATTTCTAAAATTGGAGACTCTCTGGATGAAGCCGGTGTTTCACAGGAAGCTGCTTTGACCAAAAGAGTCGGTCAATTTTTGGATGAATTAGAGTGGTACGAAGAAGCATTGAAACGACAAAAAAAAGAAAAAGGAACCCCCTTCTAATCAAGTCAGCTTTACCTGCTTTGTATACCAATTAGCTTGGGGATATCGTGTTTCTTTCAATATTGAGGGACAAACTCAACCTTTAGTCACCCTTTAAGAGGAACTTGTGTGAAGCTGTAAGAGAGTGAAGAATCAAACTCTCTTCTACTAATCAGTTCTGACTTACCCTTTGTAAATATGCCTTCAATTAGCTACAATCGCACCGATAGCCAGCAGCCACAAAGCATTACCATTGAAGGTTATGTTGTCCGGCCAGGATTACACATTCTCAGTTACCAGCAACTCAAGTTGCTACGAGAGCAAACACAGCATCATTCTCAGCTTGAATCTCTAGTTAGCCAAGGTGTCATTAAGTTGACTGGTTAATAGTCGTCAATTCACTTGCAATTCATCTCATCACCTGCTTATTGGGTAGGTGATGAGATGAATTGCTATATCAGCTAAGTTCTAAATAGATGAGTCTGAACGTTCTATTTGCTGACGAATGGTATCAATAGAAGCATTAATACCAGCCAGTTTGGACTCTAAATCATCTCGCAGCCAAATTAAGAATTTTAATTTCCGCTCTAAGCTAGCTTTGTGCGAAATGGGTTCGCTTCCATAACATGGATTACCCCAAAAAGGAAACATAGTTTACCTCTGAATTTAGCTTTTGTAAGAGTGCAATAGATTGCACCACTACATTCTGACGAATAAAAATCAGACTGGTGTATGTAACAACCGACCATTATTGTGCGTGCTTAACGAACTTTTACTAAAAGTTGTCTCTTAAATTGGTGGAGGTATTTGACCAAACTGCCATCAACTCTATCCACTTCTCCTCTAAGACAAAGTTGAAGTGACGATACCATGTTCAAGGTTCTGGCAATTTGGCATCACAACTCTGTATTTTGCAGTTTAAATAAGATACAGAACAGAACAACCACAAATCGCCAGTTGTTGACCCAACGCTGTAAAAATAACTCAGCAGCCAATTTACAGCTTTTGGTCATCGCTTCTTTACAACTGGCTAGTAATTTACTAGAAAATACATAATAAATGTGCGTAAGCTAGAAAGCTGTTTTAACACGGCTGGTAAAATGAATGTGAAGTACCCGCAAATCAACCTACTTATATCAGTAAATACTTCTAATAATAGATGACTTGGTGGAAGGGAAAGGGATAATGCTGAAAAGGGTAATATTCTAAGACCAATTACTGAGTAGGAAATTATTTTATGAAAACCAGAAAGCTAGGCAAACAAGGGTTAGAAGTTTCAACTATCGGACTTGGTTGCATGGGAATGTCTGAGTTTTATAGCGGTCGTGATGAAATTGAGGCGATCGCGACAATTCATCGAGCATTAGAACTTGGAGTGAATTTTCTTGATACTGCTGATATGTATGGGCCATTTACCAACGAGGAACTAGTAGGCAGAGCAATTAAAGATCGCCGAGATCGAGTAGTTTTAGCAACTAAATTTGGCAATGTCCGTACTGAAGATGGTGGCTTTAAAGGGGTTGATGGTAGACCAGAATATGTCCATCAAGCTTGCGATGCCTCGCTAAAACGTCTGGGAGTGGAAGTAATTGACCTCTATTATCAACATCGTGTAGATCCAACTGTCCCCATTGAAGATACTGTTGGGGCAATGGCAGAGTTAGTCAAGCTGGGAAAAGTGCGTTATTTGGGGCTTTCGGAAGCTGCCCCCGCGACGATTCGACGGGCTGTAGCAGTTCACCCGATTACTGCACTACAAACAGAATACTCTCTTTGGAGTCGAGAGCCAGAGGATGAAATTTTACCTACCGTGCGGGAATTAGGAATTGGGTTTGTTCCCTATAGCCCATTAGGAAGAGGATTTTTATCAGGTGCGATCGCTAGCCCTGACGATCTTGCACCGGATGACTATCGAAGAAATTCTCCTCGTTTTCAAGGTGAGAATTTTTATAAAAACCTGCAATTAGTCGAGCAAGTCAAAGCGATCGCCAGCGAAAAAGGAGTAACTTCTAGTCAGCTTGCTTTAGCATGGCTATTCGCTCAAGGAGAAGATATTGTCCCAATCCCTGGTACAAAACGCCGTACTTACTTGGAGGAGAATGTTGCAGCTACCGAAATTATCCTGACTGAACAAGATTTGAATCGACTGGAAACAGTTGCACCAAAAAATGTGGCAGCTGGCGATCGCTATCCTGACATGAGTACTGTTAACCGTTGATCTATCTGAAAAGCTGGAGTATTTTTTCAAATTCCGCTTTAGATGCACAAGCAGGCAGACATTACCGCAGCTTAACAAAGTAATCACCCAGAATTCTCTGAGGAAATGTCAAAAGTAGCGTAGGCGCAGCCCGTCGTAGACATCGCTATTTTATCGGCTACATTCTCAATACTCATTCAATCATCTGGAAACTGCCAGCACGAGATATATTCAACATCTTTGCTGCCGCATTTGCTACAGACTGCATCCATCACAGAGTCCACCCATTCATAGCTACAACTACGACAATGACAGAAAATGTTATTGCGGTTAGCCATTTCAATACCTTGATGCCACTGTTGCAGTTGAGAAGAGTCTGTCCAAGCTTCTGACATTTTATCAAACCTTATTCATGTCATAGTCTACATTATGAGCCTAACAACCTCCAAAGTGAATAACTCAGTATTAATCGCTCTGACGATCGCCGCATCTATAGTCCTATCGCCCGTCAGCATTGCCGATACTGTCCAAGGTTCAACCCATACTATCAAAATGTCTTCATTTAATCTCAATTCTCAAAAATGGCAAAACCGGGTGCTACTAATCTTTGCACCGTCTGTTGATAACCATAACTATCAGCAACAGATGCAGGTATTTAACCAGCGCCAAAACGATTTTAAAGATCGGGATTTAGTTCTAGTTAAAGTCTTGGCAACAGATAAAAGCTATGCCAACGGACAGTTAATAGATGAGTCTTCTGCTGCCAATTTGCGAAATCGCTTTGGGGTTGATAAACAAAATTTTCGCGTCATTTTGATTGGCAAAGATGGTGGTGTTAAGCGCCAAGAAACTACACCAGTGCCAGCGACAGCAATTTTTGAGCAAATTGACGCTATGCCCATGCGTCAGCAAGAAATGCAAGAACGATAAATTGGCAAAGCAGTTGGTTTTATTGTTTAACACTAATGCAAGTACAGGCAATTGCCGTTTAAGCTAAAACACATTTAATTTGCATATTAAAATTTTCTCAATGTCTTGTGGGGGTGGGCATCTTGCCCGCCCTGATTATGCAACTTTAATGCTGATTAGCTTACTAAGCTGCTACGCCAATCCCTAAGCGCAAACCTCTTACAGCACCAGAATTCTACAAGTTGAGTAAAAAGCGCGAACCTACAAGAGTATCTGCTTTCAAACCTGAGTTCAATGCTGCAAGTAGATGAGAACAATCATTAAAAATGCATATACTGCAATTATCAAGCAATGAATTTATTAGCTCCTGGTTTTAGACTTACTAGGAGCTTTTTTTTATTATTCATCTCAATAAAGGGAGTTCATCACGAGAAGTAATAGCGTTCATCCTCAAGGCTATTAGTAATTGCTTCTGTTGGTAGATTGAATGTCAATATTTGGATTGCTATTGTGTATTTGTCACTAAAAAACGTTTATCAAATAAAAACAATGAATATTCTTGCTTGGATTGTTTTAGGTCTAATTGCTGGTGCGATCGCAAAGGCTATCTACCCCGGTCATCAAGGCGGCGGAATTTTAGCAACAATTTTATTAGGAATCGTTGGTGCTTTTATTGGTGGTAGTTTGGGTGTATTCTTCAGTACAGGAAGCTTTGCTTTAGCGGCTCCCTCTTTGAGTATTCCCGGTATTGCAGTGGCAGTTCTGGGTGCAATTGTTGCAGTCTTCTTGTGGAATGCGTTAACTAGCCGCAGTGCTTTGTAATAAATTAAATTGAATTAACTAATTTAGAACTTACGCACTTTTTGTCTTACCTGTCAATGCGTAAGTTCTGTTTATCAACAATTATTGACATAATTTGCCGCTTGTCATACTAATAGCCTCAACATTATCAACCTGAATAATGTTGAGGCTATGATTTTATTTTGGATGCCCTATCTATTGCAAACGTTTTTTGAATTGGTATTAGAGAAGTCGTAAATCTCTGCCTTACAGACTTATAAGGTCTGTGGTAACTATGCTTTGAATCATAATGTGAGAAAAATTTTGATCCATAAATTAGAAAAAAGTTAACGAAAATTCAGGCTTTCGCGCTAATCACAAATTACA
>NZ_JBALEO010000043.1:0-51923 GCF_036918015.1 Nostoc sp.
TTCCGTTACTGGGGTGCTTGTGATTACAGGCATCCCTTTATTTTTTGCCCACCCTCTCACTTACTGATCGCTCACCTTTAGTCTAAAGTCCAGTATTGAAAAACCAATTAGCATTGGTTCTCAAATTATGAACTAAACCAATTCCTCGTGGATTGCAATCATGTATTGCATAGACTTTCAATTCGGGATTGCGGCGCAGCATTTGCATTGTGGTGTCAAAAATGCTTTGAGGATATCCAGTAATGCTGAGAATTGCACAGTTGTTTTCAAAGTGGAAATTATTAGCAATTAATAGTTGAGCAATACTAGCAGTATCACAAACAACTAATCTATCAAAGCTGTAAGCTGTTACGTCAGGATTAACCGTAGCTGGTTTATTTTCCTGGTTTGGCGAAGGAAGAATTTTGAGAATTGAACCATTGATTTGCTGCCAGCGATTTAGCCAATCTTTAATCTGAGATTCAGAAATTAAAAAGTCTTGTGTTAATAATTGAATTCGCCCTATCTGTCGAGTTCCTAAATATATAGCCAGCATTCCTATAATCACAATAATGACAAAGAGGGGAAATGACTTTAAAGCCAGAATTCCTATGGAAAGGATAATTACTCCTATGATTTGTAAATTCCTCGCATACTGTTTGCGACTTACAAGATTGAGTTTAGTTGATTTGCTACTTTCATGAAAGAAATTAATAAATGCAAGATTTACTATTATCGGTATAAAAATCGTTAATGATGTAACAAAGTTAATAAATAAAAAAGGAAGTAGCCAGCCAAATCGTGAAATTGACTTTGAGCTTTTTCTTAAACGATTATCTAGAAAATAAAGTAGTTGTTTGGGTGTAAAAAATAAGGTGCTATTTGCAGAAATGTCAGCGATCGCCTTTGCAAAAAAAGGATCAGTAATCTTCACACTACTCATACTGGTCGGTTCAAAAGCAAAGGTATGATTGCATTTTATACACCGACCTTGATTAGCTGTCCGGTCTTTTAGTTTATTGTCAGTTCCGCAGTTAATACACTTCATAATGGTTTTTTGATGTTAGTTATTCGTTGTTAGTCAATACGGTTGAGATTGGGCTTAATCCCCTCTTAAAAAGCTACGGTGTATACACCTGAAATAGCTGATTGATTAACCAAGGTTTTACCCCACCCTAACCCTCCCCTTATAAAGGGGAGGGAACTAGATTTCTTCTTTCCCCCCTTTATAAGGGGGGATTAAGGGGGGTAATTCGAGTTGTGTATACACCGTAGCCTTAAAAAGGGGGGAACTATCTAGCACCTGATTTGTTAATAAAACACTGTATTCTTCCCGCCGACGAATCAAGCGATGTGTATCATTTTCTAGCAAGACTTCCGCAGGTTTGGGACGGTGTAAAAAGTGAGACGACATTGCATAACCATAAGCACCGACATCTAGAATGGCAACGATATCACCAATTTCTAAAACTGGGAGTTGGCAATTTTTCCCTAGATAATCTCGTGAATATGTGGTGTTACCACAAATATCTGTTGTGAATGGATTGTCTGCTTGTTTCCAAGTGATAATTTCTCGGTAGCCGCCGTGTACTGAGGGTACTGAAAGATTTGCAACGGTGGTATCAACTCCAACAATCTGTTTTTCTCCTTGCCATTTTACAGAAACAACTTGAGCAAGCAAAGTTGCACATCCAGCGATCGCACTTCGTCCCGGTTCAATCACCAAATCAATTTCCCGTCCTAAACGAGTAATTCTCTCGGTTAACTCAGCCCCAAATATTTCCCAGTCAAAGGCTGTTTTGTTGTGGTGATAAGGATAGCCAAAACCACCACCAAAATCTAAATATTCCCAATCAGGTAACTTTTGTGCTGTGGCGATTACTGTATCGATTGCTTGGGTAAAAGCGGCTGTGGCGTTAGTTCCCGTCCCTCGATAGAAGTGTAAACCACTCAGCTTTAATCCAGCCTCACCAGTTATAGCGATCGCATCACCAAATTCCTCTGGACGTACACCAATGCGGCTATCTCCGGTAATTTCCGGCAAATTGAGACGTAAACCCAGCCGAATCGATTTCTCTCTGCGTTTGGGCAAAACTTCACAGCACAACTGTAATTGAGCGAGGCTATCGAGATTAAGTGTTGTAACTCCCCAACTCAGGACTTGTAGCATCTCAGCTTGATTCAAATTACTGCCGCTATAAACAATCTCACGAGGATCGAAACCAGCTTGCAATCCTAAATAAATATCTCCTGGTGTATTGGCGTGAAGTCCCCACCCAAAGGAACGAAAAATTTTTAACAGCGCAATGTTGCCATTAGTAACACTGGCAAACCGAAATTGCGTGCGCGGATAACTGACTGCTTTGCTAATCCGCTCAATAGTTTCGCGCAAGCGATCGCCATTATAAACATAAAGCGGAGAACCGTAGTTATTCAGTAATTCCTGAGCAAGTTCTTTAGAGAATGGGAGATTAGGAGGATTTTGAGTCAAATTATTTGATACCATTTACCAAAAATACTGATACAGTAAACTACGAATTACGAATTACGAATTATTTTGTAGTTTCTCCATAGCCAACGATGTAACCAAAAGGGATGATCCCAAGATTGTTTACTTTGTTTTTCATTTAAAACGTGCGATCGCCAAAGTTGCCACATAATTAGTAACCAGAGTGTTTCACCAATTCGACGGCCTTGAATAGCTGCTCCTAGATTGCCTTCAACGATTTGTGCCGCAATGTGAGGATAAAAGTGATTGTGAGCGCGAAGTCTTTCTGGATTGAGCCAAATGCCGAGTTGATGCCAAAAATCATTTAAACACCAAGAAGTCAAAGGAACCCCCATACCACGTTTTTGTCGCCAGACAATTTCGGGTGGCAGCCAATTTTCTACAGCCCGTTTGAGGATATATTTTTCACAAGCAGCCTGCAAACAGAGTTCTCCAGATAGGCGGAATGTCCATTCAGCTAAAGGTAAATCACAAAAAGGCGATCGCACCCACAACCCATGAGCAAACCCCAATGCAGTGGCACGGGGATGGATATTCTGCGCTCCTTTGAGCATCAAACTAGCACGGCGCAAGCGATGCAGCAAAGATGGGCATTCATTGCGATCAAGAGCTGTTAACAACCAATCTTCAGGATGCAAATTTTGGATCTGTGCATAAACCTCCGGCTGATAAACTTGAGATTCGTATCCCCCAAGACGGTGAAAGGTGCGGAGATATTGCTGAATAAAAGTTTCCTGTCCAGCGGGATTTTCTGCTTGATAAACACCTGCGGCAATTAAAGGTTTGTTCGTCCAACCGGCAAATAATTGATCTCCACCTTCGCCATTAAAAATTACCTGAGTTTCCTGACTCGCTCTCTCTGACAGGAGATACAACGGCACACACACGCCATCGCCAAAGGGTAAATCCAATGCTTGCACAGTCGGAATTAAGGCATTCTCGATCGAACTGGGGGTTACTGCAACTTTAACAAGCGGAATTTTAAGAAACTCGGCGACTTGTTCAGCATAGCGATATTCTGGAATACCTGCGTCACCAAAATCTAAAGTGTAAGCGCGGACTTTCACCCCTGCTTGTACCAGCAGCGCCGCCACCACTGAAGAATCGAGTCCGCCAGAGAGAAACACCCCAACAGGCTCATCCTTTAAATCTGCAATTTGTCGCTCAATAGAATCTTTAAGGAGAGTTTGCAATTTAGTAATTGCTGTAGCTTCATCTGTTAACTGTTCTGGCGCTTCCCGCCATGAGTGGATTTTTTTAGATTCAGGTGTTTGCAGCTTACCTGATTGGCGATCGCTCTGCCAAACTAATTCAGTTCCCGCCGTCACTGCAAACACTCCTTTAATAGGAGTTAAGGGTGTAGGAACGTAAGAAAAACAGCTATAGCCATATAATCCAGGAATGCTAACTTCTGACTGTTGCAAAATCGGTAAAAGTAATTGCAGTTGGGATGCAAACCAGATTATTTGTCCTTGCTGAGTCCAATACAAAGGAACTCTTCCGAAAGGTTCCCTTCCCAAAATTAGGCAGTTGTTTTCTTGGAGACTTACCCAAGCATCGGGTGAACTAAATAATCCTGATGCGGAGATGGCAGCAATTTGATTTTGTTGCGGTGGGGAATTGCCATCGATTCCTATGTAAACAACATTCCAGATGGGAAGAGGATAATTTTCTTGTAGAGAGAAATAATTTTTCTGACCTAACCCCCTAACCCCCTTCCCTTGCAGGGAAGGGGGAAAGTTCAAAGCCTCTCCCCTACAAGGGGAGAGGTTTGGAGAGAGGTTTTCCACAACACTAGTTAACAGCGCTTCCAACTCCTGTTGAGCGCCGTAACCCCAATAGCCAAGAAAGTGATGCGGGATACCCATCTGGACTATTTAACTTCAAAAGTTGCATCGCTAATCTGCCGACTTTCTAGAAACATCTGCACTTTCCAATTGCCAACAGTTGCAGCCGGGTTAATAGTGTAGCGACACTGGGTATCCCAGACAGACGTATTAATCTCGCGGGTTTGATAGTTGTTTTGCTTGACAATTTGACCACTTGGGTCAATCCAATTACAAGAGAGAGCCAGCTTTTTACCCAAAGGTGCATCCTTTAGAGTGACATGATACAACACTTCTGGATTGGTTTGGCGAGAAATTGTCTTTAAGTCGCCGCCATTATCTTGTGTCAAAGTGATGCGGTCTTGTTGAGTAGAAACACGGGAAAGTGTAGAACTTTGCTGCTGCATGAAAAATATTGTAGATGCAATGACAACCACTATAACTGCCACCACTCCAGAGGTAATCCATCGATTCCGGCGTTGTTGTACTTCCAGTGCTTGGCGGCGATTTAACTGAATTAGCGCTTCATCTAGTAACTCTGGCGGTAAATTCAACTCCTGTAAAATTTCTTTAACCTGCCGTTGGTCTAGTTCCGCTTCCCGACGCAATTGCAGACCTTGTACTTCTGTAACTATTTGTGATAATTGCTCTTGAGTCAGTCGCTGCGTCATAGCTTAACTCCTGTTGAAAAATTTGATTGCGATCGCTAATTACGTGTAATCAGAAGAACTTTGAACTTTATATATTAGATATCTCACTTTTGTAAGTACATCATAAGCTACAAAAAAAGGTTGTTGTTTTCCAGATTCTTTCTGAGATACTTTTGTAAACACAGACGCGATGAATCGCGTCTCTACTCATACTCTTGTACAGACGCGATTCATCGCGTCTCTGATTCATCGCGTCTCTGATTCATCGCATCTATATTCCTAACTCAGCACTGATTATGACTCAAGAACAACAAACCGCTATTGAAGGTATTTATGAAGTCTGTATCGGCATTCCAGAGCCAATTTCTGCAATTCACTATTGGGAGCAATTTGGCTATCGCATTGGTGAAGTGGGTGAATTAACCGCAGATGTAGCCCATCAATTATATGGGGTGAATTCGTCTTTACGCTCAATTCGCCTCTACCACCAAAATGCAGATCATGGTTTGATTCGGCTGATGGTTTGGCAAAATCCCACCAATGAAGGTTTGGGAATAGCGTCAATGAAAATTAAGGGAAATCGCTGGGCAACAAGTTTAACTGCGGATGTCTTGAGTATTTTAAATCATATAGAGGATGCAAAAGCAGCAGGTTTCCCTATTAGGTACTCTAACCCTTATTGGGAAGTCATCTATAACAAAGATAGAAAAAGCCGTCCTTTTCTTGAGCCAGCAGTTGGTGTGCGAGAAATGTTGCTGCTACAACCTTTAGCTAGACAAGTTTTGTTTCAACGGTTTGGTTATACACTACCGCATTACGGACAAGTTAACCAGAATGCGCCTCTCAAGACTAGTCAATTTACCCATATAGGAATCATCGTTCAAGATGACAGCAAAGAAACCCTGAAGTTTTATGAAGAAGTTTTGGGTTTGCTGCGCGTGCGTGATGGTGTTGAAACTAGTTATGAATCTTCGCCCGCAGGTAAAGATATTTTTGACCTTAATCCTGGTGAAAAGTTTATTGTGACTACCTTTGACGATCCTCGTTCTTCTAAGTCTGACCTGATGGCTACACGTAGTGGTAGACTTTATATCGTTCGATTTCCAGAATCTATTAATTTAGAATCACGCTTTGAAGCGGCCCAACCAGGTAGTTTGGGTATGTCTTTATATACCTATCGGGTTAAGGGAATACAGGAATATAGCGATCGCATCAAGGCGAGTACTGCACAAAAAGTTACAGACATTATTAGTAATGAATTTGGCGAAACGAGTTTCTCCTTTATTGCACCAGATGGTTATTTCTGGACTTTGCTAGAAGGTAATTAACTAGACATCTGACGAAAAAGAAGACTTCTTGACAAAGGCCAAAAAACCGCCCTAAAATCAATTTCTGGGCTAATAACTCAAGTCGTTTGGAACTGGCTAATGACAGTAATTTTAGTCGGTTTTAACGGACTTTTACTATTAGCTAGAGACTTGAGTCTTTGGCGGTTCAAGTATTTTTGCAATAGTATTTTTGCAATAGATTTAATAATAATTCCCAATATCTCCTTCACATTAGTTTAAATTTCTCTATTTCCGCCAATAGATAGTTGCTTTTTGCTATTTTTCAACTCTTTCCAGAGTGACTTAATCTGCTGGTAAGCCTCTTCCTGAGACAATTTACCCCCTGTTTCTAGTCCAGTGATGTAACTAATTTTTTGAGAGAATTCTTGAAGGTTGGCATTAAATACCAAATTCTCTGGCTGAAATTTACCATAATACCGGCTGCGAGGGTAAAGAAGGCTGTTTTTGTCTTGCGAGTTAGGTTGCGTCATAAGTTTTTTCTTATAATCCTTTATTAAATTTATAAACTAAAACTTTTCTTCTTGTGTATATACACAGGATAAAATTCAAATTCCTGAAGAAAGAAGTTAATTTTTTAGTTCAAGATTAGGATAAAGCAGAAGAACAGGTAATTAACTGTGGAAAATACTGAAATAAGTACCTCTTCTACCAAAATTAAGTACCTCATCTACCAAAAGGAGTAAGTCAAATGGCATATTACTTACGGAAAACACTAAAAGGAATAAGTGAAATAGCATTTTGCTGATTAAATTCGACTTGCTCAAATGCGGCTCAAATAATCTCATACCCGCAGAATTAGTTATGATTACCATAGGCTTTAGCTAGGGTTGATAGCGAAGGCTAAAGTAAAAGCCATCATCCTGAGCGTTATTACCACGATCGCTCAGATCGATAAATGGAAATCCATAATCGAGGCGCAAAAAGAGATTATCAATTCCCATTGCCTGATTCCACAATAATCCTAAGCCTGCGCCCACTAAAAAAGTTTGATTGGGTAGCGGATTGGGGTTATCAGACTGATTCCAGACGGCTCCCATGTCCACAAATGGCGCAAGTTGAATTGTCGATAATCCAGATTCATTGCGCTGGACTGTAAACCGATCTTCGATCGCTACCCGAAATCCATTATCCCCAGAACGGATATTTTGGCGATATCCCCTTACCGATTGTCCGCCGCCAATCACAAATTGCTGGGAAGGTAAAAGACTATCTGGTGTCAGCTGCAAGTCTGCTTGAATGAGCAATAGATGATCGTTACTGAGTTGCTGCACGCGCTGTATTTGACCTAGCCAACTAAAAAAGCGACCATCGGGTATGGGGTCATTGTTGATAGTTGCATCTAATATATCAACGCCAAAATTAAATTGCGATCGCAAAAACCAAGCTCCTTGAGGTTCGCGCCTGATATAATCTTGACCAAATTTAATTACACTGGTGCGGCTAACACCATTGGCATCAGGCCCAATACCAAAGGGAGTTGCGAGGTTATCAAACAGGAAGGTTTGACCATCTTGATAGGTAAATCCTAAAGATAAGGCAAATTCTTCTCTGGGCGATCGCATCAATGGTTGACGATAATTGATTTCATAAAGATCCTGGTTTGCCCGAATGTCAAAGGCATCAAAGGGTGGCTCAGTAATTTCGTTGCGATTAAATGCGGCTCGAATCTGCACTTTGCCGTTCATGGCGTTCACGGGAACCTGATAACTAAAATCAAAGGCATCGGAACCACCAGAGAGTGTATGGTAATAGGAGCCTGCTAACTCATCTCCCATACCAGTTAAATTGCGCGATCGCAATTCAACACCCAATCTTTCCGCTCCAATACTGGGAGGCGAATAATTATCTACACCCAAGCTACCAATTAAAGTTTTTGCCTCTTCAACTCTGACAATGAGAATACTTTGACCAACTTTACCCGTTGGACGCAAACTCGCTTCCACATTTGTAAATAAGGGATCGAGTCGCAATAATTTCAACTGTTCTTCGAGCTTACCAGTATTCAGAGGAATACCAGCACCTAGTTGGATGCGACTACGAATATAAGATGGGTTTAATCGCCGCGTCCCTTGGATGTCAATCTCTGTTAAACGCCCTTCCAACACCCGAATTACCACAACACCATCTGCGGTACTTGATTGTTGAGAGTCTGGAATTGCTCTGGAATTTATATAGCCTTTA
Organism: Nostoc sp.; assembly: GCF_036918015.1. Classification (GTDB taxonomy): domain Bacteria; phylum Cyanobacteriota; class Cyanobacteriia; order Cyanobacteriales; family Nostocaceae; genus Nostoc. The sequence continues at coordinate 8,495 of NZ_JBALEO010000043.1, forward strand.
TTTAGGTAAAGCTGGGTAACGGCATCTGCGGCTTGTCTGATTTCTTCTAAAGTTAAATCCCGTTCTTCAAACGGTTTTACTACTGGATTAAAATCATTTTCCTTAAAAACTGTGCTACCTACAACCTGAATTTTGCGAACCCGAATCCGTTGTGGTGTTTCTGGTTGTGGGTTCGGGTTAGTTGCCGGGGTCGATTCTGTTTCTTGTACTATTTGTAACTCTGACTGACTGCTATTTTGAATCGAGTCAGGTGTAAAAATATTAGCTGTAGCTCTCAGTCCATTTGCAGTTAAAATCCAGACCGCAGGCAGAATTAGCAAGCTGCACCGAAAACTGAAACTGTGCTTACTGCATTTAGTAATTGCCAAACTCCGCCAATTGTCTAACTGATGAGAGAAATAGACAATTTTTTGCTGAGTCGTTGCTCTAGGCTGAACACCAGTTTCTGTTTCTTTTCTCATTTCTCTTCAGTGGAGTGCCTTATTTAACGACTGGGCTGATTTTGATTTTGGAGTATGCTATGGCTGTATGAGTATTTCAATATCATATTTTTGATATTCAAATTTCAAAAGATTTGTAACTAAAACTATAATTAACAGCGATTTCTTCTAAGTGATAGTCCCTAGCATTATATTGTGGTAACAGGTAAAAAACTTGGGAAAACTTCGATGTCACCACTGATTTCCATTGTCATCGTCAATTACAATCGGGAGTCTTACCTTGAAGAAGCGATCGCTAGCGTCTTAGCGCAGACATGGCAAAACTTTGAGTTATTGATTTGGGATAATGGCTCTACAGATGGATCGGTGGCGATCGCTAAAGCTTATGCTCAAAAAGATCGGCGAGTGCGGGTGGTGGAGGCAGACAATCAAGGAGTTGCTGCGGCTTGTAAGGCAGCGATCGCCCAAACTAGTGGCGCTTACATTGGTATTGTAGACAGTGATGATATCCTAGCCCCTACCGCCCTCGCCCAAACCGCTACACTCCTCAACAGCCATCCAGAAACAGGATTTGTTTACACCGACTACTTAAATATCGATCAAGATAGTAAAGTTATCAGCTACGGTCATCGCTGTAACATAGCTTACTCTGAAGAAGGTCTGTTGGTAGATTTCATGACGTTTCACTTCCGCTTGATGCGGCGATCGGTTTATGACCGAGTGGGAGGTGTTAACGAATCGTTCTCTTGTAGTGCCTATGATTATGACCTATGTCTGCGACTTTCAGAAGTAGCCCAAGTGCTACGAGTCAAAGAGCCACTCTATTTCTACCGAAATCATTCTCAAAGCATCTCTGTTATTAGACAAAAAGAACAAATCCTCTGGTCTAAACGAGCGATCGCTCAAGCACTTTGGCGACGCGGATTAGCAGACAAGTTACAAATCGATGTAGAATTGCCCACAGGTCGCTTCATATTACGCCGCAAAAAATCTTTATTAACCCCGCCAAAGCTACGCTTTGTCTCCCCTCTCCGCTTGCGGGGAGGGGTTGGGGGTGGGGTGTTAGGGACTTGTGCAAGAGGTCTATTGTCTAATATCGCCGCTTCAGTCCTAGTTATTGCCTCGCTAGTAAGTCCCAGATTAGCCCAAGCACAACAAATAGTTCCTGCTGCTGACGGGACAAACACAATTATTACACCCAACGGCAATCGACTTGATATTACTGGCGGCACAACTTCTAGAGATGGTGCAAATCTTTTTCACAGCTTTCAACAATTTGGGATTTCACCAGAACAAATCGCCAACTTTCAAGCTAATCCAGCGTTACAAAATATCCTTGGTCGAATTACAGGCGGAAATGCCTCGGTTATCAATGGTTTAATTCAGGTAACAGGTGGCAATGCTAACCTTTTCTTGATGAATCCAGCCGGATTTATTTTTGGAGCAAACGCTAGCTTAAATGTACCTAGTGCTTTCACTGTGACAACAGCTAACGGCATTGGCTTTGGCAGCAGTTGGTTTAACGCCATCGGTGTGAATGACTACATAAATTTAGTTGGAAACCCCAACGGATTTGCCTTTAGTATGAACCAGCCAGGAGCGATCGCAAATGCTGGAAATTTGGCAGTAGGTACTGGGCAAAATTTGAATTTATTAGGCGGTACTTTAGTCAACACCGGGCAACTTTCAGCACCAGGAGGGCAGATTACTGTTACATCAGTACCAGGACAAAATTGGGTGCGTCTCAGTCAGCCAGGAAATCTGTTGAGTCTAGAAATTCAGCCCCTCGCCTCTAGTAGCAACCAACCCAATAACTGGACAATTCCCATCGCCTCTTTACCAGAATTGCTCACAATTGGTAACACAGGGTTAACTGCCAATCCTGATGGAACTGTAAAATTGACAGGCTCTAATGTGACAATTCCCACAACTCCAGGTACAACAATTGTTTCTGGGAAAGTAAGTGCATCGAGTCAAACAGGCGGTACGGTAACTGCTTTGGGTAAAAAAGTCGCAGTGATTGATGCCAATATTAACGCCTCTGGGAATAATGGCGGCGGTACTGTGCTAATTGGTGGAGATTATCAAGGTAGAGGGACTTTACCGAACGCAGATCGGACTTATGTGGACTCAAAATCCGTCATTAATGCTGATAGTAATTTGAATGGAAATGGCGGACGGGTAATTGTTTGGGGTAACGACACAACCCAGTTTTTTGGAAAAATTTCGGCTCGTGGAGGAGCAAATGTCGGCAATGGTGGTTTTGTAGAAGTATCAGGCAAAAATTTCTTAAATTTTAACGGTTTAGTAAATACTTCAGCCATCAATGGCAACTTTGGCACTTTATTGCTAGACCCCAGCACATTGACAATTATCGATGGTGCAGCAGGGACGGGTGATTTTGATGCTACAGCAGACAATATTGCCTTTGGCGATGCAGATATTGGGGCTAATACCGTTTCTTGGGGTGCGATCGCAGCTTCAGGTGCAAATATCAACTTACAAGCCACAGGCAACATTACCATCAATGACATCACCGGAGCGACGCCAGGAGTGACTACCCCTGGTGTGGCTACATTAAACTTGGGTAATGGCGGTAGCTTCAGCCTGAGTTCACAAACCGGTTCTGTAAACTTCGTTAATCCTACCAACACAATCGTCACAACCGGAGGAGCCATTAACATTTCGGGAGCTAGCTTATCACTAGGAAATCTAGACACAACTATTGATTTCAATAGAAGCGGGGATATAAACTTGTTTGCGAGTGGCAACATTAGTGCAGGCAACATCATTGCCAGTGGACAGGGCTACTCAGCAGGTAATGTTCAAGTAGTCAGCAGCAATAGTGGAATTACCCTAAATCAGATCGACACCAGCGATAGTGGAGGGGTTGGCAATGCCACAGGTGGAACCGTAACTTTGACTGCGGCAGGCAATATTCTTACAAATACCATTAATTCCTCTTCCAATGATGCTGGTGGCTTAGGTACGGGTGGCGATGTACAAGTAACAACCACCGCAGGCAGTATCACCACAGGGGCAATTAACTCATCTGTAGCCAAGTTTTCAGGTGGCGATTTTACAGGCGCAGCTGGCGCAGTCAGTTTAACTGCTAGAGATAATATCACCGTTAATGATGCCATTAACGCCTCAGCGATCGCCATTGAAGTCGATGGTATTGCAAATGTTACAAGTGGCAACGTTACTTTACAGACTACCAATACTGCTGGCAGCAATATTCGTTTTACCAACATCAACACCCAGTCCATAGCAGACGATTTGGTTGATGGAAACACAGTTCAAGGTGGTAATGTGCAAGTGCTAACCAACGGACTGATTCAAGGAATCGGAACCGGTGAAGCGATCGCAACTGGCGGATTTTTTACTAGTGGAGGAGTTACTAACGTTCAACCTTCAGCAGGAGGTACTATTAGCATTCGCCATGATGGTGGCCCAAACAATGTAGATTTTATTGTCGGTGATGCAAGTGTCAATGGTACAGCAGGGTCAATCACTACAGGTGACAATTCAATAATCGCTTCAAACAGCTTTCCCGTCTTGCCAAATGGTGGAGATGCTAGCGGTACACCAACCGGCATTACCATTACATCTGTCAACACACCGCCGACATTAACAGCAAACTCATCGCTACCCGATACCCAGACCAATCAACCTGTTACCTTAACGTTCTCTAGTTTGGCTCCGCTAGTCAGCGATGTTAATAATGACATCACCTCCATCAAGGTCGATGTCGTGAATACGGGAAATATCACTGTCAATGGCGTTCCCGTCATCCCTGGTGTTACAACCTTATCTAGCGGCGATACTTTGGTATACACACCTCCAGCAGATACAAATGGGTCACTAAATGCCTTTGTAATTAGTGCAAATGACGGCGTTTCCTCTTCTGCACCTGTACAGATAGGAATCAACGTCAGTCAAATTCCTACTCCGAATCCTGAAACTCCGAATCCTGAAACTCCAAATCCTGAAACTCCGAATCCTGAAACTCCGAATCCTGAAACTCCGAATCCTGAGACTCCAAATCCTGACCCCTGCACATTCCAATGCAATCTACCAGGTAAACCGAATAACCTTGACCTTAATAATCCTAAGATTGATAACCCCGTTCTTAATACCAACCCCATACCCGAAGATAAATTCACAGATGATTTTGCCGACCATTTAGGCATACCCACCCCTAGAATCAAAACCCTAGATGATGCCAAAGAAATTGCTCGCAAAATTGAAGAAGCTACTGGTGTGAAACCTGCATTTATCTACATCAGTTTTGTCCCTGTGGAGATTCTACCAGAGGGAAATTTAGGTAAAGATCAAAAATTTACGAAACAGTTAAATACCGTAGCAGAAAAGAATAGCGACCAACTAGAAGTAATAGTAGTAACCGGAAAAGGCGATCCTATCCGCAAGCGCATCCCAGAAACAAGCAAAGACAAAGTTCTCCAAGTAGCTCAAGAATTTCGTGACCAAATTGTTAGTCCACAAAACCGTCGCCGCACCGGTTATTTGCGTTCATCTCAACAACTTTATCGCTGGATTATTGCACCACTAGAGGCAGATTTACAGGCGAGAGGAATCAACAATCTGGTCTTTTTACCAGACATTGGGTTACGTTCAACCCCAATGGCAGCACTTCACGATGGAAAGGGGTTTCTAGTAGAAAAATACAGTATCGGCTTAATGCCTAGTCTTAGTCTGACTAATACCCTCTATAAAGACATCAAAAAATCTCAAATTTTAGCGCTGGGAGTTTCTCAGAGTACTCAGGGACAAGAGCCTTTACCAGCAGTCCCCCTTGAGTTATCAACACTAGTATCTAAACTCTGGCAAGGCAAATTATTGTTAGACAAGCAAGCCACCTTAGAAAATCTCAAAACTATCCGCCGCCAACAACCTTTTGGAATTATTCACATGGCAACCCATGCCGATTTTGCTACCGGCGCTTTGAATAATTCCTATATTCAACTGTGGGAAGACAAGTTGCGCTTGAATCAATTACGACAGTTGCGCTTGAATGAACCTGAAGTTGAAATGCTCGTGCTGAGTGCTTGTAGAACAGCTTTAGGGGATGAAGAATCCGAACTGGGATTTGCGGGTTTAGCAGTGCTGGCAGGTGTGAAAACTAGTGTTGCTAGTCTTTGGTCGGTTAATGATGCTGGCACAGCAGCATTGATGACAAAATTTTATGAGAACTTAAAGACAGCTCCAATTAAGGCAGAAGCTCTCAGACAGGCTCAGGTAGCTATGCTCAAAGGGCAAATTTATGTCAAGGATGGACAAGTGCAAGGTTTAGGAGTGGTTGGGAATTTGCCTTTACCTGCTGACAGTGCTGATGAATCACTTATGCATCCTTATTATTGGGCTGGATTTACAATGGTTGGTAATCCCTGGTAGAAGGTAGGGAATATGGAGTCAGAGAGCTAGAGGGAGAAAGAGATTTTTCTTGTTGCGATTAACCTAAGAATACTCCAAGCAAAAAAATGCCCAATTGTCATTGCGAGTGAAGCGAAGCAATCGCAATGACTGGGATTGCTTCGCTTCGTACCCAACTCTTGGAGAGGCTGCGCCAACGGGAACGCCAAGGGCGAACGCAATGACGGGTTTTGGATCATTTATTTTTTGGAACACTCTAACGTGAATTCGATGCAGAAATACTATTACCACTAGTAACTTAAATAGAGCAACATAAGACCTCTTGCATAAATCAAAAATAAGAAAGAACCCCACCCCGCCAAAGCTACGCTTTGTCTCCCCTCCCCGCAAGCGGGGAGGGGTTGGGGGTGGGGTGTAATGACTGTGGTTAGCATAACTAATTCTGCGGACATGATATTACAAGGCTACGGTGTATACACAAGTCTGAAGTAGTTTACTCACCTGGTTTATGCGTCAGTTTTACCCCACCCTAACCCTCCCCTTGCAAAGGGGAGGGAACAAGATTTTCCGGTTTCCCCCCTTTACAAGGCAGGGCTGTTTCATTCCCCAAAGAGCTTTAAAAATCAAGGGTTCTAGCAATTTTAAATTGGTTATTTTGTTACCAGCGTGTCGATAAAACGAACTATTTTACTGATATTTAAGTGCTTAAATGTTCATCTCATCGTCACCCTTACTGACAATTTTCTTGCTAACCATCTTGACAAATCCTGTTTGAAATGGAATGAAACAGCCGTGGGGATTAAGGGGGGTAAATCCAGGATTGGGGCTTCATTACCAAGATGTGTGTACACCGTAGTCCCCGCAACCGGGGAGGGGTGTTAGGGACTTTTGCAAGAGGTCTATACTTCTAGCGGATACTACGGATGAAAGATGTGTCTTCTTACGGATGAACGCTACAATCTATCAGAAAATCAAAGAAATAGTTAAATCCAGAGTGGCTTCATGACGGCTAATTTAACACCTAAAGCGACATTTGACTTTGTTAACGTGCTATCCCAGGCTGCGGCTAAGTATAGAGAACCAAAAAGTATACGTCCTAATGCTGAAATATTAGTAAAGGCATTGCTACAAGCCGAAAAAACTGCCAAGCAACAAAAGTTGACTTATCCGTTTGAGTTTCTGCTCGGTAAATGGCAACTTTGCTTTGTCACTGGCACTAAGAAAAACAGAGGTAGCGGGGGAATTGTATTAGGCAACGGTTTCTATGTACCCAAATTTATAACAATCCATGTTTCCTTTAATTCCACTTTGGAACAGGATTCAGACAGAGGCGAAATTGCTAATCAGGTTGAGCTTAACCCAGTTTCACTGAAGCTCACGGGGCCAGTGCAATATTTCGGGAAGAAAAATTTATTGGCTTTTGACTTTAACCAGATGATTATCAGTTTGTTTGGTCGTGTTATTTACAACAGAGCAATCCGTGCTGGTAAAGTCCAAACAGAAGATTTCTACAACCAACCTATAGCTAAACTACCCTTCTTTGGCTTCTTTTTAGTGACAGAAGATTTCATTGCAGCTCGCGGTCGTGGGGGAGGATTGGCCTTTTGGATTCGAGAAACTTAAAGACGCTTGCAGGAAATCAGGCAGTCTTGCTGGAGGTCAAAAGGAAGAGGATTTGACTTATTTGTTTGATTTGTAGCAAGTGGTGCAACCTTTTTTACAAATCAAACAAATACTTCACAATCTGCGCTTGATTACTTAGGGACTGATACATTTCGCCTGATTTGGTCTTTTATCTTGCCTTATCAGAGAAGTATATGCTACCATTAATAACTGTGTGGTTAAGGACGTATAGCTCAGTTGGTTAGAGCGCTACGTTGACATCGTAGAGGTCACTGGTTCGAATCCAGTTACGTCCATTTTTGTTTGTATAGTGACTAATTGTTTGTCACTGTTAACAGATTAATGTCAATTTTAACAAAATCTTGTCACTGTTAACAAATTAGTGACTACTATCCAGTCTGGATACCCTATATCAAAGATTAGAACCAGAATTATTTGAATCTGGAAAGAATCTGGAAAAGGTACGCGGTGGATGCTCCAACGAGACAATCACAAGCGATCGCTCGAAATTGTAGAGTTTGAATTTAGAACAAGCAGACAAGCCGCCTAGCGTCTACGCCCAAATCAAAGCAAGTCAACCTGTAATTCCAGTATGATTCAATACAGTTCAGAATGAGCAACAAAACACTTGTAGAGACGGCGATTTATCGCGTCTCTTCGGTAGACGACAGGCGTAGCAGACATAATTCTCAATAACCGTCGGGTAAGGTTTTTAGATCGGGCAAAGTTAAAGAAAAGATAATTTAAGTTTTACAAGCCGATGCAATGGCATAACAAGCCAATGTAATGGCATAACACACCGATGCAATGGCATAACAAGCCAATGCAATGGCATAACACACCGATGCAATGGCATAACACACCGATGCAATGGCATAACACACCGATGTAATGGCATAACACACCGATGTAATGGCATAACAAGCCAATGCAATGGCATAACACAAATAAAGCGGTGTTAATGATAAGCCTTTAACCGGACATTATATGACAGATTAATAGTGTTGATTTACCCAAAGTGAGTTGAGTTAGCGCGCAAATACACGTATGCAGCTAGATTAAAATTAGATTATTATATAACTGAAATATTGCTGTAATTTTTAAAGGTTTTTATGTAAGAATTCAGGAGTCAGAATCCAGGAGCCAGAAGGGTTAAAAAATAAGGATAAATATTTGATGAATGAATTTACTAATTCTATAGATACTTTATTATTCTGACTTCTGACTCCTGGGTGCTGAATTCTTACGTTTTTATATATGTAAATGGTTTATTTCAGAGGATATACGGTAACAATAACCAAAGCGATCGCGGTATTTTAATTTTAATAAATCTTATATTATTCAGATTAAAAAACTCAGAAAAGATGACGAACACAGAATCTCTGCTTTCGCACTTCAGGCTTTGGTGAAGACTTATGCAATGTATAGGTTTTTATGATGGAATTTTTAAATAATTTTTTCTCTACTAGCCAGTTTATTCCCCACGGACATTGCTACCTCTGGAAACCAGGATTGGTGTGGTTGCATCTGATTTCAGATGTGTTAACTGGACTTGCTTATTATTCAATTCCAGTGATGCTGGTTTATTTTGTTCGTAAACGGCGAGATATGCCTTTCGGCTGGATATTCCTAATGTTTGGCGCATTCATTGTTGCTTGTGGCACAACTCATTTAATGGATGTATGGACGCTTTGGTATCCTACCTATTGGCTATCAGGGTTACTCAAAGCTATCACCGCTTTTGTCTCGGTATTAACGGCTGTAGAGCTTGTGCCATTAATACCACAGGTGCTAGCTCTACCGAGTCCTGCTCAACTAGAGGCTGCAAACTACCAACTAGCAAAAGAAATTGCTGAACGCATACGGACTGAGGAGGTGTTGAGGGAAAGCGAACAACGCTGGCAATTAGCTTTGCGAGGCAATAATGATGGAATTTGGGACTGGAATGTTAAAACTAATGAAGTTTTCTTCTCGGCTCGCTGGAAAGAAATGCTCGGTTACGAAAACCACGAAATTTCTAACTATTTAGATGAATGCTTGACACGAGTGCATCCGAACGATATTGAGCGGGTGAAACAAGCGGTTCAAGATCACTTTGCGCAGAAAACACCGTTTTACATTACCGAGTATCGAGCTTTATGTAAAGACGGCACCTATAAATGGATTTTAGATCGAGGGCAAGCACTGTGGAATGAAGATGGTAATGTAGTACGAATGGCAGGTTCACATACTGATATTACCGATCGCAAGCAAGCAGAGGAGAGACTAAATAGCCTACTTAACCAATTAGAAAGCATGGTTGAGGAAAGAACAGCAGAGTTAACAAGAATCAACAAATCATTACAGATAGAAATTACTGAACGCCAGCGAATAGAAGAAGCATTGCGAGAGAGCGAACAGCAATTTCGGGCTGCATTCCATCAAGCTGCTGTTGGCATTGCCCATGTCGCAATCGATGGAAACTGGTTGTTGGTGAATCAGAAGCTTTGCGATATTCTCGGTTACACACTCGAAGAACTACAGTTGTTAACTTTCCAAGATATTACTCACCCGGACGATCTTAATACTAACCTGAAATATGTTGAGCGGATTTTAGCAGATAATATTCAAACTTACTCGATGGAAAAGCGGTATTTCCGCAAAGATAATTCCATAGTTTGGGTTAATCTCACTGTGTCTTTAATGCGCGAACCTAATGAGGAGCCAAAATATTTTATTTCTGTGGTTGAAGACATTAACGAACGGAAAGCCGCGCAGCGCGAACGCAAACAGTGGGAGGAGCAAATTAAAGCATCACTATTAGAAAAAGAGGTGTTATTAAAAGAAATTTACCATCGGGTCAAAAACAATTTACAGGTTATTTCCAGTCTGCTCAACCTGCAATCTGCCTATATCAAAGACAAAGACGATTTGACAATATTTCAACAAAGCCAGCAGCGGATTGCATCAATGGCTCTCGTTCACGAAAAATTATATCAATCTCAAGACTTAGCAAGGATTAATTTGGGTGAATATATTCAAGATTTGGTAGCAAGCTTATTTACTGCTTATGAAGTCAATGAAGATGCGATCGCTTTGACAATAAATGCCGAAGATTGTATTTTTCTCGGTTTAGATACAGCAATTCCTTGTAGCTTAATTATCCATGAGCTTGTATCTAATTCTTTAAAATATGCATTTCCCAAAAATAGTAATGGTGCAATTAATATTGAAATCAAGAAAATAATTAATAATAATTTAATGCTAATAGTTCGTGATGACGGTATTGGCTTACCACCAAACTTTGATTTTAAAAAAATTGCATCATTAGGGTGGGAGTTGGTAGATGCTTTAACCCATCAGTTAGCAGGAAATATAAATATTACAGGCTCTACTGGAGTAGAGTGTCAGGTGACATTTCCTTTAACATAAATAGACAATCAATAAAAGATGACAAACGCAAAAATTTTAGTTGTGGAAGATGAAGCTATTGTTGCTAAAGACTTACAATATCGGCTGAAGAAATTTGGTTATACAGTGCCTGCTATTGCTTCTTCAGGAGAAGAAGCAATTAATATAGCAATAGAAATATCTCCAGATTTAGTACTGATGGATATCAAGCTTAAAGGCTCAATGGACGGTATAGAAGCTGCCGCAGAAATCTATAAGCGTTTGGATATTCCAGTAATTTATTTGACTGCTTATGCAGATGAGAATACATTGGAACGAGCTAAAATAACTGAGCCGTTTGCCTACCTACTGAAACCTTTTAAAGAAAGAGAACTACAAACAAATATTGAAATAACTTTGACTAAGCATGGTTTGGAAAGGCAATTAAAAGTTAATAAAAAATGGCTGGATGCACTTTTAAAAAGTATCAGCGATGGTGTGATTGCTAGCGATTTACAAGATTTAATCACTTTTATGAATCCGGTTGCGGAAAATCTGACTGGATGGAAACAGGAAGAAGCCTGTGGCAGAAAGTCTTCAGAGATATTTAATATTGCTAATGGCGAAACTCATAACTCTATTGAAAGTCCGATTATAAGAGTTCTTCAAGATGGTATTATCGTTCATCTCCCCGCAGAAACAATTCTGATTACTAAAGATGGTGCAGAAATACCAATTGATGATAGCGCTGCACCGATTAAAGATGACAAAGATAATATTACAGGTGCTGTATTAGTATTTCGAGATATTACTGAGCATAAACGAGCGATTGAGGCGCGTCAAAAGCAAATTGAGCAAGAACAACTTGTGGAGAAATGGGAAGAGATAAATCAACTCAAAAATGACTTTTTGAATTTAGTTTCTCACGAACTGCGATCGCCTCTGAGTAATATCAAGATGATGATTCAAATGATACAACTATCTAATAATACTGAGGAAGCTCAACGCTGTCTAAAATTAATGGAAAGCGAGTGCGATCGCGAACTAGAATTAATTAACGATCTACTAGACTTACAACGGCTAGAAAGCTCATCCTATCCAGTTATTACACCTGATGCGTTGCTCTTACAACAGTGGTTACTTTGGGTTATCGAGCCGTTTCAAATTCGCGTTCAACAACATCATCAAACTCTACAGCCGAATATCCCTGCAAATCTCCCGCCGCTATTGTCAGATAGCATTAGCTTGGAACGCATTATAGTAGAATTGCTCAATAATGCCTGTAAATACACACCTGCCGGTGGTGAAATTGTCTTAAGTGTAAGTCACAATTCCTCGGAAGCACCTGCAAAAACAATTATTACTGTCAGTAATTCAGCAGAAATTGCGTTGACAGAGTTACCACGGATATTTGATAAATTTTATCGTCTCCCTAATACAGATATCTGGAATCAAGGTGGTTCGGGTTTAGGTTTATCTATAGTCCAGAAATTAGTCGAACAATTGCAAGGAAACATTAAAGTAGAAAGTGGCAATGGATGGACTATATTCACTCTTACATTAACTGATTTATAGTCTTCGATAACCCAAAATTTTCTAGATGAGGGTGGGGAGTAAAAAAAATATGTTGTCAAATCTTTAAATACTTAGCAAATGATTCTGCAAGAATAAAAGGGTTTTGATATTAATATTTTATGAACTTATTTTTTATTTATGTTGGGTTTCACTGTCGTCTAGCCTAAGCTGCATTAATATATTTCACGATCAGCAATTAATCGAACTTGACATGAGATAATGAAAGCAAATTATTAAATATCGAAAAATGTCATTAACTATATCTTCCACACCTCAAGGTTTTAGTGCATTTATCACTAATTTGGGAATACGAGATACAACTGATGATTTTGTATTTATTAAATCATCAGTTCCTTGTGTTGCAGATGGAGTCTTCACTCAAAGTCTTTTTGCTGGGCCAAGTGTTACTATTAGCCGCGATAACTTAAAAGATTCACAAGCACAAGGAATTGTCGTTATATCTAAAAATGCAAATGTAGCTAATGGTTCTGTTGGCATCGCTGATGCCCAAGAAGTTCTGCAATTAGTCGCAACTGAAACTGGAATTGCTGCAAATAATATTGTGATAGCTTCTACAGGTGTAATTGGCAGACGTTACCCCATTGAAAAAATCCGGGCTGGTTTATTAGGATTTGGCAAAAAATTGACTGATGCTGATTTTAATGCTGCCGCCCGTGGTATTATGACCACCGATACAGTAGCGAAACTAGCTACACGGCAAATAGGAAATGCCAAGCTAGTAGGAATTGCCAAAGGTGTTGGCATGATTGAGCCTAATATGGCTACTCTTCTAACTTTCTTTTTTACTGATGCTGCAATTTCTGCAAATAGCCTTCGTTCTATTTTTCGTTCTACTATAGATAAAACTTTTAATTGTTTGAGCGTAGATACAGATACCTCTACTAGTGACTCCGCCGTAATTCTAGCTAATGGAATAGCCGGTGAAGTTTCAGAAACAGATTTTGCTAGGGCATTGCAAGAAGTTGCACATGAATTAGTGCTGAAAATTGCACGAGATGCAGAAGGTGCTACTAAGATAATTGAGGTGACAGTAGATTCAGCGATTAACTATGCACAAGCTAAAACAGTAGCGAAAGCAATTGTAAATTCACCATTAGTAAAAACTGCTGTTTATGGAGCAGATCCGAATTGGGGAAGAGTTGCTATGGCTATAGGCAAATGTGAAAATGAACAGCAGATAAATCCAGATAAAGTAGTTATTAGTTTTGATAATGTGAAAGTTTATCCTAGTAGCTTAACTGAGGAAAATCTAGAACAGTTACGGCAAATTATGTCTAAAGATAAAGTAGATATTCATGTTAGCCTTAATATTGGCGATGCCTCTGCAACTGTATGGGGTTGCGATCTTTCAGAAGGTTATATAGAAATTAATGGTAAATACTCAACTTGATTAAAGGATGTTTGAAAAGTCATGATTGATGTATCAAATATTTTTTTACCCCTCCCTAACCCTCCCCTTATAAAGGGGAGCCACTGCGTTGGGCGGGCAATGCCCGACTTGAAGCACGTGGCGTGAGGGAACTAGATTTTCCGGTTTCCCCCCTTTATAAGGGGGGATTAAGGGGGGTAAGAATGCAATTAAAATGGATCTTCAGTACTTAGTATGCTCATTCTAATCTGCTAAAAAGCTTAAAACATTGCTGTACAACAAAAACGGGCATTATTTTTAAAGTTTTAGGCTTTTCTAGAGATTGAGGGATTCTAGGCTTGATTTTAAAGTTACTCTGCCAAGCTTGGGAGAGAGATTTAGGGTGAGGGCTTTTGATTCATTGCGCTCGGCGTTGAAGAAAGAGCATAGTGTCTCGTAGATAAGGGCCAATTATTGCCCTTTTAAGGTTAAGTTGACTTTTTCGCTCGAATTTTGTCAAAGATTGTACCTTCATCAAAGAATTTTGCCTGAATCTCGTCCCATCCTCCTAAATCTTCAGCTTTGAAGATAGTTTTAATTTGGGGAAAAGTGCCTTCTGTTTCTTTGGCGATCGCAAGGTTAACGGGACGAAATCCCAATTTGGCAAACTCTCGTTGCGAGTCTGGGGTGTAGAGAAATTTGATAAATGCTTCTGCAACAGAGCGAGTACCGTGTTTATCAACATTTTTATCTACAACAGCAACAGGATTATCGATGGAGATATTAATATCAGGCAAAATATATGGAATTTTTTCACCATTTTTGTCCGATACAATCATCTCTTTTTCATAGTTGAGCAAAACGTCACCTTGACCATCTTTGAAGAACAGTTCGCTGGCATTCCGGGCAGTTTTGGGTAACACAGGTGCATTATTATAGACTTTGGAAATAAAGTCTATTGCTTGATTGTCATTTCCGCCGGTATTTATGACTGAACCCCAGAGATTAAGGAAGTTCCAACGAGCCGCACCAGAAGTTTTGGGATTAGCTGTAACTATCTTGACACCATCTTTTGCCAAATCTGCCCAAGTTTTAATATTTTTGGGATTACCTTCACGAATAGCGATCGCATCTACAGATTTGGTAACAATTGCATTATTAGGCGCTTCTTTTTCCCAACCTGGTTGAATAAAACCCGCTTCAACAAGTTTATTAATGTCAAGGGGAAGTGACAAATGTACCACATCAGCTTCTTTACCCTCAATTACCGCTGCAAGGGTTTGGGAAGCTGACGCATCATAGCTTTGATTGAAAGTAATATTTTGGTTGTGTTCTTTCTTCCATTGTTCGATAAATTTGGGAATGATTTGCTCGTATGCAGCGCTAGTAACAGAGTAAGAAACAAACGTTAGGGTTACATTAGGCTGAGAAGCTGCGCTAGTATTACCAGTGTAATTGACATTACGTAAAGAGCAAGCAGCTAACAGGATACTCAAACTAATTCCAGCCAAAAATAGAGAGACAATGCTCCACGAAGTATGTCTATAGAACCAACTGTGTATTGGTTGTATGCACCACCGTCTTATAAACTGCAAAGGTTTAACAATACAAGTGGAAACTAATTGAGTTAAATATCTCCTGAGTTGAGGAGTAGGTTGCCACTGTTTCATCAAATTTTTCCTTTGAATCTGGAGTATTTTAAATGAGATACTGTAAAGGGTTATTATAAAACGGTGGCTAAGAAGAAATATTTTTTTATCAATAACTTATTTAAGATATCAAGGAGAAGTAGTTTTAGAAACTTCTGGACTGCGAATGATGATATGTCCTTTATCACTTTCTTGAATAGCTAAAACTGACGGTAGCTCATCAGGTTTTGCATTTGGGGGCAATGCTCTAAACAAATAAATCCAGCCGCCACGTTCTAAGAGTAAGCGCCAGACTCTCGGTTGCTTTGGATTGCTGATATCATTATCTTCCCTACCTCGCAAGTCATCAAATAAACCTCTATCGCCAATAATGCGATAACCTTTCAAAGACGGATCGGCAAATATATCATCAAGTTTGCGTCCTACAGCAAACTTTTCTTCTGGTGTAATTAACGCTACAACGGGCAAAGTGGAGTTTTGACCAGCGTCTCGTCGTGCATCTGTAACGCCTTGCCAACGAGCTAACCAAAATATCACTATTAAAACCCAGGATACTATTACTATTTCATTGACTAGCGATCGCAAAAAATCAACTGAACGCAGTTGTCCAGAACTAAATTCAGCTATAGATTTGAGCCGTTTAGCTGTCCATGAGCGTTTGTGTTGAGTTGCAGAGATGATGCGACTAACTAGTAATTGACTGGCAGAGACTACCGTATCACTGATGATTTTAATTAACCATAACGTTGCCTGAATTGCGATCGCAGCTAGAAAAAAGGCGATCGCTGTTTTGCAGATTGTCCAGATATCTCCGAGAAATATTTGCAGGGGAACTATCAAAAAAGACTCAGTAGGTAAGTCGAGGGTATTGACTTCTATCTGAAAAAAGTAGAAATATGACCAACGGTAAATCCAGCCTGCAAAGAAAAGCGCCGCACCCAGCAAGCCAAGTACACTTGTGAATTTACCTAAAATATTGGTTTCTTGGTTAGGGTTTGGAGCTTGGGTCATAGGAGAGATAGGGAAACAATGTAGGTTGTATTACCGCGAAGCGTAATGCACCGAGTTATATAGCGTTTTTCGTTTATATGCAAATATACTCTGAGCTTTCTCCTAAAAGGAGAGAGGCTTTGAATCTTACTCGCCTTCCCTTGCAGAGAAGAAGTTGGGGGTTAGGTCTATATTGCACTCAAGTGCAAACTTTTATCGGTGAATGATCAGTTTATTGTAGTGATTTTACGGAGACTTATTATACATTTTGAAAGTTTAATGAGAAAGTTAAACATAATCAAAATAGTGTTAAAGCTATGAAAGCTTTTTTCCAAAGATGGGTTGTGGCAATCTTAGTAATGGCAGCAGCGCTAGCAGGAAACATCCAAACTGGAATTAGCCAGGATGCCAAGACGCGAAATTTATTGTTAGCACAGACACAAATTAAAGCAGATGAATTAGAACTTGCAGTGGCCTTGCCAGAGTTAGCAGAAGTCATTCTTAAGGGGCATGAGCCAAAAAGTGGTAGAGTAGTAAAAATAGATACACAAGGGCAAACACTATCAATTCAGCGTGGTGGTAAAACTGCCACAATTCCCCTGAGCCAAATTCAAAGAATAGTCTTCAAGAATGGGGCGTTAGTTTATAGAAGCAATGGACTTCAAATTATTCGAGGTGAGCGCGATCGCCCCGTAGGTAAACCAGTAACTTGGAGCGGTATACCCCTAAATACTTTTACCGTCAAAAATCCTACTCAGGGTCAAGCGGTGGTAAAGCTCAAATCACCTGTAGTTTCCCCAGAACAGTTGCGGGGTATTCAGTCAGTGGCTAGAGATCGGCAATATGTTGTGGATGAAATCCAGTTCAATTCAAAACAAAGAACGATCACTATTCTGGCAAAACCTTATTAATCGTGAATTATTTCAGTAACCCGTTTTTCACGATCACTTCAACGTTAGTAATAACAGCTTAAGTATTTCTTATAGCAAGTTCAGAATTAATAACTACAGCTTCGGCTGATGCTTCATGAAAACTGATTATATCTGTAATATTCTATGAAAAAAATTCTCACCAGTCTTTTAGCTGTGGGTGTTTGTCTAACGCCTATAACAGTAATGCTGATGGCTCAACCCACCTGGGGACAAACTCAAAACTCGCGATCGCAAGAAGCTGAAAGACTTCTTGAGCAAGGAATAAAACTGACACAGCAACAGGAACACCAAAAGGCAATACAACTATTACAGCGAGCTTTAACCATTGCACAACAACTCAAAGACCAAAAACTTGAAGCGATCGCACTACAGGAGCTTGGGTTTAACTATAGCCGTTTAGGACATAAGCAGAAAGCCCTCGAATTTAACAACCAAGCTCTGCCACTATATCGTGCTGTGGGCGATCGTGCAGGTGAGGCCACTACACTCAATAATATCGGTGCAGTCTACTCCGCTTTAGGAGAAAAGCAAAAAGCACTCGAATTTTACAACCAAGCTCTTCCGCTATGGCGTGCTGTAGGCGACAAGGCAGGTGAAGCCAGTACACTCAATAATATCGGTCTAGTCTGTTCCGATTTAGGAGAAAAGCAAAAAGCACTCGAATTTTACAACCAAGCTCTTCCGCTATCGCGTGCTGTGGGCGATCGCTCTGGTGAAGCCACTACACTCAATAATATCGGTGCAGTCTACTCCGCTTTAGGAGAAAAGCAAAAAGCACTCGAATTTTACAACCAAGCTCTGCCAATATATCGTGCTGTGGGCCATCGCGCAGTTGTTGGCAATACACTCAATAATATCGGTCTAGTCTACGACGATTTAGGAGAAAAGCAAAAAGCACTCGAATTTTACAACCAAGCTCTGCCAATATATCGTGCTGTGGGCAATCGTGCAGGTGAAGCCACTACACTCAATAATATCGGTGCAGTCTACAACGATTTAGGAGAAAAGCAAAAAGCACTCAAATTTTACAACCAAGCTCTGCCAATATATCTTGCTGTGGGCAATCGTGCAGGTGAAGCCACTACACTCAATAATATCGGTCGAGTCTACAACGATTTAGGAGAAAAGCAAAAAGCACTCGAATTTTACAACCAAGCTCTGCCCCTTATTCGGGCTGTGGGCGATCGCACTGGTGAAGCTCGTACACTCAATAATATCGGTCGAGTCTACTCCGCTTTAGGAGAAAAGCAAAAAGCACTCGAATTTTATAACCAAGCTCTGCCAATATATCGTGCTGTGGGCGATCGCGCAGGTGAAGCTATAACCTTGGGTAATATTGGTGGACTCTTCCAAAGTACAAATCAACCAACTCAAGCCATTACTAATTTAGAGCAATCTCTCAAAATCAGCTTAGAAATGCGCCGAGGTTTACAACGGGAAAATCGCCAAAAGTTTTTACAGGAAAACGGTGGAAGTGCAATTGCTTTAGTCGATGTCCTCATTGATCAAAAGAAATATGCTCAAGCCTTTGAATGGGTTAACCTATTCACTACAGCCGACCTTGCTGATTATACTCGCCTCGTTAATGCCAAAGTTGCCAATCCAGAAGCACAGAAAGCTCTCGATGACTGGAATAAAAAAAATCAACAATTGGAAGCACTGCGACAACAACTGCAAAGCGATCGCTCCGAAAGCCTACCCCAACAAATTCGGCAATTAGAAGCACAAGTTTATTCAGAAGCCGAAAATATATCCCGCCGTTTTCCTGAAGTGGCAGAACTATTTGAAACTACACCCGTAGATATTAAAAATCTTACATCCTCTATCCCAGCAGGAACAGTTGTAGTTCAACCTATTTTGCTAACTAATGTGGCAGATATGCCTAATAATGTCGCATTTTTTATCTTCACCAAAGGTCATTTTAGTGTTATTAAAAAACCTATTGAACCCAATAAATTTAATAAACTTATTGCTGATTACTTAAAACAGGTACAAGACGATAGTGATTCTGACTACTTTGAAACCGGCGGCGAACTTTATGATATTCTCATTCGTCCTATAGAAGGCGAGATTAAAGCTTTATCACCTAAACAACTGAGTATTATTGCTACTGGTAAACTGCGCCATTTACCTTTTGAGACTCTTTACGACAATAAAACTAAGCAATTTGTGATCCAAAAATATCCTGTAAACTATCTCACTCGCATTTCCAATAAATCCTTACAATCTCCAGGTATGCAAAATGCCACACCTCGCAAACTACAAGCTGTTTTAGCATTTGGTAATCCAGTAACCAGTGAGCCACAAAATCTCCCAGGTGCAGAGGCAGAAGTCACAAAGATTAAAGAAATACTGCCAGATAGTGAAGTTTATATCAATAAAAAAGCTACTTTGGAAAACTTTAGATCCCAGGCTTTGCAGTTTTCCTTTTTGCACTTAGCAACTCACGGCTGTTTTCAAACTGAAGATTGCAAAAAAGTCAAGTTAAAAAATAATACGTTACTCTTTGCTGATAAATCCTTAGACATTGCCGATGCTGCTGTTTTAGGTTTACAAGGAACACAATTGATTACTCTCAGTGCCTGTCAAACTGCTGTAGATACTAATTTAAATGACGCAGGTATTGCAGGTGTTGCTTATATATTTGAGCGGGCTGGTGCTAAAGCTGTTATGGCAAGTTTGTGGGCAGTTGATGATGAAGCAACTCAGCTATTGATGGTTGATTTTTATCAGAATCTCAAGCAGGGTATGACGAAAGGAGAAGCTTTGCAAAAAGCTAAGTTAAAGCTAATTGCAGACCATCGTCATCCTTTTTATTGGTCGCCATTTGTGTTGATTGGTGATGCACGGTAAAGTAATTCGTAATGAAGTCAGGAATAGAATGGGCGAATGGAATTCGCGGCTACACAGGCAAAGTCCGCCTCCGCGGACTAAGAAAAAATTGAGGGTTTGAAACCCACGGAGGCGGTCACTGAGCTTGTCGAAGTGTGGGTTTTGTTTGTGTAAATCGGTTTCTAACCGCCTTTTAGTTACAAACCGATTTACTCACAACAACTTATCTGGCGTAATTGGCAGATCGCGAATCCGCTTACCTGTGGCATGATAAACTGCATTAGATATGGCAGCCGCTACCCCAACAATGGGAAGTTCTCCCAGGCTTTTGGTTCCTAATGCATTCACATAAGGATCGTGTTCTTCAATAAATTGCACTTCCATATTGGGGATATCTGCATGAACGGGAATCAGGTAATCGGAAAGGTTAGCACCAACTATTCTGCCCTGATTAGCATCCATGACAGTTTTCTCCATCAGCGCCATGCCAATTCCCCAGGTAATGCCGCCGATAACTTGACTCCGCGCTGTCTTGAAGTTGAGAATTTGCCCAGCATCATAAACGCCTACGCAACGTCTAACTTTAATTTCTCCTAACAACTCATCAACTGCAACTTCGACAAATATCGCACCAAATGAGTGTTTGGCGTATTGTTGGCTCTCCGGGTTGAGTGACGATTCCTCTGTAACTTCTAAACTTTCTAATCCATGACGGCGCAGAATATCGGTGTAGCTGTCTCGCTTCGATGGATCTTGTTTTGAAAATATTTGCCCTGACTCAACGGTAATATCTTCTGCTTGCGATCCGTAAAGCAGAGAATTTGCATCTACGATCGCCATTTTAATTATTTTATCCCGTGCGGCGATCGCGACTTGATGCACCGCCGGGGAAACACTCGCAACTGTCATTGAGTTCCCTGTAATCGGTGCTTTAGGAAGATTGCTATCACCTAATTCAAACTGCACTGGTAAGCCTAATATCTCAGCAGCTACCTGCGTCATCACTGTATAAGTACCAGTACCGATGTCTTGAGTACCACTTTGTACTTTTACTTCTCCAGTGGCAAAAATTTCTACCTTAACTGATGCAGTTCTAGCATTGGTGGGAAATGTCGCACTTGCCATTCCCCAACCAATCAGGAAATGATTATCTCGCATGGAACGGGGAACTGGATTGCGTTGTGCCCACTCAAAAATTTCTGCGCCTTTTTGATAACATTCTTTTAGGGATTTACTTGACCAAGGTAATCCTTTGTGCGGATCGATATCTGCATGATTTCTCAGTCTTAGTTCAATTGGATCGATATTTAAGGTGTATGCCAGTTCATCCATTGCCGATTCTAAGGCAAACATTCCCGGCGCTTCTCCTGGGCCACGCATAAAGGTTGGTGTGCCGGCGTTGATGCGTCCCAAACGGTATTTTATTTCCAAATTGGCACAGGCGTACATCATCGTTGTTGCTGCACCCACAGGTTCGGCAAAGTCATCAAACAGGGAAGTTAAAGATGTCCCAATTTGCTCGATGACAGTTAGTTTGCCTTCCTTGGTTGCACCTAACGTTAGCTGCTGCTGAGTTTCAGAACGGTGGCCGCAAGCTGTGTACATTTGCGATCGCGTTAGCACTACTTTCACAGGGCGCTTTACTTGCCGAGCTGCGATCGCTGCTAAAATCGTGTGCGATCGCAGTAGTGCTTTACAACCAAATCCGCCGCCTAAATATTTGGAGATGACGCGCACATTTTCTTCGGGAATATTCAGAATAGATGCGATTCGGTTTTGGGTTGCAGAAACGCCTTGAGTGGTTTCATACAGCGTCAAGTTATCCCCTGACCACATTGCGATCGTTGCAGAAGGTTCTAGGGGATTATGATGTTCTATTGGCGTGGTATAAACTTGCTCTAGCAAAACATCTGCCTGTACTTTCCCCGATTCAACGTCGCCTCTAGTGATTTTACCTGGCATCATGCCCAAAAATATCGATTCGGGTTCAAATATCTCTGTATGTGCCATTGTGACTGTCGGAATGGCTTCTTCGTAGATAATTTTTATCCTAGAAGCAGCAGTTTCGGCTTGTTCTAAAGTTTGGGCAATTACAACCCCCAGATGTTGACCATCGTAGTAGATATTATGGTCTTTTTCAGTTGACTGAGGTTGTGGAGGCCCAAAGAAGGGTATTTTTACCAGAGATGGGGTTTGTTGGTAAGTAATGATATCTATTACACCAGGGGCGACTGCGGCTGCCGTTGTGTCTATTTGGATAATTTTACCGCTGGCGATCGCACTTTGAAAAATCACTCCATAAGTTAAATTCTCGATTGGCACATCGGCTGTGTAAGGCGCTTCTCCCGTTACTTTCAGCCTACCATCAACGCGATCGAGTGGTTTCCCAATAATTTTATTCATATCAATTAATTATTACTCCTCTTCCTTGTCCCCTTGTCCCCTTGCTTTCCTTCTGCCACAACTGAGAGTGCGCGGATCAAAGCGCGTTTGACTAACTCAATTTTGAATTCATTATCTGTTTGCGGTTTTGCTTCTTTGACGGCTGCTGCTGCTGCGGCTGTAAAGATATCTTCGTTAATTGCTTTCCCTTTGAGGAGATCCTCAGCTTCCCAAACACGCCAAGGTTTGGGTGCTACTCCCCCAAAAGCGATACGTGCTGATTTTATCGTGTCTTCTTCCATATCTAAAGCAACAGCTACGGAAACGAGAGCAAATTCGTAAGAAACTCGATCTCTTACTTTTAAATAATGGGATTTATATGCAAAATCTGGAACTTCAATAGCAACAATTAATTCTCCAGGCTGTAATAGAGTTTCTTTTGCTGGTGTCTCACCTGGTAAGAGATAAAAATCATGAATTGAAATTCGCCGTGATTGTTCTATTCCTTGGATACAAATTACTGCATCTAATGCCGTCAAAGCTACAGCTAAATCGGAAGGATGAACGGCAATACAATGTTCGCTAGCTCCGAAAATGGAATGCATTCGATTGTAACCTGTAATTGCCGAACAACCAATACCGGGAGTGCGTTTATTACAAGGAAAAACCGGATCGCGAAAGTAACCACAGCGGACTCGTTGCAGTAAATTTCCGCCTACTGTTGCCATATTTCGTAGTTGCGGTGAAGCGCTTTGTAATAAAGCTTGGCTAATTACGGGATAACATTCCTGAATTTGGGGATGAAAAGCCACATCGCTCATTCGAGAAATCGCACCAATGCGGATTCCATTCGGTTGAGATTCAATATCTGCTAAGGGCAAACTATTAATATCAATTAATATATTCGCTGTTTGGACTCCATCTTTCATTAATCCCAGTAAATCTGTGCCACCAGCAATAAATGCAGCAGTTTTATTTTGCTCAACTGTGGCGATCGCCACTTCTTCTGAGGTGACTTTAGCATAACTAAATGGCTGCATCTTCCTTTTCCTCTAGCACATCTCGAATCGCCGCAATAATATTTGGATATGCTCCACAACGGCAAAGGTTTCCACTCATTTTTTCTCGAATTTCTGCTTCAGATTTTGGCGATTCTTCTAATATCATCCCTACGGCTGAGATAATTTGACCTGATGTACAGTAGCCACATTGAAAAGCATCATGGGTAATAAAGGCTGTTTGCATAGGATGGAGTTTACCATCTTGTGCTAATCCCTCAATTGTGGTAATTTCATCACCGATGTGCATTACAGCTAGAGTCATACAAGAGTTAATTCGCCGATTATTAACTAATACAGTACATGCACCACATTCACCGCGATCGCAAGCTTTTTTAGTGCCCATCAAACCCAGCTTTTCTCGAAGTGCATCTAGTAATGTAACACGAGGTTCTATCTTCAAAGAATAAGATGTATTATTAACATTCAGTGATAATTCTACTTCCTCTGAACCCAATATTTTCACTTCCTGAGTAAGTGAGTCTGAAGTTCTTGAAGCTAAGGAATTTTCTTTCATGTCTCATCTAGATAATAATTACATCATTTACTATACTACCGATAAAAAGTCTGCGGTTGTTCTAGCTTGACTTCCTGATATTTAGAATCCCAGTGAATTCTGACTTAATAATATGAACACAAATCTCACTCAGAAATTATCCAAACCCATAGTAGAGAAAGTTGCTATTGTCGGTGCTGGGCCAGGCGGTTTAGCTGCGGCGATCGCACTGAGAAGCCAAGGGATAGAGGTTCAAGTATACGAAAAAGCCCAAGAATTTCGTCCGGCGGGAACTGGACT
Organism: Nostoc sp.; assembly: GCF_036918015.1. GTDB lineage: Bacteria > Cyanobacteriota > Cyanobacteriia > Cyanobacteriales > Nostocaceae > Nostoc. Next base: position 32,904 of record NZ_JBALEO010000043.1, read on the forward strand.
AGGGCTGGCTCCCAATGGCTTGCATTCTCTAGATGCAATCGCACCGGGAATTGTCGAAACCCTCAAAAGTTCAGGATGCGAAGTTCACCACACAGTTTTAAAGAGTATTCAGGGAGAGACAATCCGAACTAACGCAACTAAATATTTAGAGCAATACGGACAACCTTTGTTAACTATTTGGTGGTATCGTCTACAGCAAGTCTTAGCCTCTCGATTGCCGTCTGAGATCGTTCACCTCAATCATCGCTGCATTGGCTTTGAGCAAGATGCAAACGGTGTAGAAATTCATTTTGATGGTGAAAAATCGGTATATGCAGATTTGCTGATTGGGGCTGATGGCGTTAACTCTGTTATCAGAGAAACTTTATTTGGCGAAGGTAAGCCTAATTATATCGGTAGTATGTGTTGGCGTGCCGTCATTAAGTATCGCCACGAGCTATTTAATGACTATGAACTAGTTTTTGTCAAAGGCAATCAACAGTTTATGTACCTTCTGAATGTGGGTGGCGGCTATACCAGTTGGATTAGTCGGAAGTTCTCGCCTGAATACTCCCTTTCTCACAGTGCTGATGCAGTGAAGTCTCGCATTCTCCATGAATTAGCCGACTGGGATGAATCCTTTCGGGTAGTGGTAGAAGCGACACCAGCCAAGGAAATTTGGGAAGGGCCGATTTGCGATCGCCCACCGTTAACCCAATGGAGTCAAGGCAGAGTCACTCTCTTAGGCGATGCCGCTCATCCAATGGCGCCTGCAATGGGACAAGGAGCCAATACCACTTTTGAAGATGCATACCAACTACAAAAGTGTTTTTCTGATTCAGCTAATCTGCAAGAAGCTCTGACTAGCTACGAACAGTGTCGCATCGAGCGGACAAAACTCATTCAAGCTCGTAGTGCCTTGGGTGAAATGCGGTACTACGACACTAACTTTATGGCATCTAATGGGCAGACGCAAGAGCGGCAAATGAGTATGAATGATGATTTTCACAAATGGGTATACAATTTTAAACTATCTGTAAAAAGTTAAATTTTAGTGTGGTATTAACAATACTCCGAACAATTTTGAGTTGAGGGAATCGACAAGAAAGCTATCGAACCATCAAGGTGCTGATTAGAAAAAACATTTCCGCAAACCGCCCCCCCTGCCAATACTTGTCGGTTAAGGGGAAAAGGGGAAAGGGGAAAGAAAAAACCTTTAACCTTTACCCTTTAACCTTTTCCCCAAACCCAATTCCAATTTAAAAATGCACAAAGCGTGCAGTATTGCCCCCCCTGCGATCGCCCTGGTCTTTAGCCGGACACGATATGAGACACCATTCATTTCTGGAAAAGACATTGTGGCATGTGTAGTAAGAAAGCAAGTATCACTTGATGCTTAATTTAGCTCAAGGGGGTCTAATGATTGATCGCTTTTTGAATCTAATTTTTATCGATTCCTTCGCTGTAGTAATTAACCTGACATTTGGTACATTACTTCGCACTAAAATCTGCAATTATTCATGGGATGGAGTTGTAAATGAGGAGCTTTCAACACCAGAAAGTAGCGCTAGTTCTTCTAAATCTCCACCATCCTTAGAAGAGGTACAAACCACTCATCTTCCATGAACCGTACCTGCTGTAGGGATTCTCATTTGAATTAAATATAGGCTTGCTTAGGGGCGTACATCTGTGCGCCTCTATGAGAATCTATGTTTATATCGATTGTCACAAGCAATAACTAGAATTTTAACGGGAATACGGTAAAATCCAGAGGAACTTTTATTGTTACCAACGCGGGTTAAGGATGGAAGCAAATTTTCTGACGGCTGTTTTTCTGCCCTTGGCTCTATTTATTATCATGTTAGGTATGGGGTTAACCTTGACCCTAGAGGACTTCAAGCGAGTTGTAATCTATCCGAAAGCGGTGGTGATTGGCTTATTGGCGCAGTTAGTCGTGTTGCCGATTGTGGGCTTTGGCATTGCGTCGGTGTTTCCCCTTGACCCACAATTAGCAGTAGGTGTGATGATTTTAGCAGCCTGTCCCGGTGGCGCTACTTCTAATATGATTACGTTTTTGGCTGGGGGTGATGTTGCTCTTTCTGTGACGCTAACAGCTATTAGTAGTTTCATTACGGTTTTTACGATTCCTCTGCTAGTAAATTTGTCAATGCAGAGATTTTTGGGGGAAGGAACAACGCTACAGTTACCTTTCTTAAACACTGTTTTGCAGATTGCGGTGATTACACTTCTACCTATAGCAATTGGGATGATAGCCAAGCGGTATGCACCTGGATTGGCAGACAAGGCAGATAAACCTGTAAAGTGGCTGTCTTTATTTTTCCTGGCGGTGGTAATTACTGGAGTGTTGCTGCGAGAACGGAATAATTTTGTTTCTTACGTAATAGATGTGGGCTTGGCAACTCTGGTTTTGAATGTGGTTGCAATGGCTTTAGGTTTTGCGATCGCTACTTTAACCCGATTAGGAGAAAAAAGCGTTACGGCAATTACCATAGAAGTAGGAATTCAAAATGGGACTCTGGCGATCGCGATCGCTTCTACCCCTACACTACTAAATACTCCCACAATGGCTATTCCTGGGGCAATTTATGGTCTGCTAATGTTTGTGACTGGTACTGGATTTGCTTGGTGGTCTAGTCGTCGCCAAGGGTTGTTGAAAGCATAAAATTACTTTGCCTTATGGGTTACAAGTATTTGTAGAAATTGAATTATCCAATCTTGTTACGTTGATGTTTCTAGACTCTTCTGCTAAACCAATTGATGACAATCTCAAAAATTTTGTAGACGAAATTGAAGCGCAAAGTTCTAGTTTATCAGTTTTAGCAGCGCGTCAATTCCGTTATAGCTTGCGTCAAACTCCGGTAGAGGTGAGCATCAAAGAACCCCGCCAATTTAACGTACTCGAAGAATTTATCATCCGTGCTGCTATTGAATTTCAACCTCCGCCAACAGAGGATGAATTAGCTTCTGTACTTGGGCTTGATTCTGTATTTATTAAAACTACTACAACAACTCTTCGTTCCTTACAAACTCTATCACCAACATCGCCACTAACAGTTACTCCTGAAGGTCGATCATTTTATGAAAAAGGGTCTGTACCACAGCCGCCATATCCTATACAAATTTATGCTATTACAGACCCTTTAAGCGACAAAATAACTTTTCAATCTGAATCCTTAAATGAGACAGTAATAAATTTGCCTGATTTGGCAGACTTTATAACTATTGATAATACAATTGCCGATATTGCTTCCTTACCGCTTGAGGAAATCCAAAAAAGTATTCAAGCTTCAGGTTTAGCACTTCATGTTCCAGAAGAGGGAAAAATTGTCACTTCCTCCAAGGTGCTAGCTTCGACTCAAAAAATTTGGAGAAAGATATCGCTTTTTATTATCTTTGATGCCCTTGAAGATAAATTGAGCATTCAAGTAAGAAATGGAAAGCAAATTTTAGAGTCAGCATCAAATTGGTTAGAAGTTCTACATACTGAAGGTAAAATCTCTTTGCAAACATTATGCAAATTGTCAAACGAAACCCTCAATTGTGAACGTGAAACCAAGAAAAACGCTGAAATAGAAGCTAGACTCGAAAATATTCGCACAAAGGCGATAAAAACTGCTACAAAATCTGATAAGAAATCAGTAGTAAGTGAAGCCATTCAGTTACAAAATGGACAAATTAGCCAAGTTTTTTTAGAAGTTTTAAATTCGGCTAAAAGCCAAGTTCTGATTTATTCTCCTCGCGTGAATCAAGCAGTTGTTAATGAAAAATTTCTTACTCTATTACAGAAATTAGCTAATCGCGGAGTATGGATTTTAATTGGATATGGAATTGCGCGGCGACAAGAAGATGAAGAGAAACCAATTCCACCAGAAGTAGAAAAAAAACTTCGAGCGATAAAAACACCTGATGGTTTACCATCTGTACAGGTTTTTTGGTTGGGAGATTCCCATGTTAAAGAAGTAATAGTTGATAAAGAAATCCATCTTTGCGGATCTCATAACTGGTTATCCTATCGCGGCGATTACCTACCACGAGGTGAGTCAGTTTATAAAGTTACAATTCCCCTTCAAGTCCAGGAAGCTTATGAATTTCTCGCTAATCGCTTCCAAAATCAAGCTCAAAAACTATGGCAAAATGCTCTAAAAAACCGCGATTCTAAACTTGCAATAGAGTCTTTATGTGTATGGGGTGCGTTAGGTATGGAAGATATTGCACTCAAAGAGATACAGAAAAATAATTGGTTTGAACTTTTGCCTATATGGTTAAAGGTAGTACTACAGGGATTAAAATCGAAAAACCTATCAGGTGATTCAGCAAGTTTTAAAACTGCACTTTCGTTGCTCAGTCAAGTTTCTATTGAAGAAGCTTTTATTGAGCAATTGCAACAGGGATGGCGGAAAGTCATCGGCGCGATCGCAATTAACAATCCCGAAACTGCTTTAAACTTACTTAGTGATGAAGTATGGGCGCAGTTTATACGTCTCAAGATTGTTCAAGAGAGTGATTCACGCAATGATTTTATTTTGTACGGTACTTAACCCACACTAGGATATTTTTCATACTCCCAGAGTAATAATTTATCAGAAGCCAGCCCAGAAATATACCGTCTTGATTTTGCGGGGATTGGCAATTAAATGATTCTTAACCTTTGATTGACTTAAAGATAGATCCAGAGATTCGTCTTGTTCGATACAATTTATAGGTAGAGAGAGCCGAGGAGAACAAGGTGGTCTTATTAAAAGGCTTTGAGATTGAGATTTATACTGGCACGCCTCAAGGTGAAATCGTCGGTCTCTCCGACAAAATTATTGCGGCTTTGGATGGGTTTATGCGCGAACCAGATAGCCGCAACGTTGAGTACATAACCCAACCATCCCATAATTACGAAAATTTATTGTGTGCTTTGTTGCGTCCCAGGCGGGAGTTGCGAAACTACCTCAATCGTTTGGGCGATTACACCTTAATACCAGGGAGTACTTTATCTTTGGGTGGGGGCGATCGCTTTCTCCGTTCCGATCCAGCAAACCCCTATCATGATTACATTGAGAATACCTACGGCACGAAAGTAGTTACCGCTAGCGTACACATCAATATCGGCATCAGTGACCCAGAAGTATTAATGCGGGCGTGTCGAGTCATCCGTATGGAAGCGCCCCTATTTCTCGCTCTCAGCGCCTCATCTCCCTTCTTGGATGGCAAAACTACTGGCTATCACTCTACCCGTTGGGGCGTCTTCCCACAAACGCCTAGCCATGTCCCCTTATTTGCCAGCCACGCCGATCATATCCAATGGGTAGAAGATCAACTCGTTGCCGGAACCATGCAGAATGTGCGGCATTTGTGGGCATCGGTGCGACCAAATGGCGATCGCCGTCCTTATGACTTGAATCGCCTAGAACTGCGAATTTGCGATTTAGTCACAGATCCCATTGCCTTACTAGCCATTACAGCCTTATTAGAAGCGCGTTTGTTGCAAATAATCGAAAATCCTAGCATCGATCCGTTAACCCAAAGTACTTTCTCTGCTGAAGAACTTGTTACTCTGACTGCTGAGAATGAAGCTGCTGCTGCTGCTGGTAGTCTTGATGCTCAGTTGAGGCATTGGCAAGATGGTAGAAATATCTTAGCGAGAGATTGGATTGCTCAAATGTACCAAGATGTTTGGGCGATCGCTAAACAACGAGGCTTTAGCTGTTTCCTTTCCCCTTTGCACAAAATTCTCCGCGAAGGCAATGAAGCTCAACAGTGGTTGCAATTACACGCAGTCGGTTTTGACACCCACCGCGTCATCAGTCAGGCTATTATCGCCACCCAAGAGCGCGAAATCGAACTCGAAGATAAATTGTGTTCGTCACTGCTGGCTTAACTTAAGAGACATTGGGCATTGGGCATGGGGCTTGGGCATAGAAAAGAGAGGGGGAAGACAAGGAAGAGAAGATACTGATTCAAGAATTTCTCTTTGTCCCCCTCATCTCCCCACTCCCCACTCCCGTCTTCATACAAATGGAAGATTTTATTGCAGTCACTACCAGCCCTAAAATACACAAGTACTACCCTTTCTACACAAAACTTAATATTTACCGATTGTAGCCAAATATCCTCTCAGGCATTGCTCTGGGATGGTTTGTACTTCGTTTTAAAAATCTAATCGATAGATGATGCTTGATTATTATTAACAAAACCTATGAATAGCCTCTACCTTTTGGTAGATTTAACATTGACAATAAATTGTTTTATACAACACGTAAATTGTACGGATAATGCCTCAGGTAGTTTTAGTTAACCCGCAGATACCTCCTAATACAGGTAATATTGCCCGTACTTGTGCAGCTACGGGTACAGAGTTGCATTTGGTGGGGCCTTTGGGATTTGAAATTAGCGATCGCTACCTCAAAAGAGCCGGCTTAGATTACTGGCCTTATGTCAAACTACACTATCACGAATCACTAGAAGCCTTTAAAACCGTACATCAGAGGCGTGGCGGCAGATGGTTAGGTTATACGGTTAATGGAAGTTGTAATTATGTAAGCTTTCAGTTTCAACCTGATGATTGGCTACTGTTTGGTAGTGAAACCACGGGCTTATCACCAGAAATTCTGTCAGATTGCGATGCTACCCTCTATATTCCCATGAGCCAACCGGGGGTTCGCAGCTTGAATCTGTCAGTGAGTGTAGCAATTGGCTTATTTGAAACCCGTCGTCAGTTAGGCTATTTACAATAGTTGCTTACATTCATGGTTATAAGTGTATTTACTTATGAACTTTCCAGAAACCTATTAGACGATTTATTTGTGACTGCAAAATTTTTCTTGGTGACAGCAAGAATATGTAAAACAATATACCAAAAATTGGGTTTATTCGCAAAATGTAGTGGAAGATACTTACAAGTATAGTAAGGTTATTATAAGAAATTTGTATATGAAACTTGGGATATTGCCAAATTTGAATGATAGATTTTGATGAATTTAAAACATCCTAAACTAGGAACGAAATTGCTAAAATCCAGTCATGTATTACATTTGAGCTATTTTTGCTCAATCAACGACAGAAATCAGCCCCAAAGTAGCCGATAGTTAATACGGTTGTTTTTTAGGGAATAATCAACGTAAAGTCTCGTGTTGAGAAGACGGATGGGGTAGAAATATCTTGAAGATATCTACAGCAGGGGGCATAACTTTTCCAGAAGTCGCCGCAATTTAATTTTCAGCAGCGACTTGGACTTGGCAAATAGTTGTCCAGTCCCCGCGATTGACGCAAGACAAGCGCGGATAATGGTAAAGAGTAAAATCGTCCTAAGTGGTGTTAGGAGTGGTTCGGACAAGTAAACACAGCAAAATTTAAGTTTTGCTAACAAATGTGAACTTGTCTAAATCAGAGAAGCAGGTTAGTCTTGCGTAAGCATCTCTGGTGAATGTGATCTCGATCTATCATTTGTTGTGATCTAAATCATTGACTAGTATCCAACTGAAAAATCGAGGTTAGTTAAGCGCTAGTGATCATTAGGAGGTCGTCTTTGAAACGAGCATTGAAAAAGAGAGTAAAAGCTGTGTTGAACAATACCCCTAGCAGCGATGATGCCCCGGTAGAACTGCTAAATGTGATGAATCCAAAAGTTAAAAGCCGGGTGCGGACAAAAGCGGCGATGATTGGCTTGGCAATCTCTATGGGAGCAACCAGCCTTTTGGTGACTCGACAAAGCGATCAAGCCCAAGCAGCGGTGCCAGTAGGCAGCCAAAAGGCAACTTCAGCGATTCCTGCTATTCCTGACACCCAGGTGAAATTCGCCTCCACAAAGCTGGAGTCCCAAGCAGTCTCATCAGCGAGCGTGCCGGAAAATCCTGTAATCGTGGAACCAACGGCAGTATCACAAGTGCCTGGGCTTGAAGCTAAATGGCAAGTCGCGGCAAGTGGAATATCTTTGCAAGTTCCTGCATCAAACACGTTTTCTCAAACAACAGCAGGTTATAAAAATTCCACCTACCTGAAGCCCAAAATGGCACAGGGATTGAACAATACCTTAGCCGAAACTAGTTTTCCAACAGTCAATAAGCTGTCTGACTATAGTGCTGATGGTGTTGATAGTACAAATACATCACTAACTGCCCAGCCACAAACAGTGGCAACATCTGGTGCAGGCAACAGTGAAATAAATGCACAACTTAAGGCGCAACAAGAGTTCGCACTAAATCGCTTACAAGAAAAATCGAACCGTTTAAGAAAGAGTCTGGCGCAGTTGCAGTCTGGAGAAACCAAAAATTTATCACAAGCGGATATAGAATTGGCGCAGCCGACAACTGTCGTTGAGAAGACTGCATTAGCAGTCCAGTCAGACACTTCTAGCGATGCAAGCCAAGCGAACCTGATATCGAGGTTAAAACAGAAGACACAAACAAGTGCATCTGTACCAGCGGCACCAATAGTGATTGCCTCCTCGACACATACAGCCTACGAAGTTAAACCTGGAGATACACTAGCAGCGATCGCCAGCAGATACAACACTTCAGTATCAGAACTAGTTAAAGCAAATAACCTCAATAATCCCAATGAACTGCGAATTAGTCAAAAACTAGTTATTCCTGCTGTTCAAACTCCTGCTGTTCAAACTCCTGCTGTTCAAGTTGAGGCAACTGTAGCGAGTCAGCCCACTTTTGTAGAGTCTAGCAAAACTCCTCATGTTGCTGCCTCCCCTTTGAATATTGGCAGTGCTAACTCATATCTACCTAGTTCACCATCGCCAACTATTGCCGACAACAGTAGCATTGCCGTCCCTAGACCGGTAACTGTACAGATTCAGGCAAATAGTGCAACCGAATTAGAAACTGCCTCCCCTACAGCTAAATCTTATGGCGTCGGTGGTGACATTCCAGTGCCGCAAGCTTTTGCCGAAATGCAACAGCCTAAGACACCAGCAAATAGGGTAGCAAGGGTAAATAATAACAATAATGACCGTTTGCGGGGCTTACAAGCGGAAATCCAGAGGTTACAGCAGAAATATCGCGCTCAACAGTCTGGTAATTTAGTTGTGCCAGCAGCAGCGATCGAAGCAAATAATGCTGCTATGCTCACTCCTATTTCTACGCCCAATAATTTCAGTGTACCTAACCCTGCATCTAGACCAAATAGTGTAGCAATACCAATTCCAGTTCCGACACCGATTCGGGCTAACTATAGCGTTCAGCCAATTAAGTCCCAATTCCGTACTACTGTACGCCCTACCGAAGCAGTAAACCCAGAATTCTTGCCTAATCTAGGTTCTGCTAGCCAGTGGACTCCCTCTCGTACTCAATCTGCCACAAGAGTTGCAACACCTTCTGGAAGAGTAAATGCCTCTGATTCCTTAGGAAAGATGCGAGGAACCACAGTTTCTCCACAGGTATTACCGCCTTTGGCAGCAGTGGATCAATATCTTCCCAGACCCATTGACGAACTTACACCTCCTCCATCTTCCTCAACCTTAGCTTACACCTGGCCAGCAAAGGGCACCCTTACTTCTGGCTATGGCTGGCGCTGGGGTAGAATGCACAAAGGAATTGACGTTGCTAACTCCACTGGCACGCCAGTTGTCGCTTCTGCTGAGGGGACGATACTAAAAGCTGGCTGGAACAATGGTGGCTACGGCAACCTCGTCGAAATCCGCCATCCTGATGGCAGCACTACTCGCTATGCTCATAACAGCAAGATTCTGGTGCAACCTGGTCAGGCAGTACATCAGGGAGAAACAATTGCTTTAATGGGTACCACTGGTCACAGTACTGGCCCACACACCCACTTTGAAATCCATCCATCAGGCAAGGGTGCTGTTAACCCAATAGCTATGTTACCGGAACGCATATAATTGGCTGTCTGTAACTAAATTATTACCTTGTTAGTTGAGGGAGCTTCCCTCCCTCTTCTACTTTCTATTGACTAAATAGGGATGGAAGTATATAACAAAATTGCAAAAGGGGCTAGTCTTATGCAATTTTCTATGCTATCCTAGTTGATGATTTAGAAATACATGGCTCAGTAGCTCAGTTGGTTAGAGCACGGGACTCATAAGCCTGGGGTCGTTGGTTCAACTCCGACCTGAGCCACTTTAAAAGTTAATCTATATAAGGGTATCAGTTTCTAGTCATGTACATTCACAAATTGAATGTCGCCGTTCACAAATTAATGTCGCTCTTTCACTAATTGGTGTCGTGGGTGATTCGAGATCACCGTTCACAAACTAATGTCGCAATATTAGAGACTTCTCGACTGTGTACTGTGACTAGTCAACATCAGACTTACCAAATAGAACACCATAAGCTTAAGTTTAACTCAAGCTCTAAAAACTTTTACTGTACCTTACTTAAACAGAGAATTTTTGTTCTTTGATTTCGCAAAAAATTAGTCCAACCACCATGCTTGGCAACAAAAGTTAAGCAGGACGGAGTTGAACCCTTTCAACCCATACCTAATATCTTGTAATCTTTATATTTCCATCAGCCCTGCACTGGAAGATTTTATATAACTTGTCCTTTCTTGCTCATCGTTAGGTATTACATCTTCAATCCATTTTTGCAGCAAGGCTCATTCTAAGTTCTAACAAATTCTTTAACTCAATTCGGCGCCTTTCAACCCGCTCAACACGGGAAGGGTCATTGTAACCCATAATTTGGGTAGGAAAAGCGCTTAGTTTGCGACTTTCAACCCGCTCAACACGGGAAGGGTCATTGTAACGCTATATCCAGAACTTGCTTCCAAGGTATATGGTTCTTTCAACCCGCTCAACACGGGAAGGGTCATTGTAACTTCAAGCATTCCTGTACTTGCTATTTTACATATCGCTTTCAACCCGCTCAACACGGGAAGGGTCATTGTAACCAATGCTGTGGCAAATCTTCAGGATTGCGATTGAACCTTTCAACCCGCTCAACACGGGAAGGGTCATTGTAACTGATTACGTGCGAACCCACGCCAAGTATGGATTGAACCTTTCAACCCGCTCAACACGGGAAGGGTCATTGTAACAAGTGCATCTGGTAGCTACAGCAGTACGGTTGCTGTCTTTCAACCCGCTCAACACGGGAAGGGTCATTGTAACTTTTAGGATTCCCAGTTTTTTCACAAACAGGTTAAGCTTTCAACCCGCTCAACACGGGAAGGGTCATTGTAACCTTCCTCTGTAGAATCCTTGTTTTGTAAAGGATTCCAGAGTTGATAGCGCGGATATATATTCCATGCTTCTTCAACTACCGTTTAAATGGGCAATTTATGTGCCATTAAACGCTAAAACCCTTTCACCGCAAGCAAGCGCGAATCGACTGAAAATTTTTAATCTCTTCTAATGCCTGAAAACAAGGATTGGTATGGGTTCCCCCTTGATCAGAGGTGATTTAGTAGCCACTACAGCAGTATATCCGCGCCCTTATTGCTGGGAGCGCACCTTATTCCTGTCCGGAGACAGCAGCATCAGGGTGAGCAGCTACTAGGGTCAGAAAGCAAGACTATCTTCCAATAGTCAAACTACCCCATATTTTTCACAGTTCAGCGGTTACAAAGAACATGAACTGCGGCGCTATTACTTATTTTATTGTCAAGGTTCAGTATATTTGCTCAATCTGAAGATTAAGATTTATTTTGACGAAAATGGTAAGCAGCGATCGCTAAATCTCGCGCTTTTTCTTGAGGACTATCTCGAATAGGTTGTGGGCCTTGTTCTATAGAAATGTTTGCCTTAGCTGCTTGGCTTTGAATACACTCGATCAATCTGTTGTAGCTCCAACGATGAATGCTCTGGCGGTACTGTTTTGCATACTGTTGCTGACCTTCTTTGTAATTAGGACATCTTTTCACTGCCCTAGCTTCTATTTCACTTTGGATGCTCTCGCGTACATTTTTCATTGAGGGTAGAACAATGCTGCCAGCTTGGTAATTTTTGGCTAACGTGATAATTGCTTGTGCTAGTAAGTTATCAATGTGCTTTCCTAACTCCAATTCTGACAACTTAATTTGTGTGTTGCTTTTTTGGGCTTTGTGGCGTTCATGAGAATTACGTTGCTGCTGCTGTCGCTGGCGGTTCAGTAACTTGTAATTATCACCAAGTAGCTGTTTAACACTGCGATACGCAAGAACTTTATTTGTGGAGCAGTCAACAATAGCTATTGTTGCAGGCTTTTCTAAACCCAAACTCACACCAATGAGAATTGATGTTTTACCTTCATACAAGTTTTGATTAGGACGTGGGTAGGCGGCGTTGATTTTAGTGAGTGTTGAGTTAAGGCGTTTAATATAAATTTGCTGATGTTGATTTAAGTTTTCTTTTTTTTCCATGTTGGCCAGTTTTTGAGTAATTTCGTCTACTTTTTCTTGCCTAAACTCCTGAGTTCCTTCAATCGTCCACAAGCGAGTATCAACGCTGCAATAAAGAGTTAAACGATGAATTTTCCAGGGAAGGTCATTACCTTTATTGTCTTGCCATGCTAAACGTCCTGAACGTAAAGTAAAGAGAGAAGATGAATGCTGGTCTTTGTTGTTGCGCTTAATGCTCTGATCTTCTAAAAATCTTTGAAACCAATAAATTTGTTTATTATCGCAGTAAATTTCAAAGATATGCTTGTTGAACTCTTTACCTGAGAAGCTAAGACAAATACGACCTTTTTCATTTTTTGACCAAATAAGGTCTTCGTTGCTTGTGAATTGAACTGGAAATGGTATCGAACTAGAATTTTCTAAGAGATGCTTCTGCCAGATTTTAACTTGATTTTCACTTTCAGGAACAGTGGTGGTTGCTACTAAAAGGCTTTGCAGCCACTCTTGTCCTGTCAAATCACGACCACTGGGTATCCTCGATTGCAGTTGTTCTTTAAGACGTTCAATCTCTTTAATTTTCTTACTACGACGTAGAGCATACCGATTAGCGTCTTCCTCTTCTTCGCTAACCTGACAATTATTTTTCAATAAGTAAGCGATAGCACACCGATTAAGAGGATTCTTTGCTTGATCGTAAGCCTTAAATAAAATGTCAAACAGTATGTAATTATTGTTTTTGCTTTTACTTTGTTTAGTCTTACTTACATTTTCGTTTTTAATATCCGGCTTATTAGTTTCTTCAAACTTAGCAATATAGTACGGTAAAATTTCAATAGCTTTAGCCCGAATAATATTTAAACTAAAGTTACTTTCTTGTTCTAGTTCTACATCACTTTTAAGCATATTGAGCCAATGCTCTTTTTTATCAATTTTTTGTTGTCGTTCTTTCTGTAATGCTAACCAAGACTTGTAGATATACTCGACTACTTCAATAGCTGATTTGTAAAAACGCTTGGGTTGGTTAAGAAAGCGTTCTTGACTACTGAGTGAGTCACACAGTGGTTTGATTACTCCATCTGGTAATTTGCCCTTCTTCAACCACTCCTCCATATCAGGATGCATTCTTACCTGTTCAAGTAGTTCATTAATCAAAGGTGTATTCTTCTCTGCCATCAATTGCCACAGATGGCGGCGGGTATCTTCGCTGGCTACTAATCGGCATTGAATAGTGATCACGCTCATAGCGGTTTCTCTTCTCTAAACTTCACTAAATACACCAGTATCCTCAAATTAACATTTATAGTGTGCAAATTTACATTTATTATGTGTAGATTTATGATTGATAGTACCTCACTATTAGGCTGTGAGGGAAAATAACATCAACATTGAATATCGTTTTGGAAAGGCGATAAGACGAAGAAGGCGAGAGCTAGATTACTCTCAAGAAGAACTGGCTGAAAAAGCTGGACTTCACCGTAATTACATCTCAAGTATTGAGACGGGAACCCGTAATCCTTCTCTCAAAAATATTGAAAAGCTTGCAAAAGCACTAAACATCTCCATTTCTGCTCTTTTTATCAACTACAGTATTGAGGCAGAGCATAAATCAGAAAAAGATACTGAGTGTTAGTTTATAGTGTTTTAGTACATACTGACATAAATTTGTCCTTCCATTACTACAAAAAATACAAATATGTCAAAAATTAAGAAAGAGACGTGGCTAACCTCACGTCTCCAGATGATAGGAGAAAAACCATTAAGCGGCTACATCCGCGACCAGTAGTCCGTTGACAGCAATGATCAAAAGTTGCGCTGAAGCAGAGGTGTCACAGCAATGTCTTTTATCGCTATTGCAAGGTTGTGTTACCCATTTACCCTCAAGATTCTGATAAAAAGTTCCAAGCAGATGGGAACCATTCCAAACTCGATACAGTTCTCCCAAATCATCTGGCACTGAGTCAATTTCAATTTCTGGCGCTACTGCGTCAGCTAAGTGGTCAACATATTCCTCAAATTCTGCTTGAGCCGAGGCTTGGTTGTCAAACTCATCTTGTACAATCATCTGAGTAACCTCATTGATGGGGTTTAACAAAAGGCGATCGCAGTCTCTTCCTGGAGGACGATCGCCTTTGCTTTGTTACTATAGTGTAACTACTAGTTACTACCAAAACAATAGCATTACTACAAAATTTTCAAAATTCGCCACAATTAAGGTAAATAGAGTTATTACAGATTAAAAGTTTTCAGCAGAAAGTAGTATGGCAAAGCGGCAGACAACGAAATTGAGCAATCAGATTATTGTCAGAATGGATGATGAGACAAAGGAAGCTTTTATGAATAAAGCTAAGGCTGAAGGCAAGACAGCCTCAGAATTGATCATGGGATGGATTCGTTCTTACATGGCTGAAGAACTCCAAGGAACTCCAGACTTAGCCAAAATGCAAGCGGACTTGGAGAATCTAAAGCAACAAGTTGCTGCACTCCAAAATGAATACTTGGGAAAATTAGCAGCCTGAGAGAAGAGAACGATTCTCTCAGGCTATGGATAGATCAAATTATCAGTTCTGCCCCTAAGAACCCAAAAAACCCGTCAGATGCCTGACGGGTTTAGTTTTGTTAAGGAGATTAACTATGGGAAGATATACGGTTACTACGAGTAATAGGGAAGTAGTAACTATTATTAAGACTGCGATCGCGCTCAAATCCGTTAACCCACAAGACTTTCCCTTACTTTGTTGGGTGTGACGTAATGCTTTACCTCATTACTCTCTAACAGTTTATCTACCTCAACTTCATTCTTGTTCAAATCCCTGATTACTAAATTTGAGAACCCGACAATTCTCGCTGACTGTGCGAATCACGTTCTCTGGCACTCCTTCAGGGACAGTGACCTGAAGTTCCAAGGTAATTTCTACTTCAGCATCTACTAAACTACTGAGGTGTTGAATAACCTCGTCTGCTATGTGTCCTATGTCACGTCTTAGCCGCAATGCGTCCAATTTGACTGAACCATAGAAACGTTTTGGTGGAACTATGACAGTTACTTGGCTACCAGAAGAGCCATTTTCTGTTACTACAGTGTCAATAGTTTTTTCCTTGTCAGTCTTATAGCTTCCTGTTTTTTCTTTAAATACTGGTGGAGTTACAGGTTTAGCAGCAGCATCTGCCTCAAACTGGCGTTGTGCTATTTCTGGCTTAACTATCAGATTTTGACTGCTAAGGGTTACGGTAATGTGTTCAGCTGCTTTCAAACCGAGATAACGTCCTTTGGATTCATCCCAGCCAGTGGCATAAGCAAAGTTTTCATTCCACAGTAACGCTGCAACTCCTTCTGCGATCGCTTGTAATAGCACTTGTTGATTTTTGATGCGTGGCAGGTAAAGGTAGTACGCTAAGTACTCCCACAACTTCTTAAGGTCGAGGTGGTTTACATCGCGCCAGAGATATGGATCGAGAGCTTCCAGGCGCAGGCGACTAGCAGCATAGTTAGCAATCAAATGTTCTTCATGAACTGCTTTGCGACTTGCTTGCACAATAGGAGAGTCTTGCTTTTGCAATCGGATTTCTTGCCATTCAATCTCTCCTTGGGGGTCGGGTTGCATCGGCACTAACAACCAGATGTAAGCTTCCTGAATTAAACTTTTTACATCTTTGTCGGTTTGCTGTTGTTTAGTCGTCGCCTGATTGCTTTGAAAAACATCTAAGTTTAAGGCTTCTTTATCCCGAATAATCGAATTCCAGGCGAGGTATTGGCAAACAGATTGTTCTAATAGCTCCAGTTTTGCTTTGTCTGGTGCTAGGAACAGCAACATATTCTTGCAGTACCGAGGACTGGCTCCCTTTTGGTTTAGTATTTCTTCGGCTCTGGTGCGGGCTTGGGTTTCGCTTTCCTTATTTTTATGGGGATGTTGTGGCCCCATGACAACCAGCCTTACGGCCATTTCATCAGGAACATCTGCGGAAGAGTCGGGAGCAATATGTACTCCAGCAAATTCACCGCGCTGCTTGTCAGCCTTTAATCGGAGAATGATTTCATCCCAAACTTTATCCTGATCCTGTTGGATTTGCTCGGCTCTGTCTTGGGCAAGTCTGGTGACACTAGGCTGAGTTGAGAACCAGTAACGAGTGTTATCGACATAAAGATGTGTGGACTGGTCGGTAAGTCGGCGCAAAGCATCGCCAAAAGTTGCTGCACTTTCCCCTGGTTGAACACATCCTAACTTGATCCGATGATCTTCTACACCGCGATTGGCTGCTCTCAAAGTAGGAGCAGAACCAAGGTAAATTGTCCGAGCAACACGCCGACAGGCAGAGTAACGTCCTAAGTTGGGATTTTGGCGATCGCACGCCAATGGTAGAGAATTATATCCATCTACATCTTTTTCAATCACTGGCACCCAGTTATCTTCGAGGTAACGAGTCAATTCTGTTTGTACCTGTCCGTCATCCATTGGCACGCTGGCAGGCATGATTAACAAACTCTTGTCCTGTCCTTCCCAAAGTGAATGAATCACCTTTGCCATCAGTCGCAGCACACCCCGCGTGCGTTGAAATTTGTCGAGAGTTGACCAGTCATTATAAAGTCGGTCAAACAGTTCTGGATGGATAGGATAGGCATTTTCTAGCCGTCGTTTGTAACTACCTTCTCGGCACTCACTAGGAAACTCCTGAGATTGGTTTTGGTACATTTCTGCAAAGGCACGGATGATGGCATCACGGGCAATAAAGCCACTTTCTTCGGTGATGGGTTGAAACAGCCGCCGCCGCACAATTTCAAAGCTTTCATCGGCAGTTGCTGGTCGCCAAGGAGATTCGACTCTGCCAATAGCATTTTTGAGTCTACTTAAGGCTGCTTTACCGCGATCGCCTCCAATCTCATTATCAGATGCCGGAATACTCACGACCAAAAGAGTTTGGTTAGCATTTTTTGCCGACTCGCTCAAAGTCTGGGCAAAGGTAAAGTGAGTGTCAAAGCTGCCCCCCGGAAGGTCGTTTATTTCGTGAAGTTGTCGGGCATAAGCCACCCATTCATCAATTAAAATCAGGCAGGGTGCATAGCGGTTAAACAGCAGCCGGAGAGTATCGCCAGGGTTCGTTGAAGTTTCATCTGCTTCTCGAATCATTTCGTAGGCTTCCCTACCGCCCAGTTGCCAAGCTAATTCGCCCCAGAGTGTTCGGACAAATGTGCCATCTTTTTTAGGTTGAGGCTGACCGGGAGAAATTTTATTTCCTACCAACACTGCTGTATTAACTTTTGGCGGAGGTAAAACATTTGCCGCTTCCAGCACTGGTTCCAATCCGGGTAACGTGGATGCTGGAACTCCCATGAACAGGTGGTATAGTGCCAGCATCGCGTGGGTTTTGCCCCCACCAAAGTTGGTTTGGAGTTCGATAACGGGGTCGCCTTGATTGGTAGCAAGACGTAGCAAGGCATTTATGAGCAGTTGCTTTAGCCCTTCCGTGAGAAAAGTACGGCTAAAAAATTCTGTAGGTATGCGGTATTCGTCGGAACCTTCATCTAAATAAACTTGCCAAAGGTCAGCAGCAAATTCTGCTTGTTGGTAGCTACCAGAGGCAACATCTGGGTGAGGTGTAACAATTTCTCGCCAGGGTTTTAAACCGCCTACAGGATTCCCTTCTAAAGGTTGGTGAGTAGCACGACGAGTTTCACGACGGGCTTGTTCTGTAAAGCGTACCCGCAAAAGTTCTTGTTTTTGTTTATCAACTTCATCTGCTTCTGGTGCAGAAAAAGCAGAAAGTAACCGCGATACGCTATCAAGAGCGCGATAGGCATCATCTGTAGAGAGTGGCTTGTTGTGCGCCCAAGAGTTGCGCGTGTCAATTAATTCCCCAACCAAGCTTCTTTCAGCATTGCCCAGAGTCTTTTTGAACACCTCACGCCACTGATTAGACATGAGTTTCAGCAGTGCTGATTCGTCTTGCTTGAGAATTTGCTGGACATTACGTCTTAAGCTGTGGTCTTCTGGAACAAAAGGTGTAGCGGCAACTACCCACTTATCACCATAAATAGAACGCATTTCCCTTTCCACAAAAGGATATAAGCCATCTCTCAAAAGGTCTAGCACCCTGCCAACTCGTTCGCGGTTACTTACGGTCATAGATTTTTATACTAGTTTTTCTTTTAACTCAGGGCTGCTGCTTCACGATCGCTACATCTACTTTGGGCGTTAGAGCCACCCAGAATGTGTTAATAGGCTGAGGCTAATAACGAGAGTCGAAAATAATTAAAGTAAAGCCATTTGTAAAGGAGTCGATTCTTCGGTTTCAGCAGCGAGGCGAGAAATTTCTGGCCAGGAAATCACTAAGCTGTTGTAAGCAACACCTTCAGCAGCCCAGCCTTTTCTGTCGCAAATGTTATACAGCCGATAAGCTAATTCCCTTGCTGCTTCTCCTATGGTTCCCAGTTGAGATAGCAAATTTGCAGCACCTTGATTTCCCGCACCGTCTTGCAATTCCCGAATCATGTGTTGTGTAGCTTCCCAGACCGTGAGGCGGTTATCGGTTTGGGGATTCCAATTTTTGGGTAATTCGTTGCGGCGCAATAGTCGCACTTTACCCGCCTTGGCAGTGAGGATGCCAGCGTCTACCATGCCTTGTACTGCTGTATTCTTAGCTTTGGAGAGGGTTTCTGCACAGCAATTCTCATTTTGAAAAAAAAGAAGATAAAGTTCTCTGTATAAACAAGAGAACTTCTCTCTAATTATCATTTTTTTTGAAAGATAATCA
>NZ_JBALEO010000044.1:0-2881 GCF_036918015.1 Nostoc sp.
ACTTTGAGTCAATAAGTTTATCTACTTATAAGTGGATATTTTTGAATGAAAACTCGTAATGCTTTTGCCACGTTAACAATTTGTGTATTGTCGGCACTCACTATTACAGATGTGGTGAATATGCACAAAGTCTCAGCCCACACCAAAAACGATTGTCGCCAACTTGTGACGGGTACGTACCTCACGAAACTATCTGGTGACTTCGGTTCGTCTTTTGGGATTACGACATTCACTGAAGATGGTAACTTTGTGACCAGTGCCTCAGCCCAAAGTGTTAGTAATCCCTCTTTCCAACCCTTTGGTAATGTGCAAGGTCGTTGGAAGTGTACCTCAGGCACAGAGATTACTGCCACAGGACTTAACTTCAGCTATCCAACAACGACATTACCCGGCAACTTCACCAGAAGCGATTTTCGTGCGACATTTGATCCGAAAGCTGGAATAGTGAAAGCAACAGCAACACTGAAGTTCTTCTCACTAAATGCAAATCCGCTTAATGATTATGCCCCAGTAGCAGTAACGTTTACTTTCACGGGGCAGCGTGTTAAGGCTGGAGAATAAAGTGAAGGCGACTAGTGCTTGACAAAGGGCTTTTGCAGACGACAACACCCAATCGCCAACCAACTAATTCCCCAATGCCCAACGCCCAACACCCAACAGAGGAAATTTAAAGCCAGTGAGTAGATGTTCCATACCCTCGTGTTTTTCTATATATATAAAAACACGAGGGTATGGAACGCCCTCTAAGATATGCACTGTAAAGCTTTCAGCCGATGAAATTCCAAGCCGTTAATGCCCAATAACCGCGCTGATAATTTGGAGCGATGGCTACGCCCGCCGCAGGCATCGCGCTAGTGGGGAGTGGGGTGAGAAGTGCGATCGCACTTTCTCTACCCATTACCCCCCTCATTTTTTGACTTCAACCTCATGAGTAGCAGAGACCCCTCAGAAAATGAACCGAATCTCATGTTTATCTAGCTAAAACCTATTTTTTATTAGTTTGTTTCCTTCTAAGAGGGAATTATAAATGGTAGCTGCCTCAATAATATTTAAAAAAATCTATGAACTTCTCAGAACTAAATCACGCAGCTCGTGACATAGCTGACAGAATCGAACACATGAATGAAATTACTGCTTGGATGAAAGCAGACACAGAAAGAGAATTTTCAAGTTCATCACAACAGCCAATTCCTCAACCTGATACCACATCTTTAGAAAAAATTAGCCAACTGACACCCGAACAGATTAAAGAACAATATTGGTGCTAGACCCAGATCAAGGTGTAGTTGCCGTAATAAGCTTTTTGACGTAATTGGGGTTTCTTTTGAGGAGAATGAGTTAGAGGGTGGTTATTGTCGCCAAACATCAAAATAAGACCTTGAGAAGACCAACGTTAATCGTTTGTTGTATGGCTATTTTGAGTGATTGGATAACAATTAAAGAGGATTAAATTTCTGTCGAATCTATCAATTTTTGTATTTGAGTCCCAAAAAGTCCGGTTCGTTGGTACAGCAATGAAACCAGAATCGATTGCTGCCGATATCTGTGCGATTTTTTCTATTGATACTTCTGTTGCCGTCAATTGACTTTTTATTCAACAGCGTATTGTATAGCTGCTTGAAATTTGGGTAAGGCACGAGAAATCATTTCTTCGCTGGCAGTAAGGGAAATCCGAAAGTAACCGGGTATTTCCTGGGGTGTACCTGGTAAAACAAATACATCGTGACTTGCCAGTAGTTCCGCAAAAGCACAGTCATCTTCCCAAGGAGATCGCACCAACAAAAAGAATGTCCCATCAGGGGTATGCAGTTGATAACCCATGCCTCGCAGCGACGAATCCATCCAATCTCGCTTTTTTTGTAAATGCTCCATATTTATGTTTATTTTTTCCAAGTCGCTTAGGGCATATTGCATTAATACGCTAGGAAAACACCAACCAAAAGCACTTGCTTGTAACATAGCGATTACTCGCCTTATTTCTTCCCGCTTGGGCATAGTGGAGGGAAGAGCGATATATCCGATACGTTGACCGGGAGCCATTAAGGTTTTACTGTAACCATATACCAAGAAAGAAAATGGGTAAAACTGGGTCGGGCTGGGACAAGATTGGTGATCAAAAACAATGCGGCTGAAGGTTTCATCAGAAATCATGTAAATCACCTTGCCGTAGAGTTTAGAAGCCTCAGCTAGTATAGTTGCCAAACCCTCTAGAGTCCTAGCTGAAAAAATCTTACCTGTAGGGTTGTGAGGTGAATTAATAATTATTGCCCGAGTTCGTTCGGTAATTGCTTCAGCGATCGCCTCCAAATTTATATCGAAGGTGCTGGTATCTACAGGCACACCCACTGGAACCGCACCTGTAAAATGCACCATACGCCTATAACCTAACCACGGTGGAGTCAAAATAATTACCTCATCCCCTTCCCCAGCTACTATTTGCAGACAAATCGCCAAACCGACTAGAGTCCCATTAGTCATAAAAATATCTTCAGGCAATATAGAAAGTCCGCGTTTCTCCTGAAGAGATGCAGATACAGTAACCCGCGATTCGGGAATATTTCCCTTGTAGCCATACCAACTGGAGTTTTGTGGTACACTCCAACGTTGCAGGGCTTCTACAAACCCTGGAAGTGGCATTTCATGAGCATCACCCAAGGAAAAATCAAGGCTTTCCGGCTCAGTTCGGCGACTCATATAGGTCGCTGAAGCGTAAAATTTACTTATAGGCGTTTGGTAATCTAATTTCTTCAATAACTGTGGTGATATGAAGTGAATTTTGCCTTCATCTGTCGTATCCGGCATAACCCCAGCCTTTGATTGCTATCTGATGCAGGCAGTATAGTCGTAATTGCATACATTAACAACAAGCGATCGCATCTAG
>NZ_JBALEO010000045.1:0-29358 GCF_036918015.1 Nostoc sp.
ATCGCCTCTCCCTGAAAAACTAGTTCTTTTATACTACTTTGGGAATTTCAAAATGGGGGTTAATACTCTATTTATTTCAAAATGAGAATTGCTGAATACATATTCTCTGGAAGTCTACCTGAAAATGCCAGCACCTACGTCATACGAGAAGCTGATGCACAGTTATATGAAGGACTGAAAACGGGGAAGTTTTGTTACGTATTAAATTCCAGACAGAGTGGGAAATCCAGCTTGCGTGTGCGAACCATGCAGCGATTGAGACATGATGGCGTACAGTGTGCAGCCGTTGACCTTTCTGCTGGAGGTATTCAGAATGTCCCTCCCGAACAATGGTATGCAGATTTAATTGACACACTCATTGATAGTTTTGGATTAGATTTAGATTTTGGTGATTGGTGGGAGGCGAATCAGTTAAATTCGCTAGTTACAAGATTTCGCAAGTTTTTGGAAGAAGTATTACTTGTTGAAGTTCAAGAGAGTATCGTTATTTTTATTGATGAGATTGATAGCGTACTCAGTCTAAATTTTCCTACAGATGACTTTTTTGCACTGATTCGCGCCTGTTATAACAAGCGTGTTGATAACCCTGAATATAATCGTCTCACTTTTTGTTTGCTTGGGGTTGCATCACCTAGTAATTTAATTGAAGACAAACAGCGTACTCCGTTTAACATTGCTAAGGCTATCTCGCTCAAGGGTTTTCAATTGCATGAGGCTGAACCATTAAAAAAGGGTTTGCAGAAGAAGTTTAATAATCCCCAGACAATAATGCAGGAGATTTTGCAATGGACGGGGGGACAACCATTTCTGACTCAAAAGCTCTGTCAGTTCATGGTTGAAGAATCTGAAAAAGAAAATCCACGTTCAGTAGAGCAAGTTGTCAGTTCACGGATTATTGAAAACTGGGAATCACAGGATGAGCCTGAGCATCTGCGAACTATTCAAGCTAGAATTCTGCGAGATGAACAACGGGCAGGATATTTACTAGAACTGTACCAACAAGTCCGACTGGCTGAAGAACAATCCGAGGTAACAGCAGATGATACTTTAGAACAAAGTGAGCTACAGCTTTCAGGTTTAGTTGTTAGACAGCAAGGGAAGCTGATAATCTATAACCAAATTTATCGAGAAATATTTGACTTCAATTGGATTGAAAACCAACTAAACAACCTGCGTCCCTATTCTGAGAATTTTCGCTTTTGGGTGGCTTCTAGAGGAACTGATGACTCACGGCTGCTGCGAGGCAAGGCTTTACAATCAGCAGAAGAATGGGCAAGGGATAAGAAATTAAGTTATCAAGATAAACAGTATTTAGCCGCTAGTAAAGAAAACGAAATTCAGGAGGAGATTGCTGTTAATGAACAAGAGGCTACATTAGAAAGAGAGAGGAAAGATAAGGAGGCAGCACAAGCCAGAAACCAATTACTTAGTAAGGCTAATCGGAAAGCTCAACGAATAACTAGTATTGGAGCAATTGCTTTAATTGTAACATTAATAGGATCGGTAATTGTAGGATTGTCCAGTAGAAAACGACTTGATGAAACTCACGATGAAGTTGTAGCTGTTCAAAATTTAAACAAACTAGCTGGAGTATTAGAGAAAAATACTGACTCTAATTCTGAAGGGATTACTTTTGATTCAAATGAAGCTTTGAGACTGTCCGCCTTATCTTTTAACGTTAGTAATCATCAACTTAAACAAGCATTAGTTTTTGCTACTACTTCACAAGCACATCAACAGTTAAAAAATCTGAAAGAGGCAGAATCAGAAATTAAGCAAAGTCAGGAGTTATTACAAAAAGCGGATCATAAAGTTTTAGAATCTAACCAAGGCTTACAAATTAAGGTATTAGTCCAGAAAAGTCAAGGTGATTTCCTAGCCCAGAACAAACAAACCCAGAATGCCATAGCATATTATACTAAAGCATTTAATATCCTAAAAGCTCATCCCAATCAAACTGATTTTACTAAAAATAATCAGTTGCTTACAGGCGAAAATATTGAATCAGTTCATCGAAGTTTAATTAAGCTAAACCCTCACAATGACACTAAAGGGGTAAAAGCATCACTAACAAAACATTTATATACTCAACTTGAATATTTTTTAAAGAATAAAAATTGGGAAGCGGCTGACACAGAAACATATAAACTCATGGTTAATATTGCTAAAAGAGAAAAAGAACAGTATTTAGATTTAAACTCTATTAATAATTTCTCTTGTTCAGACTTACAAAGAATAGACCAGCTTTGGATTAGCAATTCAGACAAGCTTTTCGGCTTTAGTGTGCAGAAGAAAATTTGGATAGATACAAAATATAGACTGGGTGTAAAACCAGAAGACTGGAATGACAAGGACTTAGAAAATTATTTGCGGTTTGCCAAGGCAGTAGGATGGTATAATGCCAGCAAACAGAATGAAAGCTCAGAAGGGTATTACGTGAGCTATAGCGAAGTAATAAAGGGCATAAAGGACAACCCTTTGAGATATAGGGGTGCGCTACCTGCGGTTAATTTTCCGTGGCCGTCAGGTTCAAAAGAGTTACACTTGGTATATGAGTATAAGACTCCTTCTCTCGCATTGCGACTTGTGAAGTGTAACATCTAAGGCTTTCAGAAGTTTGTAAATAATTACAACAGCCTCATTTTTCATGAAACAACAAGTTACGTTTTGGACGAGACATTACAAATACGTAAATGACAACATGAATAGTTTAGTTTATAGACTGTTGTACAGACTTACTACCCCTCCCAATCCACCAACACCCCATCCACAATCCCAATTCCCCACTGCGGAAACTTCGCCAAAAGCTTTTTAATCACAATCTGCAAAGCCGGATCGTCATTCCAGCATTGTTGGAGAAAGTCAAAACCAGGATTTTCCCCAACCAGAGAAGCCGTCTTCAGTTTTTCCATTCGCAATAGTCTAGCTTTGGATCTCATGGCGATGTCTTCAGTGGTAAACAACGCATCACTAGATTTTTGCACCTGATAATTGACTATAGATAGATTCCACTGCTTTTCAAACTTGCTGATTATTGCCCTCATGCTGGCGTAATACTTGCTGTCTAGCAAATATTGAATTACCCACAATGGGGGGCATTCTCCAAGGTTTGCTCTATCCAACCATTCAAATATCTCACTTTGATTTAATGACACGGGTGCGGCGGAACAAGTACCTTCATGACAGTCCCTCGCTTCAACACCACAATCCTGGTTTTCAACCAACAACGAAGCGGAATTATTTTGTTCTACTTGCCCCTGTGTTTGATTAGCGATCGCTTCCTTGGAAGAAAATTCATTTTGAGCAACGGGCGCGGCGGAACAAGTATCTTCATGAGGGTATATCGCTTCAACACCAGAGACTTGGTTTTCAGCCAACAAAGAAGCGGTATTACTCTGTGCATCATCCACAAGCGCCAGCGATGTACAGTCTATTGCTACAGGCAATTCTTCATTTTAGAGTTAATAGTGTATCTGACTTTTCCCGTTAAGTCTCTTTTGCAAGCTGCCAACCTTCACAGAGGTCATGCAATTTTAACCAGCCTCGCCACAGTACCTGAATGCCAATGGGTGTTTTGCTTCGATGTTCGAGGTAGCCACCAAGACGAGCAACAGCTTCAACAGCCCAACTAACAGTTAGTACCTTGGGCAGTTTGGGAGATTTAGCTTTCAAAATTCTCAGTTCTAGAGGATTCAGAATTTCAATGGCGGGGGCTGAAGGCTGGGTGCGGTGTAGATAAGTCAACTGCAAAAGTTCTACAGCAATTACACTCAAAAAGCCAACTAAGGTTTTCATACCCTCAGCAGCAAGTCTGTATCTTTCTACCTGACATCCAGACTTGAAAATTTTATGATACTCTTCAACCCGCCAACGATATGTATACCAGCTTAAAATCTGAGAAGCTGTCTGGATATCTGCAACAACTTCCGTGGTGAGCAACATCCATTCTACAGGTGTTCCACCTTCGGGGCAATCAATTTCTGTGGCATAAACAGCATACCTACATAAAGTTGGGGGTTCACTCAAACGCTTGAAACAAGCACAGAGTCTACTCTGGAAAGGAGTCAAACGCCGTTGAGTAAACACCGTTTTTTTGAGCAGATGTGTGTCGATCGATTAATGCCGCTAATTCTCCACAGTTAGCGATCGCTCTCTCGCGGTTCCGTGTCTGAATCATGCTGTTCTCACTCAAACTTTGCTTTTGTATTAATTATAGGAAAAATTCTCTGACTTGAGAGGATTAGGCAATCATTTGCCGGGTTTGTGTATTCAGGTCAAAGCTTTCTAAGCCTACTATAAAACCATGCAGTCAGCGAAGACCAATAATTGAATATTAAATCGTTGAACCAATCGAAGTTTTCAGCGCACATTTATTGAATCGCTAATCTCAACAATCAGGAAAATAATCATGACAAGCAACACAAAGATCGCATTAGTTACAGGAGCAAGCCGAGGGTTGGGCAAAAATACCGCTTTGACATTAGCGAAAAAAGAGATAAATGTCATCCTCACTTACCACAGCCGCGAGGCAGAAGCAAACAGCGTTGTCTCGACGATCGCCGAAACGGGTGGTAAAGCCGTTGCTCTACAACTAGATACTGGCAATACGAAAACCTTTGATGGGTTTGTAGTACAAGTCAAGCAAGCACTTCAAGAGAAGTGGCAGACCGAGCAGTTTGATTTCCTCGTGAATAATGCTGGCACTGGCATCTATGCACCTTTTGCCGGAACAACTGAGGAAGACTTCGATCGGATGATGAACATTCATGTGAAGGGCGTTTTCTTCTTAACCCAAAAACTGCTTCCTTTGATTAAAGATGGCGGACGGATTATCAATCTTTCAACTGGTCTTGCTCGTTCTACCCTACCAGGCTATGCCGCTTATGCCAGCGCGAAGGGCGCGATTGAGGTTTTAACCCGCTATCTAGCTAAGGAATTGGGTGAAAGACAGATTGCGGTGAATGCGATCGCACCAGGCGCAATCGAAACAGATTTTGGGGGTGGTGCAGTGCGTGACAATCCAGAAATCAACAGCTTCATTGCTTCGCAAACGGCTCTAGGTCGTGTAGGTATGCCCGACGATATTGGTGGCGCGATCGCATCACTGCTCTCTGAAGATAACAAATGGGTGAACGCTCAAAGAATTGAAGTTTCTGGCGGTCAGTTTCTTTAATTCAACCTAACTTTATCTAATCAAACGCAGAATTTATGAAATTTATAGTAACAGGTTCATTAGGAAACATTAGCAAGCCGCTTGCACAGGAATTAGTCCAAAAAGGTCATAGGGTGACGGTTATCAGCAGCAAGCCAGAAAAGCAAAAAGACATTGAAGCAATGGGTGCGATCGCCGCGATTGGCACATTGGAAGACGTTGATTTCCTAGTTTCCGCTTTTACAGGCAGTGATGCAGTGTATTGTATGGTGCCGCCAAACGATTATTTCGATCTTAGTCTTGACCTATTAGCTTATTATCGCAGAATCGGCAATAACTATACCCAAGCCATTCACCAGTCAGGAGTAAAGCGTGTAGTCAATTTAAGTACCATTGGCGCTCATCTAGAGAAAGGTTCAGGAATTCTGTTTGGCGCTCACAATGTTGAGAAGATTCTCAATGAATTATCATCAGATGTAGCCATTACCCATATTCGCCCAACGAGTTTCTACTACAACTTGTATGGCTATGTAGATACGATCAAAAATCAGGGTTTTATTGCCGCAAACTATGGTGCAGACAAAATTATCCCTTGGGTTTCTCCAATAGATATTGCTGCTGTAATTACTGAAGAACTTGTTACACCGTTTGTTGGTAGAAAAGTGCGGTATGTAGCAAGTGAAGAACTTACAGGCAACGAAACTGCGAGTATTTTAGGTACAGCTATTGGAAACCCTGATTTAAAGTGGAGAATTATTACCAATGAACAAATGCTAAGTAGTTTAGAAGGCGCTGGTATGAATCCACAAATTGCTGCTGGTTTAGTTGAAATGTATGCCAGCCTTTATAGCGGTTTACTAGCAGAGGATTATTATCGCCATAAACCAACAGTTATGGGAAAAGTTAAGCTGAAGGATTTTGCAAAGGAATTTGCTGCTGCTTTTTGATTCTGCCACGACTACCATTTACTTTTCATCGAACACCAAGCTGAAGCCGAAAGCAACCTATATTTGGCAAAAGTAATAGCGGCTCCAAGTTGATTCTCCATTGGAAGAGGCTTCGCCAACTAGAACGATTTCCGTGGCGGTACTGTTAGGGACAATCTAGAAGTCAATAAATTTATCGCCTCGCAAACAGCGCTCGGTCACGTTGGCTTTCTTAATTGTATCGGTAGTGCGTTAACGAAGTTTACCAAAGGTATCGCATCATTGCTTTCGCTAGACAACCGATGGGTGAACGCTCAGAGAATTGAAGTTTCTGACAGTCAACTTCTTTAAATCAAATCAACCTCAATCATGTCAAACGTAGAAAACAAAGCTGCGATCGTCAATAAAGCTAATGGCGGCAGTGAATCTATTAGTTGCCAGCGCGTGCAAGCTGTATACTGGCGAAAACCGATACAGAAAGCGATCGCGCTTTTATCCTCTACTCTACAGTAACGGCTGGGTTTCCACGTGCAATTGATGCGGCACAGGCATTACGGGAAGTCTTCGCCGCTCAATCTAGTAGTCCCCGAACTACAAAATAATCTAGCCTCACGAACGTAAAATAAACTGGAGATATTGTATGACTACTGATAACACCCAGAAAGTTGTAGTGATTACGGGTGCGAGTAGCGGCATTGGTGAAGCTACAGCCAGATTACTGGCAAAGAACGGGGCAAAAGTAGTTTTAGGAGCTCGACGCACTGATCGCCTAGAAGCGCTCGTCAAAGACATTCACGCCGACGGCGGAATAGCTGAATATCTTGCTCTCGATGTGACTCAACGAAGTCAAATGGCAGAAATCACGCAATTTACTCTCAGTAAGTTCGGTCGCGTGGATGTGCTAATTAACAATGCTGGAGTCATGCCATTATCAACCCTTGACCGATTGAAAGTTGAGGAATGGGATCTGATGATTGATGTCAATATCAAAGGTGTTTTGTACGGCATCGCGGCGGTACTACCGATTATGAAAGCCCAAAAATCCGGTCAAATTATTAATCTTTCTTCCATTGGCGGACATACTGTATATCCAACGGCGGCGGTTTACTGCGCTACCAAGTTTGCGGTTGGCGCGCTCTCTGAAGGATTGAGGCAGGAAGTTGGCGGTGATATCCGGGTGACGGTGATTTCTCCTGGCACAACAGAATCAGAGTTAGCCGATAGCATCAGCGATGAAACTGCTAAAAAAGGAATGGAAGAATTTAGACAAATATCTATTCCGGCTACCGCGATCGCTCGGTCAATTTTATTTGCGATCACTCAACCTAACGATGTTGATATCAGCGAAATTATAGTTAGACCAACAGCAAGTCCTTATTAAGTAGTTACAGAGCTGCAACTCTCCTAGCTGAGGATGCGATCGCCGCTCTCGAATTTCAGATGAAGATCAATGTATATGGATTGATCTACATGGCTCAGGCGTTTGCCCCAGTACTCAAAGCCAATGGAGGTGGTGTCTTTGTCCAAATCAATTCTGTTGCTTCGCTCAAAGGTTTCCCAAACTCTGCTTACGTAATCGGCTGGCTGGTTGCTAAATTATCTGTAAGGTTCAATCAAAAAGTATGCTTATCGTGTCGGATCGTCACTGACTTGAACAATTAGCTTGCCGAAGTTTTTCCCTTGTAGTAAGCCGATGAAGGCGTGCGGGGAGTTTTCCAGTTTCTGTACAACATCTTCCTTGTACTTGAGCTTACCTTCTTGCAACCACCCAGAAACATCTTTGACAAACTCTGCCTGCCGATGTTGGTAATCACCCACAAGAAATCCTTTGATTAACGCCCGTTTAACCAACAGCGGCATTAAATTAGGGCCAGGAGGAGAATTTTCGGCATTATACTGTGAGATTAAACCAACCAATGGGATTCTTGCTCCTTGATTAATGTGCTGCAACACCGCTTCTAAAATCGGGCCAGCTGTATTGTCAAAGTAAACATCGACCCCGTTCGGACAAGCAGCTTTTAGGGCTGAACTCAGTTCTTGAGTTTTACGGTTAATACAGGCATCAAACCCTAATTCTTTCGTCACATAATTGCATTTTGCATCACTCCCAGCGACTCCTACCACCCGACAGCCTTTGATTTTGGCAATTTGACCCACTACAGAACCGACTGCACCAGAGGCGGCAGAAACAACAACCGTTTCGCCAGTTTTGGGTTGCCCAACATCAAGCAGAGCAAAATATGCCGTCATTCCGGGCATTCCCGTTACGCCCAACGCATAGGAAATGCGAGCTTGATTGGGGTCAAGCTTACGCAAAGTTTCGCCTTTCGATATGCCATAGGCTTGCCAGCCGTCATAACCAAGCACAAAATCTCCGGTTGAAAATTGGGGATGGTTAGATTTCATCACTTGGCTAACTGTGCCACCGACCATCACAGACCCCAGTTCTACTGGAGCAGCATAAGACTCGCGAGCGCTCATACGACCACGCATATAAGGGTCAAGGGACAGGTAGATCGTCCGATTGAGGACTTCACCTTCCCCTGGTTCTGGAATTGCTGTTTCGACAAGGGCAAAGTCGCTCTCTTTCGGTTCTCCAAGCGGACGGCTTTTGAGTAAGATTTGTTGG
This sequence comes from Nostoc sp., assembly GCF_036918015.1. Classification (GTDB taxonomy): domain Bacteria; phylum Cyanobacteriota; class Cyanobacteriia; order Cyanobacteriales; family Nostocaceae; genus Nostoc. The sequence goes on from NZ_JBALEO010000045.1 coordinate 8,708, forward strand.
TTAATTGAACTAGTCATTGGTTATGCCTGCTTATTTACTCATTTTTTCTATCAAAAATACAAGTCGTCTTGAAAGCACCCTTATTACATACAGTAGCTTGTCTTATGTAATGGGCAGATCGCGAATCCGTTTGCCTGTAGCGTAATAGACCGCATTGGCATCGCGGCAAGTAACACATGTGTCTAAGCAGGTCCTTTGTAGCCAAAGGAACCGCCAACAAACTGCTGAATCACACGAATCTTTTCGTGCGGCATTTGCAGCCACTCAGCTACAGCATTGCGGATGCCGTAAACCCAAGTATTTGGTTCGTACAATGTCAGGAAATCACCTGACCCAACTGCGATTGTAGGAAGAGATGCGATCGTTAAACACACAAACTTCAACAGAAATCTTGTGTTACAGTCCGTAAAAGCTCATACTGAAGCTGGATGTGACCTAAACCCTCGCTTTCACTAGCCTAGCCATGCCTCAAGACAACTACTAGACTTGAAAGAATTACTAGAAAGATTATTAAACGATGGTGAACTAATTATTAAGTGGGATAGAAAAATCAAGAATAAGAGTAATGCTGTTATTGCAAGTTAAATGTCCGACAGCTTAGTACTTTTGCGCAAAGGATGTTGACTGTTGTGACTACCCTCAAGTCTCAGCGTCGAAATGTCTTGGAATTTGTGACTTAAGCCGTTAGTGCTAAACGCCAGGGTCAACTAACTCATTCTTTACTTCCACAAGTTCCTGCCGAGTAAAGTTGCTGTCAAAAAAGCTGCTTAAAACCACGAATTTATACAGTGCCATTATCCGTATTATGGTAAGGCGACTGGCATAACATTTAACTTCTTAAAACTTTTCAAACAGCCTATTAGCACACTTTATTAAATTAAGGAAGTAGATGAAAACAGATAAATATTTATTCACAGAGAAATTTAATTCATTGTCCGATGAAAAATCACGTATTCTTCTAGTATCAATGCGTGAAATCGCTAACTTAGTAGCTTTATGTAACTTATATGAGTTTGAAGATATAATTTTCGAGAACGATGCCGCTGATCTGCTCAAATTATTGAGTGCTGACAACAGTGTAACGCGAAAAATCTACAAGATTACTAAACATTTGACTAATTCTAAACCATTAGCTGACTTCCTTGTACCAGGAGCTGATCCATACTTTTTTAACAAAGAGTATGAATTGTTCTTTCCTACATTTAATTCTCCTTTTGAACTGTTCGCGCTGCATTCATTCAAAAATTGGCGGCAAAAATGCAATCAGGCAGTTTGCTATATATTCGAGTTTTGGGAATCATATCTTCAGCCTTCTAATTTCTATTTTTTGGAGTTTTTAAAAGATTTCGATCATATTTTTGTCGGTACAAAAAATTCTATCGAGGCAATCACTAAACTCACTGGTCGTCCTTGTACTTATCTGCCACCTGGGGTAGACACATTAAAATTCAGCCCCTATCCCTTATTGCCTTACCGCAGTATTGATGTTTGTAACCTGGGTCGTCGTTCACCTGTAACCCATCAAGCCCTATTAGAGTTTGCATAACAGCAACAAGTTTTTTATTACTACGATACCATCAAAATTTCTGGAATAAAAAATGCTACTAAACAACAAACCTTTGCGGTGAACAATGCTAAAGAACACCGGAGTTTATTAGCTAATTTGATTAAGAGAAGCCGTTATTTCTTTGCCAATCGCGCACGAGTTAATGAGGTGGAATTCATAAAAAATAACCAAGAGTTTGGTTCTCGCTTTTTTGAGGGTGCTGCTGCTGGAACAATCATGCTTGGTGAGCCTCCCATTTCAAAGGAATTTGACAAATATTTTGATTGGCCTGATGCTATTATCAAAATTCCTTTTGATGCTCCTGAAATCGGTGAGATTATCGCAGATTTGGATGCTCAACCCGAACGATTGGCAAGAATTAGGAAAGATAATGTTGTCAACTCACTACTGCGACATGATTGGATATATCGCTTGCAAACAATTCTTGAGTCAGTAGATGTTAAACCTAGTGAAATCATGTTGTCTAGAAAGGCCAAGTTGAAGAACTTAGCCAATCAGATCCACCAAATACCTGATGGATCATTGGTTCGTTCTTTCTCTTCATAATTGATACGCAAAGAAATAACGGTAGAGACAGCATGGCGTTGAGAATGGAAACGATTGCTGAAATATGCGCTTTAGTTGACGGGCGAATTTGTTACTCATCCCACTTCACCAACATCCCATCTACAGCCACCAACCCCCACTGCGGAAACTTCACCAGTAGTTTCTTGATCGCTATCACAAGTGCCGGATCGTCATTCCAACACGAGAGCAAGAAGTCCAACCCTGGATTCTCCCCCGAATTCGCCGCAAGTTTGAGTTTCTGCATACGCTCCGGTCGCACATTAGACCTCGCTACAATCGCCTCATGCGACCATTTTTCAGCACTGGTGACAGACGCGGCGGAACCTTCACCCTCATCAACTACTTTGACTTCTACACTCGAAACTGAATTTTCAACTAACAACGAAGTGGGATTACTTTGTTCTACTTCCTCCTGTGTTTCATAAGCGATGTCTACGACGGGCTATTCGGCGTCGCTGAAGTTGAAGAAAATTCATTTTGAGCATTCAATACTTGATAACGCAACCCAGTATTGTTTGCATTCGCGGGAACTCTCACATAAGTTTCTATTCAATTAATATCCCCAGCAAGTGGGAATTATGCTAGCTGCTGCAACCCTTTATTGAGCATCCATAAAAACAAACAGATGGGCTACTTTTCCATTTTCTATGACAAAAAAATCCATGCCGGTTAAGACATTTGGCTGGGGATCGGTGCGAATATCCCAGAATAGCCGAGCCCCATTTTGCGTACTTTCCATCGGTTTTGTTGCCACAAAATTGAAATTAGCATCTTCCGCAAATAGCTTGTCGATAAAGTCAGAAACGGCGCTAATGTCGGTAAGGATAAAATCCTTGTCATACATTTTTATATCGTCTGCATAGATGGTTTGCATCAATGCATCACGCGTTGTACGGTCTTTTTCATTCCAGACAGCAGTATGTGTTTGCTGGAGATAATTCATTGCCTGTGCATCCATGAGTAGACTGGCTAGTTTGTTTTCTAAAACGATATGACTTTACGCCCAAAAGTAAGCGTTGTCTTTGATGCGGAACGTTGATGGTTTCCATTCAATTAATATCCCCAGCGAGTGGGAATTCAATTAAATTAGAGCAAGAACGCTCCGTGAAATTGAGTCCTGACTGGTTAAGGCAGGTACTCAAAAAAAGGGGGTCATTTGGAAGCGAACACGAAAAAGTCATAAGGGGAAACAAGACCCGGTAGTACAGCAAATCAAACAGGCTGACTTAGAAATGCTGGAATTATCTGCGGCTGTTGGCGAAATAGATTTAAAGTATTTGGATGAATCAGGATTTTGTGCTTGGAGCGAACCGAGTTACAGTTATTACTTCCGAGGTCAGCAAAAACGCTTGGAGCAGAGTAAACGCAGGGGACGAAGGTTAAGTATTATTGGGTTTCTTCAACCGCTAATTAGTTTTGTGTACGGTTTGGTGATTGGCGGCGTTTCGCGCAATTCCTATATCCAAATGATGGAGATTGAAGCACTTGAAGCCCAAAAATCAGGACGTGTCAGAGTAATCGTTCAGGACAACGGCCCGATACATCGGTGTAAAGAAGTACAGCAATTATGGTCAAAGTGGGAAGACATGGGTTTGTACATCTTCTTTTTACCCAAATATTGTTCTGAGATGAATCCAATTGAATTGGAGTGGCAACACCTCAAAAAAGATGAACTTGCCTCGAAAACTTTTGAGGATGAGTTAGACCTTGCCTATGCTGTCATTAATGGAGTTCAAACAAGAGGAGAAAAAGGAAACTACAGTACACAACGTGTAAAATTTAACTCAAATTCTTCTGCTTAATTGTTTGTTACATAGTAACTATTCAGCAATTTTGCATGGGTAAGTATCCAGTCACTCAGGCACAGTGGAAAGCCGTAGTAGCACTACCGAAAGTAAACATTGAGCTAAAAGCTGACCCATCGAATTTCAAAGGGGATAAACTACCTGTAGAGCAAGTATCTTGGTACGATGCGGTTGAGTTTTGCGATCGCTTGTCCTCCCATACAAAAAGACAATATCGGCTACCCAGTGAAGCAGAATGGGAATATGCGTATAGAGCCGGAACAACCACCCCATTCCACTTTGGCGAGACAATTACATCACAACTGGTAAACTACGATGCCAGACAAGTTTATGGCAGAGGTGTAAAAGGAACCTACAGAGCGGAGACTACACCTGTGGGCAGTTTTAACGAAGCTAACAGCTTTGGATTATACGATATGCACGGAAACGTCTTTGAATACTGTCTTGATGATTGGCACGATAATTATAAAGGTGCGCCAACAGATGGAAGTGCATGGTTTAATAACAAGAATGATAATCTCTCTCAAAAGCATGGACGTACCGTGCTGCGGGGCGGTTCCTGGTACGGCAATCCTGAGAGCTGCCGTTCCGCGTATCGCAGCAACTACGACACGCGCGTCAACCTCGTCAACAATTTTGGTTTTCGTATTGTGTGCGCTGCCGGGAGGATTCTTTAGTAGCCCTTTATACTTTTCCTCTTTTGTCCTTTGCTCTTGTTTCTTTACCCTTGCTTAGTGTAGCGAAGCGGAACGATCTATTTTTTTTGAAATCAAGGTTGGGTAGCTTGGTAGGTGCAAATCGAACAGTTGCTCAACCCTACAACAGCAGATTCCTGTCCTTGGTGAATGGGATCACTCTTAGGCAGCTGTAATCCCATAATGGAGTTACGCTATTTAACTGACAGGATTATCAGACATGGTTTCATCAGAATTACTGAATATACTGCAAGGACTTAGCCATGTTGAAAAACTTTATATTGTGCAAGTTTTGATTTCAGGATTAGCCCAACAGGAGGCAGACTTAATTAAAACAGAGCAATCCTATCCTGTCTGGTCGCCATATAATGCTTTTGAAGCAGCAAACACGATGCTAGAAGTTTTGCAAGCAACACAAAATCAAAACAATGCCGAAGCAAAGCTTTCATGCCTTACATCTGTATCAGATTTTTCATGAAATGGTATCACTAGATTTTTGCACCTGATAATTGACTACAGATATATTCCACTGCTTCTCAAACTTACTGATTGTTGCCCTCATGCTGGCGTAATACTTGCTGTCTAGCAAATATTGAATTACCCACAATGGAGGGCATTCTCCAAGGTTTGCTCTATCCAACCATTCAAATATCTCACTTTGATTTAATGACACGGGCGCGACGGAACAAGCACCTTCATCACAGTCTTTCGGCTCAAAACCAGAGACTTGATTTTCTCCCGATAACGAAGCGGAATTACTTTGTTCTGCCTGCCCCTGTATTTGATTAGCGATCGCAGCAGACTTGGACTGTTGTGCTTCCGGTTTCCTTCCCTCTTTGCAAATAGCCACAAACACAGCTTCCGGTGACTTGATTCCAATCCTCTTTCGTAACGCCTCCTTCAAATATGCGACAATGGACAAGAATTCATCAAATTTGCTAATGTTAAAGAAATACTGGTAAAGACGGCGGGAGCGTTGGGAATGGGAACGAGTGCTAGAATATGCCAGTAATTGGGATGTGCAGATGTAGATGTGTTCACAAACCGTTGCCAAAAATCTCTAATAATTCGTTAAGCTTATTAAAAATAAAAATACAAATACACTGTTGTAAAACTTTTGTTAGTAAAAGGTGAATCCAAGCATAGAGTTTGTAGTAACGAAACGATTGATTATACGTCGGATGGCAGAGACAGATTTGCTTGATTTTCTAGCATATCAAACTCACCCGGAAGTTTTACGCTATACACCTATAGAACCGCTAACTCAGGAACGAGCAATACAATTTCTTGCCCGACAAGCAGTAGTAGAAATTGGCGATGAAGGTGGCTATATCGTGTTTGCCATTCACCATGTAGGTGATGTCAAAATGATTGGTGAGATTGGCATCAACTTCTTACCAAAAGCAGAGAGTAAAGGCGAAATCGGATGGTCACTTCACCCAAATTATCAAGGGTGTGGTTACGCAACAGAAGCAGCACAAGTATTACTTGCTTATGGTTTTAGACACCACAAATTACACCGAATTACTTCAATTTGCGACACACGTAATACGGCATCATATATGCTTATGCAACGTCTTGGTATGCGACGTGAAGGACATCTCAAACAAAGCCAGTTGATCCAAGGCGCTTGGCAGGACGAATATATTTACGCCTTGCTTATTGAAGAATGGCTTTTCCAACAAAGCATCATCACAGACAAGTAGAATCTGCCGATAGTGCATAAATAAAGGTCGAAACTACATAGTATTATATTAGCGATCGCCACCGGAAAGCGCGGGTACGCCATGACTACTCATTCCAATCAACTAATACCTCATCCACAATCGCAATCCCCCACTGCCGAAACTTCGCCAATAATTTCTTGATCACAATCTGCAAAGCCGGGTCATCACTCCAACACTCTCGCAAAAAATCAAACCCCGGATTGTCGCCAGAATTCGCCGCTCGATTTAGTTTTTCCCTTCTTAAAGGTCGCATATTTGACCTCGCTACAATCGCCTCATGTGACCATTTCTCAGGACTGGTAACAGGCGCGGCTCAGAAATTATACTTTTATAATGGCAGTGAGTCCAAACGAATCAATCGCATTATAAATTTAAGTAGCGATGCCTTTAAAATATAAAATGACAGCGATAGTAATGTAACAATCGCTCTATGAATCAGGAATCGCCTCAATTCATCAACCATATTGTTTCAAGTTTGCGGTCAATTGAGGGAATTACAGCTATCTCATTGGGCGGTTCACGGGCACGGGGCAACCACACCAATAAGTCAGATGTAGATTTGGGAATTTATTATAATTCAGAAAACCCGCCCGATTTAATTGCTCTAAATCGCCTTGCCTCTGAGCTTGATGATAACCATCGGGTAAATTTGATTACTGTGATTGGTGGATGGGGAAAGTGGATTAATGGCGGCGGTTGGCTACAAGTTCAAGGTATAGGTGTAGATTTTCTCTATCGTGATTTGGCGAAGGTCAATCGTGTGATTGATGATTGCCATGCTGGACAAATTACTATTGATTATCAACCAGGACATCCTCATGGTTTTGTATCCTCGATTTATATGGGCGAAATTGCTATTTGTCAGGTACTTTACGACCCAGATGGTGTTTTAGAAGCTTTGAAGCTCAAAACAAAGCCTTATCCAGTTAGGCTCAAACACGCAACTATTGACACTTTCGCCTGGGAAATCAGTTTCTCGCTGGTGGTTGCAAAAAAAGCGATTGCACGCGATGATGTTGTTTACGCAGCAGGTTGTTGTTTCCGCAGTGTGGCGTGTATGAATCAGGTTTTATTCGCCCTCAATGAAGATTACCTGCTGAATGAAAAGGGAGCGGTGGCAATCGCAAGTACATTTGCTATTTGCCCTACTGACTATCAACAACGGGTTGAGCAAGCGATCGCACTTTTAGCTGCTTCTTCAAAATCGATAGCTGAGGCGATTGCGATTCTTGAGGCGATTGAGGATGATTTGAGTCAATGGTATGGAAATCGGCGATTATCAATGTAATTTTATGGCAATTGAGTTATTCAAGTTCAGGTAGCCAAATTTCTGCAATGCCGAATAGCCCGTCGTAGACATCGCTACTTGTCCCCACATCAATACTTCCCACGCTAAATGCTAAATTTTATTTAGCCACCCAGCAGGAGTTTTCTTTTTCTTATGTGGTTCTGGTCTGCCGATTTAGTAGAACAAGAGTTATTTGATTTGTACGCTCCAGCCCTGCAATCGCTCGGTGTAAATTTTAATGACGAGCAACTCCAAGACACTCTAGAAGCATCCAGCTATTGTTTAGAAGATGCTCTCAGGAGCGCAATCGTTTACATACTCTGGCTCGAAGAAAACCTGAAGCCGATCTACCCGACTGCGATACTGCTCGACGCACTGGCAAATCAATGGCGCACCAAGTACTGGAAACCGGAGTATTTAGAACTTGAACAGTTGCTATCCCCCGGAAAGCGCTGGTGGAGGGCAGCAGTGGATATGTGGGGTTACGACGAGCGTAATCAATTGGTTGCAGACATATTTGACGACCACGGGCAGGAATTTATTAAGTTCCGAAATGGTAAAGAAATCGTATAAATTTCCAAGCTTGGGTGCGATCGCCAACTTTGAAGAGATAGGGCTGCCGTAGTAGAGTTATTGTCTCTCACAACGACAACTCAAACACTACTGTTCAGCCCATGCCCGATATCTTATCACTGTTACAATGCTTGCTACCGCAGATCAACGCGACAACCATGCGGCAATTTAACCAAATAATCCTGGCTATGTTAGCGATGAGCGGACGAGTCACAATGTTGGGGATCTCTCGTTGGGCAGGCACTGGTGGTAGTTATCGGACGATGTTGAGATTCTTTCATACAGTAATCCCTTGGGCGACGTTGTTTTGGCTATTTTTCCGCAAGCATTTATTCCGTGCGAATGAGGTATATTTGCTTGCAGGAGATGAAGTTGTAGTGAGTAAATCAGGTAAAAAGACTTATGGGTTGGATAGATTCTTTTCCAGCCTAGTAAGTAAACCAATATTAGGGCTATCTTTCTTTACATTATCATTAGTAAGTGTTGAACAAAGGCACTCGTTTCCGATTCAGATAGAACAGGTGATAAAGAGTGATGTAGAAAAAAGTAGCCCATTACTATCGCCAGAGGTAAAACCTCAAGAGAAACGTAAACGTGGACGACCTAAGCCAAACTGCTGTAACTAATGCTGTTAATCTAGCATTTTTTATGGTCAATTTATCTCATCATCTTCTCGCAGATTTTCGTCAACAGAATCCCGACTCCGGCATTATTGATCTTAAGGCTTACTACCGTGGTTTTCGATATGTTCGTGAAATGTTAAAAATGCTTCCCGAAATCCCTGAGCCTATTTTATTAACCCAGATTTTTGCCAAGCTTACTGCTTTAGGACGTATTCATCCCGTTTCCACCGGCGTTGAACCCTCCTAAATTGGCAGAGGTATTGCTATTAAGCAAGGAAATTTTAATTATGAAACGGAATCAAGCACAAACAGTCGTTGTAAGTCTCACTGGTACATTAGCAGCCATATCTATTGGGTACATTGGAGTACAAATTTTTGGCAGATATACAATGTACACGATTGCTACAGTCATGTTAGGGCTGGGTACTGGGGGAGCTATCGGTCAGGTTTTGGTGGAGAAAAAGCAGCAGCGAGTAGTACAAACAGAGTCAAAACAAAGATAGGAGCAATCAGATGGAGACTTCAAAAGTTGTCACTATCCCGAATCACTGGACATCACCAAAATACTCGTTAGGACAAAGAACCAAGCAGGGAGTGATTGTTGGGATTCAGTATTATCCACCCAATAATCTACTGACTGGCTTATATAACGAATCTTGGCGTTATGCTGTCCTAGATAAAAACGATTTTTCCGAAGTGTCACATCTTGAAGAGGAGAAAATTCATCTGGTTACACCAAGCGAATTACATGCTGAACTTCAAGCTGAGATTGAAGCGTATCAGCGTAAAATATTAATTCTCAAGCAACTGTTAGAAACAGTATCCAATGCTTAAGTCAGTATCCACGTACTAAGAAGTACATCTAATAATAGATGGCTTGATCAGAGTTAGAGCCGATTTTTTACAAAAGACGGCGATTCATCCCATATTGAAGGAATGGGATGAATCGCCGTTTGCCATCTTAGTCAATAGTATCGAGTGTACAAAAATCGTGAGGGATTCGTCTGATTACTAATAATTTATGCTACGGCTTCAACTGTTGGCATAAGTTACCAAGCTACTGGTTCCCCAAGATGGAAAAAACCACCACTGGGGCCATCATTCGGCAATATCGCTAATTCAACACCAGTTTTCGCGCCTGAGATGATGTCCATCATTGCACCTTCACCACCTAATTCCGTTTTTACCCAACCCGGATGAGCGCTATTAATCTTCACTGGAGTATTACGTAATTCATGAGCTAAGTGAATAGTGAATGAGTTAACCGCTGCCTTGGAAGCATTATAAGCAAATGGTTTGGAATCATAGATAAATGAATTGGGGTCAGAATGAAGTGTTAACGAGCCTTCAATACTCGACATATTCACAATTCGACCGCTAGGGCTATTCAATATTAACGGCAATGCTCGTTGAGTTAATTCTACTAAGCCAAAAAAGTTGGTGCTAAATGTCTGTCGAATAATGTCTACAGAAATAGAACTAGCATTACTGGTTAACCAATCACCATCTAAAAACACACCCGCGTTATTGATCAATACATCAAGCCTACCAAAAGAGTTACTAATTTGTTGAACAGCAGATTCAATTTGAGTACTATCAGTGACATCTAGGGCAATTGGGTGAGCTATTATTCCTTCGTTCTCCAAGTTACTCACTGCTGTTTTAGCTGCATCTAAACTACGAGCTGCTATCAGAATTGTCAATCCATGTTGTCCGAGTTGGCGACTCATTTCCAGCCCCAGACCTTTATTTGCACCAGTAATCAAAGCTACTTTGTTCTTTAGTTCGTCCTGCACCATGATTAAGCACTCCCGTGTAGTGATGAATTTAGATCACATTTCAGAACAAGATGTTTAAGCTGAGTTTAAATACTGGGTTAATCGTCCCACAAAGCCTAAATATTGAAAACCTAGAAGAAAGGCTAGGTTAGACAGCAAACACTTGTTTGCATAATCATCGACGTGATTTTGCGATTCGCTTTCGATCCCACTTTATAAAAAAGCCCAAAAACAGGGCTTTTTTTCATCCCTATTTTTTTTCTTCAACCCTGCCACTTCCTTTGTGACACCTATCCTATATAGCTTTGAGTGCTTTCAAGTGACACCAAGTCCATAATTGAACCATGCCGCTTTTTGTGACATTCCTTTAATAGCAAGGGTTCTAGAGTTTTACCCAATCTGGCCGCTTTCTGTGACATCTATACACAGTAAGGCTTTTAGATGTCACGGCAGACCTTGCTGCTTTTTTATGCCGCTTTGTGATCCGATGCGACAGTAAAATATAGATGACGTTTAAACCAAAATTCAGGCGGAGCAACCAAAAAAAACACCTCAGTTGCGGATCGCCTCCGGTGGGCAGTTATGCCATCGCTAAACTCTTGGTAATTCCCCGTTGTGTCTATATTTAAATATGGTATGAATTAATGCTCATTTCTGCTGATACCAAAATTCCTTTTCCACGCTCCCTAGTTTATGCTAGCTATCGTGACAAACTAGTTGAGCTAGTTCCCTATATGCCAAACGTGCGTCAGATCACACTTTTATCACGTAGGGAAGCGGGCAGTAATATTTATACTGTCAATGAATGGCAGGGTGGCAGTGAAATTCCAGCAGCAGCAAGAGTTCTGCTCAGTGAAGATATGCTTTCTTGGACAGAATATAATACCTGGAATCAGACAGATTTGACAGTTGAATGGCGTATTGAAACTCACGCTTTTACAGAAGCAGTTAAGTGTTCTGGCAAAAATCGCTTTTTGCAAGATGGTAATAGTACAGTAATTGAAAGCCGTGGCGAACTAGTGATTGACGCGAAACAAATCAAGGGAGTACCATTCTTCCTCACAAGTAGAATTGCTCATCTCGTTGAAGATTTTTTGGGGAAGAATGTACAACCAAACCTCGTAGCCATGAGCGTGGGAGTGCGCCAGTATCTAGAGCAAAATCCATTAGGTTGATATACTGCTTTTCAATCTAATGGCACACTTGTTCATTTGAAAGACTAGCGTTGGGCGGGGAGTAAATCAAACCAATCACAATTACGTTTTGCGTCGGGGTCTAAATCCTCGTCACAAAACGCGCTGCTTGATAGAACCTATGCAACTTAAACCACTGAATTACAGTAAATGTATTAAAAAAGCTAACTACTTACTATCCGTTCGCTATACTTGCTAACTCTAGCCATCGACTCAATTCCTTTTGGTTAATGATGCGTAACTTAGAGAAAGGAATACGGCGTTTAGATGCCCAACGGTACAGGGTTCGCAAAGTCACTTTGTAGCCTGTTTTTTCATAGAGATAGTCCGGTAATTCTCGCCCTAATAGTCGAAATTCCGGGTTTTCTAAATCAATGCCAAATTTGGAAAGTCGTTCTTTCTCTTTCATCAATAATAATGAAACGTCAGACAAAGAATACTTTTTGAAAGGGTTTTGACGTTTCAGATAAAATAATCCTAGTAAATAGCAGCACTCTTTGAGCTTGATTTCTCTCTTGTAAGGCTGAACGCCACATATTCTTAGGCAGTTACGCCAAGTTCTTTGACAAATATTCTTACCTAAAATATGTTCACAAGCTGTTTTCACCCAAGCAAGATTGTATGCTTCTTCAATACTTTGCATATTTTGTTGCTCCCTTTACTCAACAATGCCCAGGTTTAACCTGGGCGCGAAAATTACTCTTCTTCTCCCTGATTGGCAGCGTCGGGGGAAATTTTCCCTCTCAAGCGCTTGTTAATCATTCTCTTGTTACTGCGTTCAACATAAACACCAAAACCGTTTTCCCAAAATACACGGTGCAGTTCTGATAATTTCCATCCCTCAAAGTCGGCAAGTTCCTCCGCTTCTTCAAATAGTGCTGTTGGCACGTAAAGTTCAATCCGGGTCATTCCCTGTGCTTTCGTTCTAGGCATTGTTGCATCCATACTTAATCACCCAAATTATCAACTGATATTGCTTATGGGACAAGAAGCCGACAAATTTAAAAATATTGTTGGTTTCTTATATGTTACTTAGCTAAATATATTATATATTAGTGGTGTAGTAGCACATAAGAAGCTAAACTATGCGAAAAGTCAAAGAAATTTTGCTGGCTCAAGGTATCGAGTTCGATGACACAGATATTGTGTCTGCTGCATCAGCTATTGGCATGGATGTTGATAATTTGAATGATGCCGAAGCTCAAGAAGTGGCAATTCAAGTTGTACAAGCCAAGAAATCAACTGCCCTGACCACTGCTAATGGCAAGTCCAAAAATGGCAATGGTAAGTTAGGTAAAAACTCCCCACGTCGTAAATCCACTCCTCCATTGCAAGGAGCGATCGCTCATGCTTCCCAGGTTTCAAATCAAGAAATTCAATCCTTGGAGGATGTTCTCAACGTCGGGATTGATGCTTACACAACCGACAAAGCCGACCAGTTGTTATCAACAATTCGCAATGCTCCCAAGGATGTGGTGAGTAAGTTTGTCTCTAAGGCGATGGAGGAAGAAGCTGATGTAGACTCCTTTCGTGCAATCGGTAACGAACTCGTTGCGGGTATTTTCGGCATTAGCCCAACAAATGCGACCGAATAAATGGATTGGATTAGCAGCAGTACTGAATCTGCTGCTATTAACCCTCGTTTTGGGCGTGGCAATATATGGAGCAACAAGACCAAACCCATCGCAAAGCATTAAATATTCACCTGAAGAAGGACGGCGAATTGAGTCTGTCGGGGCTGACACTAGAAAACCTGACAACAGAAGAATTCCTGGTAGTCCAGCAAATTATTGATGAGTCGAGAGTGCGATCGCAATCGAATAGGCAGATTGAGGAATTAATGCAACGAGGGATGATGGCTCAAACTGCGATCGCAGCAATAACAGTATTGATGTTTTCGTTCATGGGGATATATGGCATAACCCGATATATCGGCTCACAAGTTCAACAAGTGCAAGAGAGTTATACCAATTTTAAGTAGTAGGGGAGAGAAAAGAATGTTAGGAAAATGGCTTCCTGGTTTATTTGGCGGGAAAGGTGATGGAGTAGTATCAACGGATTTAAGAGTTGGGGATGCTACCCAAATTGAGGGTAATCTCCCTTCATCAATCCGCGATCGCTACACATTGCCAGCTTACACTACAGCACAGCAAGTATTAGATGAGGCGGAAGTGGCTGGTACTTTGAAAGCACAGAAGTGGCTACATACAAAGTTTTCCCGCCACAAGCTCAAACAGTTGCAATCTCTGGCAGAAATGTATAAAAACCAGTTGGCATATTCTCAAGAAGCCATGAAGGTTGAGGAGGATTTGCAGCGAACCAGGGGATTACATGGGGAGGCGGTGATCCGTCATGCCTTTGGTTCCCAGGAACAGCAGCGCCAGTTGGGGGGATATGAGAAAGCGTTTGATGAAGTGGGTGATTCCTTCAGATTTTAAAAATGAAAATCATGACAAGAATTTGTGATATGCGTCAATGCAGTCAAGGAATTTGTTACTTAAACGAAGTTGGTGTTCAAAACTATGAATGCCCTCAGTTTGGGGTTTGCGTAGTCCTTTGTTTTTCAGACAATTGTGTTCGTATTGCTCAAATATTTAAGGATGTAGATAGAGCAACTTAAATTATGCAAATTAAGCTTTCCTTCGTTGGATATGCCGTCTCTGGAGTCGGGCTGTCAATGTTGATGGGGTTTCTCTGTGTTGCTAGCCCAGTCAGTCAATTCTTGGTGTGGATCATTGGCATGATTTGCATTTGCGGTTTGGCAGTTGGTTTCTTTAACTTTGCTGGCTTAGTCATCAAAGGATTTGGCTTTAACCGCAAGACTTTTACCATTGGGTTAATGCCTGGGGTGATATTCCTGTTTGTTTTTCTGACTTTAGTTTGTGCTGGTGTTGCGTTGGGGGTGCGATAGCAATGACATTTGAACTGGAACGACTAACTGCCAGTAGTGCCATTCATGCAGAACGGACTATTTTATGTTCTTTAGGAGCGAGTGCAGTGTTATGTTTGTCTGCTCCTTTTTTCTTAAATACAGATCGAATAACAACCGGAATCTTACTCGGCGCTGGGACGGTCAGTGCTGGCTTGTTTGGTATATCCGCCCAAATCAGCGAAAGTAAGGAAAAAGTTTACCAGTCTTTGCTAGAAGCTGACCTCAAAGCACTCAAACAGCATTTACAGGGTCAGGCAGCATACAATTATGTCACTACTGCGATCGCAGCTAAACGCCGAGTTGCTGATTATGTGAATCGGCTACCAATGCAAGAGCGCCCCCGGTGGATTGCTGAATATCAGTTGCAAGGGTTGGTTACACTCCCAGAACCACCAGCACAACAATCACCTTCACCGACTGGTATTCCCAATCCCGATATTGCTGACATTGATGAAGAATTTGTGCAGTCCGTGATTAATCCGGGTGCGATGAAAGTTCTGCAAGCGATCGCTGCTAATTATCCTGACTACATCAGAATTGATGATGCTTGGATTGATGAACTGTGTGATGCTGCATCTAATCAAAATATGACTCTTCGCAGCAATCACCATTTTTACCTTTCTGGTGGAACACAGTCTGGAAAGTCCACGCTGGCTGGGGTGATTATCAACAAAATTGCTGCAAAATCTCAAACACCAGCAATTGTGATTGGCAGCGATCCAAAAAATGATGTCACTAGATGGTTGTGCAAGTTTAGCCGTAAGTTTGACGGCATGAAAGAATTAAGAAATTGGCTCATCTTTGCCACAGACCAAATTGACAAACAGAAAGCAAGAGTATCAATTGTTGGTGGTGAATGTCAGGGTGTCCCGGAATTATTTCTTGCACAGGATGAAGTTGATAGTGTTTATGGTGGTGGCAAGGGACTTCCAGGAATGGTTGATGCTGATACTGCCAAAGATTTGCAGGGTTTTTGGAACTATATCATCAAATTCACTGCTGGACTTAAAGGACATGGGGTGTTTATGGGCCAGTCCCCGCTCTCTGGAGAAACCGGATTTAGTCGCCCGTCCTTAAAGAATGTCTGTTTTATTGCCACAGGGCAAACATCCTCTTATATTCTTGACCATCCCCAAGACTTTGTAAATGTCAAAAAAGAGATTTTGGAGATGTTACGCCAAGCTTGCGAACTACTAGATAAAGCTGGTGTACGTTATGCCTTAGTAATTCCCACTCGGTCTAATCCCTTCGTTGCCCTAATCCCGGAATTTGATATCAAAGGTCTGGAACAAAAACAGGATTCCAAACCGAATGCTGACACTGTTAATAGTTCTAAAAATAATCAGCAATCCTCACAGCAGCAGGTTGACTGGTACGAAGAAATTAGAAAATGGGCAACAGAATTAGGGAGAAAACCACATTTTCAGGAAATCAAACAGAAGTGGCACGAATTAACGGGGCAAGAGTTAAACGAAAAGGGAGTAACATTACTATTAGAAAATCTCGGCTACCCAGACAATTAAACTGGAATGCTCGATATGGTAATCCCAAAGAGTACAGAAAACAAGTAGCGATCGCTCACAGAAAAACTCACAATTATTGTGTCGTTTGCCTAACTAATAAAAGTGAAGAAATCCATCACGCTTACTACGGCAACGACATCATTGGTCAATCTACATTTCCTACGTGCTACCGTTGTCATCAAGAGATTTGTCATAGTCCAATCAACTGGATAAAAAGCCGTAGTAATCCTGTTTGGGGCAATCGTAATACTGACGAATTTATTACAAGATTGAGGCTGGGATATCAGTTACTTTATGGAGGAATCATTCTATGATTAAACTGCTACTAAAATATGCACCAGATTCAGTTGTAGATGCTGTGAATGATATTTCTTTAGCAGAACTGGACAAGCGAGGTTTAATAGTGTGGGCTGACGCAACGCCGCTAGAGCCACAAGCTGAAAACTCAGCATTTAATTTAGCTTCTCGTTTTACTGAAGTAACGCCTGATAATATATTAGAAATCTTCAAAACTATTGCTCAAATATACACTAGTTATGGCGACTGTTTAGCTCTCAAATACTTGATGGAATTTTCCGCAGAATACTTTGGTTTAATTGGAGTTGAATAAAATGTATAACGAATACGGCGATTTGAGTTTTGAAGAACAATTACACCTGACTGAATCCCTTATCAGACAGCGACATAATCAGCAGATGTTATTGCGCCGAAATGCTCAACTGTTGCAGCAGGAGTTAAGCTTTGAGGCTGAACTGTTAGAAGACAATCCAGAGTTAGCTCAGGTGATTCATTCTCTTAATATGCAGGAGATTCAGAGTAATCAGCAAGGGCTAGAAAATGTTTTATGCTCAGAAGGATTAGGGACAAAAGACCAAAGTGTTTGGAGTAAGTTTTTTCCGGGATTGGGAGGATGAATGAAAAATTTTGATATCAGAGATCGCCTCAGTTCATTAGTTAAACAAACAACTCAAGTCGGCATTGGGTTTTTAGTAATGCTATTGCTAACTGGTGGTCGTCCGCCTGCATTGGTAGTAAATTTAACTGCTTCTTTAAGTATTGTATTTGTTGCCTATAGTGAAGCACGAAGGCTAGCGAAGGGAAAGAATTAATCTTCAAAACATATCAGCGTTTGCCCTGTCAGCTATGTTAGTCAAGTCAATAGAAAAACGAGTTCAAGAATTAAATGGGAATTTAGAACTATCCCTAGATGATATTTTTTATACTGTCTGCCAAGAGTATAATCTGAATGCTGTGGTCATAGAAGAAGCCCTGGGGTGTAAATGTCCGTTTGCGCTGATTGGTTTTATCACCACATTAAAGTCAGCAGATCCAGGAAATTATATACAATACAAATACTAAAATGTCAGCCGATAAATTTCAGCAAGAGGCTCAATCAACTTTAGATATACCCTATCAATTAAAATTAACACGAAGCACTATTGGATTAATTGCAGATAATGGGACTTTACAGATTACATGGGAGAAGGATCTACTAACAGGGGAAATTCAATTTTCTCTGAAAGAGGATGAGAAAGTTTATATCATACAATATCAGACGAAAGGCTAAACCCAAAAATCAGTTGAGTATAGTTTGCTGTTATGGCTGTCTTTGGGGTGCAGTTATCGGAATTGCGACGTTGTTTATCAAGCCTAATGTTACTGTAGCGGCGATTGGGTTGGGTTTTACGGCTGGGGTGTCTGGGAAATTGCTGGTTCAAAAAGGGGAATAAATCATGGAACGCAGAATCAGGGGTATGAGTAGCATTCGCGCAGAAAACCGGGTTAATAGATATTACATGAGTAATACAAAGATTTTTAGAAGCTGAAACCCTTATTTTATCGTTGAGTAGTTACTCGATGATAAGTTTAAGTCAATGACCTTCATTATCGTCATAATCCTTACCTAATAAGGCTTTTAAGCTTAACCCGGTTTTCTGAGCCGATGATACTTGTGTGTTCGCAGATAAGATGAAATTTGAACAACGAAACTACACGGGTTTCAGCCGATGCAATTCGCACATAAAATGAAATCGATTGTGAAGCAAGGCTTTGAGCTAGCTAGCCAATTCGCGCATAAAGTGAAATTTTGCATCTAATCATGGAAAGTCAGGGTACTTTCTTCAATCTTGATGACAATTTATACCTAAATTCCTAAACTTTCTATAGTCAAGCTGCTTGGCTACCTATGGCACGGAGCGATCGCCTGGGGTAGGGCGTAAGCCTATTGCAATTCAAAAGTACGCTTTTAAAAGCATTCGGGCTGTCGTTAAATCAAAGTCGGAAAATTTCAATTTATGTGCGAATTGAATATTTGGCTCAAACCCAGACTCCACAATGAATTTCACTTTATGCGCGAATATAGTTACCTGGAACCCTTATAAATTCGTTGTCAGATTTTCATTTTATCTGCGAACCCACATACTCATACCCCTATTACGATTATTATTCTGATGCAGATTTATTTATATACTTAGACCTATTGACAAAACTTACTCACAACCTAATCTTTTCCTCTCTACATTTATTATTAATCGAATAAAAATAGTCACATTTTATACGGCTGATAATAAGTAAAAAGCTTTAGATAAGTAGTAAAATTTTAAGTGTTTTCTGATATGAAAATATGGTAATTTTACGGATAGTCAGTTTAGGGTTGCTTTTTGCTACCTTTCCAATGTTTTTGCTGCTAACCGGCAATGGTCGATTTTTGCTCAAATCGATGGTAGTGCAGATCAAGCAGGGAATTCGGAGTTTAAAAAATCTCAAATTATGGTCTTTTAATGACCAAGAGTCTCGTGGAGCATCATCTAAATTTCCAGTTGATCCAAAGCGTAAAAGGGGGGAATCTGGTTATGTAAAACCTAACGGGATAGTATCAAAACTTTCAAAAACTATAACAATTGCTGCGATCGTTGTGGCAGCAGTAATAGCTGGAAATACTGTATCTGCCCAGGTTACGGCGTTTCCACCTCTAGCTTCTCTCAAGACTGTTTCGGTTCCAGAGCCTGATAATCTTGGAGACTTTATAAAAGACAAAGTAGCCGCCATTAAGTTAGGAAAGGCTCTTTTTTGGGATATGCAAGTTGGTAGCGATGGAAAAACCTCCTGTGCTACTTGCCATTTCCATGCCGGAGCCGACAACAGATCAAAAAATCAGATATCTCCTGGTCTGATGCGGATCAACGCCGATGGCACAGAAAACCCAGATACGGTTTTTAATGTCGGCGGTGGGCCGAACTACCAGCTCAAGCCAGAAGATTTTCCCTTTCACAAGTTGTCAAATCCAAATGATCCGACAACAGTTGTGTCTGACCGGAATGATATCGCCTCCTCTCAAGGAGTTATCAATACTAAGTTTGTTGATGTAATACCGGGTAATGCAGAAGACCAAGTAACGCTTAAACCAGATCCCGTGTTTAACGTGGGAGGTATAAATGTACGTCGCGTCGAGCCACGTAACGCGCCAACTGCGATTAATGCAGTATTTAACTTCCGCAACTTCTGGGACGGTAGGGCGCAAAACATCTTTAATGGAGTGAATTCCTTTGGTTTGAGAGATTCTCATGCTTCTGTCGTGAAAGCACAGACTCCAAATCAGCTAAAATTTGTCAAAGTTAGCCTCAATAATTCGTCTTTAGCTTCTCAAGCAGTCGATCCACCACTTAGCTCGTTCGAGGAATCTTCTGATGGTCTTACCTTTCAAGAAATAGGTGATAAGTTCGGATCAATTGATCACAAATCCGCCAGCGTTAGCAAGGGCAAGAAACTCCCCAGAAAACTTGCTAAAAAGTTATTTCCTCTGAGACCGCTAGGGAAACAACTTGTGCATCCACAGGACAGTGTTTTAGGTACAGATAGCAGATGGCCTGAACCTGGACTGAGAAATAAAAGCTATGATCGCCTAATTCAAGATGCCTTCAAGCCGGAGTGGTGGAAGTCTAATCAACTCATTCAAATTGATGCTAAGGGTGTGAGAACTTTTGTTAAGAAACCGGATCGCTCTTTGGAAACCAATGAGTACAGGTTAATAGAGTACAACTTCTCGCTATTTTTTGGGCTGGCAATTCAAATGTACGAATCTACGCTCATCGCTAACGATACCCCACTTGATCGCTTCTTGGAAGGAAACACCACTGCCCTAACTGGGCAACAGCAACGGGGGAAACAACTGTTCGAGGGTAAAGCTCAATGCAACCTTTGTCATAATGGGGCAGAACTTAGCAGTGCTTCTGTGAGTTCTGTGCAGAAACAAAGGATTGGGATTCTTAAGATCCCTAATTTGAGCAGATTCGTCTTTGACAATGGCTTTTTCAATATCGGCATCAGACCGACATTAGAAGATGTTAGTGTTGGAGGTAATGACCCATTTGGGAATCCGCT
>NZ_JBALEO010000046.1:0-54279 GCF_036918015.1 Nostoc sp.
TACACCAGAGAAGCTTTGCCTCAAGCTTGGGCAATGACCCAAAATAATCTCGCTGCTGCCTATAGGGATAGAATAAAAGGAGACAGGGCAGATAACATCGAAATTGCGATCGCTGCTTATACTGCTGCTTTAAAAGTCTACACCAGAGAAGCTTTGCCTCAAGCTTGGGCAATGACCCAAAATAATCTCGCTGCTGCCTATAGGGATAGAATAAAAGGAGACAGGGCAGATAATATCGAAATTGCGATCGCTGCTGCTACTGCTGCTTTAACCGTCAGAACCAAAGAAGCTTTGCCTATTAATTGGGCAGCAACACAAAATAATCTCGGACTTGCCTACAGGGGTAGAATAAAAGGAGACAGGGCAGATAACATCGAAAATGCCATCGCTGCTTATACTGCTGCTTTAACTGTCACAACCAGAGAAGCTTTGCCTATTGATTGGGCAGCAACACAAAATAATCTCGGACTTGCCTACAGCAATAGAATAAAAGGAGACAGGGCAGATAACATCGAAATTGCCATCGCTGCTTATACTGCTGCTTTAACTGTCACAACCAGAGAAGCTTTGCCTATTGATTGGGCAGAAACGCAAAATAATCTCGCTGCTGCCTACAGCGATAGAATTAAAGGAGACAGGGCAGATAACATCGAAAATGCCATCGCTGCTTATACTGCTGCTTTAACTGTCAGAACCAAAGAAGCTTTTCCTGTTGATTGGGCAATGACCCAAAATAATCTCGCAAATGCCTACAGCTATAGAATAAAAGGAGACTGGGCAGATAACATCGAAAATGCCATCGCTGCTTATACTGCTGCTTTAACTGTCAGAACCAAAGAAGCTTTGCCTACTGATTGGGCAGAAACGCAAAATAATCTCGCTGCTGCCTACAGCGATAGAATTAAAGGAGACAGGGCAGATAACATCGAAAATGCCATCGCTACTTATACAGCTGCTTTAACTGTCACAACCAAAGAAGCTTTGCCTATTGATTGGGCAACAACGCAAAATAATCTCGCAAATGCCTACAGGGATAGAATAAAAGGAGACAGGGCAGATAACATCGAAAATGCCATCGCTGCTTATACTGCTGCTTTAACTGTCAGAACCAAAGAAGCTTTGCCTATTGATTGGGCAATAACCCAAAATAATCTCGCTATTGCCTACAGGAATAGAATAAAAGGAGACAGGGCAGATAACATCGAAAATGCTATCGCTGCTTGTACTGCTGCTTTAACCATCTACACCAGAGAAACTTTGCCTCAACAATGGGCAATGACCCAAAATAATCTCGCAAATGCCTACAGCTATAGAATAAAAGGAGACAGGGCAGATAACATCGAAAATGCCATCGCTGCTTGTACTGCTGCTTTAAAAGTCTACACCAAAGAAGCTTTACCTATTGAATGGGCAACAACCCAAAATAGTCTCGCTGCTGCCTACAGCGATAGAATAAAAGGAGACAGGGCAGATAACATCGAAAATGCCATCGCTGCTTATACTACTGCTTTAACTGTCAGAACGAAAGAAGCTTTGCCTATTGATTGGGCAACAACGCAAAATAATCTTGCAAATGCCTACAGCTATAGAATAAAAGGAGACAGGGCAGATAACATCGAAATTGCCATCGCTGCTTATACTGCTGCTTTAACTGTCACAACCAGAGAAGCTTTGCCTATTGATTGGGCAGAAACGCAAAATAATCTTGCAAATGCCTACAGCTATAGAATAAAAGGAGACAGGGCAGATAACATCGAAAATGCCATTACTGCTTTTACTGCTGCTTTAACCATCTACACCAGAGAAACTTTGCCTCAACAATGGGCAGAAACTTTGTTCGCACTGGGAATTACTTACCAAGACGCAAACAAGTTTGACTTGGCATATAGTAATTTTAAGTCTGCCATTGACACAGTAGAATCTTTACGAGAAGAAATAGTATCTGGCGAAGAAAGCAAACGCAAACAAGCGGAAAAGTTTAACAGAGTTTATACCTGCATGATAAAAGTTTGCTTACAATTAAATAAGACTACCGAAGCAATTGAATATGTTGAACGTAGTAAAACCCGCAATTTAGTTGAACAAATTCTTGAACGTGACTCTAAAACCATCTTCCCTCCAGAAGTATTCACTCAATTAGAAAAATACAGGGATGAAATAGCCACAGGACAATATCAAATCCAAAATGGCAAAGCTAAAAATCCCAAAGTCCTTGCACAACATCTCCAACAGTTGCGAAAGCAGCGTAATGAATTACAAAACCAATACTTACCTGTTGGTTATGGTTTCAAATTCGACTCCTTCCAAGATTCTTTAGATGAGCATACAGCCATTATCGAGTGGTATATTCTCAACGATAAAATTCTGGCTTTTATTGTCACAAAAACAGGAGAGATAACAGTTTGGCAATCCCAACCAGAAGACCAACAAGCTTTGTATGATTGGGTAAATCAATATTTGCAGAATTACTACGGTCAAAAAGACCAATGGCAAAATAACTTAGGGCAAGCACTCAAAGAATTAGCTTCGATTCTGCACATTGATGAAATATTAACCCAGATACCAAAGCACTGCGATAAACTCATCTTAATTCCCCATCGATTCCTGCATTTATTCCCCCTTCATGCAATTCCAGTAAATCAAAATTATGAAAATTCGTCTTGTCTTCTGGATTTATTTGCTGGTGGTGTCAGCTATGCACCCAGTTGTCAACTATTGCAACAGGTACAACAGCGACAACGCCCTGATTTTCAATCTCTATTTGCAATTCAAAATCCTACAGAAGACCTGAATTACACCGATTTAGAAGTACAAGTTATTCAAAGCTACTTTAATACTTCCAACGTTTTGAAAAAAACAGCAGCGACACTCACAGCAATTAATAATACTGACTTAAACACTTACCACTGCACCCACTTTAGCTGTCACGGGTATTTTAACTTAACAAATCCCGGTAATTCAGCCTTAATTTTGGCAAATGCACCCGTCGCTGACGCACCGACAAAACCCGACTCTGAACGTTATCTGAATTTACGAGCAGGGGAAACCCACGATTTAAAAAAATGCCTTACTCTAGATAAAATCTTCAGTCTAAAATTAGATAAATGTCGCCTCGTCACCCTTTCCGCTTGCGAAACTGGATTGATTGATTTTAACAATACCAGTGATGAATACATTGGTTTACCTAGCGGTTTTCTGTTAGCTGGGAGTAAAGCTGTAGTCAGTAGTTTGTGGACTGTCAGCGATTTATCTACAGCATTTTTGATGATGAAATTTTATGAAAACCTGCAAACAATAAATACTGTCTCCTTAGCACTCAATCAAGCACAGCAGTGGTTACGAAATTTAACAACAGAGGAATTTGAAGCACTATTAGTTAAATATCATCTACAAATTGAAGAAATTTTTGCTCAAATTCCAGAAGACACGCGTCCAATAGCAAGAGCAATATTAAGAAGAACCTGCAAACGTAAATCCCACCCTTTTGCAGCACCATTTTACTGGGCAGGATTTACAGCTACAGGGCTTTAAGATTCAGGTTTGGCAGTTTCACAAAACTTCTTCACGCCGATTTTGGCAACATAAATTACTACTGGAGTTGCCAGGGCTACGGGAATATTACCACTGGCTGCTAAGGTGGCGATCGCAGCTGTCAATACTCCCGTCATCAACTCGTCAAATTCTTCCTCACAAATGATTTTGCTGAGTTTTTGGGCTAAATTGTCTAAATAATTTGAATCTCCTCTCAAGCTGACTTCTATATCGGTTGTCTCAACAGCAATTAATTGTGCTGCTGCTTCCAGATTTCCTTTACACTCTTCTATGGCATCCAAAGCTGCTAAAGCCTCTGGACTATCCACCAACTGGCTGCGAAACTGAGTAATTTCCTCTGGTGTAACGGTAATCATTTAATAGTTTTAACCCGTAAATAAATATATGAAGCATTCAGGGATTATACAATTAGCGATCGCCTTGAGCCTAGAAACAACCAAAAACTATAATGAATGCATAAAGCAACCAATACAGGCAAGGTTAGGAGAATCTAAATAATGCAGGCTGATAGCATTTTAGAGCAAAGGTTACTTCAAAAAATTCGCCAGCTACCTCCCGAAAAAGTTTTGCTAGTTGAAGATTTTATTGATTCTTTGGATCGGCAAAATACAGACCATAGCCTTACCTTTGCAGCAGCAAAACTTTCTGAACCAGTTCTGCTCAAAATCTGGGATAACCCTGATGATGCAGAATATGACAAACTATGAATTTGGTGATGTTGTTTTAGTGCCGTTTCCCTTTACTGACCAGACTACGACTAAAAAACGTCCAGCAGTAGTTGTGAGTTCTAATAGCTATCAACGCGATCGTTCGGATTTAATATTGATAGCGATTACCAGTCAAGCAAATCCAGCAACTTCCTTTGGTGAAATCACAATTGCTGGATGGCGAGTAGCTGGTCTTCTCAAACCTTCAATTATTAAACCAGTTTTGACTACTATAGATAAAGGGCTAGTGATTAAAAAGTTAGGGCAACTTCAGGAACCAGACCTTCAGGCTTTGCAAAACCTTTTTCTGGCTATTTTGGGTTGATATGCGTAGTTTACCGCCGTAGGCATCGCTCCTTCCAGTAAAAGCCTGAAAGTATCACCCAAACTCACTTTCGCAGAAAGCTGTTAACAAATTGATACAATTAGCGATCGCTCCTAAATGAGCAATTTCATATCCATGAGTATTTTGGGTAGGAAATGCCAAACAAGCAGCACACTACGCACCAGACTTCCATACCCAGCGCCGCAAATCGTTGCATCAACAACTGGTTAATCTCGGCTTCTACACCACTCGGAGAATGGTGCATAGCTAATTCTTCAAGTATTTCCAATATAGCGATCGCAATCTCACATCAATTAATTTAGTTTTTAACTGTTATATGAGAAAATTGTGCATCGATAACCCGACCTGCTGACCTTTTTTGTTGACGCTTCAGTACTCCTACCGCACCAAAAGCACCAAGGGCTAAAATCCCCAAGTTTATCGAAGGTTCCGGGACAGACTTAGCCTCAATCGCCGCCAGTGCAGTATCCGCTATCACCTTATGAGCAGCAGTCGTTGGGTGGAAACCGTCCCAGACGAGAAACTTGTTGTCACCTGGTTTACATATATCTGGTCTAGATAGACAAGACTCGCTTACATTCGTAAAACCTAATGCACTTGCCTGATTAAATAAAGAATAAGTATCAACAGAGATGATGTTGAAATTCGGGTTTTGATTCAAAGCGTTCACAGTTTGTGCTAAACCCAAGTTAAACTCACTAGTCGATTGACTGAGGGTTGTAGGGTTGCGATCGTTGATTTTAGCTGCTGGTAGCTGTCCCAAATCTGGCAAGTTAAACACCAAAATATTTTTTGCGCCGACTCCTACCAGAGTATTCAACGCCAGGGATATATTACTGATTGGCGTCTTCGAGTCTTCCGGGTTCAGAAAAAAGAAATCATTAGCACCTCCCCACAATGTGTAAAGTGCATCTGGGTCAGCAGTTTGATTATTTGCTTGCAGAGTTCCAGCAAAACCAAGGACTTGTTTGAGTACTCCCGGTAAATTTTGATTAGGAACGACAGCGTTATCTAAACCAGAGCTAGCACCACCGAAAGCGAAGTTTATCCCTTGAGTAGGAGGTGTAGAAGGAATAGTAGTCAATAAAGTGGGCTTTAATCCTAGCTGATCTCCGAGATAATCTATCCAGATCGGCCCATCGGAAAAACGTCCATCAAAGTTAGGTGGGCTTGCAGGGTATGTTTTACCCGTAGCATTATATATATTGCCTGTATCAGAAAGACTATCGCCAAATACATAAAGCCGATCAAAACTCGCAGCCAAAGCTTTGGTCGGCAACATGAAAGAGAATAGAACAAATCCTGCTGCTACAGCTTGTTTTTTCATATTTGTTTTACCTGTGGTCTTTTTAACTTGTTTAAAAGCAATGAAAGGGCGATAATTTCACAACTTACTCTTTTGAGATACTTCAAAATTAAGTACGTCTATTGAGTAATTTACGTTGTTTCACTTAACTATGCCTCAAAAATTTATGAAACACAGGTAAAAACCCTTAAAACACTGATATTCACATTTTCTTGATGAAAAATAGGTATATTACAAAGAAATAGCAAAAATTTTGTACTAAAGGGCGGAATTGCCCACTTTTATGATATTGCTGGGCTAACGGCAACTAAATCAGGTACACGTCGTAGACATAGCTTTAACTTTGCTTTAGTTTCAAAGCCTCAGTAGCCGAAATACCCTCACCCTGACTACCGAAATACCACAAAGCCGTAGCAGCCTCAGCACGAGTTACTGATTTTTTGGGTTGAAACAGAGTCGTATAACCAAACACCCGTCGAATATTCGATTGTTCGCCATTCTGGTAATCAGCCAATACTGCTCTTAAAGCCTTGGGGTCAATTCTCGCTGCGTCTTGGAAACCCCAGGTTTGTTTGACCGTATCTAAGTTAGCAGAGGGTAAAGCTTGACGAGTATCTAGGGGTAATTTCCACAGCAGCAACTGTTCCCGCGTTAGAGGTGCATCAGGACGAAACAAAACGACTGTAGAATCTCCAGACAAAGGACTGGGAATTAATCCAGCTTCGGCTAATCCCTGAATTGCTGGAAAATCAGGATCTTTTGCTGACACATCACTAAAAGCTGGTTGAGTACTTTCTGATGCCAAACGAATCTGTTTAGCTGGATTGTTGGTATATACAGCATTGTTAGCAGCGATTAGCCAACGGGCATATTCCCGATGTGTAACGATTTTACCGGGTTCAAACTGATTAGTTGTGGTCGTGGAGTTGCTCTTAGTTGTTTTTGCTTCTATAGATAAAACACCTAATGCAGCCAAGTCTTGGATATGTTGCCGCCATTCTTGTGGTGCCTTATTCAGATCGTTGAATACCTGAGATTTAAGGGTGGCTGTAGGGATTGTTTGGTTATTACCTGTGCTTGGTGGCTGTGCTGCCAAGTTCGTGGGTGGTATTGGGCCAATGAACTGTGAATTTCCCGGTTGAGGAACGGCGTTAGTAGTTTCGTTAGGATTTGTAGTTGAAGTAGGTTGTGCTGTTGCAGTACTATTCGGTACGTAATCAATCAGTAATTCAGTGGCTGTTTGGGGTTGATTAGGTGTGGCGTTAGTAACTGATTTGGGCTGAATGGAAACCTTCAACAGCAAATCGTTGCGACGTGCTTCAAAAGCGCCTCCCGCGTCATCTGTCGGCTGTTGTAAAATCTGCCAGTTATTTGTTTGAAACTGGCTGCGATAAAAACTAGCAATAAAATTACTGGGGTCAGAACTTAACCAACGAGTTGAGATTTTGTTTTCTGAGCCGCTAGCAGGTGTAACTTCCTGTAGCTTGGCATTGGAATATAAAGGGATATCTTTAGGAAAATCAGCTGGTAACTGAACAGTTGATTCGTTTTGCTGTGCTTGCGGTTGGTTACTCTGAGATTCCCCAAAGACAACTGGATTGCTTTGCAGTTTCGGATCTGCCGCCAAAGATTCCTCAAGGTTTTTGGCGACTGGACTATTAGCACAGGCTGTTAACGAAGTGAGTATAACAGCCCAAATTAGAAATACAGCTGGACGTTTACAGGGAAGCACAGGAAATCACAGATTGAGTTTCAATTCCTACCCTAGCGCAGACTGTCCATTAAATGGGAATGGGGCATGGGACATGGTTATTCTCCTTTATTCCCCTGCTCTCCTCTGACTCTCTATAATCACCAAAAGACACTACCGACTTACTACGTCTTCTTCCTAAATGTCTATGTTGGTGATGATATCTCCAAAAATGAGTAAACGGTAGCAAAAGCTACCGTATTGTCTTCGTTTTACAGCCATTAGGTTTTGATAATTCCTATGCTTATTTATAGAGTTCCCTAAAATTCTGAAAAACTAACATTTTTGAGAAAAAACATAAATAAATCTGAAATCCTTGCTAGATAAGAGTTTTATGAGTTGAAAGTTCGTAGTAAAGAATTTAGTCTTTAGATGAGGACTCGATCCACCGATTACAAACCGCTCGATACTTGATTGTGAACCAATTTTTCAGATAGTTATCTAAACATCCAAGTTGTAGAGCAGATAACTGATTGATAACTGGTCAAAAAACAGTTTAGCTAGCAAAAGCTGGAATCTACTTCCAGATGCACTAGTTATAATGCCATAGCCAAGCAACTGGAAGTGATAGACTAGGAATAAAGCCCCCCTTAGCCTCACCCAAAGAGGGGAATAGCTCGAGTTCATTAATACTGGCTGAAAACCGATTCTGGAAATTATTCATCTGACGATGGTAAGGTGAGTAAGGGAATCTCTGGAAAATGCCAGTGTTAAACAATTGCAGGAAATTAGCGTAAGTTCGTTCTTGTTGGCGATTAGGGTAAATAGGTAAAGCAGTCAAGAGTCGCAGCAGTTTCCCTAGTATTTCTAAATTGATTTTCTGGAGAAAGTGTCACTTGTGCTGTAGTCAAGGGTTTCTTGACAGCCTCGAAAGCAGTGAGTGCTTCCTCTAAAAGTGCGCGATCGCCTCTATGTTATCCAAAACTTTCCCTCAATCAACCCATCCCCTGTTATTCTGGGATAGGGCTGTGGTTCTTTTAGGAAAGCTGGAAGGTGCGCTTCGCAAGTTATAGAAGTAGTACATAGTTAGCTATGGCTGTTTTTCCCAATCCTAGTTAATGATTGGCTTGAGGCAAAAAAGACACTTCATCAAATGCACTGGCGGTTGAAAAAAACCTCTACAAACTTGGTCTGAACAGTTAACAGCTTCCTGATAGATTAGATACAATTAGCATCTGTGTTTTCTTGGGCGATCGCTTGCTTAAAGCGAGTACTCAAATTGACATGGTGCTGCACTAGCCGATTTGACATACCATTAAACCTTTCACCTCCTGGCTCTGGGAAAAATTTTTGATTCAGGGCAAATTAAGACTTATATTCAAGGGGCTTGGGTGTTTCTTGGAGATGAAGTTAACCAAACGGGAGCAAAAGGCTGAATCAGATATGTCTGATGTCAAAAACGCAGATCGGATAGGAGTATGAAAATCTAAAATAGATATTAAGAAGAAAAAACAACTACCATCGACAACCGTCAGTCCTTTTTACTTTCTGTAAAGCGTCACCGGGTTGTTACCAGTGCTGAAACACGATTACATGCAAGTTTCCCAGGATCAGCCTATTTATTCTGAAGCTCCACTCCAGCTGTTACTGTTTGTCGATGGACGCCCCAAGTCCCGTCAACAGGTGCAGCGAATCCGTGCTTACTTAAAAGAATTGCAGGCTGAGTATAGTTTTGAACTTCAAACTATTGATGTTGGACAACAACCTTACTTAGCAGAACACTTTAAATTGGTAGCAACGCCAGCTTTAATCAAAATTCACCCGGAACCACGACAGGTTTTGGCTGGGAGTAATATCATAGCGCAATTGAAAAACTGGTGGCCTCGCTGGCAAGCCGCTGTAGACGCCTATTTGAAATTACAGGAAGACTTACAAGAACGGATAGACGATACTGCTAGAGTGACATCACCCAAATCCACTATCCGTTCAGTTGCTGTTTCTGCCGAACTCATCCGACTCTCAGACGAAATTTTTCGCTTAAAACAAGAAAAAGATAACCTCCAAGAGCAGCTACAGTTTAAAGATCGGGTGATTGCGATGCTGGCGCACGATCTCCGCAATCCCCTAACTGCTGCCGCGATCGCCATCGAAACTCTCCAATCTAACTACAATTTAGAGACAGGCCAATTTCAGCGCCTCAAACCATCCTTGACAGCGCATCTATTAAAACAAGCCCGGAATCAAACTAAGATCATCGATCGGATGATTACCGACCTTTTGCAGGTAGGTCGCGGCAAAGATACTGAGTTTCCAATTCTACCACAAAAGCTGCAACTAGGTAAACTGTGCTTAGATGTACTAGAAGAATTGTGCGATCGCTACACCGCCAAATCCCAAGAGGTCGAAACAGATATTCCCAATGACTTACCTTATGTATATGCTGACCCAGAACGTATCCGGCAAGTGCTAGTGAATCTGTTGGATAATGCCATCAAATACACCCCAGAAGGTGGCAAGATTAGCATCGCCGGATTGCACCGCACTACCCAAAAAGTTCAGTTTAGTATTGGCGATACTGGGCCTGGTATTCCTGTAGAGAATCGCGATCGCATCTTTGAAAACCACTTCCGCCTGCAACGGGATGAAGGTACAGAAGGTTACGGCATTGGCCTTTGTCTATGCCAACGCATCGTCCTGGCACATTATGGCCAAATTTGGGTGGATTCCGCCCCCAATAACGGAGCATGGTTCCACTTCACATTGCCAGTTTATCCTTCTTAGGTATTGGGTATATTGACCAATGACCAATGACTAATGACTAATGACAATTAAGAACTTGAGATAAAGCGATCGCGTCCCCCGGCCTTTGCTTGGTAGAGTGCTTTATCTGCCCGCACAATCAAATCGGAAGGTGAGGATTCCCAAGTGGGGACAACAGTCGCTATGCCCATACTGAGGGTGACGTGCTGACTCACCGCAGAATCGTCATGAACAATTTGCAAATCTTTGATTCCCGCTTGTATTGCTGCGGCAACGTGAAGTGCGCCAGATGCAGGGGTATATGGCATAATCACAGCAAATTCTTCGCCACCATAACGCGCTACTAAATCCTGATGTTTTTGTGCCTTAAGGCTTAAGACAGCACCCACCTTTTGTAAACAGACATCCCCTGCCGGATGGCCATATTTATCGTTATAAAATTTAAAAAAGTCGATATCACACAAAATCATTGACAAGGGAAATCCCTCTTGTGCGAGATTAATCCATTGAGTATTGAGATAATCGTCAAAGCGGCGACGATTAGCCAACTCAGTTAAGCCATCTACATTGGCGAGGTGCTGCAAAGCTTGGTTTGCAGCCTCTAACTGTTTGTAAACCTGCGCTTGATGTACCAGTTCGCGCAACCGATGGCGCAATACAGCGAAGTTAATTGGCTTAGTGATGTAATCAGTCGCCCCTACTCTAAAAGCCTCGTTTACGGATTCTTCATCATCCAAGCATGTGATCATTAATATGGGAGTGCGCTCCCACATCTTCGAGATCACAGTATTGTTAAGGGCCGAGTCAGTATCAAAGGTTGCAACGGCTGATTTTCTATTATTCCTGGCAATTTGGCGCAACTCCTTACAGCAGGTAAAGCCATCCATCACAGGCATTACAGCATCTAGCAAAACTATATCCGGTTTGATAGTATCGTAAGCATCTAAACATTGCTTACCATCATTGACCTCGACCACTCGATAACCGTCTTGTTCCATTGCTTTACGCAACAATACTCGGATGGTTTTGTCATCATCAGCCACTAGAATCAGTGGTGGTTGCTTAGAAACAGTAAATGGGCTTATGCCTGACATGAGTTGCCTTCCACTTGCGGGACTATCCTGAAAAAGGCTGTGCAACTCAATCGCATGGGGGCGATCGCTATTTTCATCAATGCCAGGATTTGCGGCAAAGGCGTGTCTGGCTTCACAATCAACTGTTTTTTGACAATGGACTGCCCAATGTTGTTGGGCCAAGCAAGCGGTAGATAAATAAGTTGCATAGACAATCTGTAATTGGAACACGAAGGCAATTGCTGCCTTTTTGTTCAGCGATGGTTATGGGAGAAAATGTTACTTTTATATTTCCCTATTGTTAAAGTCAAATTACGATTTTTTTGAGAATTATAAATACACACCCTAATTATTTAGTTATGTAGTTAGTTTGTAAACCTAGTGAGACAAGGAAAAGCAATTGCCAAAGTACCCTCAGAAGATAGCTAATACTAAATACTAATATCACCTGACTGAAATTTATTTAGTCTATCCGACAAGGCTTGCTGAGGTTTAGTATAATTACATAAGATTGAGATAAAACTTAGTGCAAAACTTTATTTTCAAGTGACTTCATAACCATTTCTTTCTAGCCAAAAACCACTCAGAACTCAAGTTGATTACACAAACAAGCAAAAGTTCTTACAAAAACCATCCAAACCTATTGAAATTCGCTAAATCTTTAAAATGCCAGACTCATTAATGTACCAGCAGGATCATTTTGTTGTTCTAGAAACAAATCAACCAGAACAATTTATGACACCATCAGAGCTATTAGAAAAGCTCAAAATAACTCTTCAACAACTCATAATTCAAGATTTACCGCCTGACTTGCAAAAGTTTGATACTGTGGAAACTCAAGCCCAATATTTAATTGACACTAGTTGCGAATTAGATATTGGGCCTGGGCAATATTTACAGTGGTACGCAGTTCGTTTAGAAAAGTAACTTTTTGGTAAATGCTTAAGATTTTGCTCTTAACTACTGACTGGTGACTAGTGATTCTTTTTGAATATTGATTAGCGCTAGCTCAATTGTATTTTCAGATGGCTGCGTTATTTGAATTTCCAATCCAGGACCAAAATAATTGGTCATTTTTTCATGCTTTTTTTGCCACACATCAATTGGTATTAACGGTGAATCAAATTCTAAAATTAGGGCATAGCTCCCATCAACTTCTGTTTCTCGTAACCCTGTGACTGTTGGCCGTTCCTGGTCATTGGGACTCAAACCCAAAAAAGAAAGTGTTGTATCTAGATGAGCATCTTGACCGTAGCAATATCGGGTGATGTCTTTGCGAATTTTATTTTGCGTATCAGTTGCTTGCTGCTGGCGCAGTATCAATGCTGATGGTGACGTAGTTTGGGTAAATGGTACTGGCTTAAGTTCATTAGCTTTTAGTGCCAGCCCTCCCAATAATAGAGGAATCCCGTAAAAAAATCCGACAAGATTGAGTGTGGCATTATTATCAGCATAGGCGACGAAGCCAATGATGGTTAATATGCCACCGATAGTTAGACCGAGTGTTCCTAAAGAGATTTGGCGTAGCATGAGCTTAAATTAGTATAAAGTCTGAATACCTTAGTTTTATTATCATCGGCTATGAGCAACAAATTAGGAAAGAACATCGTCTCCAGGCGCTAGTATTCAACATTGCCATATTAAGGTAAACCGCACACCAGTTGCTAAAGAGCCGGAAGGCAACACACCAAGAGCCAACAAGTCAGGCATTTTTGCCCAAAGCACTAGCTTCGTTTAAACGAGACTTTACCCACTTTTGTCTTTGTGATTTTCAAACACTTAATTTTTCCTTAGTCTACTATTTGCGCAGCATCTCGTAGGGAAGGCAGGTAGCTTTAAGTTGACTACTAACGGCGTATAGTGTGCCAAAATATTAGATTTTGAGTTAACTTTAAATTTAAAGGTAGTTAAAGATAGGAAAAAAATAATGGATTTACAGACTATAAAAGAACGAATTGTCGCAGTTCAAAGTAAACGCGATTACCTATTAAGCTTACTGGAGCAACCAAACCTGGGAACTTTGAGAATTGATGTAAATCAGGCTTTGGAAGAACTGGATGAACTAATTGATGAATTTAAACGCACCATTCCGGTAGAGTAGAAAGTTATCAAAAATTACGTCGGTTCAACCTCAACTTCAGGCTAGACCGACGTTCTTCAGTAGTATCATGTCTTCAAATCCCCAGAATTGAACTAAGCCTGAGTTGGCGAAGCAATAATCACTGCATTATTTATCCTGCCACTGAATCATCTCCTGCACGCTGACCTAGCTGCCTAACCAAGGCAATAAGTTCGCTTGTAGGCACATCTTTCTTGCAAACGTCATCAAAGCTAGACATTGCCTTTGTCCCGTGAAAATTTACGTCTTCCACTGAGGAGTAAGCAAGTATCTGGGTGTTCGGAGATATAGCTTTAATGTGACTGGACGCACTCCAGCCATCCATGACTGGCATCTGTAAATCTAGAACAATTACGTCAGGATGGCAACGTTTAACCATTTCTATAGCTTCTTCACCATTACTGGCTAAACCTACTACTTGAATATTTTCCTGGCAAGAAAAAACCAATTGTAAGGTTAAACGAGTCAGTTCGTGGTCATCAACTACTAAAACACGCAAGGTAGAAAGCTCGCAGGATAACATTAACATTGAGGGGAAAGACAAATTTATTCAGAATAACCTCTCCAGTTTATGAGAACAAGTGCCAGCATTGACTCTATCCTATGGTTGAATAACTTGTATGAACCCTATGATAAACAACTTAGACAACTGCTCAAAAAATTCAATTTTTCCAAAAAGAACTAAGTTGAGCTAGTTGTCAAGGTATAAGTAACTTATTTTTTTATCAATCAGGTTGCGACTACACCAGTTGAGCGTAATACCATATTCATGAGAATTTTTTGTGAATTAGCTTCTGGAGAATCATCATAAGGACGCCGTTGAATGTAAGTACCATCAGCTTGTAATTCCCAAGCTTGGCGATTATCTGCGAGCATAATTCCCATAACTTCTTGCAAATCTTTAGCAATATCTGGGTCTTTTACTGGGGTAATTACTTCGACTCGGCGATCGAGGTTGCGACGCATCCAGTCAGCACTGCCGATATATATCTCCTCCTGTGTATTGTTATGAAAATAATAAATTCGAGAGTGTTCTAAAAAGCGACCGACAATACTGATGATGCGAATATTTTCACTAATATCTTTGATTCCTGGGCGTAAACAACAAACACCCCTGATAATTAAGTCGATTTGCACTCCAGCGCGGGAAGCTTCATATAAAGTGGCGATAATTTCTGGATCGACTAGGGAATTCATTTTGGCGACAATCCGTCCAGAAAATCCATTTTGAACATTTTCGATTTCGCGGTGAATTAGTGCCAAAAAGCGATCGCGCATATTCACAGGTGCAACCAGCAACTCTCGATAAGATTTTTGTAGAGAGTATCCGGTTAAGAAATTAAATAAATCTGTAATGTCAGCACCCAATTCTTCACGGCAACTAAACAATCCCAAATCTGTATACAGCCGTGCTGTTTTAGGGTTATAGTTACCAGTCCCAATATGCACGTAGCGACGTATCCGGTCTTTTTCGCGCCGTACCACCATGACGGTTTTACTATGAGTTTTTAGCCCGACTAAACCATAGACGACATGAACTCCAACTCTTTCTAATCGTTTTGCCCAGTAAATATTATTCTCCTCATCAAATCGCGCCTTTAATTCCACCAGCACAGATACCTGCTTGCCATTTTCAGCAGCAGCAATTAAGGCGTTGACGATGGGCGAGTCACCAGAAGTCCGGTAAAGGGTCATCTTGATGGCTAATACATTCGGATCGTAGGCAGCATGGGTAATAAAGCGCACTACTGTAGCCGAAAAGGATTGATAGGGATGGTGTACTAGTAAATCCTTTTCCCGAATTACAGCAAAAAAGTCTTTTCCTTCGTCCGTCTCCAGCGCATCTGGGTCTAAACTCGGTTCTCTCAGCCTTTGCAAGCGTAACGGTACAACAGATTGGCGTGGTGGATCTTTGAGTTCTGGCAATGGCAAGGACATAAAGTACATTAAATCCCGCAGTCCCAAAAGACCATCTACCTCATAAACATCACTTTCTGTTAATTCCAAATCTTGCAATAATCGCGATCGCACTATTTCAGGAGTCTGGGATTGAATTTCTAGCCGGACTGGACTACCACCCAGCCGCCGTTTTCGCAATTCCTGTTCGATCGCTAACAACAAATCATCTGCTTCATCTTCTTCTAAGACCAAATCGGCATCACGGGTAATGCGGAACGGATGATATTCTTGAATGTTCATTCCTGGAAATAGAGATTCCAAGTTATGAGCGATCGCCTGTTCTAAAGGTACTCCAGTCCAGTGGGCAGGTTTTTCGCTATTCTGATCTCCCAACTCAGGCGGTATCGGTAAAAATCGTGGTAGAACACTAGGGACTTTGATTCTGGCAAAGAATTCTTCTTCGGTGTCTGGGTTCTTGACGACAACAGCCAGATTCAGACTGAGATTAGAAATAAAAGGAAAGGGATGACTGGGATCGACAGCCAGGGGAGTCAAAACTGGAAAGACTTGTTCCTCAAAATAGCTGTTGAGATGAGTCCGCTGCTTTTGATTTAAATCTATGTAATTCAGAATATGAATGCCATGATTTACTAGGAGAGGACGAAGTACTTCCTCAAAATGTTGGTGCTGTTTGTTGACATGGGGAGTCAGGGTAGACCTAATATCGTCTAGCTGTTGTTGTGGTGTGCGACCATCGGGAGTTAACAGGCTAACTTTTGCCTCTACTTGTTGCTTTAAGCCAGCAACGCGCACCATAAAAAACTCATCTAAATTAGAGTTAAATATTCCCAAAAACTTAAGACGTTCCAGAAGTGGGGTGCGATCGTCACAGGCTTCATGTAATACCCTGGCATTAAATTCTAACCAGCTTAACTCTCGGTTAAGATAATATTGTGGATCGCTGAGATTGATGGGAGTAGCGCTTTTCTTAGATTTTGCCATAATGACCTAAAGGCAGGCAGATGTAGCCCATTCAACTGGGGGACAATAAATATAGTAAGTTAAATGGTGCTTGAGCAAAACGCTGAGGCAATTTTTTGCTGTGCTGATTATCTAGCTCACTACTGGTAAAGGACAGACATCAGACTTTTAAAAATCTATTTGTATTCAAATAACTTTAGTCAAAGATTCAAAAATTAACTTGTGTAGACACGAAAGCCAACATTACTAAGAAATTTTTGGGCGCTTTGCGCGTAGGCATAGCCCGTCGTAGACATCGCCTTGGGTATCTTCCAGATAATCACCCTAGCCCAACCTATAACTAGATTTTATAGCCGGTTTCAATTTTGTGGAATATGGTGTTGGCGTATAGTTATCTGCCCTTTCAAAATATTGCATCCATACAATAACTGCCATCAGCCTGGGGATTCAAATCGTTGCCCACAGCATATTAACCATAAAGATGCACTTAAGATTTAGCAAAGATATGACGTAGCCATATCTGACAAGTTTTAACGAATTATTAAGCAGTGTTTACATAGATTTTGGTGTTCAAAGCAGTCTCAACCCTTACCTCCAGTACTTTCTGGATTTGATTTTCTAAAATCCAAAATTTGGTGATTATTGCCACAAATTTCATACAGTTACTGGTTATGCATAAGCCTTGCTGCGACTCTATTTCTATCATTTTTTGAAGCTTTTATTCAGATATACGCCATTACTTCCATCTATTAGTTTTTTTAATTTATGACCTCTGTAATTTTAATAAATTCCAGTATTATTACTGGGATTTTTTTGGCAAGCAATGGTTATATTGAGAACGTAAAGAGAAACAACACGGGGAGTTTGTTAATCATGAAAGTTTCTGCAATTCTCAAAGGCAGCGTTTGTGTATTAGGTTTGGTTGGTGTTGGTAATTTCTTTGCAGCACCTGCAAATGCAGGAGAGGCTGCTGCTCGTGGTGCGGTTACAATTGTTAGACCATCAGGTGCTTCTGTCAGCGTCAGTGGTGAGTTAACTGCACCTACTTCTGCATATTTCACCGGGCCAGCGTTACTTGTTACACCTCTATTTAACGGTACCATAGGTGCAAATGACGAAAGCGTAGTTAGTTTATCAATAGATCCAGGTGCAGTTGTAAACCTGGTCTCACCACCTAGTTCCACAATAGAAGCAGCTATTGCAGCCAAGATTGATGCCGGTACTGCTACAGCAGTTGAAGACCTAGCAGCCCTTATCAGAGCAGCTAGTGTTAATGGCGGTCTAGAATAGACTGATTGTTAACTGACAGAAAATCACTATAGTGTTAAAAGCTATTGGCTTTTAGTCTATATGCTTTCACTTCTTGAATTGATTTTCAACCTCTGTTTGGGTCTTGTTTGAGAAAATTTTGCCATCAGTTGAGACGAAACGTCTACGACTATCCCCATGCTGGGCATTGGCATCAAAGTATTTGGTAATACGCGAATCAATTCTTTGACTGACTCTCCTTTACTTATATCCATAGTTTTGACAGGGGATAAAGTAGAGAGTGACTGAGATGTAAAAGATTGAAGAAAAAAATACAGCCCCTTGAATGTAGTTGAGGGGCAGTATTTCCAAACTTATCTACTATATTACCACATAAACCCGGTTTCTTGAAGAAATCGGGCTTTTGATGTTGTTTAAATAGATACTTTACGAAATCTTTTAAATTAGCCAATAGGTAAAATACAAAAGGCAAAAGACGGAAGCTAGAAGGCAATAGGCGCAAGACAATCACACAATAATTACTCTTGTGATTTGCCTATTGGACTTTGCCTTTATTTACTAAGTGTCAATTGTTATACCAAATTTTAGTAGTCTAGCAATCAAATTTTCTGAAAAGTTACCGCTATATTGCTCATGCCAATCAAAAAAAGCATGAGGAATAAGTTATGTATAGCGTGTTTCGTCAATTGCCTAGAACTATCAAAAGAACCATTTGCTTGCTGGGTTTTATCAGTATAGGCAATTTTCTTGCAGTGCCAGTATATGCACAAGAAGCTGTGGCACGTGGGGCTATTTCTATAGTTTCGCCTTCCGGCGCTTATCAAAGTGTTAGTGGTGAACTCTCATTACCTGTTAGTAATAATTTTTTAAATCCCGGCACAAATACGACTCTAACAATAACGCCTACTTTGACAAATATTGGAGCAACTAATCAAAGAATAACTTCTTTATCTCTGACAGTAGGCACAGCTAGTGAAATAATCACAAATAATAACAATTCGTTTTTGAATCCAACTTTACAAACAGTCAATAATCAAACATTAATTCCTGATACAGCCTCTCTCATTCAGACAGTCAACAGTACTAATGGCTTAGGGGCTTTAGAATAGTTGCAAAAACTATATTAAATTTATTGCTGCATCTACGATATTTGATAATTCTTAGGCAAAAGGGAATAGAAAAAATCCAAGGGATAAGAAAGGGAAAGAAGCCTCCTTGGATTGTACTGATTGTTTTTACATACTAAAATAGTACTCCCCCATATTGTTATATTGTTTAATTAAATAATCCAGAGTGAATCTTTCTAATTCTAGCTTGCTTATTTACTTTTTTATTTAATAGTACTCCAAGTAAAAAAAATACCCAATTGTCATTGCGAGCGAAGCGAAGCAATCGCAAAGACTGGGATTGCTTCGCTTCGTACCCTTCGGGAATGCCAAGGGCGAACGCAATGACGGGTTTTGGATCA
The DNA here is from genome assembly GCF_036918015.1 of Nostoc sp. Lineage (GTDB taxonomy): Bacteria > Cyanobacteriota > Cyanobacteriia > Cyanobacteriales > Nostocaceae > Nostoc. The sequence continues at coordinate 19,171 of NZ_JBALEO010000046.1, forward strand.
TTTATTTTTTGGAACACTCTAAAATCGATAACCACCTTGAATTTGCATATCAAGTCCATTTTCTCCCGTACCAATTTTAGATTCTATAAAAATATTATTATCTGTAAAATTATATCTAAAAATAGCTCCGTAGTTTAGACCAGACAATCGGGTATTTAAACCCACATTCTTGGTAGAATAATTTTTAATATAAGCACCAACAGAGAAATTTCTACCAACTTTTTGTAAACCTTGTAACTCATAAAAAAGGCTTTTACCTAACTCTAGGTTCGTATTAATATTTAAACCTGTACTAGTGCTAATATCACCACTAAATAGTGTTAAAAACTCACCATTGCTATTATCTTGAATAAAAGCTATTGCAGGTGCTAAAGAAAAACTAATATTTTTTTCTTGATGATTAAAATAATAGCTTAATACAGTGGAAAAAGGATTATTGCTATTTGATGCACTATTCCAGTCAATTTTTAATGATGGTATGTGAGTGTTGACAGCTATAGGTTTTTTATTTGAGTTTAATTGGACATGAGTTTTAATATAGTTAGCCAGAATACTGGCATATATACCCACAGATGGTTCTGCTAACCCTAAATTATTATTAGAAACTCCAGGCGCTGAGTTGGCATTTATATTAAACCAAGTTCCTAAGCTAGCGCTATAGTTTAAATCCCCAGCAGTACCCGCAGCTAATAATTCGACTGAAGGTAAAGAGAGATAACCATCAAATTTTTTAAAACTCACACCTATGCGATCGACTCTGGTGAGTTCAAAATAATCGAATGCTAAATCAAATGTGCGGACTGGAATTGGTACTATAGTGTTATCTTCCGAATTAAATTGTTGTACAAATTGTCGTCCTTGGGAGTTAGTCAAAATAACTTCAGCACCGCTAGATTCGTTAATAGGATTAATACCAGTATTAGTCAAAGGTATTTGATTTCCTATGAAAGTCAGAGGGCCAAATCTTTCATTAGAAAGTCTGAGGGTTGAAAAGAATGTATTCCCTGGCTCTAAAAGTTCAACATCTCTTTGTAAAAATTGGACTGTGCGTTTGTGATTTCCTGTTCTCAGTTCCAAAATACTAGAATTATTGGGAGTTATTTTACTCTGAAGTGTGATACTTCCAGAGACTTGTTCTAGATCGCTGGTTGCATTAGAATAAGCTAAAGTACGATTTAGTCTGTTGTTAATTTGTCTTCTTTGATTTGGTGTAGACTTTGTGTTTAATTCAACAAAACCTTCTCCGTTTTTAAAGCTTTGTCGTGCTTCTGCTAAACTTTCATTAATATTATCTATTTTAATGAATTCAAATATTCCACCTAATGCCAATCCTAAAGTAGAGTTAGCTGTTTGTATACTATCAATACTAAAGTCACTTAAATTAGCTGTAATAGACAATCCTGGGCTAGAAAAAATATTAGAATAACTAGCACTAATTTTTTCTTTATCATATTGAACAACAGTACGATTATGAGGATAATTAACATATAATCTATGCCAATTAGAAGTTTTTTGTGTCTCAGATAAAGTTTTAAATATGGGGTCTCTTTTGCCGAAAGATACCCATAATAAAGAATTTAAATAAGACAAGTCTCTCTCAAGTGGCGTCAAGTAAGGATTAACTGCTATATTTAATAAATCAAAATTATCAAATTCGCCTCTCTGGGCAATCTTAACACCTGGTAATGAAGAGACAGGAGCAGTAAAACCAAAACCTTCACCCGTCAAGATATTTCCCCATAAAATACCAGTCGCTTCTAGAACACGATCGGGAATAATTTCGCCTAGTTTAAGTTGAACGCTTCCGCCATTTAGTAAAGGCTTTAAATTAGTAGTAGGAAAAGCTTGTAGAATTTTAGGTGTATTAGTAGCATCTAATAAATCAAATAAAGAGCCGCCACCATCATTACTAAAAGTGGAACCGCTTCCAATAATTGGTGTAGTATTTGCCAAAACTGTGACATTAGGATCGTTAAGATTAATTCCACTATTAATTATTACTTTACCAGCAGGTATTCCTTCAGGATTAATTAGTTCTCCTGCTATAGAAAGTATAGAAAAATCTTGAATTTTAGCTCCGCCGACTAATTCATCGAAATTCACAGGTAAAGTACTAATATTTTGCAATCCCCAAAATCCTTGGGTTGATGTCATATTTTGGGTAATGTAAGTTTCAGAAGCTCTACCTTGGGCAAGAATACCTGCTTGTGTACCTTTAGTCTCAATTACTAATCTATTGTTATCGAGAACCCAGTAAAACTGGTCGTCTCTGGGAAATTTAGCATAAGTAAATTTATCAATAAACTGATTGTCTCCAGAAAATCTGATATTTAAATCTGTATCTATATAATTTTCGTCTTCATTTGGTTTAAATAATTGAGGTTTAAAAGTCAGGTTATCTGTTGGATTAACAATCCAAGAATACCGATTGGAACTTGCAGTCAGAGCATCAATAATTATTTTCTTTTGGATTACTTGTTGTTGTTTTTTTGTTCGACGTAGTTTTTCTATTAGTATTTGTTGCTTTGGTGTGTATGGTTTTGATGGATTTGAATTTGATGGTTGAATTGTATCTGGCTGAGGCTTTTCTTCATCTTCTTCAGGTAGCTTGGGAGGTTTGTCTTTATATTCTTCAATTGGGATAACGTCAGCAATGGTGAATTTGCGTAACTGTTTTGGTTTCTCTAGGTTAGAGTTAGACTTTCTTAAAGCCTGTTTTAACAGTTCTTGGCTTTGGAAGTTCTTTATTTTTTGATTGGAATTGATTAATGACTTGTTATGATTAGAGATTAAATCAATATTGTTTTGCCTGTTTATGCTTAGAGCGATCGCAGATAATTTAATAAATATAATTTTGCATATAATCGTTGAAGACAATAAACAAATCCCAATAGTTCTTACATTTTTTTTGAATCTCATTAGGGAGATATTGATACTTTTTCGATTTGGATTTTTCAATGTTTTCAGAATAAATTTTTTGGCGATTAAAACCATTGAACATTGGCTAATGTCGAAAATTAACCATTATTTAATACTTGGTCTTTGAATTGATTATTGATTTATTTGATTCGATGGATTCAACAGTGTTTCAGTAAATATAGATAGTCAAAAAAGTTTGATTTTTTAATCCTGGCGCAAAGAATAAAATATGATTAAGCAGATTTACTGCAACAAGAGTGTAATTCTTGAGCAAAAATTCAACCTCAGCAAAATCACCACAACTCAAAAATTGAGCCATGTTTTAGCCGTATAAATACGTAATCAAAGGCTATTAACTTAAAAAATAAAGTAAAAAATATACTTCAGACTACTCATTTCTGTCTGATAATTTGATACACTTCGGTGACTTTCATATTACTACTGCTGTTTGCTAGCGGGGTTTATTTATACATCCGCAGTACACTGATTGAGCCAATTGAGGATACTCTTAGTCATGTAGTGGAAATACTAGAGTTTTAGGCAAAGGGGGCTGGGAGAGTTAGGTTTCTAAGGCTTAAATGTTACGAAAAATACTTTTCAAACATCCTTCAAACATCCTTTAAGAATCGCTTTTAACAGACTTTCCTGAACAGCCAAAGGTGAGGAAAGGGCTAACAATTATTAAAAAACGTTAAGCTATTTTTAAGATAATCACGCTGATGACTCGATATCACATTTAGATTTATTAAAAAAAGTTAATGAAACCTAGACATATTGATACAGAAGTAGCGAGGTTAAAAGCCCTCCGCCAGTATCAAATTCTTGACACAGAACCCGAAGAAGCATACAACAATCTTGCTCAGTTAGCGGCCTTTATCTGTGGCACTCCCATATCATTGGTAAGTTTTATTGATGAAAACCGTCAATGGTTTAAGGCAAAAATAGGTTTAGATGTATCAGAAATGCCTCGGAGTGTTGGATTATCTTATCTTTGCCAAGAGCAGCGTAATGTTGTGGTGGTTCCTGATACTCTAGCTGATGAGAAGTTGGCTAGTAATCCGGTAGTAACTGGCTATCCATATATACGGTTTTATGCCAGTGTACCCTTAATTACTCCGCAGGGAGATATGTTGGGAACTCTGTGTGCAATTGACCAAGTTCCACGACAACTAAGCCAAAAACAAATAGAGGCGTTTGTGGGTTTGAGTCGCCTGGTAATCGACCAACTCGAACTCAGGCGTCATGTAAGTGAGGTATCTAAAGTTACTGAAAAACTAGTGGCGCAAGAGCAAGCAGCCCGCGCCCAGTCTGAAGCCGCTAAAACCCGTATTACCAATCTTCTCGAAAGTATCACTGATGGTTTTTTTGCCCTGGATCAAAAGTGGCAATTCACCTATATTAATGGTCAAGCAGAACGGCTGTTGCAAAAAACTCACAATGAGCTTTTAGGTAAAAACATCTGGGAGGTGTTTCCAGAAATTATCGACACAACATTTGATTGTGAATATCGCAGGGCAATCTTAGAACAGGTGAGCGTCGAATTTGAGGAGTTCTATCTGCCACAGCAGCAGTGGCTTAAAGTTCATGCCTATCCGGCAAAAGATGGCTTGTGTGTTTATTTCCAAAACGTTACTGAACGACGGAAAACATCAGTTGCACTACGAGAAAGTGAAGAACGTTGGCAATTAGCATTACATGGCAATAATGATGGTATTTGGGATTGGAACCTCAAGACTAATGAAGTGTTCTTCTCAACTCGATGGAAGGAAATGCTCGGCTATAAAAACCACGAAGTTTCCAACCATTGGGATGAATGGACAAAACGAATCCATCCCGATGAGCGAGATTGGGTACTTCAGGCTTTCCAAGACCACTTTGCCAAGAAAACACCGTTTTACGTCTGTGAATATCGAGTCCAGTGCCAAGATGGCAGCTATAAATGGATTCTAGATCGAGGACAGGCACTTTGGGACGCATTGGGTGATATAGTGCGGATGGTTGGTTCTTATACTGATATCACAGATGTCTACGACGAGCTTCGCTTACGCAAGCGGGCAGATGAAGAATTAAAGCGGCAAAATCTGCGATCGCAACTATTTGCTGAAATCACTCTAAAAATTCGAGACTCTTTACAAATAGATGAAATTCTTCAAACCACTGTCACAGAGGTACAAAAATTACTACAAGCCGATCGGGTGTTGATTTTTAGACTGGAAACTGATGGTTCGGGAACAGTGGTACAAGAGGCTGTGCTGCCAGGTTGGCCGATAATTCTAGGAGAAAATATTTTTGACCCCTGTTTTAAAGAAGAATATATAGAGAGATATCGCCAGGGAAGAGTAAGTGCCCTTGAAGACATTGAAGCTGCTCATATCCAACCATGCCATCGAGAATTTCTTCAGCAGTTTGCTGTCAGGGCTAATCTGGTAGTGCCGATTCTTGTCAGGGACGATATTTGGGGCTTATTACTAGCTCATCAGTGTAGCGCACCCCGACAGTGGAATCAGTTTGAGATGGATTTGTTACAGCAATTAGCGAACCAAATTGGGATTGCTTTATCTCAAGCGCAACTATTAGAAAAAGAAACCCAGCAAAGTCAGGAACTTAGTCGTTCTAATGCGGAATTAGAACAGTTTGCCTACGTGGCTTCTCATGATTTACAAGAGCCGTTGCGGATGGTGACTAGTTATTTACAACTGCTGGAGCGGAGATACAAAAACCAACTGGATGCCAATGCCGATCAGTTTATTGCCTATGCAGTAGATGGGGCCAGTCGGATGCAGACCCTAATCAACGATTTGTTAAACTATTCCCGCGTCAGCACCCGCGGACAGCCTTTTGTGCTAATTGATTGTAGTGTTGTCTTAGAACAGGTGCTTGCTAATCTTCAAGTTGCGATCGCAGATCGAAAGGCAGTTGTCACCTACGATACTCTACCTCAAGTGATGGCTGATGCTACCCAATTGACACAAGTATTTCAAAACCTGATTGCCAACGCGATTAAATTTTGCGATCGTCAACAGCCATTAATTCACGTTGGGGTACGTAAGGGAGATGCAGATATATTAGATGGAAAAAATTTAAATTTTACCCGTTCGGAGGATGAATGGTTGTTCTGGGTGCGTGATAATGGAATTGGTTTAGAATCCCAATATACTGAGCGTATTTTTATAATTTTTCAGCGCTTGCACGGTAGAGACAAGTATTCAGGTACTGGAATTGGTCTGGCAATTTGTAAGAAAATTATCGAACGCCACAGCGGCCGGATCTGGGTTGAGTCGAAACCGGGTCAAGGCTCGACTTTCTACTTCACAATTCCAGATAGAGTAGGTAAGCAATGGTAAATACCATAACAGCAATTATGCCTATTGAGGTTTTGTTAGTAGAGGATAATCCTGGCGATGTCCAACTTACACGCATCGCCCTAGAAGATAGTAAAATCTCAATTCACTTAAACGTAGTCGAGGATGGTGTAGAGGCAATGGCATTCTTGCGAAAACAGGGAAAATATGCTAAATTACCTCATCCAGATATTGTACTGCTCGATTTTAACCTTCCGAAAAAAGATGGACGAGAGGTATTAGCAGAAATAAAAGGAGATGAAAACCTCAAACGAATTCCTGTAGTAGTTTTAACGACTTCCCAAGCTGAAGAAGATATCCTCAAAGCCTATAACCTTTTTGCCAACTGTTATATAACCAAGCCAGTAGATTTCGATCAATTCGTTAAAATTGTCCAATCAATAGAAAATTTTTGGTTTGCGATCGTAAAACTGCCACCGGAGTAGTGGAAATGGCAGGTGAAAATATTATTAAAGTCTTGTTAGTAGAAGACAACCCTGGTGATGTCTTATTGTTACAAGAGCTATTTAAGGAAGTTAGCACAGTTGTAGTTGAGTTGATGCCCGTTGAACGGCTTTATGAAGCAGTCAACCACCTAACAAACGAAACTTTTGATGTTATTTTATTAGACCTCTCGCTGCCAGATAGCCAGGGATTACAAACCTTTGTCATTGCTCACAATCAGGCAAAAGCAACTCCAATCATTGTGCTGACAGGTATAAATGATGAAACGCTGGCAACTAGCGCAATGCAACAAGGAGCGCAAGATTATTTAGTGAAGGGGCAAGTAACTGGTGACTTACTGGTGCGATCTATGCGTTATGCCATCGAACGCCAACGGGCAGACAACGCACTGCGGCAGAGTGAGGAGCGATTTCGGGTTGCTCTCAAAAGCTCTCCAATCTTTGTCTACAACCAGGATAAAGATTTACGGTACACCTGGGTTTACAATCCCCCATCTGGATTGACAGTTGAGAAAATATTGGGCAAACAAGACTTAGATATCATCCCAGTAGAAGATGCTCAACATCTGATCGCAATTAAACGTGGAGTGCTGACTACAGGCATCGGAACGCGAGAAGAAGTATCAATTACCATCAAAGATACAACGCGATATTACGATTTAACTGTCGAGCCACTACGGAATGAAACCCAAGAAATTGTCGGGGTGACATGCGCCAGTATAGATATTAGCGAACGACAAGCTGCGCTACGCGAACGGCAAGCCGCGCTATGCGATCGCAAATTGGCAGAAGAAAAAATTCGCGAACAAGCAGCATTACTAGATGTCACCACAGATGCCATTTGCGTCCGAGATTTAAACAATCAAATTATCTTCTGGAACAAAGGTGCAGAAACACTTTATGGCTGGCAAGCAACAGAGGCTTGGGGTAAAAATGCTAGCGAACTTTTGTATGACGAACCTTCACCGGAAATTGAAGCGGCTCTATTGCAAGCTATTAGTAAAGGTAAGTGGCAGGGGGAATTAACAAAACTTACTAAAATGAACAAAGAAGTCCTTGTGGCTAGTCGCTGGACTCTGGTATACGACGAACAAGGAAAACCCAAATCAATTCTCACCGTTGACACAGATATTACCGAGAAAAAGCACCTAGAAGCCCAATTATTTCGCGCTCAACGCCTGGAAAGTATTGGCACTTTAGCTAGTGGTATTGCTCACGACCTCAACAACATCCTGACACCGATTTTGGCAGGAGCGCAACTGCTACCGCTAAAATTTCCTAATGCAGATGAGCGGACTCGTCATCTACTAGAAATTTTAGAAATTAACGCTAGACGTGGTGCTGATTTAGTCAAACAGGTACTGTCCTTTGCGCGGGGTGTAGAAGGGAAGCACATCACTTTGCAACTCAGACATATAATTGTGGAAATTGCCAAGATTCTTAAAGAGACATTTCCCAAATCGATAGAAATCAGCACTAATGTACCGCAAGATTTGTGGATGGTTTCTGGAGATAGTACCCAACTGCATCAAGTGCTGATGAACCTCTGCGTTAACGCCCGTGATGCTATGTCCAATGGTGGTACTTTGAGTATCTCTGCCGAAAATATGTTGATTGACGCAAATTATGCCCGCATGAACCTAGAAGCCAAAGAGGGGCCTTACATAGTGATTACTGTCTCCGATAGTGGAGTTGGGATTCCTAAAGAAATGCTAGATAGAATTTTCGAGCCATTCTTTACTACAAAAGATGTCGGACAGGGCACTGGTTTAGGACTTTCCACAGTATTGGGAATCGTTAAAAGTCACGGAGGTTTTGTGAACGTCTATAGTGAACCGGAAAGTGTCACTAGCTTTAAGGTTTACTTGCCAGCAGTGGGAGGAATAGAAACACGCAGCCCCGAAAATTTGCCACCAAAGACAGGACATGGAGAATTGATTTTGGTTGTGGATGATGAAGCCGCCATTCAAGAGATGACGACAACATCATTAGAAGCTCACAACTACAAAATCTTAGTTGCCAGTGATGGCATTGAGGCGATCGCACTATATGCTCAAAATAGAGACAAAATTAGTGCCGTCCTCATGGATATTATGCTGCCCTCACTGGATGGTTTAACAGCCATACGTACCTTGCAAAAAATCAATCCCCAAGTCAGAATTATCGCCAGCAGTGGACTGATGTCTGACAATAAGCTTAGTGCAGTAGCAGCTATTGGTGTCAATACATTTTTGTCGAAGCCCTATACTGTGAACGAATTATTGCTTTGTATACAGAAAGTACTATCGGAAGTCAACTAATTACGTAAATATACTGTCAGAGGTGAATTACAGGTTTATTTGCGATCGCCTTGCATATCTTGAAGCACATTACATAATATTTGTCAATTTATTTGGTGCGATGCCTACGGCAGGCATTGCCTACGCAACTTAGTGTAGGTTGACCATTATCTTATCGATAACGGTCACTCATTAATTACCTCTACACATTAAATCGGAACAACATTACATCCCCTTCCTGCACAACATACTCTTTCCCTTCACTGCGAACCAACCCTTTTTCCTTCGCAGCATTCATCGAACCAGTTGTTACCAAATCTTTATAAGCAACAGTTTCGGCGCGGATAAATCCCCGTTCAAAATCACTGTGGATTACACCAGCAGCTTGAGGTGCAGACATTCCGGCATTAATTGTCCAAGCGCGAGTTTCTTTGGGGCCACAGGTGAAATATGTCCGCAAGCCCAGAAGCATATAAGTTGCCCGAATCAACGATTTCAAACCGCCTTCTTCCACACCTAAAGATGCAAGGAAATCAGCTTTATCTTCTTCTGCTAATTCCACTAATTCAGCTTCAACTTGGGCAGAAACTATCACAACTTGGGCATTTTCTGTTGCAGCAATTTGCCGCACTGTTTCCACAAAATGATTACCCGTTGCCAACTCATCCTCAGAGACGTTTGCAGCGTAGATAATCGGTTTATAAGTGAGCAGTTCTAATCCTTTAATAATTTCTGTTTCTTCCTCATTCAAGCTCACCTGACGCACCGATTTACCTTCATTTAAAGCCGCAGCTAATTTTTCTAAAACTGAGACTTCAAACTGTGCATCTTTGCTGGTACGAGCTTGTTTGCGAGTGCGGTCAATTCGCCGCTCAATTTGTGCTAAATCTGATAAACCCAACTCTATATTAATGATTTCAATATCTCGTGCTGGGTCAACAGAACCAGCAACGTGGATAATATCGTCATTCTCAAAACAACGTACCACATGGACGATCGCATCAACTTCCCGGATGTGGGATAGGAATTGATTCCCTAGTCCCTCACCCTGACTTGCACCTTTAACTAAACCGGCAATATCCACAAATTCAACCCGCGCCGGGATAGTTTGTACCGAACTAGCAATCTTAGCAAGAACATTTAACCGTTCATCCGGTACTGCGACAACGCCGACATTCGGTTCAATCGTGCAAAAAGGGAAGTTAGCTGCTTCTGCCTTAGCATTAGCAACTACAGCATTAAATAAAGTAGATTTTCCGACGTTGGGAAGTCCGACAATTCCGGCTCTTAGCATTTTGGATTTTAGATTTGAGATTTTGGATTACATTACCAAGGTAATCTAAACAGGTTCCGGTATGGTTTGGGGAATTGGCCCTGGAACTGTTTGAGGAATGGGAGCAGGTACTGGTTCTGGTACAGGCCCCGGTAACGGTTGAGGAATCGCTGGCCCCGGTACAGGTTCGGGACTAGGTAGCGGACTGGGCCCAGGAGTAGGAATTTGTGGTTCAGGTATAGAAATCGCAGTAGGATTAATCATCGTAAGTCCAAATTAAATTATTCAACCTTCCCACGCTAGATGACAACCTCATCTGTTGACATCTCCCCAAATAGCTATACCCACAAACACATCCTTTAATAATCTACCCTTCTTCTCACTCTCTGCGTCCCTCTGCGCTTCCCTCCGCGCTCCTTTGCGTTTAAACTCCAATCCTCAAACTACTCCTCCTTCACCTTTTCTACCACCTCCGGCACTGGATCGTAACCACCTGGATGAAACGGATGACAGCGCAAAATCCGCCGAGTTGCCATCCAGCTACCACGCAACACTCCAAATCGTTCAATAGCTTCAATAGCATACATCGAACAAGTTGGTTGAAAGCGGCAAGTCGGGAGAAACAACGGCGAGATAAACATTCGGTAGCCCCGAATCAGCCAAATAAATAATAATTTCATTGCAGCTACCCAAATCTTATAAATTAGTAACAGGGGTAAAAATTTTCATTTTGTCGCATCTTTGTTAATTACATTTTCTGACTTCACCTCAATTCCGGTTTTCTGGCTGCAAATTGCGTCGGCTGCAATCTGGGTGTTACTCATCCTCCTGATTGCATGGGTGGTAAACCGCTTCGCCGACAAGCCAGAAATCGTGCGGAAGATAGTTCATATTGGCACTGGTAATGTGATTCTAATCGCTTGGTGGCTAGATATTCCCGCCAGTGTAGGGATTACAGCTTCTATTTTAGCGAGTGCAATCACCTTATTATCCTACCGATTGCCCATTCTTCCTGGTATTAATAGCGTTGGACGGCAAAGCTTAGGGACATTTTTTTACTCTGTCAGTTTCGGTATTTTAGTTGCCTGGTTCTGGTACTTGCAACAACCCCAGTACGCAGCACTCGGAATTTTGATAATGACTTGGGGAGATGGATTAGCAGCCTTAATTGGGCAACGCTTTGGTAAACATAAGTATAAAGTTTTTGGGGCAGAAAAAAGTTGGGAAGGCTCCCTAACTATGATGCTCGTTAGCTATATCGTCAGTAGTTTGATTTTAGTTGGAACTCAAGGAAACAGTTGGCAAACTTGGGCAGTATCATTGTTAGTAGCAGTTATAGCTACGGCTTTAGAAGCTATTTCATTTTTAGGTATTGACAATTTGACAGTTCCTTTGGGCAGTGCAGCCCTTGCCTTCTTTTTAAGTCAGTTAGTTTTGAATTAGTAATTGTCTTGAATGCTATTTCTAATTGAGCAAATAAGAGATAGCGCCAAAAGTTTATTGTTAGTTAATAAATATAGGGCTTCTGGGTTGAGTCCAATACGGGTAAGGAAGTTTGTAGTAAGGACTAAAGTCCTTCTTATTTTCTAAGCACTAAAGTGCTTACTACAAACCTTCAAAACTAATTTACTGGTTTAGTAGTCCGATCGCCATTTCAAGATACATCTTAGCCTTGTGCAAGTTAAGCAAGCTTTCTTGGTCATATCTGTCAGGGTAGCTCATAGCTTTGCCTTCCATCGTCAGCTTGATCAGTGCTGCTTGCTCATCAGTGGGTGAATTCATCTCATCTACCACCACTTCAAGGAATTGAATAACGCTAAAGCCTGGTGACTTCAACCCTCTTCCTTGTCTTAGTTGAGCGAGTGCTATCTGTGGAAATGCCATCAAGGTAACAATCCAACTAGTCTTGTACCCTCCGTTCCCAGTAGGCTTCAATCCGTAACGCCTACACAAGTCTCTCAACTCAGCAATGGTTTTGATTTCGAGTTCTGACCTTGTGAACATAAAATAGAGTTACCCATTTGTAAAAGTGGTATCGGTGGTGAACTTGTTTTCTAGACTGGGTATCACCACCGATCTAAAACTTTATTCTAATGGTTTCATTAGTATCAAGCTATATTTATATCTCTCAACAATGCCTAATCCTAAAGGGAACCCTCAAAATTTTGAACCAGCGCAAGCAAAGGGAGATAAGCCATTAACTGACCAATTGAGTTTTAGAGTCTCTAAGGAAATGAAGGAAGAGGTAAAGGCTAAAGACGACCCTCCTGAATTTTGTCGCCAAGCTATCCAAAAAGCACTAGATGAAGATAGGGAGAAATAGTTAAAAGTTTTTGGACTAATACAATACTTCAAGAACTATAAGAAAGTCCTTCTGAACCTCTTAGAGAGGGAGTAGTACTATATTTGAGATTAGAAAAGAAATTGGATTTTAAATTATGGCTTGGGAAATTACCACTGAAGAGTTGTTGAAAAAGTACACTTCCGGTAAACGTAACTTTGCTGGGGCTGTGGTAATTAGAGAAAGAGGATATGGGCGCAACTATATTGACCTCGAAGGTGCTGTCTTGCGGAACATCAACTTGCGTGGAGCGGATTTGAGTTTTGCTGATTTGAGAGGAGCCGATCTGAGTGAAGCCGATCTCTTTAGTGCTTCCTTGATAGAAGCTCGGTTGGATGGTGCAATTATTAGGGATGCTAACTTGCAGTGTGTTAATTTGCGTTTATGTAATTTGACTAATGCCGATTTGACTGGAACTGCTTTGGATTATATGAATGCTATTGGTGCTATATTCCGTGGAGCTAAACTTACTCCTTTTGAACATGCCGTTTTGATTGAGGCTGATTTCCGAGGCGCTACCCCCGCGCTCCAGGACTTGATCTGTAGGGGTATGAATTTTATTTATAAAACTATTATGTTTGATGGTACTCGCCAAAGTGGCCCCTACTTTGGAGAGTGGAAATCCATCAGCAAGTAAGGAAGCAGGTTGAATAAAAGGCTTGATAGCATTGAGTTTTTCTATAATCCACTCAATAAATCTTCCTTCAATTTCTTCCTGAATTTCTGTAGGAATATTAGCGAAGGAATCATATCGGTATAAAAAAAGTGGTAGAAAGTTAATTTTTCGTATCGGCTCAATCAACAAAAAATAAATCTTTTTGAATATATTCCATACCGCCCATTACATTAAAATTGAGCCGAGTCTATTAGCGTGATCGCTCCAAAATCCAATCGAGTAAAATTGGATTGACTAACTCCGGCGCTTCATCCTGCGGACAATGCCCCACTCCCTCTAAAGGAATAAACTTTTCTACTTGCGGAAAGTTAGCTAATTCTCTCCCTAACTTAATTGGTTCCCACGGATCGGCAGTTCCCCACAAAATAATCGCCGGACACTGTAACAGTGGTAAAAGGTCTTCTGGTAATGGCCCTGTAGAATAAGAAGTAAAGGCAAGGAATACAGCAGCAGCCCCCGGATCGCTTGCTGGTGAAGTGAGAATATCTACCAACTCATCTGTCACCATCTCAGGATTCGAGTATGCTTGCAGCAAAATTTTCCGCACCGTTTTCGGTTTAGCGAGTTGATTGAAAAAGAAATCGCCAACTGGTTTGATAGATAACAGGCGTTGCAGTAGAGGCGCACCGTAACGACGAGATAAAGGTAAAGTTACCCGTTTGCGATCGTGCAACAGCCGTAAAGAACAGTTGAGTAAAGCAACTCCCAAGGCAATATCTGGATTACTGACTGCTGCTTGCATAGCTACAATACAGCCAATGGAATTTCCGACTAAAAAAGCTGGCTCACCCACTACTTCACGGCAAAAATCTGCTACTTGTTGTCCCCAGGTTTCTAATGTGTAGGTAATTTTTTCACCAGGTTGAGGTTTTGCGGAAGCGCCAAAACCAATCAAATCGATCGCATAAACACGGCAATTTTGTGCTAATACAGGAATATTTTTTCGCCAGTGCCACCAAGAAGCACCAAATCCATGCACCAGGACAACAGCTGGCCCAGTAGTCCCTTGGGTTTGATAGCAGATCGGAAAATCTTGCCAAATCCAGGTTTTTGTAGAGTTAAGTGCTGTTTTTGAACTTGAGGTTGTCATGGAAAATTTGATGATAACAAGGGTATAAAGGCTTTCAACAGCAAGGCACAAGTAAAATTGTTTTTACTTTGGATAAAATTTATCAGATTTTCAAAATAAATCTTTTGCTCTAGTGATAGCCTATACATATACCACGAAAGCTTCTAAGCTGATAGTTTTATTCAGTATAGAGTTTTCATCTTATTGATAGAGGTAATTTACTCACAACTGAGATTATGTCAGTAGTTGAAATCATAACTTTTTTAATGTGAGTAATATTTTGGCTATTTTTTAGATGTGAGAGAATTACCATCAGTGCTAGATTCAGTAGTTTCACAATTTACGATCGCAAATTTGGTCTATAAGATTGGCGAATATGAGGCATCGGCTAAGGGGTGGTTTGCAACTGGAAACTGACGCTGAATTTAACAATATTTTTCTTGTTCCTAGTTCTGCGGGCCAGAAATCATGAATCTACTAGAAACAATTGATACTCCCGTTGGGAGCTACGCACCAGATTTTGAATTGCCAGGAATTGATGGTCAAGTACACCATCTCAGGCGCTATCTTGAGAAGTTCCGAGCAGTCGGCGTTATTTCCATGTGTAACCACTGCCCTTATGTAGAGCGGTATTTAGGCAGGCTAAAAAACATTCAAGCCGAATTTGCCCCAAAAGGCTTCACACTAATTGGACTCAATGGTAG
This sequence comes from Nostoc sp., assembly GCF_036918015.1. GTDB lineage: Bacteria > Cyanobacteriota > Cyanobacteriia > Cyanobacteriales > Nostocaceae > Nostoc. The sequence goes on from NZ_JBALEO010000046.1 coordinate 34,237, forward strand.
TAATGTTGACTACGACACTAGGTCAAGCTTTGAAAATATGAAAGCTTTTGCCCTGCGTCACCAGTTGAATTTCCCCTACCTGTGGGACTCAACGCAAGATGTGACTGGTAGCTTCGGCGCAACAAAAACACCAACGGCCTTTCTGATAGACACTAATGGTATAGTCCGTTACAAAGGTAAAATTGATAATCATCCCCAAGAGCCATTGCCAGTAGGAGAGGATTATTTGAGAACTGTGATCGCTTCTCTGTTTAAAGGTGAAGAAATAGCTATACCACAAACAGAACCAGTAGGGACTACATTGATTTGGCGTAACTAGACAAAGATAGTCCCTGTAACTGTTATCTTAAATTGGAGGCAATTGCAACTTTTTTGATAAAGCGTAACTTCATGGGAACGAATTACCGACGGGTTTTACTCAAACTGAGCGGTGAAGCCTTAATGGGCAACATGGGCTATGGCATTGATCCCGAAGTGGTCAAAGGAATAGCAGAAGAATTAGCAGAGGTGATAGCCACTGGTACTCAAATCGCCATAGTTGTTGGCGGCGGCAATATTTTTCGTGGCGTCAAAGCAGCGTCGGCGGGGATGGACAGGGCAACCGCTGACTATATCGGGATGATTGCCACGGTAATGAATGCCATGACGCTGCAAGATTCGCTAGAACGCATAGGAGTACAGACGCGAGTCCAAACCGCGATCGCTATGCAAGAATTAGCAGAACCATATATTCGTCGTCGTGCCATCCGTCATCTTGAAAAAGGACGGGTGGTAATTTTTGGTGCTGGTTCTGGAAATCCCTTCTTTACTACAGATACGACTGCGGCGTTAAGAGCAGCAGAAATCGATGCTGAGGTGATTTTTAAAGCCACCAAAGTAGATGGAGTATATGATGCCGATCCTCATATTTATCCTGACGCCAAGCGTTACAATAGCTTAACCTACGCGCACGTTTTAGCCAAAGATTTGCGGGTGATGGATAGTACTGCGATCGCCTTGTGTAAAGAAAATAATATCCCAATTCTGGTATTTGACCTAACGGTGCGAGGAAACATCCACCGGGCAGTCTTGGGAGAATCCATCGGCACCCTTGTGGGAGGTTCTTGTGAAATTAGCTGAAGCTGAAAGTACGATGCAAAAAACCGTTGAGGCGACTCAACGATCTTTTAACTCGATTCGCACTGGTCGCGCCAATGCGAGTCTATTAGATAAGGTATTGGTGGATTATTACGGTTCGCCTACTTCCTTGAAATCACTGGCAAACATTAGCACGCCGGATGCCACGACAATCTTAATTCAACCCTACGAGCGCAACACCCTAAACATCATTGAGAAAGCTATTTCCCTCTCAGATGTGGGTTTAACACCCAGTAACGACGGTTCTGTAATCCGGTTGAATATTCCGCCCTTAACCAGCGAACGCCGTAAAGAATTCGTCAAAATGGCATCCAAATATGCTGAAGAAGGTCGTGTTGCTATTCGTAACATTCGCCGCGATGCTATAGACGCCATTCGCAAACAAGAGAAAGCCTCCGAAATCTCCAAAGATGAATCAAAAGACCAACAAGACAACTTGCAAAAACTAACAAACGAGTACACTGCCAAAATAGACTCACTGTTGGCAGAAAAAGAAAAAGACATTACGACTGTTTAAAGTCTCAAGTCTGAGTATAAAGGCTGAAGAATGATGGATAAATTCTTCAGCCTTTATCATTTATTAGGTATTTAACAAAAATTGATTGAGTATCTCAATAGAAAATAAACTAATTCTGGAGCAAAAATTCAGCCTTATGTACGACTGCATCATTGTCGGCGCTGGGCCAGCTGGTGGAACAGCCGCATATCATTTAGCCAAACAAGGTCGCTCAGTATTAGTGTTAGAAAAAGAATCTCTGCCAAGATATAAACCTTGTGGTGGTGGTGTATCTCCAGCGATCGCTCAATGGTTTGACTTTGATTTTAGCCCAGTAATTTCTGTAAAAGCCGACTCCCTTCGCTTTACCTGGAAATTAGGCGACCCTGTGGAGGCAAAAATAGCCACCAAAGAACCAGTCTGGATGGTGCGACGAGATATTTTTGACCATTTCTTAGTGCAGCAAGGACAGAAGCAAGGGGCTGAACTACGAGATAATACGGAAGTAACGGGTATTGAATTTCAAAGCGACTATTGGCAAGTTAACACAACTAATGGCCCAGTTACAAGTCGCTACTTAATTGCGGCTGATGGTGCTAAAGGACCAATGGCAAAATGGCTCGGCTTCAAAGACCGCAAACGGCGTTTAGCAGCAGCTTTGGAAGCAGAAATTCCCGCAACTGTCAAGGACAAATCTACAATTCACTTCGAGTTTGGCTTGGTAAAAAATGGCTACATTTGGAACTTCCCGAAGGCAGACGGTTATTCCATTGGTGTTGGTACGTTTATTGGTGGTCAACCCCAGGACTTTAAGAAAATTTTAGATGAGTACGCGCGATCGTTTAATGTAGATATCAAAACTGGTAAGCAGTATGGTTATCCCCTTTGCTTGTGGGATGGCAACCAAAAGTTACATACCCAAAATGCGGTTTTAGCTGGGGAAGCTGCTTGTGTAGTCGATCCGATGACAGCAGAAGGCATTCGTCCGTCAATTTTTAGCGGTTTGATTGCAGCAGGAGCCATTAATGAGGCTCTTTCTGGTGATACCAACGCTTTAGAAAAATATAGCGAAGCTATTAATGAAGAATGGGGTACTGAAATGGCTTGGGCACAAAAATTAGGTGGAGCATTCTATCGCTTTCCAGGCATTGGCTACAAAGTTGGTGTTAAGCGCCCCTCTGGTGCGAAAATCATGGGTAAGATTCTGTGTGGGGAACTGCGCTATGGTGACGTTGCCGGTCGCGCTCTCAAGCGTTTAATTCCTGGTTTTGGAGGTTAATTAACCAGACAAGTATGCTCGATCAACTTATTAAAGGTAGGCAAACTGACGCCACAATGTACTAGACATTTCTCAATATGGCAATTTACTTGACAAAACGGCTATCTGTGTTCGCTAATATTCTTGCTCTTGTCCTCTTCATGCCGGGAATTGCCTTAGCTGCACCCCTTCAAATCAATACTGCTTCTGGTGTTATTTTCGCCCAAACTACCAAAACTGCAAGCTACCCCACCTCGTCGGAGATTAACCTGACTCCCTTACAACGCCAGGAACTCCAGGCTGTGCGTCAGAGAAGAAATAGGGAAATTGCGGCAGTATTAAACTCATCTCAGCGTGACCAACTTAATCACAATCTCCGGGCTGGTAATAATATCAAGCAAGCCCTAGAAAAACTAAATTTGCAACCAGAACAGCAAGATTTGGTAAAGGCGATCGTGCAATTTACTAACTTGAAAATGAAGGCTATTTCATCTAGACATTTGCTAAAAGTAGGAAAGAATTCAAGGGTTCAATAATACTGGTAAATCGAGACTTAAACATTTTCAAGGGAGAAGCAAGCCTCAAACTTATGTATGGGTAAGAGAAATATAGCAAATGTTCAAAAATGGCTGAAACCCATATATATCAAGAAACTATTTTGTTTGCGATCTGTCTCTAGTGTTGAATAGTCAAAACCATTAACCAATCGAAAACCCTCTGGGAGGTGGCTACAGAGTCGATGGTAGATTATTACTAGCTAGAATGAAGTATCGGGGTGTCACTAAGGGGTCAATAAAGGCAAATCCCTCAATAGTTGCCTAGAGAGGGATTTAGTGTGGGCTAGAGAGAGATTTTGGGGTGAGTGTGGTGTTGATTTTTTGACTGCTAGTTTAAATTATTTGCTTTCTCAACTGCTTCCTTTAACTCTTCAAAGGTAATACTACCGTCTTTGTCCGAATCATACTGTACTAGTAACTCCTGGGGACTAGTGGTATTTGTTTCTGATGAGATGATTGCACTTAAGCCAGGACTTAAAAAAAGATCGTTAATGGAGATTTTGCCGTCTCGATCGCCATCTAAGGAATTAAAAAGAGATTGAAGCTCTTGCTCGGTTGTCATAAGTTTCTATCTGAATTGATTTTTCAATTTAATATCTCAAAATCTTGACAAATACGCAAGGAAAGTTAATAAAAAGATTTTATTGGGTGCGGGATGGCGATCGATATACTTTCGCGAATCGATGCGGACAACAGCGATATCTGGCTCAGGTTCGGAGTATTGGCTCAACTGAATGGGATTTTGTACCCGAACTAAGGCAACTTCTGCTAGCGATGCCTGCGGCGGGCTGTGCCAACGCTTGAGATAGTCAGATGCACAAAGCGTTGGCGCTCATCGGGATAACTTGCCCTTCAATCAGTTCCACCGATTCATCCTCTGTAATAATACCCGTCTCCAGCATCAGGTGATATTCGTTTACAGTCCACAGGCGCACTCTAGTTTGTGTAATTGTATTTCCTTTAGCCATCGCACATCACTTTTAGGCGATTATTGCTTACTCTCAACTTTGGCAGCATCTATAATTAATCTTGCCCTATTTAGTTCGTTACCATGTCGGAAGAAGATATCCGAGCCGCGAGGCTGGAGAAAGTAGAACAACTCAAGCAGCTAGGGGCTAATCCCTATGCCTATCGTTGGGAATCTACCCATCATGCAGCGCAGTTGCAAGAACAATTTGCCGATTTATCCAATGGTGAAGAAGTTGATTTGGAAGTTGCCATAGCTGGCCGCATTATGGCGCGTCGCGTTTTTGGTAAATTGGCTTTCTTCACTTTGCAAGATGAAACCGGTACAATTCAGCTTTATCTAGATAAAAATCGCATTCAAGAAGGTATGGCAGATATTGATGCCGATGCCTTCAATCACCTGAAGCAACTTACAGATGCAGGCGACATTCTCGGAGCCAAAGGTACTATTAAACGGACTGAAAAGGGCGAGTTATCTGTCTACGTTAAACAATATACTATCCTTACTAAATCTCTGTTGCCTCTACCCGACAAGTGGCATGGATTAACGGATGTTGCCAAGCGCTACCGTCAGCGTTACGTTGACTTGATTGTAAACCCGGAAGTGCGACAAACTTTCCGCCGTCGCGCTCAAATTACTGCTGGTATTCGCCGCTATTTAGAACAGCGGGATTTTCTGGAAATTGAAACGCCAGTTTTGCAAAGTGAGACTGGAGGTGCAGATGCGCGTCCATTTATCACTTACCACAACACTTTAGAAATGGAATTGTATCTGCGAATTGCCACAGAACTCCATCTCAAGCGGTTGATTGTGGGTGGTTTTGAAAAGGTGTTTGAATTGGGGCGAGTTTTCCGCAATGAGGGAATTTCAACTCGACACAATCCCGAATTTACAACGATTGAAGTTTACCAAGCCTACGCCGACTACAACGATATGATGGTGTTGACTGAAGGAATTATTACCACTGTCGCTCAAGAGGTACTCGGCACATTGGAAATCACCTATCAAGGCGAACCTATAAATTTAACACCACCTTGGCGACGGGTGACAATGCACGATTTAGTTAAAGAATTTACGGGCTTGGATTTTAATTCGTTCCAAAATTTGGAAGAAGCAAAAACAGCAAGTAAAAATGCTGGTATTCCTGGTATAGATGAAGCCCAATCAATTGGTAAGTTGCTGAATTTGGCATTTGAAGAGAAAGTAGAGGCCAATTTAATTCAACCTACCTTTGTAATTGATTATCCCGTAGAAATTTCGCCCCTAGCAAAACCTCACCGTTCTGTGCCTGGTTTGGTAGAACGATTTGAGTTATTTATAGTCGGGCGAGAAACTGGGAATAGCTTCTCAGAACTTACCGATCCCATCGATCAAAGAGAACGTTTAGAAGCACAGGCGGCGCGGAAAGCTGCTGGTGACTTAGAAGCCCAAGGTGTAGATGAAGACTTTCTGACAGCTTTGGAATATGGTATGCCGCCTACAGGTGGTTTAGGGATTGGGATTGATCGCTTGGTGATGTTATTAACTGATTGTGCCAGTATTCGGGATGCGATCGCCTTCCCCTTACTCAAGCCAGAAAAATCAGAATCATCCCCAGAAGAATCCTAATCTTTCACCCCATTCCTTAATCCCCTCCTCGCTTGCGAGGAGGGGAGACAAAACGTAGCTTTGGCGGGGTGGGGTTCTTCAGTTTTAAGCCCTTACACCACTACTTTTTCTAAAATCAGCTTAGAACGTTTCACTTGATCGGGAATCGCCACAGGATAATCTCCGGTAAAGCAGGCAGAACAGAAACTATTGGTGTCTTCTCGTGTCGCTTCCAGCATTCCCTCCCAACTCAGATAGGCGAGACTGTCTACTTCCAGTTGCTTGGCAATTTCCGCTACTGACTTGGTAGCAGCAATGAGTTGATCCTGAGAATCGGTATCGATGCCATAGAAGCAGGGATGAGTTACAGGCGGAGAGGAAATTCGCATGTGTACCTCTACTGCACCTGCATCACGTAAGGTTTTGACTAGTTTACGGCTGGTAGTACCCCGCACAATCGAGTCATCTACAATAATTACTCGTTTACCTACCAGCACATCTTTGAGGGGGTTGAGTTTCATCCGCAGACCCGATTCCCGCATGGTTTGGGTTGGTTGAATGAAGGTTCGCCCAACATAGCGATTTTTAATCAGTCCTTCGCCGTAAGCGACACCAGACGCTTGGGAAAATCCAATAGCAGCAGGTATACCAGAATCAGGAACACCAAAGACAATATCGGCATCTACAAAAGATTCTTTAGCTAGCTGGTGTCCTAATCGCATTCGATAGCTGTACAAACTCTCGTTGTGCATGACGCTATCCGGGCGGGCAAAGTAAATCATTTCAAAGATACACAATTTCCGCTCAGATTTTTGACTCCAATGATAAGAAGCCAAACCTTCTTCAGTAATCCAAACTAATTCACCTGGTTCTACGTCTCGCAGGTATTCGGCTCCAATGATATCTAAACCACAAGTCTCGGAAGCCAAAACGTAACGGACTGGATTACCAGCCAAAGTGCCAATTACCAAGGGACGGATTCCATTAGGGTCACGGACACCCATAACGCCGACGGGAGTGCCAATAACTAAACTAAAGGCTCCTTGACAACGGTGAAATGCCTTAATTGCACCTTCTAGCCAATCAGCGCCCGTATCTATGGCTTCTGCGATCGCAAAAGCGATCATTTCTGAGTCTGTTGTTGTGACTAAGTTACATTTATTCTCAAGCAACTCTTGACGTAGTTGCACAGTATTGACTAAATTACCATTGTGTGCAAGTGCTAATGAACCTAAACGGGTTTCCAGTACTGCGGGTTGGGCATTAACTCTGCGACTAGAACCTGTAGTCGAATAACGAGTGTGACCAACAGCAAGGCTACCGAGCAATTGATCCAAGACAGATTCATTGAAAACTTGAGACACCAAGCCCATATCCTTGTGGAGATGTACTTGTGTACCCTCAAAGGTGGCAATACCAGCTGATTCTTGACCCCGATGCTGGAGGGCATACAATCCAAAGTAGGTCAGTTTAGCAACGTTTTCTCCTGGGGCGTAGATGCCAAAAACACCACAAGCTTCTTCTGGCTTGTCAGGCTGATTTTCATGACTATTGATTGGGTTGTTAGTTGGGTCGGGGTATTCATCCGAAGTAAGAGAATGAATAGAAATCATGCTAGCTTTGCTCCTGGTGGGGGGGGTCAATCAATTTTGGATTTGAGATTGACGATAGCGGAGCGTTAGCGAGTCCGCGAGCGTCTTTTGGATTGATCGCACCGTAGTAAGGATGCGGCTTGGGATTTTAGAATGGCGATCTTAGATTTTTTGCCCAGTAAGAGCAAGATATGAATTAGAAGCAACGCCCCTAATCCAAAATCTAAAATTCAAAATCTAAAATCGGTGGTCAAGTTACTGGGATTATATAAATGGTTGAGGATTTCTTAACAAATCTTTAACCATCCATTAAAACAGTACCGTAATTTTGCTCAGAGACGCTAATAAAAGAGTGAGGAATTAGGAGTTATGCTTTTTATTCCTAACTCCTAACTTCTTCAGGGGTAGTGGTATGGATGGCGAGACGTTTGGCGATCGCATGGAAGTAGCGATCGCTCATATCTTCGATACTAACTTTGATTAAGGTTTGGTTATCAGTGGTGAAAACCCCCAAACCCGCCTCAAAATTACCAACTACACCGAGTTTCTGCCATTCTTGACTCAGATGTTCCTGTAAATATGATTCCCAAATTTCTTGTTGTGCTGATGCTACAGAAACTAAAATTCTGGCACCACCTTCGGCAAACAACACCTCGTCAAGGCGAGGCAGTGCGGTCTTGGGGTCTCCCCAAGTGGAGCAACTGCCGTGGTTTAACTGTGTAGGTGCTATTTCTAAATTGATTTCAGCACCAAGATTGCCAACAAGACAACATTCGGCGATGGCGATCGCCACTCCTCCCTCAGCAGAATCGTGGGCTGAACGTACCCAACCATTACGAATTCCTTCACGACAAACTTTCTGGACGCGGCGTTCCAAGTCAAAATCTACCCGTGGTGGTTTTCCGGCAACAGTTCCGTGGATAGTGGCTAAATATTCAGATGCTCCCAAGCTGATTTTGGATGCCAAAGGCAATCCGAGTAGATAAATCACATCGCCGGATGCTTGCCAACCTTGACCACAAATTTTGGTTATATCAGGAATCAAGCCCACCATACCGACAACAGGAGTGGGATAAATGGGTTGTGGGATACCTTGAGAATCAAGAGTTTCGTTGTACAAAGAGACATTTCCGCCTGTGACTGGTGTCGCCAATTCTCGGCAACCTTCCGCCAAACCGCGACAAGCTTCTGCCAATTGCCAGTAACCAATGGGTTTTTCTGGAGAGCCAAAATTTAGATTATCCGTCACCGCCAGAGGTTCAGCACCCACACAGCTAAGATTGCGTGCAGCTTCTGCCACCACTGCCTTAGCCCCTTCGTAAGGGTCAAGATATACATAACGAGGATTGCAATCTACCGTGGCAGCAACACCGCGTTGGACATTGGGAATTCTTCTCTGCTCCTCTGCCCCCCCGCTCCCTTGCTCCCTATCCTGTTCAAGGGGGCGCAAACGAATAACAGCCGCATCTGCACCACCTGGAAGCATTACTGTATTATTTTGTACTTGATGGTCATACTGACGATATACCCAATTTTTAGAAGCGATCGTGGGTGTATCGAGCAAAGTTAAGAGAATATAATTCCAGGTTTGCAGTCCTCCTTGAAGTTCTATTCCAGCAGTTGTGGAAGGAGGTAGGGAATCAGCAGTCCATTCCCAAGCTTGACGGGCATATTCTGGTGCTTCTGCCAACAACTCTCGATTATATAGTGGGGTATTCTCCGCCAAAGCTTCAGCAGGAATTTCTGCTGCTACTTCACCCTGAAAAAGAATCCGCACAATCGGTTCAGCAATGACTGTCCCAGCCACAACAGCTTGAAGTCCCCAACGGTGGAAAATATCGATTAATTCCTGCTCACGTCCCTTGTGGGCAACAAACAGCATTCGTTCTTGAGATTCCGAAAGCAGATATTCATAAGGAACCATCCCCGTTTCTCTGACAGGAATTTTATCTAAATCTAGTTCAATTCCCACACCGCCTTTTGCAGCCATCTCTGAGGTAGAACAGGTGATTCCCGCAGCTCCCATATCTTGGGCGGCGACAACTGCACCTGTCTTAAACGCCTCCAAACAAGCTTCAATTAAAGACTTTTCCAAAAAAGGATCGCCCACTTGTACAGCAGGGCGATCGTCTATGGATTGATCGCTCAATTCTGCACTAGCAAAACTCGCGCCTCCCATACCGTCGCGCCCAGTGGTGGAACCAACATACAGCACGGGGTTCCCTAAGCCAGATGCTCCAGATTTGACGATTTCTGATGTTTCCATCAACCCCAGTGCCATAACGTTCACTAGAGGATTACCAGAGTAAGCAGAGTCAAAGTAAACTTCGCCACCAACAGTTGGTACTCCCACACAGTTACCATAATGAGAGATTCCTGCCACTACGCCTTGGAAAAGCCTTTGAGTTTTGGCATCTTCTAGAGAACCAAAGCGCAGCGAGTTTAATAGAGCAATGGGACGCGCACCCATTGTAAAGATATCTCTGAGAATGCCTCCTACACCCGTTGCAGCTCCTTGAAAGGGTTCGACCGCTGAGGGATGGTTGTGAGATTCAATCTTAAAAGCTAGTTGGAGTCCGTCACCCAAGTCTACAACACCAGCATTTTCACCAGGCCCCACCAGGATGCGGGCGCCATCGGTGGGAAATTGTTTGAGTAGAGGTCGAGAATTTTTATAACAGCAATGCTCAGACCACATCACACCAAACATTCCCAGTTCAGCTTTGTTGGGATGACGGCCTAGCCGACGGACAATTTCTGCGTATTCTTCTGGTTTAAGACCTTCAGCAGCAATTTCTTGGGGGGAAAAGGCTGGTTTTGAGGTTGCAGTCATGGAAGTAATGCACTCTGGGGGGACAGAGCATTATTCTATCGATTTACTTGCCCTGTAGGTGCAGTTCCAGAAATACAGATAATTCTTCTTTGGATATTTCTTTTTGGACTACTTGAATCACCAAGTTGTAAGCTTGCTCTTGGGATAAGTTCAAACTGTAGCCGTTTATAGAGGCTTATTTGTAAAATTAAGATTAACTACGGCGGCAAGCTAGGCACTTTTACTTTTCTGTAAATTTAAGCGCGATCGCTCATCAATTTAAACTCTAACTAAATACCTGTATTTCCATCTTGGTAAGTAATTGGCAGAAGATGCTTGTGCAGCCTTTCTTACAAGCAAACTTGTTTCTTGGATTGAGGGGTAGTAGAACCCCAGAATGCACTCAACAGGATTATTCCGGCCATGAACTAGACAAGATGAAGATCAATAGCACACCAAATGCTTTAGTCTTTAAAGATAACATTATTTTTTAATCTTCGTGAAATTTCTAGCTCCTTTACTTACGTAAATCTAGTGTCACTCAGAGATTATTCGGGTATATGCAGTTTAGATGTAACAATCAAGTGACGAGAATCACACATATCGATGATTAGGATCGTCTCTTTCATCTCGCTAACTAGGCATAATCAATGACAACTGAACTCTAGCCGAGTCATTAATAGGGAACACACTTAATAGCCGACAGCCTTAATCAAGGACTGTCGGTTTTTTGTATTTGTCATTAGTTAAATGCCCAATGCCCACTTGCCCTGAGCGTACCCCTGCGGGGAAGCAAGCTACGCGTAGCATCTCGTAGAGAAGCCGAACGCAAGTGCCCCATGCCCATATCCATAAAATTTCCCCACAACTGGTTGGTAACTTGACAAAGATTTTGCCACAGCCACTACCAAATGTGGGGAGGGTATGATCAAATTGGGGATCTTATGCCTATCGAGTGCTAATATCTTGCACTCACTCTAGTAGACCGGAAGTAAACTTCCAGAACCAGCACACACCTTGTATTAAGACATCGCTTGAATGATGTAATCAAAGTAAGGTGCTGCTTCAGCAGCGTCTTCCGCACTCAGTAAGCTAAGGGAAGCTGTTTTGAGGGAATTAATCGCTTCTACCATTCCAGGCACGGGAACGCCCAATGAATTGTACATTTCTCGCACACCAATCAAACCGATTTTTTCAATTGGCTCTTTGTCACCGGCAAGTACACCATAAGTAATTAGGCGTAAGTACCAGCCAAAATCACGGATACATAGAGAGCGTTGGCGTTCACCGTAAGCATTACCTCCAGGGGAGATAAAGTCAGGACGCTTCTGCCAAAGTTGTTTGGTTGCTTCTTGAACTATCTTCTTTTCGTTTTCGGCTAGGGTAGCCGCAATCCGCGTCCGTTGTACGCCGGTTTGCAAAAAGTCTTTGATATTTTTAAGTTCACCACTGCTGGGATAACGCAGTTCGTCGTCGGCTTTGAGAATAACTTGGCTAATTACAGTCATGATTATTGAAATCACCTGAAATATTATCTGTTAGTTTACCGAGTTGGAGGTACACAAGTGAAGGGATCGGAGTTACTTATGTATTGAATTTATCTGTTTGGGGAGAGTGGGGAGAGTGGAGAGAGTGGGGAGAGTGGGGAGCAGGGGGAGCAGGGGGAGCAAGAAAAAATAACTAATTCTTAATTCCCAATGCCCAATAACAAATGACCAATGACCAATGACCAATGACCAATGACTAATGACTAAAATAATTTGGCAACAGGGTGAATTAATTGAAGTGACGATCGCTAATCTGAGTGATACAGGCGATGGTGTGGGACGCGCTGATGAGCGTGTAGTGTTTGTCCCAGATACCGTCCCAGGCGATCGCGCTATTGTCCGTTTAGTTCATGTTAAACCTAAATACGCCCACGGGAAGCTCCAAGAGCTATTAGAACCATCCCCCCACAGGATTCGACCCAGTTGTATTGTGGCGGACAAGTGCGGTGGTTGCCAGTGGCAGCATATTAGTTATGATTACCAGCTAGTAGCCAAGCAAAATCAAGTTATCCAAGCTTTGGAGCGCATTGGCGGCTTTATCCAACCACCAGTAGATCCGGTACTCGCCGCCCCTTCTGCTTTCGGCTACCGTAACAAATCTACATATCCTTTAGGCATATCGGCAACAGGACAGGTACAAGCTGGTTACTATCAAAAAGGTAGTCACCAATTAATTAATTTAAATCAATGTCCAGTCCAAGACGCGCGATTAAATCCTTTACTTGCCGAAGTTAAGCAGGATATTCAACAGCAAGGCTGGCAAATTTATGACGAACAGCGCCACCAAGGAAAAATTCGCCATCTTGGTTTACGCATTGGCCGACACACTGGAGAAATGTTGCTGACTTTGGTAGTAAAAGACTGGAATTTATCAGGAATTGAAACCCAAGCCCAGGAATGGTTAAAGCGCTATCCGCAGTTAGTGGGAGTATCGCTAAATCGCAATGGCGATCGCACAAATGCTATCTTTGGATCAGAAACCCGTTGTATTGCTGGAGTCCCCCACCTGCGTGAAAATTTTGCTGGACTGGAATTTCAAGTACGCCCAGATACATTTTTCCAAGTGTATACAGAAACAGCAGAGGCACTATTACAGGTAATTCAATCAGAACTCAATCTTCAAGGGCATGAATTGCTAATTGATGCCTACTGTGGTATTGGGACTTTAACTTTACCCCTTGCCAAAAAAGTACGTATTGCTACAGGATTAGAAGTGCAATCAGCAGCAGTAGAACAAGCAATTTTGAATGCCCACCGCAACGGAATTGATAATGTGACTTTCCTTGTCGGGGCAGTAGAGAAATTGCTGCCAAAGATGGGCACAATACCAGAAGTAGTAATACTCGATCCGCCACGTAAGGGGTGCGATCGCGCAGTCATCGACACTTTACGGCAATTGAAACCATCTCGGATCGTTTACGTCAGCTGTAAAGTAGCTACCCTCGCCCGTGACCTGAAATTGCTTTGTCAAGATGGGCTATATACCATTACACGGGTACAACCTGCTGATTTTTTCCCTCAAACTGCTCATGTTGAAGCTGCCGCCTTTCTTGTGCTGTCACATTTGAACAAGGATGGTAATTCCTTTACAAAAACTGAAATTTGAAATTTTTAGTCTAGTGCATACTAAAGATGCTAAAATTGAATTAAGGCAAAAATAAAAAATCATTTTGTTTAAATAAATTCAAGTTGCATAGGTTCTTAAAAATGTGAAGTGGATTGTATGAATTATAAATCGGCAAATAACTAGAGTATGCCAATACTCTCTCAAATTAGCAGCATCTTTTTAATTTGCTGACATCATTATCAAAGTGATTCTGGCCGATATATATCTAAACAATCCCAACTCATAGTTATAAAGCCAATGCTCCCTAGCATTTTCAAAATTTAGTTTTAAAGACGCAAGTTTGAAGGCAGCATGACCACCTCAAGTTTTATCAGGGTGACTGTAATAGCAAACTGATGTCTAGCTAACTGAAAGCTATGGGGTTTCTCTTGTGATTACTATTTCACTCCGTCCAGTTGGACGTTATTGGGGCACTATTAGTTTTGCCTCAACCCTCTACCTTTGTCCCATATTAGATTTATTGTTGGCAGAAATTCCAGCAAAATTACAAGCAGAACTGCGTCTAGGACTTCAAGAAGCCCTAGTAAATGCAGCTAAACATGGCAATAATCTCGATCCAAGTAAAACAGTTGTAGTTCGTTTTTCCGTAATAGATAATCAATATTGGTGGATAATATCAGACCAGGGTAGTGGCTTTACTCCTTCATCTACTACGAATGAAGAGCCAACAGATTATCTTCCACCAGATGAGTCAGAAAATGGTCGTGGTTTATGTCTTCTGCATCAAATTTTTGATCAGGTGCAGTGGAACCGCAAAGGCACAGAATTGAGGCTTTGTAAACAAATGGAAAATCGCCGGGGACTATCTCTGCGGCGGTAGGGTAGTTAGGAGTTAGGAGTTAGGAGTTAAGAGTTAGGAATTTAAAACTTTTAACTCATCACTCCTAACTTCTAACTTTTTCCGTGAGTTGGACAGGGAGGCGCAGAAATAGAGCGATCTAACCAACCAATTGCCTGTTCTAATCTAGCTTGAGCTTCTTGTGGCTGATTCTTTAAAAGATACACAATAGCTGCTGCCACTTGTTCATTAGCGCGGGAATTGCGGTTAGACTTGAGGCGATGCCAATCGTTAGGGGAAATGCTCAGTCTTTCCATGAGAGCTTGAGCTAGTTCCAGAGTACTAAGTTCATTCAGTTGACTGGTTTTCGGCAGCTGAGTAGATTGAGACATAATTATGAGTGCTGAGTGCTGAGTATTGAGTGCTGAGTCAAAAACTCATAGTTTTAATTTTGACTATTGGCAGACTCGCCTTTAATCTTAGTTTACTACTTGCACATGAAGCCGTCTAAACAATCACAACAGCCAGGGGAAACTCCAGAACCAGATTTTGAACAAGAATTAGAGGAAGTAGAGCGATCGCTCCTATCCTTAAGAGAACGTTACGATCAAGTGCAGCGCGATCGCCAACAACAGGCACAATGGCAACAGCGTCGGGATCAACTAAAGCACAATAAATCTCAGACACCAGAAATCAAAGCAGAGTTGCGGCAAATTCAACGACAGTTGGAAATGCTAGAACTCAACTTAGAAAGCCAGTTATTTTCTTGGCGTAGCCTCAAAAAACCTTTCTGGCAAGTCGTCCGCTTTGGTGGAATGGGCGTTATCATAGGCTGGATATTAAAATCTTATGCTGGATAAATATGGTAAATCGACGGATTGCAGAAATATTGCGAAGTGGCCAACCTGATGAATCCCTCCAAGTGCAAGGCTGGGTGCGGACGAAGCGCGAGTCCAAAGGGTTTGCTTTTATTGAAGTCAATGACGGCTCATCACTAGCTAATTTGCAAGTCGTCATTAATCAGGATTTGCCAGATTACGAAGCTATCTTGAAAAAATTGAATACGGGTGCTGCTGTGGAAGCGACAGGGGTGCTAGTGGCTTCTCTTGGTAAAGGACAGCGAATTGAATTGAAAGCCGAGTGCGTGAAAGTTTACGGCGAAGCTGATCCCGATACATATCCCCTGCAAAAGAAACGCCATTCCTTTGAGTTTCTGCGAACCATTGGACATTTGCGATCGCGGACTAATTCCTTTGGTGCAGTTTTCCGCGTCAGAAATGCTTGTTCAGCAGCAATTCACCAATTCTTCCAACAAAGAGGCTTTTTGTGGGTACACACACCCATCATCACTGCTAGCGATTGCGAAGGCGCAGGTGAACTGTTTAGCGTTACCAGTTTAGATTTAAAGAATATTCCCCGCACAGAAAATCAAGCAGTAGATTACAGCCAAGACTTTTTTGCTAAACCCACATATTTAACTGTTAGCGGCCAGTTGGAAGCGGAAGTGATGGCGATGGCGTTTAGTAACGTCTACACCTTTGGCCCTACCTTCCGTGCAGAAAATTCTAACACCTCGCGCCACCTAGCAGAATTTTGGATGGTTGAGCCAGAAATGGCTTTTTGTGACTTAGAAGGCGATATGGATTTGGCTGAAGCGTTTCTCAAACACATTTTTAAATATGTGTTGGAAACTTGCCCAGAAGATATGGAATTTTTCAATGAACGCATTGATAAATCTGTGTTGGCAACAGCCGAGAATATTATTACTAATCAATTTGAACGCTTAACTTATACAGAAGCGATCGCACTTTTAGAAAAAGCTGATGTTAAATTTGAATATCCTGTGAGTTGGGGTTTAGATTTACAATCAGAACACGAACGCTATCTGGCTGAACAACAGTTTAAAAAGCCAGTAATTGTTACAGATTATCCAGCGCAAATCAAAGCATTTTATATGCGTTTGAATGACGATGAAAAAACCGTCCGCGCAATGGATATTCTCGCACCGAAAATTGGCGAAATTGTCGGTGGTTCCCAGCGCGAAGAACGCTTAGAAGTTCTAGAACGCCGCGTGTTAGCACAAGGATTAAACCCAGAAGATTTGTGGTGGTATCTTGATTTGCGTCGTTATGGTACTGTCCCTCACGCTGGTTTTGGATTGGGTTTTGAACGACTCGTGCAATTTATGACTGGTATGGGAAATATTCGTGATGTGATTCCCTTCCCGCGTACACCGCAAAGTGCTGAGTTTTAGTTTGATTAAATAAGGCGATAAAAAATTGCGTTTACACAAACCAAGTCCGTCTGCGCTCAATACGGTTCGATTAAGCCAAGAGACGCGATAAATCTTTTGTCTTGACGAAGGATTGATTATTGTAGAGACGCCGATTTATCGCGTCTTTGTGATTTAGAATTTTAATCAAAAAGCCCTAACCGAAGCGTATTGTGTCTGCGCTGACTCATAAAAACTCCAAAACCCGCATTCGCGGGTTTTGCTTGTATAGGCACGTATTTTCTAAAGCGATTAATTAAAATTAAGAATTTTGAATCTCCTGTTGTAAAACTTGAACTTGCTCAATAGATAATTCAGTAACTTGAGCAATTTGCTCTAAACTCATGCCAATTCGCAACAAATTTAAAGCCAACTTTCTTGTTGTTTCTGCTTTGCCTTTGGCTTCACCTTTGGCTTCGCCTTCTTCTAGGATTTCTTGATAAATGACTGATTCGCGCATAATCTCACTCCTGAAAATCTTCTTAATTACATCCTTCTTTAATACCAGACCTGCTAAAATGCCACTGGCAGCAGCTATATTTCTTTGTAGCTGGCGATCGCTAATTGCTTCAACTGCTTTGGCTACTTGGGTTAATACCATTGTAGGATCGTTTGTTTGACTTAGCACGGCAAAGGGTAATAAACCTGGAATACTCATAAACCTGTCTGTTGGTTGTTCCCACAGCCGTATTACCTCAAACTCATGGTAAGTGTTGTTTAATCTAAAACTGTTTTCAGTAACTAATTCTGAACTGGTTTTTCTCAAATAGATTACTATTTGACGCATTTCTTTGTTAGGAAAGCGCCGATAAACCCTAACTCGATAATCTAACATCCGAAAGGGAATATCTTCATCAGGGTTGGTTTGAAATTCGGTATGTAGAACTAAATCATCAGATTGCAATAAAATTAACGAATCGGCGCGAATTGGTTCGCTTGATAATTCAGTAGGGCTAAGTTCTGTTAATTTAATCGGTGAACCTATTAACCAAGTTGCCAAGTCATCTTTGAAGTTTTCGGCAATGAATTTACAGATATTGTCATACATGGCAGCTTTAAAGAATGGGTATCATGTATTGCTGATAAAAATTAAATTTGTTAGTCTTGGGTTTCCTTGCGTCAACCCAACCTACTATTACTAGACATCCTATGATAGGTGTCTTGCATAGTCTACAAATAATACAAAAGCTAGCACTGGAGATGAAAATTAGTGTTAATGTTACTTCTCAACATTGGGAATGAGCGATATGCCATAGCAAGCCGACAGGTTATAGAAGTAATACCACTTGTTGTACTCAAAACTTTGCCCCAGCAGCCTGAGCATATCGCTGGTGTTTTTAATTATCGGGGACGCATTGTACCAGTAATTGATTTATGTCAGTTGATGCGTGGTAAACCCTCCAGTGAGTACCTGAGTACTAGGATTGTCCTAGTCAATTATTGGGGGAGTAATAATACAGAACTTCAGGCTCCCTATATTTTGGGTTTGATGACAGAACAAGTTGTAGAAACATTACATAAGTCTGAGTCTGAATTTGTTGATCCCAATATCCAGATAGATACAGCGCCATATTTGGGCAAGATGATTGTAGATGATCAAGGGATGATTCAGTGCCTTCGCATTGAGTACTTGTTGTCAGAAGCACAGCAAGTCAATCTCTTGCCAGAAAGTCATCACAATACTAGATTTTAGATTGGTCTGAAGACTCTATAAATGGCACAATCTGTTATTGAAGCTTTACTAAAAAGCAAGATTGGTTTGGATGCAAATTCTATTGGTGCTGATGCGATCGCAAGTGCAATTTATCAACGCATGGCAGATTGCGGCATAACGGATATTGCTCACTATCTGGGGAAGTTACAGGTATCTACCCAGGAGTGGGAAGCACTGATTGACACCGTGATTGTTCCAGAAACTTGGTTTTTTCGAGAACCAGAGTCTTTTGCATTTCTGAAGCATTACGTATTATCTGAATGGTTGCCAAAAAATCCCCAGGGCGTACTGCGGGTTTTGAGTGTACCCTGTGCAACGGGTGAAGAACCATATTCCATTGCGATCGCTCTTTTGGAAGCAGGATTAAATCCGACAAACATTCACATCGATGCTGTTGATATTAGCAACAAGTGCCTGTCAAAAGCCCAACGAGCAATCTACAATCAATACTCGTTTCGCGGCAATAGCCAATCGTTTCAAGAGCGCTATTTTCAGTCAACTGAGGCAGGATATCGCCTGTGCGAACAGGTGAAAATTATGGTGAATTTTATGAATGGCAACTTGGCAGATCCGGCTTTTCTTGCTGACACGCCACTTTATGATGTAGTCTTTTGCCGTAATCTGTTGATTTATTTCGATGTGACAACAAAAGAGCGCACGATTCAAGTCTTAGAAAGGTTGCTAAGTCCAGAAGGCTTGCTATTTGTTGGACACGCTGAAGCTTGGTTATTGTTTAAAACTCAATTGATCTCAGTTCGTCAAAATTCAGTTGTTGCTCATCGAAAGTCCACAGGGGGCGAAAATGTTCGCAAAAATCATCATCCCAATCTTCAGAGACAAGGCTTCACAGGCAAAAATATAGATGTTCTCAACAAGCGACAGCTACCGAAAAAAAACCGTTCCAAGTTTGTTGCCCAAGAGAGGTTAAATGTTGCTCCTCAGAATCCGATATTGCCAATAGAACTAAAAGTAAATTTGTTAGAAACAGCTAGAGCTTTAGCCGATGAAGGTCGATTGGATGAGGCGGTTAAACTATGCAACGACTATCTCAACAAAAATCAAGTGAGTACTGAAGCATATCTTTTACTAGGTCAGGTGCAGCAAGCGATGGCACAAAATGAGCGGGCGGCACAATCTTTTCAAAAAGCAATTTATTTACAACCGACTCACCAAGAGGCGCTGACTCATCTGGCATTACTCAAAGAACATCAAGGAAATGCGGATAGTGCTAATCTTCTCTGGCAACGAATTCACCGATTAACGAAGGATAAGCAGTTCTGAGGAGATCGAGTAGAAGATGCACAGAATATTAAACGAACCGCCCTTCGGGTTCACCAGTCGCTTACGGTGGGAAACCCGCCTACAGCGCTGGTTCACCAAGTACGCCATCGTGTAGCGTCTCGTTAGAGAAGAGCGCCAAGAATAGAGAGTTACTCATTTAGTGCAGCTTCACATTAAATTGGTATAAGCTAATCGCAATACTGTTCAGTTAAGGTAAGAGACGCGATAAATCGTCGTCAAGACGAAGGACTGATTATTGTAGAGACGGCGATTTATCGCGTCTTTGTGATAATTTATCTGGGTTCATCCACCTTTGAACTCCGTTCATCCACCTTTGAACTCCGTTCATCCACCTTTGAACTCCGTTCATCCACCTTTGAACTCCGTTCATCCACCTTTGAACTGGATTCATCCACCT
>NZ_JBALEO010000047.1:0-160358 GCF_036918015.1 Nostoc sp.
TAGGTAAGAATGTCTCCAGCATCGACATCAATGAAGGTGTTTGCGGGGATTGTGAAATTGAAAACTGTGTCTTCTGTTGCTGGTTGAGGAGTGATGGGCGAAGCTACTTGTGGCGCATCATTGGTGTTCGCAACTGTCAGTGTAAAGACATTACTCGCTTGAGTTTGAGCAATATCCGTGGCGGTAACTTTGATGTTTAGGCTACCGACGTTTTCATTTAAGGGAGTACCACTGAAGGTTTTGGTAGTAGCATTGAAGCTTAACCAACTCGGCAGAGGGTTGCCGTTTTCGAGAGTGGCAGTGTAGGTAAGAATGTCTCCAGCATCGACATCAATGAAGGTGTTTGCGGGGATTGTGAAATTGAAAACTGTGTCTTCTGTTGCTGGTTGAGGAGTGATCGCCTGAAATACTTCTGGCGGATCGTTTGTGTTGTTAACGGTGAGTGTAAACACATCACTGATTTGAGCAAGATAAGTATCCGTAGCAGTAACTTTAATGTTCAGGCTACCCACATTCTCATTTAAGGGAGTGCCACTGAATGTTTGAGTAGCAGCATTGAAGCTTAACCAACTGGGTAGAGAGTCACCATTTTCGAGAGTGGCAGTGTAGGTAAGAATGTCTTCAGGATCTTGATCTTGGAAGCTATCTGAGATTGTGAAGTTGAAATTTATATCTTCTGGAGTCTCCTTGTCTGTGATTTCGTTCACTAGCACTGGATTTTGGTTAACCCTGTAGCGTGCCACAGCAAAGTTATTGGCGCTTACTCCCGCGACTATTATCTTACCATCGTGTTGGGTGAGAGCATAGGCATTATCAGTAGTATTTGTGCCGATATCAGTAGTGATAATGCCAGTAGTGTTGAAATTAGTGTCAAGAGTACCATTGCTGTTGTAACGTACTAAAGCAAAGTTATTGCTACTCGAACCCCCCACAATAATCTTGCCATTAGCTTGCACGCTAACGCTGTAGGCTATGTCAGTACCGCCCAAGTTAGTAATGACCTTGCCAGCAGTACCAAAGTTGGTGTCGAGACTACCATTGCTGTCGTAACGTACCACAGCAAAGTTATTATTACTCACTCCTACTAACAGAATCTTGCCATCGTCTTGCAGGGCAATGCTGTAGGCTATGTCAGTACTGCCCAAGTTATTAATAACCGTGCCAGCAGTACCAAAGCTGGTGTCGAGACTACCATTGCTGTTGTAACGTACCACAGCAAAGTTATTATTACTCACTCCCGCTACCAGAATCTTGCCATCGTCTTGCAGGGCAATGCTTCTAGCAATGTCAGTACTGCCCAAGTTAGTAATGACCTTGCCAGCAGTACCAAAGTTGGTGTCGAGACTACCATTGCTGTTGTAACGTAAAACAGCAAAGTTACTATTACTCACTCCCGCTAACAAAATCTTGCCATCGTCTTGCAGGGCAACGCTGTAGGCTATGTCACTACTGCCCAAGTTATTAATAACCTTGCCAGCAGTACCAAAGCTGGTGTCGAGACTACCATCGCTGTTGTAACGTAAAACAGCAAAGTTACTACTGCTCACTCCCGCTACCAGAATCTTGCCATCGTCTTGCAGGGCAATGCTGTAGGCTATGTCAGTACTGCCCAAGTTAGTAGTGACCTTGCCAGCAGTACCAAAGCTGGTGTCGAGACTACCATTGCTCTCGTAACGTACAACAGCAAAGTTATTATTACTCACTCCCGCTATCAGAATCTTGCCATCGTCTTGCAGGGCAATGCTGTAGGCTATGTCAGTGGTATTAGTACCAATAGCAGTAGTGACTTTGCCATCACTATCAAAGCTGTCATCAAGAACTACAGGTAGAATTGAAGCGTAGGCTGTTATTACTTCTTGCCCAAACGCTAAACGAGGAACAATAGGCGCTGTAGAAACCTCCAGTTCCCAATCACCACCTAATGCAGCACTCCCTGTCAAGTCATCAGAGGCCGCTACTACTGCACCTGTCAATTCGCTTAGACAGCGTATAAATAATACACCTAGCTCGGTTTGAGCGACTTTGCAACCATACAGCAGTAGTTGTGCATCTTCACTCAAAGCATTTGCCCAACCCATAAGTTTGGCTGCGTAACGATTGAGCGTTTCGTTGTTGAGTTGACTGTTGCCCAAATAGATGCACCCAGGTGCGCCGTGGGAAACAATGTGCAGACTATTGACTCCCTGATGAGACTCCAGCACTTGACTAATTTGCTCAATGCCATCTTGGTTGGCATCTAAGACTACAACTGAGGTATCTGGTAATACACCCATCACCAGACTTTGGTAGTCATCAACTTGTGGGTCAATAAAAACTAGACGAGTAGGATACAAGTCTAAAGTTGGTTTAATATTAATGCTGTTAGATACTTTGTGTATAGTAAAGTTTTTATTGATACTATGCTTTATCATAATTGTCCAAGAGTAAATCCCTGATATTCAGCAAAAATGAAACTTTTTACAGATAGTTTCTTGTAGTTGCTTTCACTTTAAATGTAGGAATAAAATAAATCCTTTCCCTCGGTAAATTCACCAATTTAATTAATGAAGATTTAGAAATTTTGGGGATAGAAAGTAGCTGAAACTTTTGATAAAAAACTCAGTACATATCTATATCCCGACGTTGCATATTTGCGGGATGATTTAGCAACGTCCAAAATTTTCCCCAGATTTCCCTGCTTGCCTCAATTCATACTACTGTTCTGCAATGCCCTATTCCCAGATTTCCTGTTCCCTCCCTATACAAGTAAGTTCAGGAATCAAATCGGATTCCTATATGATCCGGTAAGTATCGTCTAAATGAAGAGAGATTTATGACGCAAACAATTTCAATTAACGACTCCGGGCGCTTGCAACTCACGCCGCTAGAAATCCCATCCCGTCTGCTGTTGGGGCCAGGGCCATCTAATGCCCACCCCACAGTTCTCCAAGCGATGAATACTTCACCCGTTGGGCATCTTGACCCAGCTTTTCTCGCACTCATGGATGAAATTCAGTCGCTGCTACGCTACGTATGGCAAACAGAAAACTCACTTACCATTGCAGTCAGCGGTACAGGAACAGCTGCAATGGAAGCAACCATCGCCAATGCTGTAGAACCCGGTGATGTAGTTTTAATTGGTGTAGCTGGTTACTTTGGTAATCGCCTTGTGGATATGGCTGGACGTTATGGCGCTGATGTCCGAACCATTACCAAACCTTGGGGACAAATCTTCAACCTGGATGAACTCCAAACTGCCTTAAAAACTCATCGTCCAGCTATCTTAGCTCTAGTTCATGCTGAAACTTCCACCGGCGCACGTCAACCCTTGGAAGGGGTCGCTGATTTGTGTCGTGAATTTGGCACTTTGTTATTAGTGGATACGGTGACAAGTTTGGGTGGCGTCCCCTTGTTTTTGGATGCTTGGGGAGTTGACCTAGCTTATAGTTGTAGCCAAAAAGGGTTAGGTTGCCCACCTGGTGCTTCTCCCTTTACAATGAGTGCGCGTGCTGTTGAGAAATTGCAACAGCGGCAAACGAAAGTTGCAAACTGGTATTTAGATATGTTGTTGCTGGGTAAGTATTGGGGCGCTGAACGCACCTATCACCACACAGCACCCATTAACTTATACTATGCATTGCGGGAAGCACTACGTTTGCTTGCAGAAGAGGGATTAGCAAATTCCTGGCAGCGGCATCAAAAGAACGTAGAATATCTCTGGGAAGGTTTAGAGAATTTAGGACTGAGTATGCACGTTGAGCAAGAGTATAGACTGCCAACACTTACCACTGTCCGCATTCCAGAAGGGGTAGATGGAAAAGCGATCGCTCGGCAGTTACTCAATGAACATAATATTGAAATTGGCGGTGGTCTTGGCGAACTCGCTGGAAAAGTTTGGCGCGTCGGATTGATGGGCTTTAATAGTCGAAAAGAAAGCGTTGACCAACTTTTAGCAGCACTACGGCAGGTTTTACCTAAGTAATTTTGATATATGGTGCGTTAACAGTAGCTTAACGCACCTGATAAAAAGAGCATCGTGCTAACTTTACTGCGAGAAAAAACCAACAACCAGCAGAGGCAAGAGTATTAAGACAGATACAATCAAAACCAGGGTTGCCGGTTCAACTTTAATGTGGTTATTTTGTGGATCGCGCATTTTGAACTCTCTCGAACAATAAATATTAACCAAGCCAAAAGGATGTTTACTTTTTTTCCAAGCCCAATGAGGTTTAGAAGTGTAAACTTTTTAGCCCATCAACTTATTTCTTCCAAGGTAATTTAGTCCCCATTTCAGTTAAAGCTGAGAAGATAAGATAAAGAATGAGTAACCCAGCAGCAGCAAAGAAAGCGAGTAAATCGTTATCCATAAATGCCCCACGCTAAAACTTCGCTAATCATAGCGGAATCATCTAATCTTTAGCATTTTTCTGAGTCTGCAATCTTTGATCTTCTGGGTGCAAACTATACCAGCCATACCAGTGACGAACTGCTAGCCAAACCGCTGAAAGCAAACCCGCTAAACTAAGGGTTAGTCCGCTAAACGGTACTAATAATCCAAAAATAGGTAACACTGCTCCAGCAATAGTGGCGACGATCGCAGCTAGAGAAGCTCTGCGGCTAGCTCCCAGTCCCCATGTTAAAATTAGTAAAATGATAGAAATTAAAGTCCAAGCCAACTGAGCATTGATAACGCGGGCTAGATAGGTCAAAGTCAACAGACAAGCAAAGAAAATACTACCAGCGATCGCAATATTTCTAAAACTCATAGGCAGTGACAAATATAACAATAATATCCACCACAAAAATATTGCCGGTGCTAGTAACAAAAGCCGGGGAATGATGCCAGTATGACGAATGGGGTCAGTGTTAGTAAACACTCCAAATGGATTTTTGACTGAAACATTATCGTCAAATTTCCAAGTAAACTGAGTACTGCGTCCATTAACTTTAATCTCATTCGGTACAACACCACTAGCAAAATCAGCCGGAGCAAAGTTGGCAATTGCTGTGAGGCGAAAATTAGAAAGCAACTGTCCTGCGGCGCTGTAAACCCAGCGAGGCCCGCCTTGAGCCTGATAGGTGACTCGAAAGGTGGTTTCTTCTCCTGGTTGCAGCTGGAAGGGAAAGCCATAGTCTCCTGGATTGGTTTGTTGTAGCCTAGTACCGTTACGCTCTACTTTGTAGCCAGCAAGAAGTGTGTAGCCATTAGGTGGCGATGCTTCAAAAAAGAAATTATTAATATCCTTGAGTTGGTTAACTACTTTATAATCAGCAGTGTATTCCACGCGATAAATTGAACTACGACCTGGAACATCTACGCTTTGGTCTAGCTTGACTTGAATTTGCGAACCCCCCAGCGTTAAGAAGCGGTTAATCTCTCGCGTATCATTAACTTTGACTATTTTGCCATTGCTTTGCGTGGTATAAGAGTATGGCTCCTGGGTAGTGTAACGGACTTGCGGGGCAGATTGTTCGAGCTTTTCACCTGCGACACTTTCAGCTACTTGAGCCACCTTTGTTTGTTCCCAGTAGTGATAACGATTGCTCAAAGTCGAACAGAGAAAAAATCCCGGAACTAACAGGACTAATACTAGAGTTAAATGCTGTAATCCCCGCAAGAGTTGGGAATAACGAACAGCCCATTCGCCAATGAATATAAATTGTTCCGACTGGCTGCGACGGAGAGAAAAACTGATGAGTGCGATCGCAACTCCCAAAGCTACGATCAAAAATACTAATAACAGTGAAGCTTTGAGCGCCTGGGTTCCAAATTGAACAAGCTCAATCGGATGCGTCAAATCGGGTAATCCGGGAATACCTTGAGCAGAAGATGACATTGGTTGATTTTTGCAGAATTTGGAGAATCAGACCAATAAAATCTCTTAAAAGTTTCTGGACAATAGTTTTATTTGATACCTAGACAGTTTAAAGAAGTGCTGCGTTGGCGTAGGCATCGCTCTGTCCCTGACTTGCTGGACTCTAATACCAATTCTCTAAAATGAGGCAACACATTCAAACTCCGAAAGCCATGCCATATCTGACTTTCTTAATTACGAATTACGTTAGCGTAGCGGAAGCGAAGCGTTAGCGAGTTTGCGAGCGTCGCGTCATTACGAATTACGAATTGGTATAACTTGTTATAAATACCAAAAACCCGGTCTTTATGACCGGGTTTTTGAGGGAAAACAATGGGGATATATTCCCCGAAGGTTAGTTATAGAGGTTCAGTATAATATCGATGCTCTGATATTTACTACCACGCGATTGTTACCCATTCCGGAAAATTAGCTAAGAATTTTTGACTAGTCTTCTTTGATCTCCTAAAATACAGCAACCTACTGGTAGCATCAGCGTGTAGGATTGATAAATATTAATTTTCCGGCTTTTGCTGATGAACAATGCATTTGGTAGCTGGCAAGAATGGCTAACAGTATTCACCTATCTAGGTTTTACCGGAATTAATGGGTTTAAAGCCCCGTCGTTCTACGACGGCTTTTTCTTCATCTTCAGACTTCTAATCAATTCTCTAAGAACATCGGTTTTTGTTCGCCCTACTAATTCGCAATATTCTTCAAGAATCTGAAACTCAAATTCTTCGATCCTAAAATCTAATCGCTTTTTCATTGATTCTTCCGGCTATATGCTGTACAATATTAGCATGAAAACTCTAAAATTCAAGCTGTACCAACACAAGCGAAATAGATTCCTCAAGCGGTCAATCAATGCTGCTGGGGTAATTTATAACCATTGTATTGCTCTCCACAAAAGATATTATCGAATGTGGGGAAAACACTTGAATTGTGGAAAGCTTCAGGCTCATATCGCTAAAATACGAAAGCGTAATCCGTTTTGGCAATCAGTAGGTTCTCAAGCGGTACAGGATGTTTGTCAACGGATCGAGAAGGCCTACCAATTATTTTTTAAACACAATAAGAAAGGGGTTAGACCACCAGGATTCAAGAAAGTCAAGAAATACAAATCATTCACCCTAAAGCAAGCTGGTTATAAGTTTTTAGGTAGCAATCGGGTCAAGATTGGGCAGAAAGTTTATCAATATTGGAAGTCTAGAGAGATTGAGGGGAAAGTTAAAACACTAACTATTAAGCGAACACCATTGGGCGAATTGTTTCTGGTTGTTGTAGTTGACGATTGTTTTGAACCAGAAGTTAAATCCACGACTGGTAATATAGCGGGTTTTGACTTTGGACTCAAGACATTCCTCACCTGCTCAGACGGTACAACTATTGTTTCTCCCCAATTCCTCAAACAATCACTTAACGCCATAAAGATTGCGAATCGGCATCACTCTAAGAAGCTAAAAGGATCTTCTAACCGGGAACGAGCAAGGAAGAACTTAGCACGCGCCCATGAAGACATAGCCAACCGCAGAACTGATTGGTTTTGGAAGCTAGCGCATGACTTAACTGATAGGTTTGATGTGCTGTGCTTTGAGACATTGAACCTCAAAGGCATGAAGCGTCTTTGGGGAAGAAAAGTTAGTGATTTAGCGCTTCGAGATTTTTTAGATATTTTGGAGTGGGTGGCGTCAAAGTTGGGGAAGCAGGTAGTCTATATTGACCAGTGGTATCCTTCTAGTAAAATTTGCTCTTGCTGCGGACACGTTTTAGAAAGCTTGGATTTATCAGTCAGAGAGTGGCGTTGCCCTGTTTGTCAATCAGTGAATGGCAGGGATGAAAACGCCGCTAAAAATATTCAAACTGTTGGGGCATCAATGGTTGGGTTAGGCGATGTAAGACAGTCTGAGACTGCAATTGCTGTTTGAGCCTAGAATCCCTGCCCTTGTAGGGCGGGGAGTATGTCAACGTCTTCATTATCTGGCGCGTGTTTACCGCCGAGAAGAATTAAAAAAGCTGCATATCATCTCACCAGGGCCTTTTTGCTCAAAGGGCAAAACAGTCCCAGCTTGTTGAACCTTGACTCGTTCGCGACAATTGTAAACCTCTGTAGGTCTTTTTATGTCATCTACGCTAACAATTGCCTTGTATTCCCAATAATTTTTGGCACTTCGGCTGATACTGAGAATGCAAATCTGGTGGCGTAGACCGTCGTAGACAGCGTAATTGCGGCATACAGATGCAAAAGCCGGATGTACCACGGAGAAAGGTAGTATTAATAGCAACATAAATATTATGTATTTAATCCTGCTCATAAAAAATTGTTTAACATTATTTGGAAATATTATTAGATTTTTCAACCCTTTGAGTTGATTCAATTACTTTTCCTAGTTTGACGGACGAGAGATTGCAACTCCATAGCACACAATGCATGAGAGCAACAGCAAAAAAGCTCACAATGCTTTATGTGCTATTTTCCGCTAAAGTTTACTAAGCTCAATTGAACCATGCCCAAACACCTCCTCTACTTTGAGGGTAAACATCTAGTACAACACGGCTTACATAAACTACCTATTCCAAATCAATGAAACGCTTACACTGTATTCATTTTGAATTTTAAATTTTGAATTCCGCCTTGCCGTACTAGTGCGTCTGTTCATGTACCATACTAATACCAATTCGTAATATCCTGCGGCAAGCTGCACTTAGTGCGTCTATTTAATTGAGAAAGTCAGATTACATCTGGCTGGGTTCCCACCATTTGTATCTGTAGTCTTATTTTGGAAAATTGATATAACAACAAATGTGCAAAAAAAGTCAGTCGTAAGGACGATAAAATTGCAACCAAAAACAAAATTTGAGCAATCTGGGATTACACGCTGTTTTGCAGCAATACTGCTCTTTGGTCAAGTGTGGCTACATTTACTCCAAGGGAAAACCTACTATCGCAAGATTTTGCAACATCTTGTTACCGCTGGGCCAGGCTCTATCTCTCCAGTTCTCCTTGTCAGCGGTTTTGCAGGAATGATTTTTACTATTCAAACGGCGAGAGAATTAGTGCGATTTGGGGCTGTTGATGCAGTGGGAGGTGCTTTTGCCTTAGCTTTTTGTAGAGAATTAGCTCCAATTTTGACCGCTAGTATTATGGCGGGACAAGTAGGTTCTGCTTTTGCAGCGGAAATAGGTGCAATGCGAGTTACCGAGCAAATTGATGCACTTTATATGCTCAAAACCGATCCAATTGATTATCTAGTACTTCCTAGAGTAATTGCTTGTTGTTTGATGGTGCCTTTGATGACAATTTTGGCTTTAGTTACAGGCATCATTGGCGGAGTTTTTGCCGCATCAAAGTTCTACCAAATTATTCCTGAAACATTTTTAGAATCAGTCAGAAATTTTTTAGAACCGTCAGATTTGTTTATTATTTTGCTAAAAGGGTTTATTTTTGGAGTGCTGGTTGCTGTCATTGGCTGTAGTTGGGGTTTAACTACTAGAGGGGGAGCAAAGGAAGTAGGAGAATCGGCAACAAAAGCAGTTGTTACTAGTTGGGTATCAATTTTTATTATGGATTTTTTCCTATCTCTACTGCTGTTTGAACAGCCTGCATTTTGAACCCAAGTAAGTATTGAACAAAATTCCCGACTTTTTAATAAGTTGGGAATTTGAGCTACAAAGAAAGTTGTGGGTAAATAATACTGCTTCTAAAGCATTGGCACAACCCAACCCAGTCATGGCTTGCTTTTTCGGATATACTTTATCACGTTAACGGAATTTGGGAATATATGAACTTGTAGATTAGCGCACCCAAAGCTAAACCTCCCAATGAAAAGATAGAGGTAGTCGAAAAAGCTAAACCTTCCCTAAGACCTGCTCTTTGAAAGTCTATCCTGACTAATATAGTCGCTGAAATGATAAGTAAAGTATCAAGAAATACCCGAAACCAGGCAATCATAATAAAGAATAAGAAAGCTGCTAAGACGGCAACGCCAAAAGACCTGGTATTTGATTGCAGAAAAAGACTGTAATAATATGTCATCTTCGGCCAAGGAGCGGTCAACGTTATGATTAAAAGCAAGATAGCAATTACAGTTGCCACCCACACAAATATAGGAGCACGTGTTTCTGATATTACCCAGCCTAAAGTACTGTAACTCAGCAGTACTAGTGCCAGGGACACCCAAGGAACTCTTTTCAAAATTGACATGGGTTTATATTTCTAGTACAGGATTAAGGTTTTATCACATAAATAAGTGTAGTAACTCAAGACTTTATTTTGCTTGAGGACTTGCTCAGTTATGATGGTCGTTCTCCCTTAACGATATCCCAGTATCAAAGGAGTTTTTTAAGATATGGAAGGAAGTGAGACAAGAAACCAGAAGTTCTTACAGATAAAATTATGTAGATTTTGAATATATGGCTTAAACTAGTAAGTTTAGCATCATATTTTTATAGCTTCAATCAATAGACTTTTATGCTGTTCACAAGAAAGCTAAACAAGTTTGTCGAAAATTGCGGTACAAAGTAGTTAAAGATTTGTAAACTATTAGCAGCCGAGTAGCCGCGTGTCACATCTTGTTAAGGAATTATCATGAGACAACTTGTTATTGCTGAACGCGTATGCCTCATTGGTCATATCGCGTCAAAAGCCTTTGGACTGGTAGGGATGCTACTGGTAGTACCTAATGCTGAAATAATTTTCAACCTATCGCAGGTAGGAGAAACTGCCGTACAGTTAAGTATGGCTGGCGGCGGTGTAGTTGATATCATCTTAGGGACAGTAGCTGTCTCTATTTATGCCTACCGGACGTTGGGATTAGGAACTTGGCTAGCATTTATGCTACCGGCTATGTTTATCTCTTTGGGAAGTGAACTACTGGGAACTAGTACAGGGTTTCCATTTGGTGATTATAGCTACTTGAGTGGCTTGGGTTATAAGATTGGAGGGCTAGTTCCTTTCACAATTCCTTTATCTTGGTTTTATGTTGGGCTGTCGTCTTACTTAATTGCGAGAACTGGTTTGAAAGTGGCTCAAAAACCCAGTTGGGGTCGCCATATTGCTGCGATAGCCGTTGGTGCTTTGCTCTTCACTTGCTGGGACTTTGCCCTTGAACCGGCTATGAGTCAAACTTCTCTGCCCTTCTGGTATTGGGAACAACCAGGGGCTTTCTTTGGAACACCTTACCAGAACTATGTAGGTTGGTTTGGTACTAGCGCCCTGTTTATGAGTGTGGCAGGATTATTGTGGAGAAATACCTCGATTAAATTAGAGCGATCGCAACTCAATCTGCCTTTAGTCGTTTATTTAACTAACTTTGCATTCGCCGCCGGACTCAGCTTGGCCGCTGGATTTTCTATCCCAGTGTTACTCGGCTTATTGCTAGGTGTGATTCCGGCTGTGGTGCTGTGGTCAAGGAGTTCAACCACACCGGCTCAAGTTACTGTTGAACCAGTAACCAAAGAAGTATCAGTAGCAAAGGTTGAAGTTGCCTTGAAATAAGTCTAGAAATCAGGGAGGGGGAGTGGGGAGGCAGAGGGAGCAGAGGAGCAGAGGAGCAGAGGAGAAGTTGCAGTAAGTCTTTCCCCTCTGCTCCTATATCCAATCCCATGCCTAATACTTAATGCCCCATAGCCAATGACAAATGACAAATGACAAATGACTAATGACTAATGACAACGCTTTGATAGTAGAAAGCGCCATTTCTCTTTTATTGCTACTTATCCAAGTACCAGCAACGGCGATTCTGTTTTCGCGGCTGCTAAAGGGGCCAAGACGCCATCCTCCAATAGAACCCCAACAGCCGACACCTGAGCTTTTGGGCAGGGTTAGCATTGTTGTCCCCACACTGAACGAAGCGCTTCGCATTAGCCCTCTGTTGGCTGGTTTAAGTCAGCAAAGCTATGAAGTTCGGGAAATTATGGTTGTAGACAGTAAATCGAGTGATGGCACCCCCGATTTAGTCAAAGCCTCACAGCAGAAAGATCCGCGCTTTCGCTTGATGACAGACGATCCCTTACCCTCTGGTTGGGTGGGGCGGCCTTGGGCGTTGCATAACGGTTTTCTATATAGCTCCGAGGCTAGTCAGTGGTTCCTGGGGCTGGATGCTGATATCCAACCGCATCCTGGTTTAGTTGCTGGTTTGGTGAAGACGGCCGAAGCACAAGGCTATGATTTGGTTTCTCTTTCACCCCAATTCATCCTCAAATATCCTGGGGAGTGTTGGCTACAACCGGCTTTGTTGATGACTTTGCTTTACCGATTTGATCCAGCGGGGATCAATACAGAGCAACCAGAACGAGTAATGGCAAATGGGCAGTGTTTTTTGTGTCGTCGCTCCGTTTTAGCTGCTGTAGGTGGTTATAGCAGTGCGAAGAGTTCTTTTTGTGATGATGTCACGTTGGCACGGAATATTGCTATCCAAGGGTATAAGGTGGGCTTTTTAGATGGCGCAAAAGTGTTGAAGGTACGGATGTATGAAGGGGCGATGGAGACGTGGAAAGAATGGGGGCGGAGTCTCGATCTTAAAGATGCAACTTCTCGCTCTCAGTTGTGGGGAGATTTATGGCTACTCGCATCTGTTCAAGGTCTACCCTTTTTAATTGTCCTGACTTTTTTGTTCATTTCTCCCACACTTTCATATTCGCCCACTCCCCCACTTCTACTGCTGGGACTGAATTTATTCCTGTTGGTGATTCGCTTTGCGATGCTAATAGCGATCGCACCTTCCTATGATCGCACAAATGCTAAAGGCAGCTGGTTATTCTGGCTTTCCCCTTTGGCCGATCCCTTAGCTGTGCTGCGAATCTTCTTATCTGCGTTCCGCACCCCACGCGAGTGGCGAGGACGCAAGTATAGTGCTGAGTTGTGAGTGCTGAGTGCTGAGTAGGGAGTTTAGAGTGAGGAGTGAGGAGTGAGGAGTTAAAAATTCAAAACTCAGCACTCAGGACTCAGCACTCAGCACTCCTTAGTCCTCTTCCCCTCCTACTTGATCCCCGCGTTCCAATTCCCAAAGAATTTGATTTCCTTCACGGCGTACCCGTGACACTATCCAGTTTCGCCAGCGCCATTGATCTCCACGACTGGTGACAGCGCTGGCGTGGACATCCATCAAGTCTGCTAACTCAGAACTGGTGATTAAGTAGCCTTTTTCAGAAATTTCGTCAGCTATACGCAAAGTTTCGACCAAGCTGCGGAGTTGCGAAACCCTCATTTCTGATGGTTTTTCATCGGTTGCGGCCGCAGTTGGCCCTGTTGATGGTTCCATAACGGTTATTTCTGGTGCAGAAGTACTGATTTCTTGCGGACTTTGGTTAGTTATTCTAGAGTTTTTTTCATAATCAGCTACTTTTGCTACATTTAGTTCATTTGCCGAAGGTAAAGATTTATAAAAATCTGTGGAAGATAATTGTTGTAGGGAAGGGATTTTGCCACTAGCATAAGTGCGAGCGATCGCATCACAACGTTCGTTACCTATGTTACCAGAATGTCCCCGGACGTGTTGCCATTTTACTTGTTGGGTATTGAGTTCATCTAAGATTTCTAAAAGGTCTTGGTTTTGGACGGGTTTACCATCTGACTTTTTCCAGCCTTTATTTTTCCAGCCTTTCACCCATTTGGTAACGCAGTTAATCAGGTATTCGCTATCGGTATGAAGGGTGATTGGTTGGGTTTGTTGAGATGTTTGCAGAAATTGCAGGGCGGCGATCGCAGCTTGCATCTCCATTTTATTATTAGTGGTATGAGGGGATGCATCGCCCATTTCGTGGATTGAGCCATCGCTGAAGTAGACGACTACACCCCAACCGCCAGGGCCAGGATTACCAGTGCAAGCACCATCGGTGTATATGCTTTGAATTGTGGGTTGGGTGGACATGGTTAGGCTATCGAACCGCGAAGGCAAGAGTTATTAGCGGCGAATTTTTTTAACAATATCCAGGCTATTATACTGATAAAAACTCTTAATTCTGACTCCTGAATTATGACTTCGGAATTTTTTTTCAATCCTCATCATCAGGCAAATTTTCCATTTCTTCAGTAATTAGCGTCTGAAAATCTTCGTCACAATGATTATACAGATGAACAGCAGCAGCGAGGAGTTCTGCTAGAATTTCAGCTTGTTGGTTAGCAGTTAAACTAGTTAACTGTAACTGGTTAACTAAGGCTTGTACTTTCAGGCATTCTGTACCTAATTCAGCAATCAAGGTACTGAGGGTTGAATTGGTGACTGCAAGAGGGCGATCGCTAATCTGCATATTTTATTTATTGTCCCAATCTTTTACGCGCTTGTTGGATTGCCTTGTCAAAAGCACGAATCTCTTTTTCCCAATGCTTAATTAAACCTTCGTCAGGAAAACTCTTCTCTGATTCCAGTCTAATCTTTTCTTGATGTTCGGTAATTCTTTGAGCTAAAGATTCAATCGCCTTTTAATGGTGTTTCTTACTCATTACTCCGAACGATAAGCAACGCGGAGACTTTGGATTAAAATCACTAGAGATGCGATCGCCATTAACCCGCCCCAAAACCAGTAAGGTAAAAGCAAATATCGCTGCATTTGCGCTGTATCAGAAATTCCAAGGGGGCCAGCAGAACTACTAAATAGATAATCAAGTTGATGGTACGTACTTACACAAGCTTGTACACCCAAAAATTGAATGACAAACCCTTGCGCCCAGCGAGGTGCTTTCAGGGAAATACCTAAGATTATTAAACCTAGTAAGGGAATTGCTACCAATCCAAACCAGGAACGCACCCAAATTAATGTGGAAAACAGCAAAAAACTTCCTAAAATTTTTAAACAGAGGGTTGCTGCTGTAAAACTGCGGGAAGCCAGAATTAAAGCTGCACCAGCAAGAGGTGGCCCCATTGGCCCAGCTGCGGCGATTATTGCCGGGCCAATTGGCCCCAATGGCGACCGGATGCCATAAGTTGCGACACCAGAACCATTGCTAAAAATCTGCAACTTCTGAAACTGTCCCCCTAATAGCAGTGCCATTAAGCCGTGACCCATTTCATGAAACCAAGTTGCCAGAATTGTAAATGGATATAAGATATAATCCCCTCCTGGTACTTGCCACAATAAAGCAGTTGCGATCGCTGCTGCAACTAGCCAGGTAAGCCCCATACGTTCAACAACTGGCGGGGCTTCTTTGGTAAGCAAGGTTTCAAAATTTTTACTTGGTTCCCTCATAGGTCATTCAATTTTGGATTTTAGATTTTAGACTTCGGCTACGCTCAGTCGAACGATTTTAGATTTTAGATTTTCTGAAAAATTCAAAATCTAAAATTGGCAGTGTATTTTCATCCATCCTAGTGTAATTATTCAGGTAATGGAGTTGCTAGACAATGCAACAATTCGCACATCAAAGCGACGGATAACTATGGCGCTATCAAGAACGACATAGTTATCCGTCGCTTGTCTGATGCAGTTCATTTGTTGCTCCTCCAAAATGGATGCCGGAGGATGGGCAGAAAATACTTAGGCTGGTGTCACACTCGATCAAGAATCAGTTAAGCAAGTTGAAAGAGGAATGTCATCAAGTCTCCTTTACCCAAGCTGATGCGATCGCCTGGTCGCAAGCGATGACGGTTTCCTGGTAAAAGTGGCAAATTATTAATATAAGTGCCATTAGAACTTCCTACATCCTCTACATAATGGGCATCTCCCTCGACGCGAATATCTGCATGAATCCGCGAGACAATTTCGGAATTAGGAAATCCTGAAACATCTATATCTGGAGGAATCCGGTCATTGGGCTTGCCGATATGAATCACAGAGAAATTTTGCGGCAATTCAATTAAGCGATCGCTTTGAATGTGGAGTAAACGCGCTGTAACCTGCTGCAATTGCGTTCTGGCAGCAGTTGCAGTTGGTGCTGCTGGCGGGGATACTTCGGCTTCAAAGGCTGGTGTTGGTTCCACAGGAGGTGGAGTCGGAATACTACTTTGTCCAGAGACTACGGGTTGAGCGACAACAGTTGATGTTGATGCTGCCTCTGGAGGGCTGCTTTCTGCAACAGGCATCTGTGGCGTAGGTTCTGGGGGAACTGCCATCTCTGTTGGTGGTAAAGATGATTCGGGAGGATGGGAGTTAGTGGAACCGCTCATTCCCAAAGCATCTGGTTGTAAAAGTTCTAACAATGGATCGGGTGGAACTAACGCTGGCACTTCCACAGGAATATCGGGAGTGACTGTTGTAGCTACTGCGGGATGAACGTGTGGAACTCCTGCGGAGTGAAGGTTATAGCCACACTGACCGCAGAATGCAGCATCTGCCTGCACAGTTGCCCCACAACTGGGACAATTAGTAGTCGCAGGTAACGGTGTATAACAAGCTTCACACTGGACAGCGCCATCAGGGTTGGGATGATTGCAATTAGGGCAGACGATCATCGATATTTAGCCTTTGTTCAAGATCATCATAAATATAGGTAGGACTGGCAAGCAGAGGGCGGCCCTAGCTTTAGATTCTAGCAATTACTGCCGATTTGATACGGGGAAAGGGAGCAGGGAAGCAGGGGAGCAGGGGAGCAGGGGAGCAGGGGAGCAGGGGAGCAGGGGAGCAGGGGAGAAGTTGCAGCAAGTTTTTCTCCTCTGCCCCTCTGCCCCTCTGCCCCTCTGCCCCTCTGCCCCTCTGCCTCTTTTCAATGCCCAATGCCCAAGTTTAATGTTGAAGTTCCAAACCTGCTGCCGCATCCAGCAGCCACCAAAGTTCTCCTTGGGGCTTAATTAAGCGGGATGGGTAAGTGAAGTCATCGGCTACAGGTGCAAAGACTTGCGCTAAAGCTGGTCGTTTATTAGCACCAGCAACCAGAAAAATCACGCTACGAGCAGAGTTGATGAAGGGGTATGTGAAACTTATCCTGGGGTTTCCGTCTTTGTTACCCACAGTCACGAGGCGATCGCGTACTTTAAGAGCTTCTGTGTGGGGAAACAAAGATGCGGTGTGTGCATCATCACCCATTCCTAGTAATACTACATCCAAGAGGGGAAACTCGACCCCAGAAGAATTGAAAAATTCTTTGAGATGTTGTTCATACTTGGCAGCAGCCAGTTCTGGATTGGCTTCTAAAGTTGGTACGGCGTGAATGTTTGCCGCTGGGATGTCAACGCGATCTAGCCACGCACGACGCGTCATCAGTTCATTGCTATCGGGGTGATCTGGTGGTACGTAACGCTCATCTCCCCAGAATATATGAATTTTATCCCAAGGCAGTTTTTGAGTAGCGATCGCTTCGTATAACGGTTTAGGTGTACTGCCACCAGATAAGGCGATGGTAAACTGCCCACGCTGCTCAATGGCAGTTTTTAACTTGGACAGAATTAATTCTAGCGCTCGTGCAACCAGCGCCGGCTGATCCGGTAGAACTTCAACAGTTTTGTTCATGGCTTCATCATCATATTGCTGGCTTCCAGCAATACAATACCGAACTTATTACAATCTCCCTTTTTAACTTTTGAAACATTTAACATCGTGGATTAAGTAAGCTGGAAAAACTTAGACCTCCTTATCACCTTCAACGGTAAGTTTTCAGTAGTCAGTCGTACTAACTACTAACTACTCTCATGATTATTTTTATTTACATCCAGTTACTTGATACTTTGTTGATTAACGCTACAAAGGATACGTTTATTAATTCTTATTAAAAATTAATAAAACTAATCGATCGCAAACAACCCTTCCCAGTCAGCGATCGCTTCACGTTGAGTGATTAATAATTCCTGAATTCCTTTTTGGGCCACATCTAACAGTTGATCTAACTGAGTGCGGCTAAAGCTGCCTTCTTCGGCTGTTCCCTGAACTTCAATGATTCCCAGATGGTGATTCATAACCACATTAAAATCTACTGTTGCAGCCACATCTTCGATATAATTTAGATCCAAAAATGGCTCTCCCTCCAGTAATCCTACGGAAACTGCTGCAACCTGACCACACAAAGGCGATCGCTCCAACACGCCCTCTTGCAATAATTTAGAAACCGCATGAGCCAACGCCACAAACGAGCCTGTAATGGCTGTTGTCCGAGTTCCGGCATCTGCTTGCAACACATCAGCATCCACAATCAGCGTGCGTTCTCCCAGTGCCTCAAAATCCACTGCTGCGCGTAAACTGCGGCCAATTAAACGTTGAATTTCTTGCGTCCGTCCAGATAATTTCAATAATTCCCTTTCTTGGCGTTTTTGCGTAGCAGATGGTAGCATTCTGTACTCAGCAGTTAGCCAGCCTTTACCAGTTCCTTCAAGAAACTTTGGAACTCCCTTATTAACGCTAACAGTACAAAGTACCTGAGTATCACCGCATCTTGCGAGAACAGAACCGGGGGCAAAGCGGGTGAAACTGGGGTGAAAACTGATCGGACGTAATTCGTAGGGAATCCGACCGTCAGGACGCTGCCAAGCCATTGAAATTGCCTCAAGTTTTACAATACTGCCTTAAGATTACCTTAGTGTTGTAAATCTACTGGGGATTGGGGATTGTGAAGAATTTTTCCTAACTCCTAACTCCTAACTCTCCCACTCAGCACTCTTCAAGGAACTGAAAGCAGAGTCAAAATATTTTGCTGTACCATCTCTGGTGATTGGTCGCCGTTGATGGTCAATAAGCAGCGACGACGATCGTAGTATTCTAAGATGGGAATGGTGCGATCGTAGAATAATTCTACACGGCGCTGCACGATTTCTGGTTGGTCATCTGGTAGCGATCGCCCCAACGATCGACTAACCATTACTGCTTCCGGGACTTGGAGATAAATTGCCCAATCTAACTTTTGCCCTAAATCATCCAATAAAAAATCTAATTCTTCAGCTTGGAAGGCAGTACGGGGATAGCCTTCTAACACCCAATCGCAGCTAATATCTGGTTGTCTGAGGCGTATTTGGATCAATTCAATGATCATTTCGTCTGGAACTAACTCCCCTTTTTGCATATAGGGTTGTGCGTGGTAGCCTAGTTCACTCAAGCTAGCGTAAACCGAAAGAGAAGTCCGGGGATCGGCTTCCAACCATCGAAATTCCGGCAGGGGCTGATTGCCAGATATTGCTGACCGTAAAATGTCACCTGTGGAAATCAGAGGAATATCAAAGTATCTGCAAAGCCTTTGTGCTTGAGTGCTTTTCCCCGATCCTGAACCTCCCAGAATCACCAATCTCACAACAATTTACTCCTCATCCTGTCAAATTCACTACTAGCTAAGTCTGTTTTGCCCAAATAACCAGCAAATCTAACATTTAGCGATTTTCAGGTGTTCTGCCTAGCTTTTTTGAATAATTGGGACTGTAACTCTTATGTTTTCATTTTTACAACTCATTTCCGAGAAAAGACGAAAAAAATTTAAATCAAAATAACTCTTGACTTCAATACAAACGTAGTGTTTGACTAAGAATGCAATTTGCCAAATCCACCACACCTGTGAAAAACAGATTGATTATACAGGCAAATTTATCAGAATTACCGCCAGCAATAACCCTTAACTTGTTGTATTTTTTTAACTTAACCTTATGGTTGCCCAGCTAGAAAGTCAAAGTATCAATTCAACCCTAACCCTACCATATCCAGTTGAAGGACTAGTGCAAGTTTTCACTAGCTCCCATCGCAACTTTTTTACGAGCGTGATGGCTCAATCACTGAGAATAGCTGGACAAGGAACGCCAGTATTAATAGTGCAGTTTCTCAAAGGAGGTATTCGCCAAGGACAGGAAAGACCCATCCAATTAGGACAAAATTTAGATTGGATTCGGTGTGATTTGCCTCGTTGTATCGATACACCACATTTAGACGATACAGAAAATCAAGCCTTACAAAAGCTGTGGCAGTATACACAACAAGTTGTGTGTGAGAGTAAGTATTCTCTCGTGGTGTTAGATGAGTTAAGTTTAGCGATTAACTTTGGTTTAATTCCTGAAACGGAAGTTTTAGCGTTTTTGGCAAAACGCCCTCCCCACGTTGATATCATTCTCACAGGGCCAGAGATGCCTAAATCTCTTCTCGATGTGGCAGATCAAATTACAGAAATCCGCCGGAGTTATCGACCTTAAACAAAATACTCAATTCAAGATATCCTAGTAATTCTGTTTGAATTAGCTGTGAAGTTGTGATTAAAAACGATATCTGGATTACTGAAATGGCTCAACAGGGTCTAATTTCCCCCTTTGAGCCAAGTTTAATCCGAAAAGTGCAAAAAGATGAGTCTGTAGCGGTTCAACCTGTAATTAGCTACGGTTTATCTTCTTATGGCTACGACATACGCCTTTCCTCGGCTGAGTTCCGTATTTTTCGCCACATTCCCGGAACTGTAGTCGATCCCAAAAACTTTAATCCTCAGAATCTGGAGCCAACAGCACTGCATACAGATGCCAGTGGCAATTACTTTATTTTACCTGCTCATTCTTATGGACTTGGGGTTGCTTTAGAAAAACTAGAGATTCCTGAGAATATTACAGTGATTTGCATTGGGAAATCTACGTATGCACGTTGTGGCATAATAGCAAATCTAACACCTGCTGAGGCTGCGTGGCGGGGTCATTTAACTTTAGAGTTTTCTAATTCTTCTAGTGCTGACTGTCGCATTTACGCGAATGAAGGTGTAGTGCAATTGCTATTTTTAGAAGGTGAACCCTGCGCTATTAGTTATGAAGCTCGTCAAGGTAAATATCAGGATCAGTTAGAGATTGTAACTCTAGCTCGTGTTTAGTATACAATTATACTAATTTATAAATTTGCAGTAACTCCGGTTGAGCCAAAACCACTCGTGCCTCTAGATGCATGAGTGAGGCTATCAACTTCTTCAACTTCAACCGAATCATTTGAATATTCATATTTAGGAATAATCACTAGTTGATTCAGTTTTATAATTTTTACCTTCATCACTCTTAAATTTATCTCCTAGCCTTTAACAATGTATGCTTTTACAGATTTTTTAGTAAAGAGGTAAATATGTCATTGCTAACAGATACTGATTTGGAAATAATGAAATGCTACACTCCGCAAGAGTGGCAGAATCAAAGCGATGTCCAACCCAAGATTTATATTAATCCATTTTCCCCAGATAGTTTAACACCTATAGGATATGACTTAAGAGTAGGTGATAGTTATGCTTCTGCATCCAAAGGAGAAGAAATGATTGTGAATATAGATTCTCCAGTTATTATTGAACCGGGAGATACATCTCTAATTACTACTTTTGAAGAAATTAGAATGCCAAAAAACCATAAATTTTCAGGAATAATATTATCTAAAGTATCTCAAGTTTCAAAAGGTTTATCTTCTATATCTACAACCATCGACCCTGATTGGTCTGGTCAGTTTTTAATAGTTGTACATAATCACTCTAGAGAAAGTATAACTATAAATTTTAAAGAGCGATTGTGTACAGTTCTGTTTTTTGAAAATAGATCAGCTTCTACACAAGAATCTGGACATAAATCTGGAAGAAAAGATATTTTACTTAAAAAATTTTCGGCCGGTGCTAGAAAATCACAATTGGAAAGAGACAAAGAAAAAAGTATCGAAAGGGATAAAAAGAAGCAAAAAAAGAAAACAGAAAACTTTTTTCAACTCCTTGCCTCTTTTGGTATTATCTTAAGTTCTTTGATTATAGGTTACTTATTTTTCAAGAAAAAACCTGAGTTATTTATAACTACAATAGGAGTTGGTGTTGCCATCTCACAAACAGCTTTAGTAATTATTACAAATATTTTTAATAGCGAAGATTAATGTACATAATTATCTTGAATAAAGTTAGTTCAAGTCTACTTTGGAATCAAATGGCTTTTGAGCGGCTTGTCTTGTTCATAGACTAAACTTTGGCTCATTGACAAAACAACTTCCGCTTTCTGTAATTCTGTCCCCAAATACATTGCATGTTCAACTTGCAAACCCGGACAATCCGCTGCTATTTGACGAGAAAGTAGACTTGCAGATTTACCTGAGTAACAATTAACTACTTCCCCAGATCCAGGCGTTGTGTGTTCTACCAGAATTGTGCCATCCTGTATACTGATCAGAAAGTTTCCTGAAGGATCAGCGTAATCTTTTTGCTGAAAAATTTTGGAGTACTGATGTTGAATCAGCTTGTCAGCGTTTTCAAAACAATCATCATAAATATGGGCGCTTTGGCTAATAGTAATTAATGGCCCCATTTTTATTTGATGCGTTGATTGTTTAGTAACTGCTTCCCAAATATATTTTTGCAAAGCTCTTAACCCCATAGCATTAGCTGGCCACGCTGAAAACATATCATTACTGCGGAAAGTTGCTGTTAAAGAAAGTTCCTGATCAACAACTCGTATCCAAATGTGATTAAGGCAAGGTGGACTATCGTTTCCCTGAAGGTCATTACGCACATCCCACAGAGACATCACTACCCTAGCTGAATCAATGTTATCTGAAAGTTTTTTGATTACTTCTTTAATTTGGTCAATTTTAGAAAACCATGACCGCAGACGTTGACCATATGTATACTTGACTCCTTCTTCATTCTGGGAAACATCATCTAATATTTCCGAGGTATAAGGCTTAATAAAAGCGCGATCAAATGGCAAGTAATTTGGTTCTGGAAAATAGAAATCGTCAGGCTCTTCTGTAACAATTGCCATCAAGTCAATTAGTTCTTGCCATTGTCCATCATGAAGCGTAGGACGAATTGTACCAGTCGTCCTAATGCGATGGATAATTTTTACCCAAGTTTCGGCTATAGTCTTGCCTTCAATTCGATGTCCGTAAAGTGGCCCTGGTAAAACAATTGATTCGACAGTTGACATATCAAACTTTAACCGTGTACCCCAAGGCTCAATTACTTCCCGTTCGGCATAGGATTTAACTTGATTAACTGCATCAATAATTAATTTGACTTCTTCATACTCTATAGACTCTCGCAATTTTTCTAGAGTGTTCTTATCTATTTCAATATCAATATAACTAACAATATTAGAGTCAGAGCGAATTTTCCAACAGCGCCGTCCAGTATCGCTTTTACCTTCTTCAAATCCATTGCGGAAAAAGTCCAGTAAACACTGACACGCACCTGCGTTCTTGTCTTCTTTAGTAGCGTTTAGAACTACTAAATATCTAACATGGGGATTATACAGTAAATTGCGAATTAGTAAGTTTATCCCCCTTGTAGGCGAGTATAACTGCCCAATTACAGCATACTCATGCGGTTGCAGGTGTTTAGCGATCGCCTGCTTCACCGTCCACCCTGTAATCACTGCTGTTTGCCCATTTCCATAGATTAGCTGGTTGGGCTTATGCAGTGCTGTGTACTCGAATTGGGTTGCCTGACCCGTTTTTGTCATCGTTGATTAAAGTCAAAACAACTCGCTAGTATAACATGTATGCAATCACAATGAACACTAGTTTGAAAAGTTCATTCTTGGGATTGACCTGAGATGCAGGCAAGCGATCTGTTACCAGTTAGTTGAATTTCTCATAAATGTTATGAGCGCTCTTTTCCTTGCTATAGCTAGGGTTGTACCTCTTACACGTACTTCCTCTACAACCCAATCACTATTTTGCTTTACAAATATTAATAAACTTGTTACAGTTATTTACATAAAGACGAAGACAGGGAAAAATCCATGCGTACAAACACTGCTATAATTGACGACCAAGGCAAACTGAACAACTTTGCGATCGAGCCAAAAGTATATATAGATGAGCAAGGCGATCGCACTGGTTTCACTCCCTATGCAGAAATGCTTAACGGTCGGTTAGCAATGATTGGTTTTGTCTCTCTCATAGCATTAGAAGTATTCACAGGACACGGTATTGTTGGTGTTTTGGCAAGTCTGTAAAAACTAATTTATTTAAAATAAATCTCAAAAAATGTCAGAGACGGTAAATTTACCGTCTCTTATTTTATGGAAAACTTAGTGCTAGAGTGAAAATATACTGATAACAAAAGCCGTTAGTTATCAGCGTAAAAATATTGGGTGAACTATGGCTTTAGCTACTTCAACTATGTTGCCACTAGGCACTAAAGCGCCAGATTTTAATCTACCGGAAGTAGTATCTGGAAAGGCAACTTCACTTTCTACCTTTGCAGATAAAAAAGCACTATTGGTAATGTTTATTTGTCGGCATTGCCCGTTTGTAAAACACGTCCAACAAGAATTAGTGCAGTTAGGAAGAGATTATTTTACAAGTGATTTAGCGATCGTTGCTATTAGT
The DNA here is from genome assembly GCF_036918015.1 of Nostoc sp. Lineage (GTDB taxonomy): Bacteria > Cyanobacteriota > Cyanobacteriia > Cyanobacteriales > Nostocaceae > Nostoc. The sequence goes on from NZ_JBALEO010000047.1 coordinate 23,997, forward strand.
GCTAACGATGCAAAGAATTACCCAGATGATGCGCCAGAGTCGTTACAAGCCTTTTCCACAGAACAAGGTTTAAATTTTACCTTATGCTACGACGAGAGCCAGGAAACGGCGAAGGCTTACACAGCAGCTTGCACACCAGATTTTTTTGTATTTGACGATCAACGCCAACTTGTTTATCGGGGACAATTAGATGATAGCCGTCCCAGTAACGGTAAACCTGTAACAGGTGCAGATTTACGCGCAGCCATTGAAGCAGTGCTAGCGGGTAAACCTGTTACAAGTGAGCAAAAGCCGAGTGTTGGTTGCAATATTAAATGGAAACCAGGAAACCAACCCAGTTATTTTGGTTAAGAGGGATTGGGAATTGAGATTAGGGGAGAGGTGACAGGTGACAGGAAATAATCTATACCCTGTACCCTGTTATCTTCTTCACTCCCCACACCTATCAATGTTTAATTTCCAAATTCAGTATGTAGCATCCTAATTGGACTTTTTCTGCCCACAATTCATATTCCAGCCGCAAATTCTCTGGCAAAGGATGTCCGTTGAGAGTTAGGCTACGAGTAAAATTTCGTAAACGAATCGGATCGTTAGGTTGCAATGACTCAGTTGGCAACCAATAGCGACTAATGCCATAAACACCCTGCTCCCAAAAGTGACGGTAACTCACTTGAGCGTTACCTTGCATAGTCATGATGACTCGGTAAGGGGAAATCTCCAGCCACAAAATTCTGGGACTGTTAGGGGCGTAAGCTTTGCTCTTGCTTTGAGGAAGTGTGTCTTCTGGACTTATTACACTCTCTACTTCGCAGCTAATTAAAGGCGGTGCGGTCATCAGTAAATGGAATCGATCGGTATCTTTTTGATACAGTGTCGCGGCAGTTTCGACAACAGACCAGATCGGTAGGTCAGTGGAAATCAGTGATAAGCACACGGGCTTGCGGTGATGGGTCAGCATGGGAGCGATAAGGGCTAAAAGCTATTGAACAAAGTGAAATGAACACTCTAGCTGTCTAATAGGTCTGGCTAAGAAACTAAATAGTAAAGCAGGCTTAATATTAATGAATCCGTTGATTTGTTAATAAGCTACACAAATCTGGATGAAACAGGTAGAATGTCAGCTTACACAGTAAAAATGGTACTTTTATCTAGAGAGAGCTAATTCGTAAGTAAAGCTTGTAAATATTCTAAGGCTATAGCCTCAAAACAGTGGCAGTCGTTTTAGATGCTAAAAAACCTTCTTCAGGGAGACTTACCGTAGATTAGAGTAAGTTTCATACAGCCAAAAGCAATAGGATACTAGGAAGGAAGTCACCAGAAGCGACAAACTAAGTCGCTGATGAACTTCCGGTGTATTTAAATGCCAGTGTATCCTAATGTCGGCTTCTGTTATATCCGTAGAAACTCACGAAAACCTTTCTCACCAAAATATTGCTGAGTAAAAAGTAAAATTCATTGACTCAGGAATATTTTAGTCTGCCCATTGCGCGTCTCGCAGAAAAGAAAGAGCCAAGATTTCCATTTCAAAGCAGCAACGGGAAGTTAGCTTGTATTAAAAAGCCCACGGATGAATTCGTGGGCTTTATAGCTTGAGCATTTTTTTGAGAATCGCTATAGGCTGAAGCTTCATAAAAAATCATTCTGATTTATTTTTATTCATTACCGATGTCATTGCACCTGTGAACAAGTCATGAGTGTTACAGGCTGGTACTTATTTGGGAATACTTTTATAGGAGTGATAAAAAAGGCGATCGCACTAACACTTTCAATTCAAATGTACTACGTCACCTTACAATCACTCTGTATTTTACAAAAAAGACCTATCAATACTGACTAATCTACCAGGAGTAAACAAGATGGGATTCACTCTAGACAATTAGTCGACAGGGGTCAATTGATAAGATCAAACTACCCTTGATAAATGCAAAGATTTACCTTTCACCTCTGTCAGAACACCCTAATCCTCATTTTGTCACATAGCGTCTACACCTCTTATAGCTGTGTATTAGCTGGCTATTAGATGTTGGGTGTTCAGCATTGGTTATCAATGGAAAACCCGCATCTCTACCAAGGAATGCGGGTTTCAACGTCGATTAATAATTAACGCTTATATCTTATGGTGTTAATTGGCAGCTTGAACAGATGAACATGGAAAAGTCTTTTTATTGAAGTCTAAGCCAAAAAAATTACCGACATCAAGGAAGTATAAATTTTTTAGAAAATCTTGATCTAAACCTTCTAAAACCTCACAATCGAGTTGATCAAAAGTTTTTGATATCCTTACCTGACTTTCTAAAGGGTCATTATCTTCTTTTCTATAAGTGGTGATAATATTTCCTAGTTCGTATTTGAATTTTAAAAAGTCAACTGTAATTGCTGTTATCTCTTCTTCGGTAATATCATAGTTCTCAATTTTAGCGATGTCTTGAATCTTTGGTAATCCTAACTTTGGTTCATTTTTATATTTAATAGTTATTTCTATTACATTTTTTTTAACGTCCGAATTGTCGAAAATATACTCTAAAAAGTCTGTAAAATTATTTTTTAACATCACAAACACTAAAATAGTAACTACCTTTTTAATCTATTTGTATTCATATAAATTGTACAGAGTAAAACTACCCAAAACTGGGACTATGTAATTAAGCGGGGATTTTTAATCATAGTTTATCTTAAACTAATTTTTTCATCAGATCCGATTTTTGCCTACTAACAAATTAGCGATCGCACTACTAATTGTTTGACATATCAGTAATCATTGGCTTGGAAAAAGGACAAAAAAAGTGGCTCTGCAACCAGCAGAACCACCAAAGCTTTCGCAAACAAACCTGTTATCTAATTAACGAACTGCCCCTTGAGCAGAAACAGTATCAATCGGTTTCATCAGGTACAGGCGCAATAACTGCCAGCCATTGGAGATGTAAAGCGGCAGTTTTTGGAAGAATTGCAGGAATTTGGGAGTGTTGGAGTTAGCGATCGCACCCAACTTTTCATTATTGCTTATACAAACATCCAACCGCTCATAAAACTCTGGATTTTCTACATCCAGCATCAGTGGGAATACCCGACCTGCGTTTTCGTTGGTCTTCTGAATAACATGGATGTCGTATTCTCGCGCATCCAATCCAAGGGTGGCATAAAAGTCCTTGCGTTGGATGTCATTGAGATACATGGTCGCAAACACTGATAATAAAAAGAACCGACTCCATAGCCGTGCTTTCCAATCATTCAACATTTGCGGCTGAGATTTCATGATCGCATCAAAGAAATCGCCGTGACGGTTTTCATCCTGACACCAGTTCTCAAAGAACCGGAAGATTGGATAAACCCGATCTTCGGGATGTGCTTCTAAATGGCGATAAATGGTGATGTAGCGCCAATAACCGATCTTCTCAGAAAGATAAGTAGCGTAGAAGATGAATTTCGGTTTAAAGAAGGTATAACTGCGACTCTTAGTCAAAAACCCTAAATCTAGGGACATATTAAAGTCCGACAAAGCTTTGTTCAAAAAGCCAGCGTGACGCGCTTCATCCCGTGACATCAGGTTAAAACACTCTGCCAAAACAGGGCTTTTTCCTTTCAAGCGACGACCAAGTTCTTTATAGAGCAAAAAGCCGGAAAACTCTGCCGTACAAGAACGTTCTAGAAATTCAACGAACAACTTGCGAGTTTCGCCGTCAATATGATCCCAGGATTGTTCAAACTCGGCATCCCGAACAAAGTGGTGGCGGTTGTAGTCAGTGCGGAACTCTTCGAGAATGGCTTGTAACTCGTCTTCGTTGACGGAGATATCCATCCGTGCCATTTCATCAAAATCGGTAGTATAAAACCGAGGTGTTAACAGGGTTTCTTTTGCCGGGACTTTAATCCCTGGCCGGATTTCTTCAAAGCCTGGTTTTTTGAGGGAATCTACCATGTCTTGATTTCTCTTTCGTCTTTATTATCTTAAGTAGACCTTTCGGGTGACGCTCTTACGTCCCTACCGCCACGGTAACGGCAGTTCCTCATGGGGAGCCACTGCGGTCTTCTCCCTTGGCGCTAGCCTCTCCCTTTGGGAGAAGGGGAGACGCCAAGGGCGATGGGGTCTCCCCAAGTGGAGCAAGTGGCGTGGAAAACCCTGCTGGTGTGAGCCTTTCCCTTTGGGAGAAGACCGGACTGCTTCACCAGAAATGCTCTGGCAAACCGTAACAGCCCACAATAATCCAATTGTATAAAGTTCAGTCTACCAAGGTGCGGGTGAGAAATTTATAAGCAAAACATTAAGAGTTGCAACAATCATTCAATATTTGCGGAATCAAAAATCGCGGATTGGTAGTCAAATAAATATAGTTCGGCAAGCAGCATTATCTCGTTCAAGTGGAGTAGCACTCACCTCTTGATTCTCAAAGCACTACTATCTCAGTAATTTTCTCTGTTTGTTACTACAATAAATTCATGGGGTTCTACTAATACGTTGGGCATCTTAAAATTAACAATCCATGAGTAGCATAATTACTGAAAAATCTGAGTACTTTAGTTATTTTTTGCACCTTTCTCACTAACTGGAGATTAGACAGTGCCCACAACTTCAAATCACAAAAGCATTGTCTATTATGAAAATTGTTAGAAAGTAACTGGTGCAAAATGTAAGTCTAGCTATTAGCACTTGGTATAAAAAACAGTCAGAAAAAACCATCTTAAACAACAAGAGTAAATCCAAAAGGTTGAAAACAAGATGAATCTTGAAAACAATCAGCAGCAGAAAGACCGACTTCTTGTCTCTTATATCTTGTGTGCAGTCGGATTTATCGGGGTGGGAGGATTGCAGCGTTTTTACAATGGCAAGATCGGAACTGGTTTGTTATGGCTGTTGACTGGTGGTGTGTTTGGTATAGGGCAGTTCGTGGATTTATTCTTTATCCCCAATATGGTTAACGAATACGAACACAACTTGAGATTAAAAGCGGGTGTATCTCCCTTTGGTGTGCCGTTGAATCAAGCAGTAGTTGCTTCTCAAGTCCACCAACCAACAGGCAACCAACTCATGATGAAACTGATTGAAGCAGCGGAAAACAAAGGTGGTATTTTAACTGTCACTCAAGGCGTAAAGTTTACAGGAGCCAGCTTTGCTGAAGTGGAAGCTAGTCTCAAAGAGATGTACAAATCAGGTTATGTAAAAATTGATAACGACCCCAATACTGGAGCCGTTACCTACCATTTCCACGAACTTTAATTATTATTAGTCATTTGTCCTTTGTCCTTTGTCCTTTGTCATTTGTCATTTGTCCTTTGTTAAAAACTAATGACCAATGACCAATGACCAATGACTAATGACTAATGACCAATGACTAATTTCTACCTAACCACTTTTGACCGTCTAAGCGCTGAACTAAGCCAAATACCAACAAATCGAGTGTAATTCTGCGCTCATCGATTAAGAATGACTCAAGAGTGCTGGGTTTTTTGCCTTCATTACAGGAAAATCCCTTTTTCCCTTGAATATCTTCATCGGGGAAATACAGGTTAAACTGACGCTTACCAATTTCTGACCAACTGCCGATAATTTGCCAGCATTCTTCGGCGGATTCAAAGCCAGTGATTGACATCTTCTGCTTGGCAAAAGACACCTGTAAATCTTGCACACCTTTTTGAGCGATCGCTTTTTGTAAAGCTGGCAAGTAGTCTTGCTCAATGAACTCTACAAATGGCTTATCTTCAACAGATGGGGCTTTTTCCTTTTTGGCGGCTTTAGCTGCGGCGGGTTTTTCTTCTGTTGCGTCGGCGGCGGGTTTTTCTCCTGTTGCGGCTTTAGCTGCGGCTGCGGGTTTTTCTCGCTTGGGTGGTACAGCAACCGGTTTAGCAGCTTTGGGACTATCTTCGGAGTTTGCGGCTTTAGGATCTGGCGCGTTGGCAGTAGGAATATCTGTGGCTTCGGGTGAGTCTGTACTAGGAACCTGCTTGTCAGCAGTGGTGGGAGCTACTTCTCCCGCTTGATTTTGATTGGTTGGGTCTGCCATTGCTCAGGTCAATCCTTTAATCTAGCTTTGGGAGCGATCGCTCACCTTGATGTATCGGGTATTTTTATTTTGACATACTACTACCGCTGTGCAGAATGGTTAAGGTAAGAGACGCGATAAATCGCCGTCTCTACAATAATCAGTCTTTCGTCTTGACAGCGATTCATCGCGTCTTTGTGATGATTTATCACATCTTTAGCGATCTAGAATTTTCATCCTTCAAATCCCTTTGAATCCCATACCAGTTTCTACCTGTTGCTGTGCTGGAGTAGAATTTACCTTGCCGCTAGAAGTCTGACGCCTGGTGCCAACTTGGCTCAAGAATATACCTCCTAAAATCAAGCTATCGCCAATATATTGAGGTCGGGTAGGGGCTTCACCCAAAATTAAATAGGCTGCTATAATTCCCACAATTGGGCCAAATGAGCTAATTAAGGAAGCTGTAGATACAGTGGAAGTTTTCAAGCCTTTAACCCAAAAAGACTGGCCTACCACCACAATCAACCCGCCATAGAGAAACATCCACTGCCACAAGAATGGTGAAAGGACATCAGCAAAATGATCCTTGCCATAGAGGACTAAAGCAATGAAGAAAAAGATTACAGTCCCAAGTGCAGTCCGAAAAATACTATAGATTCCCAAAGGAATCTGCGAAAGGTGTTTCTTGCTAATAATCGTAGAAGCGGCTATGGCCACAGATGCGGCTGCTGCCAAAAATTCCCCTATACCTAAACCGAAACCTCCCATGTTCATCATGGTTCCTGTTGCAGGCTGAAGGATAATAGTTAGGATAACGCCAACAAAAGCTGCGATCGCACCAATAAATTCCCAAATATTTACCCGTTCTCTCAATAACCAGACTGATAAAGCCAAAGTTAGAGGCGGTTCCAAGCGTCCCACTAAGATGACATTGTTCACCCTTGTGAGTGCCAGTGCCTGGAAAATTAAACCAGGGGCTAACGCTCCTGATAAAATAGCCACTGCTGTTAGACTGACCCAATCTTTCCTTGAGAGTTGCTTCAAAGTAGCTTTGTTCCACTGCCGCCCATAGATTAGGATCAGAAGTATCAAAGCGCAAAGGTTTCCCACAAATAAAACATTACACAAAGAAATCGGATTGCGATTACCGATAAAATTTTGGGCACCAATTTCTGTTAGTTTCCGGGTAACGGCGCTAGATGCTCCAAAAATTAGCATTGCTATCCAGAGATATGTTTGTCCTGAAATTCTATAGATTTGGCGATGTGGTCTTTTGGGTCTAGTCACAATAACATCACTGCAATGAAAGCATTGCTCATCATATTAAGTTACCCTCACGCACTTAAAAATGAGGTTTTGTTGAGAAAATACTTAAATTTTCCTGTGACTTTGAGCAACCATGATTAGCTGAGAAAATCCTGAGAATTAACTAAATTTTCTCAAAGGATAAATTCATGAAAATAGTGGCTTAGTTTCAATAAGCTCTCACTGCCACCTGAGATGCTTGGGATGTTCAGGATAAAACAAAGAAAAGAAACAAATGAAACTTGCACCCTTACTTACAAGCGTAGCCTTGGTTGGTTTTTTCACAGTTTGGGACGTACCATTAAAGGCGATCAATCCGTTATTAGTACAGGCATCAGCAGCCGAAGAAATGTCTGTAGCACAAAAAATAGACTTGCTTACTAAGAGTAAGGGTCAAATTGGTAGTGGCGATCAACTACGTCGTTTCTTTTTTGCTGACTTGGAACCAATCGGTATCCAGGTAGGTGGTGCCGGTCATGTAGTTAACCTTTATAACAAAGCTAATGATGTCACATTCGCTTACTGTTCGCATTATGATGTGATTGTTGCCATTAAGAAAGGTAAGGTAACTAAATTTGAACCCAGCGAAGTCAAGTAATAATAAATCCACTTTCTAATTAATATTTTGCTGAAACTAGAGGAGCAATTTTATTGCATCTAGGTTGCAATATATGAAGAGAAGCCCGGAGTCACGGAAACGTCTCCGGCTTTGTACTGTGCGTTTACGCTTGAATAAAGGTCTGATTTATAGCGTTTCCTAATCACATAAGGTACATTATAGTCCCCTCTCGAAGAGCGGGGAGGGGGTTGGGGGTGGGGTTCTTGTACCTCACTTAACCGAGAACTGCTATATCTTTCCTCGAAATTCATTAGTTTCCTGGACAAATCAGATCAAAGGCAAACAGTGAAACATGAAAATTTATTTTTGATTTCGTCCTTAAACTCTTATTTAATTATTTTTTTACAATTTATTTTAAAATGAAGAGTTTAAAAGCGATCGCCTGCAAACAAAAATCTTTTAATAGCTATTAAAGCAATTATTGTATGCAAACAAACTCACAGTTAAACTGTAACAGTTTCAAAAACAGAAAGTCTACTTATATATTAATGTAGCCAATAATTTTTCTTTTTTAAAATAATAAAAAAGTATATAATCCAGTCAAAAATTCAGCAAAAGCTAAACCTTAACCAAGATGCTATTCAACCTTAATGATTAGGAAAAATATTCTTAACATTATTCAAATACACTCTTGCTAAGATAACTCTAAATACAGATTTACAACCTAATTTTTTGACTTTTAATGGACAAAGAAAAGATACTTAACTCTCGGTTCATTGTAATCAAATTTGGAAATAATGGGTTCCAAGAAATGTGTGGAAGTGTAGCTAGATGTAGTTTTGAGATTTTTACATCCGACGTCAAGTTCTCACATATCCTAATTTCACAACTTGAGTAAATAGTAATTACAATAATCTGGAGTTAAGTTTTCTTAGCCTGTTTACAGTCAAAAGTTTAGTAGTATTTCAGTTTTGCAAACTTCTCGGCTATATAAGCAAAGTAAGATAACGCAAACTAATCTTAAATCTCAGCCTAGCAAAGTTAGCTTTGTTTGTGTCGTACAAGCTTTTAGTCAGATAGCAATTTGCATATTTGGAGTGTTCCCAAAAGTTTTACAGTTTGAATAAGGGGAAAATTCTTATGGCTCTTTACGGCTATACCATTGGAGAGGATCGTGACGGCAACGCTAGTAATGGCAAGCAACTTGACGTTTACCGCTTTTTGATCCCTTCTGGATCTGGAGGTTCTATTACTCCTACAAGAGTAGGTACAGTCAATCTTCCAGCTACTGCTACTACCGCCGATTTAGAAGGTTTGGGAACTAACCCCATTACCGGAAGGGTAGGTGCGGTTAACGAAGCACGAGTCACTGGTGCTACAACACCAATCGATCCAACTGTTACTGTCGTTAATAATGTAGATCAACCTTTTGCTCCAGCCACGACCTCACCAACCCGTACACCATCTGACCTACGTCGTTTTGGATTTGAGTCAGGTGCTGACTTTAATCGTACTGCTCTGTACAACATTTCAGGGAATCCGAATCCCGCAAATGGGCCAGTAGGAAGCTCTCTTTATAGAATTACTACAGCTACCCCTGGAACTATTAGCCTTGTAGACAACTTTGGCCCAGCTACTACTGCTGCACAAAGACAAGGAACTCAACCTACCAACTCTCAATTTGCCGATGGATTAGCCATCGACAATCTCAATCCTGGTAATACTCGCGCTCTTGCTAGCGATTTTAGAACTAATGATAGAGATGGGAACCAGCTTTACAAAGTCGATCTACTCACTGGTCAGCTATCTGCGCCGATTGCTCTGAGAACTCCTTCAGGGCAAGCTTTGAATCTCAACGCAGATTCTGGGTTGTCATTTACTAACTTCGGTTCTCAAAGATTGATCGGTTGGGTGGAAACTGGCGCTGTCTATGAGATCACAGGCTACCAAGATGAACTTGCTGCATCAGGTCTAGGTTTAGGTAGTGCCACGGGTACTAATGGCGCTGGCTTTGCAACCGCCACCTTACTTGGTAACGTTAATTTACCAAATGCTGTAAGTGGAGTCGTTGATTATGAAGGCTTTACGATTGTTAATGAATAACAGTCGTTAGGATACTCTTTCTTCAACTCTTGTAAAAGTACTTTTTACAAGAGTTGAAGAACGGAGCTAAACGCGATTATGATAAGTTAACGGAGTTTGTAGTAAGCACTCTAGGCTTTAAATAAGCGCTACCACCATTTAAAGTTCTATTTGATGAGCCATTAGAGACTAAATTTAAGGTTTCTCGCAAAATTAATTTATTGTTGTCACTCGATAGACAAATATCTGTTCCTTCAATGACTTTATTCAAAAAAATTGTCAATTTGTAACCATTATTTTCTCTTTTTTGGTCAAAATTGGGAATATTCTCTCTCAATATTTTGTGAATTTGAGGCAGAAGAATACCACCTTGTTTAAGCTGATTTAATTGCTCAAAATTCTTCTTTAAATCCTGCAAAACTTGATTGGTTAATACTAAAATATCATCATTTAATGGACTCTCGCTAGTTACTTGATTAATTGGAATATCCTCTATTTTTGCTTGGGGAGCAGGTATAGGTATAAAGCGATCGCAAACAGATTTGAGAATACGATTAATTTGTACTTCGTAAGCACATACAATTACAGTCTTTCCATATTCATGGAGCTTTTTAGCTAAAGCGGCAAATGCACCATCACCTGATACAATAACGAAAACTTGCAGTGTAGGACGACTCTGGGCTAATTCCATGACATCAATGGCTAGTTGCATGTCTGCTGCATTCCGTTTGTGACTATAATCAAAAATTTGTATTGCTTCAATGCCAAGTTCTTGAATCTCATTCTTGAGTCGCTTTAATCGAGAATCACTCCAGTCAGCATAAGCGCATTGGATAGCAATTTTATTAACTAGGGTAGTGTTTTTCAGATTTGTTTGAATTTCTTTCAGAGAAAAATTTAAGTTGGGGTTGCTTCTACCCATTGTTAAGTTTTCAATATCATAGAAAATAGCAGTGTTGAATTGCTCAGTCTTCGGCGAAACGTTAGCTGTAGTAGTAAACTGCTCTACACGAATCTGACGCTGCTTTAACTCTTGAAACTCAGCTATTAAAGATGTTATCTCTGTCCTTGATTCAGAATTATCTTCTTTCTGTTGTAACTGTGTAATTACTATTTTTAAGTCATTGACTTGTAGCTTTGCTTGTTGTAATTCTTTTTGTAATTGATCGGTTAATGTATTGATTTGAGTCTGGCTTTGGAAAGTCTGCTCTCGGAGTTCACCAATGGTTCTAGAGAGAATTTGCTGGTGTTGCTGATAAGCTGTTACCAAAGCTTGCTGGACGATATCCCATTCTTTAGGAAAAGCCTCATGGGTAACAATCGGTAGAACTGTTTCATAACCAGCAATCGCAATTTCCAAATTACTTGCAGGGTTCCCTTGTTCAAACTCTTGAATAATGCTACTCAGTTTAATAATGACTCTAGCTAAATTAATAGCAATAGCAGGTTCTTTAGCAAAGCGATCGCTTACCCATTTTCGCAACATTAAAGCTAAATTATCATTGAGTTTGCTTAAGTTATGTTGCAGAATTGGATATACTTCCTGATTTTGATAAGTTGCTCTTAGTAAATCAATCAGGAAAGTTTGCTCCTGGTTAGCAGCTTCGTTTGGCATACCTAAATCCCTGACAATACACATTTAAGGTTAGTATTCCCAAGTTTTCATGCTATCTAACAATTAAAGCGGCGTAATCCAATAAGTAATGCCTCGAATAGGTTGTTTCTTAAAACCAAACAGAGGTAAGTTTTCTTCAGCTAAACCCACATAAGTCCAATGGGGAACATCGTTTTCTACAGTTTGAAACCAACCATTTTGATTGAGAGCTTTTCTTTGCTCTTTATTGCCTATGCGTAAATCAATTGCTAATCCCCATATATGTTGTGAAGTTCCGGGAGGTGCAACTAAACCGAGAATTTTTGTTTCTTTACCTTGTTGAACTTTTGCTAAAACTTGATTGTTAGCATATTTATTCCAAAATTTTAAATTAGTATTGAAAGTGCGAGTACAATCACCAGAACCATAACCAGATTTTAGCGGAATTTGTTGCTGGATTCGCGCTTTATTTAAAGCATCAGCCGCCGATTTTTGTAAATAACAGTCGTTAGTGCCATCAACATGACCCATTGTTAAAGTAGCTTGAAACTCTTGGGTTGCTTGTTCATTAGCAAACATATTTTTTTGCGGCAGTTTAATCCCAATATCTGGATTTACGAATACTGCACCATAGCTTCGCAGCAAAGTATATTCATAAGTCCCAGGCTGGGGAATTGTGGATAATTTTCTAGCGATCGCAGATAAAAAACGCTCTTTAGCATTTAATTTTGGATCGGGAATAAATGGTTCTGATGTTGTTTTAGAGGTATCTATACAAGGTAATGAATTATTACTCAAGCATTCTTGTAATGGTTGAGCAGTTATAGCAACTTTGTGGTGGGTAATCTCATTGCTAGCTACTAATACAAAAATCATCAATATAACGATACTGATGAAACTTGTCTTTCTAATAAACCTAGGAATATTTTTTTGATTTCTGAGGGTGAGTTTCATTTTTAAATAATTGTTTGGTGACTTAAGAATAAAATTAAGAAGTTTTTAGGAAATATCTATTATTGCTAAATTAAAATCACAGATGATTTATCGGTATTGAACTATAGTTTCATCCAAATTAGAGAAAATATCTCATACATACGAGTTATAAATGAATTTATCTTGGCTAACGATATGAACAATAGCTACGATCGCCAAACCGGAATGTTGTCACAAATTTTAAAAAATCATATTTTTCACTTCCTACTAAAGTTAAAAAATGAAACCTTGCCTTTAATTGAGTACTAGTAAATTTGATAACTTTTTTATTAGAAAGTTACATCCATGAAACCACTGGAACAGTTAAAATTGAAAAGAACTCTAAGCTTGCCGATCCTGTAAGTATGACCATGCACAATTCCGTTGAATTCCAAGACGCTTTTGATGTCATAGTCGTCGGTGCAGGTCACTCCGGTTGCGAAGCAGCTCTCGCCTCTGCACGCCTCGGTTGTCGTACCCTGTTATTGACGCTCAACTTGGATAAAATCGCTTGGCAACCTTGTAACCCAGCAGTAGGTGGCCCAGCTAAATCTCAGTTGACTCATGAGGTAGACGCACTTGGTGGGGAAATTGGTAAAGTTGCAGACCGCACCTACTTGCAAAAACGTATCCTCAACTCTTCACGGGGTCCCGCTGTTTGGGCATTACGCGCCCAGACTGATAAGCGCGAATATGCAGCGGTGATGAAAAATATTGTTGAGAACCAAGATAACTTGACAATCCGTGAAAGTATGGCAACAGACTTAGTGCTGGGTGCTAACGGTGAAGTCATCGGTGTTGAAACTTATTTTGGTGTAGGGTTCCAATGTAAAGCAGTCATCTTGACAACTGGCACGTTCCTGGGCGGCAAAATTTGGGTTGGTAACAAATCAATGCCAGCTGGACGTGCTGGAGAATTTGCAGCTGAAGGATTGACACAAACCCTAAATCGCTTGGGATTTGAAACCGGCAGACTTAAAACTGGAACTCCGGCACGGGTAGACAAGCGTTCGGTGGATTATAGTAAAATGCTCATCCAGCCAGGGGATGAAGATGTGCGTTGGTTCAGTTTTGACCCAGATGTGTGGGTAGAACGGGAACAGATGCCTTGCTACATCACCCGCACAACCGCCGAAACCCATCGCCTGATTCAAGAAAATTTACACCTGTCGCCAGTTTATGGCGGTTGGGTGGAAGCCAAGGGGCCGCGCTATTGTCCCAGTATTGAAGATAAGATTGTCCGCTTTGCCGATAAGGAAAGCCATCAAATCTTTATTGAACCGGAAGGAAGAGATATACCCGAACTGTATATCCAAGGATTTTCTACAGGGTTGCCAGAAAATTTGCAGTTGCAAATGTTGCGGACTCTCCCCGGTTTGGAAAAATGTGTGATGCTGCGTCCCGCCTATGCAGTGGAATATGACTATTTACCAGCAACTCAGTGTTACCCCACACTGATGACTAAGAAGATTGCCGGACTGTTTTGTGCTGGGCAAATTAACGGCACTACAGGTTATGAAGAAGCTGCTGCTCAAGGCCTGGTGGCGGGAATTAACGCCGCTCGATTTGTTCGCTCTCAAGAAATGATTGTGTTTGCGCGCGAGCAAAGTTACATTGGGACGCTAGTTGATGACTTGTGTACAAAAGACCTACGGGAACCTTACCGGATGCTTACCAGTAGGTCAGAGTACCGATTGCTATTGCGTTCTGACAATGCCGACCAACGCCTAACACCCTTGGGACGAGAGATTGGTTTAATTGACGATCGCCGCTGGGATATGTTTACTGAAAAACAGGTTAATATTACCACAGAAAAACAAAGATTGCAAGCTACACGAGTTAAAGAACATGATGAAATTGGAATAGCGATCGCATCTGATACTCAACAAGCAATTAAAGGTTCGATTACCCTCAACGACTTGTTGCGGCGTCCAGGATTACATTACGTTGACCTCGACAGGTTCGGACTGGGAAACCCCAACCTCAACCGGGCCGAGAAAGAAGGCGCAGAAATTGACATCAAGTATTCTGGCTATCTCGCTAGGCAACAAAATCAAATTGACCAAATTGCCCGCCAAGCGCACCGCCAGTTACCTGGCGATTTAGACTACACAACAATTGATACTCTTTCTAAAGAGGCACGGGAAAAGCTGACTCACATAAAACCACTCACCCTTGGTCAAGCTGCACGTATAGGTGGTGTAAACCCAGCGGATATTAACGCCTTATTATTATATCTAGAATTGCGTAGAAGCAAGAGCCAGTCAGAGTTTCCAGCGTTAGCTTAACACAAGCTTGATAAAGACTGAGTATAGTAGTAGGGAGAGAGATTGGTATGATAGATGACATAAAGATTAGTAGTGGCATCATCAACAATCCCCAGATGAAAGTAGAGTTTAATACCAACACTCAATCAACTTATCTCAATCAGATGGGGGATTGGATGTTTCATTATTCAGGAGGTAGCAGACAGGAGTAACCCACGCACAACTGCATAGGATTGGCGCAAGACCGGAGACAAAGCGGCTCCAAGCTTTGTATCTCGCTCAACACGTCTTAATACACTTCTTCTTTTTAAACCGGGTAATTACCCAAATCTGAAGTTTTTATTCATACTTATTTACTTCAGTAATAACTGCCCTCTACCTGCTGCCTCCTCTTATAATCCTAATTTCCAGGCAGTCTCAATAAAACAAGTTTCACCACCAAGTATGAAAGAAGGACTGGGGACTGGAAACTGGGAACTAGTATTTTTACTCAGCACTCAGCACTCAGCACTCAGCACTTTCAAGCCAGTAGGGGTGGCGTTTCCTCGTCCAAGCAACAACCCAGAACGTCTATGTTACAAGAAGCCAGTACCCGTCTCATAGTACCAGAACCATCAGAAGACTTAATCACCAACGAGCCTTGGTCGATAGAAAACTATGCTGATGGCCTAATGGATGAACTCTTTGCCGATATCGACTACATTCTGGATGCTAGTGGTAATCTACCTTCTCAAACTGTTAGGCACAGTAGTCAGAACAGATCGAGCCACTCTGTTGCTGGAGTTTCCGCCCAAGCTCAACGCCAATCGCCTCCAGAATACGTGCCTCTGCAAACAGTTACGATACCACAGATTACTTTGAACCAAGGAGTACAGTCAGTTGCTCAAGATAACCACAAGCAATTGAGTACCGTTGTATTTGGCACCTCTACTGTTAAATCAGTTAGTAGAAAGCGTCAAAAAACTAGTTCGGTTTTGGGCAAACTGCTGATTGTAGGAACAACTTTAGGCGTGGCGATCGCTAGTACGATCTACTTGGTGCAATCTGGAGTTGTATATCTTTTAAATACCAAATTGCCTGAGTCAGCGCTTTTGCTGCCGCAACCGCAAGCACAGTTGCCAGTAAAAACAGAAATAGAGGCAGAGTTAGTTGACTATATGCTCCAATCCCTGGCTGTTATAGACAAGCAAGGAGCAACGCCCAATCAAAAATATTTCAGTCCGAGATTCTCCACTCAGGCAAATACTAACCAAATAGCCCTTGGTCGCGAACAAGCAACTGGTAATCTACCAGGACTTCCACTTCTAGCTAATAATACACCACCAGCCCCCAATCGTTCTGGAAGCGTTGTTGAGCGCATCTATGTCCCCGTTTATCAAGCGCCGTCACCAATGCGCTACGCCCTTCCAGCCATTCCAGGGACTCCCACACTTTTACCACAAGTTGCCAGTGCGTTACGGGTATCTCAACCTAATGTTGTGAAAACTGCCCTGAATACAGTTCGACAAGCTGCCAAGCCTGTAACTGTCAATATGTTAGCTGCGGCTGTACGAGCCGAACTCAAACCGGTGGCAGCAAAAACTGCACCCATTACCGTGCGCCAAACACCCAAACCTCTGCCTGCATTACCAGTAGTTCCATTGCGTGCTGCACTCGCACCAGAGTCAGAACCAACTATTACCCAGGAACAAGTATATCCGGCAACTGCGATCGCAGTTGCTCCGAGTAATACCTTAGAGGGATTGCTAGAGTTGGGCAACAAATCTGCCGCTTTGTTTAAAATCGATGGTGTGACTCGCCGCATCAATATGGGTGAAGGTATCGGCTCCAGCGGTTGGACACTAGTAGATGTCAGTAATGGCGAAGCAGTCGTCCGACGTAATGGCGAAGTGCGATCGATTTATGCAGGACAGAAACTATAAATTTTTTAACCCACTGCTTGGTTGAGGAGAGTTTAAAGATTAAACTCATCTACCACCATTAATAGTACTGCGACCAGCAATAATTGATTGAAATAACTCGATCGCGTCAAATAGTTTTCTGTCTCTGTCTGCATTGCTAGGATTGCCTGCTGATATGTAGCCTAGCTAATGCGATCGCGCCTTAATAGTTTTAATATTATCAGCTTTATTGATAGCAAGATCGCTTTTACCTCCAGCAGACTCTAGTAACTATTGAGCGATTATTACTTTTTTGAGAATTTGCCGATTGATTTCGGTAACTTTGATACTTTCAATGCCAACTTGTGTAAATACTGTTGCTAAATCTTTATTAAAATAAGTTTCAACTAAATCATCTAGTAATGACATAGTTTTGTCCTTTTAAAAAGTATTTGCATAACCCTTCACGCAATAATAGTTTTTCTCAAAACGGACAGCTAAAATTGGGTAACTCTCTGGCTTAATATCAAATTTCATTGGGTTTATCTCCTTTTATAGCTTGAGAGTTACGCATTCGCTACACTATTATTAACCCAAATCTTTAGGCGTAGTCTGTCGTAGGCATCGCTCTGTCGGTAAGAAAAAATAAATATTTACTGTAAATAGCTGGAAATTTTGTCTAACTATCTCATAAATCAGTGAAAGACCACAAAATTTAATCAATATCAGCAGAAAATCAGGTTTGTGGTGAAGAATTGGAAGACAGTATTGAATTTACCTACCTAAAGATGGTTCACAGAAATAAATTTCAATGTTACAACTATAATTTGTGTTTATTATAGTTACACTATAGTGACTATTTGGAAACCTAGATTTTGCATATATCTTGCTTAAGCAAGATATATTTAGCTAAAAAAGTTAGTTTGCTAATTGATGTAATCCTCAAATCTTACCAATATGAAACAACCTAACTATTTTCAAAATAATTCTAAAAACTCTTTAAGAGAGAAGTATCATCTTTACAAAGGCGAAAAGCTGAACTGGCTTCAAGTAACTCTTAGGCTTGAAAGGTCAATTATCTCTATTATTCTTCCTTGGGTAATTTTTTGTACTATATATGGTACTTTTATATCATTTTTAGCTCATTTAGGATTACCAATCGCATTTTCAGATTCCAGCAATATTCTTACCAATGCTGTTTTAAGCTTTAATATTGGCTTTACATTACTATTAGTCTTTCGGACGAATACGGCTCATGATAGATTTTGGGAAGGTCGTCAACTATGGGGAGCTTTAGTTAATACATCGCGTAATTTAACTCGTGGAATTGCGATAATAGTTAAAGAGAAGACACCAGAAGATAAATTAGAAAAAGAAGCAATGCTTCGGTTAGTAACTGCTTTTGCAATTGCAATGAAGTTACATCTAAGATCAGTGCCTTTAGACACTCAGTTGGCATCATTAATGTCTGAAAAACAATATTTACACCTCCAAGATAGCGATCATCCGCCACTACAAATTGCTTATTGGATAGGAGATTATTTGCAGTATCAGCATGACCGAAATTGTCTAAATGTCTATCAATTAACTACTCTGCATAATTGTGTAGATGATTTAGTTGATATTTTAGGTGGTTGCGAACGCATTTTAAAAACGCCGCTGCCTTTGATATATACTATTAAACTCAGACAACTGTTATTAATTTTTTGTCTTATATTACCTTTGGAAATTGTGAGCTTTTTAAATTGGTGGACTGGTATAGTAATGGCTTTTGTAAGTTTTACATTATTAAGCATTGAACAAATTGGCTCAGAAATCGAAGAACCTTTTGGGTTTGATCCTAATGACTTACCTTTAAATACTATTTGCAATACAATCTCTAACAATGTTGAAGAATTAATCAGGCTTACTTCTAACAATGTTCGTTCTTATTAAATCTATAAAAAAGTTTTATCAGTCAACTTTTGATGAGAATGGAGAGGTTTTTTCTTTATTAAATATAGAAAATACTTGGCTGAAAAATTCAATCGCTTAATAGACCTCTTGCAAAAGTCCCTAACACCCCACCCCCAACCCCCTCCGTGTATACACAAGTCAAATTACCCCCCTTAATCCCCCCTTATAAAGGGTGGAAACCGGCAAATTTAGTTCCCTCCCCTTTATAAGGGGAGGGTTAGGGTGGGGTAAAACCTTGGTTAATTAACTATTTCAGACTTGTGTATACACCGTAGGCTTGCGGGGAGGAGAGACAAAGCGTAGCTTTGGCGGGGTGGGGTTCTTGATTATTTTTGATTTATGCAAGAGGTCTAATAAATAATTCGCCAAGCTTTTACCGTTCCTTTACCAATTTCGCTATCAACAGTTTGACCTCCTTCTAACACTAATCTGATATCTAAATTCTCATCTGGAGAATTTTTCAAAGCAGTGGCTAATTCTTTACTGACAGTAAACGTGCCGGTTGAACCGTCTAATTGAAAAACTTTTTCTCTGACCTTGAGTAAAAGCTTATCTACTTTTTTAGTCGTGACAAATCTAAGATAGTCAGGTCTAGGATACACACGACCAGCGGTGTAGAAAGAAGACCTTGCTTGTCCCGAATTTACTGTTACGAGTACTCGAATACTCGAAGGTGTCCACAAACTAATAACTTGTGTTGAACCCTCACGGAACAAATAGCCACCTAATGAATTGCGGTCGAAAACTCCAACAAACTCCCCTTCAAAGGGGTCAACAATTTTTACGGCTTTCGACCAAGGCACATCCATTTCGGGGGACAGTCCAGCCGATTTGACCATTGGCAAATCGTTTGATGCTTGAGCAATAATAGCTATTTCTTGAACATTGAAAGCAGCACAATGTTGAGGGGAAATTACAGCCAAGCTAGCCCCAAAAAGAAGAACTGGAATCGTTTGCGGTAACTTCATCATAAGTCAGGGGTATAATCTTCAAATGGTTCTTACTGCAAAACGGTTTGCCTCACTTCAACTGGTTCACCCGTCAAGCTAAAAGGCCGAACTTCGGTAATTTTTACCTTCACCAACTGCCCTTTGAGTTCTTTGATGTCACCGCTAAAAAAGGTCAAACGATTACCACCAGTGCGTCCCATTACCTGGGTTGGATCTTTAGGATTTTGGTCTTCTACTAAAACTTCTTCAATGCGTCCAAAGTAACGTTGCGATCGCTCTGCTACTTTCAAGTTTCCCAGATGATTGAGCCGTTGCAAGCGATCGCTTTTAATTTCTTCACTTAGTTGATTGTCCCACAAAGCGGCTGGTGTCCCTGGACGCGGCGAATATGCTGCTGTATTCAACATATCAAAGCCAATATCTTCTACCAGTTTCAGGGTATTTTCAAACTGTGCTTCTGTTTCCCCAGGAAAACCGACAATTACATCGGCACTAATGGAGGCATCTGGCATATACCGCCGAATGGTATCGATAATGCGGCGATATTTTTCATGGGTATAACCCCGTGCCATCGCCTTTAAAAGTTCGTTATCCCCAGATTGAAAGGGAATGTGGAAGTGTTCGCACACTTTGGGTAACTCAGCACAAGCTTGAATTAATCTCTCGGTAAAATAACGAGGGTGGCTAGTCGCAAATCTTAATCTTTCAATCCCCGGTACATCATGGACGTAATAAAGCAAATCTGTAAAGTTATTCAGATGCCTACCTTCTGCTGTCACTCCAGGTAAATCTCTGCCGTAAGCATCAATATTTTGTCCGAGTAGAGTAATTTCTTTGTAACCTTGCCGTCCTAATTCTTCCATTTCAGCCCGGATAGCTGACGGCGTGCGAGATTGTTCGACACCGCGCACATTAGGAACCACGCAATAGGTGCAGCGTTCGTTACAGCCGTAAATCACATTCACCCAAGCGGTCACTGTACTATCTCGTCGCGGCTGGGTGATATCTTCAATAATGTGAACTGCTTCGGTTGCGACAACTTGGTTGCCTTCAAATACTGACTCCAGCAAATCTTTCAGACGGTTGGCGTGTTGTGGCCCCATTACCAAATCTAATTCTGGCACTCGCCGCAACAGCGCTTCTCCTTCTTGTTGGGCAACACAACCAGCAACGATGAGGGTTAAATCAGGCTGCTCATGTTTACGCTTTGCTTGTCTGCCAAGATAGGAATATACCTTTTGTTCAGCATTATCCCGAATGGTGCAGGTATTGTAGAGAATCACATCTGCATGATTCGGATCTTCACACCACTCAAAGCCCATGTCTTCCAAAACGCCAGCCATGCGCTCTGAGTCAGCTTTATTCATCTGACAACCGAAAGTAGTGATGTGATATTGGCGTTTAGAAGTGGTCATGGGCAATTCTGCTGAATCAGCGTAATGTATGTAAGGTTTCTTTCTATTCTATAACGCTCTTAAGCTGCTTCAGGAGTGCTGAGTACCTTGGTTCACATTCCTTTTGATATTTCAATAGTAAAAATCTAAAGAAGTTGCAAACATTAGCGGTGATGAAATTCTACCTCTTTCTCCAGAATCTTAATATCATAGTTGCCAAAGAAATCGTGACCTAATAGCCCAATGCTTCCTTTTGGTGCGATCGCTACTTGAAGATTATTGGCTGTAACTCCACCTACTGCAATAGATTTTACCTTACTCGTTGAAAATTTTACTTCACTACCATCAGCAATTTGGGCTTGCATTGTACCTGTAGCCTGGAGTTTCAGTGTATTCGCCATATCTTGAGTGATAATGGTTCCACTAGCACCTGTATCTACAATCATTTCAAAGGTTTTTTTGTCGTTGAAGGTGACATCAATCACAGGAGTTCCACCAAAACGGCGTTTGATTGAGACTCGAAAAACTCTATTGTCTGAAGGTGCGGCTATGATATTGCCACAAATCCTTCCCAATCCAACAGTTTTACCAGAGGAAGTTATCATGTAACACGCTCCTGGATCGTCTGCTGTTGCCCGATGAGAGAATGCTAAAAATATCAGCGTCGGCATTAGTGCAATTGCAGCTAGATTAACGGTTGTAATCCAACGCCTCCAAGCATTCTTCATGTTATACTGCGCTCCAATTTTTTTGACTACTCTTAATATCTAAACTCATCATGGTGGCTGTAAAACATAGTGTTAAAAGAACAGCTTTTTAATATAAAAATTCAAATTGTATCTATTTAAAATAGACATTTATAACTACTTCTTTAGTTTTAAATCAGCTACTATTTTATATATAAACCTCATCTATGTTGAAACCTAGAGTTTTTTAAAAGATATATTTATGTAGGTTGGGTGGAGTGAAACGCAACCCAACATTACCACCAAATTTTATGTTGGGTTACGCTATCGCTGCACCCAACCTACAAAACTACTGTTCTCAAGGTAGATGAGGTTTATATCTTAAAAATATCAAATTGCATCTTACTCAATACATCTTACATAGAATTACTGATTGGTAAATTAAAGATTAGGTAAAGACATGATGAAACTACTTAGAGCAGATTCAATCTGACATACTAAGAAGTTGGATAAGAGAAATTTGTTAGCTTACTCAAAGCTTGCTGCTGCATTTACAGCAGTTGCGATCGCATTTTTCACAGCGATATCTTTTTGTTCTAAGATGATATTTTCACTATCAGTACGTGAAGCAACTACACCACAAATAGCAGCAGCAGCAAAATTATACACTCCTGCCATTTTGAATAGTGTGCCGCATTCCATCTCGTAATTCAAGATATTCAAGCGCCGATATTCTTCTGTAATGCCATGCAGCGATCGCATTAAATTTGGATTGGCTGAATCAGTGCGTTCTTGTCCTTCGTAAAAAGTATCAACTGATGCCGTAATTCCGATGTAATGTTCAACCTTTAATTCTCGTGCAGCTTTAACTAAAGCGACTGTCAGAAAAGGATCGGCTGCGGCTGGATACTCCACAGGCGCAATATCATTCGCTGCACCTTGGCGACACAATGCTGCACTGCTAATAACAACGCTACCAACTGGTATATAAGGTTGAATGGAACCGCAAGTTCCAATGCGAATAATTTGTCGGATTCCTACTTGTACCAACTCATTGACCACAATACTTAATGAAGGCGCACCCATACCACTTGTAGCTGATAAGATACAGCGACCATTCGGTAAGTATCCTACGTAGCTATTGAGTCCGCGATTTTCTGACAACACGCGTACATCTTGTAAATAAGTTTGGGAAATTAGGTGCGATCGCTCTGGATCGCCAGATAATAGTGCAATGCTGGGAGGCGATGAACCTAAATCATTTTGTCCAAAGCCAATGTGATAAAAGCGTTTATTTGCCATTCAATGCTACTCACACACATATTGCTGGCCCCTACACTAAAGAACCAAAAATTGCTCTTAATATGGTTGGGCGATCGCTAAATTATTAGGAATTATGCAATTAACTTGTCACGCATGAACCAACAAGTATTGACCATTACCAAGAATTTCACCATCAAAACCGTCAAAATACACAATGCACAAGAGCAAATAAAGTCTCCACATCCGGCAGAAATTGCCATAGTTCATGCCATAATTGAAATCTTGGACTTTAGCTTGATTTTGGTCAAAATTCATTAACCAATTTATCAGAGTCTTTGAGTAGTTAGCACCATTTAAATACCACTGATTAATAGTTTTCAGGTCTGTATTAATCTTTGGAATGACATCATAACTCCACACCCTCATGTTTGGAAAAACATATTTGTCGATAAAAGGATGGGTTATATCATAAGGTAATCTGGTTGTGATTATGTGAATTAACACCTTGCCATCATCTTTGAGGAGAGAAGCCAGTTTTTGAAATGATTTCGTTAAATTCCCTATATGTTCAAACAGGCCAATCGCCATAATTTTATCAAACTTATTCTCAAAATCAATATCATTAAAGTCCTTTTCATATAGAGTGAATCTATCTGAACTTAGGTAACTGGTAGGGTCTCGCATTTTTTTCCGCATATATTCGCATTGCCCGTGGCTCAAATTAAGAGCCGTTACTTTCACATGGGGAAACCGGGAAAGAATGTAATTTGATGCAGAACCCCAACCGCATCCCAAATCTAAGATTTCGTCTCCGTCTTCGATGCCTGCTTTTGCGATCAAATCATCGAGCATCTGCATTTGAGCTTGCTCAAGGTTAGATGCTTTTTTCTCCCATAAAGCCATTGTGTATTTGGGATATAAAAGTTCTGTCTCTTTTAACATCAGACTGAACATTTCTTCGGGTAGGTTGTATTGAACCTTCATTAGTTCGTGTGACCCTTCTGCAAGGCGATCGCTTTCTTGCAACAGCCATTCATAGGGAACTAAAAGAGAAGGAAAATATTTGTAGCTGATTTGCATGGAGAGATTTAAAAAGGATTTAAGCAGAGTATCGGGGATTTTTAACCCATTGATATAAGCCTCTGCTCCTGCCATTACGATTGCATTGAATGCAGCGATCGCTGTGCGGTTAGTTTGGTAAGCAATTCGGTTTTCGTTATTCACATCTACTAAAAGAGTATGTCTTTGGATATTGTCTGTAATGCTGGAAGTCATGTATACATTACCTTAGATTTTTAGTTATATTAAATTTATGACAAAACTAAATACTCATCTTTTACAATTTCGGTCTGCGATAAATTCAAAACTTCCATAAAATCAAGGATTTATCACTCTCTGATGCTACTTCAAGTGGTAAAAGATGAGAAATCAAATTGAGAGTTAGAAAATCAATTTATGTATTAAAAATTAATATTTTTTTATGAAGTTTAATAAGAACATAACGCTCCCTTAATTAATAGTGTTTCTCGTCGGGTTGCAAAAATATTTGTTGAAGAAGAATGCAGAATCCAGAATTCAGAATTCAGAATCAAGACGCGACTCGAAAATACTCGCTTGCCGCCGGCGCTATCGATAGCGCAGCGTTAGCGACGCAGGAGCGTCTGACTCGCTTGCCGCCGGCGCTATCAGTCGGGGATTCAGACCCGCCACTGAATTGTTGCACCACCAAATCGTATATTTGGTGGGGATGCAAAAACGCCGGTTATTCAGACGCTCTCTACGAGACGCTAAAAGCGAACGAGTACTCGCTTGCTGCCGGCGCTATATTATCAGCCTTGTCTTTTCACCATACTACATATATAATACAAAATATATCACCACTCAGTTGGTGACTGTTTGTCGCTTGAACAAAAGGAAATTTTATGATTCCCCGAACACGCATCCGAAATATTGGTATCTCTGCTCACATCGACTCTGGTAAAACTACGCTGTCAGAGCGAATTCTCTTCTATACGGGCAGAATCCACGCTATTGAGGAAGTGCGGGGAGGCGGTAAGGGTGCAACGATGGATTTTATGCCAGAGGAAAAACTGCATGGTATAACCATCACTTCCGCTGCTACCACCTGCCAGTGGCACGATACTCAAATTAACCTGATTGATACACCTGGACACGTAGATTTCACCATTGAAGTGGAACGCGCCCTGCGGGTATTGGATGGGGCAGTGATGGTGCTGTGTGCTGTGGCGGGCGTGCAGTCCCAGTCCATTACAGTGGATCGGCAAATGAAGCGCTACCGTGTGCCGCGTTTGGCGTTCATCAACAAAATGGATCGGACGGGGGCAGATCCATTGCGTGTAGTACAGGGAATACGCGATCGCTTGCAACTAAATGCGGTATTGCTCCAGTATCCTATCGGCAGTGAAGACCAATTCCAGGGAGTGATTGACCTGGTGGAAATGACCGCCGACTACTTTGAGGGGGAGAACGGGGAAAACCGCGTCAAAAAGGCAATTCCCGAACCTCTAAGGGATGAGGCGCAACAGGCACGCGACAAACTGCTAGATACTTTGTCGCTGTTCTCAGAAACGATGACCGAGATGTTGTTGGCGGGTGAGGAGATTCCCAAAGAATTAATTTGGCAAACCATCCGACAGGCAACCTTAAGCCTCGAATTTACGCCTGTACTGCTGGGTTCGGCATTCAAAAATAAAGGAGTGCAAAACTTATTGGATGCAGTTGCGCTCTATCTACCATCTCCCGTGGATAGAGAAGTGGTCAAAACCGTAGAGTCGGTGAGTGTTTACCCTAATCCCGATGCTTCCTTGGTGGCATTGGCATTTAAACTCACCGTTGAATCCTTTGGGCAGTTGACCTACACCCGGATTTACTCTGGAACGCTCAAACCCGGCGATACCGTCTACAACTCGCGGACTGAACAGCGAGTGCAAATCGGTCGCTTGGTGAGAATGCACGCCAATAAGCGAGAAGAGGTACAAGTTGCCGTAGCAGGGGATATTGTTGCTCTGTTGAGTGTGGATTGTGCTTCTGGTGATACATTCTGTTCTGGGGAACCACTGGTATCTCTAGAGAAGATGTTTGTGCCGGAACCAGTGATTACACTGGCAATTACGCCCAAGAAGCAGGAAGATAGCGATCGCCTTTCCAAGGCACTCAATCGCTTTCAAAGGGAAGACCCCACCTTCCGGTTGAGCATCGACCCCGAATCAGGAGCAACTTTGATTTCTGGGATGGGCGAACTCCACTTGGAAATCTACCTGGAGCGCATCCAACGAGAATACAATGCCGAGGTTTTCGTTGGTACTCCCGCTGTGGCGTACCGCGAAACCATTAGGCAACAAGCTACCTTTGACTACCGATTCAAAAAACAGTCAGGCGGCCCTGGTCAGTACGCCCATATTACTGGGTGGATTGAACCTACAGATGAGCCGTTTGTCTTTGAGAATCGGGTAGTTGGAGGTGCAATTCCCAAAGAATATATCCCTGCCTGCGAAAAGGGTTTCCGTGAGGCGATGCAATCAGGAAAGCTGCAAGGCTATCCGGTAACTGGGGTGAAAGTTGTTTTGGATGGCGGTTCTTATCATCCAATTGACTCTTCAGAATTGGCTTTCCGGTCAGCATCTCATCAAGCAATTGAGGGTGCGATCGCCAAAGCCAAACCCTATATCCTCGAACCCATCATGCTTGTAGAGGTGGAAACACCCCATGAGTTTATGGGAAGGATTCAGGGTGACTTATCCTCGCGTCGGGCTTTGTTGTTGGGTTCTGAGACAATGCAGGGATACACGGTGATTCGAGCAGAAGTACCGCTGGCGCGAATGTTTGGGTATTCTACAGAATTGCGATCGCTTACTTCTGGTATGGCTACTTTTTCAATGGAGTTTGCCTGCTATCGGCAGTCCTAGCATCTTGAAGTAGTTTAATTTAGGGACACAGGATAACATAACTGTGTCCTTTTCAATCAGATAGGATTGCTTTAGTTGAGATTAGCGATCGCCTTTGCTAAGGTTTAAATCATCTTCACCATTGAGAGAATCATTACTATCTATTTGATTTGATAGTGTATTTGAAAAAACTGCGCTATTAGATACTGAGGAGTTTTTTGTGCCTATTTTGAGAACGCTGCAACCTGGAGATGAAGTATCGCTGGAAACATTTCTCTTGCAACACACCGATACTTCTATGTTTTTGCGCTCTAATTGGCGAGCGGCGGGACTGCTTGACCAAGGTGCAATATTTCAAGGAACTTATATGGCGGCCTACATAGATGAAAATATAGTGGCAGTTGCAGCCCACTTTTGGAATAGGATGCTTGTAGTCCAAGCCCCTGTAAATCTAGCAGAAGTGGTACAAGCAGTTGTGGCACAATCTGGACGTGCTATTTCTGGAATTAGTGGCCCAGCAGCACAAGTTGAAGCGACAAAAAGCATTTTGGGACTTAGCAATCGACCGACTCAGCTTAATGAGTCTGAGATATTGTTTTCTCTAACACTGCGAGATTTGCAAATACCTGAAGCTTTAGCATCAGCAAAGGTGCAGTGTCGTTTACCACATCCAGAAGAGTTGGAGTTACTGGGCGAATGGTGCGCTGCTTATAATGTGGAAACTTTAGGACAAAGAGATACTCCCAGTTTAAGACCTGATTGCCGTCTCGTAATTGAATCACGTCAAGCTAAGGCTATGCATTGGGTTTTGGTAGAAGGAGATACCCCAGTTGCTTACTCTGCTTTCAATGCCAGCCTACCTGATATTGTGCAAATTGGTGGAGTCTGGACACCGCCAGGGCTACGGGGTAAAGGCTATGCCAAAAGTATAGTAGCAGGCTCGTTGCTAGATGCGCGATCGCTCTTAGTAAAACGTGCCATCCTGTTTACAGGTGATAATAACCAAGCAGCCCAAGCAGTTTATCGAGGAATTGGCTTTTTGCCTACTGGTGAGAAGTATGGCTTAGTCTTATTTGAAGAAACTCAGGCTTGAGAAATATTGGGTTAAACGCAGATATGTCCGATAAATTTATGCTACCGCGTTCTGCAAGGTGTTGAGTTACTCAAAAACAATTGAATCATAATAGAACTGAGAGTTTCATCATCAGGATTGCCAAAAGATGTATCAAACTGACCCGCCGCGATCGCCAAAAGATGTATTGCCAACCATGTACGATCTTCCCAGTGAAGATCCAGAGGAGCCTGGTTTGCCCGATCAGTTTCATTTATTGCAACCTCGGCTGTTAGACGAATAATGTTAGGCTAAGTGGGATTTGTACTTCAGCTAAATACTAGATAGTGTTAACAACTTGCTCGGTTATGGTAAGAGTTTCATCAGTAGTACTGGAAACTCGATCGGAAACAATATCAGGTAGTTCATCCTCCAATCGCCGCAACCGGGGATACAAGTAAGCAAGAACAGTTGTGAAGACAACTAGAATTCCGAGGATGATAAACAGAAGACCAATGCCCCGACCAGGCCCAACACCGATAATTAGTCCTGCACTTGTTGCTAAGAAACTGTCAGTATTCATCAAAGGCTCGAAAATCCGATCGGCTAAAGGCCCAGCTCCAACAGCAGCAATGGGTAGAGCGGATTGTGTGAGCGCATTTTGTAAACCAAATATTCTCCCTTGATAGTCAAGCGCAACTTTCTTTTGCAAAATAACTCGAATAGAACTGACAGCAATTGAGCGACCTATGTAGAAGATAAAACTACCTATGCATAACAGCAAAACTGAAGGGCGCAACCCCCAAAGGATCATAGAGAATCCGCATAGCAGCATGAAACCAAGTATAGTACTCATCTTGCGTTTTGGCCCTTCCCAGATAGCAACGAGCAAGCTACCCACAACTAGACCTATCCCATTAACAGACCCAATAATGCCGAGGCTAGTGACTGTAGAAAAGGACAGTATTGCAGGAGTGATTAGGACATTAGCGAATCGCCAAAAGACGGCGATAATAGCACGGAAAAGCACTAATCCTAAAAGCCCTGGTCTAGCAGTTAGATAACTCCAACCAAGAGCGGTATCACGCAGTAGTGAACTTGGTTCTGCTTCAGAGTCAGCAACGATCTGAACTTCAGGAAACCGAACTAACAGTAGAACGATCAAAGAGAAGAAAAAGGTAGCCAAATCAATCAGAATGATACCCTGAAGCTGGATTACGCCTAGCAGAAAAGCAGCTAATGTAGGTGAAACTATCTGACTAACAGCTAGTGCTAGCTGAGTAAGTCCACTAGCTCGATCCAGGTAGTCTTTGGAAACCAACTGAGTAGTGGCGGCACTGTAGGCAGGGGATTGGAAGGCATTGAAGATGGAACTAATCGTAACGAGTGGATAGATATGCCAGAGTTCTAGCCTTTGGGTAACTAGCAAATAGCCTAAACATAAAGTAATAACAGCAGCACCAGAGTCACTCAGAATCATTGCCCAACGGCGGTTCCAACGGTCTACTAAAGTGCCTGCCAACGGAGAAACGAGGACAAGCGGTAGAGTTGTAAACAAATAAAGGATGGTGTACTGAGTAATTGAACCAGTATGTTGGTATATCCAAATATCTAAGCCGTAGATTGTGAGACCACTACCAAGGAGAGAAACCAGTTGTCCCAACCAGACGATGATAAACAGTCTCATTTATTGATGAATGTCATGACAAATATTCCGTAGAAACACGATGTATTGTGTTTCTACTATGTAGTGTACATAAATCAAGAGATTATCGGTGGGAGATATTTTAAGACTGTGGAAGGGGCGATCGCTGTTAAGCTGTTAAATTGAGGTTAAACAACTACTGTGTGAGCAACCGAACCGTATTTATTTATGACTGACAATGTTAATACTGAAAAGCTAAACACAATTTATGAGTATATTCGAGTTGCTCATGGCGGTGGTGCTTACGAAAAGCTAGACGAAAGTTTGCAGCCGCGCCCGCCGGAAATGCTTTATGATTTTGTTGAAAGACTCAATCTTGTTTCTGGCTCTACCGTGCTTGATGTCGGTTGCGGATATGGAAATAACACTTGCGATTTGGCACGGCGATTTAACTTTCAAGTTAAAGGCATTGACATTGTTGATGACCACCTAGAATTTGCGCAAAATGCTGCACTTAAGCAAGGTTTAGCCGAGCAAGTCAGTTTTATCAAAGGAAGTTTAGAGAGCATCCCTTTTGAAGATGCAACCTTTGACTTGATATGGTGTCGTGACGTACTAGAGCAGGTGCAAAACGTGCGGCAATTTGCTAGAGAGTGCGATCGCGTTCTCAAGCCTAACGGTAGCATGGTCATCTACACAATATTTGCCACCGAACTTATGGAACCCAAAGAAGCAGCACGCCTATACAAAACTCTAGGGGTTGTACCTGAAAGTATGTCTGCTTCCTTTGTTGAAGAGTGTTTTAAAGATGCCGGATTGCAAATCCTGACAACAGAGGTAATTGGCAGCGAGTTGATGCAATACTACGAAGAACGTGACGGACGCGCTACAAAAGAACTCATGCGCTTGGCACGAATGATACTGGCCAAAGAAAAGTTTTTGTCCCAGTTAGGACAGACAAATTATGAAGTCACATCGGCGTTGTACCATTGGGCTATTTATCAATTAATTGGCAAGTTAAGTTCAACTATTTATACCTTGAGAAAAACCGTTTAAGTAAGTTGGCACAATAAAATCAAACTATTTTTAGAGCCTATTCTGGAAGTGGAAATTTAGTGGTGTTAACAGATATTTGTTACATAACCGGATAGTATCCTTTCGGTTTCAAGCTGACGGGTTTACCACCATGAATCATCGCTTGAATTTTGGGGTTGAAGAAAGTATATGGAAATTGAGGTTCAGGACGACTAACGATCTCAAGGCGATCGCTTAGTTCATCGGGAATTTGAAAATCCAACGCTTTGAGATTGTCCTCTAGTTGAGCTAGCTTAGTGGCTCCGACAATCACACTTGCAATCCCAGGTCGGTTGGCTGTCCAATTCAGCGCCACCTGAGCCATGCTGTTACCCAGTTCTTTCGCTATACTTTCGAGTTGGGCGATGATTTGCCAGTTTCGCTCTGTCATTTTCAGTGATGTCGGACTGTTACTATTTCGCATTGTCTCTAGCCGTCCTGAACCTGTAAAGCTACCTTCATTTGGTTGATACTTTCCACTGAGAAGACCTCTAGCTAGAGGACTCCAGACCATAATGCCCATGCCAAGTTCCAATCCCAGTGGAACAAATTCGCGTTCAATGTTCCGCTCAACTAGCGAGTACTCAAGCTGTAATGTACTAAGCAATTCATAACTCCGGCACTGGGCAAGTGTCTGCGATCGTGCTGCATACCAAGCAGGTGTATCACTCAACCCTACATAACGAACTTTCCCCGATCTGACTAAATCATCAAGAGTTCGGATCACCTCTTCGGCGGGGGTGAGTCGATCCCAGGTGTGGAGAAGGTAGAGGTCGATAAAGTCGGTTCCCAGACGTTGCAGCGATCCCTCTACAGCTCGCAGGATATTTTTGCGTCCATTACCGCCAGCATTAGGGTTGCCGGGTTCGGCGTTGTAGCTGAACTTGGTAGCAATGACAACGCGATCGCGCAATCTGCGTTCTGCTACAAATTTGCCAATCCATCTCTCACTCGTACCGTTGGTATACAAGTCTGCTGTGTCAATGAAATTGCCACCCACATCAATATAAGTATTGAACAGTTGACGCGCTGTATCCTCGTCGGCTCCCCAGCCCCATTCAGTACCGAAGGTCATGCTACCTAATGCCAGACGGCTAACTCGCAGACCTGAGCCTCCTAGTGTGTAATATGTATCGAGAGACATGATGGATACTTTCAGAAGTGTTGAATTTTAAATAAGATTAACAAAAAAACCGTCCAAAAACTGAATACTTTTTGAGGAGCTTTTTTAATAATTCTAGTTCTTCCGTTTATTATCAAATAATGCGTGTGTAAATCATGAAAGCCTTTGACTGTAAGCTTAACCCGGATTTCTCACGCATAGTGTAGGCTTCAGGGGAAGAGGAGTGTGGGGAGTGTGGGGGGTAAGACTTCTTCCCCATCCTCCCACACCTCCCACACCTCCCACACCCCTTGGATTTCTCACTTGTGAGAAATCCAGGTTAAGCAGGCATTCCTTTTCAAACATCCTCTGATGTCACACTTTTTTGTTCACAGATCGCCTGATAATACTCTGGTTGACGATATATCTCGAAATTAGACAAAGGCTGACATAAATCTAGGTTACAACGGGCGACAATCAACTCATCGCCCAAGGTAATGCTCTTAGCTACAATTTCGCCAGAAGGAGCAATAATAGCACTATCACCAATGAGATCGCAGCCCTCTTCTCGCCCAGCTTTTGCCACGCCAACTACCCAAGTTGCATTCTGATAAGCTCCGTCTTGCATAACTAAGTGATTATGGAACTGACTGAGGCGAGTTTCTTGCGGTGTACTATAACCGATTAAAATCATCTCCACGTTTTGAAGTCCCATTACTCGGTAAGTTTCCGACCAACGGCGATCGTTGCAGATGCACATTCCGATAATACCGTCAAAGGCACGCCACACCTGAAACCCTAAATTTCCAATATCAAAGTACCGTCTTTCTAAATGCTGAAAGGCTTGCTCTGGTTTATATTCAATATGACCAGGTACATGAATCTTGCGATACTTGCCAATAATTTGACCTGACTTATTGACTAAAATTGAGGTGTTATAACGACGAGTTTGGCCTTTTTCAATCGTAAGTTCGGCATACCCTAGATAAAAACCAATTTCTAAATGAGCGGATAACTCGAACAACGGACGAGTTTCTGTCCCAGGCATTTCTGTCTCGAAGAAAGCATCAATCTCTACCTGATTTTCCATGTACCAACGAGGAAAAAAGGTGGTTAATGCCAATTCTGGAAATACTATCAAGTCACAGCCCACGCTTTTTGCTTGTTTCATCAAGTCAATTAATCTATTGATGACATCTGCACGGCTATCATTTCGGGCAATGGGGCCTAGTTGAGCGGCTCCAACGGTGATTATTCGGGCCATAATTAGAAATACTGGGGATTAATCAATCAGTGTAGTTTTGTATCTGTGTGGCAAGCTGATATCGGTTATGGGTGAAGCTGCGATCGCACTTGAGTCTAACTTGAAAATGAAAATAGCTACATCCTCAATCAGATTATCCCTTAAAAAAGTCTTTCTTGATTTTAAGTTCATCAATATTCCAAAATATTCCTTCTAAAGCCGAGTATTGGATGCGGTCAAAACGATTGCGTACAGCAAGCATAGAGTAAGGATTAACTAAGAAGATCGCTGGTAAATATTCCTGAATAATCTGCTGAACTTCAGCATAAATTTCTCTGCGTTTATCTCGATTTAACTCTCTTGCTCCTTGAATGTAAAGCTGACCAATTTTCTTCTCCCAGTCTGCTACTTCTCTACCTTCTAAATGCGGCTGGTCAAGTTGTGGCTTTTTATTAAACAGGTGAAAACTTTGATCGGGAGACCAAAAGCTTACATCATCATTGGGTTCATTACTACTATTAAAGCTCAGAAGAATAGCTTCCCATTCAAGAGAGTTAGTCACTTGATTAATCAGGGCATTTAAAACAATTGGCTGAAAATCTAATTGAATGCCAATTTGACTCAAATATTGTTTAATTTGGGCTGCCATTGCTTGTTGGGTGATGTCACTAGCATTAGTCAGCAAGGTAAAACGTACCGCATTATTATCAACATCTAAAAGTTGTCCTCTATTATTATATTTAAATCTCGCTGACAAAAGTAATTTTTTTGCTTGTTTTGGATTGTATTCATAAACTTTGCTCCCCGCTTTTTCTAAAGAAACATAGTAGGGACTCTGTACGGGTATTTGGGAGTTTAACTCTTGTCCCAGTCCTCGATAGACATTATTGATTATTGTCTTCCGATCAATGGCGTAGGCAATTGCTTGTCTAAACTTTACGTTATTGAACCAACGAGATTTCTTGGTTTCAACTAAAGGCTTCTCTCCTCTTCTCCCTTGGTTGAGATTGAAGGACATAAAAGTAACTGAATAGCGAATCCCACTGTTATAAATTGTAAATTTTCCTCGTTTTTCTTCATGCTTAAGTAGAGAAAAGTATTCTGGTGAAACATTAATATAGTCTAGTTCTCCAGAACGAAACTTTAATAAAGCTGTATCTTTTGATTCAATAATTGCACATATAATACGTTCAATATAAGGCAGATGATTCCCTTGCTTATCCTTTTTCCAATAGTAAGGATTGCGTCGAAAAATAAATTGTGTACCAGAGATATAATTTTCTAGTAAATAAGGCCCATTTACAATAAGTTGAGCAGGAGGAGTATTAGTTCCCCAAGTATAAAGAAACTGAAGTTTTCCTTCAGAGTCTTTTTTTCTTACTGATGCTTGTAAAGCATGGGCTGGTAAAATAGGCAAATCAACGTTAGATAAAAAAGGAGCAAAAGGTTCAAAAATACTAAATTCTACCTGGAATTCACCAATTTTTTTAACCGTCGGTAGCGCTTGAGTTTCACCAATTCGCAGACTATCTCTATAGCTAGTAGGAATTTCTTTATTTAGATAAATTTCGTTATATGTAAAGACAACATCTTCGACCGTTAATGGTTCTCCATCTGACCACTTTAAACCCTTACGTAAGGTAAAAATAATTTGCTTTTTGTCCTCAGAAAATTGCCAAGATTCAGCTAATGCGGATTCAATCTCTCCTGTTATCGGATTGTCTCGCACTAATCCTTGATAAATTAGGTCAAAAATTTTATGGTTGCTTTCATTGAGAGCATAATTAAAGGTTGTTGTATCACTTGAGATACTGCCAATTATTTGCGATTGAGGATTAATTTTTGGTTGCCAAATTTCTAAATTACAAGCATGAATAAAAAAAATGGTGAGTGAAAAAAGAACACAACGCTTTATATAAGAGCAAATTTTATTTTTTTTAGATTCCATAAATTTACTCTTTAGATAATTGTCTATGTCTGGTTTGACTCGATCCACATATAACTTTACAACACAATATAGTTCAGTTAAGTCTTTCTTCCTTCTCTTTGCGTACTTTGCGGTTCGTTCAAAAACTTGACTTTGACCAAGAGTTTTAGCCTTAACTGAACCGTATTGCTTTACAACATATCCGATATTGCAGATATCTCGGTGGACACCTAAATAGGTAATCGGGAATGCCATATCGACTCATTATTTTTACTTAGAAATATTTTTTACGTTTTTTATTAAGTATTAGCAGCTAGACCGCACTTACACTCCTTTTGAGCGTATTTTAATCTCCTATTTAGCAGCTAAAATCATGACAAAATGAGAATATACTTCTTTTGGTATATGTCTTTAGGATGATCGCGTAAAGAGAACAAGTCGGGGTAGTATACTTTTTAGTTGATTTTAATCAACTCATGATACTTCGGTATACACCATTAATCGAGGAAGATTATGAACAATTATCAAGAACTCAGCGTTACCTCTGAAGAACTCTTAGCAGAGTTGAATGACGAAGAACTTGGAAGCGCTTCTGGAGCGCAACGAGACAATCAAACCATAACTGTAGACATTCCCAATATAACCCCAGAAGATTTTGTCTGGAAGTCTAACGAGTCATAATACTGTGTTTTATTCCCTCCTCTTACTTAGGGGAGGGTTGGTTTTTATGCTAGACAAAACCAGGGCGGGAAAATCCGAAAATTGTGGACGATGTAACAGTGCTAGAAAGGTAATCATAAATCTGTGACGATCGCTCGACCTCAGTTTAGACACCATTTCCATGTCGAAGTTGTATTACCGAAAACGGTATATCTGCTTAGTGAGACAAAAAAAATTGCCCTAACTGGTCGTCTCTACTGTTGGTTAGCTCCACTGTTAAATGGTCGTCATACAGTTGATGAAATTGTTAGCAAGTTAGAAAAGCAAGTCACCTCTGCTGCTGTTGAACAAGCTCTAACCCTTCTAGAAAACAAGGGCTACATCACCGAGGCAGATGGCACTTTCCCTCCTGAAGTTGCTGCTTTTTGGAATCTCCTAAATGTAGATTCGAGCGTCGCTAAAGCTCGCTTGCAATCAACCAAAGTTTCTGTAATTGCCTTGAATACAGTACCGAAAGAACCATTGCTTGCTGCTCTGCAATCCCTAAATATCTGCATTAGCAACGAGCAGGATCTAACAGTAGTCCTAACGAATGATTACCTGCAACCGGAACTGGCTACTTTTAACCAGGAAGCGCTACGAACCAAAAAGCCCTGGATTTTAGTCAAACCTGTAGGAGCCGTAATTTGGCTGGGCCCGATTTTTCTTCCAGGCCAAACGGGTTGTTGGCAGTGTCTGGCTCATCGCTTGCGGGGGAACCGTGAAGTTGAAACTGCTATTGGGCAGCAAAAAAAAATCCTTAACCCATTTCCCACCTCCCGGTCAATATTGCCCTCTACCCTGCAAACTGGCTTGAGTTTGGCAGCAACCGAAATTGCCAAGTGGATTGTTACGGAAGAACACGAACAGCTTCAAGGAAAGCTGATGACTCTCGATTTGGCATCTTTGAATCTGCAACACCATATCTTGGTTCAGCGCCCTCAATGCCCTGATTGTGGTAGCCCAGATTATCTTACTAACCGTGAACCACAACCTCTGGTGCTAGGGACGCAAAAGAAGCAGTTTACAAGTGATGGCGGACACCGAATTTTCTCCCCAGAGCAAACGCTTAAGCGATACGAACATCTCATCAGCCCGATTACGGGAGTTGTCAGTGCTTTAGAGCGGATATCC
Source organism: Nostoc sp. (assembly GCF_036918015.1). Lineage (GTDB taxonomy): Bacteria > Cyanobacteriota > Cyanobacteriia > Cyanobacteriales > Nostocaceae > Nostoc. The sequence goes on from NZ_JBALEO010000047.1 coordinate 60,660, forward strand.
GAGGATGGAAACGATCTAGTTCACACTTATGTTTCTGCTCATCCTTTTCCCCATGAAGCTCAGAATTTAAACAGCTTGCGGCAGGTATTACGGATCAAAAGTGCTGGGAAAGGCAAAACCGACCTTCAATCTAAAGCCAGTGCCTTTTGTGAAGCCATTGAACGCTACTCCGGCATCTTTACGGGTGACGAAATTCGGGTGAAGGCGACAATGACTCAACTCGGTGAAAGTGCCATTCATCCCAATACCCTGATGCAATTCAGCGATGCCCAATACCAAAACCGCCAGGTCTGGAATCAGAAGCATTTCCAGTTTAATTGGATGCCACAACCATTCCAGAAGGAGCGCGAAATCGAGTGGACACCGGTTTGGTCTTTGACTTCCCAAACGTTTAAATATCTGCCAACCGCTTACTTGTATTACAATTATCCACTAACTGAAGACCATCAATTCTGTGGTGCAAATTCCAGTGGTTGCGCTGCTGGTAATACCCTAGAAGAAGCCATTTTGCAGGGATTTATGGAGTTAGTAGAGCGCGATAGTGTCGCTCTGTGGTGGTACAACCGACTGCAAAGACCTGCTGTAGATTTGGCAAGCTTTAACAATCCGTATTTGTCGGCTCTTTTAGAGTATTACAAAACGCTGCACCGTGAGCTTTGGGTGCTGGACATTACTAGTGATTTGAATATTCCGGCATTTGCGGCTGTTTCCAAGCGCACCGACCAAGAGGCAGAGAATATTCTGTTTGGGTTTGGTGCTCATTTTGATCCGACAATTGCTCTCCTGCGAGCAGTGACTGAATTAAACCAGGTTTTACCGCTTGAGAAGAGTGTCGAACACAATAAAAACCTGATACCTGTCGAGCAAGATGTGAAAAGTTGGTTAGCGACTGCTACCTTGGCAAATCAACCTTATTTAGCTCCAGACGAGGGTGCTATCCCTAAAGTTTTGACTGATTACCCTTGTTGCTGGAGTGATGATTTGCGCGATGATGTTCTCGCCTGTGTAGAGATTGCCGCACAACAGGGTCTAGAAATACTCGTTTTAGATCAAACCCGACCTGATATCAGCCTGAATGTGGTGAAGGTGATTGTTCCAGGATTGCGCCATTTTAAGGCGAGATTTGCACCGGGTCGGCTTTATGATGTCCCTGTTAAATTAAGTTGGCTATCAACCCCTTTGTTGGAAGAGCATCTCAACCCCATTCCGATGTTTATATAAAAGAGGAAATGAGTCATGTCAGTATACGATCTTGATTTTGAAAGACTGCTTAACCCCATAGAAGTACCAACTTTCTTTAATGAATACTGGGAAAAACGTCCTCTGGTTATTCCCAGAAGTGAGCAGGATTACTACGGCGATTTGCTTTCAATGAAAGATATTGACTCGATTATCTGGTTTACTCGCTGTAAGCTTTTGGGAGTTGAACTGGCTAAGGACGAGTATAGAGTTCCTCCCGGTTCTCCAGGCATAGGAAAATATATCAGTAGAGATGGAGTCCCCGATCTTAATCAGTTATATAGCTCCTACTCTCAAGGTTATAGTTTTACCATCAATGACCTTCACGATCGCTGGCAGCCGGTATCAATTTTTCGCAGAAATTTAGAAGTTTTTTTCAATTATCCGGTAACGGTCAATATGTTTATGACCCCCCAAAATACACAGGGGTTTGCACCTCATTTTGATACACATGAGGTTTTTATTTTGCAGGTTGAAGGCTCAAAGCTTTGGAATATATATAACTCGCCGATCGATTTGCCCCTTGTTTCTAATCAAAAAGACCTACCCAAGTCGAGAGAGGGACTCGGCGAACCTTTAGAAATCTGTTTGAATGCTGGTGACTTGTTGTATATGCCTCGTGGGTACATTCACGAAGCTCGGACTTCTGACACTTTCTCTCTTCATCTGACAGTCGGTGTCCACGTCTTTAGGTGGTCTGACTTGATGCTTAGTGCGGTCAAATTATTAACTCAACGAGATGTCCGCTTTCGACAGTCGCTGCCTGTTGGCTTTTTGCAGCAGGGTGAAGTCCACGAATCCTTACAAGACCAATTTCAAGAACTTCTCCAACTCCTGGCAGATAAATCACAGGTTGAGGATGCCGTTGAAGAAATTGCCGAACGTTTTTTGATGGAGTCACCTCCCTTAGCTGATGAACATTTCTACCAGCTTGAAAATATTAATAACCTGAACCTAGATACGATTGTTAAAAAAAGAGCAGGTATCTGTCGTGTCGTTAAAAAGCAAAGTCGGATTGTCCTTCAATTTACGGGAAACAGCGTAACAGGCCCAGAGACTACAGAGCGAGCGTTCCGCTTCATTGTTGATACTCAAGAATTTCCGATTAAAGCACTTCCCGGCCTCACCGATAACAGCAAGCTAACCTTAGGCCGCCGCCTGATTCGGGAGGGACTGTTAACCACTGTGGGGTAACTAAACTAATCGGCATTTAAATTGGGGCAGATATAGCGTAGCTGACACAAAGTACAAGCTAAACAGCTTAGACCAAGTTTACTGGTCATACGTGAGCTTATTCACTAACTTTTTCTTTGCCAGACGCTACGCGTAGCTTGCTTTTCAATAGATTAGCTTTTTGCCTGCCTTATAGCCCAATACGGTTCAGTTAAGGGCTACTGGCAACAATTCTGGGTTTTTAAGACGCGATAAATCGCCGTCTCTACAAGTGTTTTGGGCTTATCTGAACTGTATTGCCTTATAGCCCTGCAAACCACTCATAACCTTGATCCTCCCAATAGCCTTTAGTAGGTAACAAATTGCTAACGAATGTGATTTGAGTTACCCACTTGCTTTGCTTGTAGCCCAGTTTTATTGGGGATGCTAGGCGCATCGGCGCACCATTATCAACTGATAAGGGTTGTCCATTCTTTTGATAAGCCATGAGAGTTTGAGGATGTACAACAGAAGCAAGATCCCAGCTTTCATAGTAGCCATCAGCAGATTTGAAGTAGACATAGCGGACGTTTGACTTAGGCTGTACCAGCGCTACTAAATCTCGTAATCGCACGCCTCCCCATTGAACGATCGCAGCCCAGCCTTCAACACAAACATGGCGAATCACCATTGAAGTCAAGGGCAGTTTTTGAATATCTGCCATGCTCAATTGCATTGCATTATTGACCTCACCATCAATTATTAAGCGAAACTGTGCCGGATCGATTTGCGGGGTGAAGTCAAAGGTATTAACTAGTAATTTATCTGCTTCTATGGCACTGGCAGGAAATTCAGGTATAGGTTTTTGAGTTAATAGAAGTGCTTCAAGACTTTGGTTTAGTGGCTCAGATATTTGCCGCAGATTATCTGAGAACAAATTTGTCCCACAGCCACCAAGAAGAAAGCCTACCCCTGAAAGTCCAGACACTTGCAATAACCGACGACGGGATAGGGTACGTTTGGGAAGAATCAGACTCATAAAACCTCTACAGAAACATAGATTTCACTAAACGGATGCTTCCTACCTTCTGGGCAAGCAAGGAATGAGCAATTGTAAACAGTATGACAGTAGGAACAGCGATAAAGTGAACAGTTCGTAGAGTTTGCCAACTACCAAACAGCCCGGAAAGCCACTGCTAGCCTGGATTTCTCACAAGTGAGAAATCCAAGAGGTGTGGGAGGTGTGGGAGGATGGGGAAGAAGTCTTACCCCCCACACTCCCCACACTCCCCACACTCCCCTTCCCCTGAAGCCTACACTATGCGTGAGAAATCCGGGCTAGCTAACATCCTTTAGTACTGCTACCAATTTTTCAATATGTGCTACTTCATGAGTTGCCATCACGGATATTCTGATTCGACTTGTGGGCACTGTGGGGGGACGAATTGCTGGGGCAAAAATGCCAGCATCTCTTAGCTGTTTTCCAGCTTTGAGCGCATCTGTCGCATTAGGCAATTGAAAACATAATATGGGTGATTCAGAAGGCAGCAATTTCAGGTTAGGTAACTGTTGCAGCAAAGTTTTCAAGTAATGTATATTTCCCCACAATTGGGCACGGCGTTGCGGTTCTTGTTGCACGATCTCGATCGCTGCTAAGGCCGCGGCTGTATCAGCAGGTGAAAGCCCAGTGGTATAAATCCAACTGGGTGCGCGGTTCCGCAAAAAGTCAATTAGGGCGGTACTTCCTGCTACATACCCGCCTAAACTACCTAAAGCTTTACTCAAGGTGCCAACTTGAATTAATTGCTTTCCTGTACACCCGAAATATTCGACGCACCCAGCACCAGTTTTTCCTAGTACCCCAGTGGCATGAGCTTCATCGACTAGCAGCATACAGTTAAATTCATCAGCGATCGCCAACAGTGCAGGCAACGGACATAAATCGCCATCCATGCTGAAGACGCTATCAGTCAGAATCAAACAGCGTCGGTAATTTTGCCGCTGCTGACTCAACTGAGTTTTTAATACTGCCATATCACAGTGTGGGTATTCCACAACTGCTGCACCGCTGAGAATCGCTCCATTTTTCAGACTGGAATGATTGTACTGGTCAGAAAATATTAGATCGCGCTTGCCTACAAGGGCAGTAATTGCACCCAGATTGGCTAGATACCCAGAACTAAATACCAAGGCATCTTCTGTTTGTTTGGTAGATGCGATCGCCAACTCTAACTCCCTGTGTAATTCTCGATGCCCACTGAGTAATCTAGAACCAGTACTACCAGTGCCAAATTTTGCGATCGCAGCCGTTGCCGCTGCCATCAACCGTTCATCCCCAGCCAATCCCAAATAGTCATTGCTGGCAAAATTAATTACCTCTTGCCCAGCTAAAACCACCGTTGCACCCGGACGACCATTGATAGGTTGTACTGAACGATACCAGTCCGCCCGATGAATTGTTGCTAAGGACTGTTCTAGCCAGGCATAAGGGTCTGTGGGCATAAGTAAGGCAGGGGGCAGGGGGCAGGGGAGGCAGGGGAGGCAGGGGGAGGATAAGAAATAACTAATGACTAATGACCAATGACTAATAACTAATGACTAATGACAAATGACAATTAAACTTGTTCGCTACTGAGATGAGCGATCGCTTGTTTAATCCAGTCTTCGACATAGGCATCTTTGGGTAGTCCGATGTCTTCGCTGACTACGTGCAGGGCGTGACTGACCTCATGGGCAGTGTATCCCAAGGCGAAGAGGGTCATTTGCACCTCTTCGAGAATTCCTGGTGCAGGCCCGCCTGTGGCAACGAAGAACCCGGCTGATTTGCGCCACTCGACCAATTTGCTTTTCAGTTCCAAACAGATGCGTTCAGCGATTTTTTTGCCCACACCTGGAGCCTGAATAAGGATTTGTGTATTGCCAGCGATAATTGCTTGGACTAAATCTGGTAGTTCCAGAGTGTCCAAGAGAGCGATCGCTAAGGCTGCACCAATCCCTGTGACAGTCAGCAAGTGGCGAAATAAATCGCGTTCGGCTGGGGAAGCAAAGCCATATAGAAAGGGCACTTCTTCCCGAATTTGCAAATGGGTAAAAATTTGCGCCACTCCTCCTGACTCTGGTAACTGGTTTGCTAGCCGTTGGGGAACTTGCAAATCATACCCCAAGCCATTCACTTCCAGAGTCAGAATCACGCGATTAGCGCCAATTGTTTGGATACCAGCGACTATACCTTTTAAATAACTAATCATTACAAGAGACCAAAATAATGTAAGCCTTCGATAATTCCACCTGCACAAAAACCTTTTGCCAGGTAGCGGTAGTCTGCGGGATACTCATTGTGCCATTGGAGTAACTCTTTGCGGGCATTCCCCACAATGATTCCCCGTTCGTTGCCTACAGCAAATAAAGCAATATCATTACCTGAATCACCACAGACAACTGTTTGTTCTGCTGCAAATTTCCACTTCTGGCGTAAAAATTGCATTGCTTGACCTTTATCGCTGGTGCGGGGTACAATGTCAAGGTCTATATCGCTACTGTAGATTAACTTTACATTTAATTTATATTTTTGCAACTCCGCTTCAAGTTGTGGTAGAACATTTGCAGATGCTTTTTGTTTTAAAAAGAAGCTGACTTTGAAAGGACGCTGTTCTGAATCTGGTTGCCGTACTAAGTCGTGGTATTTCTCCGTAACAGATAATATTGCTTCGCGTTCCCATCCCGGAGATAAGATTTCTGCCCAATCTGAATCTTGTGTATCAGTACCATTGAGGTAAATTTCAGTACCCACAGAAAGGACGAGGGCATCTGGTTGCAAAAGATTTTTTTGAGCTTGGAGTTCTTTGTAAAGTACAGGCGATCGCCCGGTAGAATAAACTATTTTAGTCCCGTATTCTTGGCGATGTTGACTCAGCAGTTGATTCAGTTCTGGTAAAGCGCTGTCATCGCCAACGGTGCGATATACGAGGGTATCATCTAAATCGGTTACAAACAGAAATGGTTTCATGATTAAACCTCTTGCAAAATTTCGTTATTCTACCGCGTGAAAAAAATTTTGCAATAATTTTGCTGCGGTATTCTTTCTGCAAACACTGCCTTTACTGCAATACTCTTAAGTTAAGGCTAAAATCCTTTTTTTAACGAACCGCATACTCCTACGGAGAAGCAAGCTACGCGTAGCGTCTCGTAGAGAAGGACGCATACTCCTACGGAGAAGCAAGCTACGCACAGCGTCTCGTCAGAGAAGGACGCAAAGGAAGAGAAGCTTAACTGAACTGTATTGGACTTTGCTGTTATGTTTCAGGTAATAAATAGATTTATAAGTTCATTACAATGATTGTTACAAGGGCTTAAGCGTTTCTTATACATGGAAAAGCATTTGTTGCAAAGCATTAAACATTTGCAACAACTAATTATACATTTGCAGCAAATGCTTAAGCGTTTCTTATACATGGAAGAGCATTTGTTGCAAAGTATTAAACGTTTGCAACAACTAATTATACATTTACTGCAAATGCTTAAGCATTTCTTATACATGAAAGAGCGTTTGCAACAAATGCTCCAATTTTGACAACTGATGTTTAAATTCGAGCTATATCTACAGAGAGGTAGCACCGAAAAACAATGTAGAGACGTAGCAATACTGTTCGGTTAAGGCAAGAGACGCGATGAATCGCGTCTGATTATTGTAGAGACGGCGATTTATCGCGTCTTTGTGATAAATTATCATAGATTAAACCAAATCATTTTGAGGAATGAGATGGTTTACTGTGTACAAGTGCCACCACAGATTGAACTAACTCTTCTGGATCGAGGGGCTTGGTAACGTGTCGTTGATAACCACTGGTTATAGCTCGTTCGTAATCATCAACTCTGGCATAAGCAGTCAAAGCGATCGCGGGGATCTCTCCCCCTTTTTCGGGCGTTAAGATGCGGATCTGTTGAATTAGGGAATAACCATCGACTTCGGGCATCCCAATATCACTGACTAAAACATCGGGTTTAAAAGACTCCAGATTTGCTAAAACTTCTGCCGCAGAGGCAACAGTTAAGACTGTAGCTCCGTATTCAGTAAGCAATACTGTTAGTAGTTCACGAGCATCGGGATCGTCATCAACTGTGAGGACTCGAATCCCCGTAAGTTCGAGTGCTGGTTGTGGCAATTCATCTAGCTGCTTGATTTCCGGTTCAATATTTAGCAGTGGCAACTGGACTGTAAAGGTTGCTCCCAAGCCTTCACCAGGACTATCAGCCGCGATGGTGCCGCCGTGAGCTTCAACTAACTGCCGGACGATCGCTAACCCCAATCCTAACCCCCCATACTTGCGGGTAATTGAGACATCTTCCTGACGGAATGATTCAAAAATATATGGGAGAAAGTCTGAGTTAATGCCTTTACCAGTGTCACTGACGGTAATCTGTGCTTGCTCGTTGACTCGCTCTAGTCGGGTTTCTACGCGTCCTCCCTTGGGGGTAAACTTGATCGCGTTGGAAAGTAAATTCCAAACGATTTGTTGAAGGCGGTTGGAATCTCCACAGACTTGCCCAATATTTGGCAGTATGGAATGCAACACAATTGATTTGGAAAGGGCTGCTGTATTTACTGTATCGATCGCAGATTCAATCACAGATGCCAGATTCACAGGAGTAGCCTCGATGCTGAGTTTGCCGCGTAGAATCTTGGCGACATCGAGTAAGTCATCAATCAGTTGAGTTTGCAATTTGGCGTTGCGTTCAATGGTGGCTAAGGCTTCGGCTGTTTTGGCTTCACTAAATTTGCGGGTTTGCAGCAGTTTTGTCCAGCCGAGAATTGGGTTAAGAGGCGATCGCAATTCGTGGGAGAGAACCGCCAAAAATTCATCTTTGATCCGATTGGCGCGTTCGGCTTCGGCTCTGGCTGCTTGTTCTAGTTGCAATAGGCGATCGCGTTCGATTTCAGCTTGTTTGCGATCGGTGATATCCTGTACATTACCGACCATCCGTACCGCATTGCCCGCAGCATCATAGAAAATTTGTCCTTTAGATGCTAACCAGCGAATGCCATCAAGATGTATAGTGCGGAAGTTATCTTCATAGTACTCTTCCTGTTGCTGGATGGTGCGACTCACCGCTTCATTGGCTGAGGTGCGATCGTCTGGGTGCAAGAGACTTAACCACAGTTGATAGGTGATTTCCTTTGTGGTTGGGTCAAGCCCATACAGATTGACGTACTCTTCAGATACATGAGCTTTGTTGTGGATAATGTCCCAGTCCCATAATCCCGATTGCGTGGCTTTGTACGCCAATTTCAACCGGGCTTCGCTCTCCTGCAAGAGGAGTTCTATCTTTTTGCGATCGGTAATGTCTCGTGAAATCAACAAGATTCGTTCCATCTGCCCGGAGGCATCCAAAATCGGGCTAATGACCACTTCCCACCATTTCGGAGTACCTTTTACAGTTGGGCAGTATCCGTTAAAAATGCTGACTTTGCCTGTTTTAGTGGCAGCAAGTGCCTCCTCTGCTTGTTGCCGAGAACTGCCTTCCCAGAAACAGAGCCATTCATTATTGAGATGGGCATTTAAGTCGTCAATTTCCATCAAACACAGTCCACCTGTATTCATGTACAGCAGACGCCCATCAAGGTTTAATACCTTGATGCAATCAGAACTGCTGTCTAAAATGCGGTTTTTAAATTCTTCACTCTGGCGCAAGGCTTCTTCGGTTTGTTGGCGAGTGGTGATATCTCGCCAAGTGGCAACAAATCCATCTCCAAATTTAGCCACGCGGATATCAAAGGCTCTAACTAAGCGTTGCTGTCCGTAATCATCCTCATAAACTAGGCTGTCTTTAATGAGCGGTTGTCCTGTTTCTACTACTTGGCAGTATTCATCAAGCAATCCACTGTCACGATGCCCTGGTAGTAATTCACACAACCCATGCCCAATCTGCTGCTCATAAGTCATTTGATTGTTGAAACAAGCCGCACTATTCACATATTCAGTCACAAAATCGACAATCTGTCCCTGCTCATTCCGTACAGCACGGTATACCCCAAAGCAGTCCAGCATATTTTCAACCGAGGTGCGGAAACGTTCTTCGCTCTTTCGCAGAGCAAGTTCTGCCTGTTTGCGGTGGCTGATATCATGATGGATGCCTGAAAGGCGGAGTGGATTGCCCTGTCGATCGCGCGAAACTACCTTTCCGTGGTTGGCTATCCATTTCCACTCCCCAGACTTGGTTAACATTCGATATTCAAATTTGTAAGATACCGAATCGTCGTGAAGATGAGCATTCAACCGTTCCATCACCCAAACTTTATCTTCAGGATGAATCAGTCGCTCCCAACCGCTAAAGTCCCCAGGTAAATCTCCTTGCTCATATCCCAGCATTTCCAGCCATTGGGAACTTAAATAATCTTCATTGGTAACAATATTCCAATCCCAGAGACCGCCACCAGAGCCTTCTAGTGCCATTTGCAGGCGTTCTTCACTGTCTCGTAAGGCTTGCTCTGCTTGCTTGCGATCGCTAATGTCTTCGGCAATGCCTGCAAACCGATAAATCTCTCCGGTTTCATCTCGAAGGGGAAAGCAGCGATCGTGAACCCAGCGAATACTACCATCGGCTAAAATAATCCGGTATTCCTCATCAAATTTACCTGCAATAGCTTTTTCATGAAACGCTCTGTCTGTCGCTTCTCGATCTTCTGGGTGGATACGATCGACCCATGCTTGTTGTCCTTGATACAATTCTTCCGGGTTCAATCCCCACAGGCGTTTATATGCAGGACTAACATAGCTAACTCGATTTTCCAACACTTCTTTGATCCAGAACACCGCATCAATATTTTCTGCAAGCTGCCGAAAACGTTCCTCACTCTCGCGCAGAGTTTCGGCTGATCGTTTGCGTTCGGTGATATCGAGATCGATACCCGCCATCTGAATCGGTTGCCCGTGTTGGTCGTAGAATACCTTACCCTGACTCAGTGCCCACCGAATCGTACCATTAGGATATACTACTCGAAATTCAATATCATAGTCTTCTCCGGTGGCGATGGCACGATTGACGACTGCTAGAACGCGATCGCGATCGTCAGGGTGGACTCGCGCGGCAAACATCTCGAATGAGCCGTCAAACTCTCCTGGCTCCATTCCAAATGCGGCTTCCAGGTTATCCGACCAGGAAATTTTTCCGGTTTGGATGTTCCAGTTCCACGTTCCCATCCGCGAAGCTGATAGTGCCAATCGCAGCCGTTGTTCGCTCTGGCGTAGTTCTGCTTCTACCTGCTGGCGTTCCTTTAGTTCATGCTGTGCCTGCTGATACAGTTCTGCCTGTCGTAAGGCGATACTCATCTGAGTTGCCAACTCCTTAAGCAAGTCAATTTCTAAGGGCTGCCAAAATCGAGTGGAGGTACAATGATGAGCAATTAGCAATCCCCAAAACTGGTTGTCTTGCAGAATTGGTACAACCAGATGAGCTTTGACTTGAAACTGTGCCAACAATTCAGCGTGGCAGGGGTCAATACTGCCATCGTGAATATCTGATACTGCCGTTACTTGCCCCTGATAATAACGTTCGATATAATTCTTAATCGAGGCGGTATCGTGCCTGACAGGTTGCGGTCGATTCGAGACAATGTAGCTCTCAGCAAGGCAGGGATCGTACATAGTAGACGAAAGCAGCGATCGCCACTGTGTCCCAACTGATTCTGCTATTACTGTGCCATTCCCGTCAGGTTTTAACTGAAAAACCAAGACGCGATCGGTGTGCAGAAATTCTCGCACTTCGGCTACAGTTGTTTGAAGAATTTCATCCAGATTCAGCGATTGGTGAATTTTCTGGGTAATATGTGCGACTACGCGCTCTCGTTCAATACGCTGTTGTAGTTGGGTGCGTAGCCGCACGGTTTCAATTGCCCCATTGACGGCTATTTGCAGCCCTTCTGGGGTGATTTGCTCTTTGATAATATAATCTTGTGCGCCCGCTTTGATCGCCTTAACTGCGATCGCCTCATTGCCCTGCCCAGTGACGACAATCACAGGTAGGCAAGGCTGTTGGGTGGAGGGTTGCAATTGTGCCAGAAATTCCAGTCCGTCCATGTCGGGCAGTCGATAATCAAGCAACACAGCATCAGGCTGATGTTGCTGCCAAAGTTCTAGCCCTTGTTGTCCCAGCGTTGCTTCTAGGATAGTGTAAGAAGACTCGCGATCGCGCAACAAATATCGCCGATAAAGTTCTCGATCTTCTGGGGAATCATCGACAATTAGGAGGGTGCGCTGTTGCTGAGACATCGTAAAATTAATTGAGCGGATAGAGTTAAAGCCCACATTCCGCAGGTTATCATAGAGAGATTACTATTTTAAAAATAGCGCTAAAATCCTCACCAATGTAAAGATTTTAACATAAGGAATCCTGCGGGTAATCAGGCAATGTCGTTACTTCAAACCAATATTCCACGAGCATTTGAATATCTCTTTTCAGTTGAGCAAAATTGATTGGTTTAACAATATAGCTGTTGACACCATATTGATAGCATACTTCAATATCTTTAGGATTGTTAGAGGTAGTAAACACCACCACCGGAATCATCTTCAAGTTGTCATCCTGTTTAATCCGGCGTAACACTTCTCGTCCATCGGTTCCAGGCAGGTTCAAGTCAAGCACAATCAAGCCGGGACGGGGCGCACTCTGGCGCTCTACATAGCTGCCAGTTCGATAAAGAAATGCCAAGGCTTGTTCCCCATTCACACACCTCTGAATAGCGATCGCAATGGTAGATCGCCCTAGAAATCGTTGCAGTGCCTCAAAGTCTTCGTTGCTATCCTCGACAATTAAAAGTAGTGGCATTTGCTGCATCGGGGAGACTGAAATCTGAGTCATGTATTTGCCTCCGCTGAAAGGGTGAAGTAAAATGTACTACCTTCAGTGGGGGTAGATTCCACCCAGATTCTACCACCGTGACGCTCCACAATTTTGCGGGCAATGGTTAATCCTACCCCAGTGCCACCGCCAAATTCGTCCCGTCCATGTAAGCGGCGGAAGATTTCAAAGATTTTGTCGAGATGCTCTGGGGAGATGCCAATGCCGTTATCACGAACGTAGAAAGTTAGAGACGTGGAAGTAGCTCCTTCGATGAAACCAATTTCGACCCACTTCTGGGGTTTATCATTATACTTAATGGCGTTGCTGATTAGGTTGCTGAAGAGTTCATTAATCTGAGCGCGATCGCATTGAATTGTCTTAAAGGGGTGAGGAATACGAAACTCGACTTCGCTTTGCGGTCGGGAAATGGTCAAGGTGGCGATTACCTGGGGTACTAACTCGTTTAGATTCACTGGTTGCCGGATCAGTTCGGCGCGTCCCAACCGCGAAAAATGGAGGAGGGAATTGATCAAGTCTTCCATTCGCTGCGTCAGCCGCACCAAGGTTTGGAGTTTTGCTATTCCATCGCCATCTAGTACGTCTGCATAGTCTTCCATTAAGAAGTTAGCGTAGTTGTGAATGCCCCGCAGCGGTTCTTTGAGGTCATGGGAGGCAACGTAGGCGAAAGAATCAAGTTCTTCGTTACTCCGTTGTAATTCAAAATTCATCGATGCCAGTTTGTCTGCCTGTCGCAACACAACGCCCACAACCAGACTTCGTAGTTCCGCAACCGCTTCAACTTCGCAAGGTTTCCAGGGTAGGGCAGATCCTTGCACCGTTTCTTGCCATAATTCAAAAGATTTGCGAGGAGACATTCTTAAACTGCCATCTGAGAAAACTTCTACAGGCTTGTTGGGGTTGCCGCCCCAATTTACTGTTTGAATCACCTCTGGGCGAAACCAGAGAATGTAATTGTGATGAACTTTGGAAATTTCCAGAGCTAACACGCCACTAGCGATCGCTTTAAATGACTCGGCAGCAGGGTAATCTTTAGTGAGCGATCGCGTCTCAAACAAGTTATGATGCAGTTGAGGTTTAATCCAATCAAGTAAGGTGTGAATCTCTGACTCCGATGGCGTTTTACCCACTTGAATATACTGGTCGCCACTACATATCACCGCTCCCGTGGCACTGACTAGATTGAGTAATTGAGATTTCAGTTGCACCATGCCATCCAGGAAATACTCAGCCTGAGACAAGCCTTCCACAAATTGAGTTTGTAATGACTTTAATTGATTTTTGTAATCAATATCTTCACTTGCTTCTTTATTTGCCAGTTCCACAGACATCACCTGTCCAATGAACTCGCAGATGGTGCGGATATTGTAAGAAACATATTTGGGCGACGAATGATGACAGGAAATCAATCCCCAAAGCTTTTGCTCGTGCATCAGAGAAATAGACATGGAGGCAGTCACGCCCATATTTTGCAGATATTCTAGATGTAATGGAGAAACACTCCGCAACACCGAGAGACTGAGATCCAACGGTTGATTTGTCAAAGGATTGTTCGCTGGAATTAAGGTGGCAGGCTGATAGCTGGCATCTGGAATCAGCCGCAGCCAGTTGAGAATGTATAATTGTCGGGCTTGCTTGGGAATATCAGAGGGCGGATAGTGTAAATCCAAATAGGGCGTTTCCTGATTAGTATCTTCAGCGATGACACTGCCTGCCCCTTCCCGATCGAATCTATAGACCATGACGCGATCTAAACCAGTGATTCGCCGGACTTCTGTAACTACAATCTGGCACATTTCCAGTAGTGTGAGTGCTTTCTGAATGCGGGTAATGGTTCCTCTTACCTGTTGATAGAAGTCAAAAAAGCCTGTTTTGTCCTTCGCTTTTTTCGGCTCTAATTCGAGAATAATAATATTATCTAAACGATGGATAATGCCATCAAAATGAATTGATTTATTTTGATGTTTGATGGATATATTTAGGGGATTAACGCTCTCGAAATCCTCTGACAGACATTGTTGAATCAGCTTAATCTGCTTGACATTGAGTAAATCTGATAGCGGCTTGCCCAGCAAATCATCAGGTTGACGGCCAACGACTTCCTGGGTGTTGCTGCTCACCTGAAGGATTTCCAGGGTGGGATCTTGCAAAACCAGTAAAATCCCGTGAGGCTGGATCAAACTGGGAATGTGGATCGGTTCGCGATCGCAGTTTGTCAAATCAATGATCTCATCAGTCATTCTCTGTTTATCCAACTCTTCATTAGAACTCTGGCTTGAATAATTCGTAATTCGTAATTCGTAATTAAGTTTTGTGACAGGGATTTAGACGCGATAAATCGCCGTCTCTACAAGTGTTTTGTTGCTCATTGTGAACTGTATTGCTTTATATATGAAATTTTGAGTCCTGTATTTTGTACCTCACTTAAAAAGCGAACTCCTATATTCACACTACTAGCCTAGACTCAAACTAGAGTCTCCGACATCTACTCTTGGCTTAATGTTTCAATCAACAAATCTACCTGCTGTTGTCGCTGCTGCAAAAAACCTTCGCACTGACGCAAATACTCTACAGCAGTTGCAAATTGGTCAAACACAGCTTCCAATTCCAACTCACCCGCCTCAATGCGAGTAATAATTCCCTCTATTTCAGCCACCTTCGCCTCATAATTCCAACCTTCCTCAGAACTAGAAGCACTCTTACGTTTAACCATTAACCTCTCTGTGTCCTTGGCGTCTTGGCGGTTCGTTTATTTCCATAACCTTCACTTTAACCCCACCCTGCCCCAACTGAATCACTAACTCTTCTCCCACAGCCAACTCTGCCGCCGAACGAGCGATCGCTCCATCTTCCCTTCTCACCACCGCATAACCACGCTGTAACACTGCTTTCGGGTCAAGACTAGCCAACTTTTGCCGCAATAATTCTAAATGCTGCGTTGCTTGCTGCGATCGCCCAGTCGTAATTTGCACCAAATGTTGACGCTTCCAGGCTAGCTTTTCCACCTCCTGCTGCACTTGCCGATCTAACCGCAAACGTCGCAAACGATTACGTAATACTTGCAGTTTATTCTCAGCATTTTCTTTAAAGTCATGCACCGCCTCATGTAAAGCGACAACTCGCTGCCGATGCTCAATATACAACTCTAAAAGTGCTGGCACAACCATTTCCGCCGCCGCAGTGGGTGTATGCACACATACATCTGCAACTAAATCTGCTAAAGATTCATCTCGTTGATGCCCGATCCCAGTAATTATAGGAATGGAACAACTAGCCAGCGATCGCACCACTCGTTCATCATTAAAGCAGGCCAACTCTTCCACCGCACCACCACCCCGCGATAAAATTAGCACTTCGGCACGACCATCTCTTTCCACGCGCTCAATTGCTTTAACGATAGATTCTGGTGCTTGTTCGCCTTGTACGGTCGCCGGAGAAAATAAAACGTGTAAACCTGGATACCTTTGCTTGAGAGTTTTTTGAATATCGCCCCAAGCAGCAGCCGTTGGTGAAGTGACAACAGCGATCGTTTGGGGATGAGTGGGGAGCGATCGCTTTCTTTGCGCGTCGAACAACCCCTCAGCCAGCAAACGGTTTTTGAGTTGTTGATAGCGTAACGCCTGTAAACCAACACCAGCAGGTAGAGTTTGCCAAACTGATAACTGATACTCTCCCCGTTGCGGATACACGCGAATACTACCCAAAATGATTATCTGTTCACCAGGAACAGGCATTTGGGCGAGTTTTGGCAATTGGCTATTCCATACTACACACTTAATTCCGGCGGTGCGATCGGGATCTTGCAGCGTGAAAAACAACCCACTGCGATGGTGGTTAGCGCTGGAAACTTCGCCAGTTACCCAAACTTGCCGCAATTGTTCATCTTGTTCTAACAGCAAGCGGATATAGTCAGTTAATCCAGATACCGAAAGAGCCGTATCAAGAATCAGAGAGTCGGGAAGGTCGAGAGTCATCAAAGATGCCTGAAAGCATTTGTGCTGGAGAGATTCTAGCATTTTTAATGAAATCCCAAGTTTATGCTAATAAACGCTTTAATCTTTTGTAGACATCATCAATTGCGCTTACCGACTAAAATGTAAATCTTGCTCAAGAAAACATGTATGACAGACTCTGCTTCTAACAAAAGTTCTGAATTAGTCTCTGTAGCTCAAACTGCCAAGTTACTTGGTATAACCCGTCAGCGAGTACACGACTTAATTAAGAATGGTCAGATTATAGCCTGCAAACTAGGGCGTTATTATTACATGGAAGTTGCTGAAGTAGAGAGATATAAGAATCAGCCTACTGGAAAACCCTATCAACCCCGTAGTACAACCTCTCAGAAAAACTCTATTGACAATTGTCAATAGAGTTTGTAAACTCAAGCTACAAAAAAGTACTAAAGGTAAAATCAATGCTCCCTTTTCAACTGATTGCGACTGATGTTGCAACTCAACAAGGATTGCAACAGATTTATAAAAGTGAGTATGGAATTCTCTATCAGGGAGATTGTGTTAAACTCCTTTCAGCATTGCCTAATGAGTCTGTGGATCTGATATTTGCTGACCCACCTTTTAACCTTGGTAAAGAATATGGTGAAGGTGTAAGCGATCAAATGGAGGCAGATAAATATTTAATATGGTCGCAACAGTGGCTTAGTGAGAGCATTCGAGTCCTTAAACCAGGTGGAAGTCTATTTGTATTCAACTTACCCAAATGGTGCATAGAGTATAGTGCATACCTCAATAGGCAAGGAATGTGTTTTCGGCATTGGATTGCTTGTAGAATGCCAAAATCTTTTCCAAGAGGTAAGAAGATGTCTCCTGCTCACTACGGACTAATTTACTACACCAAAGGAGAACCAGCAGTCTTCAACAAAGTCTACACACCCATTCAAGTTTGTCGACATTGCGGTGGAGAAATTCGTGACTATGGTGGGCATCGCAAAAAACTTAATGAGAAAGGTATCAACTTAATGGATGTTTGGGATGCGCCAGAAGACGTTTGGGAAGATGCTTCTGAAGCCGACTCTACTGAGGTTTTATGGACATTGACAGAGGAAATATGGACTGACATTCCACCAGTTCGGCATCGTCGGCACAAAAAACGAGTTCCCAACGAACTTGCTCCTATTATGCTAGAACGAATTATTGCAATGGCATCTAATCCGGGTCAAATTGTGGTTGATCCATTTGGAGGCTCTGGCACTACATTTTACGCAGCAGAAAAACTACAACGTTACTGGATTGGCTCAGAAATAGGGGATACACATCCAGCGCTAGAACGATTAACTAATCTGGCTAATGGCATCATAGAACAATGGGAATCGGCAAGAGGAAGCAAGAAATTAAAACAAAGCAACCCAAATGCGTTACAACTTCCAATTCCTTATTCTACATAGAATGTATGCAGGAAACTTCAGACCAAGGCGCGACCATCAGTACCTTTAGTAAGTGTTGGTACATTGCTATCTAAGCGATCGTGTTCAATTACAAAGATTACAAGAAAACCCTCTTGGATTTGAACTGCCCGCCAAACATCAAAGTATGGCTCTAACTCTTCGTAGTTCCCAATTCGATCCGTTAGATAAGGATAAAGTTTCCTGCTAGGGAGTACCAACGCAGCACCTAGAAAAATACCACGTAGTAATCCGAGAATCATTTTATTGACTGCTCGATGGCTTGAGGAAATATTACCAGTTTCCCACTCAAGAGCGAAAAGATAATTGTCAATGACCTTTGTTGCATCAATCTTTCCTGGTGATTTAGTTGCATATTTAATTCGAGTTTCAAGACTCCATCCAAACCGATCTCTTAACGCAATCATGCAAGCTTCTTTAATTGGCTTGACACCATTCCCATGCCTTATTGGATTGATTGTAAAGCTGGATGTACCTGGAGGATAGACAATTAGAGAGATAGCATCACGAATTTCAGTGCGAATGATACACCAATCGTTTGATTCTTCAAAACTTCCAACACTAATTAAAGAAACTTCTTGAACAATCTTCATCCATAACTCTCACTTGACTTTGTTTCCACCACCCTAGAAGCCATCTACATCTTCCCTTTACCCGATGATGCTCATGTCCTATCGATGATAAGCTGAATAACATTGCCTGTGTTGCTTAAATAATTTTTCTTTGAAAACCCTTGCTTACCCAGCCAAAAAAAGCTATCTCTGAATGCAAGTTGGTATCATTGTGCAAAACTACCCTAATCTGGTAGCGATCGAGTTACGATCTTGTCACACCCTTTTTTGATTTGAGAAGTCCTATTCCAGAATTTTCTGGTTAAAATAGTATATCTGTTCTACTCAAACTCCGACACCAACACTCCTTAAAACCATATATTAAGAGGCATTAGAGACAAGAATGGCTATCAACACCGATACTTCTGGCAAGCAAAAAGCACTGACTATGGTGCTTAACCAGATTGAGCGCAGCTTTGGTAAAGGGGCAATCATGCGCCTGGGCGACGCTACTCGAATGCGGGTGGAAACGATTTCTAGTGGAGCGCTTACCCTAGATTTAGCATTGGGTGGTGGTTTACCCAAAGGTCGGGTAATAGAAATTTATGGGCCGGAAAGTTCCGGTAAAACCACAGTAGCGCTACACGCCCTCGCCGAAGTGCAAAGAAATGGCGGTATTGCTGCCTTCGTTGATGCTGAACACGCCCTAGACCCTACTTATGCTGCTGCATTGGGTGTAGATATTGACAATTTGCTGATTTCCCAACCTGACACTGGCGAATCAGCTTTGGAAATTGTCGATCAGCTTGTGCGCTCTGCTGCGGTTGATATTGTAGTCATAGACTCAGTAGCAGCACTGGTTCCCCGCGCTGAAATTGAAGGCGATATGGGTGACACCCATGTTGGACTGCAAGCGCGGTTAATGAGCCAAGCCCTACGTAAGATTACTGGGAATATTGGTAAATCTGGTTGTACAGTAATTTTCATCAATCAGTTGCGACAAAAAATCGGTGTTACTTACGGTAGCCCAGAAACTACTACTGGTGGTAACGCATTGAAATTTTACGCATCGGTGCGCTTGGATATTCGTCGGATTCAAACCTTGAAAAAAGGTACAGACGAATATGGTAATCGCGTTAAGGTCAAAGTCGCCAAAAATAAAGTAGCGCCGCCTTTTAGAATAGCGGAATTTGACATTATTTTTGGTAAAGGTATTTCTACCTTGGGTTGTGTTGTTGACTTAGCAGAAGAAACTGGCATCATTGTCCGCAAAGGAGCTTGGTATAGTTACAACGGCGATAATATCTCTCAAGGACGAGACAACGCCATTAAGTATCTAGAAGAAAAGCCGGAATTTGCTGAAGAAATTAAGAAACTGGTGCGTGAAAAGTTAGATAAAGGCGCTGTTGTTTCTGCTAACTCTGTAGCTAAAGCCAGTGAAGAAGATGAAGAGGAAGAAGTCGATTTAGAGCCAGAAGAATAAAAAATGTGGATTTATTAATCTGCAATTGCTAATAGATGGTGCGTTACCAAGATAGATAACGCACCTTATTTTTTCTAAAAATCTCGATTTTGGTATGTTGAATGCAAGCCTAAATCCAGACAGTGAATAGCTTTGGAGTGATAAACACATCCTACTTGATATCTTGGCGTAGTGGCCTGTCTTGGCTAAAATGTTGCAAAAAAATTGTAGGTTGGGGAGCCACTGCGTTGCGCGGGTTAAGAGCGTTGTAGCAAGTGGCGTTGGAGGCTTTGCCAAAGCCAACATCCTGATATCTGTTGGGTTGCGCTCCGCTCCACCCAACCTACGTCTAATGCACAATTTTTTTGCTTGTCATGCCACTAGAAGCAGAGAATGAGGAAAAATATTGAATTAGGCTTTCAGCCTAAAGTTGACACTAATGGCCAGCTATATGGTAATATTTCATAGCATTATGCTAAAAAACTTTGCCTAAAATCAAAGAGTAGCCAACCCATGAGTTTAGCTGTAATTAAGTTCTCTTCTGAAGATTGCGGCATCTGCCACAAAATGTCTTTTTATGACAAAAAGGTGGCTGAAGAACTGGGTTTAGAGTTTATCGATGTCAAGATGCAAGATACGACTGCTTACCGCAAGTATCGCAAGATTTTATTAACTCAATATCCCGATAAATCAGAAATGGGATGGCCTACTTACATCCTCTGCAATTCTCCAGAAGGGGAATTTCAGATTGTGGGTGAGGTAAAAGGAGGTCATCCCAAAGGGGAGTTTAGAAGCCGTCTGCAAGAGGTTCTGAATTCCACAGCTAATCAGAACTAATTGCCTCAAAAGATTTGACCTCTAGGACAGGGCCAATCATGGCAGTTGTCATGATATCTTCACGCACCTGTCCTTTAACTTTTGCTTTTTGTCCGGCTTTGAGTAAGTCTTTGTCAGCCCCTCTGAGGATTTCGTAAGTAACACCCTCTTCTGTGACTAACGCCCATGCGCCTGTACCAATATCACGGCGTTCGATTGTACCTGTAAGTGTGATGCTCATAACAGTTCTGAGTGCTGAGTGGGGAGTAGGGAATTAGGAGAGACGCGATTAATCGCGTCTCTACAAGAGTTAGGAGTTATAAAAATTGATTTTCCATTCTCAATTTACGCAATTTTTTCTTCATTTTTCAATGCTAAACGAGCAAGTCCATAACAGACTAGGGCATTAGCAATGAGGAAGAAGCGTGCTAAGTTACCAGTTCCTAATCCCCAAACTGCGGGATCTAAAAATGCACTTACTGTCAAGCAGGCTGCTATACCTAAAGTTGAACCAATGGCAAACAATTTCCAACTAGGATGTCCCAGCAGCAATGCCATTAACACAATGGGAATCAATACGCTGGCAAATAGGGGATTCAACGCATCAGTTCCCTGGAGGGTATTACCTAGTTCAGGAATTGAACTGCCCAAAACCCGGAAAGGCCATTGGGGAAGATCAAAAATATAGATTCCCTTGAGGAAGAATAACCCAGAACTGCCGGCAATTAGTCCACTGGATAAAGACCAACTCCAAGTAAAGGGGAAGTAAACCCGTAAAAACCAAGCTAGCAGATAGGAACCAACTACCATTAAAATCTTGGGTAAGAGCGCGATCGCACCACCATCAATCCAAAAGCCGGGGTTAAGATAGCCGCTATCCCGTAACCACCGGAAGAAATCTGGAAAACTGATTTGTCCGCTAAAGGCTAGTTTGACTGCTGCTTCTGCATTGAGTTGTCCAGCGCCATAATAGTTCAAACCATCATCCTGAATAACTCGCGCTGACTGCTTGAGGACTTTTAAGACTTCATCTGGTTCTTTGATGCCAGCAGCTTTGATTAATGCCGCAACACCGGCAACGTGGGGAGAAGCCATGCTTGTACCCTGGAAGCCCAGAAATACGCCTTCGCCCTTTTCATCGATAGTTTCTTGAAGAATTTTACCAGCTTCACTACCACCAGGAGCAGATATATCTACCCCAGCACCAAAGTTAGAATAGGGCGCTCTTTCGCCATCTGGGCCAATTGCCGAAACACCGATAACGTAGGGATAGCGGGCTGGATAGCTTGCCCCATTGGTGTTTTCATTTCCGGCTGCGGCAATAATAACTACACCTTTTCTATGGGCATACTCGATCGCTTGTTTCATCAACTGGCTTTCACCAGTACCGCCTAAGCTCATATTAATCACATCTGCGCCTTTATCAGCAGCAAATTTAATCGCTTCGGCAATATCGGCAACAGTACCACCGCCATAAGAACTGAGTACCTTCAACGGCATCAGACTGGCTTCGTAGGCAATTCCAGCGACGCCATATTTGTTATTTGTGGCTTGGGCAATAGTTCCGGCAACATGAGTACCGTGGCCATTATCGTCTGTGGCTTCTTCTCGGTCGTTAACAAAATCGTAGCCCTTGACGAATTTTGTCTCATACAAGTCGCGAACCTTGGTAATCCCGGTGTCAATGACTGCGACTGTGATGCCACTGCCTTTAGTTTGACTCCATGCGCCTTCAATACCGATTTTGTGCAAGTTCCACTGCTTGCTGTAATATTGGTCATTGGGGCCAGTTAATGAAGGACTTGCTTCTTCATCTTCTTGGGGTGTTAAAAATTCACCTAGCCAAGCGGTTTTACCTGGTTGGGGAATCTTGTTGTAGATATAGTTTGGTTCAATGAATTCTGTCGCTTGGGCAAACTGAGATTTTTTCAGTTCTTGCAGCCGTTGCCGATCGCCCTTGATAATATACACATTATCTTTTTTAGAAAACTTGTTGTCTAATTGGGGTGTAACGTTGTATTGTTTGGCGATCGCTTGTAGATCCTGTTCCACCACAAGTGATGGAATATCTTCCCGAAAATCAAGCAAAATCGTCTCAAACTCTCCTTTAGCTGCCAATCCCTGGAAATTCAGGAAACCAAATATGGCAGCTCCCAGCCCAATGACAAACAAGCACCATAATATAAGTTTTCTCATATTAACTCATCACCGCTTTTTGCCAGTTTGCTCATACCATAACTTATCTGCACCCCTTGTTGGTAGATTTTGCACTTTTAGTTACAAGTTTCACTCAGGACTCAGGATTTTTTTAACGATGGAACGTGGTCTTTTGTGGTTGCCCCTGTTAGTAATATTTTTCTGGTTAGCTTGGCAAGGCTCGAAGGAGTATCAAAAAGTCGAAGCTTATCGCATCTGGGCAGAGCAATTTGAACGAGCTAAGTATGATATTTATGCTGTATTAGGTCAAAAAGAAAACAATATCACTTGGGGAAAACCCACACCTCAAGGGCCTATTAAACTAGAAACATTCTCCTTGCTTGATATTAAACAAATCCAGCTTTTAGTAGATGAAAAATCAGTAGATGTAAACAATCCACCGGAGAAAGGTCGTTCTATAGAATTAGAATTTCTATTTTCCGAATCTACTAACTCAGTGCGGGTTCCGTTTACAGAAATCCCTTTGGCGGCAGAATGGGGGAAGTTTTTGCAGGGGGCGTTAGAAAGTTTGCGATCGCAACCACAGCAGTAGTTATAGTGACGTACCTAAACTTCCTGAGTACAGGTAAGTGTAGGCTTCTCAAAGACTCCTCATTGAGGACATAGTTTGAGCTTTAAGATCGTGCGCCCCACGATTCTTTATGATTATCGCCGCGTTCATATCCCTACACAAATTGACCTTACAATTAGGACAATTGTGCTTTCTTTCTGATAGCAGTTTTATTACCTTAGTGCCACAACGAGAGCATTCAATGCTTGTACCGTTTGGATTTATAGCAACTACTTTCAGCCCAGCATTTTCGGCTTTGACTGTTAGTATCGAAATAAATTGACCCCATCCAGCATCATTTACACTTTTTGCCAATCTTGATTTAGCCAGTCCTTTGATATTTAGTTTTTCGACTGCAACAACGTCATACTTTTTGAGTAGGTTATTAGCAGTTTTGAGATGAAAGTCTTTTCGAGTATCTGCTACTTTTTTGTGTTGGATGCCTAACTTTTTAATAGCTTTTTTACGTCGGTTAGAACCTTTTTTTCTTCTAGAAACACGACGCTGTGCTGATTTCAGTCGCCGTTCAGCTTTACGCAAAAACTTAGGCGCTGCTATTCGTTCATCGTCTGAAGTGACAATAAAATCAATTAAGCCAAGATCAATTCCAACAATATTATCAACCTTGAAGTCAAGCTTAGTAGTCGGAACTGTTTTGTCATCAAGGCTGAGAGTTACATAATAACCATCAGCTTTTTTGGTAACTGCAACACTTTTAATGTCAAATCCATCTGGTATTTGACGATGAACGATTACTTTAACTGTTCCAATCTTTGACAGTACAATTTTATTGTTAGCAAAATGCTCCCTCTTGAATTGGGGATAAGTGAAAGTCTTGTAACTGCATTGTCCTTTGAATCTAGGCTTACCAGATTTTTTCCCGTTTGTATCACTTTTTAGCCAACGGTCAAACGCCAATTCAACTTTTTTGGGGACTTCTTGCAATACCTGAGAATGAATTTCTTTGTACCAAGGTCTGTCCTTTTTAAGTTGAATCAGTGTTGCTTGCTGACTAAATCTATTAGGCTTATCCTTGAGTTCTGGGATATGACAAACAACAAGTGAGCATCTATCAATAGAGCAGCGATTTTGCTCATACCAATCAAACCTTTGGGCAAGTTGATAATTATATTGATAACGCAGCATATCTAGCGTTTTATCAATTTTTTCTGCAAGACAAGCAGTTGGCTTTAATCGGTACTGATATGATGTTCTCACCTTTTCGACCTAATCGGTGTTAATTTTTTAGTATACACTGATTTAGATATAGTTTAGGTTATCCAAAACCCTTGTAGAGACGTAGCCGTGCTACATCTCTACATTCTTTTTCACTGCTATGTTTATTGCGCCCCTATGGGTATTGTCTATCTAATTGAAAGCCGTCTTAAAAGTCGATTCATGTTTGGATAACACTTCCACTCAGTTGACCCGATCCAGCTATGCTTGAATGATGAAGTCAGAGGCAGTAAGATTGGGCGCACCAGTAAGTTGTGCAAATTGACCACCATTGCCGAAACCAGCAGCGCTACCATTTTGATTGTAAAGTAACTGCCCAGTCATCTGGTCGTAGACAATTACAGCATTGCTAAGTGCCCCTAAACTGGTGATTTGAAAATCACTGGCTTTACTAAAACCCGTTCCCGCAACAGAAGTAATAGCAGTAAAGGTAGTCTTATCGAGAATAATCTTGTCACCTTGAGAGCGATTGAAGTCAGCGATAGTATCAATACCGACAACAGCGCTATTAAAGATGGAATTGGTGTCGTAGAGGAAAGAGTCAGCACCGATACCACCCACAAGAGTATCATTGCCTTGTCCACCAATCAGAAGATCGTTACCATTACCACCCCGCAGCAGGTCGTCACCACCGCTGCCATTGATCGTATCATTACCCCCTTGACCATTAATCACATCATTGGAACTGTAAAAACCGCTGATGTTATTGTTCAAGTCATTGAGGAAAGTGACAGTGTTTGCTGTAGAAATATACGTTTGAGTGGAGTTGGCAGCAATCACATCAAAGCTTTTGGTAACACTGGCTTCTCCGTCAAATATGATGTTGCCGATGGCAGGTCTTGTTGTCGATGCGGCTAAGTTATCTAGGTTTTCTAACTTAAAGTTTTGCAGAGCGACTTTGGTATTAGCCACATTTCCAAAGCTGACTTCTAAATTGTTACCATTTTGAGTTAATTGCAGATTTCTCGCAGTCAATTCAGTCCCAATAAATTGCAAGGTGTCTATTTTGGCAACCACCGCAGCCGAAGGGTTTGAACTAGTACCTACACCACCAAAATTGGTGATGCTGTAATTGCCATCGCCTCGTTGGATAATAAAGGTGTCATTGGAGTTAGTGCCATTGAGAACTTGAATTTCCGGGACAGGAGCGGGTCTGACTGTGCCACTAATGGCAAAGTCAAAGGGGCTTTCATCAATATCGTTGTTGTTTAAACTGAAGCTGCCACTATAGCTACCGGATGTAGTGGGGTTGAGTGCCACCGATATGGTAGTAGAAGCATTAACAGCCACGCTCGTTGGAAGAGTTCCAATCAAACTAAATCCGTCTGGAAGTTTAAGACTACTCAGCTTGAGTGCGCCTGTACCAGTGTTCTTGATGGTAAATGTTTTGGTCAAGGTGTCACCAACAGTCGTTTCACCAAAGTTAATGGCGGTGGTGTTGCCATCTGTAATGTCAACAGTGCCATTGAGAACTTGAATTTCCGGGGTACTAACTGTGCCACTAATGGCAAAGTCAAAGGTGCTTTCATTAATATCGTTGTTGTTAAAACTGAGGCTGCCACTATAGATGCCTGGTGTAGCGGGGTTGAGTGCCACCACTATATTGGTGGAAGCATTGACAGCCACACTCGTTGGAAGAGTTCCAACCAAACTAAATCCGTCGGGAAGTTTAAGATTACTCAGATTGAGTACGGCTATACCAGTGTTCTTGATCGTAAAGGTTTTGCTCAAGGCTTCACCAACAAGGGTCTCGCCAAAGTTAATAGCGGTGTTGCCATCAATAATATTAACTGTGCCATTCAGAACTTGAATTTCTGGGGTTTTGCTAGGGTTGCGGGGAGCTTCGTATGCACCAATATCAATGACTGTACTGCCGTTACCATCACCATCCTGAGGAGTCTTCTTAGTGATGCTATTGAAGGCATTAGAACCACCATCAATCGCAACGCTTTCAGGTTTAAGTGCAAAATTCTTTTTGTCTGCATCAACGAATTGAGGATCTTGACCCAAAAGATTCTGTAGCCCTGTAGCATTTAAATTATCTGAGGCTTGAAATACGTTCGAGTTATAAACAAGATTGCGATCGAAGGTGACATTTGTAGCATACTTGATTCTATTAGCATTTTGATTGTCGCTTGCATACAAAATGTTGTTGTAGACACGGACATTTTCCGAGTAAGTAACACCAATCTCTCCAGAATCTGTAAGAACCTGGGCATTCTTGTAAGCCGTGTTATTAATAACATCAACATTGGTAGCTTCAAAAACATTAATGCCTGCACCTCCATTGTTGTAAGTGATGTTATTTGCAATTAATGCCTTACCTGTATAGGCCACATTATCTTTGCTGACATTGGTAGTATCAAGCATAATCCCATGTCCCTCAGTAATTTTGTCAGTGCCTCCTCCTTTCCAAGGAACTAAACTTTGGTTATCGTAGACAATGTTGTCTCGAAAAATCATTCTGTAGTCAGTGGTATTGTTATCAAAATTAAAACTTCGGAGAGAGGTTATTCCCTGATTGCCGTGAGGCGAATACCAAGCGTTTCCAGAGACAATATTTTTCTCAACAGTTATATAGTCTGAATTACTGAATGCTATGCCTGCACCTGGAAAGTTACGGATTGTGTTACCAGTGATGACAATATGATGGGGATTAGTACCACCTTCACCATCAGCGTTTTTCCATGCATTAACAGCAATACCATTACTATTGGTCAAGGGGTTATTAAGGTTATCCTTCTCTTGTAAAGCATATTCGAGAGTGACGTTTTCTCGATTACCTTTTATATCAAGTCCTTCAATCCGCACGTAGGATGAACTCAATATATTAATGCCACTTCCCGTTGTTGTTATCTTAGGCGTAGCTCCGGGATAAGCTTTTATTGTTGTCCAGTTATCTGGTGAGCCATTCAAGTTAAAAAGCGTAACCCCTTTCATTTGATAATTTCCATTCATGACATAGAGCGTGTCGCCTGCTTTCATCTCATACACGGCTCTACCCAAGTTAAGAAATGCAGAATCTTTATTTAAGCCATTATTTTTATCACTGCCTGTTGCAGAAACGTAGTATGTTGTGCCAGCCATTTGTTTACTCCAAATATGTGTAAGGAAAATTGGTAGTACAATTTCAGCAACTTTCTTTAGTTGCTAAGTAGTTATTTGAATGAGTCATCTATCTGCACTGTTAAGGACAGTCACAGTTATCCGAGCGCGACTTAAAATCGCGTCGATTTAGAAACGCTGTTGTAAACCTGAAATTTTTTTCTCCTGTCAACCGTTGATGGTTAAACTAGGAATATCGATACCGTCAATCGTCAGAGTTTTGTTGAGAGTAATTGGACGATTAACACGTAGATGCTTCTACTCTAGACTTGTCGTCAGGTATCCTCTTAGTAAGACTACATGGAGTTGAATTGAATCGTATCTTTAGCAGCTGTGTAGGCGTAGCCCGCACTTCTTTACCTTCGCGCAGCGTGTCGCAGACAGACGCTGCGCGTAGCTTGCTTCCACGTTCGCGGAGCGTGCCGTAGGCAAGTGGTACGACAAGCTCTGTTACCATCGTAGATATCGCTACTCTTTTAAAACCAGCTTTAGCATCTGCTATATTCGATAAAACGATCGTATTTGGCATAGTAATTCCTCTGAACTTTATGCATTGTTTTAGGTCAGGGGCTTGCCAAATCTGCATGGTAAAATTCACCCTTAACTGATAACTGGGGACTTAAAGTTAAAGCGATCAAAGTGAAATTGGTTGAAACTTTAGTTAGGTTGACCCTTGAACTTAAGGGGACTAATGTAACAACTTAGTTGAACCTGTTTTAAGCGGTGTAACTGAGCATTGTGAACTTAGTTAAAACTAACCTTTACAAATAGCACTTGATATCAGTGAATGCCCGGAATATGGTAAGTTTTTTTACAACAAAATGGAAAAAACTATGGAGGCGTCTGGTGGAGTCAGTCATTGAAATCGGGCAGGAGAGAAGAGGGTTTTAGCCTAGTTCATCAATCTTTGAGATAGTTTGGTTTGATAACGCCAACTTACTTAATCTTCATAAATATGAACACTGACATAAACTCCAGAACACCTGTTGCTTTAACCATTGCTGGTTCAGATAGCGGTGGTGGTGCCGGAATTCAAGCTGATTTACGTACCTTTGCTTTTCACTGTGTCCACGGTACTAGTGCTATAACCTGCGTCACGGCACAAAACACTCTAGGAGTGAAGAGGGTTGATACTATGCCAACAGAGGCTGTTGTGGCGCAAATTCAGGCAGTAGTTGAGGATATTGGCGTACAAGCTGCCAAAACTGGAATGTTGCTCAATCAGGAAATCATCTTTGCTGTTGCCCAGCAAGTGGAAGCTTTACAAATCAATAATCTAGTAGTCGATCCAGTAATGGTGTCACGTACGGGAGCACAATTGATTGATGATGATGCCGTAAAGACTCTGTGCCATGCCTTGATTCCCAAAGCGGTTATGATTACGCCCAATCGCTATGAAGCCCAGATTTTGAGCGGTTTACAAATTGATTCTTTAGAGGATATGCAAGCCGCTGCTGAAATTATTCACAAGACTTTAAAGACAAAGGTTGTTTTAGTCAAAGGTGGAGGTATGCAGGGAGATTTGCGTGGCGTTGATATATGGTTTGATGGGGACAAATTGGAAGTTTTGACTTGCCAGCAAGTAGAGACAAAAAATACCCACGGTACTGGTTGTACACTATCGGCTGCGATCGCTGCTAATCTAGCTAAAGGAAAAGATTTGTGGCACGCAGTGCAACAGGCAAAGGAATATGTGACTACCGCACTCACTTACGCCCTAGATATTGGTGAAGGGCAAGGCCCTGTGGGACACTTCTTCCCATTGTGGGGACTAGGGACTAGAGACTAGGGATTAAGGATTGGAGTGGGGATGGGACTAGAGAAAAGTTTTCTCAGTACCTCATCCCCAATGCCCAAATAAAAAATCTTTGCCCTTTCGGTATTTTTCTATTATTCTTGGGCATAGTTTCAGGGGTGACTATCTCTGTTAGCATCTCTGTACGATCTAATTACTTTGATTTTTAATACCAAGCCCCCGATGCGAACAACCATAGGTTCTGTTCACAGAAATTCGCCAACACCGAGTACTCAAGCCTACCCTCCCTCTGTACCACTATCTGTATACAGGGAATTGTCAACAGAGTTGCAAGCAGCACAGGCGAGGCTAAATGCACTCACCACCCACAATCAGCAACTAGTACAAGAAAATCAACTATTACGCCAAGAAATTACCAAAGTCGTTGAGTCTTTTTCTCGTTTGCAAAATTTTGTGGATTCCCATGCTACAGCTAATTATCCCCAAGCTAACCAAGCTTCTGGTGACGTTAAAAGTACTGCTAAACAGCCAGTAACACAAGCGCGTTCACCTCAGCAGGTTTCTCGTTCGCGTCCATCTGTTGTGTCCAAACAACCAGCCGAAAAAAGCCGCCGCCAAGACTTTTCTGCACCTGTAATGGAAATGAATTTTCCGATATCAGAACCAGTTTTTATAGAAGAGCAACAAGTCAGTTACTATTCCACTACTGAGCCAGATGTCAAGGGACTCAATGGCTGGTGGTTAATTATTACGATCTTGTTAATCATGCTGACTGCCTTTAGTGCTGGATATTTCGTTGTGCGTCCCTTGTTTGAACACCAGAAACGTTAGTTGACATTCCCACAGTCAGCAGCAGTAGCAGGCTTTCGGGCGACCGTATAATTTGGCTGCAATCACTCTCTAAATATCCGAACAAATCTCCTAAATGGTGGAAACGATCTATTTTTAGGTTATAAAAGCTACATAAAATGCTAAATTGACAGCAACTTCTTTATGTTAGAACCTCAAAAATTATCCAATTAATAAATCCTTGCCGCTTTGTATGTCATAAACCCTCAAGTAAAGCACTTACACTTTAAAAAAGTTGTAATTATTACATATTTTTTAGGAAAAGCACCGCTAGTTACAGCTTCAGACAGCGGATCTGGTTAGATATATAAACGAAGCTAGTAGAAGTCAGGAGTAAAGAAGATGAAAAAAGTAGAAGCTATTATCCGCCCATTTAAGCTAGATGAGGTGAAAATTGCTTTAGTTAACGCTGGTATTGTTGGCATGACTGTTTCTGAAGTCCGGGGGTTCGGACGGCAGAAAGGTCAAACTGAACGGTATCGTGGTTCTGAGTACACCGTTGAGTTTCTGCAAAAACTCAAAGTGGAAATCGTAGTTGATGACAATCAGGTTGATATGGTGGTGGACAAAATTATTGCTGCTGCCCGCACTGGTGAAATCGGCGATGGTAAAATTTTCATCTCGCCTGTTGAGCAAGTGATTCGGATTCGCACTGGGGAAAAGAACACAGAAGCAGTTTAAAGAAGTTAGGAGTTAAGAGTTAAGAGTTAAAAGTTATAAGTCAGGAATAATGAATGAAGATTTAGCAGAATTCATAAATCCTAACTCTTGTACAGACGCGATTAATCGCGTCTCTTCTAACTCTTGCATAGACGCGATTAATCGCGTCTCTCCTAATTCTTCACTCTCTCTAGTTGCGGAAGTAAAGCCGTAAAAGCCTTGCCTCGATGGCTAATTGACCTCTTTAACTCCCGTGTCATTTCAGCAAAGGTCAATTGCAACTCTTGCACATAAAAAATTGGATCGTAGCCGAAACCACTATCACCACGAGGCGCATGGAGAATTTCCCCGTGGCAAACACCTTCAGATTGTAATACGATCGCACCATCAGGACGAGCGATCGCTACTGCACAGACAAATTGAGCTTGCCGATTTACCTCATTGCCTAATTCGCTCAATATTCTAGCAATGCGTTCTGAGTCGGTTTTGGCGTAACGTGCAGAATAAACTCCTGGTGCGCCATTTAGAGCATCTACTTGCAAACCTGAATCATCAGCAATTGCCCAGTTTCCCGTAGCTTTAGCAATTTGTGACGCTTTTAGACAAGCATTGGCGGCAAAAGTTTCGCCCGTCTCTTCAATTTCCAACTCTTCAGGTTTAAGGGTTAATTCCCAACCAGAATTTTCCAGGTAAGCTTGCATTTCTCGCAACTTACCTGGATTTCCTGTCGCTACTACAAGTAATTTAGTCATTAGTCATTAGTCATTAGTCATTGGTCATTGGTCATTAGTCATTGATCATTTACCAAGGACAAAGGACAAAGGACAAATGACAAATGACTAATAATGAATTTTACCCCGCCCACTGTTTCGCCCAAGCAAGAGTTTGATGCACTTGCTCAATTGTCGAGGCTTCGCAGTAGAGGCGTAAAACTGGCTCAGTCCCGCTAAAGCGAATCATTAACCAGCTTTTATCAGCTAGACGATATTTATAGCCGTCAATTGTCTGGCAATCAATCACTGCTAACCCGGCAATTTCTGTTAAGGGTTGGGTTTGCAGCTGTTGCAAAAGACGCGATCGCACTTCCATACTTGCTAAGGGTAAATCAATGCGATCGTAAGCTGAGGTAAACCCTGTTTTTTTCTGTAAGTAGCGATAATACTCACCTAAATCCAAACCAGATTCGACGATCGCCTCTAACACGTACAATGCTGACAGCAGTGCATCACGTTCGGGAATATGGCTACCATAACCAATTCCGCCCGATTCTTCGCCACCCAGTAACACTTTTGCTGCTAACATTCTGTCAGCAATATATTTATAACCAACTGCTGTCTCAAAGACTGAGAGGTTATGTAGTGCCGCTACAAGGGGCATCAAGTCGGAACCACTAACAGTTTTGACTATTTCTCCAGTAAAACCCCGCCGCAGGGTTAAATGGTCGATTAATATCGGGATTAAGACTTGGGAACTTAGGAAGTTGGCTTCTCCATCCACTGCTGCAATGCGATCGCAGTCTCCATCAAATACCAACCCCACCGTTAAACCTGATTTATCGGTTTCTCTGTGAGTCTTGATGACTTCAAATAGCTTTGAAAGGTATTTAGGCAAGGGTTCCGGCGCACCACCGCCAAATAGGGGATCGCGTTCTGAGTTGATTTCTTTGACTTGATTGCCTAGTAGTCTCGCCAATCCAGTAGCAGCAGCGCCATGCATGACATCGGCAAATACCGTCAATTTACCAGATGCGATCGCTTCTCGAAGTTTGGCAATATCAACTTTACGTTCTAGTGCTTGGGTATAACTGGGCCAAGGATCGAATTTCTCTTGCTTACCTGGGGTAGCTGCTAGTGGTACTCCCACCGCCAACTGATCTTCTATCTCTTTTGTGACTTCTGGCGGTACCGATCCACCAAAATAACCCTTGACTTTTAA
The DNA here is from genome assembly GCF_036918015.1 of Nostoc sp. Classification (GTDB taxonomy): domain Bacteria; phylum Cyanobacteriota; class Cyanobacteriia; order Cyanobacteriales; family Nostocaceae; genus Nostoc. Next base: position 93,462 of record NZ_JBALEO010000047.1, read on the forward strand.
ACCCAAATATTTGCCAGGATTATGGCTGGCTGTAATTACCAGTGCCCCTAAAGCATTGAGTTCTTTTGCTGCCCAACTATAAGCTGGGGTTGGGGCATAGCTCTCGCTCAGTAGCACATCAAATCCGACAGCACTGACAGTATCGGCAACAGCACGAGCAAAGTCTTCAGCCATGAATCGGCGATCGTAACCGACAATTATTGTTCGGCTACCAACCGTAGAAAAATACGTATCATATAATACTTTTGCGGCAACTGGTGCGACCAGGGCTAGGCGTTCAAAGGTGAACTCGTCACCAATAATGCCCCGCCAGCCGTCTGTACCAAACTTGATTGAGTTAGCTACAACTGGCATCTAGGTATCCTAACTGTCTACTTGAGGATTCTAGCATTTATACAGTGTGCAGAGTAAAAAAAGAATCTAGTAATAATATGTACTAATAATATTCAATACAAAATTTGTGATTAATTTTTTAAAATTCAGGGGTAGCTTGGGTAGAGGAATAAAACCAAACACTAAGAATCCTTGATTTTGTTAGTTGAACAAAGTTAAACCCAACCTATAAATATTTGATTTTTTCAGAGGGATAAAAGAGCGCTAACTGGGTACTCAGAAATGTTTTAGTTATTTAGGCGTTGGCTGGTTGTCTAGTGAGAAGATCGGTGATTTTAAAGTTGATATTAAATGTGGGATCGAAGAAGATAGGGCAGAGATTAAGTGAGTTATCTTTGTACGTGTTAATTGATGCAAAAGGCGAATTATGAACGGTAAAGAATTGCTGAGACGTTACGCTGCTGGGGAAAGAGATTTTAGCGGGGTCGATCTCAAAGGAGCTAATCTTAGTGGAGTCAGTAGTCGCTTTGACGTTGGGGCTTATGCCGAACCCTACCGCCAGGGAATTACTTCCAATTTGAGCGGGATTAACCTCAGTGGTGCTGATTTGACTCAGGCTAACTTGAGGGGAGTTAATTTGGAAGGAGCCAACTTGAGAAATGCCAACTTGACCCGTGCTAGTTTGAACTATAGCAACCTCACCAATACCGACCTGAGTGGAGCTAACTTGACCGAAGCCTTCCTGGAGTGTGCCGAGTTGGATGGTACTAATATGAGAGGGGCTAACTTGCTTGATGCTGAAATCAGAGTTAGCGATGCATTTAGTCCCGACCTGACTGGAGCTAAAAATGTAGATACCGTCAATTTCACTGGCACGGTTATATATTTGACTTTGGAAGACGGAACTGTTATCGATACCACTGACAACGATTGGTAAATTTACTGCTTCTTGAGCCTCAACTAATAGAGGAGCTTGCAATATTGGTTTTTAATTCTTAATTCACATTAAACATGATTTATAAAAAGTATTTTATGGATATCGCTTTGTATAACTTGATTAGACGCGATCGCATTTCTAAAAAATATAAACATTAATAATCCTTAATAGTTAATACTATTAAGGATTGTTAACATGAGCAAAAACTGCTCACAAACCTAATTGCTCTTTAAAAATCATCGAGAAACTGACTAAGGCGACTGATTACGGGGTCAACCTCTTGAGGAGGGGTAGCAACAGTATAAGAAGTATTATTTACTACTTCTAATTGAGTTGGAGACGGAATGAACGATCGATCGTTGACTATGAGCGCCAGTTGTGCAACTTGTTGAGAAAGTTGCAGTAGATGATGTTCCATCGCCTCCAAACGATTAGATCCCTTGGCAAAAAAACGTTCCTCAAGTCCAGCCACTTGACGTTGCAGTTCACCGATTTGTTGATCAATCGGTGTTGTTACTGCTGTTTGTGGAGCAGGTTGTACAGGTTCCGGTACACATAAAGATTGCCATAAGGCTTCTTTACAGAGGTCGCTGAAAGTCTTGTCTGGTTGTTTTTCCAAATAACTTTCTACTTGCGCTAACAAGCTTTCATCAGCAAGCTCTGGGTTGAACGTGACGGATTTAACTACCTTTTTTGACCATTGGAACATCAGCTTTATGCCCTAGCAGCGCGATTGGAGGATAATTGTGCCTCTCCATAAATATACTGCCCCAAAGCATTCGCCTGACGGGAAGGTGCTGCTAAATGAGCATTAATCTTTGCTTCTTTGAGTAGACGTTGAACGTCGTCCCAGAAGAACTCACCACCACCGCCAGTAAGAATCACATCGGTGACGCGTTCTGGCAACCAGGCTAGCACACGGCTGCAAATTTCGCGAGAAAACATCTCCGTAAGGTTAGGAAGAAAATCATCTAGGTTGGTGGGCTTGCTAGCGCCTTTAGGACGGTAAAAGCGTTCACCTCTGGGTTTGTTAACAGCGGAAATCAGTGCTAGAGATTGACTATCTGCTCCCTCAATTTCGGCAGACACCAATTCATAAAACTTATTCATCCCGAAGTCTTCGCTCTTAGAAGCACCTCTGGCAAAACGGAAGTTATCTACCATCAAAAGATCGACGGTTTGATGACCAATATCGACGATCGCCACCGATATTTTTGTAAAATCGGGACTGCCAGGGTTTTTCTTGGGTTGAGCTTCAGACCACAGCAAGCTGCCGTAGCCTTCTGGCATCACCCATACCTTACTGACGTTCAGCGACACAGATTCGCCTCGGAAGTTCAACACGTGAGGGCCACCTACTTGGCTAATCAATTGTGCTTTTTCTTTTTCAAATTGCTCTAAGGAAAGAAAAGGCAGACCAAGTACGACTGAGATATCGTCTCTGAGTTTGAAGTAGCCAGCACTTGCTAATACTTTTACCAGTGCAGCTTCTACCTTAGATTGTCCGACTCCTAAATTCGCCCCAAAATCGGCTGCTAGTTGACCAACAGCATATCCATTTCCTTGATACTCCAGCCACAAATCCATTAACGGGTCAGTAGCTCTGGCTTCAAAAACACCACCGCGTACTTGTTCGATTGACATCTGCTTGACGTTGGCAGGTACGAACACCACATTACCGGGTTCACGACTCACACAAGTTTTTGTGGAAGTTCTGCCTAAATCAACACTGAGAATAGTTTTTCCCGGAACACCGCCTGTCTTGGGAGGATTATTATTAACAGCATTGATGGGAGTCGATGCCGACACCCTATTCATGGGTATAGCAGCAGCATTGATGGGGGTAGCGGCGGAAGGTTGGTCTGTCATGAAAGCTCCTAGTTCAAACTTAACTGTAAAAAGTTGTCATGCTCATCTTACAAAAATGCGAGCAACCATAAATTCTAGGTTGCGTCAAGTGTAGCTAGAAATACGCCAAAAATTAATTCCGGCTATACCTCCGATAAGCTCATGCCAACGCACATCTAGTATTATTTGGCATAGTGTAGGCGAATTTTGGCCAGATGTAACCCCTGCTTTCACTGCTTTCTAACCAAAAGCGTCCGTGTTTCATCTTCTAGTACGTCTTAACTGGCGCTTGAATATCCAGAAAACAAATGCTAGAACCAAACCGCCAAGTACGATTTTGGATACAGGAGCAAGGTACTTGTCCACAAGTTCATACTGACTACCCAATGCGTATCCTGAGTATGTTAGCAAACCCACCCAAGCCGCGCTACCTAATGTTGTGTAAAACAGAAATGGTAGCAAGGGCATATTGCTGATCCCTGCGGGAACAGAAATCAAGGTGCGGATTCCTGGCACAAGACGACCAATTAATACTGCTTTTCTACCTTGTCGGTCAAACCACTCTTTGGCCTTGGTAATATCTTTACTAGATATAGCCAGCCATTTGCCATACTTATCAGCCCAAGCTTTCAAACGGGTTTCGCCTAAAAACTTACCCGGATAATACCAAATAAGTGCGCCTAATACAGAACCCAAAAGTCCTGCGAAAAATACACCAATGATATTTAGCTTTGCCCCTCCTGGTTGATATGGACTTGCTGTAAATCCAGCAAGTGGCATGATCAATTCTGAAGGAATTGGGGGAAAAAGGTTCTCTAAAAACATTAGTAGGGCGATTCCCCAATAGCCAAAATAATTGATAGTATTAGTTATCCATTCAAGCATTGAGTCAATTCCTGAAATTGCTGGACTAGTCTTGGTGCTAAATTCAGCTTTAGCTTTTTTAAAGGGTAATTATCCCTGCTTGCTAGAGTCAATCTGATTTTGGATTTTGGATTTTAGATTTTAGATTTTAGATTGATTCCGCCCACAAGGGACAAGAAATTTTGGACTTCGGCTTACCTCGGCTCCGCTCGGCACAAGTCGCTCAGTCGAGCGATTTTGGATTAAAAAATCCTCAATCCTCAATCTAAAATTGAAGCGGGACGGGGCTTGAACCAAACACAATCCAAAATCTAAAATTTAAAATCTAAAATTCGGAGGGTCAAGGTAATTTGGCTGCACTAAAAATTGGCATCGCAACTGAAAAATAGAGTCATACAAGTGGAAGCTAGGGGTCTATTTCATTAATGTTGAGAGTGATAAAAGTTCGTAAGTACCTCTAGCCCTTGAGATTGAACGATTTATCGCTCACTACAAACCTCACAAAATTAATGAAATTAACCACTAGGTTTTGTTTTCTAATTTTTTAGATCCCCCTTAGCCTGCTTTTTAAAGAGACTAGGAAGGATCTAAAGATTTGATGGCAAATTTAAAAACAGACTCTAGGTTTTCTACTGAAGTTGGGGCTGTGGGGTAGCACGGAGAGAGAAGGGAGAAAATTTCACCTTCTTTATCCCCCTCATCCCCGTCATCCCCTCTTCTTCTAGGCTGTCGGGGTCAAAGATTGTACCCTTGGTTCCGATTGCCAGTCTAAGGGATTCCAAACTCGATCTTCCAGCGCCATCTGCTCAATTAAACTTGCGAGTCTCAGGGCTTTGAGAGCTTGTTCGCCACCTACTGAGGGTTGATTGCCACCATGTACACAGTTGACAAAATGTTCTAATTCTGCGCTTAGTGGTTGAATATTGCTGGTGTAAACTTTTTCAATTACACCATCTTGCCTGTAAAGTACTTGTCGGTGGTCGGTGAGAGAATTGGCAGTGGTTTGTCGGTGAATCAAAATTTCATTCTTGAGAAAATCTGCCTCAGTAAATGAATTTTTGCAATGGGCGACAATCCGGCGAATTTTGCGGTGGGTGACTTTACTAGCAGTCAGAGTAGCAACAATACCATTGGCAAACCCCAAGGTGGCGGTTACGTAATCTAAATAACCAGAGTCTAAGGAGCGAGTACCGCTAGCAGTCAATTTTGTGACTGGGGAAGCAGCTAATTCCAGAAGTAGGTCGATGTCATGGATCATTAAATCCAGCACAACTGAAACATCGTTTGCCCGATCTGAGTAAGGACTCATTCTGTGGGCTTCTAGCGCCAGTAATTCCTCTGTTTTTAGAACTTGGCTCAGTTCTTTAAAAGCTGGGTTAAAACGCTCAATATGACCAACTTGCAGGATACACCCAGACTCAGCTGCGGCATTTACTAAAGACTCTGCCTCAGAAATACTGGCTGCGATCGGTTTTTCAATCAAAACATGAATTCCCGCTAACAGACAGTTGATGCCCACGGCATAGTGCAAGCGGGTGGGAACAGCTACACAAACTGCTTCCACAAGGGGTAGCAGATCACAGTAATCTTCAAAAAAACGCACCTTGTACTTGCTGGCAGTTTCTAATCCTCGCTCGACGTTAATATCTGCCACTCCGACTAGTTCAACATCTTTCATTGAACTCAGCACGCGAGCGTGGTGTTGTCCCATGTTACCCACTCCAATCACGCCTATGCGGATTGGTCGTGGCTGGTTGCGCTGTGTATATGGATTCGTTTCTGCCACTGACATGCTATTTTGCACTATTATTCTCTCCTCAACCACCAAATTTAGAGACGCTACGGCCGTTGGCGTTTATACTCGAAAGCCGGTTACGATCCGTCTAAAACCATCCAGATGGTAACATAGAGCCTATGTTTATGAAGAATTTCAAAGTTTGCGATCGGTTCCCGTAATCTAAATATCTTTTGTATAGATATTTCGAGTTTCCTGTGAATTTTGCACTTTCTACAAAAATATATGTCTTTTTATTAACTTGAAAAGTTTCAGTAAGACCTAAGTATAAATTCTCCTTGGCCTTGCTTTCTGGCGTCTTGTTAAGGTTTGATGCAGTGATTTGAAATCTAAAATTTGCAACCGAGATGAAAGCTGTAATTCTGTTATCTGGGGGATTAGACTCTTCCACAATTCTGTACAAAGCTCAAGCTGATGGCTGTGAATGTCATGCTATTTCCTTTGATTACCAGCAGCGACATCGACGAGAGTTACAGTCAGCGCTCAGTGTCGCTCAAAAAGCTGCGATCGCAAAACATCAGGTAGTTAACTTTGACTTACGACAATGGGGCGGTTCGGCTCTTACTGATAATGCCATTGATTTACCCCAGGAGCGATCGCTGGATGAAATGTCTCAAAATATTCCTGTCACTTATGTTCCGGCTCGTAATACCATCTTTTTAAGCTTTGCTCTTGGTTTTGCCGAAGCGATCGCAGCAGAGCGTGTCTATATCGGCGTTAATGCCTTAGATTATTCAGGATATCCTGATTGTCGCCCCGACTATATCCAAGCAATGCAGGAAGTTTTTCGCCTGGGAACTAAACAAGGGCGTGAGGGACAACCAATTAAGATTGTTGCACCCCTAATCAACCTGAAAAAAACCGAAATCATCCAACTGGGGAACCAATTGGGAGTTCCTTGGGAACTAACTTGGTCTTGCTATGCAGGTGGAGATGTCGCCTGTGGTGTGTGTGATTCTTGTCGCTTACGGCTAGCAGCTTTTGCCGAATTGGGACTTGTCGATCCACTGGCGTATGCTTCTTGAAGAGTGAGGAGTTAGGAGTTAGGAGTTAGGAGTTAAAATTCATAACTCCTAACTCTCAACTCCTAACTCCTCTAACCGTCGCAGTTGAATTTGATGCAGGCGTGGGCCAACAATTGATACCACGGTGAATTCGAGATTTTGATAACAAAAGATTTCGCCAATGGCCGGAATTTTCTGTAACTCATACAGCAAAAAGCCCCCTAGTGTTTGATATTCTCTGGTTAGGGGCAAATTGAGATGCAAAATCTCGTTGAGGTCTTCAAGGTTGATTTGTGCTTGCACCAAAAATTTTTGCTCATCTAACATCTGAATCAGTAAGTCTTCACTGCTTTCAGATTCGCTGGGGCCGCCAATAATTTCGGCAATGACATCTTTGATTGTCACTAGTCCCACAGTACCGCCAAATTCATTCACTACCATGACCATAGCGGGTTTCTCTTGCTGCATCATGGGCAAAAGTTCACTCAAGGGCGTATGTTCTGGAACGAACCGGGCGGGACGCATCCAAGGTTGGATCTGTGTCTCTAAACTGAGGTTTCCGACTGCCAAAGGTTGTGCCAAATCTTTAAAATAAACAATACCGCGAACATCGTCTAAAGATTCACCAATCACGGGATAGCGAGAGTAACCAGTAGAAGCCATTTCCCTAAGTAATGTCTGGAAGGTAGCATCTTTTGGCAGTGTGATAATACTGGTGCGCGGGATCATCACATCTTGCGCCATGACATCCCCAAACTCGAAGACATTATTGAGCAATTCTCGCTCTGCACGCTGTAAACCAGTAGACCCCCATTCTGTAGAGATGATCAGTTGCAATTCTTCGGGAGTTACAGGCGGTCGCCAGCCTTGACCTGTGTATTGGATGCCAAAAATTCGTAATAAAAAACGAGTTGATTGGTTAAGAATCCAGATGAAGGGGCCAAAAAAACGCACGATCGCTTTTACCGGAGGCCCCAAAAACCTTGCTAGCTGTTCTGAGTACAGCATGGCTAAGGATTTGGGGCATAATTCTCCAATCACAATTTGCAAATAGGCAATTAAGAAAAAGGCTATAGGAATTGATAGGGAATGGGCGAGGAAGGTAGTCATCCCACTGGGTAAAGGCCAGGATCTTAACCAGGCATTCACCAGCACAACAATCGTACTTTCGCCAATCCATCCCAGTGCCAAACTAGAGAGGGTAATGCCTAACTGGGTGGTAGATAGCAGTCTGTCAATACTGCGTTGTAACATTTCTACAGCGATCGCTGGAATATCCCCAGCCTTAACTAGCTGGTGAATACGCGATCGCCGCACGCTCACCATCGAAAATTCCGCCGTCACAAAAAAGGCATTTATGGCAATCAGTAGTAGCACTGATAACAACCGCAGCGCCACTTCTATCAAACTTAAATTAGGAAAACCACTCACCGCCAAAGCTCGTGTAAAACTCACGCCCTCCATTTAGGGGGATTGGGGAGTTAGGAAGGGTATAGGGTAAAGGTTACAGGGTACAGATTATTCCCTATCACCTGTCACCTGTCACCTCTTCTCTAATCCCAATGCCCAATGCCAATCTACCTTTCTACAGGAATATTTGATGCCTCTAGCTTCAATTGTTGAGCGGGATAATCAGTGAGAGCAAGTGATATTTTCTTGACATCATCAAGTAAAGCTGTAGGAATGCTCACTGTACCTGAAAATGCTGGCCCATTTACAGGCAATTCTGTTGGTAAACCCTCTGTACTTGCACTCAGGGTTCGTCCTTTGTCATCGGTAACATCTAAAAAACTATACAGGAAGCGCACAGAATCCTTACCTTTGTTCTGCATTTTCACTTTCAGTAGTAAATCACCACCAGAGTAGCGAGCAGATTGCACAGTCATTGTTACACCCTGACTTTGGGCAGTAACTGGAAAACCTGGTAGGGGCTTTTCTTCAACTACTTCTGGGGGTTTTTCCTCTGGCTTCTGCTTGCTGCTATTGGTTTCTTCATCATCTTCTTCTGGCTTTTCCGATTTAGCGGCTTTGGTCTTACCCTCAATTCGCGCCTTGACAATTTTCAGAATTTCTTCCTCTTTTAATAGCACTAGCCCTCCCTGTTGAGAGTTATTTGCCTTATTGCTGGCAAATTTGGTTGTAGGACGCCCATCTGGTGTAGTCACGCCTTTAAGTGCTGAACTCCCCAGTTCAAAGCCCAAAAACGCGCTCACAGAACCTGCTCCCATCATCAGAATTAACAAAATCAAAGTAAGAAGTACAGTAGAATTTATTTTCATCGCTGACAAGCTATCACAATAGAATGCTGGTCTATTTAAGAATAGTGAAGCTTTTGACCTCAATCCTTAAAGGAACTTAATCAATATTAGTTTGCACTATATCTATGATCAAATTATGTAGTATAAAAATCTAATAAACTATTGTCCAGTATTCACACGTGTTAAATTTGTGCTATATTCATGGAATTGGCTAAACTCAGTGCGTGAGGTATTTTTCTCACTCTAAAATTAGCAAATCAGGTTGACCTAAGAGTTGAAGTAATTTTCTCGTAGCAACCCATAAACCAAAAAACAAGCGCCTTTGGCCGATTGGGGAGGCAACGAACTCATAATTCGTCTTCAGGCTGGTTCGATTCCAGCAGGGCGCACTGAATCATCAAAAAGTAGTAATAGAGGGCATTGGGCGTTAGGAGTGCTGAGTTAGGAGTTAGGAGTTAGGAGTTAGGAGTTAAGAGTTTTATTTATCTCCTTGTCTCCCTTGTTCCCTTGTCTCCCTCATCTCCCTGCTCCCCTGCTCCCCTGCCCCTACTCCCCACTCCCCACTCCCCAATCTTACCGAGATGGTAATGTTTCAAACCTGAATTCAGTTCCTACTTTGAGTTTGTTGCTATAGCGAGGAGACACGAGCAGTGATGTGTCATAAGGATTTGGTAAATCAGGAGTACGAATATAAGGATCGTTGCCAACTTGCTGAGTCAGGGCATCATGATATAAAGTATTAACCAAATTAGCGTCGCGGGCAATTTCATTTTCTGGGAAGGAACCACCGAAACCAGAACCAGATCCAAAAAATGAGTCTAGCTGACGCTTGAGGCCGCCATTTTCGTAGAAATTGCGATCGTGACGAAAATAAGCTCGTTGAAATACATCATTCATAGTTTCAGAATTGGGTGTTGCCGTTTGGGCAGATGCAATAGAGGGAAAAGCAATACCAGCAGCAAGCAGCACCAATAAACCACCAAAGGTTTTAAATTTTATACGCACGTTTCTGACTCCTCAACTTTTGCTTTGGGCGAATCTTAATTTATGCTGAAGTTCAGAACTCTGATGAGTTCAACCTTTGGTGTAGCACAACTTTTAATGTTTTGTAATGACGTATCCTACTGAAACTCTTACCCACTCAGATATTTGGGCAACCACTTCTGATTTGACCACTTTACGCCACAAGCTACTAGATTTATTTTGCCAACTTGCTTATCAAGAGGGTGATTTTCTCCTATCTTCTGGGCTGCGTAGTTCTTATTACGTCAATAAGACACAGGTAACACTCCATCCTCAAGGTGCTTTAGCAGTCGGACGATTACTATTTCCTTTATTACCTGTAGATACACAGGCTGTAGGTGGTTTAACAATGGGGGCTGATCCAATTGTGACAGCAGTGAGTATAGTTTCTGTTTATGAAAACCGCCCAATACCAGCGCTGATTATTCGCAAGGAAGCCAAGGGTTATGGGACAAGAGCTTATATAGAAGGCCCCAGTTTACCAGAGGGTGCAAAAGTAGTAGTTTTGGAAGATGTAGTCACAACTGGGCAATCTGCTCTAAAAGCGGTTGAGCGTCTTAAAGATGCAGGTTATACCGTAAATCAAGTAATTTCACTGGTAGATCGACAACAAGGGGGAGGTGAGTTGTACCAGTCAGCAGGGTTGAAGTTTGAAACTTTGTTTTCGATTCAGGAAGTTCAAGAACGCTACCGACAACTTGCAAATTCATGAACAAAAGGAGATAGATAAATATGCAAGCAACAGTATCTACAGAACTAACACAAGAAAAAGTCGATAAAGCTGTGAATGCAATTCTTGAAGTATTAGGAAAGCCAGAAAATGATTTACACCACAAAGCGTTAACAGCTTTTCAGAGTGGCGATTATCAAACTGTAAAGAGACTGGCATCTACCAATTTGACTGATGATTATTGCAAAGCTTTGGGATATCTGGGAGGAGCGCTGAAGCTGACTCCAAACACCGATACTATTTTGGCAGAATCGGCTCGTAGTGCAGCTGAATTTGTCAAAGAAAAAGCATTGCAGCACCTTGGTATTAAGATCGCTGATGCTTTAAATTAACCAATGCAATGAGCTTGCGCGATCGCTATAAATAAATCAAAAAACCCTCTTGAAAAACTTTTCAAGAGGGTTTGTGTAGTAATTATACCAATTCAATTAATGATTGCAACACATCCTTGGGTAAAGACGCGATGAATCGCGTCTCTACAAATGGTCTATTTGTCGCATTCTTTTTTCAAATTGGTATTACTTTTTCCGACTTCCTGTAGTAACAAAAGAGAGATTACTTCATCGGTAAGGTGAGGGTGAACGCTGTTTGACCAGAAGATGTTAAGTCAAGAGTAAGGTCGCCACGATGTGCCCTGGTAATTTCTCGTGCTAGGCTCAGTCCTAGTCCGATTCCTTCTACCTTGCGGTTACGTGAGGGATCGCCGCGATAAAATCGGTCAAAAATGCGATCGCGATCGCTTAAAGGAATATCTTTTGATGCATTGACAATGGTGACGTGAAGAGTTGTAGGAGTTTGATGAGCGCGAATCTTTATCCAGCCGTTGGCGAGATTGTATTTAATTGCATTACTAAATAGATTTTGCAAAACTTGAATTAAAAGATCGCGATCGCCTTTTACCCACAACCCATCAGTAAAGTCAGTTTCCACAGTCAAATGGGGAGCTAGCATTTCCACATCTTCTAGCATCTCCATCAGCAACTCAGACATATCCACTTCAACCAGATACAAGCTCATTTTTCCGGCATCTGCCAGAGATAGCAACAAGAGTTTTCGCATAATTCCACTCAGGCGGCGCACCTCATCTAACAGGTTACTTAAGCGCTGTTGTACTTCACTACCAGGATCGACCTGTTGGAGTGTTCGTTCTAGTTCGCCTTGCAAAATAGTCAGTGGGGTTTTTAGTTCATGAGCCGCGTCACCACTAAAGCGGGAAGCTTGGGTAAAACTACGTTCCAAACGTGACAACATCAGGTTAAACACCTGAATCAGTTCGACAAATTCAATATCAGTTGTGCCAATGGGAATGCGCTGATCTAGCCCTTTGACAGTTACCTGTTGAATTACGCCCGTTAATTGCCGGATGGGACGTAAAGCACCGCCAGAAACTAACCATGCTCCCACCGCAACCAACAGCAGCGCTCCCGGAATTGAAACCAGGAAGATATTGCGAATGGTAGCCATTTCTTGATCTACGGCTTGCAAGCTAATGGCAATGGCAATCTGAGCATTGGGAAATTTAGCTGCCCCAATCCGCCAAACTGCTGTTGTTGTCCGCTCTGTGACAAATTGAGGTGGGCGTGGACGAATCAGTGGTGGCCGCTCGAAGGATGGATTGGTATTAGAAGGTAAAGGTGGTGGTTCTCTCTTCAGGGACGGTGCTAGAGGTGTCAACTGGAGACGCTTCAGCAACAGACGATTCACCTCAAGATCGGCAGGTAGGGAGTTGGATTGATAAAGTATGTTGTTATTTGCATCCAGCACCACCAGGGCGACAGGGGTTTTTGTATTGGTTCCGAAGGAATAAGATAATGAATCTTCGTAAAACTGCCATCGGGAGCGATTGCGTGAGTTTTCTCTTCTGGGAAAGGCTGCGCTAGCGGGAGGTTCCTCTGGTGGAGGGAAGTTCGGAGCTGCCCGCATCAAGTGATTTAATAGTTCTGCATCTAGGCGGCTAATCTTAGCATTGCAAATCTGAAACCAGGAAACCGCGCCAAATCCGACTAATGTGCTGCCAGCTAGAGCCGCAGACAACAGAGCAATGCGGAGTCGAAAGGAAGGGAGTTTCATGATGAAGAATCTGGCTTGCGAAATCGATATCCAACCCCTCGAATGCTTTCAATCCAGACTGCTTCATCAAGGGGATCAATCTTTTTACGAATTCGCTGGATACAAACATCCACAACGTTGGTGTTGGGGTTAAAATCGTAGCCCCAAACGTGTTCTAGGATTTGGGTACGAGTGAAAACCCGTCCGGGAGAGCGCATGAGATATTCTAGAAGATTAAACTCGCGGCTGGTGAGTTCTATGGCTTGGCGATCGCAAGTTACTTCCCTAGTGATGCGATCGAGTTTGATCGGGCCGACGCAAAGTAGATTTTGGCGTAGGCGTAGCCCGTCGGAGACATCGCTTACACTCCGGCGCACAACTGCATGAATTCTAGCCGCTAACTCTTCCACAAAAAACGGTTTAGCGATATAGTCATCCGCTCCTAAATTTAGCCCTTGCAAGCGATCGTCTAGTTCATTCCGAGCCGTCAACAAAATCACCGGAGCGTTCCGACCTTGCCGCCGTAATAGTTTTAGAATCGATAGTCCATCTTTTCCCGGCATCATAATGTCGAGTATAATGGCATCATATTCGTTGTCTAATGCCCGCAGATATCCATCATCACCGTTATCGCAGTAGTCTACAACAAATCCCTGCTCCTTTAATCCAGCCCGGACAAAGTTAGCAATTTTCGCTTCATCTTCAACAAACAGAACGTTCACAGCATTTATTAATTCATATATTCTTCTATTCTAAATTCATTATTTTTTATTCAAATTACAAAACTGTAATTTAGAAAATAAGAAAGCTGTAATTTTGAGGTGGCTCAATTAGAAATATGAACACCCTAGCTTTTGAAGGTTGATTTCTATGAATATCCGTCGAATCTTAACCGTAGCAGCAATTCCTTTTTTGATTGGTACATTCGGTTTTGTTGCACCCAATCAGGCAAATGCCGCTAATCCACCTCATCGGAACGCCGAGATTTCACAACACGCTAATCCATCTCATCGGAACGAAGAGATTTCACAACAGCCCAACAAACGGCAAATATCTGATGAAAAACCACAAATCAGACATTCTAAACCCCGTCCACATCAGAAAAAGCGTACTCCCCAACGTCCCCAAGCTCATAATCAAGAAGTAGGTCAAAACCGGGTAGAACGCAATAACCGTTAATTGATGCACCTTTGCATTTCGCCAGAGTATTGTTGTTTCTAAATTACAAAACTGTAATTTAGAAACAGGGCAAACTGTTATTTTGAGAAGACTTAATTAGAAATATAAACCTTTGGAGATTTAATGATGAATATTCGTAGACTACTAGTAGTAACAGCGATTCCTGTTCTAGTTGGCACATTTGGTTTTCTTTCACTCAATCAAGCAAATGCTGCTAATCAATTCGAGCGAATTGCACAGGCGCAACAACCACCCAACGAAACATCAAACGAACGGCCGCGTCCACCCAGACCTGATTTTGCAGCCGCAGCGACAAAGTTAGGAGTTACAGAAGCCCAGTTAAAGGCGGCGCTAGGAGTCCCAGCCAATCCGCCAAATCCAGGCGATCGCAGTCAACGTCCACCCAGACCTGATTTTAAAGCCGCAGCGACAAAGTTAGGAGTTACAGAAGCACAGTTAAAAGCAGCGTTAGGAGTTCCTGCCAATCCGCCAAATCCAGGCGATCGCAATCAACGCCCACCCAGACCTGATTTTAAAGCCGCAGCAACAAAATTAGGAGTTACAGAAGCTCAGTTAAAGGCGGCGCTAGGAGTCCCTGCCAATCCGCCAAATCCAGGCGATCGCAATCAACGCCCACCCAGACCTGATTTTAAAGCCGCAGCAGCAAAGCTGGGTGTCACTGAACAACAGTTGATCGACGCACTAGGTGTTCCACCTCATCCTCCTGGCGATGGCGGAGCCTCTCCCCAAGAAAATCGTCCTAATCAACCAAAATAGTAAATAGACTACGCGGTAGGGGCGCAAGACTTTGCACATAGGTGCAACTTAACGCTAAACCCGCTTGGTGAGAACGTTTTGCCCTCACCCCCAGCCCCTTTCCCATCCGTGAGAGGGGAGCTAGACATTCAATTCCCCTTCTCCTTTGGGAGAAGGGGTTAGGGGATGAGGGCCTGAGGGATTTGCAAAACGCCTGTCCGATATAGTTTTCAGCTTAAGTTGCCACCAATGGGCCTTGCACCCCTACGACAGGTGTGGTTCAAATACATGAAAACTGCTGTATATATAGTGTGAGATTATTTGATTTTTTATTTCACCAGAACTACTACAATTACTATTGATGCTAGATAATGGGAAGGCTTTGACATTTTCTTGCCAATCTAGCCCGGAAACAATAACTAAGACTTATGCGAACTCACTATTGCGGCGAACTCCGAAAAGAACATATTGGAGAAACTGTTACCTTTTACGGATGGGTAGACCGTCGCCGCGATCATGGTGGTGTGATATTTTTAGATTTACGCGATCGCTCTGGAATTGTCCAAATCGTCAGCGATCCGCAACGCACCCCAGATTCTTACGAATATGCGAATGCCCTACGAAATGAATATGTTGTCAAAATCACTGGTAGGGTAACACAACGTCCCGAAGAATCGTTGAATACCCGCATTCCCACAGGCGAGGTAGAAATCTACGCCGATAAAATTGAACTACTCAATGCTGTTCGCAAACAGTTACCTTTCCAAGTTTCTGTAGCTGACACCGAGACAGTGCGGGAAGATTTACGGCTGAAATATCGTTATTTGGATTTGCGACGCGAACGTATGGCGCAAAATTTGCAACTGCGTCATCAAATTGTCAAAGCCATGCGTCGTTATTTAGAAGATTTGGAAGGTTTTATCGAAGTCGAAACCCCAATCCTTACCCGTTCTACCCCAGAAGGGGCGCGGGATTATGTTCTACCCAGTCGCGTCAATCCTGGTGAGTGGTATGCTTTGCCGCAATCACCCCAGCTATTTAAACAATTGCTGATGGTATCCGGCTTAGATAGATATTATCAGATTGCCCGTTGCTTTCGTGACGAAGACTTACGCGCCGACAGACAACCAGAATTCACCCAGTTGGACATGGAAATGAGCTTCATGTCCCAAGAAGAAATTATCGAACTAAATGAGAATTTAGTTTGCCATATCTACAAAACAGTTAAAGGCATTGAGTTACAGCGCCCTTTCCCCCGTCTCACTTATGCTGAGGGGATGGAACGCTACGGTAGTGATAAACCAGATACACGCTATGGTTTGGAATTAGTTGATGTCTCAGATATCGTCAAAGATTCTGGTTTCAAAGTCTTTCGGGACACTGTTACCAATGGTGGTATCGTCAAAATTCTGCCCATTCCCAACGGTAACGATGTCATTTCTAATGTCCGCATTAAACCAGGTGGCGACTTATTTAAAGAAGCCAGCGAAGCCGGTGCTAAAGGTTTAGCTTTTATCCGCGTCAGGGATGATGGCGAAATTGACACCATTGGGGCGATTAAAGACAACTTAAGCGAAGAACAAAAACAAGAAATTTTACGCCGCACAGGTGCAAAAGCTGGACATTTGCTGTTGTTTGGGGCAGGGGAAGCTGCTACAGTTAATAAAACATTAGATAGATTACGACAAGCGATCGCTAGAGAATTTAACTTAATCGATCCTGAAAAAATCAACTTGCTGTGGATCACAGATTTCCCAATGTTCGAGTGGAATGCTG
The DNA here is from genome assembly GCF_036918015.1 of Nostoc sp. Taxonomy (GTDB): domain Bacteria; phylum Cyanobacteriota; class Cyanobacteriia; order Cyanobacteriales; family Nostocaceae; genus Nostoc. The sequence continues at coordinate 110,014 of NZ_JBALEO010000047.1, forward strand.
ACGAAAAACGTCTAGAAGCATTACATCACCCGTTCACAGCACCACATCCTGATGATTTGAGCGACTTAAAAACTGCACGCGCCCAAGCTTACGACATAATACTCAACGGGGTAGAAGTTGGCGGCGGAAGTCTGCGGATTTATCAGCGAGAAATTCAACAGCAAGTGTTTGAAGCGATTGGTTTATCTCCTGAAGAAGCACAAAGTAAATTTGGCTTTCTTTTAGAAGCATTTGAATATGGTACACCGCCGCATGGTGGCATCGCCTACGGTTTAGATCGTTTGGTCATGTTGTTAGCTGGAGAAGAATCGATTCGGGATGTCATTGCTTTTCCCAAGACACAACAAGCACGTTGTTTGTTAACAGATGCGCCTTCGAGTGTAGATGCTAAACAGTTGAAAGAATTACACGTTGCTTCGACTTATAAACCAAAGTCTTAACCGACTTTATCCAATTAGGCGGCATAAACAGCAATATCGTTTGTTTCATTGCCAATAGACATCTCCAGAAAAGAAAAAGACCCCTCTCCAAACCTCTCCCCGAAGCGGAGAGAGGCTTTAAAATCCCCCTTCCCTGGTAGGGAAGGGGGGAAGGGGGGTTAGGTCTGCGTATAATTGTGTGGTATCTAAATCTTTTCTGGAGATGTCTAATACCAAACAAGCCAACTCAAGGTGCGCTCTATCACCCAGTGTTTTGGAAACAAAGCAAAGCTTTGCGTTCTTTGGGTTGGAGTACTACTTATATAATTCAACGGCAAAAGTCCATTATCTACTGTGTGAATAGGTTTCAAATGCTACTCCTCAAACGAAACTAAAAGCTTACGAAGCAAATCAGCCAAGGCTTTACGTTCCGATTCTTCTAAAACACTAAGGATACGACGTTCATTCACAACATGAGCTTCAACAGCTTTTTCTATGACGTTAAAGCCTTTATCAGTTAATTCAATAAGCGTTCCTCGACGATCGCTTGAATCAGGAATGCGCTTCACAAGTTTAGCTTGCTCTAAGCGATCAATGCGATGCGTCATTGTACCGGATGAAACCATCAGTGTATTAAACAACTCAGTTGGTGAAAGCTGATACGGCTGACCAGAACGACGTAACGCAGCCAATACATCAAATTCTCCAACATTTAAGCTAAATTCTGAAAACGTCTCTTGGAGTGCTCGTTCTAAGTGCTTGGCTAACCGCCCCATCCGCCCAATGATTCCCATCGGCGAAACATCTAAATCAGGACGCTCTCGCTGCCATTGAGCTAAAATTTTATCGACTGGATCAAACTCCATTGTGCTACCCACTCATATAAGCATCTTAGCATTAAGTATCTTAACTTCAAGATAATTGTTATAATCTTGCCATTAAGTATCTTAGCTTCAAGATAAGTTCACCGGGAGTTTTGAAGATGAATGGACGCACGATTTATCTATTAGCGGCACTTGCTGGCGGTGCTATTCTACCTGTTCAGGTCGCCCTTAACACCCTACTGCGACGCTATGTGGGTCAACCAATGCAGGTAACATTCATTTCCTACCTTGCAGGTACGTTAGCATCCCTCATCATCTGCTTGTTGGCGCGATATCCTCTTCCTGCTTTGACTTCGCTTTCGCAAACTTCTTGGTGGATGTGGATTGGTGGCTGTTTAGGTACTTTGTATGTTTGGTCAACCATTTTCGCCACACCCAAGATTGGAGCTGTTCTTGCACTCGCACTCACGATCGCAGGTCAGACGATCGCAGCACTTTTCCTCGATCATTACGGTGTCCTCGGACTTACTAAGTATGCAGCGAGTCCAACCCGCATTGTAGGAGTTGTATTTGTAATTTTGGGCGTTTCCTTGGTTGCCGGGAGTAAAGCGGTAATTGAATAGCAACCTAAACTCTCAATTAAGAAAGCAACTGAGAAAAAATCTGATGACTTCGTTAAAAAGTCTTATTTGTCTTCAGCAGCAGAAAGAAGTCATCAGCTATTTATTATCCTTTCACTAAAGACTATCAACGGCATTGGAAGTTGGGTTGTTGCAGGATTGAACATTTAAAAAAGCTCAATTCAAACCCTTGCAAAGGTTAACTGCTTGATAGAGCCTGTCATCTTTGATGAAGTTCGGAATGCAAATATTCTTTGCATTTAATCTGATTTATTCATTGGCTCTGAATGCAATTTGCTAGAATTATTATAGTTTTTGTTTCTAAGATTTGCGAAGAAATCTAGCATTTTATTATGATTATGCGCCTTCCCACAATTGCTGCGACCTTTCTGGTTGCTAGTCTTAGTATAGGTACTCTTTTGAGTATTGCTGCCCCAGCTTCGGCTCAAGAGATAGTAACTTGTGCAAGCCAAAATAATCGAAGGAATACTTGTTCGGTAAATACAAGAGGCAGAGTCAGGCTTGTTAGGCAATTGTCTAACACTACTTGTAGAGGAAATTGGGGCTATCGGAGAAATCGTATTTGGGTGAAAAATGGTTGCCGAGCAGAGTTTTCAGTTGGCGATCGCAGAAACGACAGATATGACAGAGATAATAGAAACGATAGATATGACAGAGATAATAGAAACGACAGATATGACAGATAAAAGACTGGGTATTGCATTAATCTAGTTAAGCAGAAATTAAGAAACTTACTTCTGAATTCTGTTAGCGCAGCGGGGCGCAGCCCATTCTGACTCCTGAATTCTGCTGTATTTTGACTTTTCAAACATCCTCTTGTGATTGACGAATAAAAAAATACTCAACTACTTCTCGTGAGGTGGGCTTCTCGCTATTAGTGTCAACTTAAGGCAGATGCCCTGTCAAGTCTTCTTTGCGTCTCTTGCTAATGCGATCGCTTCTTCTTTTGTAGAGAAGCGATCGCAGTACTTATTCTATAGTCGCAGATAAGATAAAGAAGTAACATCGCTCCTCACACACAAGTAGCAATGACCTCAACCCTGCGGAAATTTCCCCGTCTCAATGCTCCGACGCTGCACAAGTTGCCCAATGGTTTGACAATCATTGCCGAGCAAATGCCAGTTGAAGCCGTAAACCTCAACTTGTGGATAAAAGTTGGCTCTGCTGTAGAACCTGATGCCATTAACGGCATGGCTCACTTTTTAGAACACATGATTTTTAAAGGAACAGAACGACTTGCTAGCGGCGAATTTGAACGTCGAATTGAAGAACGGGGTGCTGTCACCAATGCCGCTACTAGCCAAGACTATACTCATTACTATATAACTACTGCCCCTAAAGATTTTGCCGAGCTTGCACCACTACAAATAGATGTAGTATCGAACGCGAGTATTCCTGATGATGCCTTTGAACGTGAGCGATTGGTAGTTTTAGAAGAAATTAGGCGTTCAGAAGATAATCCCCAACGGCGTACATATCGCCGGGCGATGGAGACAGCCTTCGATTATCTACCCTATCGCCGTGCGGTATTGGGGCCAGAATCGGTGATTGCCGGACTAAAACCCCAGCAGATGCGGGATTTTCATGCTAATTGGTATCAACCGCAGTCAATTACTGCTGTAGCTGTGGGCAATTTGCCCGTGGAAGAATTAATTGCAACTGTTGCGGAAGGATTTACAAAAGCTAATAAAACTCCCTACTCCCCACTCCCTACTCCCGACTTTCCACTCAACCCTGAGTCACCATTTACAGAAATTGTCCGTCGAGAATTTATCGATGAAAGTCTGCAACAAGCAAGGCTAGTAATGGTTTGGCGGGTTCCAGGAATGATGCAGTTAGATCGTACCTATGGATTGGATGTTTTAGCCGGAATTTTGGGACACGGACGGACATCAAGACTCGTGAGGGATTTACGGGAGGAACGGGGATTAGTTTCTTCGATTTCTGTAAGCAACATGAGCAACGAGCTACAAGGGATATTTTATATTTCAGCCAAATGTGCAGTAGAAAATTTATCAATTGTAGAGGATGCGATCGCTCAACACATTCGCCAAGTACAAACAGAGTTGGTAACAGAATCAGAAATTGCCCGTGTGCGGCAGCGAGTAGCTAACAGATATGTTTTTGGTAACGAAACACCAAGCGATCGCTCTGGATTGTATGGTTATTATCAATCTTTGGTGGGAGATTTAGAACCCGCCTTTAACTACCCAGCGATAATTCAGAGCCAAGATGCAACAGACTTGATGCAAGCAGCCAAAGATTATCTATCTCCAAATTCTTATGGTGTAGTTTTTGTCAAGCCCTTTTAGAGTTAGGAGTTAAGAGTGAGGAGTTATGAGTAAAAAGCCATGATTGTAACTCCTGACTCCTAATTTTTATTTAGCTCCTTACTTCTAACTCATAACTCATAACTCATAACTTTTATTTAATCATGTGGACTCAAATCGACACCCATATTAGCCAGGTGACTGGCGAAAAATTTCAAAGTCAGCAAAGGCGATCGGTTGGTGGTGGGTGTATCAACCAAGGTTATGCTGTCTCTAATGGTGAGATAACCTACTTCGTCAAACAAAACCTTGCATCTCAAGTTGCAATGTTTGAAGCTGAGGCGTTGGGTTTAGAGCAAATGATCGCAACAGCTAGTATTCGCATCCCCAAACCAATTTGCTGGGGTACTGCTGATAATTCTAGCTACATCGTCCTGGAATGGTTGGAACTTGGTAGCGGTAACAGCAATTCATGGGAAGAGATGGGACGCAAGTTAGCGGCGATGCACAAAGCTAGCAGCAGTCAAAATTTTGGTTGGAAAATTAACAATACTATTGGTTCCACGCCGCAAATCAATACTTGGACAGCAGACTGGACGGAATTTTATGTTAAACATCGGCTGGGTTATCAATTTCAGTTGGCAAGGCGACGGGGAGGTAATTTTCCCCAGCAAGACAAGTTATTAGCAGCTATCCCTGAACTATTGGCAAATCATCAAGTACAACCTTCGTTGGTACACGGCGATTTATGGGGCGGAAATGCTGGGTGTACTGCGTCGGGAGAACCAGTGATATTTGATCCAGCAACTTATTTTGCGGATAGAGAAGTTGATATCGCCATGACCGAATTATTTGGTGGTTTCCCCGCGGCGTTTTATAAGGGTTACAACGAGGTGTTTCCTTTAGATGTAGGCTATGAACGCCGAAAAACGCTCTATAACCTCTATCACATTTTGAATCACTTCAATTTATTTGGGGGTAGTTACGATTCGCAAGCCAATAGGATAATTGACCAGATTTTACGATAAGGGATGCGGATTGTGGTTGATTGACTTTTTTGGTTGATTACTTTGTCCTGGTGTCACAGACTCGATTGCGAGATTGATGGTATTTTATTTTTGCACAAACTCCTTTATCCCAATCGCATACAAGCTATGACACTCAATTTATATTTACTGCGACATGGAGAAACTACTTTTAGTCAAAGTGGTAATTTCTGCGGTGAAACTGATGCAGAGTTGACTTCTGAAGGTATGCAGATGGCATCCGCTTTTGCCGATGTTTATCAACAATTGAAGTGGGAAGGGGTTTATGTTAGCCCGATGAAGCGCGCAATTGCAACTGCCAAACCATTTTGTGATGCTATCGGTATGGATATGCAGTTGCGTGACGGACTTAGAGAAGGTAGTTACGGCGAATGGGAAACTAAGAGTAAATCGTTTGCCCAAGAGAATTACGCAGAAAACTATGTAAAATGGGTGACAGAGCCAGCTTGGAATGCACCACTAGGTGGAGAAACTGCGGTAGATATTGCTAACCGTTCTATGCCTGTAATTGCTGAAATTCAAGAAAAACATCCCCAAGGTAATGTTTTAGTAGTTTCTCATAAAGCCACGATTCGGATTATGCTTTGCAGTTTACTGGGAATTGATTTGGGACGCTATCGCTATCGGGTGAATATTTTGGTCGCGTCGGTAAGTATGGTTAAATTTGACGTTAATGGCCCTTTGTTAGAGATATTAGGCGATCGCCATCATATACCCGATCGTATTCGCTCTCGTCCGGGAACATAATATAGCGGTTCTCGTTTGGGTGCAATACAGTCTGACCTCTCTCCAAACCTCTCTCCTAAGAGGAGAGAGGCTTTGAATTTTACCCCCCTTCCAGCAATCAAAAGTTTTTCCGCTTCCCTCTCCTCGTCAAGACTTAACTCCTGGTTTCGATATCGTATAACTGGCAGAGGGTGAGGAGTTTTTGTTTGAGGCGATCGCGCAAATTTTCCGGCGACACCACTACACAATCTGGTGCATATTGCATAACTTCCCGCATAAACCAAAATGTACTAGATACTCGCCTGATAACTCGCCGGACTCGCGCTTTATCTGGTAGCCACTCATTAATATTGTCTTCTTGTTTAGCTTGATAGGCAAAAGCCAAACCTGCAAATAGATGCATTTCCACTTCTATCTCAGCCAAATTGGTATGCCACTCACCAGAAATTGGCATGACAGCAGCTTCTGTAATCCTGTCTAATCGCAAACTCCAGTTGTGAACCAGTTCTGGGATATCAAAGTTTCCTTCTGTCTCTTCGCACCAGCAATCAAGATATTGCCGCTTTTCGTGGGGTGTAACTTTGGCGTGACGAACGGTAAAATTAAATACACGCTCGGCTGCATCTTGATAGGAAAGCTGAAAAGGTTGTTCGCGTAAGATATAGCGGTCTATTTCTAAGCGCCAAGCTGGGGGTAAATTCTCTAAGAAACGTTCAATTTCGCCCCGCAGTGGTAATGATAGTTCGCTGCGTTCGAGAAGTAAGTTTGCAATGATTTGGGCTTGTTCAATTTGCCCGATGTCTGTCAAAGCATTGATACAGCGATGTAATGCCCTGATTCGTGGTTCTTTCCAATCGTTATTGTTACCGATGAGTAACTGACGTTGAGCGATCGCTTTAATTAACTTAGAGATGTTAGGTTCTTCTCCCCACATCATACCGAATTCACGAGCGATCGCTTCTAGCTCGGCTTTATCACGTTCTGATATCGACAGTGTAATAGATTGACCTTTTCGACTCATATTTTATACGGACACTTTTATACGGATATATCTTGGCAACTTCTATTTTGCATGGCATTATAGGGAATAACAACGAGTTACGGACAGTTTTTAAGCAAAGTGAAAAACTCGCACCAATGGTGCGAGAAATAGCCTGAAGATGTTCTATACCCATCTGAAAAACTGCAATCATTGGTTGCAGAAATTTGTGGGTGGTATTTCTTAGCACATATATAAATGCTGCCATTGGTGGCAGAAATTGATTAGATTTACTAAGTCTGTCATTCTTTTTGCATAAAATTTCCGATAAACCAAGCATTCACAAGGAATTATCAAGGATATGTCCGAAAATTACAGCATAAGTCTCAAACCTGTTTATTCTCAAACCGTTATTACACCTGACGGGGTGAAATTACTTAAAGATTGGTCGCTTTCTTGGCATCAAGCAGAAACTTATCAAGCATTACAAGACCCAAATATTGATGTTGTATTTAATAGAGCGATGACAGGCGATGGTAAAAGCTTGGCAGCTTATTTGTCGGCAATGACAAATCGCACGTACACTTTAGCAATGTATCCCACAAATGAACTGGCAAGAGATCAAGAAAAACAGGTTCAAGGATACAAAGATGAATTGAAACCCAAGTACGAACCTCAAATTAATCGCTTAAATGCAGCTATTTTGGAGAAATATATCGCTACTGGTAAGCTGTCTTCCAAACGAGATGGTATAGAAGATTTTTCTACTAACTATGAAATTCTGCTGACGAACCCTGATATTTTCCATTACATCCATAATTTTTACTACTTGAGAGGAAAAATAGATAACCCTGACAGGTTATTCAGACGTATAGATGAAAATTATAAATTATTTATCTATGATGAGTTTCATATTTTTTCATCTCCGCAAGTAGCTAGTGTGATCAATACAATACTTTTAATGAAACACACTGGCGATACTCATAAAAAATTTCTCTTTCTTTCTGCTACACCTAACGAATTATTAAAGACTTTTTTAGAAAAGGCTCAACTTAGATATAAAGAAATTGCTCCAGATGCTGTTGGAGCTTACAAATTTTCATCAGATGATTCAAACGATGGGTGGCGGCAGATTAGTCAACCTATTAACTTATGCTTTGCTCAAGGAATAGAGTCTAATCTGAGTTCTAGCTATAAATGGATAGAAGAAAATGCTGAAACGGTGATTTTAAAGTTTTTTCAAGACTATCCTAACAGCAAAGGTGCAATTATTCTCAATTCCATCGCAGCAGTTAAAAAGCTCATAGACAAGTTAAAACCTCTTTTTGAACCGCGATGGAAGGTTAGAGAAAATACTGGCTTAACAGGAGAAACTGAAAAATCTCAATCAGTTGCAGAAGCAGATTTACTTTTGGGTACGTCTACAATTGATGTTGGTGTAGACTTTCGGATTAATTTTCTAGTTTTTGAAGCTGCTGATGCAGGAAATTTTATTCAACGATTTGGTAGACTTGGCAGACATAAAGGTTTTGAAACTTATCAAGCTTACGCTTTAATACCTAACTTTCTTGTTGCAAGGCTATTTACAGATAAATCTCATCATTTACAAGATGGTGAAAATTATGACCGCATTACTTTTAATAATGCCATTAATGAATTTTGGACATTTAAAAATCAGTTTGAGCGATATCCTCAGCGATGGGGTGGTATACAGTCGGCTTATATCTATTCAAAGCTGCAAGGAAACCATCACATGAAAGAGAAATATCCAGAGGTAGCTAAGAAATTTGGTACTAGTGTACAAAATACTTTAGGAATTAGCATTAAACAGATGAATGCACAGTTTTATCGCTGTCAGAGTGAAGGAAAAACAAAAATTATTGATGAGGCTAGGAGTTTTCGGGGAAGTAGCCAGTTAGATTGTGCAATTTATGACTTAACTAATCCAGATGAGCCAGAAGCAGAAAGATTTAAAATGTATAATCTTCCTGGCATTCTCAATAACTTTATTTTCGAGTTATGGGATAAAAATAGCTTTATGGAAAAAGCCGAGAAAGCTGGAGTAATTACTACTCGCTTTGATAAAGCTTTGTGTTATTTAAAGTTCAAAGGCTATCGAGATGTGCGGGAAGATTGGCACTTCTATTATCCAGGGAATCTAAGAGAATTAGCTAAATCTGGTAAGGTGCAAGTTCTACCAGATAAAGAACACGAACTACAAGGTTTAGAGATTTCCCAACGACACGGCTACGGTATCAACCAAATTAGTGATGCTGTGAGTAGACGTAAACTAGTGTGCTTCATTTCAGACCGCGATCGCAACTTTTTACGCGCCACTCTCGGATTACCTATGCATTTTCAAGCTTACCCCCTCACCAACGAGCCAGAAGATAGGCATCCCTGCTACACCATTACTTTTGGACAAGATGCGCTGTTATTGGAAACCTTAACTTGGCATTGGAAGCCAAAAGACGATGAAGGATGGATATGTTAGAACTAGAGGCTATTAGAGGTGAAGCTACATGACTAACAATGATTTGCTTTCTCGTATTTCCATCGATCCGAATATTTGTTTTGGTAAACCGTGCATTCGCGGACACCGTATTTGGGTATCACTAATTTTGGATTATTTAGCTGGTGGTACAACAATTGAAGAAGTTATTGAAGCTTATCCAAGCATAGAAAGAGAAGATGTACTGGCTTGTATCGCCTACGGTGCAGAGATGGCGCGGGATGTTTTTGTGGAACTTCCTTTGACAAAAAAAAAGGAAGCAAGTGCGTGAAATTAAAGCTAGATGAAAATATCGACTTGCGCGTTGTAACTTTATTGCAATTAGCGGGACATGATGTTGCAACAGTACCAGGACAAGGCTTAAGTTCTGCACCCGATCCCGAAGTTATTGATGTTTGTCACCGTGAAGGTAGATGTTTAGTCACTTGCGATCGCGGCTTTGGAAATCGTCTGAAATATAATCCCTCTAACTATTCAGGAATTGTAATTATTCGTCTACCCTCTCGCTACACATTTGCTGATTGGCGTGAAGCTATTGAAATATTAATCACTGGGCTAGAATCCGCCGATGTGATAGATAAATTATGGATTATTCAACAAGGAAAAATACTTGAATATCAAGCTATTGAAAGCGAGTAAGGAAACTAATGAACGAATTTGATGATGATTTACCGGAAGAAGTACCAGATTTTGATTCAGGAAAGGATGAAGATGATGAATCGCCTGTCAAACGCGAACTTCTCACTATTCGGTTATTTAAAGAAGCTGTAAAAAAGGCAAAAGGAAATGAAGGCGATCGCATCCTAGAAAAGTTTGCTGATTATGTCTTACCTAATTTAATTCGACAGCTAGCAGGAGCAACCGCTAAGGGTGGTAAATTCTTTGAAGTAACTGTAGAAATTATTAATGCCAAACGCGCAGCCGCAGGGAAAAAACCACTTCGTAGAGACAACGCTGGCGACCAATCTATACTTGCTCACTTACTTAATGGTCTATTTCCCAGCTATCGAATTTTGAGGAAGTTACAAGCAGAAGGAATAGGCACAAATCCAGTTAAGCGTAATTGTGAAGATTTGCAATCCTCTGTATTTATTGTTTCCTACTTGTTGCATGACTATGAAAAATTCCCTGACTATCGAGATTGGTTAGAACAAAATTTTATTATTCGCAATTGGGAAGAAGAACCACCAAAAAAAGAAGATGCTCCAAATCTAGGACGTGGCTACATTACCAAAAAGATTTTAGATTTTGGCTTATACCACTTACTAGGCGAACAATGGGAAGAACTTATCGATGACATCATTGAGATTAGTAGCAATTCAGGAGTTAAAAATGATGCGGATTTAGGTTTGATTACTCGTGGCTTAAAACCTTTAGATGATGAAAGACTAGATAGCAGAATTAGACAGATTTTGATTGACTTAGTTTCACTATCTGATTTATTTGCTTCAGTTATTAAACATCCGAGAGATGTAGAAAATGGTCGTTTACCTACATTGCTTGCAAGATTAAGCAATCATCAATTACAACTTACCTATCATTCTCTTTCAGAAAATCGCGGTGTTCTCACAAATATTTTCAATAATGCTTTAATTGCAGCACATACTGAAGAGTTTTATACGCCATTACTCTATCTACCTGATGGCGTTGTATATTTAGCTACTGTTGATCCTCCTCCAATTACAACTGATGAAATTCCTGAACAAGTTATTGCCAAAATAAAGTACTTATGTGCAGAGAAACTAAAGGAAAGACAAACAGGTTTTAATCGTGATGGCAAGGGTTTTAAATTTGCAGATTATTACTGGTTATTTTTTGATGTAGTTGAATTAATGGAAGTTAGCATTAATGCTGCTTCTCGGCTACTTCCAGATTCAAAACCTGCTTCTGCTGATAAGCGAGGCGAAAGCTTGCTAAATTATCAAGCGCAAGGCGAACTATCAGCACACTTAAATTTACAAATTGCTAATGAAATCCGCATCGATCGCTTGGCAGAATTTGGTGATGTTTTGTGTCGAGGGATTTGGGGTAGTTGGTGCGAAAAAGTTAATGATTGGCAGAAACAACTAGTAAAAAATCAGAGAAAAAGTATTCCTGATTTAGATTTGACACAAAAACTAGCTGAATATTTGGAATTATCAGCAGAAATTCCAGCCATCAGAGAAATTCAATCTTTGAAAAAAACAGGTGGTGTACCTCTTGATTGGTATTACCTAGCAGCGCAATACTTTCGCAATAATTCAGGTTTGGACTTTGCTCAAATTCTGGAAGTTATGAAAGGGATGGTGAATCATGCTGCTGCTTTTATTAGACCAATTTTAGCAGAGTTTCAGGATATGCCCGATGGCTGGGATGACTTAAAAACTTATGTCAGCCAAGTTATTTCTTTACCAACAGGCGCAGTTATACAACCAAAACCGGACTCATTTTTAGTTGAACTTAAACGCTATAATGCCGCCAAAATTACGGGTAGAGGACGAGAAAATGTTTGTGCAATTTCTAGTTCTTCATATACTGTGACTGAACAGATGGAATCAGCGACCTTATTTGCTCCTCAAGTCTACAGTAACCGTCAGATTTTATTTAATGCTCAAGCTGCTAAACGGCAAATTTGCTCAATTTGGTCAATTGAAATTATGTTGAGACAAATTTTGATGAACCAAACAAATGCCGTAGGAGCAGATTTTGAAGGACGAAAATATCGCTATCTCTACCTTTACCCAACTTACTTTTTTACCCCAGAAACAAATAAGTTTTTGCAAAAGGCTTACAATCAATTTTCTCGAACTCGGTTTGATGCTGAAATGCGTAAGCACTTTGTCACAGAAAATCAAGTTGCAAACTTTCAAATTGATGATTATCAAAAAGTTGATTCTCTACTAATTAAAGAAAATCTAAAACCAGAAGATGATCGGACTTTTAAAATTAGCTTTCCAGAACATGAAACTCTGACATTTTTCTTTTTAGGCTTACCGCCTGGAAGAGACGCTACAGATACAGAATCTTGGGTAACACCAGCTTGGTTAGCATTAGCATTACCGCTTATTCTAGATGTGAAAGTCGTAGCATCAGAATCACCTGTACCACCTTTCATTAGTGGCGCTGATTTTGAAGAAACGGTTTTAATTGATGGAGAACATCAAGCGATTCGTTCTTTGATTCAAAAAGATAACTATCGTTTAGATAGCATTCTACCTGGTAGTTCAAAAAAACGTGAATTTTCTCCCCTCAATGTTCTTACTGCTGCTTATTCTATTCACTTGGAAGTTAACCGTAAAAAGGATGGCGATCCAGATTGGGGAAAATTAGCAGATTTAGCACGGGATTTAGAAACCAGTCCTCTCTATGTCTTCTATTACCTTAATAAATGGTTGCGAAAGCAAGACAAAATTGATGCTGTACCTATGGCAAAAGTTCGCCTATACTTGGATTTTTATCACTATTTTGAACCAGGAGAAAAAGCTGTGAATCAACTGCGTAAGTTAACAGAACTATACCGTCGTTTTTATCGTTCCAAAAGTCAATATGCTAAAGCTAATGCAATTCTCAAACCAATTGATGAGGCTGCTGATGTAATTTTGAAAATTGATAAATCTATGGCTAGTGACACTGATTCTTTAATAGATGTGGTAGCGGCTCGTCTAGCCAAGTTGATGAATAATGTGCGACGGAGAGCGGCTGAAGGAAAACCAACATTAACTTTAATTGATGGGAAGTGGAAACCTGCCTTAACTTCCGAAGAAGAACGTCAAGCAGTTTATGAGTTTTCTAAGTATTTTGTAAAAGAAATATTTGAGGGAAGCTTTAAAAGCGATCGCGCACGTTTAGCAGGTACTCAACTCAATTTAATTAGAGATACCTGTGAATACCTTTATCGCCTAGCAGATGATGAAGAACGTAAAGCACGTCCACAAGATGAACCTGATGATATTCCTGAATTAGAACTTGAAGCATCAGTCTAATTTATTCTTTTTTTCCAACTAACTAAATCGGAGCAATCAAATCATGAAATTCTTGAAAACACTCGATTCTAAATTTTTCCACGATGTAATTCCTGCTAAACCAATGGGAAAATATGTTCATTTCATTACTATTCGCGTTACAGAATCTTATCCTTTATTCCAGACAGATGGTGAACTCAATAAAGCCAGAGTACGTGCTGGAATTGAAAACAAAGAACCTATTAGTCGCTTGGCAATGTTTAAGCGCAAACAGTCTACACCAGAACGTTTAACAGGTAGAGAATTATTACGTAACTACAAAATTGGTGACTGGGAAAAATGCGACTACAACGTAGATTTCAGCAAAACTACTCCTGATTGTATTCTCTACGGTTTTGCTATTGGTGATTCTGGTTCTGAAAAGTCGAAAGTAGTTGTAGACACAGCTTATTCCATCACACCATTTGATGATTCTCACCTTAACTTTACCCTCAATGCACCTTTTGAAAATGGGACAATGAGCCGTCAAGGGGAAGTAACCAGCCGTATTAATAGTCAAGACCATATCTTACCTCAAGTCTTTTTCCCCAGCATTGTCACGCTGAAAGATCCTACTGAAGCTGGATTTCTCTACGTTTTCAATAATATTCTCAGGACACGCCATTACGGAGCGCAGACTACCCGTACTGGTAGAGTACGTAATGAGTTAGTTGGAGTCATTTTCGCTGATGGTGAGATTGTTAGTAATCTTCTCTGGACTCAAAAGATATATGACGTAATGAACAATGCAACTCCAAAGCAAATTAATCCTCCTGATCCGCTCAATGAAGAGGAGGTTTTAGAGGCGGCTACACAAGCAATTACTGCTCTAATGTCTCAAGAGTGCATTTCTCATACTGATTTTGTTGGTACATCCTTCACACAACTTTTGAGTGAAGTTAAGTCTATCACCAGTAATGAAACTCGATTGCAAGAAATGTTGAGTCAAGCAAATTCTGAATCATCTGTTTATGCTCAAACATGGGTTCTGAAATCAGGTAAGAAAGACCCTAAGAAAGATACCAAGAATAATAAGAAAGCTGCTGCTGTAACGGAGTAAGTAAGATGGTGTTTATTTATCGCTGTCAAATAGAACTTCATGACAGCCTCTATTACGCAACTCGTGAAATCGGGCGATTGTATGAAACAGAGGCAATAATTCACAATTATGCCCTCTGTTATGCACTGGGTTTAGTTGATAGCCAAATCTACTCTACTACCGTTGCTGAAGAACATTCCTATCGCTATTTTTGCCCCGAACAAGTGCCAAAATATGAGGAGCATTTAACGCCACTCAATCAACAGAAAATTTACGTAACTCCAGCGCGATCGCTCACTCATTCTTCTATCCTCAATACATGGAAGTATGCTAACAACAACTACCACGTTGAAATGGAGAAAACCCAAAAAAATATCCCTAGTTTTGGCAGAGCGAAAGAAATAGCAGCAGAAAGTATATTTGAGTTTTTTGTCATATCTCAAAAAGAACTCAAACTACCAAAGTGGATTCGCTTGGGTAAATGGATGAGCAAAGCTGAGGTGACGGTTGAACCATTACCGAAACATAAAATTACTGAAGGTATATTTATTTGTACACATCCATTAAATCCTTTAGATGTGATGTTCACTAATCAAGTGATTAGCTATGATGTTGTGAATATGCCTCCAGTTAGCTTAATTCAGAATGTCCAAATGCGAGGTCAATACTATCAATTTGATGGCATTCAAAACTTAAAAATTCCAGTTAAGATAGAATATCGTTTTCGGAGTTAATTAATTCCTAAAACCCTTACTACGTTTTTTCTTTTTCGCAGGTTCTAGCGTCCAGTCACAAATTACGCTACAATTTTTAACCCCTGTTAGTTCTGTACGCTCCCCACATCCATCGTGAAACACTATCAACAACAAACCAACGCCTTCCCCAGCGATTACCTAAACAATTTGTGGGGAGAAATCCAAGCTTGTCCTTACTTTGCTATTAACAACCTCAACCGCGATTTTGTCGCCACCAAAGGATTTTCTGTAGTATTTCAGCGTTCTGGATTAGCAAAAGTAGAGCAGCAGTTTCCCTACTTCAAACCTTACCTCGATTTGGCTCTCCAGCCTAACTGTAATGCTTTTTACCTCAATCCTTTACAACTCAAAGAAGGCTCCCGCGTCGATCCGCATATTGATCGCTCCTTGCGTTCCTACTCCAAAACCATTGAACCACCTGCGGTTGTCAGTGTCCTCTATGTGCGCCTACCTGCGGATATGGAAGGGGGAGAACTGGTATTGCGATCGCACAAACGCCAACTTGGGCAAATTAAGCCCCAATTCAATACTTTAGTTTATTTTCAAGGTGATTTAACCCATTCGGTTAACGCTGTCAAAACCCCAGGAAATCGTCTGAGTCTCGTTTGTGAACAGTATAGTTTGAGTGATGCTGAACTCCAGGAAATCCCTGAATTCACTGTAGAGTCAAGAAGCACTCAGTCTACAACCAAAAAGAGAAAGTATGCCTCATAGTTTAGTGTTGAATTTGCTACCTCAATCGCCCATTCCACCACAGTATCTTACAGGTAGACATCTCCACGCCTTATTTTTAACCCTCGTTAGTTCTGTAGATCAAAGTTTGGGCGATCGCTTGCACGATTCCACCGCAGATAAGGCTTTCACCCTCTCTCCCTTACAAATTAATTCCCCCCTTTTGAAGGGGGGTAGGGGGGGATCTAAATTGCAATACTCACATCAACAACCCATTCCCGCCGGTACTCCTTGTTGGTGGCGCATCTCCTTATTAGATGACACTCTATTTAGCAAACTTACCCAACTCTGGCTAAATCTTAATCCCAATCGCCCTTGGCATCTTGGCCCGGCTGACTTGTATATTACCAGCATTCAAGGTACACCCCAATCTATTCAACCTTGGGCAAATGCCACTACTTATGCTCAATTATACGAAGAAGCTAGCAATGGCAATTCTTCCATTAACCTTAGCTTCTCCACGCCTACCGCTTTCCGCCAAGGACAGTATGATAGTACCCTTCCTACCAGAGAATCTGTTTTTAATTCCCTACTTTCGCGGTGGAATAAATACAGTGGCATAGAATTTTCTCAGATTGCCATTGAGTCAATATTTCCGTCATTTGTCAATATTCACACAGAAATATTAGCTGATTCCCGCAGTAAATTTATTGGCATTATTGGCGAAGTTAAGTACAAGATTTTGGGAGAAATTGAACCCATACAAATTAAGCAACTTAACGCTTTAGCTGATTTTGCTTTGTATGCAGGAATTGGTCGCAAAACAACAATGGGTATGGGGATGACACGGCGGCTATATTCTCCCTAATTTCAATAATCATTTAAAAACCACCTAAGTTATGAATCAAACCGAATATATTTCAATTGCGGCATTGAATCAATATGCCTATTGTCCGCATCGCTGTTGGCGAATGTTTTGTGCAGGGGAATTTACTGATAATCAATACACAATTGAAGGTACAACTTTACACGATCGCGTCCACACGACAAGCGATGTACAGCGAGGAGAAACTTGGCAGATTCGGGCAATTTGGCTAAAGTCTGAGCAATACAAACTCATCGGCAAATCTGATTTAATTGAATCAGAATCAGGTCAAGTTTATCCAGTGGAATACAAGCGGGGACGTAAAGGCGAATGGGATAACGATGAATTGCAAGTTTGTGCCCAAGCCTTATGTTTAGAAGAGATGACAGGACAACCTGTTACTACTGGATATATCTATTATGCCCACTCCCATCAACGGCAATTAGTAGAGATTAATCAAGAGTTACGGCAAAGTGCGATCGCTACTATTGAATCTGTTACAAATCTCCTAGAAACAGGAGAAATGCCAAAACCAATTTACAGCAAACGCTGCCAAGGATGCAGTCTTTATTCGCAATGTTTACCCAAAGCAACTGATAAAGTCAGAAGTTATCAAGAAGTAAATTAAATCATCCTCTGGTAACTTCTAGTTGAGGACATATTCACTTTTAATACTGTTCAAATAAGATCCCCTCGCCTGTGGCGACCACCTTCAAAAGGGGGTAAAGGAGGAACATTGCATAGCGCCTATTTTCAGAGATTGGGGGAATCGCTATCTCTAAAAATGTAAAAGATAAACATAAACCCCCCTTAAAAAACTTGTTATTACCCACATTTTTGTAACAGTCAAAGTATCGCGTTCATCGACATCCCACCCAGAACTGAAGTTCTGGGCTAATAGCTCAGTCCACTTAAGTGGACTGAAATTTTCCCAAACACACAGAGTCTAACCATCTACATGACTTAAAATCTTGTATTTAGTCCTCTTGAGAGGACTTAACCTATTAGCCTCGGAATTTATTCCAAGGCGGGTTGGCAACGAAGCGAGAGATTAAAAAGATATGGGTAATGACAAGCTTAAAAAAGGGGGGTTGGGGGGATCTTCGCGCAGTAAACAAGCTAACAAAACCGTATTGTATTTAGTTTGATAACTTTCAATTAATTAAGGATGAAATCATGGGAACACTTTACGTAACACAAGCCGATGCTTTTATCGGTAAAGTTGACGAACGTCTCACCGTCAAAGCTGAACAAAAAATAATCTTGGATATCCCTTTAATTAAAATAGAAGGAATTGTAGTACTAGGAAGGGCTACCGTTTCTCCCTCCGTTGTCAGTGAACTTTTAGATCGTCACATTTGTTTAACATTTCTCACAGAAAACGGACGATATTTAGGGCGTTTAGAACCAGAAGCTACTAAAAATATCTTTGTTCGTAAAGCCCAATGGCAAGCTATAGGAGAATCACAACCAGCAATACACTTAGTTAGAGGATTTGTGCGGGGGAAATTAAAAAATTACCGCCATAGCTTACTTCGCACTCAGCGAGAACATCCTGATACTGACCTGAATAATAACATCACTCGATTGGAAAACGCGATCGCACCAATTGAAAAAACTAGCAGTATTGATTCCCTCAGAGGCTTAGAAGGTGCTGGTAGCGCAGCCTATTTTGGTTGTTTTCAACAGCTAATCAAAACCTCAGAATTTCAATTTGAAGCCAGACGCCGCCGCCCACCAACCGATCCAGTTAATGCTCTACTGAGTTTCGGGTATTCATTACTACGCCATGATGTGCAAAGTGCTTTAAATATTGTCGGCTTCGATCCCTATCTAGGATACTTACACGTCGAGCGTTATGGTAGACCTTCCCTAGCCTTAGACTTGATGGAAGAATTTCGTCCTTTAATAGTGGATGCTGTTGTGTTGTCGCTGATTAACAAGCGATCGCTAACCCTAACTGACTTTACCACCGAACCGCTCAGTGGTGCCGTAAATTTAACCAAAGAAGGATTGCATACATTTCTTCGCGCCTACCAACAAAAGAAACTATCGAGTTTTAAACATCCAGTTTTGGGAAACAAATGCACCTACCAAGAATCCTTTGAAATTCAAGCGAGGTTACTGGCTAAATACCTCATGAACGAAATCGATAAATATCCCCCCTTAATTCTCAAATAACTTACGCGGTGTACAACTTTCTCTCAAACCTAACCCCCAACCCCTTCCCTGGGAGGGAAGGGGAGCAAGACTTAAAGCCTCTCTCCGTTTCGGGGAGAGGTTTGGAGAGGGGTTTTAAGAATAAGTTGCACATCGCGTTAACTTGTCATTTTTCCCTCTTCCCTATTCCCATGTACATCGTTGTCAGCTACGATATTCCAGAAGATAAGCGTCGGACTAAAATCCATTCGATTCTTAAGTCTTATGGACAATGGATGCAACTGAGTGTGTTTGAGTGCGATGTCACTCCCACTCAGTATGCTAAACTGCGATCGCGTTTAGCAAAATTGATTAAACCCGACACTGACAGCGTGCGCTTTTATTTTCTCTGTGGCTGTTGTCAGCGAAAAGTTGAACGTATTGGCGGAGAACAGCCACGAGACGAAACAATTTTCTTTGCTGAGTCTCCTTCTAGCTAGGTTCCTGTATCTCAAATGCGCGGAAGGGTAGGTGTAGAAATTTCACAGCCCGAAAAAAGTGCTTCTATCCCAACTCCAGTAAGGCTTTCAAGCCATTAATCGCCTAATCCTCATCCGCGCAATTCCCGAAATGCTTATCAAAATACGATTTCAGCCTTTAAATTTTCCTGGCGCTCTTTCCAAACGAATTCTCTAATGCTATGATTGCCCTTGAATCGCGCAACCGCACCTTGAAAACTAAATACAGCTTGACTTTCAGGCTCCTGCTATTGCAATTCATCAAAATCCCTATTAGGGATTGAAACTCTATCACACAGTAAATAAAATGTCAAGGGCTACTTAGAATTGCAATTCATCAAAATCCCTATTAGGGATTGAAACAGCCTGCTCTTGAGTAGCCGTTCCGGCTGCCACTATTGCAATTCATCAAAATCCCTATTAGGGATTGAAACGCGAAACTGACTTGGGATTAACCCGATACACCCTGATTGCAATTCATCAAAATCCCTATTAGGGATTGAAACCGGGCAATATGCGCCAATACTGAAGAGGAAGACGCTGATTGCAATTCATCAAAATCCCTATTAGGGATTGAAACCTAACATTCCCAACACTGTCTCTTCTTGGCAAATTGCAATTCATCAAAATCCCTATTAGGGATTGAAACTTGAGGTTAAGGCGGGAATGCAATGGCGGATTATATTGCAATTCATCAAAATCCCTATTAGGGATTGAAACGAAATCTGAAGACTTGGTGGGACACTATTTGTATATTGCAATTCATCAAAATCCCTATTAGGGATTGAAACATCTAAAGAATACGTATCAAATAACTCAAATCCTCGAATATTGCAATTCATCAAAATCCCTATTAGGGATTGAAACCTTGGCTCAATATGAAATTGGGGAATTCAAAAAGGGATTGCAATTCATCAAAATCCCTATTAGGGATTGAAACTATCAACGCTAATATTGCTATCTACCAATACGAATTGCAATTCATCAAAATCCCTATTAGGGATTGAAACGAGTAGAAAGCTTTGAAAACCCTGTGTGTCATGATTGCAATTCATCAAAATCCCTATTAGGGATTGAAACAAGCTGACAACATTATCAAATCCTTGATAATAAAATTGCAATTCATCAAAATCCCTATTAGGGATTGAAACCCACATCACCTGCTGATGGTTTGTACAGTTATTGAAGGATTGCAATTCATCAAAATCCCTATTAGGGATTGAAACGGGGGAAACCAAAACTATGTACCCGCCACCCCCGCCCCATTGCAATTCATCAAAATCCCTATTAGGGATTGAAACATTTACAAAACTGAGTAACGATATTAAGTACAATAAATTGCAATTCATCAAAATCCCTATTAGGGATTGAAACAAGTAGTGGATTACACGGAAATCGTAATCTAGCATTGCAATTCATCAAAATCCCTATTAGGGATTGAAACCGGGATTTTGCTACTACAGTTTTACCGCAGGGAGAATTGCAATTCATCAAAATCCCTATTAGGGATTGAAACGGAACTACACTAAGGCTGGTATATCTAGCTGTGATTATTGCAATTCATCAAAATCCCTATTAGGGATTGAAACGCGGTATACTCCCCGGCGCTGTAATATTTTCTTTTAATTGCAATTCATCAAAATCCCTATTAGGGATTGAAACATTTCCGGCTGGTGTGGGTTCTGGTGCAGTTGGGTAAAATTGCAATTCATCAAAATCCCTATTAGGGATTGAAACCGACTCAACTTGAGCTAACCTATAAATCGATCCAATCAAATTGCAATTCATCAAAATCCCTATTAGGGATTGAAACGATTCGCCATACTCTTATTCTCATAAAGTGGGTTGTGGATTGCAATTCATCAAAATCCCTATTAGGGATTGAAACACTGCAAGCAAAGCAAAGTAACCGTCCTGGGTGCAAGATTGCAATTCATCAAAATCCCTATTAGGGATTGAAACAAAGTTGATAGGTAAATAGCAAGCAGCCGCAAGAGATTGCAATTCATCAAAATCCCTATTAGGGATTGAAACTAATTAGGAGATAGTGTTTTTCATCAACAGAGATATTGCAATTCATCAAAATCCCTATTAGGGATTGAAACAGGTGTAATAACCAATTCCAGCCTAGACCCAAAAGATTGCAATTCATCAAAATCCCTATTAGGGATTGAAACGGCAATTAGCTAAGGCAGCAAGTGAGATTTACCAATTGTAATTTATCAAAATCCCTATGTGTTGGCGAGTTTCGACTTCGCTCAACTCTCGATCTATCAGTTGGTTGAGCGAAGTCGAAACCAACGGCATCGGTATATTTATTCTTGTAAATTACCTAAGCTTCAGTAATATCTTTGTTAAGCCATCGCCTAACTGCTCAATAGATTGTTGCTGTTTAGGATCTTTTAACGTGCCATCAGCATTAAAAGCTTCGTAAGCTTTGGATACTGCTATCTGGTCGGGTAGTACCAAAACTTTGATGTTTCCCAAAATAGACCGCAGGTGAACCAATCCCCGCAAACCACCAAGAGCGCCTGGGGAAGTACTCATAATAGTAGCCACTTTACCTGCAAAAGCAGCCAATGGTGCTTCATTTGGGGCTGGACGGGATGCCCAGTCAATGGCGTTCTTCAAAACTGCTGTGAGTGAACTGTTATATTCCGGCGAAGCAATCAGCAATCCTTGATGAGAAATCATCAAATCCTTGAAAATGCGGGCGTTGGCAGGTAGCCCTTCTTGAGCTTCCAAATCTTCATCAAATAGAGGTAAAGGCAAATCGCGGAGGTCTATATAAGTCACTTCTGCGCCAGCTGCCTTAGCGCCAGCCGCCGCGATTTTTACCAGTTTTTTGTTGTAAGAATCTATCCGGGTGCTGCCAGCAAAGGCAAGGATTTTCGGTGGAGATGCCATAATTCTAGGTTGAATGGGAATAATTAACCTGTTCAGCTGCATTATCCTGTTTTCAGGCGATCGCTATTTGCTACCTTTAGATTTTCTTTACAAACTTTCTCGTTATGGCAAATTGGTCAGACTCTTATCTTGGCAAGTTACGACAGGTTGTAGGCGATCGCCTACTTCTAATGTTTGGCGCACGTGTGATTATCGAGGATAATTTGGGGCGTGTTTTATTGCAAAAGCGGAGTGATTTCAAACTTTGGGGACTACCTGGTGGCTGTCCAGAAGTAGGTGAATCTGCCGAAGAATGTTCAGCGCGAGAGGTTTTTGAAGAAACTGGTTTAACGGTTAAGCGTTTCGCAGCTGTGGGGTTTTCTTCCAACCCAGCCCATGAAACTGTAACTTATCCCAACGGCGATCGCGTCCAAACCTTCATTTTAATTTTGCGAGCCGTTGAATGGTCAGGCAGCCTCGCTTGCTTAGATGGAGAATCGCTGGCGCTGGAATTTTTTGATTTGGCTGACTTACCTACATTAATGCCAAACGATCGCCCCGTTTTAGAAAAGTTTCAAGAATACAAAAAAAGCGGCGAATTCCTGATGTTCTAAAGCATTTTTTCTAAGAATTGCTTGGCGCGATCGCACTGAGGATTTTGGAAAAACTCGCTAGGAGTAGTATCTTCTGCTAAACTTCCTTGGTCGAGAAACATAATTCGATTGGCAACTTCTCTGGCAAAGCCCATTTCATGAGTAACGATCGCCATTGTCATACCAGAAAGTGCTAAAGCTTTCATCACTTCCAGCACATCTTTGACCATTTCTGGATCTAGTGCAGAGGTGGGTTCATCAAACAAAATCATCTCTGGTTCCATTGCTAAGGCACGGGCGATCGCTACTCGCTGTTTCTGTCCCCCAGATAGTTTGGATGGGTACACAGATACTTTTGACTCTAAACCTACCTTAGCAAGCAATTCTAAGCCATGTTCTTCTGCTTTTTGCTTGTTAACACCTTTTACCTTGATGGGTGCGTAGGTGACATTTTCCAGCACATTCATGTGAGGAAACAAATTAAAATGCTGAAATACCATCACCAAATGCTGACGCACTTTAGCAATGTTTGCTTTAGGCTTGGTGATTTCTTGGTCGTGAAAGTAGATTCTGCCTCTGGTGGGTTGTTCTAGCAAGTTTATGCATCGTAAAAAGGTAGACTTACCTGAACCAGAAGGGCCTAATATGGCAACCACTTCCCCCTGGTAAAACTCAGTGGAAATATCTTTGAGTACGTCGAGTTTGCCAAAGGATTTACATAAGAATTCCGTGCGAATTACTACATTACTCACTTTCCCGTAACCTCCTTTCTAAAGCGGATGCACCCAAAGTCATACCCATTACTAAAACATAGTAAATTAACCCTGCAAATAGCAGTGGTTCAAAATAAATATACTTATTTGCACCAACTATTTGGGCGCTGCGTAATATTTCCACCACCCCAATGGTTGACACCAGCGCGGAATCTTTAAGCAATCCGATAGTTTCATTTACCAATGCTGGGAGAATATTCTTTAATGCTTGCGGCAAAATCACATCCCACATCATCAACCAATAGGGAACACCCATAGACATCGCCGCTTCACTTTGCCCTTTATCCACCGCCTGAATTCCACCTCTGATGGTTTCTGACATGTAAGCACCAGAATTCAGGGTGAAAGTTAGCACCCCAGCCTCCAATGCGGAAATGTCATAGCCTGTAAGCTGGGGTGTTGCGTAGTAAACTAATGCCAACTGTAATAACAAAGGTGTACCTCGAAAAACAGAGGTGTAGGCATTCGCAACCCAGGTAAGCGGCTTGATGCCGAGAATTTTTAATAGAGATAGGATTGTTCCCCAGATTAACCCCAAGGTTACAGATAATAGGGTGAACAACAAAGTTAACGGGATTCCCCGCAGAATAAAGGGAATATCGGGAAGGATTCTGGTGAAGTCGAGATTCAATCCGCCTTTGACAGGAGTTGAAGATGCAGTATTGGCGGTAGTATTCTCTGAAAACCACTTGGCTACAAGTTTATTCAATGTGCCATCGTCCTTCATTTGTTGAAGGACTTTGTTAAACGGTTCTACAAAAGAAGAACCTTTAGGAAAAGCGATCGCCGATCCACTTGCCTCTTCTGAGGGAATAGTATTAAATTCTAAATCTGGGTTAGCTTGGGCGAATCCCTTAGCGACGGTATCTTCAACAATTGCGGCATCAATTCGCCCAGATTTGATTTCTTGAACTACTTCTGGCACTTTGTTGAGTTGCTTTAGCTGAATACCCGCAACTTTTTTAGCAATTTTCTGAGCATTTTGTTCTTGTATGGTTCCTAGTTGTACCCCAAGCTTTTTTCCTGATAAGTCTTGGGGTTGCTTCAGGTTGCTACCTTTAGGAGCGACAATGGTATCTTTGGCTTCGTAATAAATAATTGAAAAGTCAATATTTTTCTGACGTTCTGGAGTCGGAGTCATCCCTGCCATGACAAAATCAGCGCGATTTGCTTGGAGTGCAGGGATTAATCCATTAAAATCGGATTCCATTATTTTAAGTTTAAACCCTAGTTTTTCAGCAAGGGTTTTGGCAATATCTATATCAAAGCCAACAATTTGGCGATCGCCTCCTTTAGTATCATAAAACTCATAAGGAGGATAATCTGGGGAAGTAATCAACGTCAGCGTGTCTTTCCCTAAAGGTGAGGCAGCTTTGAGAGAATTACTATGTCCGATAATGATGTTTATTACTACTGCTACAACTAGTATGGTTGATAGCCATATTTTCTTTTTCTTCATGAACTTGATAATTATATTTAAATTCTGCAACTTAAATGTGTAAATTCGTGGGGAATTGAGGGTGAAATTTAAACGCAAAGGAGCGGAGAGGGAAGCGCAGAGGTACGCGGAGAATTTTATACTAATTACTGGAATGTTTTAATTAGGGGCTGTCAAATTTTTATTTTGGTTGCCTCCAGTAGCTTGACGCTGGCATAAATAGCATCAATATGAGGTGTGGGAATTTGAGTAAGTTTTCCCAATTCTGCGACTGCGCCAACAATGGCGTCTATCTCGGTGGGGCGTCTGGCTTCAATATCTTGTAGCATTGAGGTTTTATGGGAACCAACGTTTTCTGCGCCATTAATTCGCTGTTCTAAAGTGATGCCAAACTTTATACCCAAATTTTCGGCGATCGCTTGAGTTTCAGTCATCATTTGCCGCGCTAGTTCACGAGTCAGGGGATAGCGGCAAATATCCTCTAGAGTCGCACCAGTTAAGGCACTAATCGGATTAAACGCTACATTTCCCCACAACTTGATCCAAATTTCCGTGCGAATTTGATTGCGGATTGGTGCTTTGAATCCTGCTTGTTTTAAAGTCTGTGCCAATAATTGGATGCGATCGCTTTTACTACCATCGATTTCACCCAGAGTAAAGCGATCGCCTTCAATATGTTTAATTACACCTGGTTCAATTATCTCAGTTGCCGGGTAAACCACACAACCAATAGCGCGTTCAGCACCGATATTAGCTTCAATAATCCCATCTGGATCGACAGATTGAATCCGCGTACCTTCAAACTCACCGCCATGTTGACGAAAGTACCACCAAGGAACGCCATTTTGGGCTGTCACCACCATTGTGTGAGGATTGTAGAGTGCTGGGAGAAAAGGTGCGATCGCAGGTACACTATGAGCCTTCACAGTTAAAATTACTACATCTTGTGGCCCAGCTTCTTGAATATCACTCGTTGCCAAAGTCGGAGTAGCAATTTGACTAGAACCATCTGCCATGAACAGCTTCAGCCCATTTTTTTGAATTGCCTCCAAATGAGAACCACGCGCGATTAGTGTCACCTCTTCACCTACCAGTGCCAATTTCGCCCCTAAATATCCACCAATCGCACCCGCGCCAACAATACAGATTTTCATTTTTTCAAAAAATATGATTTGTGGAAAACGGTATCCAGTTCAGTTACCAGTAGTGAATTCTCCAGCTTAGAGTGGGAAGATTCACAACTACTACTTATTACTCAGCACTCAGCACTCATTACTCAGCACTCATTACTCAGCACTCATTACTCCTAAAGCTTTGCATCGCTTCTAATAAATCTTGATGAACAGATTTTGAGGCAGCTACAATCAATCCAGGCATACTATAGTTTTGACAAGTATGCAGTGGCGGTAAAGTCGAACCGTCCAGAGTAGTTACAATCCAGCCAGCCTCTTTTGCAATAAAAGCGAGTGCAGCACTATCAAGAAATTTGCCCGATTTGATAACTGCTCCACTCAAATCGCCACTAAGAATACCATTAAGATTGGGAATTTGAATATCACTAGAGTAATCAGCCGCTATATCGATTACTTTATATCGATCTTTTAATAAATGTGCGATGGAATTCATTCCCCATCCCAATAAAATATAAGGTTTGGCAAATGTTATATCTAATGGGGCACAAGCTTCTAAGTTCATCTCCAGCGTCCCTTTAAAAGCACCTTCACCTCGAAGCGCGTAAAAATAAATATTTTGGGCAGGAGAAATGGCAATTACTGCTTCAAACTCATCCGCATTTAGAATACTGAGAATAATTTGGTAATTAGAATGTCCATCCATATAAAACTTCGTGCCATCAATCGGGTCAAGTGTTACTAAGTAATCACCTTCTGAACCGAGTTCGGTAGCGCGAAAATATTTGGTATTATTAGAACTTTCATATTCTTCACCATAAAAGCGAATATCTGGGAAAGTACCTAGTAATACTACTTCTACCAGATTTTGAATAGCCACATCTGCGTCAGTAAGGGCGGCACTAAAAAAGTTGTTTGCTTGTTCTTTGGCAGGAAGTGCAGCAATTTTTGGTTGTAAAAAATTGGCATAGGCTGCTGCTACTTTGAGATGGGGGAGTAAAGTCTCTAAAATTAATCGAGTAGTTGGTGTTGTGGACATTGCAGCAAACTCCTTTTAGAAATAATCTACCGTCCGCAGGGCGATAGAATTCTATATCTAGACAAAATTACGGTATCATTTGGATGCAATGATACCACCGTTGCTATATTACTTTAATCTGTGTGTCTCAAAGAGCCTATAGAGAGATTGCAAGTTTTCTCATGAATTTAAGGGTTTAAAACCGAACGTCAACACTTAGTAGAGCATTTCATTAATTCATAGCGAATTAAATTTGGCAATACCCTACAATGCCAATGCATCGGCTTGCATTGTGAATGCGTTGGCTTGAAGTGTTAAGTAAGCAGACGCAATTAAATATAAGATGTCATTGCGAGCGGAACGAAGTGAAGCGTGGCAATCTCAGTCTTTGCGATTGCTTCACTTCGTACCCAACTCTTGGAGAGGCTGCGCCAACGGGTTCTCCAAAGGAGTACGCAATGACGAACTATCTTATATTTATTTAGATCCACCTACTTAATGCATCGGCTTGCATTGTGAATGCATCGGCTTGTATTGTTAATGCATCGGCTTGCATTGTTAATACGTCGGCTTGTATTGTGAATGCATCGGCTTGTAAGGTGCGCCCAAGTGCCGATGATCGGTAAGCTAAAAATAGAAGTGGGTTAAGGGGCAGTGATTAGGGTCGCAGAAAAACTAATGGGTAATTCCCTATCTTCTAATCCTAAATTTTCAAAACCTGGTCTAGTTGGCGCAGAAAAAACCTCTAAATAACCTGGTGTCGGCAAAAAACTAGCGAAAAATGGACTAGAATAATTTCCTCCTGAAGTGGAATATGCAAAACCCTTATCCGTTAACTGCTGAGTATTAAGGCTAATTAAATTATCAATATCAAAAGGTTCGTTTCCTGGCATTGGAGTACCGGCGGGTTGCAGGCCAGTAATTGTTTGACCATTTCGCGTACCAGTAATTCCAGTCATCAAGTAAAAACCCAAATCGTTAGGGGTGTCATTAGTCGTGAAAGTACCGTTCGCCGCTACGCCAGTACCAGAATAATTCCAACTCCAACTTAAAGCAGAAGCGGCTGGCATTGTCCCGAAAACTAATCCAGATATGGTGGCAAGGACTATGGCAGATAAAGCTAGATTTTTCATGGAAGTCGTTACTGCGATCGTTCCCGTGTATTATACGGAAATTAGGAAAGATCGTATTATCAATTTTGGCTATTTACTAACTGCGATGCCTACGGCGGGCTAGCCATACCAAAGCAGCATCAACATTACTAACCTGTTCCCCTGGCGGTATCGCTGGACGATTTACCATCACAACCTTCACGCCCAGTTCTCGCGCGGCAATAATCTTGGGCTTTGTCGCAGCGCCACCGCTATTTTTACTGACAATGGTATCAATGTTATTCTCAATCAGAATTTGTCTCTCATTATTGAGGGTAAAAGGCCCGCGATCGCACAATACCATCCCCGGCGGTACTAAAGCATCATCGGTAGGAGGGTCAATCATCCGCATCAAAAACCAAATTTTCTCCAAATGAGCAAAAGCGGCGAGTTCTTGCCTTCCAACTGTCAAAAATACCCGCTGTGACTGATTTTGCAGGGTTGTTGCTGCGGCTTCAACATTATCAACTTCAATCCAGCGATCGCCACTTACTTTTTCCCAAGGCGGACGGATTAACATCAGACGGGGGACTCCAACTTCCGTTGCCGCATCTGCCGCATTGAAGGAAATCTGAGTCGCGAAAGGATGGGTTGCATCAATTAATAAGTCGATTTGCATGACTCGCAAATAGTTAGCCAATCCAACCACACCCCCGAAGCCTCCAACCCGCAAATCGCCCAGCGGTACTGACGGTTCGCGGGTGCGGCCAGCAAGAGAAGTTATTACTTCTAACCCTTGGATAGTCGTAACTTTGGCAGCTAGTTCTGCTGCATCACCCGTCCCACCCAAAATCAAAACGCGCATTATTTAGATATCTTGTAAAAGTCCCTAACACCCCACCCCTTAATCTCCTCCCCAAAGCATCGCTATGGTAGGTGTACACACAAGTCGAATTACCCCCCTTAATCCCCCCTTATAAAGGGGGGAAACAGGAAATTCAGTTCCCTCCCCTTTATAAGGGGAGGGTTAGGGAGGGGTAAAACTTATGCTTAAACCCATAATGATTAAACTGTTTCAGACTTGTGTGTACACCGCAAAGCATCGGGGTGGAATTCAAATTTTGTGAATGCAAGAGGTCTATTGAGATAAAGGTGGAATCTTTGCCAAAATCCCCTTTTTCATTGCTTCTGGACGCTCTGACCAAGGCAGTAAACCATCTGCTTTAGCATAGTATTGACTAGCACATTCCAGTACCGCAGAGGCACTGCCATCAACGGCTAAATCACCAAATAAATATGTTAATTTGCCTTTGGCACTAAAGGCGACTACACAAGAACGATTGCAAGCACTCATGCATTCAACTTCCTGAATTGGGAATCGATCTCGTAATTCCCAATCTTGTGCCAGCTGCTGAAGTTGGTGTAAAAGTTTTTCACCACCACTTTCACCTAAGCGTTTTCCATTTTGCCAAACACTGGCACAGGTTTTGCAAACAAATAAAGTATGTTCAGCAACTTCCATTGGACTGGTTGGGGAAATATTTACAGTCGTAGTCATCTGTACCTCGCAGATATGTGAAACTAATAAATCTATTTCGGCGGGCATCCTGACTCACTCAATTTGAGATTTTCGATTTAGTTCCTGAATCTCACATTGGTTCACAGTTGCGGGACAGCGCCGGATTTGCACCGAACTTTCCCCGTTACCTCTGGTAGCTGACTCCCACCAGAACCGAATAACCTTATCGATCATACACTAGGGTTATCGGAGAATACGAAACAACAAGCTTTATTTCAGAAATCTATGTCGGAATTTATACCAAATTCAGCAGAGATTGCAAAGAAGGCAATGGATAGTGTTGATCCATCACTTAGCGATAAATTTACAATGGTCATACGATTTCTTTCGGATAACCCTGCTGCGGCTTCACCGCGAAAAGGTAAAAATCAGCCTATCGTCGGGACAGAAGAATATATTATTGCCAGTGCTACAAATTTCAAAACAGGTCGTGACCCAAGAACACCCTTGCCACCTAGTACAATACCGGATGAAATGGTAAGTATCATCCTGAATAAGTATTTTGAAGTTCCGTATGAGGAATTGGGAAAAGCTGAAGAATTGCATCGCCTATCAATGGGAGCTGAGAACATTGTAGGGGATTTGCTAGAAAGGTACGTTGCGACAGTTATTGAGCCGCATGGATGGATATGGTGTTCTGGTTATATAGTTAAAGCAGTTGATTTTATATATTTTGATAACAAAAATGTCTGGCAATCGCTACAAGTAAAAAATAGAGATAATACTGAAAACTCTTCTTCTGCCGCTATCCGTAAGGGAACCCCAATTAAAAAATGGTTCCGAACTTTTTCTAAAAGAAAGGGGGACAACTGGTCTAAATTCCCCTCATTGGAAGGAAAAGAACAGCTTTCAGAAGAAGGCTTCAAATCGTATGTTGAAAAATACTTTGTTGCTTTAAGAGAGATAAAGTCCTAACTCTTATACAGGATATGCTGTTGTTGCAAAAAGCGAACCTTGGATCGGTTTTATCTCTTCTAACGACTCACTAATTTTAGCTTCCCATAAAACATCATCGTTACCTTTATAACGTGAAAATGGAAAGTTCAAGGGGGGATGTTTTATCTTACCACTCATGTGTGCAAGGATCGCTTTGCCTATTGCTTCTCCAAAACCGACAGGTACGGCATTCCCTATCTGCCGATATTGCTCGATGAGGGAACCACATACAACCCAACTATCTGGAAATTGCTGAATACGTTTATATTCCTGAATACTTAACGGGCGCAGATGTTCTGGGTGACAGATATCCGTTGCTGGCATGGCTGGGGATGTCACTAAAGTACAGCTTGGTCTATCCCATGACAAGCGTCTAAAGAAACCAGTTTTCCCTCCACCTGAGTAATAGGATTTTCCTAATGCTTCTTTCTGCAATTCTTCAGGTAGATGTTTCCAATATTGACCCTCTTTTAACATTCTGTAATACTTTAGCCTCCCTTCTGGGAACTCGATATACTCTGCCTCACTTTGGCTTAAATCTGCAATAGATTCACGTAGGGTTATCCACGTATCAAGACCAAAATCACCACTTTCTGAATGTGTGGGGTATAAATAAGGAACCTTTTTCTTTCCACGATGGCAGATCATGACCACTCTTTCCCTAATTTGGGGAACACCATAATTTGCCGTGTTGTATAAGTTAAAGCTGATACTGTAACCACCTTTACGAAGTTCATTCACAATATATTTCAAAGCACCACCTGGCATTTCTTCTCTGGATAAGGGAATACTGCCGCTTCCTCTTTCTGAGTGAGGGCGGTGCAGTAATGGTGCTGAAAGAAAACCTCTTACATTCTCGATGACGGCATATTTTGGGCTTATTTCTAAGATAAGTTCAATGTACTTTAAGAATATATTGCCCCTCTCATCTTTGAAACCACGCCTTGCCCCTGCTGTGGAAAAAGCTTGGCAGGGTGGTCCGCCTAACATAATATCTACATCTTCTTTGGCTAGTTTGGCACGATCTAGGATATCCTGAGCAGTATAAGACGCTATATTCCCCAAAAGTGCAATATCTGGCTTGTTTGCAACTATGGTCTGTCGGCAGTGCTTATCCACCTCACACGCAAGGGAAATTTCGATACCTGCTTTCTCAAAACCAAGATCCAGTCCCATAGCGCCTGAGAAAAAAGAAATGGCTTTAACTGCTTGGTGATGATTTTCCTTGCTCGTCCTATCTACAGGATAATTTCCCTTGGTCCGGTTAATGTAATCTTCAACTGCCTCCGGCTCCATAACCCACACTTTCCCTACCTGCTGTCCCTTGATATCCCCACTACGCAATAGAGTACGAACCCTTTGCTCAGAAATACCTATTTTTGAAGCAGCTTCCTTTGTGGACAAATAGGGATAGTTTTTCATTTCGTTCTCGAAACTTTTTTTATACCATAACTATCATTATCAAGTGGTTATGTCAACCGCTATTAAGTATAGAGATTCAGTATTCGCAAAACCGACCGTTTGCGAGAATGATTTTATGTGCAGGTCAAATGTTGGACAACCTTCAAACCAACTATGAAACTGGACGACAGCCAGATAAAATACTGTGCATCTTCACTACTTGTCCAATAACTGCGATCGCAGGCGCACTAAATCCAGTTTCCTCTACCTGCTCGACAATTGTTTCCAATGTCCCAATTAATTCTTCTTGTTCTGGGCGCGTACCCCAGCGCACCAAAGCAATAGGCGTTTGTAAATTCAACCCAGCTGTGATTAATTCTTCCACAATATAAGGCAGATTGTGAATTCCCATATAAATTACAATGGTTTCGGAACCGTGAGCGATCGCACTCCAATTCACTTGCGGTCTATACTTACCCGCCGCTTCATGACCAGTTACAAATGTCACTGATGAACTATACAGCCGATGCGTCAAAGGAATACCTGAGTATGCTGCTGCTGCGATTCCCGAAGTGATACCCGGCACTACTTCCGTTGATATTCCAGCTTGAACTAATTCTGCCATCTCTTCGCCACCGCGACCAAAGATAAAGGGATCGCCACCCTTGAGCCGCACCACAATTGCATTATCCTGCGCTTTATCAATCAGCAATTGAGTTGTTTCTGACTGCAACAACGAATGTCTCCCCGCACGTTTCCCAGCATTAATTTGCTCGGCTTGGGGATTAATCATTGCCAGAATTGCCGGACTCACCAAGGCATCATAGATGACTACATCTGCACATTCCAACAAACCTTTCGCCTTCAGGGTAATTAAGCCTGGATCTCCTGGCCCCGCACCTACTAAATAAACCTTTCCCAAATACTTGTTCTCCTGTTTTTCTGTGCGGTTCATCTCTGTGTTAAATCCCAAATTAGCTCGGCTAATTCTGCACTTGCTCCCAGTGGCTCTGCCAATTGGAAATTCACCGCAGAAAATTGTAATTTTAGCTCTTCTATTGAGGTGGCGATCGCATCGGTTATTCCACCAGCGAATAAAAAGTATGGCAAGATTGCAATTTCCCGATAACCAGCAGTTACTAACTCTTTCACCCGTGATTCTAAACTAGGAGGCCCAGCCCAATAAGCAGTCACGGCTCCCAAACTCGCCGCCATTGCTTCCACACTTTCTTGCGAACCTGGGCGACGGCTACCATGAGCTAAGAGAATCCATGCTTCTGCTTTGATAGCAGCTATTTGCTTTGCCAACAATTTCTCTAAATTAGGATGAGAGCCTAAATATGGTTGCAACTCAATGATAGTATCTTGACCAGCAGCCTGTTGTGCGAGTGCTACTTCGGCGGGAATGTCTGTCATCAGATGCACTCCTGGCAGCAGAAATAGCGGTACAATTTTGAGGCGATTCTCATTTTGAGACTGTGGGCAATCGCCAAAAGCGCTTTTAGCAAATTGTTGAATCTGCTCGTGTAAAGGCTGAGGACTCATTTCTAAAGCAGCGATGCCAACCAAATGTTCGCTTGACAATTTCTGACATACCAGACTAGCTAGTTGCTGCATAGCAATTTCTGGGCGGCGATCGCGACTTCCATGAGATAATAGCAGATAGGCAGATGACATCGGCAAAGCTTGAACTATCAGTTACTATATCTTACTTAAGATTAAGTCGGGATTCATAAGTAATCTGGTAATTATTGAAACTATTATCAATTACTAAACAGAAGTATTCTTAATCACTTTGACAGCAGATATCAAGTTGTAAAGTACACAACTATCCGTTTCAAAAGCAGGTATAAAGCTTGTTTTTCTTCTGTTAGCGCAGCCGATTCTGAATTCTGACTTCTGAATTCTGACTTCTGAATTCTGCTGTATATTCTCCCCCTACTCCTTACCTTATTTTTCTTCGGCAGTGTAAGTATAAAATTGATCAAAAGCTCCTACCGTTTCAAATTTGTATGAAGGCATCCAAGAATTTATTTTTAAATCTGTACGGTAAACACTAAAAATAAGGAAATCTTGCCTTTCTGTAGTTCTGGCAATAATTTCTTGGATTTGCGGGTTAGCTGAGTCAACCAACTTATCACAATTAAAACGGATTAAATTTTCTATAATATTCGTAGTTTTTTTACATACATCGGTTTTTAAGTATTTTGTCAGGCGTTGAACTGCATATTCTTCATATTCAACTTGACCGGGATTGGTTTTCGCCATTGTCACACCCAAGGCGGCGAGGCCTACTGCTGCTCCAGTATACGCGATGATGGTCAATGGTTTCATATTTGCCAAGTAAAATTCATTGTAATTGTTAGATTCCAGAGACTCTAAATCAACTAAGTCCGTTCCTTGAAGAAAAACTCTTGCATCGATTGCCAAATTATTGCTATAATCCAAATTGTTGAATGGCGAGCGTAGCCAAGTGGTTAAGGCAGTGGTTTGTGGTACCACCATTCGTGGGTTCGATTCCCATCGTTCGCCCTACATAATTTCATATTAATATCTACACTCCTTTATAAGGTGGTTTAGATGGTGTAAGTCCTTGTAATCATAACTTTAACAAGGATAAAGATATGCGATCTGTAGCTTTATAGACTTAGAGACTGGCGATCGCAATCCTAAAATCGTGACCAAGTTTATCCTTAATAGTCTGGGTATTCTAAAACGGACATTAACATCTAACAAGCAGCACGGCAAGATACAGGGTTCTGCCATGAACCATGAGGTGTAGTGGGTGCATTCGCTGTAAGTTCCAAATCACCTTTGGCATTTATCACCCACCCTGTAGCTTCTACAATGCAAAGAAATCCGACTTGTTCTATTTAGAATGAAGCACGCCGATGTTTAACGCAAACCACCCTAGAAATTGCCTACGCTTGTGATACCATCCCCAGATGGTCTATATCTTGGGTTTCAATGGACGGTATAGCGTTTCCTAATCACATGAGTTACATCTTAGCCCCCTCTCGAAGAGCGGGGAGGGGGTTGGGGGTGGGGTTCTTGTACTTCACACAACCGAGAACCGCTATATTTATTTGCTCATTTGCAAATGCCATCACTACTTTCATTCACTTAGACTTTAAAATACCACAACTTGATCTTCAACCTGCGGAATCTAGGTTCAAACGACCTCTAAATAAATCTCTTTCATATTAAAATTACCGACATTTTGGTAAAGTCGGGAATCTAACCTTAGAAGTGTTTGAACGCATATTTAACTGTTAAAAAATGCCTAGAAGAACGATCAAAGTCAGCCCAAAGAAGGCAAGTAAAGACATAATCAAAATGTTGCCTATACTGTGGTCATAAGCTGTTAACTTATCTGTATTGGTAGCCATATAAATCAACCAAATTTAAACAACTTTTGCCTAAATTATAACTATGGCAAATCAATACTAGTCTGTTTTTGAATAAAACTTGATTTTAATTCATTTAAGTTGAACTAAATAGTTAAACTAGTTAAACTTCAGCGAAAATATTAACTTTTGTTTAAAATATTTAAAAATAGAGTATGGCAATACTATTACTTATTCCCCCAATTAACGCAATATATGAATCATCTTTTATTTTTGAAATTATTTACCTTACATACAACAAATTTCAAGTTGGTGAACTACACAAGCTAAGTCTCAAAGCCTATTTTCCTTCTTTTAGCGCAGCGCAGCCCATTCTAACTCCTGAATTCTACTGTATGTGCCGATCATCAAAATATACGCAAATAAATGATATAGTAAAGATTAAATAAAGCAATTGAGGGCGTGATAATTTGTGCCCTAAATATTATGATGCAGTTATTTACTAACATCTATCAAAAGAAATAAAAATTGTATTCCTTTGGTGAGATCCAAAAACACTGAGTCATAGATACTTTAAGTAAAGTAGAACATGATTTAAGTGCCTACTAAACAGTTGATACTTATAGGTACACAGATGAATTATATTTATCTGTGTTGTTTCGTGTTTATATATGTCTAACAAAAAGTGGAGGCTTATTTGTCTCGTCTTGAAAGTTAACAATGCAAACATCGTCATCTAGTGGAGTTGCTATGTCTGAATTACTTCAAGCAGTCTTAGATAGTGAAGAAAAAAGTGATTTACGTTCCTTTATTAGTGAATTACGCCAGCAAGAAAAGAAGTACTTACTACGGAACGACATACTCAATGTATATAGTGAGTTTTGCTCCAAATCCCAGAAACCTGAAGGCTTTTACACTTCCTCGGAGTTAGGCAAACTCATTTACTATACTCAGGAAATAATTCAGGAGGACTCAAACTTCTGTTTCATCATCCGTTCTAAGATTGCCAGCCAAGAAGTTTATTGGTTGACATCAGACTTAAGCATTGAGCCGATGACGGTGCAGGATTTGTTGGATCTGCGCGATCGCTTGGTGGACAAATTTCATCCTAACGACGGCGGCTTGCTAGAATTGGATTTCGGCCCGTTTTATGACTACACCCCAGTCATCCGCGACCCCAAAAATATTGGTAAAGGGGTACAATTCCTCAACCGCTATCTATCCAGCAAAATATTTCAAGACTCCAAACAATTGCTGGACAGCTTGTTGAATTTCTTGCGCCTGCACCACTACAACGGTGTGCAACTGCTAGTCAACGATCGCATTCAATCACAGCAGCAACTTTCTGAGCAAGTTAAGAAAGCGATCAGTTTTGTTAATAATCGCCCCGCAGATGAACCCTACGAACAATTCCGCTTCCAATTGCAGTCAATGGGTTTTGAGCCGGGTTGGGGTAACACCGCAGCGCGAGTGCGGGAAACTTTAAATATTCTTGATGAACTGATTGATTCTGCCGATCCTCAGACCCTAGAAGCATTCATTTCTCGTATCCCGATGATTTTTAGAATCGTCCTGGTGTCAGCTCACGGTTGGTTTGGGCAAGAGGGAGTTTTAGGGCGTCCCGATACCGGTGGTCAGGTAGTTTACGTCCTTGACCAGGCAAAGAGCCTAGAGAAGCAGCTACAAGAAGATGTCCTGCTTGCAGGTTTAGAGAAATTGAATGTCGAGCCAAAGGTAATTATTCTCACCCGCTTGATTCCCAATAGTGATGGTACCCTTTGTAATCAACGGCTAGAAAAAGTCCACGATACCGAAAATGCCTGGATTTTGCGAGTGCCTTTACGGGAATTTAACCCTAACATGACTCAAAACTGGATTTCTCGGTTTGAGTTTTGGCCTTATCTAGAAACTTTCGCCATTGATTCCGAAAGAGAACTACGGGCAGAATTTCACGGCACACCTGACTTAATAGTTGGAAACTATACTGATGGGAATTTAATAGCATTCTTGCTGGCGCGACGGTTGAAAGTTACTCAATGCAATGTTGCCCATGCTTTGGAAAAATCTAAATACTTATTCAGTAACCTCTACTGGCAAGAATTAGAGGAGAAATATCATTTTTCCTTGCAATTCACAGCTGATTTGATTGCGATGAATGCTGCCAATTTTGTGATTAGTAGCACCTACCAAGAAATTGTCGGAACACCAGATAGTGTGGGACAGTACGAATCTTATAAGTGCTTCACTATGCCTGAGTTGTATCATGTCACCAATGGCATTGAATTATTTAGTCCCAAATTTAATGTCGTACCGCCGGGAGTAAACGAAAATAATTACTTCCCCTACACCCGAAATAAAGACCGGGTAGAGAGCGATCGCCAACGCCTTGCCGAAACCCTCTTTACTCTCGAAGACCCCACACAAATCTTTGGTAAACTCGACGATCCTAACAAGCGCCCTCTCTTCTCAATGGCGCGTCTTGACCACATCAAAAACCTCACAGGTTTAGCTGAATGTTATGGTCAAAGTAAAGAATTACAAGAGCATTGCAACTTAATTTTGGTAGCGGGTAAATTACGCGTCGAAGAATCAGGCGACAACGAAGAACGTGACGAAATTATCAAACTCTACCAAATAATTGACCAGTACAATCTCCACGGTAAAATTCGTTGGTTGGGTGTGCGCCTGACTAAAACTGA
This sequence comes from Nostoc sp., assembly GCF_036918015.1. Lineage (GTDB taxonomy): Bacteria > Cyanobacteriota > Cyanobacteriia > Cyanobacteriales > Nostocaceae > Nostoc. The sequence goes on from NZ_JBALEO010000047.1 coordinate 148,290, forward strand.
TTCTGGTGAAATTTACCGAGTCATTGCCGATCGTCAGGGAATTTTTGTACAACCAGCTTTATTTGAAGCTTTTGGTTTGACAATTTTAGAGTCGATGGTTTCAGGATTACCGACTTTTGCCACACAGTTTGGTGGGCCATTAGAGATTATTCAAGATAAGGTGAATGGCTTTTTAATTAACCCAACGAATTTAGAGGAGACAGCCACAAAAATTGTGGACTTCATCACAAAATGCGAACAAAATTCTAACTATTGGAGTGAAATTTCCCAGCGAGGAATTGACCGAGTTTACAGCACCTATACTTGGAAAATTCACACTAGCAAGCTGTTATCATTAGCACGGATTTATGGCTTCTGGAACTTTACTTCCAAGGAAAATCGAGAAGATTTATTGCGCTATATCGAGGCTTTGTTCTATTTAATTTACAAGCCAAGAGCGCAACAGCTATTAGAACAGCACCAGTACCGTTAATTTGTCATTAGTCATTTGTCATTAGCCAAGGACAAATGACTAAGGACAAATGACTAAATTGTTAGCGCACTCCAAGTTCGTTGACCAACTACTCCATCTACACCTAAATTTTGCTGGTTTTGAAAGGCTTTGACAGCAGTCTCTGTTAGTGCGCCAAAAATCCCATCTACTCTCACAGCATAACCATTAGATACTAATAACTGTTGTAAGGCTCTGACAGCAATACCAGAACTACCAAAATAAAGAGTCGGTAGAGGTTGGCTACTAAACTTCTGGAACCTTCCTGTAGCCTTTGTACGGACTTTACCTCCAGACTGAAAAGATTTCTTAGGCTTACCTAAGTTAGAAGAAACTAGTCCCAGATTCTTTTTGCTAATTTTCTGAAGTATGTGTTCTTTTTCTGGTTTCAGCGCTGAGAGAGAAGCCTGATAAATCTCATCTATCTGCATAAATTCAGGTGGCGTAACTTTAGCAGCTATCTCTAACTGACTCTGTTTTGACTGGTTTAGGTCATTTTCCATCTGAAATAATTGCTGCTGTGGCAAATTGGCCCCAGATGCTTGTCTTATTGTTAATACGCCCGTCATCATCAGGCCAATTTCATTCATTTTAGTTTATTTTATTTCAAGCAATTTTTTTAACCAACAACATTATTGTTGTCCGGGATAGTACATACTGACCAAATAAAAAAGTCATGTACTAATTTTTCCAGATAATATTTTCATGTTCATATTTGCTCACCTCCGATTCCATTTAATCAGATTAATATCATTAATCAAGCCATCAAGTTATCAGACATCCTATCTAAATCAATGGGTTAGACAATAACATACTATACGATCGCCAGGGAATGCCATCAAACAAATTTACCTTTCAGTTAAGGATTATTGGTCTTTGAAGACGCGATAAATCGCGTCTCTACAATAAGGGTTTTGGGTTTATCTGAACTGTATTGCAACTTATGTCGCTCTTTCAAGCTATTCTCGAAAAGCGCACACTTTCACCTCAAAAGAATGAAACCGCACAACCTTGTTGCACGGTATGGAATTTGAGTTAAAGTTTAGATACTACATGAAAAAATTACACAGGGGCACTGAACATCATGTTTGTGCAATTCTCTTATCTAATCTGTGTTAATTTTTATATCATTTTGAAACTTTGAGAAAGAATGCACCTTACTCAAAAAGTGTGTAGGCGTAGGCCGCCCTTAGATATCGCTTAGTACTCTCAGTTGGGGATATTGAAAAACTTTTTACCTTTTTTCATCTCGCCACAAAGCAATACCGCCTAATAAACCAGTGATATTGGGGATGAGTTTGACATTTAACGGTAGCTGTAAATTCACTTTCACCGCTTCACCACCGCCAATGTAAAGGTAGTCATAATTAAACAGATGTTGCAAAGATGCGATCGCTTTTTCTAAACGCCTATTCCATCTTTTCTCACCAATTTTTTCTAACTCTGCACGCCCCAACTGCTCCTCAAAAGTCTCTCCTTTGCGAAACGGATGATGCCCCATTTCCATATTTGGCACTAGCTTGCCATCCACAAATAAAGCCGAACCAAACCCCGTACCCAGAGTAATCACCAATTCGACACCTTTACCTGCGATCGCACCAAATCCCTGCATATCTGCATCATTAATCACCCGTACAGGCTTGTTTAAGTGTTTTAATAATGCTGTTTCCAAATCAAATCCAATCCAATCTGGATGTAAGTTTACCGCTGTTTCCGTAACTCCACATCGTACTACACCAGGAAAACCGACCGAAACGCGATGAAATTCACCTTGAGCGGCGGCTAAAACTACAATTGCATTAATTACAACCTCCGGTGTCGCAGGTTGAGGTGTATCTAAACGCGCTCTTTCTGTTACAGGATGCCCCGTAATATCCAAAACCATAGCCTTAACACCGCTACCGCCAATATCAACCGATAGGGTACGAATCGATCCATTTTCTTCAACCATTGAGTTACATCCTTGTTAATGCTTGTTATTTCGTTATTATGCTCTGCTGCATTTGATAATATCTGGATGTTTGGAGAGTCTTTAGATTGGGGGAGCAGGGGAGCAGGGGAGCAAGGGAGAAGGTTGCAGTAAATTTTTCCCTCTGCCCCTCTGCCCCTCTGCCCCTCTGCCCCTCTGCTCCCCTGCCCCCCTGCCTCTTTACCTATACCCAAAGTTAAAAATCCCATACATTCAATGCCGGACAGCATCTAGATTTGTTAATCTAAGAATAATAGAGATAGTACTGGCGTAGCTGCTTAAAATCTATCGGGTAGCAAATTTCTATTAAAAGTAATATAAGAGAAAGAATTATGACGGCGTTTGAACCTCAAAGCATCCGCTCGTATAGCCAAGAAGATGTCCAACAAATTCTGCACTTAGCGATCGCTCGTCAAGCAGATGATAAAGACACAGAATTTTCTTATGAGCATATATTAGAAATTGCTGCTGAGTTGGAAATTTCACCTGAGTCTTTAAAATTAGCAGAACGCGATTGGGTCTTACAACAGGGGCAACTCCAACAGCGGAAAGCTTTTGACGCTTATCGCATCAGAAGATTTCAGAAACGCCTAAGCAAATATGCCATTTTCAATGGCTTTTTGATACTGCTTGATTTAATCACAGGTGGCGGAATTTCTTGGTCGCTGTACATTTTACTATTCTGCGGATTGCCTGTAGCGCTTGATGTCTGGAATACCTTTCAAATCAAAGGTGAAGAGTATGAAATGGCATTCCAAAAATGGAGTCGTAACCATCAGATTAAAAAAACCATCAGCACAGTTTTGAATAAGTGGTTTAAGGTATTACAGGCTTAATCAAAACTTTCCCTAAACCTAATCCATTTCTACTTAATTCCACCCAGAAACCTACGGTGTACACACAAGTCTGAAATAGCTGATTAACCAGGGTTTTACCCCACCCTAACCCTCCCCTTGGAAAGGGGAGGGAACTAGATTTCTTTTTCCCCCCTTTCCAAGGGGGGATTAAGGGGGGTAATATTTTGCGATCAACTAGATACTGAATTAGCCGCCTCGGAAACCTTCTCGGCTGGTGGAAAGCCACCCATGCGAATCTCAGAAGTGAAGGAAGTGATACTAAATCCGCCTAAACTTTTGAGGACGTTTACCCGCATTCGCAAATTGGGGCTAGCAAACCACAGCCGTTCCTCTGAGAAGATGGTTTCATCCTCTGTAGTTAGGATCAAAGCACCATCACTGTCAAATTTATAGCGTCCGGGAACTGGAGTTTTATTGGCATCAACTATTTCTCGGAGTAAACTGCCTTGGGCCGGATTATCCGCATCAGGTACCGAAACTAACACAGTTGAACCACTATGTTTTGCTTGATCCTTATCCATTGTGCCGTTCCAGGTAATTTTGGTAGCACAGGAAGCAGAACTAGGATTAATGTTGTAACTTTGACACAGCTTGATAACTTCTGGACGATCTAATGCCAGCGCCTCAATGATGATATCTGACTTGCTATGTTCCGATTGGTTAAAAGCCAAATGTTGACTAGTACGATGAGAAAACCATTTACCAGTACTTAACTGAAAAAACTCTTCAATATTCATGAATGAAATTACCCTGCATCAAAATGCTAAAATTCCCACTTAATTATTATTAAAAGGTAACAGGAGGCTTTAATATTAAGCTTGATTGCCTATTTCCTCAAGCTTCTTGAGGCCAATTCTGGCTGCCTCAGCAACGTTGAAATGATTGTCTTTTTCCAGGTATTTTAAAGCTGATACACTCTTGGGAGTGGGAAGATTTCCCAAGGCTTCTGCCAAACGCTGCCTGACTAACCAATCATCTGATTCGGCAAAGCGCAGGATCTTATCTACAGACTCGATGTCTTTTATTTCTCCCAGTGCAGAGATTGCAGCTTGTTGTAACACTACTTCTTTGCTATCCAATGCCTGAAGAAGAATTTGACGGGCACGAGGATCTTTAATATTACCTAGAGAAACAGCTGCACTAAAGCGTACTAGCCAATCAGTATCTTCATAAAATGCCCGTGAAAGCACCTCAAAGGCTCTAGCATCACCCAAATATCCTAAAGCACCGGCGGCATCAGCGCGTATACCATAATCGGGGTCATTTTCGAGAATTTTTACCAAAATAGAATAACATTCTGGTGTTGGCTTGATTCCCAGAGCAAATATTGCCATCGATCGCAGTTGCAAAGATTCATCATCTAGTACCTTTTTAATTAAAGGGACTGCATCCTCAGCCGCAACATGACGCAGATTAGCAAGGGCTACCATGCGATCGCGTAAATTCGGACTTTCTAACTGAGTAGAAATTTCTTGTAAGCTTAGAGCTGCCATTTAGTTCAAAGCGTTTTCTTTACTTATCTTAATTTACCCGATCTGTTCATCAGGCTGCCGCCATCGTGAAGTAGGAGTTTGGCGACTTTACAAAATGCCTCAATTATGAGTAAAGAATAAACAAATATTACTTACGTGAGATTATATATTGAAGTTAGCAGTAATTAAGGGATAATCTTCAAAGCTTCAGTCGCTTGTTTTTTGTTGAATGTAGATGTAGGGCGATCGCGCCTGATCGTCAAAAATCGCAGTTTTCCCTCAAACATAGCTCTGCATCTACCCTCTTACGTTAAAGTTGCATAAGAACGTGCATCTAAAGCCAGGAGGAAAGAATTGTGAAAGCAGTCTTGATGACAGCAGCTGGCAGTCCCGAAGTTCTGCAAGTACAGGATGTGCCAAACCCCGCTGTTCCTGTCGGGAATACTGAACTTTTAGTGCGTTTGGTAGCGGCTGGCATTAATCCCATTGACACTAAACTTCGGAGTCGAGGCAGTTTCTACCCCGATCGCACGCCGACAATTTTAGGATGTGATGGTGCAGGTATTGTTGAAGCAGTGGGTGCTGGCGTTCAGCGTTTTCGCGCAGGTGATGAAGTATATTTTTGCTATGGTGGCTTGGGCGCACACCAAGGGAATTACGCTGAATATACCGTTGTGGATGAACGGTTTGTGGCACGTAAACCCGCTTCCATCTCCTTTGCCGAAGCAGCAGCAGCGCCTTTAGTATTAATCACCGCCTGGGAAGCTTTATATGAACGGGGACGATTAGAACCTGGGGAACGGGTTTTGATTCATGCCGGTGCTGGTGGTGTCGGCCATGTAGCAATTCAATTGGCGAAACTCAAAGGTGCTACTGTTTCCACCACCGTGGGTTCAGAGGAAAAAGCTAATTTCGTCAAAGAACTCGGTGCCGATAATGTAATTTTTTACAAACAAACAGACTTTGTGCAAGCGGTATTAGATTGGACTGGTGGCGAAGGCGTAGACTTGGCTTTTGATACCGTAGGCGGCGAAACCTTTCACAAAACCTTCCCCGCAGTGCGAGTCTATGGCGATATTGTTACCATTCTCGAACCAGATGCCAATACTGTTTGGAAAACTGCTAGAACTCGCAACCTCCGCATTGGTTTAGAATTAATGCTGACACCAGCCTTACTAGGATTACAAGATAGTCTCCACCATCATGCAGAAATTCTCGAACAATGTGCCACGTGGATTGATGAAGGCAAATTAAAAATTCATGTCAGTCACAAATTTCCCTTAAAAGAAGCAGCTAAAGCCCACCAATTAATTGAAAGTGGGTCTGTGGCAGGTAAAATTGTTCTGCTGATTAGTGACGAATTTGCATAATTTATCTTTTAAACGCAAAGGTACGCAGAGGTTAAACGCAAAGGTACACAGAGGAGTTTCTCTGCGTACCTCCGCGCTTCCCTTAGCGTTCCTTTGCGTTTTACTCCTCCTCCTCCCCCTACCAGCTTGGGCCGCACAAACACAACCAGAACGCACACCCTTAACCCTAGAATTATTACAAGAACGACTACGCACACCCATACTCCGCGAAGGCAATTTAACCGTAGATTTGCAGAAAATGGCGATCGATTTGCGCCCAGAAAACGCCAGTTTTCGTGATGCTTTTTACCAACTGCTGCGAAAAGAACTAGGTACAAAACCTTTAGGTTTAGACCTCAGCTACGCTTTGATTCTGGGGGATTTTGTCGGTAGCGATTTAGGTTTAAGAACACCATTATATGCAAAAGCGATCGCACCCATTTTCACCGCTACCGAACAAGAAAAACTAGAACGTTTGCGCTTCGTTTGTCTAGAGTCACTCGCGATGTCTACGACGGGCTACGCCTACGCTTTACCCAACTCTAAAGATTGTCGATCGCTTCTGGGAACAGAATCAACCCCAGCCAGTGAAATCGCCGTCTTTCGTGGTGTCTTAACACTGGTACAAACTCGCTTCAACGGCGAAGTGAAGTTCTCCAATACATTTTTTCTTCAGTCTGTGGATGCCCAAGGTGCAACTTTTCTCCAACCCACTAACTGGACTGAAACCAGATTTGCTCGTCCTGTTAGTTTTACCAGTGTTAACTTCCAACAACCAAGCAATTTTCAGGGCAGTATATTTTTTGAAAAAGCTAACTTTAAAAAAATTAAATTTCGGGAACTGGCTGATTTTCAAGGTAGTATCTTTGAGACAACTGCCAACTTTAACCAAGCAACTTTTAAACAGTTGGCTAAATTCAATAGTGTCCAATGGCAAGGGAATGCTGATTTTTCTGAAGTGGATTTTGCCAATCAAGCCCAGTTTACTAAAGCCGATTTTAATCAGTTCCTCCTTTTAACAGAAGCGACTTTTGAGCAATCTGTAAGCTTCCGAGAAGCGGAGTTTAACCAATTAGTAAATTTGCAAGGTGCGAACATTCTGAACCAAGCAGATTTTAGTGATGCCAGGTTTGCTAAAGAGGCTTGTTTAAGCGTACCTGGTTTAACTTTTAACTCCAACCAAGCGAAAATTTTAGGTAATCCCGGTCAGATTGGTCAGATGTTCTGCATCCCAACATTGCAAGGTAATCAAAACGTCTTGCGGAATTTGGGGCAAAATTTCCGTCAGCAACAGCAAGTTGCCGATGCTAATGAACTGGAATATACAAAACAACGACTGCGGTTAATCGAGTTTGGGCATCGTTTGACGGCTACCAATATTAATAGTGCAACTGTTGCTAGTTTGATTAATTTGGGTTTTTCTGCAACTCAAGCCCAAGCGATCGCCCAGCGTCGTCTGGTAAAATCCTTTCGTAACAGTAGTGAGTTACTCACCATAGCAGACATCGATTTAGAAAAATATACCCAACTAAGCGATCGCTTAATTGTTGGCGAAACCCTTTCTATAGTTGGGTGGTTATTGCAAGCTTGGAGTTGGTTGGCGTTGAGTGTGTTGCTGTTGTTGAGTGGCTATGGGACAAATTTTTGGTTAGTGTTTGGGGTGGGAGGATTAGCGATCGCTTATTTCGGCCTACTATTTTGGCTAGTAGATCGCTATCGTCGGCTGCATCCCGTACCAATTATTCCCACATCCTACGAAACCATTTCGATATTAGTCAGTTTTAGCGTTTTAGAATTCTTCAGCTTACTAGCGATCTTTCGCAATGCTGAACAACCTTGGCTGACATTGGGATGTCTGTTAATAATTCTTGTCCCCGTCCCAATGGCTTTATTAATCCGACTTTACCAACAAGGTCGTTATCATGACTTAATGGACGTTTCTTACTTCACAGAAGACGGCACATTTCGCCAGTTACGATTATTGATTGGACGTTTACCAGTGATACCAAGGAATCAAACCTTTCGGGAACGATATATGCCTCTCTTGTGCGATCGCCGTTGGAACTGGCTCAACTATTATGATTTTAGTCTCAACAATCTAGTTAAATTAGGATTTAATGACATTCGCCTGCGAGATGAACACTTACCTGGTATTATCTCTGCACTTGCTTGGTATCAATGGAGTTTGGGTTTAATTTACATTACGCTGGTTTTGTGGACACTTTCGCGTACAATTCCGGGGTTGAATTTACTGATTTATCTGAAGTAGCTGATTGCGCGATTAGATAAGCGGAGCGTCTCGCAGAGAAGTGCGGGCTACGCCTACGCACTATAGAGCAACTCATAAGTTAATTACAACAATTGCTGCAATGATTTAAACGTTTCTTATACATGAACAAGCAATTGTTGCAAAGCATGAAGCCTTTGCAGCAATTGCTTATACATTTCTTGGAAATACTTAAACCTTTCTTATACATGAAGGAGCAATTGTTGCAAAGTATGAAGCATTTGCAGCAACTGCTTATACATTTCTTGGAAATACTTAAACCTTTCTTATACATGAAGGAGCAATTGTTGCAAACGCTTCAATTTTGGCAACTAGTTTTCAGGGTTAAGCGAGTTACGAGTGCTGATACCAAGGAAAGGGGAGCCAAAGCATAGCTTTGGCTCTTTGGGATGCAATGACTGTAGGAATCCTAACTAATTTCCTTTCCTTGCGCGCGGAGTTTTATGAGTCCTATAGCTGTATTTGCTAAATTTGATGGGCGATCGCTTAAAATTTAAAAGTTGGTGATTGTTATCTGCTCAAAAGAATGTCTCACTCAAGTTTTCAGCGTGCAAATACTCTTAAAGCGGCTTTTTTGGCTTGTAATGTTGAGCCGCTTGAACCAGCAGAAATGGAACGGTATTATGTCGATTTGTCGCTGGTGCGGAAAACTTCGGCTATTGATAATGTCAGTACAATTTTGGATTTTCAAGAAGCAGGTGATTTTACAACAATTTTATTTACCGGCCATCGCGGTTGTGGTAAAAGTACAGAGTTAAAAAAAATTCAGAGTCTTTGGGAAAACAATTATCGGGTTATTTATTTGGAAGCGAATGAAGAGACAGATATTAATGATACCCGGTATACAGATTTATATTTGATTGTAATTAAACAAGTTGAATTTGAATTACGAAAATTAGGTTTAACTTTTAATCAAGCTTTATTAAAAAGTTTTGAATCATGGTTTAAAGACATTACTCAAGAAAACGAGCAAAGTGTCGAAAAATCAGTCAACGTCGATGCAGAAGCAACTCTCAGCCCTACTGCGCCATTTCTCGCCAAACTAATGGTCAAATTGCTGGCACAAATTAAAGGCTCGGACAAGCAAAAGACAACTATTCGGCAAACTCTAGAAAAAGATTTATCTCGCCTCAAATCTGATACTAATCTGTTATTAAGCGACGCTTACGCAAAATTGCGGCAAAAATTTCCTCAATGTAAAGGTTTATTAATTATCTTCGATAATTTAGATCGGGTTCCTCCTGTCGTAGCAGAACATTTGTTCTTTGATTATGCGGCTCAGATGCAAGAATTAAATTGTACAATCATTTATACAGTACCAATTTCAATTCTTTGCTCACCGAAAAATCCCTTAAATCAATTTGATGGTGATCCTCATATTATACCGATGATTAATATCTATAAATTTGAACGGCATAAATGCGATTTAAATTATCATCAGACGGGCTTAGATGCGATGGCAAGTGTAATTGAAAAGCGGGTTGATATTGATGCAATTTTCGAGAGCCGTAATCAATTATTAGAATTAGCAAAAGCAAGTGGTGGCCATGTGCGTCAGTTAATGCAAATGATGCGCTCTGCATGTCAAACAGCGAGTACCCGAAAACATGCAAAAATTATCTCCGAAGATATAGAGTATGCAGTTAAACAGCAACAATTTAGTTTTGAGCGGTTTATTCCTGAAGAACATTATGCTCATTTGGCTCAGGTTTGTTTAACTAAAAATGTCAGTAAAGATGAAATTGGACAATTAATGTTATTTAATACTTCCGTGTTGGAATATAACGGCGATAAACGATGGAATTATCCAAATCCGGTGGTGAAGCGAAATGAGTTCTTCCAAGAAGCTCTCCAATCAGCACAAAAACAGTGAACTTCAAGCCGAAATAGGTAAATTTATTGCCTATAATAAAGATGAATTTGCTGAATTGGTGACATTTGTCGATTTTGCAGAAAAATTTACATTAGGTTTTATTGAAATTAATTTTACACCCGACATAGACCTATTAATTGCTGGATTGCAACAGAATCCTCAATGTCAAGAAATCCAATTTTTGGTTTTAGATTTTCCTGATGAGAATTTGCGATTTTTGCGGGATAAATTGGTGGAGCAATTAGCCAAAATTACTAAAGAAACAAATAAAAAACTTGTTTTATTAATTCAGAATTTAGAAAAATCAATTGGTGTTTTTGGAGATTATCCACCAGTTTTACAGGATTTAAACTTCGTCCGCGATTCCTATCGTCAAACCGTACCTCATCCGCTTTTATTTATCTTGCCAGATTATGCGATTTCGCGGTTAGCAAAATTTGCACCTGATTTTTGGGCTTGGAAATCAGGTTTATTTCGCTTTAAAACCACAGAATTGACTAGAGATAAAGCAATTGCCAATACTCTGAATACAGATATAAATATAGAACGCTTACCAACACCAAAACAACAAGAACGTATCGATTTATTACATAGTTTGTTGATGGAATATCACCCAACTGGAGAAATACCCCGCCCAGAACATCTCCGCAATTGCTGTAATATTTTAAATGAATTGGGCAAAGCATATTTAAGCCAGCACAAACCAATCAAAGCTAGAGAATATTTAGAAAAAGCTGGGAAAATTGCCAAGCAATTTCCTGATTATTCCTTACAAATCGAAGTTATCAATCAGTTAGGTAAAAGCTATCGGCAGCAACGACAGTTTGAAAGTGCAAACAGCTATCATCAACAAGCTTTAGATATTGCCAAAAAGCAGGAAAATCGTCGTGCTGTCGCCAATTCATTGCATTATTTAGGTAATGTCTCTCTGAATATGCGACAGTTCCACCAGGCACGGGATTATTATCAACAAGCCCTGGAAATAGATATCGAATTTGGCAATCGCTATTCCAGTGCTAGGACTTACCACCAGTTGGGAAGGATTGCCCAACAGTTGCGCCAATACGACCAGGCACGGGATTATTATCAACAAGCCCTGGAAATAGATATCGAATTTGGCAATCGCTATTCGAGTGCTAGCACTTACCACTACTTGGGAATGGTTGCCCAAGAATTGCGCCAATATGACCAGGCACGGGATTATTATCAACAAGCCCTGGAAATATATATCGAATTTGGCGATCGCTATTCCAGTGCTAGGACTTACCACTACTTGGGAATGGTTGCCCAAGAATTGCGCCAATATGACCAGGCACGGGATTATTATCAACAAGCCCTGGAAATATATATTGAATTTGGTGAGCCCTATTGGAATGCTAGGACTTACAACCAGTTGGGAAGGGTTGCCCAAAAGTTGCGCCAATACGACCAGGCACGGGATTATTATCAACAAGCCCTGGAAATATATATCGAATTTGGCGATCGCTATTCCAATGCTAGCACTTACCACAACTTGGGATATGTTGCCCAAGAGTTGCGCCAATACGACCAGGCACGGGATTATTATCAACAAGCCCTGGAAATATATATCGAATTTGGCGATCGCTATTCGAGTGCTAGCACTTACCACCAGTTGGGAAGGGTTGCCGAAGAGTTGCGGGAATACGACCAGGCACAGGATTATTATCAACAAGCCCTGGAAATATATATCGAATTTGGCGATCGCTATTCGAGTGCTAGCACTTACCACCAGTTGGGAAGGGTTGCCGAAG
>NZ_JBALEO010000048.1:0-48033 GCF_036918015.1 Nostoc sp.
CAAGCAAAAGGAGCTTTTACTTTCTCAAACCCCAGTTTGCTTTCTCATTTTGGTGTTTTCCGCAAGCAAAAGGAGCTTTTACTTTCTCAAACCCCGGTTTGCTTTCTCGTTTGGGTGTTTTCCGCAAGCAAAATGAGCTTTTACTTACTAATTTCAGTGTTTTTAGCAAGCAATCAAGCATATTGCTTTCTCAATATGCTTGATTGCTGACTCATTCCAGTAATTCACGCACTTGTGACAACTATCCCTTTGAAATTACTTTTCTCTATCTTTATCTAACGCTTCCTGAATTGCACGACGACAAAATTCTGGAGAATCATCCTTGGTGGATAGTTCTTCCTTCATAGTTTTTGTGACACGTAAGTTAAGACGCTCACTTAAAGGTTCTTCCCTCTCTGATTTAAATGGTTTTAAATTTTCTGGATGACCTTTAGGGTTAGGCATTCTCTTTATCTTTATCTAACGCTTCCTGGATTGCACGACGACAAAATTCTGGAGGATCATCCTTGGTAGATAGTTCTTCCTTCATCGTTTTGGTAATGCGTAGGTTAATTCTCTCTGTTAATGATTCTTCTCTATTTGATTTAATTGGTTGTAAATTTTGTGGATTCCCTTTAGGATTAGGCATTATTGAGAAATATAAGCAAGGCTTGATTTACTTGGTGCCAAAACAATAAATTGTTTTTTGGTGGTTGCTACAACTTGCTGGAAGTACAACCACCAATATCCAATTTCAAAAATGGACACTACTATTTTATGTTCACGCGTTCCGAACTTGAAATCAAGACTATTAAAGAATTACGCGACTTGTGTCGTAGATACGGCATCAAACCAACTGGGAATGCAGGATACAAAACCTCGTACATCGTAACCCTGATGGCATTTCCACTTTTAGCGCTGCAACAAATGAAGCAAGGTAAAGGGTTAAAATTCCCTAACTTTAACGCTATCCAGATAATCAGTTCTGCTATAGAGGAAATGAATTCACCCACAGATGAGCAAGTAGCACTAATTCGCATAACTTTAGAGGGCAGGAAAATGAGCTATCCTGACCGATACGACCAGGAGAACCTGCTGAACTTGCACAAGGCTAAGATGTCGCTTGAACAAGCTATTAACCTGTTGAGCCAGTAAAACTAATCCCATAACTCTATCCCCTACATCGACAAAGATATAGGGGATAATTTTTAAAGTATTAAGATAAATAAGGTATGACCTATTGACCAATAGAGACCTAACCCCCAGCCCCTTCCCTAGTAGGGAAGGGGAGTAAGATTCAAAGCCTCTCTCCTAAAAGGAGAGAGGTTTGGAGAGAGGTCAAAGTGTATTGCATACAAACGAGCGAACCGCTATATAAACGCTGTAACTATTCAATTTAGGTATTTATATGTTTCTGGTAACTGGTGCAACGGGAGGAATTGGTCGCAGAGTTGTGCGACTCCTACGACAACGAGAACAATCTGTGCGGGCATTTGTCCGCCTTACCTCGCGCTATAGCGAGTTAGAACACAGGGGTGCAGAAATCTTCATCGGTGACTTGCTAGAGGAAAAAGATATCCAGAAAGCTAGTCAGGGTGTGCGATATATTATCAGCGCCCACGGTTCTGATAGCGATGCCCTATCTTTAGATTACCGCGCCAATATTGAACTCATCGACCAGGCGAAAGCCAATGGCGTAGAGCATTTTGTTTTTATTTCTGTTCTGGGAGCCGATCGCGGTTATGAAGATGCTCCCGTTTTCAAAGCCAAACGAGCAGTAGAGCGATATTTGGCAGCTAGTGGTTTAAATTACACTATTTTACGCCCATCTGGATTAGCATCTAACTTGCTGCCACTGGTAGAAAGATTTCGGGAAACGGGATTATATCTGCTGGTTGGCGATCGCAAAAACCGTACCTCAATTGTCAGTACTGATGATTTGGCAAAGATAGTGGTGGATTCTGTGACAGTTGAAGGCGCTCGTAACCAGATTTTACCCGTCGGAGGGCCAGAGATTTTATTGCGAGAAGATATTCCCCGGATTTTTGGTCGGATTTTCGCCAAAGAACCAGTAATAATTAACTCACCCCTATTTGTCATTGATGGGTTACAGGGTGCATTGGGTTTATTTAATCCCAAAATTCAAAAAGCTTTGGGAACTTATCGCACATTGCTAGCAAATGAATTTTTCTGTACAAAAGATGAAATTGCCAATTTAGAGGCGATTTTTAACTTCCAATTAGAGACATTAGAAAGTTTTTTGCGGCGCTATTTAGCAGTTTAAATTAAACATCAGTCATTAGTCATTAGTCATTTGTCATTAGTGAATAACAAAGGACAAATGACTAATGACAAAGGACAAAGGATAAAGGACACAAATGAAATCTTCTCTAGCTGCAAATGCTGCTCAAGCACGTCAGACAAAAGAGCGATTCGCCCAACCGGAGGAACAACTTACTTATGAATTGGGGAAGGCAGTACAGGAATTGCCGCCCCTATACACTAGATTATTAGCGGGAACGATGACCGCCATCGTATTTGGGGCGATCGCCTGGGCGTACTTCTCGCAAATAGATGAAGTAGCAACAGCACCAGGGGAATTAATTGCCTCCGCACAGGTAAGACCGGTGACATCTTTGGGTGGAGGATCGATTGTCGCTGTTAAAGTGCAAGAAGGCGATCGCGTTACTAAAGGTCAAGTTCTGATTCAAAAAGATCCAGACTTGCAAATAACCGATGTTTCACGCCTAGCCAAATCTACTAGATTGATTCAAGACGATTTACAGCGTTTGGATGCAGAACGTATTGGAGGCAAAACTGCTGGGACGAAAGTGCAAGATGAACTTTTAAGCTCCCGCCTGCAAGACTTCCAAGCTCGTCAAGCAGCAGCAGAAGCAGAAGCAAATCGTCAAATAGCACTCATAGATCAAGCCAAAGTCCGCTTGAGTAGGTTGCAAGATAACTTAGTTAATGCTAAAAGCAGCTTTGGCAATGCTCAAACCAACCTTGTCAATGCAGATAGCATCCGAATTAAAATTGAAAGTAATTTAGCCCTGGCTCAAGAAAGGGAAAAAAGCCTACGTACTCTAATAACTCCTGGCGCTGTGCCTCGTGTCGATTACCTGGATGCCCAAGAAAGATTAACTCGTGCAAAGACAGAAATCACCAGAGCGCAAGATGAAGTCATCAACGCCCAGAATAGAATTACAGAGGCTCAAGATAAAGTCACATCATTAGAAAAAGATATTGCTGCTCAAGTCCAGGAAATTCGCCAAGCAGAACAAGCTTACAACGCTGCACGCAGTCAGGCGCAGCGTGTAGCATCAGAACGCCAAAGCGAAATTTTGACGCAGTTTAATAAGCGTAAAGAAGAATTAACAACTGTTCAAGGTCAATTAGAGCAGGCGAGGAAGCAACAAGCTTTAGAAACGATTGAGGCTCCCGTAGCCGGTACAATTTATAAAGTCAAAGCCACCAAGGGGCCAGTTCAATCGGGTGAAGAATTACTGTCAATTTTGCCGGAAGGGGAAGAAATGCTTCTAGAGGTGAAAGTTCTCAACCGCGATATTGGGTTTATTCGTCAAGGAATGAAAGCAAAAGTTAAAATGGCGACTTTTCCCTTCCAAGAATTTGGCATTGTGGATGGCGAAGTTATGCAAGTCAGTCCAAATGCCATTGCTGATAAAGAATTGGGTTTAGTTTTTCCGACGAGAATTAAGCTAAATAGACACGCAGTCAATGTTCGAGGTCAAGAAGTAGAATTTACACCAGGTATGGCTGCTACAGGTGAAATTGTCACTCGTAAAAAATCAATTTTGACATTCATCACTGAGCCTGTGACACGGCGTTTCAATGAGGCATTTTCCGTTAGGTAGGACAGTCTGTTAGATTAGCGACAAGTAAGGGTTTAGCATTGTTCAGTGGTGTCAAATTAACGCTAAACCCGCTTGGTGACAACGTTTTGCCCTCACCCCCAGCCCCTCTCCCTTGGGGAGAGGGGAGCTAGACATTCAATTCCCCTTCTCCCAAGGGAGAAGGGGTTAGGGGATGAGGGCGTGAGGGATTTGCAAAACGCCTGTCTGATATAGTTTTCGGCTTAAGCTTACACCAATGAGCATTGTTAAACCCCTACATTTATTCACGACAGATAGCAGGTTGGTTGGTTTTCTTAACCGAGAAGTATTGAAC
The DNA here is from genome assembly GCF_036918015.1 of Nostoc sp. GTDB lineage: Bacteria > Cyanobacteriota > Cyanobacteriia > Cyanobacteriales > Nostocaceae > Nostoc. Next base: position 4,168 of record NZ_JBALEO010000048.1, read on the forward strand.
TCAACTGCAAATCGCTATAATTTTCAAGCCATACCCAAAAATTTTCTATACTGATCTATTTGTTTTTGCATTCCCTCTAGTAGTTTGACAAAATCTGGATTATTCTCATCCTGATTGCTATTCACATTGATGCTGCCCAGAATCTTCTCATAGTTTTGAAATTGCGACCATAATTCTGGATTTGTTGATATGCTATTACCTTCGGCTGATATCAGATATTTTGTGGTTTCTGTAATTGCCTGACCAATCACAGGGCTAAAATCAGAATTATTCCAACTAGCAATATTTTCTGGTGTTAGATATCTTCGGCTTTCTGTAATTCTCTGACCGATTAGAGATCCAAAGTTGGAACTGTTAAAACTATTGATATTTTCTGATGTTAGATATCTTGTGGATTCTGTAATTCCCTGACCGATTAGAGAACCAAAATTGGAACTATTAAAACTAGAGTTTGTAGTTTGTGTGTTATTTCCTGCGGTTTCTGCAATTACCCGACTCGCTAGAGAACTGACATTAGAAATGTTAAAACTAGAGCTTGTAATTTGTGTGTTATTCCCTGCGGTTTCTGCAATCACTTGACTCGCTAGAGAACTGACATTAGAAATCTTCAAACTAGAGTTTGTAGTTTGTGTACTATTTCCTGCGGTTTCTGTGACAATCTGACGTACTTGGGCATCAGTCAGGTTGGAGTTAGCACTAAGCATCAGGGCAACGATACCAGCAACGTGGGGAGCAGCCATAGATGTGCCGCTATAAGTTGCATACTGATTATTCGGAACTGATGAATAAACCTTGACTCCTGGAGCTGTGACGTAAGCGATTGGATTCGTTCCAGAGCGGTTAGAGAAGTCGGCCAAATTATTATTTTTATCTACTGCCCCAACGGCAATTCCCGACTTGGATGCATAGCGAGCGGGATAGTCTGGTGATGAGTCACCATCATTACCTGCTGCCATGACAACAATTACTCCTTTACTGCTGGCATAGTTAATGGCTGACTCTAGAGTGCGATTAGAAGATGCGCCTCCTAAACTGAGGTTAATCACATTAGCTCCATTATCTACAGCGTAGCGAATACCTTTAGATATGGAACTATAGGAACCAGAGCCAGAGCTATCTAAAGCTTTGACAGCCATAATCTTGGCATCGTAGGCAATACCAGTGACACCGTAGTTATTATTTTCTCCTGCGATCGTGCCGGAAACATGAGTACCATGACCGTTGTCATCTAGGGTGTTGTTGTTTTGATCGGCAAAGTTCCAGCCGTAATTATCATCAATATAGCCATTTCCATCATCATCTATACCGTTACCCGCAATTTCCTTGGTATTCGTCCAGATATTATTTGTTAAATCTTCGTGGTTATAGTCAACTCCAGTATCCACAACAGCGACAACAACGCCTTTACCTGTATATCCCTGTGCCCAAACTTCCGGTGCTTTAACCATGTCTGCTCCCCAATTATTGCCACCAAGATCGGGAACATCAGCAAAGGTATTTTGACCAATAGCCCTAGCCACTGCTGCTGCTCCATTAATCAAGCCATAGCCATTAGTGGAGTTATAATTTTGAGTGCTAAAAGCATTAGTAGTAGCGTTATTGCTATTTTCAGATTCATCGTTATTTAGCAACTGCACATCAGCATCGGCTAAGTTATAGCTACTACGTCTGCTGAAATTGAGGCTGTAGTTATCTTTTGTATTAAAGCTATCTAATGAGGAGATTGAAGTGGTATTTAGCTGTTTGTTTGACAATTTATTGTTATTAACATCATCAATGTGCATAAATTTTTTCTCAAAGATAGCAACCGTTTTTTGACAGCTTGAAGCTTTGAAACCTTTACAATAAAAAGATTTCAATCTGTGAATAAAACTTCATTCTCAATAATTACTATGGAATTTAATAACAAAATGCTAATTTTATTACCAAAAAAAATTATGATAATTACGATTTTTATTAAAAGTAGCTTTATTGAGTAAATCTTAAATATTTAAGGTGTATTAATGGAGACTAATGCAAAAATTGCAACATGGCGTTATCGACTCCTTTTGTTATACCAATTAGAAAAAAGAATGCGACAAATAGACCATTTGTAGAGACGCGATTCATCGCGTCTTTACGCAAGGATGTGTTGCAATCATTAATTGAATTGGTATTACTCTTTGAACTGCTGCGATCGCTAGCTATAAAAATATTTATCTTACTTAGACTGGAGCAAGGGTAATTATTGAAATCAGCCAAATTAAAATGACGAACGGAGTTATGCTCCATTCGCCAAAGGCTATCCTTAAGCCCCTTTGCAAACGTCGATTTTTATGTACCCACAAGCTTTGAGTTAGTTAAATCTATTAAATGTTTGCTTGCTGCCGTTGATATAGTGACCAATACAAACCCTTTTGTTGCAACAATTGTGAGTGAGTACCACGTTCAGCAATCACACCTTGCTCCAATACCAAAATCAAGTCGGCACGTTTAAGGGGAGCAAAGCGGTGAGCAATCAGGAACACAGTACGGTTGGCGGAAATTTTTTGCAGGTTTTGCAGTACTTGTTGTTCAGTTTCACTATCCAAGGCACTGGTAGCTTCATCCAAAACTAAAATCGGCGCTTGGGAAAGAAATAACCTTGCCAGAGCAATACGTTGTCTCTGTCCACCAGATAAAGCTGTACCGCGTTCGCCAACATTGGTTTCGTAACCGTAGGGTAATTGACTAATAAAGTCGTGAGCCACGGCTAATCTTGCCGCCTCTACTACTTGCTCTGCGGTAATGTCAGGACTACCGAGAGTGATATTTTCCAAAATAGAACCGTTAAATAAAAAGTCTTCTTGGAGAACTACACTAACTTGTTGCCGCAGTGAGGCTAAATCGGCACTTTTTATATCAAAACCATCAATCAGGATGCGTCCTGATTCAATTTGATAGAGGCGTTGTAATAGCTTAGATAGGGTACTTTTCCCAGAACCGCTACGTCCGACAATGCCAACAAACTGCCCTGGTTCAGCACTAAAAGAGATTCCTCGCAGAATTGCTTCAAAGTTCGGGCGGTAGCGGAAAAATACTTGCTCGAAGGTGATTTGTCCTTTCAGAGGTGGCAAAACTAAGCCGGTTCCCAGTTCAGCTTCTGGGGAAACGTTGAGAATATCACCAATGCGATCTACAGAAAGTAGCACTTGTTGAAGGTTTTGCCACAACTGTACTAAGCGCAAAAGTGGGCCTGTGACTCTACCAGACAGCATTTGAAATGCAACTAGCTGTCCAATTGTGAGTTTTTGTTCAATGACTAACTTGGCACCAAACCAAAGAATCAGCATGGTGGACAAATTGGTGAGAAAATCACCAATGTTGCTGCTGATATTGGAGGTGGTAGAAGCTTTAAAACCTGTGCGAATGAAGCGGGCAAATAAGCCTTCCCAGCGATCGCGGGCTACTGGTTCGGCTGCGTGGGCTTTAACGGAGTGAATTCCGGTGATTGTCTCTACTAGAAACGATTGACTATCGGCACTCCGGTTAAAGGTTTCGTTGAGCCAGTTACGCAGAATTGGTGTTGCAACTATCGTTAATGTGGCAAATAGTGGCAGTACAGCTAAGGCCACAAAGGTGAGTGGGACGTTATAGTAAAACATCAATGCCAGGTAGACCACAGCAAAGATGCTATCTAGAATTACAGTTAATGCTGTACCTGTGAGAAACTGACGAATTTGTTCGAGTTCCTGGACTCTTGCTACTGTGTCTCCGACGCGGCGCGACTCAAAATAAGCCAAAGGCAGACGCATCAGATGGCGAAATAGCTGTGCTGATAAACTCAAATCCAGACGACGAGCTGTATGGGTAAAGATGAATAGGCGCAGAATACCCAGTACGGATTCAAATATGGCTACGCATAAAAGTGCCAGCGCCATCACATCGAGAGTTGGCAAACTCCCCTGCACCATCACTTTATCAATGACGACTTGGGTAATTAGCGGTGTTGTTAACCCCAAAAGCTGCAAGGTAAAAGATGCTAACAATACTTCCGTGAGCAATCCTTTATACTTCCAAACTGCTGGGGTAAACCAACTAAGGTTAAATTTTTCTTGCTGGGATATGAGTTCTACTTGCCACAATTGTCCATCCCAAGACACCTCAACTATAGATTGCGGCAAGCTTTCACAAGTCCGTTCGGGATTGAGAGGATTAGCGATAATTAAGCGATCGCCTTTAACTCCATAAGCTACCACCCAGGATGGACTCTGGGGTGAGTCAGAATTCCACAGCAATAAAGCTGGAAATGACAACTGTCGCAACTCACTCCAACTCACTTGTAAGCGCCGCAACACTAACCCTAACTTTTCTGCTGCTTCCACAACCTGTTTTGGGCGTTGTCCTCTGAGTTGACGCTGCACCCATTCCAGTTGCACAGAATTTTCTAGTTGTTGTGCCACCATTGTTAAACACGCAGCAGCGGTATTCCAACTGGCAACAAAGGGATAAATTGCAGCGATTAAATTGGCGGCTGGGAGTCCTTTTTGGGGTTGGAGGCTGTGGGGGCTGGAAGTCCCGTCTGAGGCTGAAGTTACTGAAGGAGTGCTAGAAAAGGAAAATGTCTCCCTTTGTCCTTCCATCTCTACTGGTAACGCTTGCCAAAATTCCTGAATTTGTGGGTGAGAAAATTCTGTCCATAGCGCAGTATCCCAACAAACTACTACTACTTCTTTACTAGCAGCTACAGCTTTAAAATCCGCAGACAGCTTTTGGAAGTCGCCAAACCAATCGCCCGCATCTAGAGCGGCTATTGGTTTACCAACGCCCTCCTCTCGCAAGCGGACTTTCCCAGCCACAATTAAAAATTGATAGCCACCGACATCGTTTGACCAGATTTTTTCTCCAAGACGATACTGGCGGGCTTGGCACTCATTTTCCAATCGGGATTGTTGTTCGGGAGTCAGCCAGCATAGCGGTGGCTGATTCCAAGGCAAAGAAGCTAGCACTTTTAATCGTAAAGATTCATTATCCAGAGTTTTTAACTCACTTGTAATTTGACTGTCAGTTTTTGAATTTTCTCTGCTAGCCATTTTTCAAACAACTCATTTTGTAGTGCTTGCTGTAGTTGAGTATCTTCTAAAGACGCTGGTAGAAATTGTTCTACTCGAAACAAACCATAAGGCCCTTCTCCTTGGGGAGAGTCTTTGCCAACGATTTCTATTGGGCCTATCAATTGTCCAGGACTGGCCACATCAATAGCTGCCCGTAATATATCCGGCATACTACCTCGGCTGACGATTCCCATCATGCCATTCACAATTCGGTCATCTGAAAGAGAATACTCTTTAGCTAGTTGCTCAAAACTACCTCCTTCTTCAATTTGGGTTTGGAGTTCGTCTGCCAATTCTCGGTTATCAACAACAATTCGGGAAAGTACTACCCGATCCAAGAAAATCTTGCGTTCAATAAAATATTCTGGGAGTTTTGTTTGTGTCACTACAGCTTTCAGCTTTTCTAACTTGTAACCAAAAGCAACCGATGTGTGAAAAGTAGCGTAATCTGTATTATTTGTCTTTAACCATTCTTGAAAACTTTGGGGGTCAGTGAGTTGATTTTTCAGCCTAAAGTCAATTATTGACTGTTCAGTTATTGCGGTGCCAATTTCAATATCATCTCGTGTTCTGATTTCTTCCTCAATTACGTACTGCCGGAGAATATCTCCAATGAACTGTCCCAATTTTCCAGAGGCTTGCAGGTACTTTACTGCTTGCTCTATAGAAATTATTTGGTCATTAATTGTCAAAAATGATAAAGATTCCATGAACTAATTATGTGAAAATGGTTAAACACTTATAGGACTTTTAAATTAAATCATATAGAAATCATCTGGTCATTCATGGATAAATATGATAAAGATTCAATGAACTAATTACATCTAAATGGTCAAAAAATTATATAGCTAGTAAATAAAATAATTTGCCACGATCACTTTTACAGTCTAGTGGGGACAAAATCAGGATTGAAAATATTAGTGGTGGCGCAGTAGTAAGGCAAATAGTTATTTTTTATCAATGCCTTTCAAGAGTGCTGAGTGGGGAATCTAGAACTGGTAACGGCCTAAATGCCCCACTTAAGCGAGTAATTGTAATTGTTTATTCTCGTCAGCCTAGTTAATGAAAGTTAGCCATGTCCAAGCAAGTAGCACAGATGCGATCGCACCGATTAATGTATTAAAAATATTTACTACTTCATTGGTCAACCAGGTATACTTAGATTGCAGTGTTGCCCCAATCACACTTTCTAGGTTGGTGGCAATAAATGCTGCCAGCACACACCAAGCGACTCCCAATAGATCGATTAAACCAACTCCCCAACCCACAAGTGCGATCGCTACAGAAGCCACAATCCCAGCTAAAGTTCCCTCCAAGCTTACCGCTCCTTCTGTACCGCGAGGTACTGGTTGGAGTGTGGTAATCAAAAAGGTGCTTTTACCATAAGCTTTGCCGACTTCACTAGCAGTAGTATCAGCCAGCTTTGTACTGAAACTCGCTACATAGGCTAGCAATAATAGAGACTGGGGACTTGTACTGAGCATTGCCGAAGTATTGGGGATTAGCGACTGGGGATTAAGTACAAGGAATCCCGAATTTATTATTCCTACTCCCAAAGCACACAGCGCCCCAATTAAAGCCGAACCCCAAACATTTTCTGGGCCTCTTGCCCCAGAACGCTTTTCGGCAATTCCTTCTGCCTCCTTCTGCGCCATCCCGATGCGGGTAACGCCAGAACCAACCAAAAAATAGAACATTACTACTGCATATCCTTGCCAGCCTAGAGTTACCCAAATTAAGATGGCCAAAAACCAGGCGTGGAATAATCCAGCAGGGGTAAGTAGCTTTTTCGGAGCAATCCAAGCTAAACCCAATAAAATTGTGTTTAATACTACTGCTACTAACCAGGGATTTACAGAATCTATTGAGGATGACATCAGCAATTATTCATGAGTAATTTTGTCTGAATATCAACAGAATAACGAATTTGTGATGCTTAGTGCTTTATTTTTGAAACCTCTCTAAGTAAAGTAATATGTTGGTATTATTAACTAAATTGCGTAGGCATCACTCTGAAAACTGAGTGTCAAACCATCAATGATGTCTTAGAGGATGTTTGAAAAGTCTGTAGTAGTGTATCAAATATTTGTTTACCCCACCCTAACCCTCCCCTTGTTAATGGGAGGGAACTGGATTATTTTGTCTCCCCCCTTTCTAAGGGCAGGGCTGTTTCATTCCCTAAAAGGCTCTGATTTACAAGCGTTTCAAGCAAAAAAATCAGGTGACTAAAAAATACCCTGCAATGATTAAACAAAATGCAAAACTTCTTTTGAGTTAGGTAGACTCTTCTCCGTAGCCGCAGAGTACAGTGGCTGAGTATTACTCAGTCCCCAATATTAGTAATAAGGATAAAGAATATAAGTTAATATCAATAAAAACTGTGTTCAAATTAACCACAATCAAAACTTAATAGCATAAATTGTAGATAGCATAAATTACTAGTCCTTTTCACATAAGCTATGAGCCAAACTTTATTTCATCTAGCTTTTCCTGTAACTGACATTGCCCAAACAAAAGCATATTATGTAGATGGTTTGGGCTGCATTCCTGGTCGTGAAAACCACCATGCCCTGATACTCAATCTCTACGGTCATCAATTAGTGGCTCATGTCACAAAAGAACCTTTGATACCGCAACAAACTATCTATCCCAGACACTTTGGGCTAATTTTTACCCAAGAACGTGACTGGCAAGACTTACTACAAAGGGCACAACAACAACAGCTACTTTTTCGTGAAGAAACCAAAAATCGCTTTGTCGGTTCTCCTCTTGAGCATCGCACTTTCTTTTTAGAAGATCCCTTTTATAACCTCATGGAGTTCAAGTATTATCGTCACCCAGAGGCGATTTTTGGGAGTTACGAACATACGCAAATTGGGGATAGGACTTAAGAAATTCGTAATTCGTAATTAAAGATGAATAAATCAAGCGTGGCAACCATTCTGGCTACTGAGTAGATGCTTTCTTAAGGTAGGGTAGCTTAATACGCTCTAAAACTATTTTCACTACTGCTAAACTCCTGGGGTCTGTTAACATCCAAGGATGTAGAGCAACTGGTACTATTACTTCGCGTCCTACGGACATTTGTGAACTATTCGCTGGGACAATCATCAAATCATAAGGTGTCCAGATAGACGTAAAATCTATCTGCCCCAACATTACAGCATCAGAATTTAAATTCTTGAGAAAAATGCTGTCGGGGCGCATTTGTAGGCAACCAGGACGGCTAGAACCATAAGCAACCACAGTTCCATAGTGGGGCGAAGCGATGGTAAGAAACCGCTGCACGCGGTTAATTCCTCCCAGTCGCTGAACATAGTAACGGCTGACAATTCCTCCCATGCTAAAGCCGATTAAATCTAGGCGTTGTTCTGGTGCAAAGGTGGCTGTAACATAATCAGCTACTTGTTTTGCCAATTCATCAAGACCCACTACACCATTATTAGGAACCAGATTCAGGCTATATACAGACCAACCCCATTGTATGAGGTATGCCCTCATTTTATGAAAAACTGCCTCTGTGTCGTCAATGCCGTGTATTAACAAAACGGGATTGCGTTGTTGATTTTCAATGTTCATTTACAAAATCTAACTGAATTAAAGGGTGTATTCCACTTTTGTAGACACATTCTGCTCTACAAACTGAAGCTATTGCTTTTCGGATTTTTTCTTTATAAAAATATTGTGGCAAACAAAACTGAAATGCTTTAAAAAATAGTTTGTATAAAATTTAACGAACTAATCTTGCCATTTGCTATTCGGCTATGACGCTCTTTCCACTGGTTGAGAGTAAACTGCTTGTCTAACTTCAATTGGGTATTTACCAAACAAAGAAATGTTAATTCTTGTAAAGCTTGCTTTCAGAATCTTGCTCTTAGCTACAGTAAAATTTAATAATTAGTTCTCGGTGTGTGCAGGTTGCAAATGCTTGCAATAGAACATTTGCCCTGTGGTTTTACTACAATGTTAATTAAGCACAAACCTATAAGGGTTGTCACCAGGATGGGGTGACGCCAAGTAGATAATGTAACATTCTGTCGTAATTTTTAACAATTACGGTTGAGTTCAAAATATAAAAGGTAAAAGGCAGGAGTAATTGTAATGGATTTTATCAAAAAGTTAATTTCGGGTATTTTGGGTTTCATTACCGGACTGTTACCGGGGAAGAAGAAAAGCAACGGCTACTTCTTAGAATTGGACGAAGCTAAAGATGCTGCCAAAGATGCTGCTAAAGAGGTAGCATCGAACGCGAAGAAAGTAGCAGAGACAGTTACATCGACAGTTGCATCAAATGCTAAGAAAGTAGCAGAGACAATTACATCAGAAGCACCAACTCCATCTAAGCCAGATTCATTGAACGGAACAAAAACTGCCGCGGCTAAGAATAAGGCTAAGGAAAAATCAGCTAAAAATCCCAAACCAGCCGATGTTCAACTAGTCCAGACTGCTGAAGGTCTGAAAGTTGAACCGGGCAAAAAAGAAAAAGCCGCAGCAGCCAAAGTACTCAAAGAGCAGCCTACTGAAACAACCTTTGCACCAAAATATCTTGCTCCTTCGACTACTAGCTCTAATGGTCGTCGTCGTCCAGGAGCGAATATGAGTGCTTATCTAGAAATGGCACGTCAGATTAAAACATCTAAATAATTCATAGAGACCATCAAGAGTGCTGAGTTCCGAGTTCCGAGTGCTGAGTACTCAACTTCAAAACTCAGCACTCAGTACTGAGTATGGTAAATTTACGGTCTCTATAGATTAAGCGTGAAGATGCAAGGTTAAGATAACTTTGCCAGTTGTAGATGGGGGAACTCTCCAAAGTAAGAGCGATCGCTTAATTTTCTCCACTACAACTGGATCTTTTAGGATAGAGGTTTCCTCATCCAAAACTACCCGTTCTACCCGACCTTTCTTGACGGTGAACTCAAAGACGATTTCACCACTGAAGCCGGAAGGAAAGTTTAGTTGCTGAAGGTGTCGGGTTAGATCAGCAATTTCTGTATTATCCAAGCCAGTGATGCTGATAACCTCTAACTGATGGTTGATGGCTGCGTCTAAGATTTCATCTTGTTCCATCTCCTCTAAATCAAAGCTCAAAGATATCTCGACTTCTTTGGCTGCTGGAGATTGTAGCGATCGCTTTTTGTAGAGAACATCGGGAGCTTCTGCTGAAGCTGGCGCTGATAGCATTGAGAGTGATATTTTGCTGGCAACCGAAGCTTTGCCAAACCTAACTGCTTCAGGCATTGCCACTGGCACTTGCATAGACAGATATTCGTTTCCTGGTTCAACCCGCACGTCATCGCTGACAGCTACAAAAGCGGTGTATTGAGAAAGCAGTTGATAAGTTAAGGCTGTTTTTGTAACCGCTTCTACACCAGCTTTGGTTTCAAAACTCACCATTTGATTCATCAAGTATTTGATCCGAGCGCGTCCCCATAACTGCGCTACAGCAAGATTTCCTGTTTCCTCAAATTTGAGGTTAAACGTTTTTTCGTAGTGCTTACCACCCGCAGCAATACCGGAGATTTGCAGATTACCACTGACTCTATCTTGTTTGCGACCAAATAAAACTAATGGTTGTTCGCAAAATAAATCAGGCGCTACCTTTGGGTAAATCACAGGCGATTCTGTGTCATCTTGCCAAGAAATTTGAATATTCGTGAGTACAGGATTGTTTATTTGCCTGTAAAACTTTTCAGCAACTTCTTCCGTGGGTTCATCATGACGAATAATTTTGGATATTCCCCGGCCAATTTCGGCAATGCGATTTAGTAAAAAACGGTTGACTGAACTACCAACACCGAAAGTGTAAAGGCGATTTGCTGGTTGGAGGTGCTGTTGTACTTCTGCTAAAATCTCATTTTCGTTACCAATGTAGCCATCAGTTAGAAGTACAACACTGCGTAATCTTCCAACTGGTGTAGGGAAATTTATGGCTGTACGAATGCCACTGAGCATTTCTGTACTGCCATCAGCTTGTAAATTGTTAATGTAAGCGATCGCCTTAGTACGATTTTCTGCTGTATTCGGCAGAGGTTTTGGCGATAACTGCCTAACTCTATCGGAAAAATCGATAATTGTGAAAGTATCGTTGGGATTTAACCCATTGATAAATCGCCGCATTAACTCTTGACACTTTTGCAATGGATCGCCAGATTGGGAACCGGAAGTATCTACCAAAAATACAACATCTTTGGGGACAATCTCATCAGTGGAATATTCCAAAGCTGGAATCAAATATATTGCAAAATGTCCGCCGCGATCGTCGGCTTGGGTTAATACTGTGGATTGAGTTTCTCTACCAGAAACTTGATAGCGGAGAATTAAATCTTTGTTGGGAATTGTATCTTCTCCGGCTAATTGAATCCGCACAATTTGACCTGAGTGTTCAATTTTTAATTGATGGGAAGGAGAACGCACTTCCGAAATTGGTAAACCCGCATCAATTTCGACTGTGACATTAATATTGTGACTTGAGCGCATTCCTTCTAAGACTACAGGCGGTGTAATGCGAGAAGCATCAGGAACTTGGTCTGTATCACCGCTACCATCTATCGGCGTTCCCGGAATATATCTTGGCCCCACCACCATCGGGAAAACAAATTCGTAGTTTCCCGCCTCAAATTTTAAACTTTCGGTGTAACGAATTGTGACATCAATTTGTTCGCCAGGTTTGATATTAGCCAGAGATTGGGTGAAAATATTGTCTCGTTCCTGTTCTAGAAGTCCAGCGGTGCGTCCTTCTTGTTTTGCCTTTTCGTAGATAGCTACAGCTTCTTCACGTTTTTTAATATTACCTTTGATGATGCGATCGCCTATTTTGATTTCCATGTTATCCACCGCCGCCTCATCGGGTAACGGAAAGATATAGACTGCTTCTAAAGGCTGCGTGAAATGATTTTCAAAACTTTGGATAACCTCAACTCGTGATAAATTACCGGCAATTTTTGCGATAACTTCTGTATGCTTGAGTGGAAAAACTAGTTGTTCTCCTTGAGGTGATTGAACGTATAAACCGCCTAATTTTAGTTTTTTAGCACTTACTGTATTCATAGAACACTCCTATTTGATTTGTAAACTTACTTCTTAAAGTAGGTAATCAGTAACTTAATTACGAATTACGTTAGCGCAGCGTTAGCGAGTCCGCGAGCGTCATTAAGAATTACGAATTATTTAACAAACACCAGTCCACTATATAAATGAAAAGCTGAATCCCAATTACTCTGCTCCCGACGAAACAGATCAATGTGAGACTTGATATGACTCAACATTTCTGTTTGATCTAATGTTGTATCTGCAAAAGACGTGAAATCTGACCAGATTTTGACTTGAGGTAGTTGCTGGTCAATCCAACTTGATAAACTATTCCAATTAATTCTGATTGTATTTTGGCTAGCTTGAGGAGTGATTTCTAAACCTTGCTTAAATTCATAGCCGTTATCATAAAGTCGGAGAATACAACGTCTACCAGGTATGTGTAAATCACAAAACTGAGCATAGTCTTGTGTTTGAGTTTTCCATTCCAGTTTACGGCGGGCATCAACATCTACAACTTGTTCAAAAATAGGCAAAAGTCCCACTATTCTTGCTGTGACTTCTGACCAGTCAAAGGTGAGAGAACCAAGTTGATTTACCTCATTACGGCAAACAACAGTAGCTTGTGCGGTAGATGCTTGGAAATGTTTGACTTGATAAACTTGAATTTGCTGAATTTGCGCTATCGTTGCCCAAAAGCAAGGAATACCAGCCTGCTGTAGCTGTTTGCCATAAAATTTTAGTTCTCCTATTTGGCCAGTGCGGTACAATCTCCAGCCACGACTTGGCATTAATAGCCTTGCAGTGTAGGGGTCTAGCTGCATAATCTGGGCAAATTTCCGAGACGCTTCTGTTTTCAGATCGTTACTAAGTGGCTCTAAAACTAGTACGCCAAGTTCGGTGTTATTTGGTTCAGATTTTGCTTGGGAAATAGCTCTTTGTCTTTGTTCTAGTTCAATTTCTTGTAGCCGTCGCAAACCTTGGCGTGCAAGCGTTACTATTTTGGCGTTCCTTGTATCTCGCAGCAGTTGCCGATAAATTTTTTCTGCATCTTGGCGCTTTTCAGATACTTCATGTAGCCGACCGAGATAATATTGTACCCAAGGATTTTCGGGTGATTCTTTTTGCAGCTGTTTGAGTAATTTAGCTGCTGTTTTATAGTCTTTATGCTCAAAAGCGATCGCAACTTGCTCAATCATCACTTTAAATACACGCTGGAGTGATGTCTCACCCAAAATTACTTTTGCGTGAGCTATAAATCATTTATACTTCACAAGCTGCGGAAATCAAGGATAATGCTACTACTGGGGCTGTAACTGCTCTCAAGATGCGACGACCAAGGGAAGCAGGTTGAAATCCAGCTGACTCCGCATTCTCAATTTCTTGTGTTGTCCATCCCCCTTCTGGCCCAGTCGCAATGACAATCTCGCTAGAGATGTTACTCAGCACTTTGTTTAAATGAGGATAATCACCACGAGCCTCACAAATGTAACGGTGACTTGTCTGATTGGCAGTGATAGCAGTATTAAAAGTAACAGGCTCTAAAATTGTCGGCACGAATGAGCGCTCTGACTGTTCAGCGGCTTCCGCAGCGATGCGCCGCCAGCGTTCGAGCTTTTGAGGACTAGGATGAAGCAAAGTGCGATCGCTCAATACTGGTGCAATACAAGTTACTCCCAACTCTGTACAACACCGCACCACTTCATCAAATCCATTGCCTTTGGGTAACGCCACCATCAGCGTAATTGCTACAGGTAATTCTGTTTCTACTAAAAGCGGTTCTAAAACCTCTGCTTGTTCCCCTGCTAACTGCGCTAACCACCATTTCCCCATACCATCCATTGCAATAAAGCGATCGCCTTCACGCAAGCGCAACACCCGCCCTAAATAATGCTGTTGTTCTTTGGTGAGCAAAATTTGCCCTTGTTGAAATTGAGAGGGTGCGATCGCAATTCTTTGCAGTTGAGACATTTTTTTATTGAAGAAGAATTCAGAAGTCAGAATTCAGGAGTCAGAATCAAGACGCTAAAAGCGTAGCTTGCTTCTCTGTAAAAGTACGAATACTCGCTAACCCTGCGCTATCCGCCAGTCATACAGAATTCCTTCTGAATTCTGACTCCTGACTCCTGAATTCTGTTTAATAAATTATTGCCCTGCTGTAGAAATCTGCTGTCTAACCCAGGTACGGAAAGCACGAGTTGCTGCTATTTGTCCAATTTTCTTGCTTTCTTGAATAAATCGCGGAATTTCCGTCACCAGCACAGGCGCAAAAGTTGGACTGCGATCGCTTTGCGAGTATTGTCCACTATTGAGGGTGTAAACGCGCAACACATTTCCGTTATACCGCCAGAATTCTGGGACTCTCATTGAAGCGTAAAGAGCCAACTTGTCTATCTTGGGTCTAGAATATTCCACTTCCAATACCAAGTCTGGTGGTGGGTCTGTATTCAGGTCAATATTTTCTTTGTTGCGGACTAATAATTCGTTTTGGATATAGTAGCTACTGTCCGGTTCGCCTCCTTGCTCCAAATCATCCCGCGTCATAGTCAACGAGCCAGCGCTTTTAACTTCCAAACCAAATTCTTCACACAGCACAAGAACAAAACCTTCAATGAGACGGTTTGAATTTTCGTGTGGCATCAACGGGGTCATAATTTCTACTATGCCGTTGTTATAAGCTAGCCTTTTATTTCGTTCAGATCCCATATCTGCCAGCATCGCTTTGAATGTCTGCCAGCTAATGTTTTGCAGCACATCCCTAGTTTCTGCGGATTTTGCTGTCGTTACCATAGTTCAGGTTTCCTGTGGATGTGTCACCGAAGAGAGCATGGGGAAAGAATAAATAGCTCCAAAAAAACTTTGCGCTCCTCTGCGCTCCTACCCTGCGGGAAGGCGTTCGCGTAGCATCTCGTAGAGAAGCGCCTATGCGTTTAGACTTAAACCCTCAATTTGCCACGAATTTACGAAACTGTGTACTAAGTGTATTAGGACTTACACAAGAAACACAGATGGATTTATCTGTGCCTCTCTTTGATTTCATTATCTTCAATTTTTCGGCTTAGGAAAGATTCTGGAAGTAAACCTCTAACGCTTCAGTCACCAACTGAGTCATCGGCTTACCTTGACTTTCGGCTACTTCTTTCAACTTGCTATAAACCTCTTCTTTCAAGTTCACCCGATGGCGTGATTTACTTGTACCATTGGCTGTTTGGGGTTCGTAGCTAGCAGCAAATTCGCGGATGGCATCAAAACCAACGCGATCGCAAAAATCACCAAAGCTTTCCTTCGATTTCCGAGATTTCTTAAAGTAAACAAAAATCGGCTCTAAGAAGCTTTCTAGGTCATTATGGTGCAGCTTTTCTGTGTAAGGTTGTGCCAGTCGAGTCTGATTTGGCGAACCCCCTAACCATAATTGGTAAGATTCTGGAGCGCTACCAACAAAGGCCAATTCTGCTAAGTAAGGACGAGCGCAACCGTTAGGGCATCCTGTCATCCTTACCACAAAATGCTCTTTTTGTAAACCTATTTTATCTAATAGAGCGCGAACCCGCTCCAAAATACCCGGTATTGCGCGTTCTGATTCCGTGATTGCTAAACCGCAAGTAGGCAAAGCCGGACAAGCCATTGCATACCGTACTAAAGGTTCGATTTTACTAGGGTCGTCTCCGACACCGTGACGGCTGAGAATGTCTTGAATAGCTTCCTTGCTATCTGGTTCGATATCGTAAAAAATCACGTTATGGTTGGATGTCAGGCGGATGGGTAAGTTGAACTGCTCGACAATTTCCCGCAAGGCGGTTTTCAGTTGCAACGAACCTTCATCCTTGATTCGACCATTTTCAATGGAAATTCCTAAGAATAGCTTGCCATCACCTTGTTCATTCCAGCCGAGGAAGTCGTGAAATTTAAACTCTGGCAGTGGTTTGAAGGCTTCAATTGCTTTACCAAAATATTCTTCAACTTGGGCGCGGAATTTATCTACACCCCAATCGTTGATTAGATATTTTAATCTAGCATGACGACGATCGGTGCGATCGCCATAATCTCTCTGGGTAGCAACAATCGCTTTCACCACGTCGTAAACGTCATCCTTTGCCACATAACCGATGGGGTCTGCTAACCTAGCGAAAGTTTCTTCTTTCCCGTGGGTTCTACCTAAACCACCACCAGCGAAAATATTAAATCCTTCTAATTGCTTCTTTTTATTGGTAATCACTACCAAAGTCAGGTCTTGGGAATACAAATCTACCGAATTATCCCCTGGCACTGTCACGCAAATTTTAAACTTACGGGGCATATAGTACGTGCCATAAATCGGTTCTTCGTTGTCATGGATAATTGTGCCATTCCCATTGCGCTGTCGGGCTGCCTTCACCTCTGGGGCTTCTTCAGCACTAATTGCCTTTTCCCCATCTAACCAAATTTCGTAATAAGCACCTGTTTGCGCTGTCAGCAAGTCAGCAATATTCTGGGCATACTCCCAAGCATACTGATACTCTGGGCGATTCTTAAAAGGCGCTGGTGGTGCCATCACATTTCGATTAATGTCACCACAAGCTCCCAAAGTAGAACCCAGGTTCTTGACAATGGTGGCAATTGCTGATTTAAGATTCTTCTTTAAAATTCCGTGCAGTTGGAAACCTTGACGGGTAGTTGCTCGTAAGGTGTGGTTGCCATACTCATCAGCGATTTTATCTAAAGCTAGATATAGCTCTGGCGGTACTAAACCACCCGGATTTTTTGTCCGCAGCATAAACTGGTAATCTTTTTCCTGTCCCTTGGTGCGGTTGTCGCGGTTATCCTGCTGATAAGAGCCGTGATACTTCAAAAGCTGTACCGCATTTTCAGTAAAATGGGTAGTGTCTTGCAGGATCTCAGTTGCTACAGGTTCACGCAAAAAATTACTATTTTCCTTGATTCCTTCGACTTTGGAAGGCTTACGGCTAGCGATTGGGGAAGGAGCAGATTTAACCATTAGACTTGTATAGGATTCTCAATAAAGCATTAGTAGACGCCGAATCAGCACCCTTCGGCTACTTGATCCCCGGTAATCCGGCCGGAATAATGAGGAATACTTTTATTTTACCACGGCAAAAGCCGGCTTTATCAGTGATTTAACACTTAACAAAACCAGCTTTTAGGAGTAATGAGTTTTGTGTGCTGAGTCCTGAGTACTTAAGTAAAGTATAGAGCGAATGAGGACTCAATAATCTTTTATTTGAAACGATAGCCAATACCACCATTGATGCTAACAGCAGAAGCATCGCTATTTTGGTAAGCACCAAGTCCGACTTTGGCATTAGTGTAGACGAGGAAATTGTTAGCAACTTCCGATTCAACGCCAGCACCTAGCACTACTGAATCTCTATTACCTATGGGAGTTGGTGAGCCATCTTTCTCTACAAAAGAATAACCACCAGTTAAATAGGCATTAGTTTTATTAGCGATGGGTACATCCACAGAAAGTTCTGGGATGATAGCACTTGTCTTATCGCTCCAGAGGACATTACCGCGTGCAGAAAACGGCGTATTTCCTAATTTTGCGCGACCTGTGACATTACCGCCAAATGTAGCATCGTCGTTGATACCTTGTCCGCCACTAGTAACGCCCGCTGCAACACCAGCGCCAACATAACTAGCATCAGTACCCTTTTTGGTTTCAGCAGAAGCTTGACCAGCTGATAGAACAAAAGGAGCAACTATTAAGGAAGACAATGCAGAAATTGTCAAGAAAGACTTGAGTAAGCGTTTCATAATTTTGTCCAAATTTTGTATTTTTTACTTGTATATTCCAAGTCGAAAATTGTGTGAGAATGTTCCGAAATTTTTCTAAGTTTTGTTAAATGAATGTTTCTATTGATGCCTATAATTTACAAGCTAACTAACTCTGAAAATAATAAATTAGCTGTTATAATTACATTCAATGTCTTTTAGTCCGAGTTCTTTGTTCCCAAAATAGACGCTTTGAAAACTGGCACAATATTTGGAACTAAAACTTAGTAAGTATCTGGTAAATAAAATATCCGAATAACAATTTTTTGCCGAGCTTTTCACAGAGGATGAAAAAGTAGGCTGTAACATCTGTTGCAACAAGCTATAGAGGGAATCTATAAAGTTAATTTTGAGCAATTTTTGTGGAGATTGAATAATGCTAACCGCTGCAAAAACATTGTCTGGTTTGATGGGTTTATGTGTCGGTGATGCGTTGGGTGTGCCGGTGGAGTTTACTAGCCGCGCTGAACGAGTAAAATCTCCAGTGACAACGATGTTAGGTTATGGCACATGGAATCAACCACCAGGAACTTGGTCAGATGATAGTTCTTTAAGCTTTTGCTTGGCAGAATGTCTTTGTAGAGGGTATTCCTTGGATGCTATAGCCAATTCCTTCTGGCGCTGGTACAAGGAGGCTTACTGGACTCCCCGTGGTGATGTCTTTGATATTGGTCAAACTACCCACACAGCAATTATGCGCCTGAAACAGGGAGTTGTTCCCCATCAGGCAGGCGGCAAGGTTGAAAATAGTAATGGCAACGGTTCTTTAATGAGAATCTTGCCGATGGCTTATTGTCATAGAAACTTAACTTTAGGTGAATTGCTGGCGCGGGTACATGATGTTTCGGCGATTACCCATGCTCATGCGCGATCGCAAATGGCCTGCGGCATTTATATTAGTATTGCAGTGGCGCTCTTAGAAGGTGCTGACGCGCAAACGGCTTATTTACAAGGATTGCAAGATATTCAAACAATTTATTCTGTGCGGGAGTTTTTATTAGAGAAGCCGCATTTTGGCAGAATTTTCAGTGGTGAGATTGCCAAAGTACCAGTAGAAGAGATTAACTCTGGTGGCTACGTGATTGACACCTTAGAATCATCCCTCTGGTGTTTGTTAAATAGCTCGTCTTATTCTGAGGCAGTGTTGAAAGCTGTAAATTTAGGCGGAGATACCGACACTACCGCCGCCGTCACCGGTGGGTTAGCGGGAATTTACTACGGGGTAGAAAATATTCCCAAACAATGGATGAACCAAATTGCTCGTAGACAAGACATTATTTACTTGGCAGAGCGTTTTGCAAGGGCTGTTTACAGCTAGTTTGGAATGAGGAATTATCATCCCAAGCGTTTGTTCGGTTGCTTTTCGCAAGTAAAATCAGTAGTAGAAAAGTTTCATACTGTTGAACAATGCTAACCGATACAAAAACATTGTCTGGTTTGATGGGTTTATGTATTGGTGATGCATTGGGTGTGCCAGTGGAGTTCACCAGCCGCGCTGAACGAGTAAAATCTCCAGTCACATCAATGCTGGGTTATGGAACTTGGGATGTTCCTGCTGGTACGTGGTCAGATGACAGTTCGCTGACTTTTTGTTTGGCAGAATGTCTTTGTGAGGGATTTTCGCTGGATGCGATTGCTAATTCCTTCTGGCGCTGGTATCACGAAAGTTACTGGACTGCTCAAGGCGAAGTATTTGATATCGGTAACACCACATTTTTAGCAATTGTGAACTGGAAACAAGGAACTCCACCCGTGAAAGCAGGTGGTAGTAGTGAAAATAGTAATGGCAATGGTTCTCTGATGAGAATCTTGCCGATGGCTTATTGTCACAAAAGTTTAACTCTGGATGAATTGATTGCACGGGTACATCAAGTTTCTTCCATTACCCATGCTCATCTCCGTTCTCAAATGACCTGTGGTATTTATATTAGTATTGCAGTGGCGCTGTTAGAAGGGGCTGACCCGCAAACAGCTTATTTACAAGGATTGCAAGATATTCAAACAATTTATTCTGTGCCGGAATTTTTATTAGAGAAGCCCCATTTTGGCAGAGTTTTTAGTGGTGAGATTGCCAAAGTACCAGTAGAAGAGATTAATTCTGGTGGCTACGTGATTGACACCTTAGAGTCATCCCTATGGTGTTTGTTAAATAGCTCGTCTTATTCTGAGGCAGTGTTGAAAGCTGTAAATTTAGGCGGAGATACCGACACTACCGCCGCCGTCACCGGTGGGTTAGCGGGAATTTACTACGGCGTGGAAAATATTCCTAAACAATGGATGAACCAAATTGCTCGTAGACAAGACATTATCTATCTGGCAGAGCGTTTTGCAAGGGCTGTTTACAGTTAGGAGTAAGAATTTTAGATTTTGGATTTTAGATTGAAATTTAATCCAAAATCTAAAATCCAAAATCCAAAATTGAATCGCTCAATCTTAAACCGTAGACAAGGAATAGACTTGACCATCAATCAGCAGTCGTGTGATGCCCTTGGCTTCCAAATGAGTACGAGCCTTATGGAGCATTTTACTATCTGGAACCTTAATCACGCGATCGCGCTTTGTAGAAAAACGCTTGGCGACACGATGGTTATCAAACACCGGCAGAGTTCTTTGCTGAGTTTCCAGGCTGGGAATTTGCCCCAAATCACCAAAGTCTTTCAGAGGCCGGGTAATTAATTCTGAGGAACGGTCAATTACCAAATAGCAAGTTTTCGGCAAATTGGCTACCGACAGAGGTAAAACTTGAACTGATGCTTCACCTGGTCTGCGTTTTGTAACTAAAGGTCTTTCCTCATCCAGGTCATCATCATCAAAGTCTTCTTCCTCAAAATCGTCATCCTCTAAATCATCATCATCTAAATCATCCAAATCCTCTGATTCGTCTAGCAAATCTTCGCCCAGCATGTGCGCGATGACGGCTGCTCCTGGATGTTCAACCTTTAGAGGCGGGATGGAGATGCTGACTATTTCCGGTGGCTTTGGCTCTGGAGTTTCTAATTTCTCAGATGTGACTCGGAGTTTCGGTTTTTCCGCGGCCGAGGGGCGTCGCCGCACCCGTCTACTAGCGGCGATTGACTCCGCCGTTTCCTCTGAGTAAAGTTCCTGCTCTACACGAATTATCTTACGTGGTAGTGGCTCAACCTTTGGTACTTCCAAAGGTGGGCTTTCAATGGGTGGAACTTCTATCTCCGGCTCAGGTTGAGTCAGCAGTGGTAACTGCTCGTAGCTAACCTGTGCCCTTCCCTCAGGAGTTCTCGCAGCCCGCTTTAAAGAGACTAAGTATTCATACTCATCCTCTGGCAAAGTACTTTTGAGCAGGCGACTAATTGTCGAGTTACTCACACCGTAGCGGTCTGCCAGAGTTGAGGTTGTTTCGGCAGTCTCTCGATATAACTTCAGAATTTCTTGCTTGTCAGAGTCAGTTAATTTTCTCACGGTAGATACCAAAAATCCTTACTAAGCTCGTTTTCTTGTGCTGGTACGCCGCGTTCGTCTTAGTGATGCGTCATATTCTAAGGCAGCGCCCATACCAAATAACACTCCACTAAACACCCAAAACACTTCTAATATCTCTCCACTTTGATAATTGGGGCCTTGGGCATATTTAAACCACATATCTGCAATGTAAAGCGAAAAGGCCGCCGCTGCAATCATTCGCCAAGACTGGGAAACTCTTCCTCCCCAAAAGGCTAATAGCAGAGTGGTAGCAATAATTAACAGAACTACATCGCTAACTACGTAAAACCAGTTCAAAATAGCGACTAGCAGTTCCGTAGATGTTTCCTGTTGTATAGAAATCCACCATGCCAACAAACTACCGAATACTGCAATTGCTAACACAATTAGCCACTGCCATTTTTCCAGATTGATTCGCCTGGAAGCCACAGCTAAAATCATGCCTGCGCCAAGTAATAGATAAGTCAGTACAAAAAATATATCGCCTACAGACACATCCGGTTCATCTTTTAAAACTATCTCGGTATAGCCAAAAATTATCCCCCCAACGAAATAGGAAAGCATACCTAACCCAATTAAGAGCCAAACATTCCGGCCACTGACGATTTGTGGACTCAGCCAGTTCCTCAAGCATAAGATACTGGCAGCCAAATAAGCTAAAGCTTCAAAAATATTTGTGCCAATCACATACCACTCAGCCCGGCTTTCTATGCCATCGGCTCCGGGAACTTTGGCACTAAACAACAAAAAGTATAGCAGTGCCAGTACGGCCCAGCCAATATTAGCTAAGACAATGTTCTGAGTGTTGAAAATAGATTTAGAAAGAAACGAATTCTCGTAAGAGTTATTCATAGGACAAGACTTATGTAGATGCACTCTGGCAGTATTTTGAGTTAAAGGACTGTATATGTAGCATTGTGTCTGCCAAATAATACACAATCAGACACCAAAAGCAAGTGCCAGTGGCCGGAATTTTCTGAAAAAATTTCCATGCTACTGCCATAGTTTACCCAGTGGCGATTGATTTAGCCAATTGATAAACAGCGCTCGCTCGGCTTCTGGCATATCTTCTAGCTTATAAATTACTTGTTTGGTAAAGTTACCATTGCCAAAATAGGCTTTTCCTAATCGATGCAGTTCTTGTAACAGGATAACTACATGATTTTCTTGCCAATCAGGTATTTTGGCTACCGGCAAAGGATTAGTAGACACCAAATATTTAACCGCTTCTAGAGAAGACGCTTGGGGAAATTGCTTCTGCTGTAATACTTCGGCAATATCTTTTTCAAATAATGCAACTTGCCTAGCACCTAAAAACTCTTCAATATCGATAGAAACACCTTGTAACAGCAAAATACTGGCTTGGACTAAAATCGCCGTTTTGCCATGACCACCTGTGTCACTATCCAGCTGCTCTAAACGGATTTTGCCCCAAACACTAAAGCGTTCCGGTTCCTCCAGCAAAACACAGGCTTTGCCTCGGTTATCCGTTAATTCTCTCCATAAGGCTCTAGCTTCTTCTTCTTGACTAGCTTTGAAAACACTAATCAAGCGAAAAGTTTGCCCTTGATAACTGAGAATCGGCACTTGCTGATCCTTTTTTGGGTGCTGAATGCTTGATATTTCAACATCCTGCCGTTTGAGAATAAACATGGCACTAGCAAATAACTCCTCACAGGGGCACTCTTAATATGGAATATATAATGGCATTTGGCAGTATCGCCAAGGCTGAAATTACCTAGCATACTGTGAAAATGAGCCTCGCGATCGCCAGATCCTTCCCGAAGGTAGCCGCCCAGAGGACGTTAGCGCTAACGGGCAAATAACCCCTTGACAACACAATATATCTAAACCAATACTCCATCTGTTTTGTTTTCGGTGTAGATTGCACTAACTAGCGACTAGCATCTTAGCCTTGCTAGTAGTAAATCTGCAATTTTTGATTGCTTCTTGGTAGGTGAAGACGATATAATAATGTAGGTGACTCCTTCAGGAGCCATTATTTTGTTTTGGGCGCGTAGCTCAGTGGATAGAGCAATTGCCTTCTAAGCAATCGGTCGCAGGTTCGAACCCTGCCGCGCTCGTTTTAACTTAATATGAACCCTCAAGCACGGTGAAGTGATATAATCATTTTATTGGTTGAGGGTTCGTTATTGCTGCATCATACCAAGAACAAAGGCGATATTGCTGCTACGAAAGCGATCGCTGACCTAACGCTTAAAGGATACTTGATTCTCACACCACTTGTTTGTGAGCATTTACCTTTTGATTTTGTTGCTTATAAAGACGATAAATTTTATAAAATACAAGCTAAATATGCGGGAGATAATAGAGTAGTCAATAAAACTATTTGGGTAGATAAAAATGGGACTCATCAGAAGAAGTATAAAGTAAATGACTTTGACTTTTATGCTGTTTATCTGCCTGACATAGATAAAGTTGTTTATCCATCAGTTCACTTTAATGGTTGCTACATAACTACCCAGATACCTAATTCAGCTACACCGTTTTACTGGTGGGAGGATTTTATAGACCTTACTGAAGCAGCCTCCAAGCGAACCTACAAGGAGTTTGGCGTTGATTTAACAACCAGAAAGGTTAACCCAGATTCTAGAATTCACACTAGAAAAGTTGAAAGGCCATCAAAAGAAGAACTAGAAAAACTAGTTTGGGAAAAGCCAACAGCGCAAATTGGCAGAGATTTTGGTGTGTCTGATAAGGCTGTAGAAAAGTGGTGTAAGGCTTATGGGGTAGAAAAGCCACCCAGAGGGTATTGGGTTAAGAAAGCTTATGGAAAAGTAGAAGGACAGTTAACATAACAGTTAACATAATATACTCTTGAAAATCATAGCCAAAAAAAGATGATACCCAAAATTCTGTTCTGATAGCCAAATCATAGTCAGAATAGCCACTAATGCAACCAAGAGAATTAGCTTTTGAATATCAAAATCTCTTAAAAACGCTGAAACCCTTAAGTTTAGCTTGGTTGTTTGATAAATTTAAAAAGCCCGTGACGAGGATTGAACTCGTGACCTCACCCTTACCAAGGGTGTGCTCTACCACTGAGCCACACGGGCGAAATTTTATTCCGATTTTTCAGCTAGAAGTTAAAATGCTGGGAGTTTTGATGCTTACCCAGTCATTATAACTTATAACTTCGTAAGTGGTGGGCCGGGCTGGATTTGAACCAGCGTAGGCGCAAGCCAACGGATTTACAGTCCGTCTCCATTAACCACTCGGACACCGACCCGATTTGTCTCACGATTTAAAATCTTAGCATCATGTTTTAGAAATAGCAAGTTATTAGAAAAAATAACTTGTAGGTAGAGATCGCAATAAAACTGCGTCTCTACCATCAGTATAAAAAGTACTAGTTACACGCTCATTTCCAGCATTCGTTGCATTGGTCGCAGTGCAGCAAGGCGAATATCCTCCGACATGGTAATTTCGGGAGTGCGATTTTTCATTGCCCAGTAAAGCTTTTCTAGGGTGTTTAACCGCATAAACGGACATTCGTTACAAGCACAGTTATTCATCGGCGGTGCAGGAATGAAGTGCTTGCCAGGAGCTAGTTTTTGCATCTGGTGAATGATTCCAGGCTCCGTAGCAACAATAAATTCCTTAGTAGGGCTGCTTTGACAATACTTGAGTAAAGCGGCTGTGGAGCCAATAAAGCTGGCGTGGCGCAATACACTACTTTCACATTCTGGATGTGCGATCGCCTCTGCTTCAGGATGGGCAATTTTTAACTGGACAATTTTCTTTTCCGAAAAGGTTTCATGGACAACACAGCTACCTTGCCATAGCACCAAATCTCGTCCAGTCTGTTCCATGACGTACCGCCCCAAATTGCGATCTGGGGCAAAAATAATCGGCTGTTCTTTCGGTATCTGCTCTACAATCTTGACAGCGTTGGAACTGGTGCAAATAATATCGCTCATCGCCTTGATATCAGCAGAACAGTTGATGTAAGACACTACCAAATGATTCGGATGCGCGGCTTTAAAAGCTGCAAATTCATCTGCTGGACAACTGTCTGCTAAAGAACAACCAGCATTCAAATCTGGTAAAAGTACTAATTTATCGGGATTAAGTATCTTTGCTGTTTCTGCCATGAAGTGAACACCAGCAAAGACAATCACATCCGCATTGGTTTTTTCGGCGGCTCTTGCCAGTTGTAATGAATCCCCAATAAAGTCGGCAATATCCTGAATATCTGGCTCTTGATAATAATGTGCCAGGATAACTGCGTTGAGTTCTTTTTTGAGACTCTCAATGGCGGCAAACAAATCTAGTGGTAGTTCACCCAGTTGGGTTTTTTCTTGTTGAGCTAATGCAGTAGTAAACACAGTTTAGGGGTGCTTTATGTTGCAAATGTATGTCCTGTGGATTCAATTATAGTAGTTTTTACCAAAAATAGTGGACGGTTGATATTTTGGGGTTGTGTCCAAATCGGGCTGAGTTTCATATCCTGGAGATAGACGGCAAGGAAAGTGGCATGACCAGTCAGAAAACTCAATCGATAAACCTCAAAATTGCTGTAGTTGGAGATATTCACGACCAATGGGAAGTGGAAGATGGCGTTGCACTCAAGCATTTGGGTGTTGACTTAGTGCTGTTTGTCGGGGATTTTGGCAACGAGTCGGTGGAAGTGGTCAGAGCGATCGCATCCCTCGATATTCCCAAAGCAGCCGTGATGGGCAACCACGATGCCTGGTACACCGCCACCGAATGGGGACGCAAAAAGGCTCCTTATGACCGCTCTAAGGAAGACTGGGTACAGGAACAACTCGATTTATTAGGCCTGTCCCATGTCGGTTACGGTAAGTTGGATTTTCCCGCTTGGAATTTAACTGTAGTGGGGGGTCGTCCCTTTACCTGGGGTGGCCCAGAGTGGAAATTCGCGGAAATCTGTCAAGAACGTTACGGTGTGACGAGTTTGGAAGAATCTGCCGATCGCATCGTCAAAGCGATCAAAAGCGCCGCCTACGAGACGATTATATTTTTGGGTCACAATGGGCCGAGTGGATTAGGCGATCGCCCCGAAGACCCCTGCGGCAAAGACTGGCACCCAATTGGCGGCGATTTTGGCGATCCAGATTTTGGCGAGGCGATTTCTCATGCCTTAACTGCTGGTAAAACCATTCCTCTGGTGACATTTGGTCACATGCACCGAGATTTACGCCATACCAAGAAGGTGCAGCGCAAGCCCATCTTTAGAAGTCCAGAGGGGACAATTTACTTAAATGCGGCTAGTGTCCCCAGGATTGTGGAAAATGATGGCGAGAAGTTGCGTAATTTTTCCATTGTCACCCTAGAGGCGGGTGTGGTTTCGCAAGTTTCCCTAGTTTGGGTGGGGAATGACTTTCAGGTGGCTAAGGGGGAAATTTTGTATGAGCGATCGCGGATTGTGTCGTAGACATTCGTATCCAGTAGTGCAATCTGCGTAGATAATAGGGTATAGTATGATCTGTCAAGTTTAGTGCTAACCAACAAAAGCGCCTGAATAGCGTCTGAAACTAGGATCAGCACAAGTTTGACAGATTTACTGGAGAGGTGGCAGAGTGGTCGATTGCGTCCGACTTGAAATCGGATGAGGCTAAAACCTCCGGGAGTTCGAATCTCCCCCTCTCCGTTGAAGAAAAATTAGATTTTACAAATGTTATTAACGACGTAAGCCATTGATTAGATTTAATCTGAGCAACGGCTTAACTGTGATTTATTCTTGATAAGCGCCTATTGAATTCTTAAAGTTAGCAAGAGCTTCAAAAAACTTAACTAAAAGAATGCCGGCATAGATTCATTGATGGACTCATCTGCTTTTTCATAAAGAGCATTAAGGTAATCACGTTGTCGCACGCCTTTAATGTTACTACCTCTCAATAATTGGTGAAATAAGAGTCGAGCAGAATCTTCATGTAAAAGTACATCATTTCCTTCTTGTAATTGTTTGTTTTGTGCAAAATTTCTGGCTTCCATTTTGGCCTGTTCCAAGTAGAATTTGAATAATTTTACGGCTTCCTCCTCATTTCTTATAGGTGAAAGTTGAACTTCATTAGCAAGACGACCTCTAATAGCTGGAAGCATCTCACGGTAACGTTCAAGGGCATCTGTAGTTAAAGCAACCATTAAGAAAAGATATTTAGGTAGTGCATCAATTAAAGCCCGCAGAGCAGATAAATATCTTAAAACAATAGTTTTTGATAAGCTACCATTCTGTTTTTCCAATTCATCAAGAAGAATAAAAATACCCTCTAAAGTCTTCATTTCTGAACCAAAATATACGATGTCTCGCAATGCTCTTGTTTTCGCTTCTACAGTATCTAGACGAAAATTTACTCCCAGTTCAGTTTGATGAGTTTTTCTTACAGGTAATCCTAAAAGCCATTGATATGCTAAAGATACGCGCTCATTTAGTTTTTCTTCGGAATTAATAACACTCAAAAGAGCCTTAAGCATTATTTTAATTTCGCTCATTCGCACAAATTCTAATAATTTATCAATATCATCTATCTCTTGCTTCCTCTTTGCAAGTGCATCAATTGAGCGACGTAAGTAGTCTTCTCCCAAATTTTCAAATATAGACCTAATGAGTGGATCAAAAAATGGTTCTGGATCTGGAACGTATCTAATAACGAAAAAACCATGTTGAGAAAGTTTTTCACGCAAAGCATTTTCATAAGCATTCAGAAGGTTAGTCTTTCCAATTCCCTGACTAGCAGTTATTGAAATTACATGAGACTTGCGATCTGAATAAAATGTCTTGACCGCAGCATCAACTTGCTTATCTGCTTCTGTTGACATATGCGGATGACCACTGGTTTGCCCAGCACTGGGAAAAGGGTTACTCAACACACCAAACTTTTTATAGAGTAATTTGGGTTGTTCTTCTGGTGCGTTAGCAGTCGCCTCATTTGTAAATAGATTTTCAAGAGGCATTTTTAACTCCTTCTAGCTTGATACGTACAGCAGATGTACCAGGTATAAGAAAATCTCCATGATACAGATAAACTTTTTCTAACTGTGGAAGTCTGTCACTTGTCTTAATTATCCACAAATCGTGCTGTTCAAAACGAGTATCTGGAGTAGATCCTTCAGCATAGACATTGACTAAGTTTTGTTCTTGTGCTTTTTTCACTAGTTTTCTAGCCAATATGGGATGAACAGCATATTTAATAGCTAATTCTTCTAACCAGCGACCAGTAAGTATCCACTCTGTGTCTTCCTGTGAACGAATTAATTTATAAACCTCTACTGCTAAATTAGCAAAAGCTGGTAGATCAGGTATGTTATCAGTGGTAACAATTTTTTTGTTTTGTATATTCAACCAAGCACATGCTGCCTCACCGAGCTTGATATAAGTTGATTTGGCGTTATTGAAAATTGGTAATGTGCTATATTCAACAGTCCTACCTTGATTTACATGGTTATATAGTGCTTCAAATGATGGTATTTTCTTCAAATAAAATAAAATTTTAATATGATCTTCATCCAGTACACTTTGCCATAGAGATTTAAGTAATTCTGTACAGATGATTTTGCTATCATTAATTTCAACGAATGAACCACTCTTCAGGAAATTTTTATACAAATTATAACGTTCTTGATGTTTTAATCCTAATTTATCTTGAGCTTCTTGATTAGTTAATTCTCCCTTGTCTACTAACATTTTTATCAGCAAGAACATCTGATCTGGACTAAATGCATATGCCTTAGCTGTAGCTATTTTTTCTATATTTTCGCTAGAGACTGCATCAGTATGACCTGAGCTTTCTATGTCGGTTGATAGCGCAATAGAGGTATTATCTGTTGTTGTAGAAGATGTTCCAGAGTTAAAAATTCCCCAAAGAAGATCATCTTTAACGTGAAGTGGTTGCCAAGTATATTCACCACTAGGTATGCCCCATAGCTCTAATGACTCGTTAGTGTTGTAATTTTGCAAGCGCAGGCAACCAAAAGATACAGCTAATTCCCAAAGGACATCTGTTAGTGGTACTGTATATATTTTTTGACTGAAAGGATGAAAAAGAGAGCCAGTGAGTTTTCTACTATCAAATTTAGGAAAGGAGCGAGATTCAAAAAAGAACACATCCATTCCTTCAGCCATTGTCATTCTGGCTAGACCTTGATCGCTAGTTAGAAGAGCTAGAGCATGATCCGGGCGAACTTGAGTTTGAAAGCGTCGTGCAGTTTCTAAAATCAGACGATCAGCAAAACTTCTAACAATCTCTTGTAGTTTAAGATTACCATCTTCAGGATCGCTACTCGGTGTCACAATACCCCGGAGGGGATCTGCACCTAAGTCACCACGTTCTATTTCTGCATCTGAAAATTCTAGACGAAGTAAAGTTCGTTGACCACCCTGGCTGAGAATATGTTCTCGAAGTGCCGCAGCAACAGGTTTGTTCTTTTTTTGACTCTCTCTACGAGTTGCAAAGTACCTATCTACCTGATTAATTATTTCCATGTGAACAATAGCTGGTACTTTTATTTTTGCCCAAGGACTAAGAAACCGACATATAAAATCAAGTCCTCCTTGGTGAATAGCTGATGTATCTGTAACAATAGTTATCGGTTTTTGCAAAGGTATTTTGCCAATAGTTTCAACATCAAAAATAGGTAAAAGTAATAATGTTCTCCGGAGTACATCCTGCAATCCTTCCCTAAAAGCTTTTTGAACTCTATCTTTACTCTGTGAATTCTCCAGAGCTTCAGTAATATTATTATTGAGTTTCTCTAAGGATAGTATTTGCCATTCAAACCCACCAAATTTAGCTGCACAATACTCATCATATCTAGTTTCATTTTCAATATATTGCCCTCCTGGTTGTAATGTAATAGTTCCGACATTCACCCATTTGTCACGTCCAAAACAAATATCTTCACCAAGAGATATTTCAAATGGCTCCCCATTCTTACCTATTTGGGCGATACATTTTAGTGCATCTTCTTTACTAAACAATTTTAATGTCATAAGGTTATTCTTTTAATGAAGGGACACATTGACATTTGGAACATTAACAAAGGTATCACACACCCACTGAATATGCTGGCGTAAGGCCAAAAGTTGATGTTGACGAAGGTTGACACTATCACTATTAGATAAGCGTCCAAGCTCTTCTAAATCACTCCAAGATGATTGATCATTAGACAATATCTCGTCTATTACTTGGATGACTTGCTTAAACTGTTCAATTCCACGCTTTTCAGGTTTTATTACTAGTGTAAATTTTTCAATTAATTCTTCTCTTAGTCGCTGAGTTTGCTCACTACTAGTCACTGAACCAAAGGGATCTCCAAAGGGTTCCCAAGAATAAATTTCTTCTTGATAAAATGTCGGTTCAACTAAAGCATTGGTATTGGTATCTAAGTATTTTTTACCCCAGCGACAAGGTTGCCAAAGAACAACCTTTAATGGACTTGAACTATTGCTACTCACAAGAATTAATTCTCCAAAGTAATTATTTATGAATATCTAGATTAAATCTAACTGTCAAATTACTTTTTATTTATAAATCATAGGTTTTGAGGGTCAAGCCACAATTTGATTGATTTTTTGGGTACTATAATCATAATTGGAACTTAATTAAAATTTATCAAAAGTGAGATATATCGCCCCACTCGCTCCTTTTGCTTGCATTATGCTAACATTTTTGTAAATTCTACTTTGAGGTAAAGCGATGGCTACTCTTTATGTAAGAAATTTACCCGATGATTTGTATGCAAAGCTGCAAGAGTTAGCGGCATCTGAACACCGTTCTATTAACGCCCAAGTTATAACTCTGTTAGAACAAGCTCTAAAAACTGAAGCACAGCATACGGAAGACGAAAGACGAAAAAATGTCCCAAAACTCTTAGAGGAAATTCGCCTTCGTCGTGAGAGTCGCCAGACTGATGTGGAATGGCCTGATAGTACTGCGTTAATCCGAGAAGACCGAGACAGATGACTATCCCTCTCAGGTGTGTTGTAGACGCAAGTGTAGCTATTAAGCAATTTATACCAGACGATCCACTAACTCCAAAAGTTAATCAACTGTTCGCTCATCTTGCCAATCCCCAAACTGCAATCTTTGTCCCAGACCTGTTTTACATTGAGTGTGGCAACATAATTTGGAAGTACGTCCGCGCCAGACTTTATGCTGTTGCTGATGTACCAGCAGATTTAGCAACTCTCAAAAGCTTCCCTTTGCGTGTTGTCTCCACGGCTGATTTGATGGCGGATGCAGTTGCGATCGCATTAAATTATGGAATCTCCGCTTACGATGGCTCTTATGTTGCACTTTCACAGCAGGTAGGCGCTACTTTGCTGACTCTCGACGGTAAGCTGGTCAAAGCTCTAACAGCTTCGTCTTACAATGTTTACTCGTTTAATGACTTCGAGGTTCCGCCGTTGGAGTCAATGTAGAAGCGATCGCCTTTCCTCACCATATATTCAACCCCAAAGCATTGAATGAGGCTAAACAAATCGATACATAACTCAGAATTGGGGAAATTAAATTTTTATCACTGACTTATCTTAGTTGCAATAAAATTAGTTTGTAAAGCAGGGGATAAACCTGCTGTTTTTTAATATTCAATTGTCAAAAATGCCTTTTACTTATAACCGCACTGTTCGCTTTCAAGATACTGATGCTGCTGGGGTAGTTTATTTTGCTAATATTTTGGGTATTTGCCATGAAACTTATGAAGAATCTCTAGAAGCATCAAGTATTAATCTCAAAGATTTTTTTACTAATCCGTCTGTAGCTTTCCCGATTGTTCATGCTAGTGTCGATTTTTTGCGCCCTATGTTTGGCGGGGACAAGTTGCTGATTAGCTTAATTCCCCAAAAGATAGGTGTTGAGAAGTTTGAAATTACTTATGAAATTACTGTGGCTGAGGTGGTAGTTGCTAAGGCTATTACTCGCCATGTTTGTATTGACGTGAGTAGTAGAAGTAAGCGGGAATTACCTGATGAGATAGTTCAGTGGTTGGAGACGAACCGCAGAGACGCTGAGGACACAGAGAGAAGAAAGTCGAGAGAAGTTATTTGATGGAATTTTGAAGGAATTCTGTGGCTATTTGCTGTAACTGTTGGCGGTTAATTTTACCTTGGGAGTTGCGGGGTAAGTTTTGCTGGGGAATCCAATATTTAGGGATTTTAAATTTGCTGAGTTTGTCTTTAAGTAGAGTTTGGATTTTTAAAGCAGAGGTATTTGATTGTTTGGGAATATAAATCGCTGTTAAGGCTTGTCCCCAGTGTTTATCTAGGATGCCAATGACACAAATATCGGCAACCATTTGAGTTGATTGTATAGCTGATTCAATTTCTGCTGGATAAATATTTTCTCCACCTGTAATAATTTTGTCGCTGTCACGTCCGACAATATTTAAATGGCCTTGTTCGTCTAAAAAGCCTAAATCATCTACTTGAAAATCAGTTTTATTTTCTCTAGTTATCGCATAGTAACCAAGGGCTAAAGATTGAGCCTGAATGGTGATATTTCCGATTTGATTGGAATTTAAAATTTCGCCTTGCTGATTGCGAATAGTTACTTTGGCGTGGGGAAGAATTTGACCACTACTAATTTTACCACTGAGAAAATCATCTGGTTTCAGGGTAGCAATTTGAGAGGCGGTTTCTGTCATGCCATAAGTAGGTGCTAACCGAATGCGATGAAATCTGGCTTTTTCTAGTAGTTCATTCCATGCTGGCGCACCTCCCAGAAGTACAGTATTAAATTGGGATAACCATTCAGTTAATTCTGGATTTTGCAGGAGACGTTGTAACTGTGTTGGTACTAAAGATATGAAAAATTCTGATTGCTTAATATTTAATGTTTGACCGGATTCTAAGGTTTTGAATGGTAGAATAGCCAGTTTACCTGCGGTGGTAAAAGAACGCATAAATTGCATTAAACCGCTAACGTGGTATAGCGGCAATACACAAAAAGAATTGACTTGGATTAGTTGAAAGTATTCTGTAAATCCTTGTACTGATGAAATGAGAGTTTCCCAAGTGTGAATGGCAAATTTAATTTCTCCTGATGAACCACCCGTAGGAATCATGATGCTATTGGGAATTGGGCATTGGATATTATTATTCCCATGCCCTATACCCCATTCCCCATGCCCCATTCCCAAAATAATGTCTGGCTGTACTAAATCAAAGACTTGTTGCCATTCTTGTGTTCCCCAGTCGGGGTTACAAAGAAAAACTGGACAATTCGCTGCACAAGCAGCAATAAAACTTGCTAAAAATTTTATTGGTTCGCGTTCGGCTAAGATGATTTTTGGTGGGGTTCCACAGGCTGATAATTGTGTTAGTTGTAAATATAATTGTTGAGCTATTTGATTAAATTGACGGCTGTCATAACCGATAAGCCAATCATTTTGAGCCAGGTTATTAAGATAGTCTAAAGGTCGTTCCATAAACTTTGAAGCCAGGTTTCTTCTTGTTCAAAAAAATGGTCAATACCAAAACCAATTGCCCTGTTGTTTCGGGATAATTCGGCTGCTAGTTGGAGTGCTGCAAGTCTAGCGATCGCAGTTTCAAATACTGATGAAAATACAGTATCAATTTGATGCTGGTGACAAAACTTCCTCAGACGAGATGGCGATCCGACTATCCCAGGCTTTATGACAAAAATCCCTCGCCAACCTTGTTGATGACAAGCAGCAAGTTGCCCAAGTGTGGCGACAGATTCATCTAAAGCGATCGCAGTTTTATAACTCAGACTCAATTCCAACATCTGCTGAAATTTCTTAACGGGTAGCGGTTGTTCGATAAATTCAATTTCTAAAGGTAGTTCTCCATTTGCCTTAAAATTGTCGCAACTCCGCAGCCATAAGTTAGCTTCCTCATAGCTGAGTCCACCGTTGGCATCTAATCGCAGTTTTGTAGAAGCTGGTAAGGTGTGTATCAATGACTCAAAAATTTCTAGTTCATCAGCGATCGCATCCACTCCAATTTTCCACTTAAACGTGCGATATCCCTGCTGCCACAAAGTTTTCCATTGATTTAAAGCCGCTTTACCAGCTGGTAATAAGGCACTGTAGAGGAGTGAAAAGTTAGGAGTTATAAAATTATCTCCTCCACTCCCCCACTCCCACGCTGACTCAAAGCCAAATTGACAAGCAGGTAACTCATCTGGGATCGAAAAAATCGTTTCGTCTGTGATTTCTTCTGGGAGTTGGCGACAAAAATCTAAGGCTTGTTCTAGGGTTTCGGAACCAAACCAGCTAATGGGGGCGATTTCTCCCCAGCCGACGTTACCTGATTCATTGGTGAGACGGAGGATAATACCTTCACGAATATCCCACTTACCATGATTGGTAGTCAGCGATCGCAAAAATCTTCGCTGATATGGACGAAATTTAAATTGATAACGCATCAATTAGTAATTACTAAAGCATAAATCCCAGTCCGAACAGCAAGCAAGCCCAGAAATGCACAGCTACGGCAATGAATTTACAGTTACTAACTTTGTCAGGCTGGTTGTGATTTTCTTGAACGTGGCGGCATAATTTGACAGCAAAGGGTAAACTCACCCAACTTAGTAATGTCCAAGCTGGAGAAATCCCCAGTAGCACAAATAGCAAGGTGAGGGGATAAATGCTAGCGGTAAACCAAACTAGGAGTTGGGCCCCTTTTTGGGTTCCGAGACGGACGATAGGCGATCGCTTGCCTGCGGCTATGTCATCTTTAACTTGGTGAAAGTGTGAGCAAAACAAAATTAAGGTTGTGGCAATCCCGACAATTACTGAGGCTGCTAAACTTGTCATTGACCAAGTTTGGGTTTGGCTGTAGTATGCGGCTTCCACTGCCAAGGGGCCAAAGGCAAAAAAGCAAATAATCTCGCCTAAACCCTGATATCCTAAACGAAAGGGAGGCCCTTGGTACGTATAGCCTAAACCGCAGCATAGTAGAATGATGCCGATAACAGTTAGGTCTTGTTGCCAAAAGGCGATCGCTAGTATGCCCAGCAACCCCAAACCTAAACACAAATTTCCTATCCAAAATATCAATGGCTTATTGCCTGTTAAGTTCACCAGAGAATGGTGCTTATTTTTATCGATACCTGTTTCGGAATCAAACACATCATTACTGATATTTTCCCAGGCAAGAATTAAGATTGCCGCAGCTACAAAAGTAGAAAATACTACACCATTGAAAATTTTAGTTTCGGCAAATGCCACTGCTGTTCCTACCCAAATGGGCATAATGGCAACGCTGTACATTGGCGGTTTAATCGCTGCCATCCATAACTTGGTGTTGGGATATAAAATTTGCTTGGTAGTCATCAGCTGTGATTAATTAAATTACCAGAATATTTACTCGCACTTTAGATTTTATGATTTAAAGAGACGATTAGATATGGGTGATATATAAACAACTGTCACTTTTCCTATGGCTTCTTAACCTTGTGTTGTTAACACTCACCCTCACGTTGCAGTCTCAGGCTGAAACTGTCTTATCATAGTCTGAGAACACCACAAATAAGGCAAACCCTACGCTGGTGAAATAGCAACTTAATATGTTACCTGTAAAAATACGACCACGATTAATTACACTTTAGGAAGTTAACTTAAAAAAAATTTACTATCGTTAAATCCATGACAGTTTCACCTTGTCGTAGCAACTTCTTTGTCAAGCACAAAGATTTATATCAATTTCTGGTAGCGGTGCAAGAAAAGTGCGTCAAAAATAATTGTAGACAAATTGTCAGTGTCTCCCAAGAAATTGATTTAGTTGACCCTCTACTTGTATTAGATAAACTTACACAAGCAAATGAAATAAATTTTTACTTTGAGGACAGAGGTAAAGGAGAAGCGATCGCAGCAATTGATGCTGTAGCAAAATTACAGATTGATGGCTCAGACCGTTTTAATCAAGCAGAATATTTTATCAAATCTTGTCTAAAAAATATAATTAATTTTGGTAACGCAAACCAACCTTTTTCTGGTCCTCACTTTTTTTGTTATTTCAGCTTTTTTGATAAAAATGCCCAAGTAGATTATCCATTCCCATCTGCTACCATTTTTCTTCCACGTTGGCAAGTAGCCGTAAAAAATCAGCGTTGCATATTAGTAACAAATCTAATTATCAATCCAAATGTAAATATTGAAAGATGGTTGGAGAAAATCCAAAATAAAATTGAATTTATCCAAACTTTAGAAAATTACTCTGCTAATATTGATTATTTTCCTACAAAATTATATAAAAAATCTATCACCAACTCTGCCCAATTTAAACGTTCAGTAGTATCTGTTTTGGAAAAAATTCAATCTACTCATTTAAGTAAGATTGTCCTAGCAGATATATTAGATGTAAAATCAAGTAACCACTTTAGCTTAGTTAAATCCTTAAATAATCTTAGACAAAACCATCCTAATTGTTATATTTTTTCTACAAGTAATGGCAAAGGACAAAATTTTATTGGTGCAAGTCCAGAAAGATTAATTAGTATTTATAATCAACAGTTAATCACTGATGCTTTAGCTGGTTCTGCGCCACGAGGTAAAACCCCTGCTGAAGATGCAGCTAATGCCAATCGCTTACTAAATAGTGAAAAAGAAAAGCATGAACATTCGCTAGTACTTAATTTTATAACTCAACGTCTATCTCAGCTAGGTTTATCACCTCAAATATTAGCACCACGGCTGCGACAATTATCGAATATCCAGCATTTATGGACACCTATAAGTGCGATAGTTCCTACTAACATCCATCCATTAAAGATTGTCGGGCAATTGCATCCTACGCCAGCCGTTGCGGGTGCATCACAAGATGTAGCTTGTGCCGAAATTCGTCGTTACGAAAGCTTTGAGAGGGGTTTATATGCTGCACCTTTAGGTTGGATAGATTCTCAAGGGAACTGTGAGTTTATTGTGGGAATTCGTTCAGCATTGATTGATGGCGATCGCGCGAGATTGTATGCTGGTGCTGGTATCGTTGCTGGCTCCGATCCTGACAAAGAATTTGCAGAGGTGCAACTGAAACTTCAAGCTTTACTGAAAGCGTTAGTTTAACATTCAAAAAAGCACGTTTTTAAACAGACTATTTGAGTTGATTTTAATTATCCAAAGAATTGTAGGCTTCATTCAGTTTGGTGGCTGACTCTTCTAATAAACGTTGTTCATGAGCATTTCTTGGTAACACCAGTTGGCGCTCAATACCTTGAGAACTAATGATACATGGAAGTCCAAGAACAACTTCACTGCCAACTCCATAGTTAGAATCTGCTCTCACCGATACTGGAAATATCTGCTTTTCATCTCGCAGGATGGCATCAACTAACTGACAAACTACTATTGATATGCCATAGCTAGTATTTCCTTTACGTTCAGAAATGTTATAACCTCGCTTACGGGTTAACTCTGCGTACTCTTGCTG
Source organism: Nostoc sp. (assembly GCF_036918015.1). Lineage (GTDB taxonomy): Bacteria > Cyanobacteriota > Cyanobacteriia > Cyanobacteriales > Nostocaceae > Nostoc. The sequence goes on from NZ_JBALEO010000048.1 coordinate 41,875, forward strand.
AATTTGTTCCAGCGTTGCTCCTTGTGGTATGGGAAATTCAGCTAATAAAATTCCCCCAATAAATGCACTAGACCAAACGACAAATTCACTGTCTCCATGCTCTCCAATCACATAAACATGAACGTCTTGTTTACTAACGTTCAGTCGCTTACCAAGTTGATATCTCAGTCTAGCAGTATCAAGAACGGTTCCTGAACCGAAAATTAGGTTTTCTGCTCTAGTGGAACTGGCGATCGCAATCCGTGTTAGTACATCCACTGGATTGCTAACGATAAGTATGATTGAATTCGGTGCAACTCGATCCAATTCTTTTATTGTTGAACGCATGATCTCTGCATTATCGCTCAATACATCTAATCGGCTTTGTCCTTTTTTTTGCTGCACCCCAACAGTCACGACAATAATATCAGAATCCGCTAAATCTTCATACTGATTTGATGGTATAATCTCCATGTCTTTAAGTAGGGGAATGGTGTCTTCAATATCCCATGCTTGCCCCTCAGCTTTTGATAAAGTTCGGTCAAAAAGGACGATTGTTACACATTTACCAAGTAGCACTAAATCATTTGCTACATTTGCACCCACATTACCTGCACCAATAATACCGACCTTGGATATTTTGTTACTCATGCAAAATCTATTTTTTTGTAACTGGCCCGATAGGTTAATGTTAACTCCAGAACTAATCCTTTCGAGTCAAGATTCTTAAAGCGATCGCTTCATCTCAAAGATTTAATATGTTGACGCAAGACAGAATTGATGAGTGTTTTGTCTTCGGCACCCTGGAATTGAAACCAAGCTATGATTCTGGATCAATCTGAATTAATTTCTGTGCTTGAGTTCCTGGCAATCTCAACATTGCCTTCTCGAAAAATTCATCGTTTAATAATGGAATATTCAGAATAATCAACGTCCTCATCTGACATCGATTTCAATGCTTCCCAATTAGGATATGAGATATTGTTTAAATCGTTGGCGCTCATTATGTTTTAGTTTCAGTATCGTAGATGCTTTATGAAAATCGAAGTGGTAAAAGCTACTCAACAACAGAAGTCAGTGCTGTGTAATTTAATGGAACTATACCAGTATGATTTGAGTGAGATAGAAGCTAAAGATGTAGATGACTGCGGCTTATTTGGCTATCGATATCTTGATTACTATTGGACAGAACCTGAGCGACACCCATTTATAGTTAAAGTTGATGAGAAGCTAGCAGGGTTTGTACTTGTTAATCAGCATATCTACCTTCATCGAGATAACAATGCTATGTCTATTGCTGAATTCTTTATCCTCAAGAAGTATCGAAGTCAGGGTATTGGTGAACAGGTAGCTACTCACATTTTCAACCAGTTTCCCGGCTGTTGGGAAGTACGGCAGACTGCTTTGAACTTAGGCGCACAAGCTTTTTGGGGTAAGGTAATTAGTCAATACACTAATGGAGCTTTTAACGATGTTTTCTTAAATGATGCTCGATGGCATGGCCCAATTAAAACTTTTGATAACTCCAATCAACTATTAACATAAAAAATACACCGGATAAATCGGTGTATTTCTAGCGTTACTAGAGCATATAGCATTTCCTAATCACATGAGTTACATCATAGCCCCCTCCTCGCTTGCGGGGAGGGGGTTGGGGGTGGGGTTCTTGTACCTCACTTAACCGAGAACTGCTATATACTTTTGAGGATATTTTACACCAAATCATGATGAGTAAAAGCTTTAGCATTCGCCCCGGTGTAAGTAGCTACAATATGTCCATCGCCAGTCATTTGATATTTGTATGTAACTAATCCTTCTAAACCAACGGGGCCGCGGGGAGGCATTTGTTGTGTACTAATTCCTACTTCTGCGCCGAAACCATAGCGGAAGCCATCAGCAAATCGGGTAGAACAATTGTGGAATATATTCGCTGAATTTACTAGTCCAAAGAAAGTTTCAACAGATGCTGAATCTTCAGAGATAATCGCGTCAGTATGGCGAGAACCATATTCGTTAATATGTGCGATCGCATCTTCTATAGAGTCTACAATCTTTATGGACAAAATCAAATCGTTATATTCTGTTTCCCAGTCTACTTCTGTTGCAGTTTCAATGTTAGGTAAAATTTTCAAGGTGCGTTTATCGCCTCTTAATTCCACATGGCGTTCTTGCAAAGCCTCAGCAACTTTCGGTAAAAATTCTCTAGCAATAGAAGAGTGAACTAGCAAAGTTTCAATTGCATTACAAACAGCAGGATATTGTGCTTTGGCATCGACGGTAATCGGAACTGCTTTAGAAAGATTAGCCGCTTTATCTATATAAAGATGACAAATACCATCGGCGTGACCTAGTACTGGAATGCGTGTATTTTCCTGCACAAACCTAACAAAAGAATTAGAACCTCTAGGAATAATTAAATCTACATATTTATCTAATTTCAAAAGTTCTAAAGTTTCTTCTCTAGTTGTCAGCAACTGTATTGCATCTGGGTTAACAGCAGTTTGCGATAATCCCTGTTTAATTGCCTTAACTATCGCTTCACAAGAACGGACAGCTTCCTTTCCACATTTAAGAATCACACCATTTCCCGATTTAATCGCCAAGGAAACAATTTGAATCGCCGCCTCTGGACGTGCTTCAAAAATAATCCCCAAAACGCCTAAAGGACAGGTGATGCGCTTCAGAACTAAGCCAGTATCAAGTTCGCGGTGAATTTGAACTTTACCAATTTGATCGTCTAGCTTACCAACATCTCGTACCCCAACGATCGCATCTCTTAATTTATGTTCATCTAACTGCAAGCGCTTATACAGTGGTTGGGGAATTCCTTCAGCAGTAGCAGCTTTACAGTCAGCAACATTTGCTTGTAAAATTTCATCTCTAGCTGATTCTAAAGCTTGCGCGATCGCTTCAATCGCTTGATTTTTTGCCTCAGTAGAGAGAATCGCTAGCTTACTTGCAGCTTGGCGGGTTTGCGCTGCGATCGAAATTAGGGGAGAAGCTATATCAAAAATAGTCATAGTAGAAATCTTTACCTTTTCCTCATCTTATCAATCTCAGGTTATGTTGATCATTCGTCTTCCTCCAATCGGGTGAACCATTTGGGTAATCAATAATTACTCTAATCGGGTGAAGCAAGACTGGGTTGAAAACATTTATTCTCTAAATATCAAACACGGGGAAAGAGGTAGTAAGTTTACCGCAGCAAAAATATTATAAGTATTATTACAGTTGTTATTTGAAAATCTTAAACATGATTTATGCGTTCCCCAGGCTAGAGAGACATAGTAATGTATGTTTCTCTAGTCTTTTACTTAAGTAGATATTTTATACTGTCATTATTTAAATTTTTACGAAATTGCAGTGACGATCGCTGGATCTATTGAGTATTGATAGATCAAATACCACTCCTTTAGTAGGGAGATCCTATGTCATTGCAATCGGCATTAGATGCTTTAAACCAAAAACGTTATCAAGAAGCGGTTGAATTACTCGAACAATTCTGCCGCGATTGCGCTGAACACAATTCCTCAGATTATCTTTCAGCACAGATGTGGCTGATGAAAGCTTATCAAGCCACAGGCGAAACCGAAAAAGCCAAGGCCCTGTGTCAAAAGTTAATCATGAGTGAAAATCCACAGGCTCGCAGTTGGGCAGAACAAGCTAGTCAATCCTTGGGCCAAACGCCACCTAAAGCTAGCCAAAAAGCTGGTCGTGCCGCTACCACTGGGATGAAATTAGCAATGGGGGGAGTGGGTGGTAGTTTGGCGTTAGCTTCTGGTGTCACCATGACCTTGTTGTTTGGCATGGTGTTGGCTTTAGGTTTGAGCATAGTATTTATTTTGGGTAACGATAATCCACTCCAAGGATTAGCGATCGCCATTGGTATTACCCTAGTTTTTAATATCGCCGCCTTTTTCCTGTCTCCATTCATCATGGACTTAACCCAAGGCTGGCTTTACCAAACTCGCTGGGTAGAGTTAGCAGAAGTTGAAACCCTCAGTCCAGAGACAGCTAAAGTTATTCGCCAAGTCTGTGAACAGAAAAAGCTGAAAACGCCGCGTTTGGGAATTATTAACGACCAAAACCCCACGGCTTTTACTTATGGTTCATTACCGAACAGCGCCCGTCTAGTCGTCAGTCAGGGACTTTTCACATACCTCGATGATGATGAAATTGCTACCGTCTACGCTCACGAACTGGGGCACATCGTCCACTGGGACTTTGCAGTGATGACAGTAGCTTCTACCTTAGTGCAAATTTGTTACTTGATTTACAGCACAGCCAGAAGATTTGGGCGTGGTGGTGGCGATAGCAAAATTAAAGATGCGATGCAAACTGCTGCCCTAGTTGCCTACGTGTTTTATGTCATCGGGACTTATCTAGTGCTGTACCTCTCGCGCACACGAGAATATTTTGCCGACCACTTTGCAGCCGAAAGTACGGGTAATCCCAATGGACTATCCCGCGCTTTGGTGAAGATTGCCTACGGAATTTTAGAAGAAGGTTCGCGCGCGCAAGAACCCAGCCGTTTAATTGAAGGAACTCGCGCCTTGGGTATCTATGACCATAAAGCCGCCGCTTCCACAGGAACCGCCTACCGCATTGCATCCGATACCCAAAAAATTGGTCGCGTCTTTCTGTGGGATATGTTTAACCCTTGGGGTAGGTGGATGGAGTTAAATTCCACTCATCCCCTGACAGGTAAACGAGTTCGCGCATTGAGCAACTATGCCGAACAATTGGGTTTACCGACTGAGTTTGATATGGGGCGAGTTATTGGAGAAGGTAAAACTCTGAATAAGAGTAGGCTTTACGGCAACTTCTTTTTAGATGTTGTACTGTACGGCGCTGAAACAATTGGTTTCTTCGCTGGCTTGGTAACAGGTGTGATTTTGTTGTCAAGTTCGCAAAACACAGGTTTAGTATTGGGTGCGCCACTTATTGGCTTAGGGATTGGAATTGTGGTCAAAGCCTTGGTGATGTTCCCCGACTACAAGCAAGCACCAGAAACCGATATTCTCACCCTGATGTCAGACCCTTATGCCAGTCCATTGCGCGGACAACCTGCAAAACTGGAAGGTCAGCTTATTGGTCGTGGCGACGCTGGTTATAAATTTGGTTCCGATTTAAAAATTCAGGATCGTAGCGGAATGCTTTATCTGCATTACGCCTCACGCTTTGGCCCTATCGGCAATTTTTTGTTTGGGATGAAGCGAGTCCAAAGCTTGATAGGCGAACAAGTTGGGGCTGTGGGTTGGTTCCGTCGAGGTGTTGCGCCTTGGATGGATCTAATTCAACTCCAGAGTGAAAATGGCACTATTGTCAACAGTTACCATCGCTTCTGGTCATTCATCCTTGGCGGTGGATCGATTATCCTGGGAGTGGTCTTGACTATGTTTTTGAGCCGCAGCTAGCAAAGTTTCTAGGCTGCTGTCGAAGCATTTCTCAGTCCATCCAAGCTTTAATTTCTCAGGAGGTAGTTAGTAACTGCCTCTTTTTTTAATGCAATTAAATTAAAACGCTTATCCCACAAGCGTTTTACCCCACCCCTTGGTAAGGCTACATCGGTGTACACACAAGTCAAATTACCCCCCTCAATCCCCCTTTGCAAAGGGGGGAAGCCGGAAATCTAGTTCCCTCCCCTTTCCAAGGGGAGGGTTAGGGTGGGGTAACGCGGATCGTGATGGTAACTGAGTGAACTCAATATCACATCTTTGATAAGGGTTTTACATTAAGTTCACACCAATGAGCAATGCCATGTCCTTACTGGAGTTAGGTCATTTGTTACTTTGGCGATCGCATTTGTTGATTTGGTGTTCGCATTTGCTGCTTTGGCGATCGCATTTACTGCTTTGGCGATCGCATTTGTTGATTTGGCGATCGCATTTGCTATTTCGGGGTACGCATTTGCTATTTCGGGGTACGCAATTGCTATTTCGGGGTACGCATTTGCTATTTCGGGGTACGCATTTGCTATTTCGGGGTACGCAATTGTTATTTCGGGGTACGCAATTGCTATTTCGGGGTACGCAATTGCTATTTCGGGGTACGCAATTGCTATTTCGGGGTACGCATTTGCTATTTGTGATTTGAACTAAAAAATGAGATTTTAACTCATGATATGCTTCAGAAATGAGTATCCAGTTTATAGTTCACTTTTAATATTCGAGTTTTTTT
>NZ_JBALEO010000049.1:0-50133 GCF_036918015.1 Nostoc sp.
TTCATCCACCTTTGAACTGGATTCATCCACCTTTGAACTCCGTTCATCCACCTTTGAACTCCGTTCATCCACCTTTGAACTCCGTTCATCCACCTTTGAACTGGATTCATCCACCTTTGAACTCCGTTCATCCACCTTTGAACTCCGTTCATCCACCTTTGAACTCCGTTCATCCACCTCAGAACTCCGTTCATCCACCTCAGAACTCCGTTCATCCACCTTTGAACTCCGTTCATCCACCTTTGAACTCCGTTCATCCACCTTTGAACTCCGTTCATCCACCTCAGAACTCCGTTCATCCACCTCAGAACTCCGTTCATCCACCTTTGAACTCCGTTCATCCACCTTTGAACTCCGTTCATCCACCTTTGAACTCCGTTCATCCACCTCAGAACTCCGTTCATCCACCTTCGAACTCCGTTCATCCACCTCAGATACTCAAACTTCTTACTCAGCACTCAACACTTTCACATTAGAAGAAAAAGCTAGTCTCTGAACTAAGGCTACCTACTTAATAATTTGTTTAAAAATAAAAATACAAACTGTTCATCTTGTTTATGATTTGGGAATTTTAAGAGATGAACGCGTTTTACAGCAGCAGAGGAACAATAGGATATCCAATGTTCAAGAACATCACCTTGCAAACACGGTTGATCGGTTCATTTTTATTCATAGGACTGATTGTATTCGTAATGGCCTTGCTGGCATGGTTCGTTACCAACGAGTTAAATCAGTCAATTAACTCACTAACCTCGAATGACATCCCCAGCTTGTCTGGGGTATGGAAGATTAAAGAAGGCCAGACACAAATTCAATCCGCACAACGATTATTATTTAATCCTGAAATTACTGTTAGTGAAAGAGAGAGTGTAATCACTGAAATCCAGAACGCTTGGAAACAGATTAACGAAGGTATTGCACAGTACGACGCAACTCCATCCACTGAAGAAGAATTAAAAGAGTATAACTTACTTAAAGAAAACTTGGGAGCTTGGGAAAAAGTCCATGAAAAATTATTAAAAGTGGAACAAAAAATAAATCAAGATGGAATTAAGAATCCTTGGAAAAAACAGCTTGAATTAATTCTGCAAGGACAACCAGAAACTATTCCAGCTAATATTCAAAAGAGATTAGACTTACGCAATCAAATTGATTTTGAGATGAAAAAACAGGAAGAAACATTATTTAAAACAACTATATTACAAGCAAAAAAAGTTGTAAATATCAATGAAAATTTCATATCAGATACACAAAAAGAAGTCGAACAGAATGTGGGTCGCAGTATTTTCTGGATTTCTGTAGGAATTGCCATTGGCCCCATAACAGCGATTACTCTTGGGTTTGTAATCTCTCGACAAATTACTTCTCAGATTTTTAGTGTTATTAGAGTTGCAGAGCAAATTTCTCTGGGAAACTTAACAACTAAAATTGCGGCTGACTCTAATAGCAAAGATGAAATGAATAGACTCTTAACAGCTTTCCAAACTATGACTCAGAATCTGAACACTCTGATTCGTCAGGTACAGCATTCAGGCATACAAGTTACTTCCTCAGCGACTCAAATAGCAGCTTCAGGTAAACAATTAGAAGGGACGCTCATTGAGCAAGTAGCTTCTACTAATGAGGTAGCTGCCGCTACCAAAGAAATTTCCGCTACCTCTAGGGAATTAGTAAGTGCAATGGAACAAGTTGCAACCATTTCCCAAATCACAACTACAGCAGCGAATGATAGTCAAAAAGATATAGTGCGGATGGAAACCACTATGCGGCAGTTAGCAGAAGCCACTAATGCGATCGCTGCCCGACTGGGAGTAATTAGCGAAAAGGCAAACAACATTAATACTATTGTTGTCACAATTACCAAGGTGGCAGACCAAACGAATCTGCTGTCGTTAAATGCGGCGATCGAAGCTGAAAAAGCTGGAGAGTATGGCTTGGGCTTTGCTGTCGTTGCTAGAGAAATTCGCCGATTAGCAGATCAAACCGCCGTTGCTACCCTCGATATTGAGCAGATGGTGAAGCAGATGCAATCGTCAGTCTCTACAGGTGTGATGGAGATGGACAAGTTTGCCGCAGAAGTAGGGCGGAATATAGAAGATGTTGCCAGTATTAGTACACAGGTTGGGCAAATTATCCAGCAAGTGCAAGACCTGAATCCGCGATTTGAGTTTGTCAACCAGGGTATGGAAACCCAATCTGTGGGAGCGCAACAAATTAGTGAAACGATGGTGCAGTTGAGCAGTACCTCTGTGCAAAGTACGGATTCTTTGCGGGAAATTAATCATGCCATAGCCCAACTTAACCAAGTGGCGCAGGGATTGCGTCAAGAGATTGCCCGCTTTCAGGTGGAAGCAGAAAACGCTGTACCTCTGATTCCCCAATTCTCTTGAGCAGCCCTTATGAACCCCGCTACGCCATTAAATATTGAACGTTGTTGGAATTTTATCGGCATTGAGGGCGATCGCTCCTGTCCCCAATTAGCCAGCTATACCCATTGCCGCAATTGCCCCGTTTACTCCACTGCTGGACGCTATTTGCTAGAGCGCTCCATACCTGAAAATTATCGCCATCAGTGGACTGAGTTACTCGCTAAATCTAGAGCCGATGAAAATTCCCAGATATCCCATACTTTACGCACAACTCAAATGACGGTTGTGATTTTTCGTCTGCAACGAGAATGGCTGGCACTTTCTGCCCAAATCTTCAAAGAAATTTCTCCTCCCAGTGTGGTTCATACCATACCGCATCGCAGCAACCAAATTTTGCGGGGATTGGTAAGTATCCGAGGCGAATTGCGATTGTGTATCTCTTTAAGTGATTTGTTGAATCTCGAAACTGCCGATACAGCAGTACAATCGCTGAGTCCAGTGGTGTATTCACGCATGGTGGTGCTGGAAAATGCAGATAAAACTTGGGTGTTTGGTGTAGATGAACTTTATGGAGTACACCGATTTCAGCGGGATGAGTTACAAGATCCGCCCAAGAGTCTGACTCAAACTTATACAAAAGGATTATTTCACTGGCAACCTGGCGTTTCACCAATGGAGCGATCGCACAGTGTCAGTTATTTAGATGATGAATTGTTATTCACCACCTTAGCTAGGAAGGTGCTGTGATGTTAGAAGAATTTGATGTCAGCAATCTTTCCTTGGTGGATTTATTCAACATGGAAGTAAAAGCCCAAGTTGTGGTATTGAATAATTGCCTGTTGGCACTGGAAACTAAGCCCAATCCCCAACCAGAACTGGCAGCTTTAATGCGGGCAGCCCATTGCATCAAAGGCGCTGCGCGAATTGTCCAAATCGATCCGGTTGTCAACCTTGCCCACGTCATGGAAGACTGCTTTGTGGCGGCTCAAGAGGGAAAAGTTACTTTAACTGCCGATCGCATTGATGTATTGCTGCAAGGGGTAGATATGCTCCTGCGTATAGCTGAAACGTTTACAGCTAACCCAAATTTGCAGATGTTAGAAAATATCGGCATTCAATCATTGGTGAGTGCGATCGCTAATATCCTAACTCCAGAGGCAACCTCTACAGAAATTCATCCCCTAATAACAACAGCGCAGTTAGAAAACAACCAACAGACAACCCTTATTTCCCCATCCCCATTAGAAGAACTGGGCATCACCCAAAATCGGGCGGTGCGAATGAGTACTGAAAATCTGAATCGCTTGATGGGTTTAGCAGGAGAGTCTTTAGTTGAGGCGAACTTGTTAGAACCATTTGCTAACTCTTTGCTGAAGCTGAGAAAGAATCAGGGGGAATTGTCCAACCTGCTGGAGAAGTTACAAGATTTATTAGGCAACTATCATCTGGATCGGCAAATTAAGGAAACCTTGAGTGCAACTCATCAAAAAGCTAACGAATGTTACCAGATGATGAGCGATCGCCAAAACGAACTAGAACAATTTTCTCAGCGTTCTGCTAACCTCGCCCATCGCCTCTATCAAGAAGTTATTGCTACTCGAATGTGTTCCTTTGCAGATGGGGGACAGGGATTTCCGCGAATGGTGCGCGACTTAGCGAGACAATTGGGTAAACGGGTGAAACTGGAAATCGTTGGTAAGTCTACTTTGGTAGATCGAGATATTCTAGAACGTCTGGAAGCTCCGTTGACTCATATCCTGCGGAATGCGATCGATCATGGCATTGAATTGCCCCAGGAACGTCTAGCAGCAGGAAAGTCAGAAGAAGGAATTATTCGGATTGAAGTTACCCATCGCGCCGGAATGCTGTTTATCACCGTTGCAGATGATGGGCGGGGAATCGATATCGAGTTTTTGCGCCAAGCAGTCATCAGCAAACAACTGACAAACCCGGAAATGGCAGCCCAACTTACCGAAGTTGAGTTGATGGAATTCCTGTTTTTGCCTGGTTTCTCCACAACCCAAACTGTAACTGAAATTTCGGGTAGAGGTGTAGGGCTGGATATTGCCCATAGCACAGTGCGGGAAGTTGGCGGCACGCTGCGGGCGGTTTCTGTGTTGGGAAGGGGTATGACCTTTCACTTACAGTTACCATTGACGCTATCTGTGATTCGCACCCTGTTGGTGGAAATTGCTGGCGAACCTTATGCTTTTGGACTGACACGCATTGAAGAGGTGTTAATATTATCGAAGTCTAAGATTGCTGTATCGGAAAATCGCCCATTTTTCGTCATAAATAATCAACCTGTGGAGTTGATTTTAGCAAGTCAAGTTTTAGAGTTAGCCTCGCCTGCGGTGAATATAGAATCGCTATCAGTGATTGTGATTAGCGATCGCCTCAATCGTTATGGATTAGTTGTAGATCGGTTTCTCGGTGAGTGCAATTTGGTTGTCCGACCTTTAGATCCCCGCCTTGGTAAAGTCCCAAACATTAGCGCCGCCGCCCTCATGGATGATGGTTCGCCAGTGTTGATTGTCGATGTCGAAGATTTAGTCCGTTCCATTGCGAAGGTATTTTCCAGCGGACAACTTTCTCAGGTAAATCAGTCTGCTCATCAGGCAGTTACCAAAACCTACAAGCGAGTGTTAGTAGTAGATGATTCGATCACTGTGCGCGAAATGGAGCGCAAACTTTTGGAAAACAATGGTTACAAAGCTGAAGTGGCGGTTAATGGTATTGATGGTTGGAATGCAATCCGCAGTGGCGATTATGACTTGGTGGTGACAGATATTGATATGCCCCGGATGAACGGCTTTGAACTCACCAGCCAGATAAAAACTCATGCCAAATTGAAGCAAATACCTGTGATTATCGTTTCTTACAAAGACCGGGAAGAAGACCGACTGCAAGGGTTAGAAGCAGGTGCAGACTACTACTTAACTAAGAGCAGCTTTCATGATGACACTCTGTTAAAGGCGGTGATTGATTTAATTGGAGAGGCATAAACCAATTTTAGATTTTAGATTTTGGAATAAATCTTTTGTAGAGACGACGATTTATCGCGTCTCTTGCCTTAACTATTTATTGTGTCAACTTTAAATTTAGAAATAAACCTGTGACAATCCAAAATCCAAAATTGTATAGCCTGTGAGAATTGCGATCGCTAACGATATGTTTATGGCTGTAGAGGCACTACGGCGTATTGTGGTAAAAATACCAGGTTACAAGCTGGCGTGGGTTGCCTACGATGGTGCGGAAGCTGTGAGTAAGTGTGCGGCTGATACTCCTGACTTGATTTTGATGGATGTGCTGATGCCCAGCATGGATGGAGTAGAAGCTACACGGCATATCATGAGGCAATCTCCCTGCGCGATTGTGATGGTGACAGCTAGCGTTAATCGCTATGCAGCCAAGGTTTTTGAAGCAATGGGCTATGGAGCCTTGGATGCCATCAATACGCCAATCTTAGGCGATGATGGGCTACTAAATAAAATTGCTACGATCGCCCGCTTAATTGGCAAATCTTCATATCGGCGATCGCCACCTGTCCATAACTCAAAATCACTTCCACCCCTAATCGTGATCGGGGCTTCCACTGGTGGCCCCCAAGCATTGACAAGTATTCTCTCCCAATTTCCCCAAGACTTTCCTGCGGCTGTAATAGTTGTTCAGCATATAGATGCCCAATTTGTCCAAGGTTTTGCCGCCTGGTTGAACGAGCAAATTCCTATGCGTGTGCAACTAGCGATCGCAGGTTCTACACCACAGCCTGGTATTCTGCTTGCTGGCACAAATCTTCATTTGGTGATGCGTCCCGACCTCACCCTTGGCTATGACAAAGAACCACTACATTGTTCCTATTGTCCATCAGTTGATGTTTTCTTCAACAGTGTGGCTAAAAATTGGACTGGAAAGGGGGTTGGGGCGTTGCTGACGGGGATGGGTGGAGATGGCGCTCAAGGCTTAAAACAATTGCGCGAAGCAGGTTGGCATACTATTGCTCAAGACTGCAAAACTTGCGTTGTTTATGGTATGCCGAAAGTAGCAGTGGAATTAAAAGCTGCCGTGGAGGTTTTGCCAGTTGAGGCGATCGCATCAGCCTGCATCAAATTTACGGCATAATACTTAATTAAATAGTATTTTATTATACCTTTATTAAAATATATGCCTTAAAGCAAATGCTTAAAACACCTTTACGAAGTATTTCAAAATCCTGAATTACTGAGATATAATTGCGACAATTGCAAATTAGTACATTTAACTTATTAGTTTGTAGTCGTGAAAACAAAGACCCATTTAGAGGTGCTAAATGAACCCGCAAGAAACAGCACTCTTACAAATATCTCAAAAGACAGAAAAATTATCACCGAAGTGGAGTGAACCAGAAACCCCGCAAGCTGTGCCATTTATTCTAGATGCCAAAATATTGACAGTAAGACTTCTACTAATTGACGATCAGGTAATTATCAGCGAAGCCTTCCGTCGGATGGTTGCGACAGAAACAGATATTTCCCTTCACTACACAAGTAATCCAGCTAAAGCTATTCAAGATGCGATCGCCATAGAACCAACGGTGATCTTTTTGGATATGATCATGCCAGATATCGATGGATTAATGTTACTGCGTTGGTTTCGATCTCATCCAGTAACTCGTGATATTCCTATCGTCATGCTATCTAGTAAAGAAGAAGCAAAGTTAAAAGCCGACTCTTTTGCCGAGGGTGCAAATGACTACCTAATTAAGTTACCCGATGCAGTTGAGTTAATTGCCCGTATCCGTTATCATTCCAAGGCATACAATAACCTCAAAGCACTCACTACTGCAACTGCTACTGCCCAACTTCAAGCACAACAGTTAGAAAATACCTTACGGGAATTACAAACTACCCAAGTTCAATTGATTCAGACAGAGAAAATGTCTAGCTTGGGTCGGATGGTCGCAGGTTTAGCCCACGAAATTAATAATCCTGTTAATTTTATTCACGGCAATTTTAATCATCTTAATAACCATGTAAACTGTCTTTTAAATTTAATCCAACTATATCAACAAGAACATCCAGATTCGTATTCTTTATTTGAAGAGAAATTTGGTGATTTTAATATTGATTTCATCATCGATGATTTACCAAAAATTCTTTCATCCATGAGGATAGGAACTGATCGGATTCGTGACATCGTGCTGTCCCTAAAAAACTTTTCTAGACTCGATCAGTCAGAGAAAAAAGCTGTTAATATTCATGAAGGTATTGAAAGTACTTTATTACTTTTAAATCATCGACTACACCCAAAAATTGAAATTATTAAAAAATATGGGAATCTCCCACCAGTTCAATGTTATCCAGCACAACTAAACCAAGTATTCATGAATATTCTTAGTAATGGCATTGATGCTTTACTAGAACTAGATAATCAGATCCAAAAGCAAATTGTGATTCAAACTGAAGTAACTGAATTAGAAACAGTGATAATTACATTCAGAGATAACGGTGATGGAATAGATGCGGAGATTCAAAGCAAGATATTTGATCCTTTCTTTACAACTAAACCTATCAACAAAGGAACGGGACTAGGTTTAGCAATTAGCCATCAAATTATTGATAAACATCAGGGCAATATTCGGCTAAAGTCTGAACTTGCTTATGGAACAGAATTTACAATCGAAATTCCAATAGCATTACCTGTTAATCATAAAAGCACCACTTGAGTCAAGACTTCACCGAAGATTCTTCTCCAAGACATTTATTTATCTTTCAACAAAGATTAACTTATAAGTAAATAAATTTATAATCCACTTACATGCGATCGCACTTGTTTATCGGAATCCATAATTAATATCATCTAATCTTCATGATTAATTATGAATCATTTGCTACCGCTTGCGTACATGGGATGAGTGACGCTAGTGTTAAAAGAAATCGTGCAAAGCTAAACCCTTATCTAAGAAGTCGAATAGGAAGCTACAATGGCAATTCCAAATAAACAAGTAAAATTTAATACTGATATTTTAGATAATAGACGCACCCAAACTCGTATCCAGGTTCGCATTCCTAAAGACTTGCATGAGGAACCAGTCATTTCAAGACTGGTTTCTCACTATGGAGTTATAGTCATTATTGCTGATGCTCAGGTAAGCATAAACGTGCCACAATATAGCTGCTTCGATCTGGAACTGCGAGGTACTGTTTCTCAGATTGAAAGCGCCCTAACTTACCTGGATGAACTGGATTTAGAAGTTTTGCACCAATCCAGCCCTGAAGAAGATGGTTGGTAAATATTAGTTAGAAGTTAGGAGTTAGGAGTTAAAAAATTCATAACTCCTAACTTTTAACTCTTAACTTTGTTTAAGCCATTTGATTTTCAATCGCCCACCGCGCTAGTTCAGTGCGGTTGTGGAGATTGGTTTTGCCCAACATATTGGACACATGGCTTTCAACTGTGCGCTGACTAACATTTAGTTCTTCAGCAATTTCACGGTTAGCTAAACCCCTAGCAACAAACTGAACTACTTTCAGTTCAGTTGGGGTTAACTGGACATCGAAGGGAACCTGGATACGGGAACCGTTTTCGCCTCCTTTTGCTTGGTGTTCTTTCCAACGGATAGTTTGTTTCAGCGAGGATTCAACTTGCGCTACGAGTTCTTCTGGTTCAAAGGGTTTGACCATATAAACATCAGCACCTTTATTCAGACCCTTAACTCGGTCTGCACTTTGTCCCTTAGCTGAAAGGAAAAGAACCGGAATCCAGCTGGTGCGTTCGTTTTGCCGGACTTGTTCCACAAAAGTATATCCGTCCATTTCCGGCATCATCACATCGCAGATGATCATGTCTGGAACATCTTGCTCTAAAATTTCCAGAGCTTCACGTCCATTTTCAGCGGTGATGACTTCATATCCCCGGAATTCTAAGTAATCCTTCACCAGCAAGATGAGGTTAGGGTCATCATCAATCAATAGAAGTCGTTTGTGATCTTTCATGCTGGGCTCTTTCATAGCAGTGGCACTTGTCGCGCTTCGGTCCATCAAAGTCTTGAATATTTATCCTCTATGGTGGGTTATTCGAGATGTTGTCCTTTTTCCTACTTAACTTGCCTTTGCTGTCTCGAAGTCTCAAAAATGCCGAGCACTTTCAATAGACTAGTAGCTCGATAGCAAAAGTCCAGCAAGGATACGTATAGCAGTAGTATCTATAATGCGCTATTATATATCGCTTTGAAAGGGGCGGGGTAAAAAACACTGATTAAATAATAATCTTTCGGACTCACAAGTAAGTATTGGCTTAAAGATGACCCTACCTCAAAACCAACCCGCACTTTCTTAAAGCTTACTGCTATACCATATCCTTTAGTTGTTAAGCCTCTATGAGGTGTTCACAAGAAACTAGGGAAGTTTCTGGCAAAAGATGGATTGAAAACGCATATTCTTCTACCACCTTATTGCCTATTCAGTGTTCTCGGATGATCCGCAGGGTAACTTCCGGGTTTGCTTGGCGATACCAGACACCATCAGGGTAAACCACCATTATCGATCTAGAACTTGAAACACGCAAGCAATTGCCTTTAGTTTTGATAGACGCAAATAGAATAACTTTAGTGCGGCTCATTGAGTTTTAAATCTTTAAGTCGCTTTTTTAAGTAATCCCAGAATTCCAGACTAGCTCCTTTTGGGCAGCAATTGCCTGGTCAGCGCAAATAAAAATGTATTGCTGTTTTGCAAGTCCTAAGCTTTCTACACAATTACTCAGGGTCTTATGTTCCAGAGACTTAGTAGTTTTGGGGATTTGATGGCTGGACTGGCTTGCTCTCACTGTATTGTTACTTATCGAGTGGCTCCCTAATTACAGTTCTATAACAATTTGCAAACTTTGCAAATAAAGTTGACTGGGGAGTGGAGAAGAATTCTCATACCTCCCTACTCCCTACTCTCTTCGTAACTTACGGAACAAAACCCGCAAAGTAGAAATAATTAAGCATTTATACTTAAGTACATCTATGACCCTCTAGTTCGGGAACCCGTACTCAAGGCATTCTTGCCATTGGACGCCACTTTTCGGTAAATTAGCACTCAGGAGTTGAGAGTGCTAAACTGGAGAAAATAATTATGGCAGCTTTATCTCTAAGCGTTTCTACAGTTAAACCTTTAGGCGATCGCGTTTTCGTAAAAGTGAGCGCCTCTGAGGAAAAGACCGCAGGTGGTCTGTATTTGCCCGATACCGCCAAGGAAAAACCCCAAGTAGGGGAAGTAGTGGCCCTTGGCCCTGGCAAGCGTAATGACGATGGAAACCGTCAAGAATTGGAAATTAAAGTCGGCGATAAGGTGCTGTACTCTAAGTACGCTGGTACTGACATCAAGCTCGGCACTGAAGAATATGTACTGCTTTCTGAAAAAGATATTTTAGCAGTTGTTATCTAGTGGTCATTAGTCATTGGTCACTTGTACTGAGCGCAGTCGAAGTATTAGTCATTAGCCAATGACAAAGGACGAATGACGAATGACGAAAGACAAAAGACAAATGACAAAGGACAATTAATATGGCAAAGCGCATTATCTACAACGAAAACGCCCGTCGCGCCTTGGAACGAGGCATTGACATCCTGGCTGAGGCTGTAGCTGTTACCCTTGGCCCCAAAGGTCGTAACGTAGTTCTAGAAAAGAAATTTGGCGCACCGCAAATCGTCAATGACGGTGTAACGATCGCTAAAGAAATCGAATTAGAAGACCATATTGAAAACACTGGTGTAGCTTTGATTCGTCAAGCTGCTTCTAAGACCAATGATGCTGCGGGCGATGGCACCACAACTGCTACCGTTTTAGCTCATGCGATCGTCAAAGAAGGCTTGCGGAACGTTGCAGCTGGCGCTAACGCAATTTCCCTAAAGCGTGGTATTGATAAAGCTACTGCCTTTTTGGTAGAAAAAATCAAAGAACACGCCCGTCCAGTGGAAGATTCCAAAGCCATTGCCCAAGTTGGTGCGATCTCGGCTGGTAATGACGAAGAAGTTGGTCAGATGATTGCCCAAGCAATGGACAAGGTGGGCAAGGAAGGCGTAATTTCCCTAGAAGAAGGGAAATCTATGTTCACCGAGTTGGAAATCACTGAAGGGATGCGCTTTGACAAAGGCTACATCTCTCCTTATTTCGCTACTGACCCTGAGCGGATGGAAGCAGTTTTTGATGAGCCTTTCATCCTGCTGACCGATAAGAAAATCGCTTTGGTACAAGACCTAGTACCAGTATTAGAGCAAGTAGCTCGTGCTGGTCGTCCTTTGGTGATTATCGCCGAAGATATTGAAAAAGAAGCTTTGGCAACCTTGGTAGTAAACCGTTTGCGCGGTGTACTCAACGTGGCTGCTGTTAAGGCTCCTGGCTTTGGCGATCGCCGCAAAGCACTACTAGAAGACATCGCTGTTTTAACTGGTGGTCAACTAATTACCGAAGATGCTGGTCTGAAGCTAGATAACACCAAGCTGGATAGCCTGGGTAAAGCTCGCCGGATCACCATTACCAAGGACAGCACCACAATTGTTGCCGAAGGTAACGAAGCTGCTGTTAAAGCTCGTGTAGAACAGATTCGTCGTCAAATCGATGAAACCGAATCTTCTTACGACAAAGAGAAATTACAAGAGCGTCTTGCTAAACTCTCTGGTGGTGTTGCTGTAGTGAAAGTTGGTGCAGCAACCGAAACCGAAATGAAAGACAAGAAATTGCGCCTAGAAGACGCTATCAACGCTACCAAAGCTGCTGTGGAAGAAGGTATTGTTCCTGGTGGTGGTACAACTCTGGCTCACCTTGCTCCTGAATTGGAAGTTTGGGCAAAGAGCAATCTTAAGGATGAAGAGTTGATTGGTGCGTTGATTGTTGTTCGTGCCTTACCTGCACCTCTGAAGCGGATTGCTGAAAACGCCGGTCAAAATGGTGCTGTAATCGCTGAACGCGTGAAAGAGAAAGAATTCAACGTTGGCTACAACGCTGCGACAAACGAATTCGTCGATTTGTTAGAGGCTGGTATTGTTGACCCTGCGAAAGTGACTCGTTCTGCTCTGCAAAACGCTGCTTCTATCGCTGGCATGGTGTTGACAACCGAATGTATTATAGTTGACAAGCCTGAGCCTAAGGATGGCGCCCCTGCTGGCGCTGGTGCTGGCGGCGGAGATTTCGATTACTAATACTTTGTAGTTACATAATTTGTAAAACAGCTGCTTCCTTTATGGAGGTGGCTTTTTTTGTGTCAAGATTCAGGTGTTTCAAACGAGAAAATAACGAAATGGAAGATTACCAAGCCGCTTTTATGCAGCGTCACTGTGATACTGAAATATTATGTAGAAAAGAATCGGAAAGAAGAGTAGCCGCTATGCACTTTGGAGGTGTAACCATTGAGTGTTTATTAAAAGCAATGATTTTTGCTACCTTACCAAACGGTGCAACTCAGGAATGGAAGACAGATTCTACTAATCCTGGGCATACTATTACTAATCCGGGACATAGTTACATAGAAGCATTAAATCGGCACAATCGACTTAAATCTAGAATTGTTCATTTTCCTGAAGTGCGAAAATGGCTTAATGAAGTGGAAAATCCTAATAGCCAAAATTTTATAGATATGCGTTATTGTGGCCTTGAGCCTGATGATGAAAGTTACAAACGCTGGTTAAAAGCTTATCAGAATCTCAAGAGGTGGTTACAAAAGCAAGCTACTCAACTTTAAAGAGGTGGTCAAATGCAAGAAAATTGGCAGGTTTTGCTAAAGCAGGAAATTGCAAACCAATATGTGCATAATTCACAAGAATGGGTTGATTTAAATATTTCTACATCAGGTTTATTGAATTTGACTATTGTAAGCGATCGCTTTATTAATTTATCTATTCCTCAGAGGAAAGAACAAAGTTTTAATTTACTTAAATCACAAGTTCCTCATTTATCTCCTGGGTTTATTTCCTTGTATACGCCTCAAGAAGCAGATTCACTAAATCTTTCAGCACCGCAGGCTTTTAATACAGCTTTAGTACAAACTTGGCAAGATTTAGCAATTCAAGCAGCAAATCCGCAAAATCAACCTCAACTTCCCCAGATTGAACCCAGTTTACCCAGAACCGTAACCTTTTATTCCTTTAAAGGAGGAGTAGGTCGAACTACTGCATTAACCCATGTTGCCTCAATTTTGGCAATGCGTGGTCTTAAAGTCGTAGCTGTGGATTTGGATTTAGAAGCACCTGGCTTGAGTACAGCATTCAACCTTAAACCACAACCAAAGTATGGAATAGTTGACTATTTTTATGAGCGTTCCTACTTACCAGAAGGATTAGAACCAAGTATTTCAATTGCTGAAATATTTGGTGAAGTTAAAATCTCTAACGCCACAGGAAGATTATTTGTTGTTCCTGCTGGTTGTCTTAATCTTGATTATATATCCAAGGTTGATGATCTTCATGCCACTACTGTTATTGATGGAGATCAAAGTCTTTGGTCTGTTTTCAAGCGTGAAATTTACGAACAATTAAAACCAGATATTCTTTTAATTGATTCGAGAACTGGAATCAATCAATGGGGAGCTTTATCATTAATTCAGGCTGCTGATGAAGCAATTATATTTCTTTTTCCTAACGAACAAAATAAACAAGGAATAGAACTGCTAATCCAATCACTGCAAGGTCTAAAAAATTTATCAATTAATTTTGTTTTTTCTCCTGTTCCTGATGTTACTGAGATTGGTTTGTCAAAAGTAAAACAAATTTGGTACTCATTGCTGAACAGATTAAATACGGGAACAAATGAAAACTATGAAACAGATGAAGATGAGCCAGATTTAGATAATTCTCAAACTCCAATAGAAAAACTTTTAGTAGTCCCTTATCTTTTGCCAATCGCTTTAGCTGATAGCTATCCTGTACAAGGTATGCAAGATTACTACACAAAAATTGCTAACTTAATTGATGAAAAAACTGATGAACTCAAACGTAGCAATGTTTTAAATACAATAGATCATCGGTGGAATATTATTGAAAGTCTGCAATTTCCTGAAGTAAATGCTGCTGATCCAAGACAAGATTTGAATCTCCTATTTCAGCGTACTACTGATTTTGAAAGATTTTTAGACGATACAACCTGCCTAATTAGAGGGCGAAAAGGCACAGGAAAAACTGCACTTTATTGGCTTTTTCTCAAACACAAAAGTGTTGCTCAAAAACTAGCTCATGGACGCTTAGATAATACTGTATTTTTGTCAGCACATGGTAGATTCCAAGAAAGTCGCCCAACTCGTGATGAATTCCAAATCATCCATCAAAATTTGCAGCAAAATAGTGGCACATGGGAAGCTTTCTGGAGAGCTTATTTACTGCTTAGATGTTACCAGGAAAATTTATTTAATTTTCCTAAAGGTAAGAAAGGTGCAAAGTTTAGTGAATTGAAAAAAATTATTAATAATTTACCTACAGAAAGATGGCAGTCTGAATGCACTCAAGCCTTGCTATTATTATCTACTAACTCTGAACTACGGCTCATAGTCAAAGATGCCATAGATATTCTTCTTAATGAAGAAGCCAAAAATAATTCTCAAAAACTGTGGTTTCTTTACGATGATTTAGATGAAGATTTTCCTCAAGTAGGAGGAGTAAGACAGCAAGCACTCACTGGTCTATTTCAATTAGTGCAATCTTGTGATGCTAACAGATTAACAGAAATTAGATTTAAAATATTTTTAAGAGAAGATATATGGAATCGTTTAAGTTTTGACAATAAAAGCCATTTTACTGGACGGGATATTATCTTACAGTGGACTAGGATTGATTTTTTACGATTAGCACTTCGTCAAGCAATACAATCTGAAGATTTCAAGAATTTGGTTGACCGTATTTCTCCTGTCGCTTTTGAAAGTATTGATCAAGCTACTGAAGAGGCGATTGATAAAGCCTTAGAATTACTATGGGGAAGTCGTCGCCGAGGTGGAAATAGAGCTAAAAATGTATCTCGATGGGTTTATGAACGATTAACAGACTCAAGTAGCACTACTTTTCCTCGGAGTTTAAGTATATTACTGAAAGGAGCAAAAGAACAAGAACTAAGCTATAAGGGGCAATCATCAAGCAAATTTCGTACAGACCGTCTACTTCAAGGAAAATCCTTAGAATTTGGTTTGAAAAAAGCATCAGAAAAGCGGTGTGAAGAAATTAAAGAGGAATACCCTGATTTGACTAAATTTTTTGATTCTCTTAAGGGAAAATTAGCCTTCTTATCTAAAGAACAATTACAAACAGTATGGCAAGAGTCAGCACATGATATAGCAGATTTTGAAGAATTTGCTTCTTTTTTAAGTGAGATTGGCATTATTGAATGGCGCGAAAAAGAGAAACGCTATAAGGTTGCTGATATCTATGTATATGGCTTTGAAATGGATCGTAGAGGCGCGGTATAAAAACAAATTTTATTGTATCGCTGTACTTCAGAAAAGCGATCGCACTTCCACTTTTACATAAAAACCCATGAGCCAAATTAATCCTGAAACAACCCCCTTACATACCTTAAACCCACTCAACCGATTTTCTGACAGAGCAGAGGGTTATGTAAAATATCGACCAAGCTACCCCGCAGATGCAATTGATATTATCTTGGAAGGATTAGGTGAAAATTCACAACTAGTAGCAGCAGATATTGGCGCAGGTACAGGAATTTCTTCAAGACTTTTAGCTGAACGCAGAGTTAATGTCATAGCCATAGAACCAAATGCAGCGATGCGAGAAGCTGCTGAATCACATCCTTTGATAGAGTTTCGTAATGGAACAGCAGAATTTACCCAACTACCTGATAATTCAGTTGATTTAGTTACTTGTTTTCAAGCTTTCCACTGGTTCAATCCCGAACCAACTTTATTGGAATTCCACCGCATTTTAAAACCATCAGCACGCTTGGCTGTGGTGTGGAATAACCGCGATCGAGAAGATGCCTTAACTACAGAATATAGCCGAATAGTCCGCGAAGCATCTAATAATCACCCGGCAGAATCTCGAATGCAGTCGGTAGAGCCACTGTTAGTAACTCCCCATTTTATTAACATCCGTGAATATAATTTTACTTATAGACAACAGTTAGATTTAACAGGACTTATTGGACGAGCAATGAGTGTTTCTTATTTGCCGTGTGAAGGCTTGGCATACGAACAGCTTATTGATAGATTTCAAGAACTATATCAGCGCTTTCGTGATGAGAGTGGTTTTGTCTATATGGTCTATCGCACTAGCGTACACCTTGGGGAAGTAATTTAAAAATAAAAATGGGAATCATAAGAAGTAGGGTGCGTTAATTCACTCTCAATAAATATCAGGATTCACATGGCACAACCAAAATATGAAGGTTATTGCGAATGCATTCCTACCAAGTTAGTCAAAGAAAAATTTGGAGATGCCAATGTTTATGCCCAAAATGCTAAATCCCTCTTAACAAAAGCTACTGGTTTTATTGCTGCTTATGATTTTACTCTGAATCCTTATAGGGGTTGTCAATATGGTTGTAGTTATTGCTATGCTGCGGCGTTTAGCCCTAATTCGCAAATGCGCCAAGATTGGGGTAAATGGGTAATTTATAAGGAAAATGCTGCTGAAATTTTAGCTAAAGAGTTAGATAAATGGGATAAAAAAAATCCTCATCAGCCTCCTAGAATTTACATGAGTAGCGTTACAGATCCTTATCAACCACTAGAGTCTAAACATCAACTTACTCGTAGTTTGTTAGAAGTCATGGTTGATTATCGTCCAACATTAGTAATTCAAACTCGTAGCCCAATTATTGTTAGAGATATTGATTATTTACAACGATTTCAGCGATTGCGAATTAATATGAGTATTCCCACTGGGAGTGAATTAGTGAGGAAAGATTTTGAACCGCGATCGCCCAGTATTAAAGCCAGACTAAATGCTATAACTAAAATTAAACAAAGTATTGATTATTTCAAAGGTTTTGTTCCTAAAATATCTATCACTATCACCCCTCTACTTCCTACTTTCCCAACTGATGAAGCTGCTTTTATTGACAAACTAGCCATCGCCGATAGGGTTATAATTCAAACTTTTCATGCTAGCCAGAGTCGTTCTCTCATCGCATCAACTCGCCAAGAAGCTGAAGAAATTAAGCAAAAATACGCTTGGTGGTATGACGATGAGAAATTAAGCTATATGAATTTTAAGGAAAAGTTAGTTTCTCGGCTTCCAAGTGTAGAAATTATGGAAGGTAAAGAGGGATTTGGTTATGAATAATCCTATCAGAAATTGGTGGCGAAGTCAGCAGTTTAAATTATCTTTGAGACGCGGGGATATCCGACGTTCAACGCAATTATTGCAAGAAATTCAAAAATCAGGTGCAAGATTCTCATGGTTAGAAAAACTATTTAGGGATAAACTTCAACTTGAACGCTATTCCCAAGAATCCAAACGACGAACAGAAACTTTAAGTAAACAATTAACAGAAGCCTCTCAGCATAAAGATGATTTTATATTAATCCCAGATGAGGAATTTGTTAAATATATATATAAAGTTTTTAATTTAATACAGCACGATGAATATAAACTGCAACCTACTGGTATTGATGAACGTATATTTGATGATTTTGAATCAAAACTAGTTGAATATCTAAAAGAAGAATTTAGTAAGATTCCTGAAAAACAATTATTTATTAAGCTAGAAGATGCTCTTGAGGATATTAATAACTTAAAAATTGGACAAGACCCAGACTACCGTTTTAGTCTAACTCCTCATGTCTACTTTATGAAGTATTTTTTAGACAATGTATATTGCATATATTTAGCTTGGTTTCTCATTTACCAGGATGCTTTATTACCAAGTAAGGTTAATATCCTTGATATTGCAGCAGGGCCAGGAACAGTTGCTTATGGTTTAGCTTTATTTCTCCAAAGTAGTAGCGGTTTTTTTCATATCCCACAAATGCATATATCCTACTACTCTTTAGAAAAACAAGATGCATTCCAGTTTCGTGGGCTTCAGTTTTGGCGACGATATATAGAATCGCGTCTAACCCCAGTAAATGCTTTCTTCCGCTTTGTTACTACTGATATTTTTACTTGGAAAACTCAATCGAATAATCTACCCAAAGATTTTTTCGACTTTATCGTAATTTCCCACTGCTTCTTTATAGATAAAGCGAAGAGGGTTGAAGCTAATAATACTTACAAGCAAATATTTGCCACTAGCTTAAAAAATTCAGGTTATATTCTGCTAATTGTGCAAAATAAAAAATTATTCAAAATTTACGATGTTCACCAAGTTGAAAACCAAGAGCAAGAAAAAAATGTAGTGGATAAATTTCTAGCAGAACTGGGATTAGAGTTAGTCTGGTATAGGTATCTAACCTCAACAAGTTCAAGAACATCTTTGCCCGGTGCTGAATTTGCTAAGTTTGCTCAAGACAAATTACCAAAAAAACTGTATATGAGTCCAATACTGCAACAGTATTTTGGTCAGAAGCATCAGTCAAACTATGCATTAGATGATTATGTAATCTTGGCTAAAAAATTATGATAAATTGCAGGTAAAGTAGCAGAGAATATATTAAATAAATATAAGGTATCTGAACTTTAATCTTGAATTTATAAATGACCTGCAATTCACAAATAGCAGAAGGTTGGCATGGCAAACTTAATTTAGTCTATGCCGATCGCCAGGGTAAAACCCAATTAATTCACAATCACCAACAAGCGCCCCTGAAGGTACAACGCCCATTTTACCCAGAAGGGGAAATTTGTCATAGCGTAATTTTACACACGGCTGGGGGAATGGTGGGAGGCGATCGCTTATCCTCTAATATCCACCTCCAACCCCAAACCCAAGCCTTAATCACTACAGCTGCTGCAAGCAAGATATACCGCAGCAATGGCTTACAAGCTAGACAAAACATCCAGATGCAGGTTGATACTGGTGCTTGTTTAGAATGGTTGCCGCAAGAGACAATTTTATTTAACGACGCGATTTATCGGCAAGATTTACGGGTAGAATTAGCAACCGGGGGCAGTTGGTTAGGCTGGGAAATTACCCGATTTGGTCGCAGTGCTAGAGGAGAAAAATTCTTACAAGGAGAATGGCGATCGCACACAGAAATTTGGCAAGAAGGTATTCCTTTATGGATTGATCGCCAATACTTACCCGGTAGCGAAGACATTTTCCACAGTCCCCACGGCTTGGCTGGAAAACCAATCGTAGGTAGTCTAGTTTGGGTTGGTGGTGCAGTTTCAGCAGAAATTGTCGAAAAAACGCGTAATTTATGGCATGGGGAAGGAAAAGCGGGTGTTAGCAGGTTACAACATGGATTATTGTGTCGATATCGCGGTGCTTCTACATCTGAGGTGAGAAACTGGTTTATTGATGTTTGGCAGTTGCTGCGAGTTTCTTTTTTGAATCGTGGTAATTGTATACCAAGAGTTTGGCAGATTTGAACGAACCGCCAAGACGCCAAGAACGCCAAGAGGAAGATAAGAATGCAACTTACGCCGCAGGAAAAAGATAAGCTATTAATTTTTACGGCTGCTTTATTAGCAGAAAGACGTAAAGGAAGGGGTTTAAAACTGAATTATCCTGAAGCGATCGCTTATATTTCTGCTGCCATTTTAGAAGGGGCAAGAGATGGGCAAACTGTAGCTGAATTAATGAGTTATGGTACAACTCTATTGACGCGGGATGATGTCATGGAAGGAATACCTGAAATGGTGCATGATGTACAGGTTGAAGCAACTTTTCCTGATGGCACAAAGTTAGTGACAGTACATAATCCAATTCGTTAATTTTTTAATTTTGAATTTATTATGATCCCAGGGGAAATTATTACACCAGAAGGTGAAATTGAACTAAATGTTGGTCGTCCAACTATCAAATTACAAGTGTCAAATACAGGCGATCGCCCCATACAAATCGGTTCCCATTATCACTTTTATGAAGTTAACACCGCCTTAAATTTTGACAGAGAACAAGCGCGAGGAATGCGCCTTGATATTCCCGCAGGAACAGCAGTTCGCTTTGAACCAGGGGATGAAAAAGAAGTTACATTAGTTCCCCTAGTTGGTAGTCGTCAAGTCTACGGCTTCAACAGCAAAATTAACGGACATTTAGATACTTAAAATCATAAAATCATTAGATGCTATTCTAATTAAACTAGGTAGAGAATAAATGCTACGTACCTGCGATTGAGTTAGCAACTACCTTTGTAGCTGCAATTAAATGTTGTGAAAAAGTAGCATATCCATTCGGACAACGATTTTTGATAATTGCTAAATCAATATCAAAAGCAAGTTTCCATCGAATTTGTAGAGGGCGTTGATTGCTACTATTTTCAGAGAGATATGTTGATTGTGTGATCGCATTTTCTAAAATACCTTTTCCACCATCTAATTCTTCTAAATTTTCCAGAGGTTCAAGCTCTACACCTAAAATACTTGATACAGTTTGAGTATCTGCCAACAACCATATTTCAAAATTTTTAATCGCCAAACCTCCTGCACTGCGATCGCTAATTTTTTGCTCATTAAGATCCAGGTGATTATCACGGATTTTATTTAAAGCCCGTTCCAAGTCAATTTGCCTTTGCTGAAGCTTATCATCTGCATCAACCACAATTAGGATCATATCAACTTCTTCAGGTTTCCACGCGATAATCACCTGTGCTAAATATTTTGGATCTAAAATTGAGTGTCCTACACGCCGTTTAAAGACTCGACTCTCGCTGATGGATGGATGTCTTTGTACAAAATCACAATCAGGCAATCCCAAATTATTAATTTCTCGTCTGATTATGGTATGAAGTGCCCCTTCTCTATCTCTTTCAATAACTTTTCCACCATCTTCTGGTTTAATATAGGGAATACTTGCTCCGAGTTCTGCTTCTCCCTCAGCAATTAGCCCAATACGAATCGCCCGATTCATACCGGATTACCTCCAAACACATTCGTAAACCAAAGTTCACCTAATGCTCCATCATAAGCTTCTAGGGCTTTTTGGAAGCGTTCCGAATCAATGGGTAAGGCATGAATTTGAGTTTTACCTTCGGTGTCTAACTCAACAGCACGCACTTGGTGAGGTTCGACATAATTTAGCAACACGGGAGAATGAGTTGTGATTAATACTTGAACAGGTTTACCTGTAATCCCCTCTGTAGAAATTATTTGCAATAATTCCATCATTTTGTGTAACAACCAAGGATGAACTCCGTTTTCTATCTCTTCAAAACAAATAATACTGGGGGTATTTTCTTGATACAGTGCGGTTAGAAATGCCAAAATTCTAAGTGTACCATCAGATATATCCGAAGCAGGGATATGATGTTCAGAATATCTGTCGATTAATTCTAGTAAAAAAGTTCTATCTTCTCTACGCAGTAAAGAAATTCTCTGTATATTAGGAACTAGCCGTGTCAAACGTTCCTCCAACTCATCAAAACTTTTACGATTACTCAGCAAAATATCAGCTAGAGCATCAACAATTCCCTGTCCTGTTTTATCCATTCCACCAGTTGATGGAATATTATTAGAGAGACTAATTGGGGCAAAATCATAAATACTAACTTTTCTGATTGCCTTGGCTAGAGGAGAATCCAAATAGTTATTAGAAACTAAAAAATTTCTTATATTATGTGTACTCGAACTTGCTGAACTACTAGGGCTTATAGAATTTTCTTGACTATTAATAGTCAATATTCGCTGAGTAAAATCAATATTAATTGATATAACTGAAATAAATTGCTGGTTTTCTATATTTAAGATGGTGCTGACCTCAAATAAAATATAATCTTGTTTTCCCTGCCAGAATTTTGATTCTATTTTCTGCTGGTTTGTATTTACGGCTATTAAAGATTGAGCGAGAAAAGGTATTACTTCATAATTACTTGTATTCGCTATTAATCTTTCCAAAAAATTAGATAATACAAATAAAGCTTCACAAATATTTGACTTTCCAGAACCATTTGGTCCAATAAATACAGTTAATGGTTCTAAATCAACTTCGATATCAAAGAGGCTCTTGTAGTGCTGAACTCTCAGTTTAGATAACATTCTACCTCAGTTTTATATCTGCCTATGTTCCCAATATCATTCTAGATTTTAGCGGTTATAAATTCGCTTTAACTACCATTAAAATTTATTTCCATACATCTACGGTCACAACAAAATTATAAATTTATACAAAATTTACTCTGAATATCTCTAAACTTGCTCAAAAATAATCAAAGTAACACCACCCCAGGAGTCCCATTATGCCTTACAGAATGGATCGCCGCGCCTACGCCGAAACCTACGGTCCCACAATAGGCGATCGCATCCGACTTGCAGATACAGAATTATTTATTGAAGTTGAACAAGATTTCACCACCTACGGCGACGAAGTGAAATTTGGCGGTGGTAAAGTCATCAGAGACGGAATGGGACAATCTCCCATTTCTAACGCCGACGGTGCTGTAGATTTAGTTATTACTAATGCCTTAATTCTCGATTGGTGGGGTATTGTCAAAGCGGATATCGGCATTAAAGATGGCAAGATTTTCAAAATTGGTAAAGCTGGAAATCCTTATATTCAAAATAATGTAGATATTATTATCGGCCCCGGTACTGAAGCCTTAGCTGGTGAAGGAATGATTCTCACTGCTGGCGGTATCGATGCCCATATTCATTTTATTTGTCCCCAACAAATTGAAGTGGCGATCGCCTCTGGAATTACTACCATGCTTGGCGGCGGTACTGGCCCAGCTACGGGTACAAACGCCACTACCTGCACCCCCGGCCCTTGGAACATTTACCGAATGTTGCAAGCTGCTGATGCTTTTCCCGTCAACTTGGGATTTATGGGTAAAGGTAACGCCAGTCAACCCCAAGGACTTGTAGAACAAGTAGCCGCCGGTGCAATGGGGTTAAAACTTCATGAAGACTGGGGAACCACACCCGCAGCAATTGATACTTGTCTCAGTGTTGCCGATGAGTATGATGTACAAGTAGCAATTCATACTGATACTCTAAACGAAGCCGGATTTGTCGAAGATACGATCGCTGCTTTCAAGAATCGTGTCATCCACACCTACCACACTGAAGGCGCAGGCGGAGGACACGCACCAGATATTATCA
This sequence comes from Nostoc sp., assembly GCF_036918015.1. Lineage (GTDB taxonomy): Bacteria > Cyanobacteriota > Cyanobacteriia > Cyanobacteriales > Nostocaceae > Nostoc. The sequence goes on from NZ_JBALEO010000049.1 coordinate 23,467, forward strand.
AAGTTTGCGGACAAGCCAACGTTCTCCCCTCTTCCACCAACCCGACACGTCCCTACACCCTCAACACCTTAGACGAACACCTAGATATGTTGATGGTATGCCATCACCTTGATCCTGCGATCGCTGAAGATGTTGCTTTTGCCGAATCTCGCATCCGCCGGGAAACCATTGCCGCCGAGGATATTTTGCACGACTTAGGCGCATTTAGCATGATTTCTTCCGATTCCCAGGCGATGGGAAGAGTAGGCGAAGTGATAATTCGCACCTGGCAGACATCTCACAAAATGAAGGTGCAACGGGGAACTCTTAACCCAGAAGGAACAGAGCAAAAAGCAGACAATTTTCGGGCAAAAAGATATGTTGCTAAGTATACAATTAACCCTGCGATCGCTCACGGGATTGATCAATATGTGGGTTCAGTGGAAGAGGGGAAATTAGCAGATTTATGTTTGTGGCGTCCTGCATTTTTTGGCGTGAAACCAGAGATAGTGATTAAAGGCGGAATGATTGCATGGGCGCAAATGGGCGATGCTAACGCCAGTATTCCTACACCGCAACCAGTGTATATGCGACCGATGTTTGCTAGTTTTGCAGGGGCGCGTCATGCCACATCATTAACTTTTGTTTCACAAACAGCTTTAGAGAGAGAAATTCCCAGCCAGCTAGGTTTACAAAAAGCAGCAGTTGCAGTTTCTGGGACACGCCAATTGAGTAAACGGGATATGAAGCTGAATGATGCACTACCCCACATTGAAGTAGATCCAGAAACATATCAAGTCAGGGCTGATGGTGAGTTGCTGATTTGTGAACCTGCGACAGTTTTACCAATGGCACAGAGATACTTTTTGTTTTAGTTCATGACCGAGCAACTTACTGATTACGATAGTCCTTGGAAAGAAGTCAAAATAATTCGTAATTGATAATTCGTAATTCGTAATTATTATCCCACAACTAAACTCACTTGCTTCAAAATAATAATGCTACGCGCTTTTGTGTGTTCATTGATTAATCAAGTTCCTCTCTATTCTTCAATTACGAATTACGAATTACGAATTACGAATTAGTAATTATATTGTGATGGCGCATCTCAAGACCAAGGCAACGCAACGAAACCCACAAAATCGGCTACAGTGGAAACTAAACCTAGTCAGACGGCTGTATGAACGGGGATATAGCCGGGAAGATATTCGGGAATTATTTCGGTTTATCGACTGGATAATGGTTTTGCCAAAAGAGTTGGCACTTAGTTTTAAAACAGAAGTTAGAAGTTACGAGGAGGCAGATAGAATGCGGTACGTAACTAGTATTGAAAGGCTAGCAAAAGAAGAAGGAATTGTCGAAAATGCTAGAGAAAGCATCATTACAGTCCTAGAAACGCGATTTGGAGAAGTGCCAAGCTCTATTGTGGAAGTTGTCAATAAGATAGAAGAACCATCTGTGCTAAAAATGCTTCATAAAAGTGCGATCGCAATTCTTTACACAGCAGAATTTCAGCAACTATTAGATAATCTCACGTCTGGAGAATGAGCGATCGCCTATTTTTTGATGAGAGTTCGATTGCAATTTTTTCTACAACAGAATTTTAGCAACTCTTAGATAATCTCACTTCTGGGCAATGAGCGATCGCTCTGGTGCATTAACGTAACACGCCGACGTATTGGCATAACACGTCGATGTATTAACATAACACGCAGGCGTATTGGCATAACACGCCGATGTATTGGCATAACACGCCGATGTATTGGCATAACACACCGATGTATTGGCATAACACGCCGATGTATTGGCATAACACACCGATGTATTGGCATAACACACCGATGTATTGGCATAACACACCGATGTATTGGCATAACACACCGATGTATTGGCATAACACGTCGATCGCCTGTTTTGTGGTGAGAGTGCGATCGCAATTCCTTCTACAGCAGAATTTCAGCAACTATTAGATAATCTCACATCTGGAGAATGAGCGAATCGCCTACTTTGTGTTAAAAGTGCGATCGCAATTCTTTCCATAGCAGAATTTCAGCAAGTTTTAGATAGCCTTGCCTCTGGGGAATGAGCGCTTGTAGTTTTTCAATAAATCCGCAAGCGGGTTTCTTTCACAGGCCCACTACCATTGATACTGAACTTCTTGTAAATACCTGTCAGGCAACTACTTAGATTGCTCTCAGAGATGTGAAACGCTTGTGTCACTTCGACTCGGCTCTTGCTATTACAAAAGATTTCCGCAAAAACTGCCTTTTCTCTATTTGACAATTCGCTGTATTGCTCTAGTTGTGTAAAGAAGTCTTTTGGTAACGACATATACCTATTGTAAAATCGGCTTCAAGTTCAGTTTAGCGTGCGTGTGTTTCAAGCGAATTACGGCAAGTCATGAGATGTCAAGACAAGTCAATCTAAGTCACAACAAGTCAAATAAATAACTACAAAACAAAATTGCGACATTGAACTCAGTCAAGCAGCTGAGGCGATCGCAATGTTAGAAATATTAATTACTCTGATTCTCAAGAAATCTATTGAAGTTATCCTAGTGCTATTGCTGAAAAAAATCTGGGCATGGCTGCTGAAGGATGAAAGCTTCCAATGTCTCAACCACTTTCTGAAAATGCAGATTCTTATACTCTATCTTGATTGGATTTTGCTCAAAACATCTCTAAAGTCTCTGCCTGAGCCAACAAAAGAGAACGATTCACACGCGTATAGCTAGACAAATTGTTACAAATACAGCTAGTCTTATCAAAAATTTCCTTTTACCCCGTAGCTTGCATCTATATGACTTCACAATCTTCTCGCTCTGACAAAATTCTGGTTGTCGATGACTCTCCTGATAACGTGTTTTTGATAAAAACTATTTTGGAGGAAGAAGGTTACACGATTAGCACCGCAGAAAATGGGATTTCGGCCTTGGCAGAATTGAAAGCTTCTCCTTGTGATTTAGTTCTATTGGATCTGATGATGCCAGGTATGGACGGGTACGAAGTCACTAAACACATTCGGAAAGAGATGAAATTGCCGCAATACATCCCCATATTGCTGATAACTGCCCACGATACGCCCAACGTCGCCCACGGCTTAGATTTGGGTGCTGATGATTTTATCCGCAAACCTGTAACAGTAGATGAATTGCTGGCACGAGTGCGATCGCTCCTACGTTTGAAGCATAGTATGGATGAACGTGATGAAATTGCCCGTCAGCGAGAAGATTTTGTCTCCCGCCTTACCCACGACTTACGCACTCCCTTGGTAGCCGCCGATCGTATGTTAATGCTATTTCAGCAAGGTGCGTTGGGAACATTATCAACGCAAATGCAGGAAGTAATCGCCATCATGGCTCGTAGCAATATCAACCTGCTTTCTATGGTCAATACCTTATTGGAAGTTTATCGTTTTGAAGCAGGTCGCAAAAGTTTAGCGTTTCAACCAGTTAATCTGGGCCAATTGCTAGAAGAGGTAACTGGAGAATTATCACCCTTAGCTCAAGACAAAGCACTGTCGCTAAGTGTGGATTTTACCGAAGAATCAAACACAGTCATGGGCGATCGCTTAGAATTGCATCGTCTATTTACCAACCTCATAGGCAATGCGATCAAATTTACCAACTCTGGGTCTATAACTATTCGTTTTACTTCTCAACGCCAGTTCGATCAAAGCAATCAATCTCAGTTCTCTGAAAAATCCAATTCCGTTGACTACATTAGAATTGAAATAGCGGATACTGGCCCAGGTATTCCCCCTGAAGAACAAGCCACTATCTTTGAACGATTTCGCCAAGGCAGCCATAAGACTTCTGGTAGTGGCTTAGGATTGTACCTTGCTCGTCGAATTGTCGAGGCACATCAAGGCATTATTCTGCTTAATTCCGAGTTGGGCAAAGGTAGTGTATTTATTGTGCTTCTACCCACCAAAGTATGAGAAAACTAGTAATTATAAATTATGAATTTTAGAGCTTTTTCTCCTGGTAATTCATAATTTATAACCTTACTACTATCTATCGAAAACTTAAATTAAAAATTTAAAGTATAAAATCAAATGCTAAAAATTGACGAACCCAATATGCTGAGATAATAGCATTAAATAGTTTTTAATAGGACAAAACAATGATTACCACTGAATTATCTAACATTGGCAATATTATCCAGACTCAGCGAGATTTTTTTCAAACGGGTAAAACTAAAGATGTAAATTTTCGCATTGAACAACTAACAACTCTTAAGCAAGCAATCATTGAGCATGAACAGTCAATAGTTGAGGCATTAAAAGCAGATTTACATAAACCGGAATTGGAAACTTACCTTACAGAAATCAGCGTAATTAAGGATATTGATTACGCCATCAAAAATATTCAAAACTGGAGTAAGCCAAAAAAAGCAGCGGTTTCCTGGGATTTTTTTTCATACTCAGCGAAAATTTATCCAGAACCATTAGGGGTTGTCTTAATTATCGGCCCTTGGAACTATCCATTTCAGTTAATTATCTCACCTTTAATAGGTGCGATCGCAGCCGGAAATTGTGCAATTCTCAAACCTTCAGAAATTGCTTCTCATACGTCTGATATTGTTGCTAAGATTATTGCCAAACATTTTGACCCTGCTTATCTTGCAGTGATTGAAGGAGGAGTGGAAGCAAGTCAAAAACTACTTGCAGAAAAGTTTGACCATATCTTTTTTACTGGTGGCACAGCTGTCGGCAAAATCATCATGGCAGCAGCGGCAAAACATCTCACACCAGTGACTTTAGAATTGGGTGGCAAAAGTCCTTGTATCGTAGATACTGACATTAATCTGGAACATACTGTCAGACGAATTACTTGGGGCAAATTCATTAATGCTGGACAAACTTGTATCGCCCCTGACTATCTTTTGGTTAATAAAACAATCAAGAAAGATTTAATAGATGGGCTGGAAAAATCCTTAAAAGAATTTTATGGTGATAATCCTGTAAACAGTCCTGATTATGCCCGGATTATCAGTCAAAAACACTTTGAAAGGTTGGTGAGTTTTCTCAAAGACGGAAAAGTTGTCATCGGTGGAGAAAATCAACCTTCAGAGCGTTATATTGCCCCAACACTCATTGATAATGTCTCACTAGAAGATTCTGTGATGCAGGAAGAAATCTTTGGGCCCATTTTACCCATCATTGAATATACTGACATTGCAGAAGCGATCGCCTTGATTAACTCTAGACCCAAACCCTTGGCGTTATACTTATTTTCTCAAGACAAAAACCTGCAAAAGCGAGTTTTGCAGGAAACTTCCTCTGGTGGAGTCTGTATTAACGACACAGTTATGCAGGTTGGTGTCTCATCTTTACCATTTGGTGGAGTGGGAGATAGCGGTATTGGCAACTATCACGGCAAAGCTAGTTTTGACACCTTTTCCCATAAGAAAAGTGTATTGCAAAACTCCTTCTGGCTGGATTTAAAATGGCGATATGCTCCATATCAGGGCAAATTGCCACTTATAAAGAAACTTCTGGGTTAAAAAAGTTAGGAGTTAGGAGTTAGGAGTTATGAATTTTTAACTCTAAATTCCTAACTCCTAACTCTTAACTATTAACTATTACATCCCAAAAGCGTTGCTGTAACGCTCCTCAGCCCAGGGTTCACCACGGCGATGGTAGCCATTGCGCTCCCAAAAACCAAGTTCTTCACCAGCTAAAAATTCTAAACCATTAATCCACTTAGCACTTTTCCAAGCGTAGAGGTGGGGGACAACTAGCCGCATCGGCCCACCGTGTTCAGATGGAAGGTCTTCACCAAAGACTTTAAAAGCAAAGAAGTTTTCTTCGCGTAGAAAATCTTCTACAGAAATATTGGTGGTGTAGCCGCCATAGCAGTGTTCCATAACGTGGGCTACTTTCGGGTCTAATTCAATCAGACCCATGAAATCTGTAACTTTAATGCCAGTCCATTTGACATCAAGTTTAGACCAACGCGTTACACAGTGGAAGTCAGCTGTGAATTCGTGTTGAGGTAGCGCCATAAAATCTGACCAACTAAAGGTAGTAGATTTTGCTAAACCCCAAACTCGAAACTCCCATTCCTCAGTGCTGACTTGGGGAGTTTCGCCGTAAGTTAATACGGGAAAACCTTTAGCTAAGTGTTGACCAGGAGGAACGCGATCGCCTTCTTCTTTGCCTGGTTTCTGAAAAAATTTTCCTAGCATAGTTAGAGAAAAATAAGTTTTCTCAAGATGTTTACAAGCTTTTTTGCTGAGTTGCCAACAGTATCAGATGTTTTACTCTTTATATGAACTCTTGAATGATAGGTAATGGGTAATGGATATTTCCAATTACTCACTACCAATTTTTTTCGATCTAATGAGCTTATGTAGAGTGTCTATGATTCATAATGCAATCAGGAAAGCTAAGAAAAAGCATTTATCTAGCGATCGGAACTTTGATTGTTGAGTTTGGCAATCAAATCTATCGGTGCTGTTCATGCTTTTCCTGACTGAGAAATTATGATTCTTCTTCCTCTTCTTCAGCAGTTGGATAAACAAATGTAGAACGTCCAGTCAAAATTGACTTGCCCAGAGATAGGGCTTTCTGAGCTTCAACGACGGCTTTATGCCTCCAGGTAGCTCGACGTTTATCTCGTTTTGATTTGGAAGTTTTCTTCTTAGGAACAGCCATGTCAGCAGATATCGCGATTCTTGACAACCTTCTTATTCTAGGCCATCCACAGACGCCAAAGACAACAGTTGAGTCAGGAATAAGTAAGTTGGGTTAAGACTGGCGTGGTGATGCTTTTACAGAAGGAGTTCTAACAAGTGACTTATTTGCGTCTCCTCTACTCTCAATACGGTTCGGATAAGGTTTTTTGATGACACGCCCTAGATTGCAAAGACGCGAGAAATCGCCGTCTTTACAATAATCAGTCCTTTGTCTTGACGGCGATTCATCGCGTCTCTTGCCTTAACCTCTGACAAACAAGCAAGCAACGAGTAGCGTTTCCTTTAAGAGAAAGTCCGAGCCAAGGATTTCATTGGCTCGGACTTTCTCTACGTGTCTAGCTCAACCCGTCATTTTGGCGTTGACACAGCGCTAGCTGCTGGAACTTGATTAGAGTTATTTTCAAAGAAAAGTAAAGATCGCGCAGTTTTGAAGTAAGTGGCCCAATTTTGAGCATCAGGACGCGATCGCCATTGAGGACGACTGACATCTAATGTCAGGACTGGTGCGATCGCTCCATAATTTTGTACGGACACAATGATGGAAACATCTGTCACCAAGATATCTTGGTCAAAGCTCCTTTGAGCAGCTGCCCTAGCGACTGCTTCCGCTCTCCTGAGAACGGTTTCATAGTTTTCTTCTGGCAGGCGGTCAATAGCTAGATCGACTCTAGCGGTGTAAGCTCGCACAAGCTGCGGTGCGATCGCTTCCATCAAAAACCACGCAGGAACAGTAGATATAAGCAAAACTACTAAAGGAATTATCCGGATTCTTCTGGCAATTTGGCTAATAACTGAAAAGGGAGCGAGCGATGATGGTAGGTGAGCAGAAATTTTGCTCATGACCTTCTATCTCCTTAGTAATGATCTGTTATTGAAATTAGGTAAAGGTATTTTCCGGCTAATTAACGTAATAAAAATTACATTCTAACTTAAGATTCAATTAGAATCACCTAGAGTATAAGACATAGGTTAGCTTTGTTTTTTTGGCAAAGCCAACCACAATTTTAAGACCAGCAAACAACAATAACTGACAAAGAGCGGGATGGCAAATTACTGGGCGATCGCGATTGGTATCAATCAATATCAGTTATTTCAACCTTTAAGTTGTGCCCAAGCAGATGCTGAGGCACTAGAAGATTTTTTGGTGACAGAGGCAGGTTTTCTGCCCAAGCACTGTCTAGTGATGACAGATACTTCGCCGCCAATTGGGGATAGATCGACTTACCCGACAAAGGAGAATATTTTGCTGCTGCTTGAAGATTTGGCAGCAACAAGTTGGCAACCGGAAGACTATCTGTGGTTATTTTTTAGCGGCTATGGAGTCAATTACAAGGGCAAAGATTACTTAATGCCAGCAGAGGGCAACCCCGAACTGGTGCAAGAGACTGGCATAGAATTGCGATCGCTAATGCAAAGTCTACAACTTGCCGATCTGAATGTATTGCTACTACTCGATATCAACCGCGCTTTTGGCACTCAAGCGGATGCCCCCGTTGGTGAAGAAACAATAGAATTAGCCCAAGAGCTACAACTGGCAACAATTCTTTCTTGCCAACCAGAGCAATTTTCCCATGAGAGTAGCGAACTAGGCCACGGATTCTTTACAGCAGCTTTATTAGAAGCTTTGCGTTCTGGTAATGGCAGCAACTTGGCAGATTTAGAAAGCTACCTAAGCCTGATTGTGCCAAAGTTATGTCACCACCACTGGCGTCCTATCCAAAATCCTGCGACGATCATCCCATCAAGGCAGCAAGTAATCTTGCCAAAATTGGCAATGGAAAGTGATTTTCAAGCAGAAGCGGTGATTTATCCTGAAGAATCTTTTGCTATTGCCCTTGCAGCTCCTCCCCTCGATGATTCCTCTAGAACTTCAGCAGATTGGGGCAGACGAGGAGAAGCTACTGTGAAATCTTCCCAACAGGTGAAAAGTCAAAAAGTCCAGGAGTCAGGTAGCAAATTAGTTGCCCAGCCAATGGCGGAAACTTCCTTGGGAGTGAATACCAGAGGAAGATTTATCCCCAATTCCTCCAAAGGTTACGTCTCTCGATTGCCAGCAAATCAGCCAAGCATCCCTTTTTGGAAACAGTTTATTTTATGGGGCGGAGGCAGCTTGCTGGTAGCAGGTTTAATCGCTGTAGTTTTTCTCCGTAATCAAGAAACTTTTAGAATTAAGCAAATATCAAGCACATCACCTAATACTAATGTTAGCGATCGCCAAGTTATTGAGAATTTACCTAGCGATTCCACTCCACCAGTGAGACTCAAAAATCAATCTAGCGCCCAAATAGCCTCTAGTTCCCAGTCAAAAAAGCGAAATCAAGCAGTATTAGACCTAGCGAAAATGTCGCTCAGACAAACTCAGGCGAGCGATTTGAGCATGGCGATCGCTACAGCCCGAAAAATTCAATCGGGTGAACCACTGTACGAACAAGCTCAAGAGAATATTCAGATTTGGAGCCAGATGATTTTAGATTTAGCAGAAGGTCGTGCTAAACAAAGACAGTATGCCAGCGCTATTGCTGCTGCTCGATTAATCACCAAAGACGAAGCCCCCTACGCGAAAGCACAAGCAGCAATTAACCTGTGGCGGTTAGAGGGTAAACAGTATGTGAGCAACAAAACTCTTTTAGATGCAGCTAATGCCTTAATTAAGCCTGAACAGGCATCTACCTATAATCGAGCGATTGAAGTTGCCAAGAAAGTACCAGCAGATCAACCAGGCTTCGATGCAGCCCAAAAATCGATCAACAAATGGAGTGAGAAAATTTTAGACCTGGCCAAACGTCGCGCCGTCGAAGGAGAACGTAAAGCTGCAATTGCCACCGCAGCTTTAGTGCCAGAGGAGACAGGCGCTTATGAAGATGCTCAGGATGCCATTCAAAAATGGCAAAAGAAATAGTAAAAAAATAATAAAAAATGGTTAGGAGTTAGGAATTAGGAGTTATATTATTGATCCCCGACCTATTACTCCTGACTCCTAACTTTTCCCTCAGCGTTCATATCTCAGTATTAGCAGTACTGCGATACATCTTCGCCACAGTCGTCGGCTAGATAGCACAACGCTCGGAAACGTAAACCAACCACTTCTTCATATAAGGGGTTGAGCTTGCACATGGGTGGGATGTGAAACAAGGTCTTGCCAAATAATTTGACATCGCGCTCAAAGGGGCACTGAGATGGAATCAGTTTGCACAAACGGTGAGCTAGTTGGCGATCGCGGACTTGAATGTTTTCTACTCGTTGCCGTAAGGGTTGGAGAATATCCCAATAAGGCTTGGAAGGAGAATGGTTTAGCTGGGTTGCTTTATGGTCAGTAGTTTCTGCTTGATTGATTGATACCCAGCTAGCCAGGAAAATCTTTTTGGTGGTATTGTCGAATACCTTCATGGTTAACCCTCTGTGTTATTGAGGCTATTCACCTTTTTGATGAATATATACAACGTGGCAACGAACTTTCCCGGAAAAATCGCGTTCTGACTGCGATATAATGTAATACCTGATTAGCCACTTAAGTCAGAACCTAATTTATTACTACGTCAAGTTAATCGCAAATTTCTGGGGATCGGTAGTGTAATATTACGATCTTGTTCATAACTTGACACAGTTTAAATTTTAATAAAGACATCCGTCATTGGATAGGTTTTAGTGTAACATTTACAAACCTTAATATAAGGTCTTTCTGAAAGTATTTTTGCTAAGTATAAACATCAGTAATATCCTAGAAGGCTTTTTTCCTCTCAGTGTTCCCACTTTCTCACGTAAGTGTGTCCTGTTCATCGCTAGCTGAATACCGTAGAAATAGTGATTTTTGATCGATTGGAATCGGATTGCGTTTCACAAAACTTAGATTTGCAGTGGCAACTTGAAAATAATATAGTTTGAAGCGTTAAAATCACATGAACTTGCTTATGGGTGTTTCTGTACTCTACAGCGCAATTCCTCCTGGCAGTACGCTGTATGCACGCCTTCAGTGACAGCAACCTAACAAGTTAGATCGAATAACTATAGGCAAGCTCTATACCCATGAGAAAAGAAAGCGCAAAGACGTTCAGAAAATTCTGTGTCTTTGCGCCAATAGAAATTTGAGCGGTGAAAGCCACTGCTCAAACTTATCTCTGTATGAGATTTTTACCTTAAATTCTCTATGATGCTACCTGAGCAGCAGTCCGAGTCCGCCGTCTTCTGCCATCAGCAACTTTTACAGGTGGCTCATCAGGGATTTGCATCAACAAAGTCACAGAAGGTTGACATTGCAATTCCCGACGAATGGAACGTTGCAATTCTCGTTCTAAAGTTCCTTGCAATCCACCCCAGTCTACATCTGCTGCTTCACCGCCAGGAGCAAATTCTGTCCAGCGCACAGTGAGGATTTCTTCAATGCGTTGTTTTACCCAAGTTTGTAACAACGATCGCTCTACACTTGTAACTACACCCCGGAGATGAGTTTCTGGTTTTGCCAACAGTTTACCATTCCAATCAATGGCAGCTGCGATCGTGATAATGCCTTCTGAAGCCATGCGTTGCCGTTCTTGCAGCACTTTCGCACTTACCATACCCGAACTAGTAGTATCCACCAATTCAATACCAGATGGTACTTTACCAGCGACGCGAATAGCATCTTCTGTCAGTTCGACAATATCACCATTCTGAATAATGATCATATTTTCTGCGGGAATGCCCATACTCTGAGCCGTTTCTGCGTGCTTCACTAGCATCCGATGTTCGCCGTGAAATGGCACAAAGAATTTCGGTCGAGTTAAGGCAATCATCAGTTTTTGTTCTTCCTGACAACCGTGACCGGAGACGTGAATCCCTTTATCCCGACCGTAGATCACTTTCGCACCTTGAATCATTAATTTATCAATGGTGTTGACTACAGCGATCGTATTTCCGGGAATTGGGTTAGCAGAGAATACTACCGTATCTCCTTGGCGGATTTTAATGTGAGGATGTTCTTTGTTGGCAATGCGGGTCATTGCTGCCATCAATTCCCCTTGAGAACCTGTAGTTAAAACCAGTACTCTTTCATCGGGTAGATTGCGGACGGCGTGCAATGGTTGCAGCAGATTATCTTCACATTTGATGTAACCTAAATTGCGGGCATGAGCAATCAAGTTCAGCATGGAACGCCCGACAACCGTCACTACACGGTTCTGCTTCTTGGCAATATCCAAAATCATGTTGATGCGATGGACGCTAGAAGCAAAGGTAGTGACAAATAATCGCCCAGGTGCTTGACTAAATACTCTCTCCAGATTGGGATAAACTGAACGTTCTGAAGGTGTAAATCCTGGTATCTCGGCGTTAGTGGAATCACTCAGTAAACAAAGAACGCCTTTTTCCCCATGTTCTGCTAGGCGTTGTAAATCAAACTTTTCACCATCTACTGGAGTATGGTCAATTTTAAAATCCCCTGTGTGAATGACTACACCCAGGGGAGTATGAATGGCAACAGTGAAACTATCAGCGATGGAATGAGTGTTGCGGATATATTCAACTAAAAAGTTTTTGCCAATCCGTACTACATCACGTGGTAGAACTGTTCTAATTTCTGTGCGATCGCGGACTCCTGCTTCTTCTAATTTACCCTCTAGCATTGCCATTGCTAGTCTGGGGCCATAAATCACCGGGATATCAAATTGCTTGAGATGAAAGGCAATCCCACCAATATGGTCTTCATGACCATGAGTAACGATCATCCCTTTAATTTTGTGGCGATTTTCCCGCAGATAGGTCGTATCTGGTAAAACAATATTTACCCCATGCATCGCCTCTGTGGGAAAAGCCAATCCTGCATCTAATAGGATTATTTCATCGTCATACTCAAAAAGACAGGTATTTTTACCAATTTCATGCAAACCGCCCAAAGGAATAATTTTCAAGGCGGAATTGTTAGCTTCGTTTTTAGCCATTTTCTCCTTAGATTGTTACTTGTGGTTAATTAAGTTGATAGTTAACGAACTTTTATTTAAGACAACATCATCTGTCTCTTAAGCCAGTCCCAAAGCAATCAAGTTTTAATTGAAGATTTCAATTTTTTATTCAATAAAATCAACTGTAAGACTCAAGGATTCATAGTATATCTATCAGTCCTAGCACAGGTTTTTAAATTGCAACTTATGAACAATTATGATCGTTGTTTATATGTATCTTTGACAAGGAGGAGACTACCAGCATTTAAATAAGTTGGTGGTTAAATTAAACTAAGTTCTTTCAGAACCGCTTCTAATTTTTGACTGACTTCTAAATCAGCTTCACATAGCGGCGGACGAGTTGAACCAACCTCCCAACCTTGAAGTTGCAGTGCTTTTTTCACTGGAATGGGATTTGAAGTGAGAAATAGAGCTTTAAACAACGGAAATAGTTGGAGATGAATGTCGCTTGCTACCTCAATTTTTCCCGCATTAAAAGCTTGAATCATCTGCTGTAGTTGGTTTCCTACCAGATGAGAAGCTACACTTACCACACCCTTTGCCCCGATCGCTAACAAGGGCAAAGTCATGTAATCATCACCAGAATAGATGTGGAATTCTTTTGGTGTCAAGCGACGAATTTCGCTTGCCTGATCTATATTACCAGTGGATTCTTTAATCCCGACAATATTGCTAACCTCAGCTAACCGGGCAACTGTTTCTGGCTGAAGGTTTTGTCCGGTACGACCGGGGACATTATATAACAACAACGGTAAGTCGGGACAGGCTTGTGCTATCGCCTTAAAGTGCGCTTCCAATCCCGCTTGTGGCGGTTTGTTGTAATAAGGAACAACTTGTAAGGAACCATGTACTCCTATCTTAGACGCTTTTTGGGTGGCTGCGATCGCTTCTTTGGTGGAATTCGATCCACAACCTGCGATTACCTTGGCTTTTCCGGCCACGGACTGCAATACCTCGACAAACAACTGGTATTCTTCATCCCAACTTAGCGTCGGGGATTCTCCTGTTGTGCCGCACATCACCAATGTATCTGTACCGTTGTTAGCTAGATGCGCCGCCAGTTCTGCCGCTACATCATAGTTGACACTACCATCTGCTTTAAATGGCGTAATCATCGCGGTTAAAACATTGCCAAAATCTCCCACCCTTTTTTCACTCCTGATTACCCATGTTTTTATATCTTGGTGGTTCTCTATTGTAATAACCTATCTGCAAATTGCTTTCAAGTGTCATTTGTCATTTGTCACTTGTCCTTCGTCCTTTGTCCTTTGTTGCTTTACCAATGACAAAGGACTAATGACCAATGACTAATGACTAATAGCTAATGGTTTGAGTAGATTTTTCTCTACTAACAACTCGGCGATTTGTACTGCATTTAATGCTGCGCCTTTGCGAATTTGGTCGCCACATAACCATAATTCCAAGCCACAAGGATGAGAAATATCCTGGCGAATTCTTCCCACTAAAACTTCATCTCGACCGGTTGCTTCTATTGGCATCGGAAAATGATTCGTTCCCCAATCTTCTACCAGTTTTACTCCAGGGGAGGAACTTAGAATTTCTTTGGCTTCCTTCGCACTAAAGGGAGTCTCAAATTCTAAATTAATGGCTTCTGAGTGGGCGCGGAGTACGGGAACCCGTATACAGGTTGCAGTGATTCTGATTTGCTGCGTACCAAATATTTTTCGGGTTTCGTTGACCATTTTCATTTCTTCCTCACAATAACCCAAATCGTTTAATGGGGAGTTATGAGGGAATAAATTAAATGCCAATGGGTAAGGCAATATTTCGGCAATCGGTGGCTGTCCTTGTAGTATAGCGCTTGTTTGAGTTTTGACTTCTGCCATTGCTCTAGCACCCGCACCACTAGCCGATTGGTAGGTTGCAGCGACGATGCGTTGCACTGGTTTAACTTTATGCAATGGCCAAACTGCCACAGCCATTAAAATCGTTGTGCAGTTGGGGTTAGCAATAATGCCTTGGTGATGCGCTGCTGCTTGGGGATTCACCTCTGGAACTACTAAGGGAACTTCCGGGTTCATCCGAAAGGCACTGGAGTTGTCAATTACCACTGCGCCCTTTTCCACAGCAACTGCTGCCCAAGTTTTGGATGTGGAACCACCTGCACTAGCTAGTACTATATCGACATTTTCAAAAGCGCGATCGCTCACTGCCTCTATTGGTATATTTTCACCTTTAAACCGTAGCGATCGCCCCACACTCCGCTCTGATGCCAATAACTTCAAGTCAGCAACCGGAAAATTACGGCTTTCTAATAATTCCAGCAACTCTGTGCCTACTGCACCAGTCGCTCCCAAAATAGCTAAACGATAGGATTTCGACAAACTTGCTTCCTCCTTATAAGAGACTTAATCTGCAATTTCTTGGCACAATTGACAATTTATTTATATTTAGATAGCGATCGCAGTCTGGAAATATTTTTTTTAATAGGTTTAGATTTTTCTTTAATTTAGTCTATCTTTAGATATTTAATACATTTATTTTTTTGGTTGTTTAATAAGTTAAGTGATGTTGCATTTTAAAATAACGGTGATTTATTTTTTTCATCGATTTTAACTATAACTATATATTATACAACAAAGCGCCATTTATCAGAAGAGCGGAGATATCTGCACTTAGGAGTTGCGTTTTACAAGCATCCTACCTGTAAAGAAACAAATGTATTGGTTGCAAACTTTCTTACTAAGATGATAAATATACTAGGGTCTAAATGCATAAAGCCAGCACAACGTAAAACTGAGCTATGCGGTTAAGTAACAGACGCACTTTCGTACCACAAACAACTTAATAATAGCTAGATAATAGCTAGACTCAATACTATAACTTTAACCTGGGGGTACTAACCACTCTTTGAGAACCAGGATATCACGGCGTTAGCCCACTGAATAATTAATTCCCAAGTTTTAGAGTGAGAGGGAAGTGAAGAAGGGAATAGGCTACAGGTTACAGGGTACAGATTTATTCTCTACCACCTACCACCTCCCCCCTAATCCCAATGCCCCATTAATCAAATTGTTATGAAGGTAAAATGTCAAGTCCTTGATAATTGGCAGTAAACTGGATCTTTGCCCCAGGACAAACATCCATCATTGGATGTCACAAGACCTTTTGGCAAACTCCCATTACCCCTAAGAGACATCAAGTCATAAACGCAAACAATTATTTTATTGCGTTTTGTGTCTAATCGGAGTATAAAATACCAGAAAACTAGAGACGAAGCATGAAAGTCACCCAGGAAAAACTTCCCGCCAGCCAAATTGGCCTGGAAATAGAGATTACGCCAGAAATTACCAAGCAAACTTACGAACAGGTCATTAAAAACTTAGCGAGTACTGCCAATATTCCTGGGTTTCGTAAAGGCAAGGTGCCTCGGCCGATATTATTACAACGGCTGGGTACAACTCGAATCAAAGCAGCGGCGCTGGAAGAATTAATTCAAGATGGCATAGAGCAAGCAGTTAAACAAGAAGCCATCCCAGCAATTGGTCAGCCGCAGTTGCGCTCCTCTTTTGAGGATCTGATTAAGAATTATGAACCGGGAAAACCCCTGACAATTTCGGCTGCTGTCGATGTAGAACCAGAAGTGAATCTAGTGCAGTACACTGATTTGCAAGCCAAAGCCGAAGAAGTGAAGTACGATCCAGAGCGAGTGGAGAACACGCTGGATAAAGAACGTCAAGAATTGGCGACATTGATTCCTGTGGAAGGACGTGCAGCTCAAATTGGCGATATTGCCGTAGTTGATTTTAAAGGTTCATTCGCCAGAGTTGAGGGCGAGGACGAAACAGCTGAACTAGAACCGATTCCCGGAGCCGAAGCAACTGATTTTCAAGTTGAATTGCAGGAAGATAAGTTTATTCCAGGCTTTATTTCGGGAATAGTGGGGATGAATCCTGAAGAAACCAAAGAAATTGCAGCACAGTTCCCAGATCCTTATGCTAATGAAGAATTAGCTGGAAAAGCGGCAACTTTCACCGTGACGCTCAAAGAAATCAAAGAAAAGGAACTACCAGAAATAAATGACGATTTAGCCCAGGAAATCAGCGATTTTGAAACCTTAGAGGAGTTACGCGCTTCTTTGGTAGAGCGATATCAGAAAGAGGCGGACGACAAAACAAAAACCAATAAGCAGGAAGCTTTGTTAACGGAACTGCTCAAGCACGTAGAAGTTGACTTACCAGCAACTTTGATTGAGCAAGAAGTGGATGCGATGCTAACGCAAACAGCAATGCGGCTGTCTCAGCAGGGATTGGATGTGAGAAAGCTGTTTACTCAAGATATTATTCCGCAATTGCGGGAGCGATCGCGTACTGAAGCAATTGAACGCATCAAACGCTCCTTATCCTTGCGGGAAATCGGGAAACGCGAATCTATCGAGGTAACACCAGAAGAAATCGCAGCCAGAGTCACAGAACTTTTGGAGCAGTACCCAGAGGAGCAAAACGTTGATGAAGATAAACTGCGGTCAATCGTGGAAAACGAACTGTTAACTGAAAAAATCATCGATTGGCTCTTAGAACACTCATCAGTTGAACTTGTACCCGAAGGTTCTTTGAGTCCCGCAGAAGAAACTGAAAACACAGAATCTGATGCTGATAGTGATACACCTCAGATTGAGGAAGAAAACAGCGAAACTTCTACAGAAGTTACAGAAGGATAATAAAAAATCCCACAACCATGAGTTCACCAGTTCTGAGTTAAAGTACTGGTGAAATGGGTAAGGTAAGGGAGATGAGGAAGTAGAGGGAAAAATAACCAATGCCCCATGCCCCATGCCCAATGCCCTTTAACTCAGGGATGAAGTCAAAATAATTAAAGAATTAATGAATTTTCGGCAAATAGTGACATCTGTTATCGCCTGAGCTTGATACTGTGTTACACGAGAGGAAATTATATGAGGCATAATGGTTAACACGTAGCTTATACAAATTCCATTCGGTGAAAAGGCAGCATCGGCTGCTGAAACATTTGTCCTAAATAATCGTCAAAGAAAGCTTGTATGCTTGAATCGCAGTCGGGAAATTCCCCAATCAGCAACTTAAGTCGAATAAACATTAACTCCCAGTTGAGCAGCCCTAGCAACATCGTACCGATGGTTATAGAGCAATCTGGCATGGGAGAAAGGGCTTTCGACATCTACTCCCGCCTGCTGCGAGAGCGGATTATCTTTTTAGGAACGCCAATAGACGATGCCGTAGCCAACTCAATTGTGGCTCAGTTGTTATTCCTAGATGCCGAAGACTCAGAAAAAGACATCCAACTGTATGTTAATTCTCCTGGCGGCTCCGTCTACGCAGGGATGGCAATCTATGATACAATACAGCAAATTCGCCCTGATGTTGTTACCATCTGTTTTGGATTAGCTGCGAGCATGGGGGCATTTTTGTTGACAGCAGGAGCTGCCGGTAAGCGAATGTCTCTGCCCGACTCCCGGATTATGATTCACCAACCACTTGGTGGCGCTCAAGGTCAAGCCATTGACATTGAAATTCAAGCCAGAGAAATTCTTTACGTTAAGGCTAAGTTGAATCAGTTAATGGCTCACCATACTGGTCAACCCTTAGAAAGACTTGAAGCAGATACTGAGCGCGACTTTTTTATGTCGGCTGAAGAGGCAAAAAACTACGGTTTGATTGATCAGGTCATTTCCAGGCAAAATCTTCCCGTAGCAGGGGAAAACGTCACCATTCTGAAATAAGAGGCTGGTATGTCTAAGTACGACTCCCATTTGAAATGTTCATTTTGTGGCAAGTCTCAAGAGCAGGTGCGTAAATTAATCGCAGGGCCGGGAGTCTACATCTGCGATGAATGCGTTGACTTGTGTAATGAAATACTAGACGAGGAGTTGCTCGATACTAATGGTGCGGCAGCACAACCAGCACCAAGAGCAGAGCCACCTGAAAAACGGCGTACTCACTCTGCTAGTATTTCGTTTAATCAAATACCCAAGCCAAGAGAGATTAAAAAATATCTAGACGAACACGTTATTGGTCAAGACGAAGCGAAGAAAGTGCTGTCAGTCGCCGTTTACAATCACTACAAGCGGCTGGCAGTAATTCAGTCTAAGGCCAGTGGCAAACCTGGATCAGATGATGCCATAGAACTGCAAAAGTCCAACATCTTGTTAATCGGCCCGACTGGTTGCGGCAAAACTCTCTTAGCGCAAACACTAGCGAAAATCTTGGATGTACCCTTTGCCGTCGCCGATGCGACGACACTGACGGAAGCGGGGTATGTGGGAGAAGATGTAGAAAATATCTTGCTGCGACTGTTGCAGGTGGCAGATTTAGATATAGAGGAAGCCCAACGGGGAATTATTTATATTGACGAAATTGACAAAATTGCTCGTAAGAGTGAGAACACGTCAATTACCCGCGATGTTTCTGGCGAAGGCGTGCAGCAAGCCTTGCTGAAAATGTTAGAGGGAACGATCGCTAATGTACCACCCCAAGGAGGGCGCAAGCATCCTTATCAAGATTGCATCCAGATTGATACAAGTAATATTTTGTTCGTCTGTGGTGGTGCCTTCGTAGGCTTAGACAAGATTGTAGATCAGAGAGTTGGCAAAAAAGCAATCGGCTTTGTACAACCGGGAGAAGGCCAATCGAAGGAGAAACGAGCAGCAGACACGCTTCGCCATCTAGAACCGGATGATTTAGTAAAATTTGGCCTGATTCCAGAGTTTATTGGGCGGATGCCAATGGTAGCAGTAGTAGATCCGCTAGATGAAGAAGCGCTGATGGCGATTCTGACTCAACCACGCAGCGCCCTAGTGAAGCAGTACCAAAAGCTGCTGAAGATGGATAATGT
Source organism: Nostoc sp. (assembly GCF_036918015.1). Taxonomy (GTDB): domain Bacteria; phylum Cyanobacteriota; class Cyanobacteriia; order Cyanobacteriales; family Nostocaceae; genus Nostoc. The sequence goes on from NZ_JBALEO010000049.1 coordinate 42,911, forward strand.
CCAGCTAGATTTTAAAGCAGATGCTTTACGAGCGATCGCTCAAGAAGCTTACCGCCGTAAAACTGGTGCGAGAGCATTACGTGGTATTGTCGAAGAATTGATGTTGGATGTAATGTATGAGTTACCATCCCGTAAGGATGTGACACGCTGTACAGTTACAAGGGAAATGGTCGAGAAGCGATCGACTGCTGAACTGATAATACATCCGTCTTCATTACCGAAACCGGAATCAGCCTAAATCAGTACTGAGTGCTGAGTACTGAGTGCTGAGTAGGGACTGAGGGAGATGAAGGGGATTAGGGAGATAGGGGAAGCGTAATAAATACTCACTCTTAACTCCCGACTTTTAACTCCTAACTCCTAACTCCTAACTTTCAAAAATGCCTTATCTTAATGTTCGTGGCGTTGAGCATTACTACGAATGGGTGAAAAAACCATCGGGTTCTTTGGTAAAACCAGTGATGGTTTTCATCCACGGTTGGGCTGGTTCGGCTAGGTATTGGCAAAATACTGCTGATGCTTTATCAGAACAATTTGATTGTTTACTCTACGATTTGCGTGGATTTGGTCGTTCTCGTGGGAAGCCAACCATTGCCCAAGCAAGTGAAGCCGTTGCTGAATCTGAATCTCCACAGGAAGAATCAGAGGCAATTAGAGAGTTAACCTATGAGTTAGAGGAATACGCTGATGATTTGGCAGCTTTGCTAGATGGGTTACATATTCAGCGTGTTTATATTCATGCTCATTCAATGGGTGCTTCTGTTGCCACTTTATTTTTTAACTGCTATCCCCAACGAGTTGAACGAGGAATTTTAACTTGTAGTGGCGTTTTTGAGTACGACGAAAAATCTTTTAGTGCCTTTCATAAATTTGGTGGGTATGTAGTGAAATTCCGTCCCAAGTGGTTAAGCAAAATCCCATTTGTTGACCGGATGTTTATGGCCAGATTTCTACATAGTTCCATACCACATTCTGAGCGGCAAGCTTTTTTGGAAGATTTTCTCGAAGCAGATTACGATGCCGCTTTAGGAACAATTTTTACTTCAGTCAGTAAGGCTCAATCTGAAGTGATGCCGCAAGAGTTTGCCAAGCTAACAGTGCCGACTCTGCTTGTGGCGGGGGAGTATGACAAAATTATTCCAGCCGAGATGGGTCGTCAAGCGGCTGCATTGAGTGACAAAGTGGAATTTGTGATGATTCCCAACACAGCGCATTTCCCAATGTTGGAAGATGCCTCAACTTATATGCAACGGGTACAAGAGTTTTTGCAAATTAACACGCCAGAGCCACAGATGAATTAACTGATTTTTCAGATAGCCTGTACAAATTCGGCAACAGCGTCGTACTGGTCAGGATGCCCGATATATTGCAGCAACAAAGCTGGGTCTAAATTCGGAAAGAAACCACTACGGTTTACTTCTTCATATTCAACACTCGCATTTAAACGAAATATTTTTATCTGGTTAGATTTCCAGAACCAAACTTCAGGCACTTTCTTGGGTTTGTATAACTCTTTTCGGTTAATTGTGCCGCTAGTAACAATAACTTCAATAACAATGTCAGGAACTTCACCTTTTGTGTTGATGCTGTAAGACTCATCGGGTGTGCCAGAAGCATACCCAGGTTCTTCCAATGTAAAACCACCACGACCATAGAACCGAATTCCCAACTCTCTCATGTAAGCTTCTAGCAAGTAGCCAAGAGTTGTTTTCACTTCCTCGTGTTTTTCACCAATGGGCGACATGATTTCTAATATTCCTGACAAATAAGAGAGTCGGACATTGCGGTTGTCCTTTAGCTGCGCCTCAATACCTTTGAATTCCTCCCAAGAAACATCTGCGACGGTCACTAGTTTTTCTTGTATGGGATAGTCCAGAAGTGGGATGCTCATATCGCCTCTTAACAGTTTCAGATATACATCTACTTGATTGCTTCCAACAAACCAATGTAGGGTTGCATTTCCACAATCATAATCCTGAGTTATTTGCTAGGTGTGTCTGTCTATGCCATTCTTACCCTTTGGATTAGCTCAAACCTAGTTCTCGTTTTAGCAAGTTAATCGAGTTAGCGCCGATATAATTTTCAACCTTAATCAGTTTTGGTGGACGAATAATATCTTCATCAGATGCTTGTACGGCTGCTTGTACTGCCGCAAAACTGGCTTGGTCGCTGATGATTACTTCAGCCCGCTTAACCATTGCCTGAAGTTTATAGGCATCTTTTGGTTGCGAAGTCATCACCAGTAGTTCATCACCGCGCAAACCGTGGAGGATGACTTCTGCGGCTCGTGCAATCCCAGAACTGAGGCTAACTATCCCAACACAGTTTTCTTTGGGTAGGGTTTTCAATATGCTGAGTTCTTTGCTGTAGTCGTAGATATCGAGAGGAATTACCCGTGCAGCTTTTGGAGCTGCGATCGCTTCTACATTACTGATAAAATACCGACTGGTGACTACTGTCGCAGAGGTAGTTTTATCTAACACAGCTGTTAATTCTTCCATTGCTACCAACTGCACTGGAATTTTTAGCGATCGCTCTAATTCATACACCATCAATTCACCAGCACCCATATCATAAGATGGAACTGCAACCAATACTCGCGCACTACAACGCAAGCGCCAGTCAATTTCCGCTAAAAATAGCTCTCTAGCCTGATTTAGCGAACATCCTTGTGAAAGTAACTCGTCAAGTGCTTGCTGGACAACTTGATATGTATCAGGATTTTGTTTGAGAATTGGTGATTGCAGCCTGCTACCGCCCTCATGACCTTGGGCACGAACATAAATACCCGAACCAGCCATACTTTCAACAAATCCGTCTTCCTCTAGTTGACGGTAAACCTTACTTATGGTGTTTCGGTGTAACCCTGTTTGCATTGCCAGCGCCCGTGTGCTTGGTAATTTGTAAGCAGGGGGATATTGCCGAGAAGCGATCGCAAATCGGATTTGATTAAACAGCTGGGTTGATGCGGGAATTTCGCTGTCTGGCTGAATACGGAATTGAATCATCACCAAACCTCCTGAATACTAAGTGCTAATGAGTGCTGAGTTCTGAGTGCTGAGTGCTGAGTTTTGAGTATTAAGTGTTGCTTTTATACTCAACACTTTTGACTCAGCCCTCCTTTTGTGACCAGCTACATTTGCTACATCTCAAATATATTTATTTACATATAAAGTTTTTCTAATACAAATTTTTAATGCGCTCACTATTGGTAATTGATAATTTAATTAGAAAAAAGCTGGGCATACTGGCATAGTTATATCAAATAAACACACGGCTAATCACACAGCACTGGTAAAAATTATTATGACAGAGCAAGCAACAATTACCACAACGGTTAATCTTTTGCAAGATAATATTCAAGTGTCTGCTTATCTAGCAGAGCCAAAAGAATCTGGTTTTTACCCAGGAGTTGTAGTATTACAAGAAATTTTTGGTGTCAACGTTCACATTCGGGAAGTTACAGAACGGATTGCCCAACTTGGGTATGTAGCGATCGCACCTGCACTTTTTCAACGGATTGCTCCTGGTTTTGAAACTGGATACACACCTGAAGATATTGAAACGGGCAGAAGCTACGCCATGCAAACCCAAGCCTCAGAGTTATTGAGCGATATTCAATTAGCAATTGACTACCTCAAAAATCTGCCTCAAGTGAAAAAAGATGGTTTTGGTTGTATTGGCTTCTGCTTTGGTGGTCACGTCGCATATCTTGCAGCCACCTTGCCAGATATTAAAGCTACTGCTTCCTTCTACGGTGCTGGAATTACCACCCGCACGCCAGGAGGTGGCGCTCCTACTGTCACCCGCACTAGAGAAATATCAGGTACTCTCTATGCCTTCTTTGGCACAGAAGATGCTAGCATCCCAGGCGAACAAGTAGATGAGATTACAGCAGAGTTAGAAAAATATAAAATTCCTCATCGCGTGTTTCGCTACGATGGAGCTGATCACGGATTTTTCTGCGACCACCGTGCCAGTTATAATCCTAAAGCTGCGGCCGATGCTTGGGAGCAAGTAAAACAACTCTTTGGTCAACTAAACTGAAGCATACGCAGCCAAGTTCGTCATTGGTCATTGGTCATTGGTGAATAACAAAGGACAAATGACAAATGACAAATGACAATTTAAACTTCAGTTGCACCATATCAAATAAAAACTAATCTTCAAAAGTCATGAATTCCGAATCGAAACTTTCTCAAACAGCCAATTCGCCCTTTACAATGGACGATTTTGCCAAAGCACTAGAAAAACACGACTACCAATTTCAAAAGGGACAGGTTGTACATGGCAAAGTGTTCCAACTTGACCATGATGGCGCTTATGTTGATATTGGTGGCAAGTCGTCAGCTTTTCTGCCGCGTGATGAGGCTTCTTTGAGAGCAGTTACCGATTTATCGGAAGTGCTGCCATTGCAAGAGGAAATGCAGTTTTTGATTATCCGAGATCAGGATGCAGAAGGTCAAGTGACCCTTTCTCGAAAGCAATTGGAAATTCAGCACATCTGGGAACGATTGGCCGAAATGCAGGAAAATGCTCAAACTGTACAAGTACGGGTTATGGGTGTGAATAAAGGTGGTGTCACCGTCGATATTCTTTCTTTGCGGGGATTTATCCCGCGATCGCACTTGGCAGAGCGTGATAATTTAGAAGCACTCAAAGGTCAAAATCTGACTGTGGGTTTTTTGGAAATTAATAAAAACACCAACAAACTCATTCTTTCCCAGCGTTTAGCAACTCGTTCTAGCAACTTCAGCTTATTAGAACTAGGTCAACTGGTGGAAGGCAAAGTTACTGGTATCAAACCTTTTGGTGTATTTGTCGATTTAAGTGGCATGAGCGCCTTACTTCATATCAAGCAGGTAAGCCAGAAATTTATTGATTCTTTAGAAAAAGTATTTCAAGTTGGCCAGCCAATTAAAGCTGTAATTATTGACTTGGATGAAGGTAAAGGGCGGGTTGCTCTTTCTACCAGAGTTTTGGAAAACTTCCCTGGCGAAGTGCTAGAAAATTTTGATGAGGTCATGGCTTCAGCTGAGGCGCGTGCTAATAGAGCTAATAACAAAGCGTCTGAATAGTTTTGAGGTGGGCTGCTTGCTTGCACAAAGTATAAATTGTGCGTAGGCGTAGCTCTTCGTAGACATCGCACCTGCGGTATGTAGGATTAATCGGTGAATACTGCCCAAAAATTGATCAAAAATCCAAATTGTGGGTTATTTTATTACTCCCCCTGCATCTATAAAGATGTGGGGGGATTGAAATTGGTAAGCCTTTAAATATCTCACGTTTTTTAGTACTTTGTCAAGCTAGTATCGAGGGTTTTTAGTAAGCACTTTAGTGATTAGAAAAGAAAGACTAAAGCTATTACTAAAAAATTTATTACCTACCAAGATAAACTTGACATCCTAATAGCCTCTAGCTAGTAATGTGGGTAAAACAATAATTTTAGTCAGCTTCAGATAACTTTCACTTTGAACCACAGAAATTATTCTGAGGAAGACGTGTAGGCAATGCCAAAATTATGCAAGAGGTCTACCGCAGAAATATTTTGTGTTACGATTTAGATACTTATCCTAGTTGTGAATTTAATTATTCCAGTTGAAAAACGCTACGATTTCCCGCAAAACTTTACCCAGTGAAATTATCTAACTGAAAAATTATTTATGAATGTTAGTACAGATCGGACACTTATTCACCAGAAAATATATGCGAAAGAATTACGTTCTCTGATGCCACCTGAAGCATTTATTCCCGATCCAAGTAAGTTAATTATCTTGTTCATTAATCTGGCAATTTTAATACTAGGTTGGATGATAGCAGCGCGGTTAGATTCTTGGTCGCCATACCTTTTATGGCTTTATGTACCTTTAAGCATAATTATGGGCAATAGCGTCGTTGTCTTACTATTTAGCACCCACGATTTGATGCATGGTAGCGTAATTAAAAATCCTCGATTAATCTATATCATTGGTTTTCTAGGGCTAACAATGTTGTGGATGCCACCAACATTATGGAAAGCAGTTCATAACCGAGTACATCATAATCATACTAATGATTTGGGCGACCCAGATCGCAATTACTTATATGAACAATCTTCAACCTGGGGGAAATGGATTCAGGACTTATTTGTGCCTTCTACTGAAGTCAATCCGGTATGGTTCATTGTGGGAATGACTTCTGCTTGGGGAGTACATACTTTTCGCAATCTGACATCTGTGCTGTTTTTCAATCATAAATCCGTCGATTATGTTCCGGCTGCATTTACAGTCAGTCCGAAAGATCGTCGAGCGATCGCAGGGGAATTATTGATGATGATAATGATTCATCTGAGTATCCTCATCTATCTCCAATTTGAACCCATAAAACTTATACTTGGTTACTTTTTACCGATTGCAATTGGTTATGCTGGAGTAATTTTTTATATTTATACAAATCATTTACTTTGTCCGATGACCAACGTTAATGACCCACTAATTAATAGTATGTCTCTCCGGGTTTACAAAATATTTGACTTGTTGCATTTAAATTTTTCTCATCACACTGAACATCATATTTTTCCAGCAATGAACTCGGACTATTATGTGATGGTTAGGGATTTGTTAGAAACTCAATATTCTGAAAAGTTTAATTTATTGGATGCTGGAGAAGCTTGGTATTTGCTGCTGAAAACTCCCCGGCATTATAAAGATGAAAATACTCTTACAGATTGGTCAGGAGAAAAGTCTGTTCCTTGTCCTACAAGCGACAGTTAAAAAGGTTTATTGCAAATGAACACGCTGCTAAATACTGAGGATTTTGCAAGAAATATCGACCACAGTCCAAGCCAGGGAATAAGCCGAAAAAGTCACGATGGACAATAACTAGTACCGCAAGGCGGAATTAAAAATTACAAATGAATATAGCATAAGCATTTCATTGATTTGCAATGGATGGTTTATTTCCGCCGTGTTGTACTAGTTAATTTATCGAAAAAATATATAAAGTCGAATTTAATAAGGAAAATGGCATTTGACTTACTCAAACCCCAGTTTGCTTTCTCAAAAGCTGTGTTTGCTTTCTCATTTCAGTGTTTTCCGCAAGCAAAAGGAGCTTTTACTTTCTCAAACCCCAGTTTGCTTTCTCATTTTGGTGTTTTCCGCAAGCAAAAGGAGCTTTTACTTTCTCAAACCCCAGTTTGCTTTCTCATTTTGGTGTTTTCCGCAAGCAAAAGGAGCTTTTACTTT
>NZ_JBALEO010000050.1:0-12378 GCF_036918015.1 Nostoc sp.
GCAATAAAACCGAGAGGATTATTCATTTCGTGAGCAACACCAGCAACCAAGTTACCTAGAGCTGACATTTTTTCACTTTGCACCATTTGTAATTGTGCTTGTTGTAAGTCTTGTAATGCTTGTTGTAAATCCTGTGATTTTTGCTGCACAATGGCTTCAGCTTGCTTGCGATCGCTAATATCGATCACTACCCCATCCCATAAAATTGCGCCATCAGCTTGTCGCTCTGGCCGAGCAGCACATTGAACCCATTTGAAGGTTCCCGAAGGCAGGATAATGCGCCATTCTTCCTTGAATGGTGTCAGATTTTGGGCAGAGTAGGCGATCGCTTCTGCAATAGCTGGATCATCATCAGGATGGTGCAGGGTGTAAAGGCTATGCTTCCCTGCCATCACAGACTCTGGCTCTAACCCATACAAGTCCAAACACCCATAACTAACATAGGGTGTTGAAGTTGAACCATCCGCACAGAGACGGAATTGGTACACCATACCAGGAATATTATTAGCCAAATTTTGGAAACGGGTTTCATTAATCTGCAATTTTGCTAGAGATTGTGTTAATTGTTGAGCATCGTTCTGGGAATTTTCATAAAGTCGAGCGTTTTCTAGGGATATTGCAGCTTGAGCGCAAAGTAAATTTAGCAATTCGACGCGATCGCTCGTAAACGCCCCCGTTACTAAAGTATTTTCTAGATATAAAATGCCCATCAACTTACCTTGATGCAAAATCGGGCTGCACAAGATACTTTTAGGCTGCTGACGAATAATATATGGATCGTTGGCTAAAGTCGGATCGGCAGTTGCATCCAGCAGCACAGCAGTCTTTCTGTCATGCTTCACTTTGTAAATTAGCTTCAGGGGAATATCTTGACTCTCCTCAACGGGAAGGCGCTGCAACACTACTGGCTCTGAACCCTGAATAATTGACCCTTCGATCAGCAGGTGCGAGTCTCGCAACAGCATTAACACGCATTTATCAGCCCCCGCATTTTCAATCACGATCGCAAGCAACGATGAAAGTAGTTTTTCGAGTTCAATTTCACCTGAGATAGTTTGGGAAGCCTTGAGAATAGCTTTTAAATCGAGGGAATCAGAGACGCTGGAGGAAGAATTAGAAGAACTAGTGGAGGTGACTGTACCCGTGGCAAAGACGGTTTCGTTAACCGAGAAAGCAGTGCGATTTTGTTGGAGGATAGAAGCCAGAAGTTGGGGATAGCGTCTTTCTAATTCAGCAACTTTGGCTTTCGCACCCCAACGAGCATAGCCATAGTAAGCTTCAATCATATAGTCCCCAGCTATGCGCTGTCTGCCCCAGTCGAGGTAAAACTTGGCAGCCAGTTCATTGGCTAGCGCTTCTTCTTGAATGTAGCCTTGTTCTTTGGCTCCAGATATGGCCTTGTCATAAAACTCACTGGCTTCTACTTTTTGCCCTAACACTCGACATTTTTCCGCTTCTACCAAATCAACCTTATGCTGGTAATTCATTGGAGCATGGTGCGCCCAGTGCTGTTGTAACTGGGTTTGGTTTTGCGCCACCCGCTCTAATGCTTGTGATACCTCTGTTGGTGTTTGATTCAACTGTGCGATCGCAACCAAAGAATCATAGAGATAAAAAGCAGGTTCGCCGACTATTCCCGCAGCAGCCATTAAATAGTTTCTGCCCTCAACTGCATAATTGTTAGCTTGCTCAACTTCCCCAAATAAAAAGCAAAGGGTCAGCTTATATAAATAGAATAAATACAACCCATATAGATCATTTGCAGACAATAGCAGGGGCAGAAATTCCATCTCTTGGAGGGCTGAACCAGACAACAGGGTGGGATGCGACCCAACTCCCAGTAAATTTAAAACAGATTGCCAATAGATTCGGCAGTAATTGGCTGTTGCCAATTGATTAACTTGCACCAAAGCATTGTAGTAAGTGCGCGTATCCTGTTCTAAGGTGGTAAGGGGCTGACCGCACCAAAAGGAATGCAAACAGAAAAATTGACCACTATGTCCAGCAATTAGCAGGTTTCCGACTTCTATGGCAGTTGCATAGCTCTCCCTCAAGAGTGATAACGTTTCTTGGATGTGAGCTTTGCGGTGTCGGATATACCCAGCCTGCATCAGTAATACTTCCGGTTTAGTTACTTTAGCATCGAGTTTTAAGACAACATTCAATGCCAACTGACTAAACTCTACAGCTAAATCTACATCTTCCAAGAGATTACAGACAATCATGCTATAGCAAACATAGTTATAAGCTGAAATAGATAAGTTTCCGTGCTGCAAAGACAATTTGAGTGAAAAGCAAGTCAGTAATGAGAACAAGGGAGAGCCAGAGAGGTAAGCTGCTGGTGTGATGCTACTAGTCATCTGAATAATTGCAAGTTTGGTGGTATCTGTCATCATTGGCAGGTAGACAAAATCTGCAATTTTCCTGTCTCCAATCAGTTCACTAATCTCTTGAATTGACTGTTGAATATCAGTTATTGTGGGAGTTTCGGGAAAGGTGACACCCAACTGTTGCAGGATCTGGATGCCAATCGCAATGGCTTCAGTTAGTTTATTCTGAGAGGTATGAGCTTGAATTCTCAGGCGGTAAACATTGAGCTTTTCCAGTAAAGAGTGTGCCTGTTTAATGACAATATCAATGAACTGTTCCATTGCCTCGAAGTCACCGCAGAGCATGGCTAATTCAGCCGCATCGTTATGGAATGATAGCGTCATTTCATATTGTTGCTGCCAAGCTTTTTCTCCAAGCATTGATAATCCAGTGCTGGCATATTCACGCCCAGCTTGATAGGCGGTGGCACTTTTGGCTTTACGACAGGCTATCAGGTTGATCTCAGCTAATTCTGTTCGTTCTGTTTGTTGGGTAATTAAATAAGTTCCATAATTTAATTGATTGACTATTTCAAAAATGCGGTCTTCTCGTGCTTCTGAGGAAATCTGTTGTAAAAGCAGTTGTCCGATTTGGTAATGAGTCGTCTGTTTTTGCTCATCGGGAATCAGAGAATAGGCTGCTTGTTGGACGCGATCGTGTAAAAATTTGTAACTTGCTAATTGCTCATTGCTAATAGCTATTTGTTGATTTATATTGGCAATTAACAAATAGCTATTAGCCGTTTTGTGCTGCATCTCCTGATAACTCTATTGCTGGTGATTGTTCACCAATAATTCTTGATAATTCGGGGATGACTTCAATAATTACTTGTCCATTTTCTCCAACTGCTGATAATATTTGGCTTTTCCATTGCTGAATTTGTGCATCACTTTCGCTTAACAGTTGCCCCATTAAATCTTGGAAGGCTTGCACAAATGCACTGAAGGGAATATTTCGTTGAAATTGGTCATATTTCCCTTTGATAAAATAACCGCATTGCCGCACAATTGGTTTATGAACTTCATTGACAACCGCAGTTTTCCCAATTCCTGAAAACCCAGCTAACAGCATCATTTCTGTTGCACCAAGGCTGACTCTTTCAAAGGCTTGGAGTAGAGTTGATACTTCAGTTTCTCGTCCATAAAGTTTGTCAGGGATGATGAAGCGATCGCACATATCCCTTTGTGCAATTTCAAAACTCTGAATGTCACCAGTTTCTTGTAGCTGATGTAGACAATTTTCTAAATCAAATTTCAAACCTAAAGCACTTTGATATCTGGATTCAGCATTTTTTGCCATCAATTTACTGACAATCTCGGAGACTACAGATGAGATTTGTGGGTTAATTTCATGTACTAGGGGTGGAAGTTTGGCAATATGACAATGCACCAACTCCATCGGCTCGTTTGACGCAAAAGGTAACTTTCCTGTGAGTAATTCGTAGAATGTCACACCCAGAGAATAAAAATCAGTCCGGTAATCAATCCCCCGATTCATTCTTCCCGTTTGTTCTGGGGAAATATAAGCCAGTGTCCCTTCTAAGACATTGGGATTGATGAGTGTTTGCGTTTCGCGTGGGAGTAAAGATGCAATACTAAAGTCAATTAATTTGACTTGTTTAGTTTCGGGATTAATTAATATATTGCTGGGTTTGATGTCTTTGTGTATAATCCGCTCTCGATAAAGTATATCTAAGGTATTGCAGAGTGCGATCGCAATTTCTAAAAATTCCTGTAAAGATTGTCCCCTAACCCTGACTCCCATTCGGCTACGCTCACGGTAAACCCATTCCTTTAGAGAAATTCCCCCGAAGTCTTCCATCACCAACGCATAACCATTTTGGTATGCTTCTAGGCAATAAGTTTGGACGATTAGGGGTGAGTTGAGATTTTTAGCAATGGTGTATTGATTGCGAAATGACAAGAGTTCATTAAAAGTGGGATAAGGATTTTTCAGCAGTTTAATAACTACCGGTAATGAGTCTTTTTCTCGAACTGCTCGATAAACTAGAGTTCTAGAAGCATTATAAAGTTCTTCAGTGATGTGATATCCAGAAATATTTACTGTTGTGCTAACCATCTTGCTAAATCCTGACATTTTCCTAGATTAATTATTCCTAAATAGTCCTTGCTACGAAAACTTAAAAGTGAAATAGTTCAAGTTTGTCGAGTGGGAATGGTGACGGTAAATGTAGCCCTTCCCTCTCCCAGTTCGGAATCGCATCTCAATGTTCCCAGATGTTTTTCAGTCACAATCTGGTAGCTGATGGCTAGACCCATCCCAGTACCTTTTCCTACAGCCTTGGTGGTAAAGAATGGATCGAACATTCGTTGTTTAACCAAAATCTGAGTGACAACGGGGAGTTTATCGGAGTTGCTAACTCCTGGATATACCAGCGCTTTTATACCAGTGTAGAGTTGTTCTGTAATGTAATAGTCGGGAAAATCAAACCTCGCTGTCATATTGATGCGTCTACTCCTGAAAACAGATTCCCGCAATTTCAAACATATTTTGGGATAATGCTTAGAATTGCTTTTGAACATATTGTTCCCATAAAAATTGCAGTTTCACATCTCTAAATTGAGAAGTTCACGAAATTAAAAAATTCTTCAAATACTACAGCGATTAAACCGAAAATTTTTTCAGAATCCTTACCAAAGTCCACGTAGGTAGACTTGGTTTGTGTAGTAGCGAATTATATGCACCTAAAACTTTTCAAACATCCTCTAATAGCGATCGCTATTACCTCTAATTATCAGGTTCCAAAAAGCTGACTCGAACCCTTGTTTTTTCGTCAATCTTCAAAATTTTTCGGTTTACTAACTGTAGGATTTGAAGATTCTCAAATAAATATAGATCAAACAGTTTCATAATTTAAGTCGAGAATCTGTTTTATATTCCGATAATCAATTCGACAAAATTTTGAAAATGTAATAATATAAAAATTTTACTTAAAATTTATCTTTAATTGCATAATCAAGTAATGGTTTGACGAATTAATTTAACTGATACAACTGTTAGAGAAGATGGTGTTGAAAGATGAAGCCGACTGTTCTATTCAGCAGGAGTTGGGTGAATGGCAACTGCCAGGATTTTGATAGTAGAAGATGAAATCCTAGTCGCCAGGGAAATTGAGAGCCACTTACATAAGATGGGGTATGAAGTGGTTGGCATTGCTGTCACAGCCAATACGGTGGTTCAGCAGGTTAGTGAGAGTATGCCCGACTTAGTGCTGATGGATATTAATCTGCAAGGGAATCAAGATGGAATTAGGATGGCAGATGAAATCGGCGATCGCTTCCAGATACCAGTAATTTATATTACTGCCTACTCCGATGACAGCACCCTGCAACGGGCAAAACTAACTAATCCCTTTGGCTATGTGCTAAAACCTTTTACTCAACAAGATTTGCGCGTTGCCATTGAGCTAGCAATGTTCCGGCGGCAGGGAGGGAGGGATGAGCCATCAGCGACCCCTACAGATACTTTTCCTCTGACATCTGGGGTGGGTGGACTGCCGCCTAATAAGCTCCAAACCATCCTTTGCTATATTCAAGACAACCTGAATCAGGAGTTGAGTTTGGAGAAGTTGGCAAATGAAGTTGGCATGACGACTGACTACTTTGCACGACTATTTAAACTATCCACTGGCAAATCAGTTCATCAGTATGTGATTGGGCAGCGTGTGGAACAAGCAAAACAGCTATTGAGAGAATCCGATCTCACAATTGCGGAGATTGCGATTGAATGCGGATTCGCTAATCCCAGTCACCTCGCACTTCACTTCAAGCGAATTGTGGGGGTCGCGCCGAAGCAATTTCGGTACTTTTAGGAGGGGCAGGGGGAATTGCGAGTGTGAGAGGGGTGGGAGGTGTGGGAAGCTTTTTTTATTCTCCCACATCTTCCCCCACTCCTAGCTTTTGGGAGGCTTTTAGGGAACCTTCAGGAGGTAACTATGATGTTAAAACTAGGTTTGTCACCAGACAAGCAAAGCAATTTCCAATCCAAAATCTAAAATCTAAAATCTAAAATCCAAAATGGTATTAGCAGCTGTTTTGTCTACAGTAATGGCGATCGCTTTATTCACTACTACCCAAAATTCAGAGAACCTCTATTTCCTGGGAATTGCGATCGCAGGCTTTCTGGGCGTGGTGTGGGAGCGGATCAGACAAAAAAGTGCTGTTTCTGATACAGCTGTACATCAAATCCAGGAAAGCGAAGCGAGGCTGCAACTAGCTCTCAAGGCAGCTCATATGGGTATTTGGAACTTGAATATAATTACCGGTGAAACAGACTGGACAGTGGAAACTGAACAGCTTTTTGGTATGGTTCCCGGCACATTTGATGGCAGGCATGAAACGTTTTTGCATTTTGTCCATCCTGATGACCTAGAGGCCCTAGAACAGGTGGTGCAAAAAGCCATCCAAGAACACCACATCTATCATCACGAATATCGCATCATCTGGGCAGATGGCAGCATTCACTGGATTGAGGGCAACGGCCACGCTTTTTATGACGCAAATAATCAACCTGTACGCATGACCGGAACCATAATGGATATTAGCGATCGCAAGCGTATCGAAAGTTCCCTGCAACGTCAAACTCGCCAAGAGCAAGGCTTTAACCGAGTTATCCAAACAATTCGCAATTCCCTGGATTTGAAGACAATTTTTACAACCGCCGCCCAAGAATTCACTGAGTTGTTAGAAATGGATGGGGCAGCAATCATCCAATACCTGCCAGAGCGACAGTGTTTGATAATTCTGGCAGAGCATCTCCAAAGTCCAGAGAGTTTACCAGCCTTGGAACTTGAGATTAGCGATGAGGATAATCCCATCGCTGAACGGTTGAAACAAGGAGAAATCTTGATAATTGAGGACACACGCACCTTCACCGATCCAGTTAACCCAAAAATCGCTCAAGCAGTTTCCAAGGTTGCCTGTGGCTGGTTAATTCTTCCCCTAGAAGTGAATGGGGTCGTCTGGGGAGCGCTAGCAGGTCATAGATCGCCACCGCCTTTGGTATTGACTGAGGATGAGATTGATTTAGCGCGTCGGGTTGCCGATCAGTTGGCGATCGCCATTCAGCAAGCAAATCTTTATCAACAAGTGCAACACCTGAATCAAGAGTTGGAACAACGGGTGCAGGAACGGACTGCGGCGTTACAGGAGAGCGAGGAAAAATTCCGCCAGCTAGCGGAAAACATCAACCACGTCTTTTGCATTGAAGATACAAACGGACAGATTCTCTACACCAGCCCCAGCTATGAAGATATTTGGGGACAACCTGTAGAGACGCTTTACCAAAATTCAAACGCCTGGTTAGATGCGGTGCATCCAGAAGACCGCGATCGCGTCATCACCGAAGTATCCACGATCCGACAACACTGCCAAGGGGAAATAGAATTCCGCATTATCCGTCCAGATGGTGAAATTCGCTGGATTAGCGATCGCTCCTTCCCGATTCACAACCCCCAAGGCGAGATTTACCGGATTGCTGGACTTGCTGAGGATATCACCAATCGCAAAACCGCAGAAGCCGCCCTGCAAATTTCTGAGCAGAACCTCCGCACGATTTTCAACAATGTTAGCAGTATGCTCTTTGTGGTTGACGTAGATGGGACTCTGCTGGATGTGAATAATCGTGTGCTGGAACACCATAAGTTGAATCGAGAACAGGTGCTAAAATACTCCATTGTTGATGACTACTCTGCACCAGATAATCCCTTTCATCTCCGCCCAGACTATTGGAAAAAAGCATTAGCTGGAGAAACGATTAATTTTGAATGGAAAGCCAGAAAACCCATTGATGGCACATTCTTTGACACAGATATTACCCTCAACCGCATCATCTGGAATGGAAAATCGGTCATTCTTTCCACTGTAGTGGATATTAGCAAACGCAAAGCCGCAGAAGCCGCTCTGCTAATTTCCGAACAGAATCTGCGTACCATTTTCAACAATGTCAGCAGCCACCTCTTGGTGCATGATTTAGATGGAACTCTCCTGGATGTCAACGATCGCGTGCTGGAATTCCAGGAAATGGATCGAGAACAATTCCTCAAGCTGTCAATCATAGAAGACTGTTCTGCACAGGATGCTGCCTTCCACCTCCTCCCAGACTATTGGGCAAGGGCGGTGGCTGGGGAGACGGTTCACTTTGAATGGAAAAGTAGAAAACCCATTGATGGCACACTCTTTGACTCCGAGATCACACTCACTCCCATCATTTGGAATGGTCAAGCAGTGATTCTCGCCAATGCGCGGGATGTCAGCGAACAGCAAGCTGCACTTCGCGAACGCCAACAAGCAGAACTGCGCCTGCAACGTCAAGCCGAAGCAGACCAACTCTTGGCAACCATCGCCCAAACTATTAATCAATCCATCCAATTAGACGAAGTTCTAGAAACTTGCCTAGAGCAGATTCGGCAATTTTTGCAGTGCGATCGCACTGTTATCTGCCGCTTTGATAGCGATTACAACATCTTCATTGAGCTAGAAGTTGTTTCCCTACCTGAGTTGTCTCTTTCGGGACAAACCATCGCAGATCCCTGTTTTGATCGAGACTGGGCAGAACGCTATCGCCAGGGCTATATCACTGCTTGCAATGATACACGATCCGCAGACATCCTTTCTTGTTATGCCGAATTTCTGGCTCAAATACAGGTGCGGGCAAACTTAGCGGTGGCTATTCTGCAAGCCGATCAAATTTGGGGAATGCTGATTGTCCATCATTGTTATGCACCCCGCCAATGGCAAACTTATGAAATCGACCTACTCAAACAAGTGGGTTTACAAATCGGCATTGCTAGTCAAAAAGCCAGCCTCTACAAGCAATTAGAAAATCAGTTAGCCCAAAAAGAAGTTTTGCTCAAAGAAATTCATCATCGAGTCAAAAATAATCTGCAAGTGATCTCTTCAATGCTGTGGTTGCAAACTGAAGCAACAAAGCATCCAGCGGTTTCCAGGGCGTTAGAAGAAACACGCCATCGTCTACGAGCCATGTCGCTAATTCACGAAACCCTCTACCAACACGGCGACGTTGGACGGAGCAATTTCCATGACTACATCCGGCGTTTAGCAAGTACTATTTTAGCATTCTTTAACGTTCGCTCGAATCAAATTAACCTGCGCTTTCGCCTGCAACCCGTTGTTTTCAATCTAGAAACGGCCATGCCCTGTGGGTTGTTGCTCAATGAACTGATTACTAATGCCATTAAGCATGGCTTTCCCAATGAGCGCCAAGGAGAAATCTTTATCACCCTAGAACAAGTGTTACCCCCAGAGTCACAGCAGCCCAACGTTTCAACTTCATCTACATCACAGAATTCACAGTTGCCCCAAAAAACGCCACCTAAAGCTGGCTGCCAATACATTCTCACCATTGAGGACAATGGGGTTGGTATCCCAGAGTCTTTGAACATCAAAAAGCTGAAATCTTTAGGACTGAAGATTGCCTACGATCTCGCCCTGCAACTTGAGGGCAAATTAGAGCTTGAGCGCAGCAATGGCACACGATTTCGCTTGACTTTCTCAACCTTGGAGTATGGAAAACGATTTTAAGCGATTTATAAGAAGATTTCTTAAATTCAAATAATAGCTCGCTCTTTTTTTCTATAATTATAATGAAGCAATTTTACTAATATTCACAGTACAACTTTTTAATTCGTGATTTCCTTGGTGTCTTCAAGTAAAAGTCACCTTAAAGAGTGTCTAGCGGACAAAACCTATGATAGACACAAGGATATTCGTTGTAGAAGATGAAATTTTAGTTGCTAGAGAAATTGAAGGGCATCTCCAGAAGTTAGGATACCATGTTGTTGGCATAGCGGCCAGTGCAGAAACTGCCGTGAAGCAAATTGCTGAACTTCAGCCCAATTTAGTCTTAGTTGATATTGTACTTAAGGGAGAACAGGATGGTATTGCTGTCGCTCAAGAGGTACGCGATCGCTTCCAGATTCCTGTCATCTATCTCACGGCTTATGTAGATGGCCCAACCCTCGATCGAGCAAAGCACACCTATCCTTTTGGCTATATCCTCAAGCCATTTAACCAGAATGCTTTAAAAGCAAACATTGAAATTGCCTTAGCTCGACACCACGCAGAATCAAAGGAAAAAAGCACCATCATCAATGGCACAAATTGTCACTCCTTTGATTATCTTTCCATCCTCTCCCACGAACTCCGTAATCCCCTAGCTGTTATCTTGAGTTCCACCGAACTGCTGGAAGATAGTCGTTATTCAGTTGATGAAACAAAGAAGCAGAAACTAATTGAGCGAATTAAATCTTCAACCGATCGGATGAATGAATTGATTGAAGACGTTTTACTGATCGGACAAACAGACCGTGAAACAACTTTATTTAATGCTGAAATCACTGATATTGTAGAATTATGCCAAATATTAGTTGAACCCTGGCAATGTAACCCAGATAGACGGCACGCGATCGCTTTTTCTCACAACCCCGACCAGATCTACGCCAGTGTGGATGAAAAACTGCTTTGGCATCTCCTGAATAATCTCATCAGTAATGCCATAAAGTATTCACCTGACGGCAATCCAATTCTGCTCCGGCTTTATAGTACAGATGAAGCCATTTATTTTGAAGTCGAGGATCGGGGGATTGGTATTTTACCAGAAGATATGGAGTATCTATTTGTTCCATTTCAGCGTGGCAGGAATGTCGGTAAGCTGCAAGGAACAGGATTAGGGTTGGCGATCGCCAAACGAGCCGCAGAACTCCACAAAGGAGAAATTACAGTCCATAGCCGGGTGGGTTATGGATCAACGTTCACCGTCAAACTACCGCATGTGAATCACATCTAAGTATTGAAGAGTTAGAACAACGTTACCGTCAAGCTAGTGATGGGGTAGAAAGTCGTCAGTATCAAATCATTTGGTTAGTTGCTCAAGGGAAAAAAACAGAAGAAGTGGAGGAAATAACTGGCTACAGCAGAACATGGATATACGCATTGGTAAAAAGATACAACGAATTAGGGGTGGAAGGTTTAGGCGATGCCTTCGGCGGGCTTCGCCTACGCAGAGACTCAAACCAAGGTAAACAACCCCTAGTAAATGATATCCAGCAAGCACAGTTATGGCAGGCGTTACAAGAAAAAGCACCAGATGGAGGATTATGGAATAGCAGGAAAGTGGCAGATTGGTTAAGCGAAGTGACAGGGACTCATATCAGCAGACAGAGGGGATGGGAGATACTGCGGCAGATGACTTTTAGACTGAGAGTTCCTCGGCCATGTCACACAAAAAGTGATTATTTTGAACAAGAAGCCTGGAAAAAAAACTCGCCATAGAAGTAGAACAAATTCAAGCTGCTTATCCAGACGCAGAAGTTGAGTTGTGGTGTGAGGATGAGCAGACGCTCGTTCGCTCTTAGCGTCTCCCTTTGGGAGAAGACTCGCTAACGCTTAGGACTCAAACCAATTTTGCGACGAGTTTACGTACCAGAAGGGGAAACACCAATTGCTAATGTAAATTGGCGGTTTCAGTGGAAATGGAAAGTATGCTTTTGTACATCCTCAAACCGGAGAAACTTATTGGTGGATTCTTCCTTACGTCAATACAGAATTGTTTAATCAGGTTTTGGCTGATTTTGCTGCTGAATTTGCTTTGGGTGAACCATTGTAGAGTAAATCATAGATGCGATATCCGGGAATACTGACAATAGTGCTAACCATGCTGCTAAATCCTTAAGGCTTCCAGATTTAGTATTCCCAAAAAAGATCCCCGACTTCGCGCAAGTTGTCGGGGATCTGAGGACTAAATTATACCGAAATTTCAATAATAAACTCTGTACCTTCACCTAAAACAGAATTAAAACTCAATTTTCCGCCGTGGGTTTCTTCAACGATTTGTCGAGCGATCGCCAACCCCAACCCCGTCCCTTTACCCACAGCTTTCGTAGTAAATAAATGGTCAAATACTTTTGATTTGACTTGTTCACTCATCCCCTTTCCATTATCCGCAATGGCAATTTTAACTAGATTATTT
>NZ_JBALEO010000051.1:0-15164 GCF_036918015.1 Nostoc sp.
ACCAATGGGCTGACCATTCACATCCCACAACCGTACTGTCTTGTCAGAACTACCACTGACAATCCGCTCACCGTCGGGGGAAAATGCCACTGAATTGACCTCAGAATCATGCCCAACAAAGGGTTGACCAATGGGCTGACCATTCACATCCCACAACCGTACTGTCTTGTCAGAACTACCACTGACAATCCGCTCACCGTCGGGGGAAAATGCCACTGAATTGACCCTAGAATCATGCCCTTGAAGGAACAATGAGACCCTGCCAGAGGATGCTTCCCAAACCTGTACAGTACCCTTACTATCTCCAATCACCAATTTTTCGCCATCAGCACTAAATGCCACCGACAAAACCGCTCCCAGAACTGGCGCAAAGACCGAGTTTGTGAGATCCGCTTCCATCAAATTTATCCACCGCAAGCTGGCATTAGCAAAGTTTACATCTGTAATAACAGTATGGCTGAGATCAGATTTTTCCAGACTATAAGGATTTCTTGCTAGTAGTATTTTCACCAGGTTGCCACCTATATAACCCACCTGAGTCTGGGTTTTGCCACGGGTTGACTGAATTAGTGCGAGCAATTGTTGTTTAAATACTTGCTCATCTAACATTGGCACAGCTAAATCCAGCACAGCTTTTGCCAAGGGAGCCGTACCAAAATAATTAGATAATTTTTCTAAAGATGCTTTGGCAAATGAATTTAGCGGTGCTATGGGGAGCGGTTGCCTATCTTCCCCGCACTGTCGTTGAAAGTATTCTAACCAAGTGTAATCTTGTGGTGAAACAGTATCTAAACAAGACTGTGCTTGAGCCAGTTCTGTGAAGTCGGGAGCTAAAACGCCTAACTCTGCCACCAGCTTGTAGGCAGCAAAAAATTCTAATAACGAACGATGGGCGGGGCTGTAGTCTCCTTCCGCATTACGAATCAGCATTGTTTGCCCCATCATGTCGTAATGCCAGTGGTCTAAATCTTTTTCTTCTTGGACTACAGCAGGAAATAAACGCCGAATCCGGTCGGGAAATTCTTTGTAGTTCATGCTCATCTGGTCTGTTGAGAGCATTTCCCAGGACAACTCACACAAAAAATAGAGCTTATCTGCTAATGAGGTAAAGGTTCGCTCGGCTTTGATATCTCTCTCCATCTTGTGCCGCACAGCATATAAATATACCCGTGATATATCAACTGGCTTGCCCGCCTCAATCTCTGGCAAAGCTTCTATAATCAGTTCCGTCATTACGGGACGACGTGCCAAATCCCGCAATGTCGAATTACTCATTATTCGTTCTACTGTCTCTGGTTCAGCACGAAACGCTAGTACCTGCCGAATTTGCTCGTCATCAAATTTTTCTAATTCTAGCACTTCAAAGCGCGGTGTCTCTAGAGGCAAGTTAATAGTAGAAGCTTGCAACTCTGCACTTAGCAAAGCCCTTCCTTCTTTTGCTTCGGGGAAATGTTCGGTGCGACAGGTGAGAATTACCTTTGCCCCTGGTACTACTACTTTGGCTAGTTCCCAGAAGTTGTTGATCATCTCTTGGCGATTGACTCTAGCTGCCATTTCATCAAAGCCATCAAAAATCAACAACACTTTACCCATGCGGTTGAGTTGTTCAAAGGCAGAATAACCAGGCAGTGGGATTTCATGCTTGCGAAAAAAGAATTCTGAAAATAGCGATTCTACACTCACTGCTTTGGCATAGTCCCGTAAAGGAATGACTAATGGTAGACGTGGACGTTCTACTCCCCGGCGTTGAGCATCACGATAGCGTTGCAGGGCAGTCCAGGCATAATGCAACCCAAACCAAGTTTTGCCAGTGCCAAATTCACCCAAAATGGAAAGGTGTTCTTTGGCAGGATCATCAAGCCAACGTTCAACATAACCATCAATCCAACCATCAGCTTGAGCGTAACGGCTAATACCCATTTTCTGGTTTGAGGTGGGATCAAATTCCTCTTTGGTACAAGCTAGAGGTATATAAGTGCGGTCAATTCCCCGTTGCTTGATTTCATTTTCTAACCAGTTGAGGTAGATATTAAAATCGGCATCTATATCCAGCAACTCATCAAGGGTGTAGCAAAATAAATGTTGATTTTCTTGCTTGTTTACCTCATCTTTAGCAGCGCTACTGACACGGCGATTGGTGATTAGCCAACCTATATCTGTTTTTCGAGCATTTACTGACTGTCGCAAGGCAGCAACATCTGCCATTCCGGCTTCTCCTGTAATGCCGCGCACCAAAACTCGCTTATACCCCTTTTTCTCTGTACGGTTATTGACATTAATAATCCACTCAAAATAATTTTCATTGCTAATTTCACCTTTTTCAAAGCTATAACGTAGGGCAGTGAACCAAGCCCGTAATTGCTCTGCTAATTTATCTGTCTGATTTGGTTGGCTCGGAGTTTGTACAGTAGATTGAACAGGTTGTTTATTTGTTGTTCCTTTCCTAAAAAAGAGATTAATACACCCCAAATTGTTAGAGATGAATTTTTGGGGTGCTGTTTCTAATTCCTGCCGCAAGAATGTTACTAGTGTTTCGTTCGTGACCCATTGGTTAGATACATCAGCTAAGTCAAATCCGCGCAAAATCGCGCTAGTGAGTACGCTGCTGGCTGTACGCACGTTTTCATGGGCTGGCTCAAATTCTCTGCAAGCGGCGATAAAACAGCGATCGCGTGTCTTTCCGCGATCGCCTGGATCAGCTTCTGTAAAATTGAGTAGTTCCCCACTGTAACAACAGTCCAACCAGATAATTTGCTGGCGTACTGGACTTTCCTCTAACAATTCCCGCAGCCACTTTAATCGCAGTCCCCAGTTCCCTAATTCAGGATCGGTATCACTGGTTGCCAGAAATCCTTCTTTGATGCGTCCATCTTTACGAAGACCATGCCCTGAAAAATAGAAGAGGGCTGTATCTGGAATGCTTCTGCCTTCAGGATAAAATAGTTTTTCTAAAGCCTTCTCTAAATCTGCCAACTTGATTTCCTGGTTTGGTGATATCTGTGGTGCATCATCTTCAAACGGATTTAGGAATTGCGGCAATCGCTGGACATGAAAATTTCCAGCTTCGCTGAGTCGCTTGGCGATCGCTTCTGCATCGTTAGCAGGCGATCGTAACGCTGACAATCCTGAAAAATTGTACTTATTAATGCCAACTACTAAAGCATCTCTACTCATTAATATGCGACTTTTTATAAAAATTCTGGAAAATTCATCAATATCTTAGCTAGCGTTTAATTCTACTCATCTTTTCCCAGACAATAACCAAGTTTTTTTTACTAAATATTCCCCCTTGTGACAGTCACTTGTCCTTTAATGGTGTGAATATTGGTCTGTCCTGATCAGACCCTCGCAACAAATAAATTGTCAATTGCTTACCGGACTCTTGTTCTTGCTTAGGATTGATAGGTATTGGCCAGCGAAGAGATTTATAAAGTTCTAAGCGATACAAATCAAAAGCAGATTCCAACAAGCTACAGTAGACACCTGCCGCATCAACTGTCCAGTAGTAAGCAAATATTAACCCCAGTAACGCAGCAGGAAAAGCCCACCAAGCCCAAACAGTCCATACCATAAACAGCAAACTCCAGAGCCAAAAACGGGCTGCTGTGTTCAGGCTTGACCGTGCTTCCTGTAATTCTTTCTTCACCCCATCTGGTAATACTAGCCAGAGGCGAGACCAGCAAATTACAGCATCCAAGCCATACTTATCATAAGGGCGGCTTTCAGCTGCTCTAAGGATATTGCCTAACTTTGTAGGCATTAACCTATTAAATTGAGATGGAAACTCCATAAGTTGTCCATCTAGCGTCACATATTCCTCTAATTCTTCGTTAGTTATAACTTGTTTATCTTTTTTATCAGCCAGAGTTTGCCAACGCTTATCTTTTCGTTTAAAGTCATGCTCTTGTTGCTGTATCATCCAGCGTCGTAAAGGTTGTAACCAGCTAGACCAATAGCCTTCTAAGAATCTTAAAACAGATAAATCAAACTTTTGAACCACAAAAGCTGAGACAGCAATCATGAGCAAACCTGTTACCATAACAGCAATTAGCAAAGATTCTGGTTGCTGTTTGAGCCAATCTTCCAAAGGTTTTCGACCAAAACGCAAGACCCAAGCTAATAGTCCCCCCATCCAAAAGACAAAAGCTGGTGTCAGTATGTTTGCAGCCCAGTTTTCTGCAAGTTTTCCACCCAGACTTTCTAAAAATTTGGTTGGCATATATTTATTACTGAGCAGCAGGTATTAGCACGACATTATGAGTAGGACAGATTGGTATTGTCGCTCCGACAATGCGGCGATACCAAACGTAGTCTCCTTGAGGACATATATATTTTTGAGCAGATATTGCTTGACCTTTACCTGGAAGTGGCTCAAAACCTTTTGATACCTGCTTCTCACTAAGAAACTCTGCTATCCAATTGCGAGTGTCTGGCTGACTTTTCAAGATTTCTAAAATCTGCTTATCGGCTTCCTGTCCAGCTTTAGCTTGTGCTAATAGTTCAGCCAATTGTTTGTCTACTTGAACCGCATCATTTCCTAAAAGTTCTGGAAGAAAAGGACGAATCGAACGGCCAGCCTCCAGAATGTCGTCAGGTTCAAACGTCACAACTGAAACCTCATTATGTAAGATTAATAGCTAATTTTTTTAGTTATACACTGAAACAGACTAGCGCAGTTAATTTTCCAACACTGATGCAGTCTATACCACTATTACTGGGGTTTTACCCCTTACATAAATAAATACATTGCCGCTATCAATAATGCGACATCTAATTTGTGAAGTCTTGTAATAGCAAACTTTTTCAGAGAAGAAAATAAACGACCATTAAAATGTGAAACTTTTGGTTTTGCGACCTCAATTTGTGAAACCGTTGAAAATCTCTAGTCACTTTTGAATAATCATATAAATTAATAAAACCCTTGCTATATAAGGGTTTCGCCGGACAAAAATAGCGACATTAATTTGTTAAACCACGACATCTAATTTGTGAATGTACACTAGTCATCTGTAGTATTAGGGAGCGGAATTTCTATATAAGGCTCTTTTGACTATCAAATGACTATGCTTATTCAACAGCGTGATAGTCATGAAAGTTGGAATTGAAGCCTTGAAAGTTCGTTTAAGATTAAGATTTTCTAGACTTTTGTTCAATGGTAATCAGAAATACTTGTCTTAAAATTTAGCTGACACTGCTGAAAATACGGTGATTGTTGAAATTAAGGCACGCCAAGCTAAATTAGACATACTAGCTGGTATATAACTTAATATAGTTGTCTTGACTTAATTTGCATAAACTTGCATAATAGTTAAGTTAATGCAGTTTATATTAACTAATTAGTAAGGTTTAAAAGCTTACCTACTAAAGGTTCTGGGGTTATAGCGCAGTTGGTAGCGCACCTCAATGGCATTGAGGGGGTCAGCGGTTCGAATCCGCTTAGCTCCATTATTAAAATCTAGCTACTCAAAAGCATTGTCACTTAAAGCATAAGATGGCAGCTTTTCAAGGATAAAGTGCCCGCTCTTATGTTAACAAAATTTGTAAGCGATAACTTTGTTAAGCTCCGCTAACACATTTAATCCTTTCAAGTACGCTTCTGCCTTAGATTCTATTCTGCGGCAACTTTATCCTTTAAGTGACACAGTTTTGGTCAGCTATTGGTTGTCGCTTTGGACAACTATAGCTTGTTAAATCTAGCTTTCACACAAAAACTGTTCAGGTTATTTTTACACAAATCCTTGGTTGAACAGCGATCGCTTCTGACTGGTTGATTTCGGTACGGAGATAATTTGTTTAAATTTAGGTTAATAAAAAGTTATTTGTCCTTAACCACTGTTTTATAATGCCCTTTAACAACAGTATCTAGATCAAGTTACCGCAGATTTAAGGGAAAAATTTGATGAACCAGGGGCAACGTACTTTTAAATCAAGGAGATATTTGACTGAATTAGTTCAGACTTATATTGTTAAAGCTTTATACGCTGCAAGACAGTGGCGCATACAACTAATACGAAATTGGTTGTATAAGTATTCTTCGTTGGGTGTTACGTCCCTATTCTTTGTCGGAGTTAGCTTGAGTGTCGTGATGGCTGCCTGCTCTCCACGTGATATCAATAATACTGGTAATACTGGCGCAATTTCCCAGAATGATGTAACACTAACGTTTGTTTCTTACTCAGTTACTAGTGCAGCATACCAACAGATTATTCCCAAATTTATCGAACAGTGGAAGAAAGAACATAACCAAAACATCACTTTCAATCAAAGTTATGATGGATCGGGTTCCCAGACTCTTGCTGTGATTGACGGTAAAGAAGCTGATGTGGTACACCTGTCACTTGCCCTTGATATTAATAAACTTGTTCAGGCAGGATTTATTCAACCTGGGTGGGAAAAAGAAGCACCTAATAATGCAATTGTTACCAAATCTCTAGATGCGATCGCTATTCGTGAGGGTAATCCCAAAAATATCAAAACTTGGGCAGATTTGGCACGAGATGGCGTAAATGTGGTTACACCTGACCCTAGAACCTCTGGCGGTGCTCGCTGGAATTTCCTTAGTCTCTGGGGTTCTGTGATAAAAACAGGCAAAAATGAAAATCAAGCAATGGACTTTACCTCTAAAGTCTATAACAATGCACCTTTGTTACCTAAAACGGCTCGAAATGCCAGTGAACTATTCTTTAACGATAATCAAGGAGATGTTCTGCTCAACTACGAAAACGAGATGATTTTGCTAGCAAAAAATGGTAAGAAAATCTCATATATTGTGCCGGATATTAATATCTCTATCGACAATCCTGTTGCTGTTATAGATAAAAATGTTGATAAACATGGTACTCGTCCGATTGCAGAAGCATTTATCAAATTTCTTTACACCCCAGAGTCGCAACGAGAGTTTACCAAATTAGGATTTCGTCCTGTTGACCTGACTGTTACAAAAGAAACGGAAGGCAAATTTCCCAAAATTAAAACGATATTCAAAGCTCAAGATTTAGGAGGATGGGACGAAATTCAGAAAAAATTCTTTGATGAAGGTGCAATCTTTGACAAAATTCGAGCGAAAAAGTCTTAGAATTTCTGTTATCTAATCATCTTCTCTAAAGCGATTTGCAAATCTTTTGTCAAATCGCTCACAGCTTGTCTAGACGCTTGGCGATCGCCCTGACAATTTGTGAAGCGTTCTGTAACTGAAATTGGCTCCCCCACAGTGATTTGTGCTTGTCGCAAACCTAACCTCGGTCGTCCCGGAAGTGTTGTATCCTGAATTCGAGAAAGCATATCGAATACAAGCAAAGCTGTTTCCGCAAATCGTTCCGCGGTTGGTTGTTCTTGAATATAAGTAGCTGTGACTGCAACAAAACTTTCCACTATTCGCATGTGACGCATTCGCAAGTCGGCTTCTTCAGCAATCCAGTCTGCTAAACCGCGTTTGAAGGGTGCTAAAGCATTAATATCTGGCAAATCTTCTCGGTAAATGTAACTCCAGCCAGCCTCTTCTAAACGGCGACAGCGGTCAATAAAATTTCCCTGTGTTTGAACTCCAAAATATTGTTCGGCAACTTGTAAAGCCTTATCCAGTAAGCGATAAAGTCGGGCAATCAACACCTGATTAGGAGTAGTAGGTTCATCAGTGGAGATGGTTTTTGGGATGTCTTGATGATAGAAGCGACGATAAAACTCTTCCATCTCGGTAATGAGATATTCAGCTAACCTACAGAGGCGTTGATAGTAGATATCTTCGCCACCGCCCCGATCAACTTCCATTGCCGACAAGCCACTATCAGCTTCCAATTTGCTCAACAGCCAATCCAGTTTAGACCAAGGTGGCTCAACGTAGCGATACTCGATAGCGATCGGCACAACGATCACAGTCTCAGTCCGGTTGGCTTTTTGTAAGTCTTCTACACACCAGAAGCCCATTTGAGCAACACCGGGTTCCAGTGGGCTAACAATACCACTATGACCATTATTACCTCCTTCCGGTGCCACTGCGATCGGTAGTTCGCCATTAGCAAACAACTCCCGTGCATTTTGAATCGCTTGCCGATCTAGTCGTCTACCGCGATGAATCGGCACACCCCCCACTCGTGAAAACAGCCAACCTAGCCAATCTCCAGCCCAAACCGTCATACCCCGATCATAGAGAAAATAGCTGTGAACAAGGGATTTTAGTGTAATACCTTCTTGACGAGCAACTTGTGGCACAATTCGAGAAAGCAAATACAGCATACAGAGGGGATCTTCTACCTCTGGGTGGCGAAATGCTAACAAAAAGCGAATTTTTCCAGCCTGGAATTGTTGATAGAGTTCAGCTAATACCTCAACATTCTGAGCTTCAACTTTGACAATCCCAGATGGTAGCCAAGGGCGAGTACGAAACCGTAGTGCGATCGGCAGTAACCACCGAACAATATGGAGTACCAGCGGATTCAACCGTTGAGGAATAAATTTTAGTGGTGGTTGAGTAGACTGAATCGATCTAGGCAAGTTGCTCTCCAGATTGTATTTCTAGCGATTGTACAACGTGGGGTCTTGGTTTTGCGTAAACCCGTAGCCTCTTGTCGTCAAACATTTCAAGTAGCTTTCTTCCTCCTACCTTTCTTCTTATCAAAAACTTAGTTTGGATGTTTAGGAAAATTTCGGAATAGATAGCCAAACACTGCTAAATTCAACAAAAAAACGAATATTTTTATCAGAGATATTCCTTGAATCAATTCATAAATCTCTGGTGGAATACTGATACCGACAAGTCCCAGTACCAAGACATGTGCCCAACGCTTTTCGTACCATAAACCAACAGCTTCAATAGCAGTAACAATAGCATAGATTCCTGTTCCGATGCCGCTAAATGCTAGAGTTCTAGGATTTAAGTTAACAACTTTTTTTAAAAGCCAATCAATAATTATCGATTTACTTTCTAAAACATAATTTTCTGAAAACGCCTCTAGAGTTTGATAATTTTTTAATGTCAATAATAAAGCGATCGAAGTAACCATAAGCAGCAAGGCGGCAAATGTTTTGTAGAGAACAATTGCCACTAACCCCAATGGACGCTTTTCCAAATAACCCCCTAAGTATAAATAAGTCAAATTTTGAACGTCAAAATTACCTGAGTGCTGTCAAGTCAGAGTTCACCTCCCGATCCAGAGATTCTTCTAACTAAGCACGGCTTTGAATTGGTGCAATGAATGCAATATTATAATTTCCTCTCCCCGAACCCCCTGCCTAACAAGGAAAAATAATCCCATTTTTTGATAATGAATGGGGTTTTAATTGATTTGAATTTGCGTAGACTAGCAAAAATAGCAGGCATCACACATTTCAATCAAAAATTTCCAATGGAGGTTAGCGGACTCGAACCGCTGACATCCTGCTTGCAAAGCAGGCGCTCTACCAACTGAGCTAAACCCCCATACTAAAATAGTAGATAACTTTGATTACCGTTGTTATTGTAACTTATATCGTTCTATTACCAAAGGGATGAAGCCAGAAAATATCCAAGTTGTCGCAACACTGTATAAATTTGTTAAGCTGCCAGATTTTGCCGATAAACGAGATCCTCTGCTGTCTTACTGCCAAGCGCAAGGTGTCAAGGGGACGATTTTGCTGGCACTTGAAGGGATTAACGGTACAATCGCCGGTTCGCGTCAGTCCATTAACTCAGTTCTCTGGTTTCTACGTTCTGACCCCCGTCTAGCAGACTTAGAATCCAAAGAGTCCTATACCGAAACTCCACCCTTTGAGCGGATGAAGGTGCGGTTGAAGCAAGAAATTGTTACTTTGGGGTTGCCAGAAATTGACCCAAATGAGCAAGTTGGTATCTATGTCAATCCCCAAGAATGGAATGATTTAATTTCCAATCCAGAAGTAACCGTGATTGACACCCGCAATGATTATGAGGTGAATATCGGTACTTTCCAAGGGGCAGAAAATCCCCAAACTGAATCATTCCGCGAATTTCCTGATTATGTGCGCCACCATCTCAACCCAACTAAACACAAAAAGGTTGCTCTGTTTTGTACAGGCGGCATTCGCTGTGAAAAAGCTTCATCCTTCATGCTTGCCCAAGGCTTTGGAGAAGTCTATCATCTCAAAGGCGGTATTCTTAAGTATTTGCAAGAAGTTCCAGCACAAGAAAGTTTATGGGAAGGAGAATGTTTTGTTTTTGATGAGCGGGTAGCTGTTAGTCATGGGTTAGAGGAAGGGAGTTGTGAGCGATGCTTCTGTTGTGGGCGTCCGATTTCTGAGGAAGATAAAGTGTTTCCCAAATATGAGCAAGGTATCTCCTGTCCCTATTGTTTTGATAGCCTCACCGAGGAGAAAAGAGCGCGTCAGCAAGAAAAATGGCGCCACTACCAAACCCAAGTTGGCAACAAAAATCAGGATGTGAGTTGAAGAATAATTTATAACTCATGATTCAGAATTTAATGGCAAAATTACTGTAAATTTAGTACCAACTCCAACTTGACTTGTGACACTGATTTGACCCTGATGAGCATCAACGCATCTTTTAACAATTACTAATCCCAATCCAGTACCCTGAATTGATTTGACATTTGAGGCTCGATAGAATGATTCAAAAAGTCGAGCTTGGTCTGCTTCGGGAATACCCATACCTCGATCTTGAATATAAAAAGTTGCTACTTTCTCAATGGGGTCGCATATTAAATCAAATTGAATTTTGCCACCTTGAGGAGAATATTTAACCGCGTTTGAGAGAAGATTTCCAAATAGGTAATGTAAGAGTCCTTCATCCATGACAGCGGATGTATTCTCACTATGACAGGTAAAAATAATTTCACATACGCTGTTTTCAACCATCAAAAAATCTTCGATTAACTCTCGACAAAATTGCTCCAGGTTAAGGGCAGCAGGGTTGTATATGAGTTTTTCTGCTTCCGCTCGACCCATAAATAGCACCTCCTCCATGAGCTTTTCCATAGATTGCACAGCCCCTTGAATTCGCTTCAAATAGATACCTCTTTTTGTATCTGTCAAATTTGCTCCTTGCATTTCTATGAGTTCTACTGCCGTTTGAACAACAGTCAGGGGATTACGGAACTCATGAGATACAGTAGAGATAAATAGGGACTTGAGACGGTTAAGTTCTTGCTCCTTTTCCAATGCTTGCTCTAGCAATTTTGTTTGCCGTCGTTCGCTAAGATCCCAAAAAACAACTACTACACCATTTATCTGGTCAGTTCCTCGCTTCAGTGGTGAAGCACTATCGCCAATGGGAACTCTTTTGCCATTTTTTGTAATCAGAGATGTGAATTCCCCTAAATAAACAACCTGTTGCTCACGCAGCACTTTTGTCACAGGATTTTCTAATGTAGCCTCTGTAACTTCATTGACAATATGAAAAATCTTCGCCGCCTCATTTCCTAAAGCATCTTTTTGCTGCCAGCCAGTCAGCGCCTCAGCCGCAGGATTCATAAATGTTATTTTTCCCTGCTCATTTGCGGCAATTACAGCATCACTCATTGAGTTTAAAAGGGTTGCTAACTGATCTCGATTTTCCCGGAGTTCGCGTTCTAACTGGTGTTTTAAAAGACCGATCTCGATTGCAATTTTTAAATCTTTTGTAGTAAATGGTTTAACTATGTATCCAAAAGGCTGAGTAATTTTAGCTCTTTCTAAAGTATGATCGTCGCCATAAGCGGTTAAATAAATTACAGGTACATCTAACTGCTCGCGAATCTGGCTGGCGGTAGTAATACCGTCCATCTCACCTTTAAGAATAATATCCATTAATACCAGTTCTGGTTGAGTTTCCGATGCCTTGGCAATGGCAACTTTTCCAGATGAAGCTGTACCCGTAACAATGTATCCTAGTTGACTAAGTTGACTAGCAATAGTTCTAGCCACAATCACTTCATCTTCAACGACTAAAATCCTAGCTTGACCCATTTGATATTTATTAATGCAAAGTTAACTGCGTAAATTTTATTTTGAATACTGTTCCACGATCGCGTTCTAGAGTAATATCGCCTTCTAGTTGTTCTGTAACCAAGTCATGTACTAACGATAGACCCAAAGAATCAGTATTTCTCCAATCTAAATTATCTGGCAAACCAATCCCATTATCTCGGATAGTCATCTCGATACTATTGCCAGCATTGTGTAAAGCAATACTAATTGTGCCTACTTGTTGATTGGGAAAAGCGTGTTTGAGAGCATTGGAGATTAATTCGTTAATCACCAATCCACAGGCAATAGCTTGATCGACATTCAAGCTTACTGAATCTATATCAGTTTCTAGAGAAATTTTACCAGGACATATTTGATAGGAAATGAGCAAGCTGGCTGCTAAATTACTGATATAGTCAGCGACATCAATTTGTCCTATATTAGCGGAAGTATATAAATTTTTGTGAATTAGAGATATTGACTCAATTCGATTTTGACTTTCTCGAAGAACTTTGATTATTTCTGGATCTTTGAGTGTTTGAGACTGAAGTTGTAATAAACTAGAAACAATTTGCAAATTATTTTTAACTCGATGATGAACTTCTTTTAAAAGAACTTCTTTTTCAGCTAAGGCTGTTTTTAACTTTATTTGAGCTTTTTGTCTTTGAACAAGTTCTGTTTGAGCTTGCGCTAAGATGCTGGATTGTTGAATTGCGATCGCTAATTGGACTGTCACTTGATCGAGCAAATCTAATTGATTTTCTTCCCACTCACGAAAACCAGAGCATTGGTGAGCAATCAGTAAACCCCAAATGTGAGAGCCAGGGTTTTGAGAGTTTACTTCTAGTAAAATCGGCACAACTAAATTTGCTTTCACCTCAAACTGTTCTAACAGGCGAATATGGCAATCAGTTAGTCCAGCTTCATAAATATTAGCGATCGCCCGTTTACGTCCCTGATAATATTCCAATCCTGCACCTGTTTGAAAACACGTATCAGGAATCTCCACACCTAAAGAAACCGTCCATCCAGGTTCCACTGATTCCGCCATAATTGTGCCGATCATCTCTGAGTCAAACTGATAAACTACTACTCGATCAACCCCAAGTAAATCTCGCACTTCCTGAACTGTTGCATTCAGAATATCTTGAAGATTTAAAGATTGACGAATCCGTTGAGCAACAGTTCGCATCAATTGCTCCCGTTCGGCTTGGGCTTTTAGAGCTAGTTCAGTTTGCTTACGTTCTGTGATATCTTGTCCAATACCGATAATTTGACCATTTGAAAGGTAAACATTAGTCCAAGACGTATCCAATAAACGACCATCACGCATCTGAGTTCTAAAGTCACCCCAAATGCGTTGTGCAGACTGCATAAAACTAATTACGTACTGTCGATATTCAGGATTAGGATATAGCACTTCCAAGACATCACAAGTTTGGAAATCTTGAAATTTCCAACCAAGAATATTTTCCCATTCTTGGTTCACCCACTGGAGTTCACCATTGGCATTGACCAGGGCAATCATCAATGGTATGCTTTCAAAAATTATCCGCAAAAACTCATTTTGTTCTTGAAGTTTGGTTTCGGCATTTTTGCGATCGTTAATATCATTAAATACTGTTAAAATGGCTGACTCATTGTTAAAAACTAAATATTGTAAAGAAGCGATCGCCCAAAAATAAGTTCCATCTGCTTTTTTTAATTGCAGTTCATAATTATGAATAAAACCTTGCTGATTAAGAAGTTTTAACAGGGCTTCTAAATCTGTCAGATTATGATACAAATCTACAATTTTTTTGCGATTAATTAAATACTCTGGAGAAAACTGAAATGTTTGAACCAGCTCTGTATTAGCGTATAAAATTAACCCATCAGACACACGCGAAATAATGAATGGAACAGGAATAGCTTCAGAAATAACTCGAAATCTAGCTTCACTTTGTTGAAGAGTTCTTTCTATTTGTTTGTGTTCTGTGATGTCTCGTATATGAACTAAGCGAGCCTTATAACTGCCATAGTCTATTGTCTGTGTGAAAATTTCAACATCAATAATCTGTCCGTCTTTTCGCTGATGTCGCCATCGTCCAGTAAAGTCCAAGCTAGAATGCTTTTGTCGTAAATATTCAAGCAAGAGAGGCACATCTTCTGAAGGGCGAATGTCAGTTATTCGCATTTGCAAGAACTCTTCTCGTGAGTAGCCGTAGTGAACAACAGCAGCTTCATTTACATCTAAGAATTGCAAATTATTCTGGTTATATACCCACATCGGATTGGGATTTTTAGAGAAAAGGAAATTAAAACTCCTTTGGCTTTCATTTTCAGAAAATAGCATTAGTGATTGTGTAATAAAAGTTTTTATTATGTACTAAAATTTAATGAATTTAAATCTAAAATAATTATTAATTCTTTTTGCAAAATTTGTTTTTTTACGATCCAATCTTCTACTAATTCAGAATTTTATGTATAAGCCCTTTGATACTTAGGGATAAAAATTGGTCTGTGCTCAAGGATACTTCCTACAGAGGTATATGTCGCTTCAATCTTCATGCAAATCTCGCAGTGTAAAATATGTCTGATAGTTTACACTAAGAAAATATCACTTGCACAGCTAGGGGGAAGATAAAATAGCCTGAAATGCCTACATACTAAAGATGTGGCAATTTATGACAAAACAACAAAGAGCCTTCATTCGCAATAAACATTATTTAATGATAAAGTTGTCTTAATTTTAGGAAAAACACCTGAAACAGGAGCTTGGACTTGCCGAATATTTAATACTAAAAATCCTGATTAATTTATTACAATCTATAAAAACTGTCAGCATAGAAGCATTGGCTACGGCTTTACCACAGCAATACTATTTGAAAGTATGAAAGTAGAAGAAATAAAATTCAACGGTTTTGATCTTAAAATTATATAAATTATATAAATCTTGAAGAGATATGTACTGAAGGATGAAATAGCTGAGTTCCTGAAAGAGGTTCTAATTGAGACGGCAATTATCTATTAAATTTAAAGTCGAGAGTCTTGAGGTAGTAGAAGATCGTGTTCATGTTTTAGGGTTAAAACAACTTGTAATTCCTATACATTAAAACAAAAAGCGCTCTCCGTAAAAGGAGAGCGCTTTTTGATTTGATTTAGCTAAACTTCAGAATTAACCGTTGATAGCAGGAGCAGTAAGAGCTACAGGAGCAGAATCGCCAGCAGCCAAATCGAGAGGGAAGTTGTGAGCGTTGCGCTCGTGCATT
>NZ_JBALEO010000052.1:0-27681 GCF_036918015.1 Nostoc sp.
CTCCACTCACTGGTGATTTTTTGACTTCCACCCTTATACACAACTTCTCTTTTTTGTCAATTTTCTGATTAAGAAAGATGTTTATAATGGATAGCCAGCTAGAGGCGGGTTGAAAGTTCACATACTACCACCAGTTGTTACTTGCCCATCACGGTTTCAACACACCTTCTAGCTTGGCTTGAGACAAGTTGAAAAAAGTTATTCGCAATCAGATTCGGAAGTGAAGACCGATTTCAACAACCCTTCGGATAGAGATGGGTTAAAAAATTTATATCTTATTTTTCAGATTAGCTACAAAAGTTTTGTTAAAAAGGGTGGATTGAAAGGACTCTTAATCTATTGGTCGTCAATGTTTTGGACAAAAAAATATTTTCTAACAAGGTGAGATTAAACGCACAGTACGTTATGGATTCTTCCTGCAATTGCCAACTGTGGGTATCTTGCAAAAGCATTTTAGACGGTTTTTTTAAAGTATCGCAATCACCTAAAAGTGAGATATGGGTGGAATAATATTATAGGAAAGTTACATCCTAGTTCTTTAAAGTGTCATTAATTTCTCAAAGAGGATATTAATCTGTTAACAATGACATTAATTAGTGAAAAGTGACAATAATCTGTTAACAGTGACAAATAATTAGTTAATGTACATGAAGGGCTAGAAAGAGTGGGTGACGAGGGAATCGAACCCGCAACCAATAGATTAAGAGTCACCACTACAAATATGAGTAGCATTTGAGTAGCGCGATCGCTGCTTGCGATCGCTAAAAATAAAAGATTTCACACTTAATTGAGTAGCCGATGAGTAGCTAAAGGATAATAATTGCCTGAAGTGCTTATTCAACAATCATCCTATTGAGTTGTGTATGGAATTGGTGGAAATGCAGAATTGGTAAATGCAAAAGTTAGGAGTTAGGAGTTATTAATTAATTTCTCACTCATAACTCCTAACTGATTAATTAAATTTTAAAGAGTGTACATTAAATCAGCAAAGCCATATAGGCTGATGATGAGTAATAGGGATGCTGTTAGTTGGGTAATTCGCGTCTGGGGTGAGGGGGCGATCGCTTCCCGCACTAAGATAGAAATAGATGCCCCCACTACTAAGCTCAAGCCTAAGATTAAATAGGGTATATCGGGTAAAATACTGGCTATTGCCAGCATGGCGATCGCTAATAAGAGCATCAATAATTCTACAAACCTGGGCGGGTTGTATTGGCTAGATAGAACAAAGCTGTTGAACCAAAAAGACCAAAATCTCATATTTCAGTACTGAGTTAGGAGTTAGGAGTTAAGAGTTAGGAGTTAGGAGTTATATATAGTCAGTGCTGATTGAGGAATTAAAGTTGTGAGATATGAAGCAGCTTTCCATTCAAAACTCTTAACTATTAATTCTTCACTGGAGGCGGAGCGTTTCCGGCTCCGCTCCTAACTTTTAACCCCTAGCTCCTAACTTTTGACCTGTGCCGTTCTTTTGTGCAGTATCACTTTCTGGTAGTTCAACGCCAAAGACGCGGCTAAAAACTTTGGCGACTTTGTAGCCAGAATCAATCGATTCTAAAGGGTCTTTCCGCAGTCTGTGACGCAAACATAGCGTAATTACGCGATGGATATCATCAACTGTAACTTCAGTGCGTCCTTCATAAGCTGTTAAGGCTTTGGCGGCGCGGTTACTAACAATGTCACCCCGCAAACCATCCACATCCAGTTCTGAACAGACTTCAGAAATTTTCACCCGCAGATCGTAGTCAATTTTCACTTCTGGCAAAAGCTGTTGAGCATTGACAATTTGCTGTTGTAATGCTTCTTGCTGGGATTTATAATTTTCAAGAAATACTGGCGGGTTTTGGTCAAAATCCGCCCGTTGTTCCACGATTTGCACCCGCAAAGCTGGTTCTTTGACTGTGTGAATTTCTGCGTGCATCCCAAAGCGATCGAGTAATTGGGGGCGTAGTTCGCCTTCTTCTGGGTTTCCAGAACCCACAAGCACGAAACGCGCTGGGTGACGGATAGAAATGCCTTCCCGTTCTACAGTGTTCCATCCGCTGGCAGCGGAGTCGAGTAATACGTCTACAAGGTGGTCATCTAGTAAGTTGACTTCATCCACATAGAGAATGCCCCGGTTAGCCTTTGCCAGCAGTCCCGGTTCAAAAGCTTTGACACCTTCAGATAAAGCTTTCTCGATGTCGATTGTGCCACAAACTCGGTCTTCTGTAGCTCCTAGTGGCAGGTCTACCATTTGGACTTTTTTGTGAGCTACAGGAATTTCCGCTCCTTGTTCTAACAATTGGCGGACTTCATCGCTCATCAAGTCGGGGTCGCTAGGATCGCTACTGAAGGGGTCATTAGCAACCACAGAAATTTCTGGTAGCAGATCCGCCAGCGCCCGGATAGTTGTGGATTTCCCGGTGCCGCGATCGCCCATAATCATTACACCCCCGATTTTGGGGTCAATCACGTTCAATAGCAGCGCCAGTTTCATTTCTTCCTGGCCCACAATTGCCGTAAAAGGAAATACTACGCGACGCGCAATTGCCGTGGATTGAGCAGTTGGACTCACTAAATTACCTTAACAATATTTTTCTTATTACAGTTCTTTATTGTGACACAGGTCGGGCATAGGGGAATGTGAAGATCGGGAGCAGGGGGAGCATGGGAAAAGTCAGATGCCACGTTGCCGCAAGTTCATCAAAATCCCATAGCGCGATCGCAGTGCTGTAATCGCTTCTGGCTCAACTCGATGTCCTGATACAAGTTCTAATTGGTAGCGCTGGGAAACGGTAGCGATAATTAATTGGGTTAGCATCAATGCAAAGTTGTTGCCAATACAAGTGCGCGCTCCACCACCAAAGGGGAAGTAAGCATATTGCGGACGACTAACAGAACGTTCTGGGTCAAATCGCTCTGGGTCAAAGCCTTCTGGGTTTAGCCAAAAATCAGGATGGCGATGGGTGACATAAGGACTGAGAATCAATGTGGAACCGGCAGGAATATCATAGCCACCAATTTTATCAGCCGCGATCGCTTCGCGTGCAATTTGCCAAACAGGCGGATATAGCCGCATCGATTCTTTCAGCATCATGCTGGTATATTTCAGGTTCTTCAGGTCTGATGCGGTGGGGACACGACCTTTGAGTACCTCGTCTAACTCAGCATACAAGCGACGCTCTACTTCTGGATGTTTGGAAAGCAAATACCAAGTCCAAGATAGGGCATTTAGGGTCGCATCGTATCCAGCAAGGAGAATTGTCATAACTTCATCTCGAAGTTGTTTATCGCTCATTCCCTCGCCAGTTTCTTCATCACGGGCAAACACTAGCATCGACAGTAAATCACCAGTGTCTTTGCCAGACTGCCGTCGCTGATTAATCAAGCCAAAAACAACTTGCTCTAAAGTGTTTATTGCTTCCTCGAACCGAAGATTATCTCTAGTTGGTACATTTTGTGGCGTAGTAAGAAATACATTTATGCGGTCACTGGCATATTTGAAAACAACATTGAACGCCTCTTCTACAACGCTTGCTTGAGTGCTGATATCACTACTGAAAAACGTCTGGCAAAATATGCTTAAGGTCAAGCGCATCATCTCTGTTGTTACATTAATTTCTTCACCTTCCTCAAAGCTACAGCGCCAGTTATCGAGCATTGCTTCGGTAGCATCTGTCATGATCTTAGAAAAATTGGCAATGCGATCGCGGTGAAATGCTGGTTGCATTAGTCGGCGATCGTGCCGCCAGTTCTCGCCTTCGCTTGTTAGCAATCCCTGACCCAGAAAGGGTTCTAAATTTTTGTAGGCTTTGCCTTTGTGGTAATTTCTACTGTTATCTTGAAGAACATATTTAATATCTTCAGGATGACTGATTAAATAAACCGTACCTGCTCCTATCTGGAAGCGAAATATATTTCCATACTGGCGTCTATTGTTAAGTAGAAAATATAGAGGGTCTTTCTGAAATTCTGGCAAACTTCCCAAGATTTCGTTACCTAATGGGCCTGGGGCAATACGCAGAGCGCCTTCATCTTCGCTTGCGATGGTTGTCTCAGTTTTAATTTGTTTACTCAATAATTTAAACGAGCGTTTATTCTCCTCAATAGAAGTCAAGTACGGCAACACACGTTTTTTAATAAAACCGACCATTGGCATATTTTGGTTGTTTATAATACAAATTCCATTAGGAATCTTAGCTCTGTTTTGAAGTCGAATTGCATTAACAAATAGAGCAATACCCCTAGCACTTCTTTGCAAGTCTTGCCTGACAAACATAGAAGTATAGCGGATAGTATCAGGTGCAATCCGATGGGTTAATACCCATCCAACTACCTGTCCTTTATAACGCAAACCCAGACTATTTAATGGCTCTAAATCCTCAGTTTCGTGCTGAAAAGGAACGTGAAAACTTGGAACAATCCAGGAACTTGCTTCCTGCTCTTGCTGAATTACCTGCCGCTCAGAGGGCGTAATTTCCATCCAAGGGAAAATAGAAAATGTCGTAGGTAAGCGGTATTCTTTCTGCATCCAGGGAGCATTAAAAATATGACTTGCATTGGATTTACAGACTAAATATCTGAACTGAGGAGGTGTCCAACTGCACTTGGTGAGCAAACGTTCTAGGGCTGGTGTTGTTGGCTTACCAGTTGTATAGTCTAAGATAATTTCTGTACAACCTCTACTCGCTAATTCTTTCTCCAAACGAGTGAGCATTGCTGTACCAATTCCTAGAGAACGGTAGTTTTTTTCTACAAAAATAGAGAGTACACAGCCAGATTTCCCATCTTGTTTAATCTCAGCTAGAGCTAAACCTATCGGTTTATCTAAGTCAGAATTAGCTGCGATCGCCACAATAGAGTCTTGTGCTTCTATAGCTTGCAATTTTGGCTGATAAAACTTAAAGGTAAATGACTGATAGAAAGATGCTATTTCGTAATTGTTAATATTAATTAATGTGTACATCAAAACCTCTTGGTTACTTATTAAATTTTAAAATCCTTAAGTTTAGCTATAAAAATAAAATTATAATTATTGATAATGAAAATATTTTTTATAAGCTATTTATATATTTGCAAATAGAGGCAATATTTTCTGCTTACATAGTCTTTTCTATTTTAGTATTAAACAAATCAGAAGGTAATTAGAGGGAGGTTGAACCCCCTCTAATTGAAGACTATTAAATCTGCTATTTCCTAAAGCCTTCTATTTAACGTCTAAGTCTACCTTTCCGTTACCTGCGCTTACTGTTAAGCCTTTTACGCCTGGGATACCTCCAGCAACAGACAGCAAATCAGCATCATCCAATTCGACTATCTCAATTTCTCCCAATTCAAGAGCTTGATTAGTAGTCTGGTTGTTAATCTTTTCCAGTTGGTTTATAGCTTGCTTTTCAGCTAAGTTGATAATAGCCATAAGTCCTCTTTGATGTATATAAAAAATGATGTTGTTGACTGCAAATCAGCTAAATCACTGATATTCATCAACTAACAGGATATTAATACTGTATTAATTATAAAGTCAATCAAAATTACAAAATATCCTACTTTTCCTACTTTTCCTACCTTTGCTTAAAGCATTAACTGACGGAACCAAACTAAAAACTAATATAATTTATCTAGCCAAAGATATATTTTAAAACTAATTTTACTAACTAAAAAGTATATATTTTAGATTGTGAGCTTCTCGGAGTACAAGGTTTTAAATGCATATCTTTAATCTACTATAGAAGCATTTAAAAATATTTTTAGCACAGTCGTTAAAAGTAGGAAAGGTAGGAAAAGTAGGAAAAGTAGGATGTTAGTAATGTGGGATAGACAATTACATTCCCAATACTTTTCGGTTAAAAATTAAGTAGTCTTAATAATGGGAAAAATAGACCTCTTGCACAAATGCAAAATTTGCCCACCCTGCGGAATCTTGCAATATCCCCCAACCCCTTCTCCCAAAATTGGGAGAAGGGGAGCGAATTTCAAAGTCCCTCTCCCAAAATTAGGAGAGGGATTTAGGGTGAGGACTTTTGATTCATGCAAGAAGTCTAGTGAGTGGCTGGCGCTGAGTACCAGTTCTACGATGAATAGGTTTTTTAGATAAGCTGTTGCGCGTATAACTTGCACTTTTTATGGTTTGAAACCCTTGTTGCAACAGGAATACTCTGGAAAATTAAAGACACAACAGCTTAGAAACTTGGAACGAGTTTTTTTGACTAGTCAAAGATTGCTTCTACCCTATCGACGAGTAATCTTCTCATCCAAAATTTCCATCATCATCTGGGAAACACCGGAGCTATCGCCCATAGCAGATAAGGCTTTCTCTATTTCGTCCACCCATAAGACGCAGGGTCGATGCTAAATACCCATTCCCCATACCAATATCTATTGGGCACAAATGCTTATTAGCTGCGTCAACTATATTAATTTGTCTGCTTTAGTTTTTCTGGTGCAAAAGTTCCATAAGCAGGGAACGAACAACTACCAACTAATCAATCCTGTAGTAAGCATAAATACTTGTAAACTAGATGATTAGTAGATTCAATTATAAAAACAAGCAATGGCGTGTGTGGGTAGCTAATGCATCATTCAAATTTATGAAATCATTTTTTATTGTCCAAAGTTGGCGGCGACTACTTAAGTCTCTTTTTCCCATTCTCATTTTAATATCCTTTGTTACGGTATTGCTGGTGGACAGTTTCACCCCTGCGATCACCGAAGGTGGGCGCTTCAGCGCCATCGCACAGATACCCCGTCAGGAAATTCGCGGGGTTTGGATGACCACTAATGATTTTGACACCCTCAAAAATCGAGACAAAGTGCAGGATGCAGTGAGTCAACTGCGACGGATGAACTTCAACACAATCTATCCTGTGGTGTGGAATTCTGGCTATGTGATGTATCCCAGTGCCTTAGCACAACGTGCAGGTATTCAACCTTTTGTCTACAAAGGTTCAGATGGACATGATATTCTGGCAGACCTCATTACTCAAGCTCATCGCCAAGGATTGCTGGTGATTCCCTGGTTTGAGTTTGGTTTCATGGCTCCCCCAACCTCAGAACTTGCAATGAATTACCCGGATTGGTTCACACAAAAGCGGGATGGTAGCCAAACTTCAAATAGTGCGGCTGGTGAGGTGATGTGGCTCAATCCGTTCCATCCAAAAGTGCAACAATTCATCACCAATCTTGTGCTAGAAACTGTTACTCAATATGATGCCGATGGCATTCAGTTTGACGATCACATGAGTTTGCCTCACGAATTTGGTTACGACCAATATACAGTTGCTTTGTATATCAAAGAAACGAAAAATCCTCCCCCAAAAAATCCCCAAGATGCGGCATGGGTAAAGTGGCGGGCAGATAAGATTACGGCATTCATGGTAAAACTTAACCAAGCGGTGAAGCAGAGAAGACCCCAGGCGATTTTCTCTGTTTCTCCTAATTACTATGATTTTTCTTACAAGTTTCACTTGCAAGATTGGCTGAGTTGGATGCGACAAAATATTGTGGACGAGTTAATTGTGCAGATTTATCGGCCGGATTTAAAAAGTTTTGTGGCAAATATTTCCCGCGCAGAAATTCAAGAAGCACAACAAAGAATTCCAACTGGAGTTGGCATTATGACAGGGTTACGAAATAACCCAGTTCCTATGCAGCAAATTAAGTCTCAGGTGCGGGCTGCCCAAGAACGCGGTCTAG
The DNA here is from genome assembly GCF_036918015.1 of Nostoc sp. GTDB lineage: Bacteria > Cyanobacteriota > Cyanobacteriia > Cyanobacteriales > Nostocaceae > Nostoc. The sequence continues at coordinate 7,675 of NZ_JBALEO010000052.1, forward strand.
GCGTAACCTTCTTTTATTATGAAAGTCTTTGGAACGATGCTCTAGAATCTTTAACTGAGCGACAAGCTGGATTTGAAAATTTTTTTCCATCTCCTGCACTCCGCGCCAGAGTTGAATAAATCATCACAAAGACGCGATAAATCGCCGTCTCTACAATAGTCAGTCTTTCCTCTTGATGGAGATTTCTCGCGTCTCTTGCCTTAGCCGAACAATATTGAATAACTCCCTAATCCCTACTTCCTACTCCTAACTCAGCATGACAATCTTCTACCGAAGTACGTTGTCGCATGGCACTAACTAAAGTCTCGTAGCTAGACCAATTTTCTTGCAGTAGAGTTTTTGCCTGGAGAGCATGAAACCGCAGTTTTTGCTGATAGACTGATTCAGAAAAGCCTAACATTGTCAAGACTCCTATCAGCTTGCTTTTATCATCAGTTCCACCCTCAGCATTATTAAAAACTAGGGTTTCAGCAGCAATACCTGCCATCCAAACAGTGCAGTAGCGGTCTAGCATTTGGGCGCTGATTTTACCTACTTCTAATTGAGATGCTAATTCGCCATCATCAAAGCTAACGCCGCCTTGGCCAGGTTGCCCCTGTTTCCAGGCTTCCCAAGCGCTGAGTGTGTAGCCAGTTACGGGAATGCCCAATAGGTAAGCAACCAAGAAATGTCCTGCTTCATGATGGACGATGCGATCGCGGTGTTCTTTTGAAAAACCAGCAATCCAATCTACAAAGATAGTACCACCCTTGCCTTGTAGGCTGAAGCTATCTAATGTCGCGATGCCTAAAATGGTGAAAGTAGCAAGTGCTGGTACTGCCGGTGATATGTTTAAGAATGGCCCCACCAATACCGATAGGGTCATGAGAAAGATAGATATTGCAACTAAATTTAGGCTAGTTTGGCTCATTGAGAGTTTTCTGAGTATCTGCTTAATCTTTCTTTATTATGAGGCGAGATTAGCTAAGAAAGGAATGTGATTAAACAAGGCTGCATTTACTGAGAATGATTTCCAGCCCATTCTGTACTTGCTTAAGTTCTTCACGCTTTTGGTAAATCCACGTCTTTTCAGCCTCACGTTGTTCCAGAGTTTCACTGTGAGCCTTTTCCTGCTGTTCAAGGAGATTTTCGTAAAGTGCGATCGCTTCTACAATTACAGCAAGACAATAACTCTACTACGAAACGCCCTACCTCTTCATGCTCTTATTTTGGCAACGGTATTGGTGAGCAACTAGATTTTTTACTCTCACCTCAAAACAAGCTTGCGATTGCGCCAACCGTTTAGCTAAATTAGCGTACAACCACTATATTCTCGCGCTCTTGCGATAAACCATTCTAGGAATTTGGGGAAAGTTTCAAAATTAACTACATCTTCGACATTGATTTGATAAAGCACCCCAAAACGCGAAAAGTATATACCTAAACATTTTAACTCAATAGCATCCTCTTCGAGTTTTTGCTCAATCACCGACAAAGTATAGTAACCCATCAACTGATCAAAATTGCTGCGTTCCAGCTTAAGTTCCTTAACTGTCTTAAAATCCACCAGCAAATCATCAACAATTAAATCGCCATCGGCTCCACGCACTAAAAGGGCAGCTTCGCCCCAACTAGGATTCATAATTATTTTTCCCGAACACTTAAAAAGCTCAGGCTTTAATAACTGGACTAAATTTCGCAAATCCTGAATATCTTGCTCATTAATAGCTCCCCACGTTTCATGAATATAACCCACCCGCCTAACTGCATCTAGCCTTCCTAGCAATAGGGCTGATTGGAGCAACTCATTTGTGAATTGTCCATTGAGCAAGAATTCTTGGTAATAGTTATGGGCTTGGTCGATAACTCTTTTCGCTTGGTTAAACAAATGAGTTTGACCCCTACGACTAAAGTGATGCAATGCATACTCAGCAATCCATCCTCTTTCCTGAGCGTGAGGATTTTGATACTTGATATAGAAACGTAATAAATAATCAAATGCCGTTCCCACCAGACGGACATTACTACCTAAAGGTGCAGCAGCCAATAATTCTTGTTTGATATCAAGCTTTGGCTTGGAGAATTCTGCTTTAAATCTAGCTCGAACATCTGGTAGTCCAACAAAGTCCGTAAGGCTCATAAATCAAATGCTGCTTTGAATAAATCAATCACAAAAGGGAGAAAATCAAAAACCAGTCTAACTCAATTAGCTGGCAAAAGATATGATGAATTATCATGCCCCATTTCCTGATATATTTATAGACCCGCTTAAACATTAGAGATGAATCGAAAGATAAAACAGAGACAGAGGCAGTTTCAGCTAACTAAAACAGCTACAGCAATTCTGGGAATAACTATTTTTATAAAGTCCGTCTATGCGGACTTTGTTTGTATAACCGCTAATTACATTCGTTCGGATATAAAATCAATCACTCAAAGACTACTGTTCTATTACCATATACTAATATACGATTTTGTAAGTGCGATCGCACCGCTCTTGCTAATACAATTCTCTCCAAATCTTTGCCTTTTCTCACCAAATCATCAACTTCATCACGGTGGCTAACTCGCACCACATCCTGTTCAATAATTGGCCCTGCATCTAAATCAGCAGTGGCATAATGCGCCGTTGCACCAATAATTTTCACACCCCGTTCAAAAGCACGGTGATAAGGATTGGCTCCGATAAAAGCTGGTAAAAACGAATGATGTATATTAATAATTTGCGGAAATTGATTAATAAAATCTGCACTAACAATCTGCATATATTTCGCCAATACAACTAAATCTATTTTGTACTGACGGAGTAATTCTAGTTGTTGGGCTTCTTGTTCTGATTTATTATCTTTAGTGATGGGAATGTGCTGAAAGTCAATATTAAATTGCTCTGCAACTCCCTTTAAATTAGAATGGTTACTAATAATTAAAGGAATTTCAGCAACAAATTCTTTAGCACGTTGTCGCCAAATCAAATCAAATAGACAATGGTCTTGGCGACTTACCCAAATAGCAATGCGTGGGACTGTATCAGAAAAACGTAATTCCCACTTAGCACCTAAAGGTTGAGCAATGGCATTAAATGCAGGGGCAATAAATTCTCGCGGTAAATTAAACCCATCTAACTGCCATTCAATGCGCGTGAGGAATAACCCAGCAGCAAAATCTGTGTGCTGATCTGCATGGATAATATTACCACCATTAGAATAGATGAAATTGGCAAATTTCGCCACCAGTCCCCTTCGATCGGGGCAGGAAATCAGCAATGTTGCTGTCGGATTTGTCATAGTAACTTAGAAAAACTAGTGAGATTTGAAGTAGAGTAGCACAGATGTGCTAATCCACTGTGCGTTACCGAAACATACCACAGAAACCGTAATTGCTTATTTACTATTTGTCGGAGTTGGTAAAGGGGTGCTGAGTCCAGGTAGCTTCTGACTATTATCTACAGGTTGTTTCCACTCTGATAGTTCCCGATTTACGGCATTGGCAAAATCTGTAGATACTAACAGCACATTTGTATTTCCATCGGGTTTTATAGCAGGGTCAGCTTGAGCATACAAGAAACGACCGTTAAAGTTAGATTTACCCAAAATCAACTGATAGCTTTGTCGGTTTTTCAGGGTGATATTAATAGTTGCTTGGGGTGGATCTAAGGCAAATTCTCCAAGTTCTTTTGCTGGAGTTGATAAAGTGCGATCGCTATTACCTTTGACTAACAAATCCATTAAATAAGAAACAATAGCGTCATTTGCTGGGCCTGATATTGGAGATTTGATTAACCACTTGGGTTTACTAGAAGATTCAGGGTTGCGTTCCAGATTCAGAATGATTTTTTTTGTCTTGACTGTTAAAGACTGCACATCATCTTCACCAAAAGAGAAAATTTTCTGCTTTTGCTCCTTAATTTCTTCTCGCTGAGTTGCACCCCGAATTTCATAGAAGTAAACAAAACCACCTAAACCCAGCGCTAGCAGTATTAAAATTAAAGTCGTTCGTGGCAATTTCATTTTTTAATCATTTGTCATTTGTCATTGGGCATGGAAAAAACTCTTCTCCAGTCTTTACTTGTCACTCCTAACTCCTAACTCATAACTCCTAACTCCTAACTCCTAACTCACTTCTTACCGTCGTTTCCACCAAATAATAACTGCGATCGCAAATCCAATTAAGGGTAAAAGCAACAGAGATGACAATATTAAAAGATTAGCTTGTGTGTTTGTCAGGGTTATCCGGCGATTTTTCGGTTCTTTAGGGCGAATGGAAAGGGGTTGCTGATCCTGTTGACTCAGCCAAGTAACTGAGTTGAGGAATACATCTCCATTTAATTGCTGTTGAAACAAACCATCGGTGGCGAAATCGGAATTTCCTAAAACTACTAACCGAGACTCGCTGGCTGTTTGAGATGACGGAGTAGGGGAAGGAGCGGGGGCAGGGGAGGCAGGGGGAGTGGGGGAAGTGGGGGAAGTGGGGGAAGTCTTGCTTTGAGTGGTTGGTGATGGTGAGGGTAACGCTTGCGGGGTCTTGGTGGAAAGGGAAGGAGTCGGGCTAGTTTTGCTTTGGGTGGTTGGTGAGGGTAGAGGTGAAGGTGTGGGTGAAGCTTGAGGAGTTGAAACAGGTTTAGCTGCTTGTTTTCTTGTTAAGGCAACGCCCAAGGTTAAAGGCCCTTTCAGGTCTTTATCTGCATTAAACTCTAATTTTTCGCTTTGGAGGTCGCTTTCTGCCCAACTGCTGGGGTAGGGTTTGGTTCGTAGCAGTGGAGTAGCCTGAACACCAGGCACAGAGGTAATTTCCAGTGGTCGGGCAATCGGATAAAAGGAATTGCCGTTACCGAAATCTTTGGTAATCGGATGTTGTCCGTATTCTGTGACTAAGGGCGCAGCAGGGCCAAGTCCCACGACGCTTTCGCCAGAGACATCGACTGCTAAACGATTATCCAGACGAACACCCCACTCTTGTAGCAAGCTGTTAAGTTTGGGATCGGTATTGGGATCAATCATCAGCAATAAGTTACCGCCGCGATTAAGATATTCTTGCAAAGCTTTGACTTCACCCTCAAACAATCCTCGTTTGGGGCCAGCTACTATCACTACAGCCGCATCTTGAGGAACTTTGGAAGTTTCTCCTAAATTCAGAGGTGATGTTGTAAAGTTTTTATTGCCTAATCCCTGAACGGCTTGTGATATTGCATCTTTACCAGGCGAAAGTTGGCGTTCGCCATGACCTTGGAGTAAGTAAACTTTGGCTGTGGTTGAATTTGTTAGTTGTTGCAGACGACCAGTTAATCTAATTTCTGATAATCGCTCATTTTCATTTATCGTCTGTACTAATTGCCGTTTATCCCCAGATTCTAAATAAACTTCTCCATAATCTTTGACACCAAACTTTTCTGCAAGTCCTGGTCTAGCTTGGGGGTCGATATACTCGTATTTAAATTTTGAGCTTTGGCGCTGATAATTTTCTAGCAGTTCTCGGTCTTGGGGATTTTGGTTAATATCAAATACCCACACTTTAACTGGCTGTGGTAAAACTCTTACTAATTCACGTGACTGGGGTGCAAGAGTAAATAATTGAGCCTCTGTTAAGTCTACCCGCAAGTGATAGCGAGTTCCCAAAAAGTTAATCAATCCCAAAATTGCTAGTACTGCCAAAGTTGCCACTAGGGCATTAGTCCCAGCTTGGGTAGAACGACGGTTCCACCAGTTACTCTGGTAGCTTTGCCATATTATCCCCAACCCACTAATAACAATTCCCGTAATCAGAAATACTAATGGAATTAATCCCCACTGTTCAGAGACTAATCCAACTGTTAAGCCGACAGTAATTAGGAATGGGCCCAACCAAAACAGATATTTCCACAGTTTCTTTTTTGCAACTATTTTCATAATTTGTCATTTGTCATTTGTCATTTGTCATTTGTCATTTGTCATTTGTCATTTGTCATTGGTCATTGGTCATTGGTCATTGGTCATTTGTCATTGGTCATTTGTCATTGGTCATTTGTCATTTGTCATTGGTCATTTGTCATTGAGTATTGGTCTAAAAATAGTGACAAGTAAAAATATATGGACGAAAATTGAGTAATCAAAAATAAGATAAGCAATGCAACTGAATAAATGGCGACAAAGCGTTTCCAAGAATTACAGGTTTATCAGTTATCAGAACAACTAGCAGATGACATTTGGAAAATTGTTGAAGGATGGAATTTTTTTGCAAAAGATACTATTGGTAAACAGATTGTTCGTTCGGCAGATAGTATTGGAGCCAATATAGCAGAAGGCGTAGGAAGAGGTAGTTTTCAAGAAAATAGACGTTTTATCAAAATAGCAAGAGGTTCTTTGAATGAAACTCAACATTGGTTAAGACGAGCTTACACTCGTAACCTTTTAACTACCGAACAGATAAATGCAATCAAAACAATCATTAACGAACTAGCACCCAAATTAAACTCCTACCTAAACTCAATTGGCAATGTCCCAGATGACTCATAACAAGTGACCAAGGACAAATGACAAATGACAAATGAATGACTATTGCCTTTGAAAACGCAATGCATCAATTGATTGAGCTGTGAGAAAGATGCCCAAAAAAATGTAACTGGCAAATAAAATTAAAGCGCTAGTATCAAAAATGCCTTGGATTAAAGTGTTGTAATGTTTCAGCAACGATAGATAACCTAAAGCTTCGCCTACGGGGCCAGGGACAATTTTAGCGATTAAATCAATCAATAACAATAATAAGATTACTGCAAAGGTAAGAACGGCAGACAAAATTGTGCTGTCTGTTAATGAAGAAATAAACATTCCTACAGATAAAATTGCTGCTGCTAGTAAGATTAATCCAATATGACCCAGCAAGGGAATTGAGGGTGTCATTCGTGGATTTGAGCCGCTGATGGCGATCGCTTCCAACACTAGCATAGGTAAAACCATTGTGATAAAAAATGTTATCACACCCAATAATTTACCTACAGCTACCGCCCAATTGGTGATTGGTGAGGTGGCTAATAATTCTAAAGTACCGCGCTTCCGTTCTTCGGCATAGAGTCCCATCGAAAGTATGGGCAGGATAAACAACAATAGCCATCCCATACGATCCAAAAATGCTCGGACAAATTCGTAAGGGACATCTATCGGTGGTACTGGTACTCCCAGCTGTTGCCCTTGTGCATCTATTGCCGCAACTCCTACCAAAATGCCATCTGGCCCTAGCAAAATCATCACGAAGAATAACCCGGCGATGAACCAAAATATGCCTGCGATCGCATAAGCTAAGGGCGATACAAAATAACTCTGTAACTCTCGGCGATAAATGGCAATAATATTACTCAGCACTATACCCATTTACGCTGCTTCTCCTTCTTTGTCTGCTGCTAAGTCTACCTCAGGATCGAAATTCTTTTCTTCTGTGGTTAGTTGCAAGAATACATCTTCTAAGGTGGCGTTAACCCGCCGCAGTTCATGTAAACCGAATCCCGCACGCACTAAGGTTGTGGCAATATCGCGTCCTGGTTCTTTTCCTGGTTGCGATATCACCCGCAGATAAGCGCGGTTTTCCTGGGGTTGATGTCCGTGCATTCCGGCTGTCGGAATTGATTCTATCAGGCTCACACCCGCGACTTTTTGCAATACCTGTTTCGCTAGGGCAGCTTCTCCTTCTATTTCCAATTCATACCCTGAACCACCTGTCAACTGAGTCATTAGGTTTTCTGGTGTATTAGTTGCCACCACTTTACCGCGATTGATGATGGCGACGCGGCTACAAGTCATACTCACTTCTGGCAGAATGTGCGTGGAAAGAATAATTGTGTGACTACCAGCGAGGCTTTTAATTAAATTCCGCACCTCAATTATTTGTCGAGGATCGAGTCCAACTGTGGGTTCATCGAGAATAATCGCTGGGGGATCGTGGACGATCGCTTGAGCAATTCCGACCCTTTGGCGGTATCCTTTTGAGAGTTTGCGGATAATTACCTTTCGCTTATCTTCTAAGTTGCAGCGTTCGATGGCGGCTGTCACCTTATTGGGGCGATCGCCTGCTGAAACTCCTTTAATTCGGGCGACAAAATGCAAAAATCCCTCCACCGTCATATCTGGATATAACGGCGGTGTTTCGGGTAAATAACCAATGCGTTGGCGCACAGCCAGGGAATTTTCATGGACATCATAACCAGCAATCCGGGCATTTCCATTAGTTGCCGGTAAATAACCAGCCAGAATCCGCATGGTTGTGGTTTTTCCAGCGCCATTGGGGCCCAACAATCCTAAAATCTCCCCAGGTTCGACGCTAAAAGTGACATCAGTAATCGCTGGGGTAGAGCCGTATATTTTACTCAGATGTTCAACTTCAATCATCCGTATAGTGGCGATCGCAAATTATAGAATACCCAATAATCTTAGATCGCAATATTGAGTATGGGGGACTGGCACTAAGATTAGCCGACAAAGGGTAAAGTTCCTGAAAAACCTCTTTCGCGACTTCCAAATAAAAAAAATCCCAAATTTTCTTGTGGTATGGGTGTCCTCAACCGTCCCCTAATCGGTGGTGACGAATTCGTAATTCTCCTGGAAGGTATTTCTGGTATTGAAAAAGCTATTCAATTTACTGAGCCGATTCTAAAAGATTTTCAAACACCATTGATACTTAATAGACCTCTTGCATAAATCAAAAATAAGAAAGAACCCCACCCCGCCAAAGCTACGCCTTGTCTCCCCTCCCCGCTTGCGGGGAGGGGTTGGGGGTGGGGTGTTAAGGACTTTTGCAAGAGGTTTAATGATTCGGAAGTGGTTATCAGTACAAGCATCGGTATTGTCTTAGGAACAAATAAGTCAAACTATAAGTAGGCGATCGCGTTGTGATTATCTCTAATGCTTAAGTAAATATCCTGGCAATATCAATTGTTTACTTATGCATTCAAATTTAAATATTGATGTCCACCAAATAAATAGTAGTATGGCAGTTAATGACCGACAGCCAAGATTTTATATTTATCTCTATTCTGAACCAGATATTATTCTATAATTTTTGTTATAAATTAGTTTCGTGTTTGTTGTATTTAGTATTTTAGATTAGCAAAACAGTGGAATTTATCTTGATGGATTGAGCTAAATTTTTCCTTCCCTTATCAGATATCTAACAAATAGACCTCTAGCAAAAGAGGTTTTTATAAATCAGCAAAAATCTATCTGGAGATAAGTTACTAAAATTTACAAACTAGCTTAGGGTATATACAACCTCTGTAATGAGTATTGGTTGTTCCAAAAACTTTTCATGCCCCATATTCATTATTCTCAGTTACTGCGTTATGGCATCGTTGTATTAATTGTCGCACTTGCACTAGTGCTAATGTTGATGCTAGACCCCTGGTTAAACATGAGTGGAACTCCTTTCCTGCTGTTTTTTAGCGCTGTAATGTTGAGTGCTTGGTATGGTGGTTTGAAGTCAGGATTGTTAGCAACTTCTTTATCTGCGTTACTGAGCAATTACTTCTTTCTCCCCCCAGCTTATGAGCTGAGTTTTGACTTATCTAATTCTGTACGAATTGGGTTGTTTGCATTACAAGGATTGCTCTTTATTATCTTATGTGAGGCATTAAAGACTGCTAAAATACGAGCTGATAGAAATCTGCAACAGCTGAGAGTTAGTGAAGAAAGATTTCGATTAGCGTTAAGTAGTTCAGATATCGTGGTTTTTCAGCAGGATCGCAATTTGCGATATCAGTGGATTCATAATCCTCAAGGTCTACACACTGCTGAGGAAATGTTAGGTAAGTCTGATGATGAATTATTTCCAGCCTCAGTAGCAGAGCAATTGCAGGCAATTAAGCTAAAGGTAATAGAGACTGGTGTTGCAACCCGTGAAGAAGTTTGTCTGACAACTTCTGGAAAAGACTGTTTTTATGATTTGCTAGTTGAACCACTAAGGGATGCAGACAATAGCATTTTAGGTATTATCTGTGCAGGTGTGAATATTACAGAGCGCAAGCAGGCTGAGGAAAGACTCCGCTATATTGCCCAAATTAGTAGTTTACTCTCTACTTCGCTAGATTACGAACAAACCTTAGAACAGATCGCTAAAATCTCAGTTCCCCAATTAGCTGATTGGTGTAGTGTCGATATTTTAAATGAAGATGGTTCCATTCGTCGCCTACCCATTGCCCATGCAGACCCATCGAAAGCGGAGTTGGCGCGTAAACTTCAAGAGTATGTGACAGATTACAAGGGTGCAAGTGCAATTACTAGAGTACTGCAAACCGGGCAAAGCGAATTGATCTCAGAGGTATCTGATTCGCTATTGGTGGCGACTACTCAGAATCAGGAACACTTAGAACTTGTTCGGCAATTGGGGATGAAGTCTGTAATGATTGTGCCGTTAAGCGCAAAAGGGCGAGTACTCGGCACTATCAGCTTTGTCACCGCAGAATCAAACCGTCGCTACGATCGCACCGACCTAACTTTAGCAACAGATATTACCCATCGTGCTGCCTTAGCAGTAGAAAATGCCCAACTTTATCGAGACATCCACCAAGCTTTAATCCATTATGCCGAATCTCTATCTCTCCTAGATGCGTTGCTAGAAGCGGCTCCTGTTGCCGTATGCTTTTTAGATCGGGAACTGCAATATATCCGCATTAATCAAGTTTTCGCTGACATTAACGGTTTAACTATAGAAGAACATCTAGGACGCAAATTTAGGGAAGTTTTGCCAGCGATGGCGGCTGAGTTAGAGCCACAGTTACAGCGCGTGTTAGATACTGGAGAACCCCTGCTGAATATGGAAATCAGTGGTGAGACAAGAGGACAACTAGGACGTTACGGTTACTGGCTCGGCAACTATTACCCAGTTCATAACGCAATGGGTGAAACGGTAGGAATTGGCATTATTTTGGCAGATGTGACAGCAGCAAAGCAAACAGAAGTTGCTTTGCGAGAAAGCGAAGAAAGGTTTCGGGCAATGTTCAATCAGGCAGCTGTGGGTATTACTCTAGTACGGTTGGATGGACGATTTCTGCAAATTAATCCTGCTCTGTGCGAAATTACTGGGTATAGCCATGAAGAGTTAATTCAAATGAACTTTCAGGAAATTAGCCACCCTGACGACTTAGAAGTTGATTGGGAAAATGCTCGGCGAGTTTTAGCAAAAGAAATTAGTGGTTATTCCTTAGAGAAGCGCTACATCCGCAAAGATGGTTCTATAGTTTGGGCAAATCTAACTTCATCAGTAGTTTGGGATGCTAAGGGACAACCAATGTATGCATTAGGGATTATTGAAGATATTAGCCATCGCAAACGAATTGAAGCCACACAAAACTTTTTAGTCGAAGCCAGCACCTTACTAGCTGCCTCATTAGATTATGAAATCACCTTAGAAAATGTGGCAAATCTAGCAGTTCCAACTTTAGCTGATTTGTGCATTGTAGATGTCTTTGAGGAAGATTGGTCAAGTAAACAAATTGCGATCGCAATTGCCGATCCCACAAAACTAAATATTTTAGACGAAATCCGACGGCGTTATCGACCCAAAACCAAAGCCAAACAGCTTGTCCGGCAGCTAAGGCTAGGAATATCTGTCTTTTATCCCGAATTATCTGACTCTAATCTTGTAGAGATGTCTGAAGACAACGAACATCTGCAATTGCTGCAAAGTCTGGGTATTCGTTCTTTGATGGTGATTCCAGTTCGTTCTCGCGGGCAATTATTTGGAGCAATCTCTTTTTTTACCGCCGAATCTGGTCGGTACTATCAACAAACAGACTTGGCTTTAGCAGAAGATATTGCTCGGCGGGCAGCGACAGCCATCGACAACGCCAGACTTTACCAGGAAACTGAACGGTCTGTCAATCGCACAGTACTTTTACAAAAAATAACTGCTGCCTTCTCGGAAGCCTTAACTCCCCAACAGGTAACTGATGTAGTGGTGAACCAAGGCATTGCCGCCTTGGAAGCTACTGGTGGTTCCGTTGTCTTACTTACTGAAGGAAATACTACCCTAAAAGTTGTGCAAGCAATTGGCTATCCGCAAACGCTCATAAATACTTCGACAAGTTTTCCGCTAACAGCACCTAACCAAATAGCAGAAACAGTCAGAACTGGGCAGCCGATTTTTTTAGAAAATTTAGCAGCCATGATTGCTAGATATCCCGACTTAGCAGATGTTGTGACTGTTATAGCGAATAATGCCTGGGCTTCCATTCCCTTGATAGTAGAAGGTAAAGTAATTGGGGCTTTGGGATTAAGCTTTACTACTGGACGAATATTTAATCAAGAAGACCGGGGATTTATGTTGACACTGGGACAGCAGTGTGCTCAAGCCATCGCCCGCGCTCAACTTTACGAAGCCGAAAAGACTGCCAGGGCAGAAGCCGAGACAGCCAACCGGATTAAAGATGAATTTCTCGCTGTCCTTTCCCACGAACTCCGAACTCCCTTGAATCCGATTTTAGGGTGGGCAAAGTTACTCAGAACCCGCAAGTTCGACGAAGCTACTAAAATCCGGGCTTTGGAAACCATTGAGCGGAATGCCAAGTTACAAACCCAATTGATTGGAGATTTACTTGATGTTTCGCGGATTTTGCAAGGTAAAGTCAGCTTAAATCTCCATGCAGTGGATTTGAAAATAGCGATCGCATCTGCATTAGAAACGGTGCGTTTAGCAGCAGAAGCCAAATCAATTCAAATTCAAACGGTCTTAAGTAATGATATCGGCAAAGTTCTCGGCGATGGCGATCGCTTGCAACAAGTGATGTGGAATCTCCTCTCCAATGCCGTTAAATTCACACCTACAGAAGGACGAGTAGAAGTGCGTCTACAGCAAGTTGGTTTAGATGCTCAAATCCAGGTAATTGATACAGGTAAAGGAATTAACCCAGAATTTTTGCCCTACGTCTTTGATTACTTCCGGCAAGCAGATGCTAAGACAACTAGAGTTTTTGGTGGATTGGGATTGGGACTGGCAATTGTACGTCATTTAGTAGAACTTCATGGTGGCACAGTTCAGGCAGAGAGTCTGGGAGAAGGACAAGGAGCTACCTTCACAGTCAAACTACCTTTGCTCAAAAATTCTGAGTTGCGAGTTAGCAGTAGTGAGGCTTCTCAAGCAGAACTCAGTACTGAGGAGACATTACTGGCTGGAGTACAAATACTGCTTGTGGACGATCAAGCTGATGTGCGAGAATTTTTTAGCTTTGCCCTGGAACAATATGGCGCGACGGTAACGGCAGTTGAATCAGCAGATGAAGCGCTGCAAACATTAGTGCAATCCCAGCCAGATATCCTCTTAAGCGATATTGGGATGCCTTTCATGGATGGCTATATGTTGCTACGCGAAGTGAGAAAATTACCACCAGAGCAAGGCGGACAAATACCTGCGATCGCTTTAACTGCTTATGCAGGAGAAATTAATTACAACCAAGCAATGGCAGCAGGATTTCAAAAACATCTACCTAAACCCGTCGAGCCTGTGGATTTAGCCGCAGCGATCGTTAGTCTCATTGGGCACACTTAAGCTTAAGAGTAAATCAACTCTTCAATTGTAAGTTTTCACATTCCCCCCGCTAACAATAAATTAAGAAGCAAGAGGGATGGGTTAACATTTGATACCCTGACGAGCTTGAGTAAGAACTTGAGCAATATAATTCCAAGGATCAATTTTCCTCAGACGACAAGTTTCAATCACACTTAGAATAGAGCAATAGTAATCAACCACAGGACGAGCGCATTTCTAAGTATGGCAGATGGATAAGCGATCGCCCTTGGTGTATTCTGCCATTGAAAGTAATTTAATTGGAGCGATCGCTTTATTATGCTTACTCCTTAGAGGTGAATGAGTATTCGTGCCAATCGCAAATGGGGCGATACCCAATCGCTTGATAAATATGATTGGCTGTGGAATTGGCTAAATCTGCTATGAGGAAACAATGGCGGCATCCCAGGTCTAGCAGTTTTTGGCTTAAAGCTGTGACACAGGCAGTGGCATATCCTTTGCGACGATACTCTGGTGGTGTATGAGCTAAATTGATCCGACCTATTGTAGGTAACACTTGTTTACTAGACGCAACTGAAACTCGAGTGTTATCAACCCACAAATAAGTATTCTGCTGCTTCAACCGATTATCTACTTGGTGTTCGACATCTTCGCTCACAGCCTCATCTATCTCAGATAAAAATGCAGAAAGCCACTCGATCAAAAGAGAGCGATCGCCTTCAGTTGCTAGTCTGAGATATCCTCTGGCCGTTGATACTCTTTGCACTGCTGTTAATTGGTAAATTTTCATTACCACCGACGATTGATAGAATTGTGCTGTCAGCGCTTGCCAAGTCTGCGAGAATATTTCTGCCTCAAAAGTCAGTCCCATACTTCCTGGCAGTTGCTCTTGACGCAAATCTTGAGCAATCAACCGCAAGGCATCCATATTCTGGGCTTTGGATAGTATCAATTTTTGGGGTGGGGTGCGGATGGCAACAGCCAGAATCTCACCACTTGTTTGGACAATTGCTAAATAAGGCTTACCCAGATAACGTTCTGGGTTATGCAACAAGGTATGTGAAATACTGAGCAAAACATTATTTTCTACCTGATGCTGGAGTAAGTAAGCCTGAGTGCAGTGCCAGAACTCCTGAATGTTGTCGAATCGGTGTAGTTGCATGATTTGCTTTTCTCACGAACCAAGTCAAGAGTTGTGCTATCTAGAACCTGCTTCATTTATTGTGTAGCTATAAATCTTATCATCAATTTCTCTTCTTTCCTTTAGAAATTAAATATGTCTTTTTTATTTTTCTTCAGAAATTTGCCGTTTGCAAATTGATGTTATACATTGGTGCTCAGGTTTTAATCAGAGATTTATTTACCAATGAAAACCCAACAGTTCAGTTTAACAACCCTAGAAAATAGACCTACCAAGACTAAAAAACAGTCTTTTCCTGGTAGGAGTATTGGTACTCCTAAAGTACCATTTCATAAATGCCATAAAATAGTACAACAATATGAGTTACTTAGTGACTGGGAACACGCGAGTTAATTTAGTAACGTACTCTCGGTATCCAGTCAGACATTAACTAATACCAATTCTCTATGAAGTTGCACTTAATAACGAGGTAATGATATAATCCCATCCACAAATAGAAGCGTAGTTTACCGCCGTAGGTCTTACCCTGAGCCTGTCGTTCGCGGAGCGTCTCGTAGAGAAGGGCATCGCTTCTGCTGAGATGGAACCCTTGAACCTGTTTTAACTTCCGTCTTAATTGAGCTTTAGGCCTCTCGCTTTTTAAACATCAAATTTTCTTAGCACCTTGGTATCAAGAAATGGAAAAGTATTTAGTCACCAAAGAAGAAATTGAGTCTTATGAAGGACTAGAAAAAACACATTTTCTCAACTCCAATGCTCGCAGACTGAATAAGTCTTTAGGGGATTTGACAGGTTTAAAAAATATCGGTTTCCACATCATTGAAGTAGAGCCTGGACGTGAATCAACGGAGCTTCATATGCACTATCACGAAGAAGAGTGCGTATACGTTCTTGAGGGAGAAGCTGAGGCAACAATTGGAGAAAGCGTTTATCCAGTTAAAGCAGGAGATTTTATTGGATATCGCGCTGGTGGTAAGCCGCACAACCTGAAAAACACGGGCAATTCTATATTTAAATGTATAGTAGTTGGTCAAAGGCTAGACCATGATATCGGTGATTATCCAAATTTGCAGAAGCGTATATATAGGAGCAAAGGTTTAAAATGGAATCTGGTCGATATGGAAAATATAGCTGAACCAGTAGCAGGTAAGAAGGCATAACAGGTAGAATGCATTTCCTCATGATTTCTTTGGCTCTATGAACTCATAATCATGCATTTAATCTTGCATCAGACGAATAGCTATTTCACCGTTTTGAATCAGCATATCTTGTCTATATATTTTTAAATCAGCGATGCAATGATATTAATACTCATAGCTAGAATGGTGGTATTGAAAAAGAAGGATAATATGCCATGTAACAGAGTCAAGCGTCTCATATCGGGTGATGTTGTCTGCACATCTGAAACTTGACTGGTCATGCCGACTACAAATGAATAATATAAAAATTCCCAGTAGTCTGGATAGTCGTTATGAGGAAAATCTAAACCTCCAGTGATTTCTTGACTATGATTACGATTAATATATTTGTAATAACTGTGTGCATATTGCACTGCAAACATCGTATGCACTAGTAACCAGGAACCGACAATGGTCATAATTGAAAGTATGACGTGTAGGGCAAGCAGAATTGTTGACAACCCTTTTTTATCAGTTAATAAAAACCCAATGGCTAAAACACTGGCACACGCCGCAGCAATCACCAGCATAAATATAGCCAAATGTCCTTCATATTCACTCTCAGCATAACGGCGAATTTTTTCTGGGTTAGCCTTGGTCATTTTCCACCAAGTTATAGCTAAGAAAAAGTCAATACCGGAGTTCCAAGCGCAGAGAATGCGAGTAGGTAAGTGCAGAGAATTCGGCAGGATTACTAAAACTAATACAGCGAGTCCGATAGCAACTATCAGTCGGGGCCGGGAGTCAAAATTTTTAAATAAATTAAGTTTCACAAATATTGCGATCGCAGAGTTTAACTAATTGGTAATTCATAATTTTCGGTGAAATATCACACCACATTTCACTATCGTCATTCCAGATTTTACTATGGTCTGAATCCACATAAGTAGATGGACAAAAATATTTACACCCATTGCAAATTAAGTGAAGCAATCCAATATTTTGCTAATGTCTTACTCGTAATCACATTGTGTAATTAATTTTGCCCAACTACTTCTTTATCTTCCTAGTTAGTTCAATTACAAATTACTTGAAATTGGCTCTAATCGTCTCTATTCGTTTACGATTAACACCCAAATCACTTTGACCTAAACGTGAAGCTGAACGCACGTGGATAACATTGGCACTCCGGTCTAGATAGAATTCTACATCATCCACAAATCCCAGTAAAGCACTTTTAAATTCTGCATATAAATAATCTTTACTTTCGGTAATGATTTTGGTTCTTGGTAAAGACTCAATAATCTGTTTAAGATTAGTAATTGCTTCTTCTGGAGTAGATGTAAAAGTCAGTGGTGCAATTTGGTGAGATGCATCTGGACTATGACTAGAAACGCAGTTAGGGGAATTAGGGCAGGATGCTAATTTACCGTTGCTAATACCTAAATTATTTGGTCGTTTGCCAGCAAAAACCATAATTATGTCTCCGGGTGAGTGAATAAATATACTCTCACATATTTGTTTGAATCACTGTAATACTTTGCTGTAATCGCATCTTCTGGCAAATGACAGATTCGCTAAAACATCGATGATGCGATCGCTCTTTATGACTCATATTTGACTTTTTCATAAAAAAGCCTGTACTCATTGCTCAATAAAGCTTACAGGCTATATTACATCTATACGAGTCACTTCAGACTAGGCGATACTCAAATTAACTCGGACAATCAAATCGTTGTAATCTCGATCGCCGCCATTTGCCAAATCCTCAAAGCCAAAAGCGTTATTCCCTAACAGACGAATATGATCTGCTTTGTCAGTGTTAGCGCCCAAGAAGGAAAAGTAAACTGCTGGATCGTTTTTGGGATTGCTATCAAGAATTGCATCAGCCCCGGCATTAACAATGATAAATGGAACGAAAATAGCACCAGGTTGGAAAGTGCCTGTAAAACTTGCTGTACCTTCGTTAGCCACACTCAAATCCATACCAGCGACACGGTTATTAATAGCAGCTTGAGTATAACCCGCCTGTCCAACCAGCACATCTGCTGTACCATCGCCATTGGTATCGATGCCACCATTCTCATCAGTTATCTGATAAAAGCCGACAAAGTTGTTAAAAGCTGCTTCTCTATGAACCACAAATTCGGCTTTTACCAATTGTTTCACATCCCGTAAATCAATTAGTTCGGGTTCATATTTTCCTTGAAAACCAGTACCTAGAGGTGGATCTTGCTCTGTTGCTGCAATATCGACAACCAAATTCTGGAAGTTGAGAAAGAACCCTTTATCGTCCACATTCGTATCCGAGGAAAAAAGCACCTGAGAAAACGGGGTTTGTCCAGATAGCACCGCCTGAGTAGTGCTGCTACGGATTAAATAAAATCTTAGATTGCTCTCAGAGTTGAATTCCAGTAGCCTGCTGAGGTCAGTGGGATTAAAACCATTGGGTAGTTTGGCAAGAGATGAAAGAAGCACCGTTGCTCGTTGGAGAGCTAGTTCGGTGTAATTTGCAGCACCAGGGGATACGCCATTAATCCTCCCTTCTGCATCGTCAACGACAAATACACCCAGTTCATTGACTTCTTCAGAGGTATTGCTTTTAATCTTGACTGAGAGTTTGGCTTTTTCACCGTTAACTTGATTTTTGATCGTAAAGATATCACCTGTAATTCTTGTGAGTAAGCTGATTGATTCAATCTCAGGAGTAATCCCTTGAGCAACGGTGAGTGCAAACACATCACTAATTTCAGCAAGAGCCGGATCTGTGGCGGTAACTTTGATGTTCAAGCTACCCAAGTTATTATTCGTCGGAATGCCGCTGAAAGTACGCTTATTAGGATCGAAGGTTAACCAACTGGGTAGTGGGTCGCCGTTGTCTAAGGTAGCAGTGTAGGTCAGGGTATCTTCAAGATCCACATCGCTAAAGGTGTTTTCAGGGATAGTGAAGTTGAAGGTAGTTTTTGCTGTGGCTTTTTGGTCAGCGATCGCTCGATCTACAATTGGTGGATTGTTGGCTTTAGCAATTGTGAGTGCAAATACATCACTAATTTCAGCAAGAGCCGGATCTGTGGCGGTGACTTTAATGTTCAAGCTACCCACATGATCATTTGTAGGAGTGCCGCTGAAGGTAAGCTCATTAGGATTGAAGCTTAACCAACTGGGTAGTGGATCGCCATTGTCTAAGGTAGCAGTGTAGGTCAAGTTATCTTCAAGATCGACATCGCTAAAAGTGTTTTCAGGAATGGTGAAGTTGAAGGTAGTTTTTGCTGTAGCCTTTTGGTCAGCGATCGCCCGATCTACAATTGGTGCACTATTGAACTTAGCAACTGTCAATACAAACACATCACTGACTTCATCCCCAGAAATATCCTTAACAGTGACTTTGATATTCTGATTACCCAAATTCTCCATCGTCGGAGTACCACTAAAATTCTGGGTAGCAGAATTAAAAGTTAGCCAACTGGGCAGTGGATCGCCGTTTTCGAGATTAGTAGTGTAGGTGAGGCTATCGCCAGCATCGATATCAATGAAAGAATTTTCTGGGATAGTGAAATTAAACTGCGTATTTATGACTACCTTTCGATTAGCGATCGCCTCAACTAACTCTGGTGCATCGTTAACGTTCTTAACAGTGAGTGCAAAATCATCACTGACTTCAACCCCAAAAATATCCCTAGCAGTAACTTTAATGTTGAAGTTACTCACGTCCGCATTTAAGGGAGTGCCATTAAAGGTTTTGGTAGCAGCATTGAAGCTTAACCAACTGGGTAGAAGATCGCCGTTGTCAAGAGTGGCAGTGTAAGTGAGGTTATCGCCAGCATCGACATCAATAAAGGTGTCTTCTGAAAAAGTGAAATTGAAAACCGTGTCTTCTGTTGCTTCTTGGTTAGCAATTTCATTCATCACCTCTGGCGCATCATTGGCGTTTTTAACAGTGAGTACAAACACATCACTGACTTCAGCAAGAGAAGTATCTGTAGCAGTAACTTTAATATTCAGACTACCCACATCGGCATTTAAGGGAGTGCCACTGAAGGTTTTAGTATTAGCATTAAAGCTCAACCAAGTCGGCAGAGTGTTGCCATTTTCCAAGGTTGCAGTGTAGGTGAGATTATCGCCAGCATCGATATCAATGAAGGCATCTTCTGAGAAAGTGAAATTGAAAACCGTGTCTTCTGTTGTTTCTGGATCTGCAATTTCATTCCCCACCTCTGGCGGATCGTTTGTGTTGTTAACGGTGATTACAAAAACATCACTAACTTGAGCAAGAGCAGTATCTGTGGCGAT
>NZ_JBALEO010000053.1:0-51158 GCF_036918015.1 Nostoc sp.
TTCCGTTACTGGGGTGCTTGTGATTACAGGCATCCCTTTATTTTTTGCCCACCCTCTCACTTACTGATCGCTCACCTTTAGTCTAAAGTCCAGTTTGAAGTTGAACGGGTTAAATTGGGCGATCGTAGCAGAGATAGAGGTGGGGGAAGCTTATCGTCCGCTTTACCAGTTACAGGTAATTTTGCTGGTTGCGGCGGCGCTTTTCTTGCTAGGAACAGCATTCTTAGCGGCAGTTGCTGCGAAAATTTTCACCTCTCCCCTGCGTCGTTTGACTGATAGCGCCCGGAAACTTGTGGCTGGGGAACTGGACACAGAAGATGAGGTAAAGTCACTTGATGAGTTTGGGGAATTGGCAACAGAGTTCAAAGAGGTGACAAACAAATTACGCCAAACTAAGGAAGAGCTGGAAACCAAGAAGCAGGAGAACGATGTTCTCATGCAGAATATTCTACCCAGAGCGATCGCCGAACGCAGGAAACAAGGAGAGCTATCCATTGCTGACAACTTCAAGCAAGTAACCATCCTCAATGCTCATGTGGCTGGAATTTCTGAGTTGAACAAACGCCTTTCACCGCAAGAAATGACAGAACTGCTCACCGAGTTATTTGATGAATTTGACGACTTTGCAGAACGCTACGGGTTGGAGAGGCATAACTCTCTGAGTACAAGCTATATGGCAGTTTGCGGACTCAGCGAAGCCAGATTTGACCACAGCCAGCGAACTGTTGATTTTGCCCTAGCAATGTTAGAGATTATCCAGCGTCTGAATATTAATTATAATTCTGCCTTGGCTTTACGCATTAGCATTCATGTAGGTTCTGTGACAGCAGGGGTAGTAGGGACACAAAAATTTGGGTACAGCATTTGGGGAGAAACAGCGTATATAGCCAGCAGTCTCCAGAGCCAAGCTCACTTGAACTATATTTTACTGACTGGGAGTGTGTACCAAAGGATCGCAGATAGCTACACATTCATCCAAAATCCGGTCGTGGAAATTCAAGGTCTGGGAGAGGTCGAAACTTGGACGCTGATAACCACCAGGAAGTTAGTTCTAACTCAGGTGGAGTTGGTTCAGTCATCCTTTGAAAAAGTGAAGCCTATTGCCGATCAGGCTGCCGAACTGTTTTACCAACGACTGTTTGAATTAAGCTCCTCCCTGCGTTCTCTATTTAAAGGGGATATGAAACAGCAGGAGCGGAAGCTAATGGATACGCTTGCACTTGCAGTAGAAGGTTTGCGTCAGCCAGAGCAGATTATCCCCACCGTTCAAGATTTGGGTCGCCGTCATGCAGGCTATGGGGTCAAGGATGAATACTACGATATTGTCGGCGAAGCTTTGCTATGGACTTTGGCGCAAGGACTGGGTGTAGAGTTTACTACGCCAGTGCGAAAAGCATGGGAAGAAGCTTACATATTTCTGAGTGAAATTATGAAGGAAGCAGCAGCAAAACTAGAGTTGGAGAAGATAAGTGTATGAACCCGGATTTCTCACGCATTGTGTAGGCTTCAGGGGAAGAGGAGTGTGGGGAGTGTGGGGAGTGTGGGGAGTGTGGGGGGTAAGACTTCTTCCCCATCCTCCCACACCTCCCACACCTCCCACACCCCTTGGATTTCTCACAAATGAGAAATCCAGGATGAAGAAGGCAGGAGGCAGGAGGTTAAAATAACACCTTTTTCTCGGTTTTAGATATTAAAAAATTGTTCGTAAAAAAACAGTCATGGATAAATCACTTCTGGGATGGCTATTGCTTTTGGGGCTGGGATTCCCATTGTTCGGTATACTGCTTGATGAAGCCGCCTCAAGATTAGAACGCAAGCAACACCCCTTAGCAGTCGCTCTGCGTCAGGTGCGCGAGTATGTGTTACCGCCCTTAGCTGCGATCTTGGTCATGCGACAGCTTTTAAGCGTCGCTGGCAAAGATTCTTGGGCACGTTTTGTGGAAACGTTAACTTGGGTTGCCGTCATTGTGGCGGGACTTTCTTTAATCAATGCCCTGTTGACCACAAAAAAGCAACCGATAAAATGGCAAATTCATGTACCTAGCCTGTTCTTTCAGGTAGCTAGGGGTGTAGTAATCTTAGGCATTGGCTATCACATTCTGAATGGAGTTTGGAGTATAAATTTTACTGGTTTGGGTTCCAGTGTGGGGATAGCTTCAGCAGTAATTGCCCTGGCGCTGCAAGACACCCTTAGCAACTTAGTATCAGGATTGCTGCTGCTATTTGCTAAACCCTTCAGAACGGGTGACTGGATTGAGCATGACGGAAAGCAGGGGCGGGTACTTGAGCAAAATTGGTGGTCGGTCACGATCGCAGGTCCTGGCTGGAAATTAAACGTTCCTAATGGTGTGTTGTCGAAGGCAAAGATTATCAATTACGGTCAGGGAGCAATCTTTAAAAGTATCTCTGTCAGTTTTTCTTACGACGACTCTCCTAATCAGGTGATTCCAGCACTAAGTAGCTTGGTGAAAGGCATAGATGGCATCGAAGACGAAGGTTTTGCTGCGGTTAGTTCCTATGGAGACTCCAGTATCACCTACGACCTTTACTATAAAGTACTACCTGAAAAAAACTTTGGCGTTTCTGGGGAACTCAAATCCCGACTTTACTATCTGACAAAGCGTTATGGTTTTACTTCTCCCTATCCGATCGCCGTTCAGTATAACGTCGATGCAAAACTTGGGATACCTAGTCAAATTCCCCAAGTAGTAGAGAACCGTCAACAAGAATTGATAACTTATTTGCGATCGCTCCCATATTTCCTCACGCTCAATGACAATCAGATTGAGAAACTGGCTGAACGGGCTAGATTTAAAGCCTACGGTCAGGGTGAGTTAATTGTTCAGGAAGGCAAAGAAGACGAGGGACTTTATATTATGTTCAAGGGTACGGGACAAGCGTACCTAAAAGATGAACAAGGGAACCGTAAGGTAGTGGACGAGCTTGAACTTAACGAAGCATTTGGTGAAATGGCTATCTTTCCAGGAGAACTCAGTCCAGTTAGTGCGATCGCCAAGGAAGATGTTGAGGTTGTGGTGATTCCCGCCCAAGAGATTATTGAAGCAATTGAATCTAACAACAAATTTGCCTCAGAACTTATCGAATATATCGAAGATCGGAAAAAGCTGATTCGACTTGCCAAAGGAATTAAGGAGGATGTAAATCTGCCGATTAATAATCTGCCGATTAACAATAATGGTCGCCGAGTGCAGGTGGGAAGATAATATATGTCATCAATCAGAATGAGAATGAGAAGGCAGAAGGCAGAGGAGCCACTGGGTTGCGGGGGTTTCCTCCATAGTAGCAAGTGGCGTGGCAGAAGGCAGAAAGTTTTATTAAAAAGGCGATTCAGAACCCTCCTTAATAAGAGCGACCAAATTAAAAATTTGGTCAGGGTTTTAAACCCTTGTTTCCTTTGGTCACGGGCTTTAGCACGGAGTCAGAATGTAAGAATTCAGTACCCAGGAGTCAGAAGTCAGAATAATAAAGTATCTATAGAATTAGTAAATTCATTCATCAAATATTTCTCCTTATTTTTTAACCCTTCTGGCTCCTGGATTCTGACTCCTGAATTCTTACGTCAGAATTTCCTTCTGCCTCCTGCCGACGCTCGCGGACTCGCTAACGCTGCGCTATCCTGCCCTCTGCCTTTCTCAATAACTAGAGCAAAAAAATTCAGAAATTACTTATTTTTGTTCAGCATCGTTTTACTATTAACAGCCTGCACTGGTCAATTAAAAACCTCAAAAGCAAATATTGACAATCAGGCTAGTGTGAACAAATCTTCACCAGAAAACTTAGGTATTGAGAAAGTCGAGGGGAAATTAGTTAAATCACTCTCAACCCCAGACTCAACTAAACAGGGCATTGTGCTTCCAGAGGTAAACCCCCTAGAACTAGAGGGAACAATAGCGATATCGGGAACTCAGGTAGTTTTGCCAATTAGTCAGGCTATTGCTCAACGCTTTATCCAAGACGGGTATCCTAGCAAGATTAATCTCGCTGGTATTGATACGGTCGTTGGCTTCAAGCTATTTTGCCAGGAGAAAAAAATAGATATTGTCAATGCAGTTCGCCCGATTACCACTCAGGAGTCAGCCGCCTGTGCTAAGTCAGGTATTGAGCCGATAGGCTTTCAAATTGCCACCGATGCAGTGACTATTGTAGTTAGTTCTGAAAATAATTTTGTCCCCAACACTCTGACACGCGATGAACTGGCAAAGGTATTTACTGTCCAAAAGTGGTCAGATGTGAATCCCAAATGGCCACAAGAGCTGATTAAACGCATTGTTCCAGCTGGGGCTGGTACTGGGGGAGGAGTTGACTTGTTTGCCCAAGCTATTCTCAAGGGGAACGTTAACCAACTTACTAGTGCTCCCAATACGATATCTTATGACTTTGTAGAGCAGTTACACTCAGAAGCTTTAATTAATCCCTACATGGTTGGCTTTTTAGAGTATGGCTCCTATCAAGAAAACCGCGGGAAGTTGAGGGCGATCGCTATTGATAAAGTAGACCCTTTCCTCCCAGAATATCCTCTAACTCGCCCTTTGTACATTTATGCAGATGCCAAAGCGATTCGGAACCGACCGGAATTAGAAGGGTTTATTAACTATTACTTGACCTATGTGGGCGAAGAAATTTCTACTCTGGGCTACCTTCCAGTTAAACCAACTGTATTGGATGAATCAAAAACTAAGTTCTTACAAGTGAAAGGGAATAAAGAGTTATTGAAGTCAGTAAGTAAGAAAAATTAGTTAGTGGGACAATTATTAACATTTAAATCATGAACGCAGACAGAGATTTAGCTGAGGCTGATAAGCAAATACAAATTTATTCCGACCAAAGCGATACTAATAACTTTTTGATAAAAATTATTGGTGGCGAACACGTTCATATAGGTTTATTTAAACAGGTTAATTGACTGGTTTAATGCTGGAGAAAAGGAACTGAGTCGCCGGGTAATTTTGAACTTTAAAAATAATGAATAAGAAAAAACCAACTAAAAAAATGATGATTTTCTGCACAACTACTGCGGGAAAATTGTTAACAATTACAGGAATAGCTATGCTCACCTCCTCTGTTTATTTGGCTGATGCTCAGGCTCAATCTCTCACTAACAATAGAAGTTTATCTCCGAAGACAGAAGGCAGAGGAGCCACCGAGAAAGCTCATAAAGCCTCCTGCCTCCTGCCTCGTTTATTAATAGCCCAAAATCTAGGGGGAATAGTCCGAAAAATCCCCCTAGAAGAAGTAGCACTTCCCGCAATGTCTTCAGCCAAGACAGCAACCAATGCTAAATTTAGCCAAGCCCGAATTGAATTGAAGTCAGATGGTTCTTTAATCTACATACTCAGAGGTCAAAACCAACAAGGCTTTGAAGTTGAAGTACAAGTTACTCCCGGCGGCACTCTTATTCAAGTTGATGAGCAAATAGAGATGAGTGGAGTTCCAGAAACTGCTGTAAAAGCTTTCAAAAAATGGGCACCAAACGATCCACTTATCAGTACTTGGCGGAGTACGCGTCTTGGCGAACTTTTCTATCAATTTGTTATTCGGGATTTTTGGTTAGAAATTGCTGCTGATGGTAATAAAGTAGTCATTTACCGCAAAAAAATCAATATTTAGCAAGTAAAAATATGCAATTCGGCGACATAGAGCTATGAAGACATTTACAATCAATAATTGGCAGAGAATTGTCGCTACTACACTAACTGCAACAACAATTACTTTCACTACTAACGCTGCATCTGCCCAATTACTTAAGGGTGGTGGTGCTACTTTTTCTGAACCTCTTTATCAGCGCTATAGTGCAGAATACGAACGGGAAACAGGCATCAAGTTCCAATACACTTCTATTGGCAGTGGTGGTGGCATTCGTTTGCTCATCAATAAAACTGTAGACCTCGCAGGTACTACTTTAATTCCTACCCCAATTGAGAAAAATCAGATGCAAGATGGGTTGTTAATCGTACCAACAGGAGGAGGGGCAATAGCGATTGTTTACAATCTTGAAGATGTCACCGCAGATATCAAATTATCTCGTGAGCAACTGGCACAAATATTTACAGGTAAAATTGCCAATTGGAACCAAATTGATTCCCGTTTTCCTAACAAAAAGATTCAAGTTGTAGTTCAATCCGATAGTAGCGGTACTAATTTTACCCTGACTAGATACTTGCGAAAAATTACGGGCGGAAAGATAGAAGCTAGCCGGGAACCTAATTGGGGATTTCAGGTCTTTGCTGCCCTGACTCAAGATAGTGCAGTGGCTGGAGAAGTGCGAAGAATTGATGGTGCAATTGGCTATGTTCAAACAAGCTTTGCTCGTCAGAACAATCTGCCTACAGCTAGGATTGAAAATCGGGCTGGTCGTTACGTGGAACCAACTTTGGCAGAGACGGAAAAGGCTCTAGCTAATATAAAGTTTAACGATGACTTCACGACTGAAGATATTGACGATCCAGAAGATGGCTATCCTTTGGTTAGTTTGAGTTGGCTACTCTTCTATAAAAAGTATCCCAACGAAACTCTTGTCCAAGCTAATAAAAATTTGTTGACATGGATTCTAACTAAGGGTCAAGGATTTAACCGAGAGCTAGGGTACACGAAAATTCCCGAAGATACAGCTAAAAAAGTGATTGAAACTGCCAACAATGAATTGGGAGTTCGTCCTTAAAAAATATTTATTATCCATTAGTTGTGTGAAAAAATGCAGAAATTATGAGCAAATCGAGTCTGCCATTGCCGCTGACTTTATTAATCTTGGGTTGTAATTTATTAGTATTATCTCCGGTCTTGGCGCAAGCAAATCATACTAATACTTCAGTATCTGAAATTCCAAAAACTGTAAACTTGTTAGAGAATCATGAGGTTAGTTCTGTTGGTGAATTAGCTCCTAATTCAGGTGTTCAAGGAAACGGGGAACTCTTAACAGGGAATAGTGAGGTACAAGACCAGAGATTTTATCCCAAACTTTCACAACTGTCTATAAAGGCGGGGGTTTCTAGCACCTTGAAAAATCAACTGGCTTCTGGTGATAGAATTCCCTCAAAAACCTCTGACGATCAACTTAAAATTCAAGAAATTCCTACTAACCAATTACAGCCACCCCAACTATATAGCCAACCACCAGATGCGATGACGGAAGTTACCAGGGTTGAAGATTTACGAGATGTTATTCCTGGGGATTGGGCTTATGAAGCACTGCGAAGCTTGGTAGAAAAATATCGTTGCATTGTTGGTTCTGAAAAAGCTACTTTTGAGGGTAATCGGGCTATAAACCGTTATGAATTTGCTGCTGCTTTTAATACTTGCTTGCTCAAGATGGGACGTATAATTTATAGCTTGAGTAATACATTCCCTAATCAAGAAGACTTAGCATCTGTAAAAAGGCTACAAGCAGACTTTGCTACAGAACTGAAAACCCTCACCACTAAAGTAGATAACTTAGAACAGCGATTAGTCTTTGTTGACGACCATCAGTTTAGTACTACTACAGTTCTCCGCGGGACAGTAGAGTTTAATTTAATTAGTGCTTTTGGGGGCAATAAAGCTGTTTCTTCTGGAGGAAATCCCAGGGAAGATTTGAATGAAAATCTTACTTTATCAGGGCGAGCAAATCTGAATTTCGATACCAGTTTTACAGGTAAAGACCGATTGCGAACTAACATTTTAGCTGGGAATGTTAGCAATTTTGGTAATAGTATTACTGGAACCGATATGACTCGCCTGATTGGTGCTGTCAATACTGGTAACAATGTGATGTTAGGTTCGTTGTTTTATGAGTTTCCGATCGCAGGTACACGCGGTAAGGTGGCGATCGCATCTGTTGCTGACTTTCCCACTCGCATTTTCCCTGCCCTGAATCCTGTTGCTTCTATTTCCAATTTTGGTGCTGAAAGTCCTATCTATTCGTTTGCTTTTGGTACGGGTGCTGTAGTTTACTATAACTTCACCGATCAAATTGCCGCTGGTGTCAGTTATTTAACTAGGAGTGGTAGCAATCCACTGGAAGGACTGTTTGGTGGTCAATCTACGGCCTTAGCTCAGGTAACTTATACTCCATCTAATAAGTTAGCGATCGCTTTTACTTATGGTCAATACTACGCTTTGGCACCTAATGTAACTGGGAGTAAGGGTAGCAGATTTGCTCAGTTGCCTTTTGGAGGGAGTACGGCGACTTCCGCCAATGCTTATGGTTTACAGTCTACTTATAAGTTGAGCAATAAGTTGATTTTAGGTGGTTGGATTAGCTATTTCAATGCTAGGGCTGAGTCTTCACCTAGCGTTAATGGTTTAGATGGTTCAATTGGAGCTAATGCTGACATCTGGAGTTGGGCAATTACTGCGGTAGTGCCAGATTTGGGTAAGTTAGGTAGTCAGTTAAATTTTGTTTTGGGTATGCCCCCGAAGGTTATAAGTAATGATGTTTATGCTCGTTTAGATAGGGATACTTCGATGCATTTTGAGCTATCTTATCGCTATCCAATGACTGATAGAATTTCTATTACTCCGGGAGTTTTATTGATTACTAATCCTGAGCATAATGCAGCCAATGATAGTGTTTGGATTGGATTATTGCGAACTACTTTTACGTTTTAATTAAAACCCAGAAATTCAAGTGCAGAGGAAATCGATCTAGAATTTCTCATTGAAGATTTACAAAAGATACTGCCTTCAATGAAAATAGGGACTGAAAGAATTTGTAATATTAAATACTACAAATTGGCAATGATCGCCTTAATGTCTCAACCACAAAAACACCTGGAAACGCCAATGCTACAGCATTAATTTCTTCGAGTTCAAATACGCCATAGTGATGAGAAATGTTAACTAAACCAAGCTTAGTGACTCAGTTATTTGGTAAGATCGACGCCATCGGGGGGCTTAACACTGGGAATGGCGAGTTAGTAGAAGTATCTAGCAAGGAATTGCTCTTATTTCAAGGCTTGGTTGATTGGCGTTCGCGTAGCGTGTCCGCAGGAATCTCGCCTGCGTATGTCTTTACTTGCGGCTGCGATCGGATAAGCGTTACTTCATCACAGGTCAGAAATATGCAAGATACCGTAAAAATCAAGTAATAATATACACTTTTGTTCCAACTTCTTTATGTAACATATCGTAAAAATCTGCTTATTCTCGTCACAAATGTTACAAAGCTAAACTTGCATGGGCATATTAAGAATGCTAATTTTGCAAGAAAAAACAATGACAGCTAGTTTATCTGGTTATCAACTCCTCGAAACCCTTCACTCCGGTAGTAAAACCGTCATTTATCGTGGACGGCGAGAAACCGATAATGTCTCTGTGGCGATCAAAACTCTTCTGTGCGAACATCCACCCCTGGAAGATATTGCTCGACTGCGCCACGAATATCAAATCATTGAGTCCCTGCGAATTCCTGGCATTGTTAAAGCCTACGAGCTAAAGAATTATCAGCATGGTTTGGCTTTGGTATTAGAAGATATTCCAGGTTGCTTGCTCAAAGAAATGATTACAACTCAAAAAACTACCTTGATTACTTTTCTCAAGGTGGCGATTAATTTGACACAGACTTTAGGAGAGCTACACGCCCAAAAAATTATACATAAAGATATTAAGCCGCACAATATTTTAATTAATCCCGAATCAGGGGAAATCAAACTGATTGACTTCAGTATCTCCTCGCGCCTCGATCGAGAAAATCCTACTTTGAGCAATCCTAATTTGCTTGAAGGTACACTTGCCTATATGTCGCCTGAGCAAACAGGCAGAATGAACCGAGTGTGCGACTATCGCACCGACTTTTATTCGTTGGGTGTCACCTTGTATGAAATGCTAACAGGTACGCTGCCATTTTATGCTAGTGACCCGATGGAGTTAATTTACTGTCACATCGCCAAAATGCCAGTCACACCCTGTAGTGAAACCGTGTGTCGTGTTCTGGAAGATGTGCCAGAGGCGATTAGTGCAATTATTTTGAAACTGTTAGCGAAAACAGCAGAGGAGCGGTATCAAAGCGCTTGGGGACTGAAAGCGGATTTAGAGGAATGCTTGTTTCAACTTCAAGTGATTGGCAAGATTGAAAACTTCGTACCAGGGAGACAGGACAAATCTGGGCATTTTTTGATTGGGCAACAACTCTACGGACGCGAAGCAGAAGTAGCAACATTGATGGCTGCATTTGAGCGTGTAGCAGATGGTAGCAGCGAATTTATGCTCGTCTCTGGTTATTCGGGCATTGGCAAGACGAGTGTCGTCAATGAAGTTCATAAACCGATTGTGGGGGCAAGGGGTTATTTCATTGCAGGCAAGTTTGACCAATTCAAACGCAATATTCCATACACGTCGTTGATTCAGGCATTCCAATCTTTGATTGGGCAATTACTAACTGAAAGCGAAGCCCAAATCCAAGGGTGGAAAGAGAAACTGTTAACTGCGTTGGGAGAAAACGGGCAAGTCATTATTGATGTGATTCCCGAAGTCGAACTAATTATTGGAACTGTGCCACCTGTTACACAACTGGGAGCCGCAGAATCTCAAAATCGTTTCAATCGCGTCTTTGGGCAATTAATTGGGGTATTCACGAACCAAGACCATCCCTTGGTTGTTTTCTTAGATGACTTGCAGTGGGCAGATTCGGCATCACTGAACTTAATTGAGCGATTGATGACGGATACTGAGCGCAAATATTTATTACTAATCGGGGCATACCGTGATAATGAAGTTTCCCCCACCCATCCATTGATGATGAGTTTGTCCAAAATTCAATCCTCTGGTGCGGTGGTGAATAACATCGTCTTGTCATCATTGCAATTAACGGATGTGGAAGCATTAATTGGCGATACATTGAATCACATAGAACACAGTCAGCCACTAGCAGAATTACTATTCCACAAAACCGGGGGGAACCCCTTCTTCTTAACACAACTGCTGAAAACCCTACACCAAGAAGACTTACTAACATACGACTTCCATTCAGGAGTATGGCAGTGGGATATTCAACATATTCAAGCGATCGGCATTAGCGACCTGAATGTGGTTGAACTGACAGCGAGAAATATTCGCAAACTGTCATTAGAAACGCAACAAGTCCTCAAACTGGCTGCTTGTATTGGTAATACTTTTAACTTAGATGTATTAGCGATCGTTAATGAAGCATCTTCTCTCACAACTGCGGCTCAATTATGGTCAGCCCTGGAAGTTGGGTTGATTTTGCCGTTAAGTCAGGATTACAAAATTCCCTTAGTATTTGGTCAAGATGAATTTAGCGGCATTAATTTAACGGATGTCAAGGTTGATTACAAGTTTTTACATGACCGCGTACAGCAAGCTGCGTATTCTCTGATTCCCGACGATCGCAAGCAAGCAACGCATCTAAAAATTGGTCAATTACTGCTGCAAAATACGACACCAGAAGAACGCAAAGAAAATATATTTGCTTTAGTTAATCAACTCAATTACGGTACTGATTTACTGATATCTGAAACAGAAAAATATCAACTTGCAGAACTAAACCTCATCGCCGGTCAGAGAGCAAAGGCAGCCACAGCCCATGATTCCGCTATCAAATATTTGCAAGTTGCTTTGGGACTGTTAGCAGAAGAAAGCTGGAAGTGTGAATATGCACTGACATTAACACTGCACTCAGAAGCGGCAGAGGCAGCTTTTTTAAGCGGTGATTTTGAAGAAATGCAGAGATTGTTTGCGATCGTCCAAAACCGTGCTGTGACGCTACTGGACAAAATTAAAGTGTATGAAGTCCAGATGCAAGCTTATATGGCGCAGAACAGGCTGCTAGAAGCGGTTAACACAGCGCTACAAGTTTTAAAGGTGTTAGGAGTGGAGTTTCCCCAAGAGCCGAACCTGTCAGATATTGGGCAAGGATTGGCGGACACGGCGGCAATTTTGAGTGGAACGCGAATTGAGGATTTAATTGAGCTACCTCAAATGAGCGATCGCTATAAATTAGCAGCTATTAGACTTTTGTCAAGTATCTTTGCTCCTGCATATATTGCTGCTCCTGCACTGTTGCCCTTGACGGTGTGCAAACAAGTACAATTATCCGTCCAATATGGTAATGCTGCCCTTTCTGGGTTTGCTTATGCCAATTATGGTTTTCTTCTTTGTGCCATTGTGGGAGATATTGATTCAGGTTATAAATTTGGTCAGTTGGCTTTAAATTTAGTGTCAAAGTTAAATGCTCAAGAAATCAAGGCCAAGACAGTTTTCATCGTAAATCTATTTATCCGACATTGGAAGGAGCATCTAAGAGAAACCTTAGAGCCTTTGCTGTCAGCTTACTCTAGCGGCATGGAAACTGGAGATTTAGAATATGCAGGCTATAGTCTACTTCAGTACTCCTGTTTAGCTTACTTTAGCGGTAAAGAACTGACTGTCCTGGAAACAGAGATAGCAAGAAACAGAGATGCTATTCATAAAATTAAGCAAGAAACAGCGCTTCATTATATAGAAATCTATTGGCAAGCTATCTTAAATCTACTGGGAAAAAGTGAAAATCCCTGCCTAATTAAGGGTGAAGCCTGCGATGAACAGATAAGGTTGCCACTGCACCAGCAAGCAAACGACAATGCGGGAGTTTGCTACATATATTTGAACAAATTTTTGCTTTGTTATTGGTTTGAAAATTACTCGGAAGCGATTGAGAATCTCGCTATAGCAGAGAAGTATTTAGATGCAGTGGTAGGAATGCCCGTTGTTCCTGTATTCAATTTTTACGATTCTTTATTACGGCTAGCGGTGTATCCTAACGCCCAAGAATCAGAGCAAAAGGCCCTCCGCGATCGCGTCCAAGCTAATCAAGAAAAAATCCAAAAATGGGCGGATTATGCGCCAATGAATCATTTACACAAATTCTATTTGGTAGAGGCAGAACGGCATCGGGTTTTAGGCGAAAAAATCGAAGCGATCGAGATGTATGAAAAAGCGATCGCACTTGCCAAACAAAACGAGTATATCAACGAAGAAGCGATCGCCCACGAACTCGCAGCCAAATTTTATTTGTCATGGGGTAAAGAAACGATTGCTCAAATCTATATGACTAATGCCTACTACGCCTATAGCCATTGGGGTGCTGTTGCTAAAGTCAAAGATTTAGAAACACGCTATCCACAATTAATTTTGCGGTCAAACACAGAAAAAATAGAAACGAATTACCTGCACACTCTTCAAACAAGCTCTACGACTACAGGAGGCGCTCACATTCTCGACTTCATGACAGTGATGAAAGCTGCACAGGTGCTGTCAGAAGAAATCGTGCTAACTCACCTGCTCGAAAAATTGATGAAGATTGTCATCGAAAATGCTGGCGCTCAACAAGGTTACTTTATTGTCAAGCACGAGAATAAATGGCTGCTAGAAGCGATGGGAATAGTTGTAGGTAAGGAGGTTAGTGTTGTTGTTCACGCAGAGGAGAAAACCAATTCCCTCTTACTCCCAGTTGCCTTATTAAATTATGTCGAAAGAACCAGAAACAATCTGGTTTTAGACGATGCTGTTAAAGACTCCCGTTTTGCGGCTGATGCTTATATCACCACTTACCAATCCAAATCGATTTTGTGTTTGCCGTTGATTCACTCTGGCAAGTTTACTGGTATTATCTACCTGGAAAATAATCTCCTTTCTGGTGCTTTTACTCCAGAACGGGTAAATGTGCTGAGTCTGTTGATAGCACAAATTTCGATTGCGATCGACAATGCCCGTCTTTACACCAATCTGCAAGCCTACTCGCAACAACTAGAAGCCAAATCACAAGAACTCGAAGCTAAAAATGAAGCTTTCCAAGCATCCGAAAAGCGCGAGCGAGAAAAAGCTGAACAACTTGCACAATCCCTGCACAAACTCCAACAAACCCAGGCTCAACTTGTGCAGACCGAAAAAATGTCAAGCTTAGGGCAACTAGTCGCTGGCGTTGCCCACGAAATCAATAATCCAGTCAATTTTATCTTTGGCAACCTAACTCATGCCAACACCTATACCCAAGAGGTGCTGAGACTGCTGGAACTTTACCAGAAACATTACCCATCTCCCCATCCAGAGATTCAGGAAGAAGTAGAGGCGATGGATCTAAAATTTCTGCTGGAAGACTTGCCCAAGCTACTGTCTTCTATGCGGGTTGGGGCAGACAGAATTCGCCAAATTGTCGCTTCTTTGCGAACTTTCTCACGCATGGACGAAGCCGAAATTAAAGCCGTTAATATTCATGAGGGCATTGAAAGTACCCTGATGATTCTGCAACATCGCTTCAAAGCAAAGTCAGATCGTCCGGGTATTGAGCTTATTAAACACTACGGCAATCTGCCCCAAGTTGAATGCTATGCAGGACAGCTAAATCAAGTATTTATGAATGTGTTGAGTAATGCGATTGATGCTTTAGAAGAGTCATTAACAGACAATCAAGGACAAATAAAAATTCCAACTATTACTATTCACACTGCACAAATTGACGCTCATCAAGTCGAAATTCGGATTGCAGACAATGGGATGAGTATACCAGAGTCTATTCGGCAACGCTTGTTCGATCCTTTCTTCACCACAAAACCTGTGGGTAAAGGAACAGGTATGGGCTTGTCGATTAGCTACCAAATTGTCACCGAAAAACATGGTGGTTCACTGTCTTGCACTTCAGAACCCGGCGAGGGAGCGGAGTTTCAAATCCGTATTCCAGTTTGCCAGGAAGTTAGTAACTTTCCCCGGTAGTTTGAACACTGATAGTTTTTTAGTTTTTCTTGAGCAAACATTAATTGGTTTCATCATTGTGGTCTGTTTTTCAGCCCTATTAGATAGCTCTTTCTGTGAACCCGCTTGGTGAAAATGTTTTGCCCTCACCCCCAGCCCCTCTCCCCAAGAGAGAGGGGAGCTAGACATTCAATTCCCCTTCTCCTTTGGGAGAAGGGGTTAGGGGATGAGGGCGTGAGGGATTTGCAAAACGCGTGTCTGATATAGTTTTCACCTTAAGTTAAAACCTATGAGCAATGCTGTGCCCCTACGATAGATGTGGTTCAAATACATGAAGACTGCTGTAAAATAGGTCGATTTTACCACTGAATTTTGAGTAGTTGCGATCGCTCTCTCACAATCCCAAATTTAGCATTAGCCTTTGAAAAGGATATCATAAAGTGACAGTAAAACCTCTACCACAATCAAAATCACCACATACCACTCTACTCGCTGACTACTGCTATGCTGCATGAACTCCAGCACCGTTTGGGCGGTTTGGGCAATTAGCTCTAGTTTACGTTCCAGGGCATGGTGACGCTCGCGGATTTCGTATTCATCTTCCAAGCGCAGATATAAGTTTTCTAGCTGTGGAGATTCCCAGAGTAACTCCGGCTTATCGATAATCTCTACTTGACCTACAATCTTATGTTGAACTAATAGGGTAGTCCCTAGTTGACGCAGTAATTCTCGGCTTTGTTGTCTACTCCTGTTTTCACGCTGAAGACTAGCTGCAAACGGTTCAATTTGATCGAATACAGTCGCTAGGCTGGTTTCATAGTGAGACAGTACAACACTTTTGGCGAGAATATCAGCCACTATTTGCAAGCGTTCTATACTCAATTCATGCAGTAAAATTTTTCCTTCTTTAGCTCGTTCACTTTCACTAATACTGAGATGGACTTCCACCTCTTCTGTTTCCGGGTCGGCAAAAGGGCCGCTAATTTGAGAGGATAGTTTGGTCAAAAAGGCTACCTTTTCTACAGGCTCAAGGTTAAACAGGACAACTGCACCATAGCCCAAGAGTACTGCGTAGCCTTCTTCACCGGCTTTAACCAATACTGGCATACTCGCCAAGCAAACATAATTCTCCAGCGTCTGTAAATTAATACCTTTACCAAGGAATAGGGCTTGCGCTCTAAATCTATCTTTGTCATTAAAAAGGAGTTTTTGCATTGTTGCCCGGAAGCTATATTCTGCCTGCTTTACTGCTCTGGTAGCGATAGTAATTTATGCCTGTTGTCAGAAATAACTACAATCTCAGCTTACCATTTCGTCTTTCCCCTACACCCCATGCCCTGTTTTAGATACTCTTGCGCCCTGAATAAATTACAGCGCTTTTCAAGTAATTGAACGACACTCCCTCCAAAATTGTTAGAGTGAATAAAGTTATGAGGACGCAAATATGACTGACAAAAATCGTTCTCAATGGGACTTAGGCAGGTTTATCGAAACCCTGACTTACTTTGAGGTAATTCCTTTCCTTAACTGGGTACAGCAATTAATCCAAGGTCGTCCTCAGGATAATCAATATAGACCCAATGGAGGAAGCAACGTGGGTGTAATATTAGTAGCAGGTGCAACAGGTGGTGTCGGTAAACGAGTCGTGCAGCGATCGCTCCAACAAGGTTATAAAGTTCGCGCCCTAGTTCGAGATATTGACAAAGCGCGGTCAATTCTTGGTAATGATATCGATTTAGTAGTTGCGGATATCACGCAACCAGAAACTTTAACTCCTTTAGTTCTTTCTGATATCCAAGCTGTAATTTGTTGCACAGCAGTACGCGTACAACCAGTTGAGGGAGACACAGCAGACAGAGCCAAATATTATCAAGGTGTCAAATTTTACCAGCCAGAAATTGTTGGCGATACTCCCGAAAATGTAGAATATCAAGGAGTCAAAAACTTAGTCGAAGCGGCGGCAAAATATTTACCCCAAGCAAAAGAAAAACTAATATTTGATTTCACCAAGCCATCAGCAGAATTAAAGGATAACTGGGGGGCGTTGGATGATGTCGTCATGGGTGGCGTGAGTGCCAGTAATATCCAATTAGTAGAAAATACAGCTTTATTTGCGGGTAATGTCTCCACCGCTAACTCTGGCGGATTTGCTTCTGTCAGAACGAAGAATTTTGATCCACCCTTCAACTTATCTGGTTACGCAGGTGTAAAATTGCGTGTCAAAGGTGATGGTCAGCGTTATAAAATCTTTCTACGGACAGATACAACATGGGATGGTATTGGCTATAGCTATTCTTTCGATACTGTAGCTAATACCTGGATAGATATTCACATTCCCTTTGCAGATTTGATTCCCGTATTTCGGGCAAAAGTTGTCAAAGATGCGCCGCCAATTGAGCAAAGTAGAATTTGTTCGTTTCAACTGATGTTGAGCAAATTTGAATACGATGGCGCTTTAAATCCCAAATTTTCCGCAGGTGGTTTTACTTTCCAGTTGGAATCACTTAAAGCTTATGGCGGGACAGCTTTACCACAATTTATCCTCGTCAGTTCAGCAGGTGTGACTCGTCCCGGACGCCCTGGTATTAATTTAGATGAAGAACCGCCGGCAGTGAAATTAAATGACCAATTGGGAGGAATTCTAACTTGGAAGTTGAAGGGAGAAGATAGTTTAAGAGAAAGTGGAATTCCTTATACAATTATTAGACCTTGTGCTTTAACTGAAGACGCAGGTGGTAAGGAATTAATATTTGAGCAAGGTGACAATATTAGAGGCAAAATCAGCCGTGAGGATGTGGCAGAACTTTGCGTGCAAGCGCTAAAACTAGGAAAAGCGTCTAACGTCACATTTGAGATTAAACAGGGAGAAAATACTGTCAATATCGATTGGCAGAATTTATTTTCTAACTTACAACCAGATATAAAGGTTCTCGGTTGAGTGAGGTATAAGAACCCCACCCCGCACCCCTCCCCGCAAGCGAGGAGGGGAGTATGATGTACCTTATATGATTAGGAAACGGTATAAGAGATAAAATATTTACAGATTTTTAGTCTGTAACTATCCCAATCAAATCTGATGAGATAGACTGTTTTAACAAGTTAGCTATTGATATGAAAAAAATCAAGGTGCTACTAATCGCCGGGATTTTAATAACAATTATCTGGGGCAGTTTTTTTTCTAAAACTGCCTCATCGCAGCAAGTAGAGTCCCGCATCTACAATCTGGAAGCGGATTTGAATCGTGTTGAGTCGCGGTTAAATCAGCTAGAGTCTCAGCTAGGTAAAACTCGCCAGTCTCCATCCTCAAGAACAACACTTACCCCACGACAATCAACTCGTTCTAGAGGTAACTTATCACAGCAAGATCCGATGTTTGATCGGCTTGCAACTTTGGTGGTTGAATTGAAGCAACAAGTTAATAAATTAGAGGAGCGAGTTGCTAAATTAGAATCACGCTAAATATTTAATCAAATTTCAAAAGCTAGTACTGCAAGGCGGAATTAAAAATTAAAAATGAACACATTAAGGCGAGAGACGCGATGAATCGCCGTCTCTACAATCATCAGTCTTTCATCTTGACGGCAATTTTCAACTTCAATTCTTGTAAAAGTTCAGTGCTAATGGGTGATTTTGCCAGAATTGGATGTTTAATACCTCCCCAAATACTTCCAGTACGGGTACGATGGGAAACTAATATTTCAGGAATTTGACTAGAGATTAAAACCTGTGGTGGTGCAAGTTGACTGAGCGATCGCGCTCTCTGGTAATGATATGATTCTGATAGAGCCAGATCCAGTTGTTGAGCGATAATTTCTGGGGTTTCTTTTGCCGAATCTAGTAATAGAATATAGTGTGGAGGATCGGCAATGGGCATCAAACTTTTAAAATTAGTTTCTTGCAAATTCAACAAAGTTAGAGCATTATTTACAAAGGTTTCTTGCAACTTTTCGCCCACTAAATCGCTAACAGCTTGATGTCGTCCGAGAAACTCTAAACAGGGAGTGTGGCGATAGTAATGAGTTACCCGGATGCGATCGCCAATTCGATAACGATACAAGCCCCCTTTCTGGGATAAAATAATCGTGTATTCCTTGCCAATGTTGAGTTCATGTAAACCATGAAGGGAACCAGTCTCATCCTCGAACTCGAAAAATATTTCATCGAGAACCGGCACACATCCCCCAGCGACAATCAAGGGAATCGTCATTGGGGCTTCCGTTGCTAGTAGTCCTTTACCTTGAATTAATACATCTGGAAATTTTAATCTTAATCCCTGAGCTTGATCTGCTGCATTGGCGCTATCCCAGCAAGAAATTAGCTTTAAATTTGGCCAGAGTTGCATCCAGGGAATATTACTTTCGCTAAGGAGTTGCAGCCGATGATGTGAAATCCGGTTGTGTAATTCTTTTCGCAATAAATCCTGATTTTCTTGAATATATTTTAAATGTACTTGCAGAAAACTAGGACTCCAAATAGAGATAATTTCTAGTTTTTCAGCTTTTAATAATGCCAAGGACAGTTGATGTTTAAACAAATTCGCATCATGCAGGCGATTAAGTTTATTTGGCATCACCAACCAAGGACGCAAAAACCAACGCAACCAGCCATCTAAATAATCTAAATCATCTTGTAAACTTTGGCTATCAGCTACATTTAATTGCGGCGAGATACAAGCATAAATCTTGCCTGTGGAGAATTTCGGGCCATGTACAATCAAATCATGCGCCCATACACAGAACATCTGATTAAACGATCGCCGTAAAGATTGAGTATAAGGAATCCATTTTACTGCTCCACTACTACCAGAGGTTTTTTCGTAGAACAAAATGGGTTCGGGAGTGAGGGAAATTTGCTGCTGTTTTTGATTTAACCAGGGTTCGAGTGCATCATAATCTACAATTGGTACACGCTGCCAATCGTCTACAGAATGAATCCCCAAAGTTTTACCATACTCACTCTTGATTAAGCGATCGCAAATCTCCCTCTGTACAGATGTCTGCATTAACTCTGGGTTATCCAAAGCTTGATGAAATCGCCTCGCCGTTGGCGCGAGGATTTGCCCAAAAAGCTGAATAATCGGACGCATTATTGCACCTTTTGATTAGGATAAAGATTGGTGGCTGCTGGTACATAAGAACCATCACCAATGACTACACCAGCAGCAAGATGAGATCCAGCTCCCACAAAAACATTGCTGCCAATCTTGACTTTTTTGACATACAACATTAAATTTTGCTTACGGGGTTTAATGACGTGAGAATAGATACCGACACCATGCCCGATAACGACGCGATCGCCAATTTCTAATAAACTGCGATCGGCAATCTCCAATCTTGTTGTCCAGTAAACATCTCGCCCCACTTTAGCACCCCACAATCGCAACCAACAAGAAAACACCCCCGGAATCAACCGCAGCACTGCTTCTAAAGCTGGAATGGCAATATAAATTACCTGGATTTGATGACTACCCCACCAGGGATTATATTCTTTATTTTGTAAATAACTAATACCTTCCCGCACAGGATAAATCCATTCATGCAAGCGGTAAATTAACACTGGTAGCCCATAAATAGAAAGCAACACCGCCAGAATGCTGAAGATGTTGGGTGAATAGGCAAGGTAGACTATTGCTGCCCCAGTTAGCAATAATATAAAGGTGGGAAAAAAGGAAAGAATTTTACTTATAACTGTCATGAAAATGGGAAGAAAAGTTTTTGGAACAAGTTTAATGAGCTAGAAATTCCGATTATAGATGGCAATTTTTTGCTTTCATAATATGTTCCATGTAACTTATCCCAAATTTTGAGATTAGCCCCATAGTTATAATTGTGGATTTCGCTGCAATGATGCCAAGCATGATCCTGTGGTAAGATTAGCCAATAAGATAAAAATTGATAAAGCCAGCTACTTTCAGGAATTATCAAGTTACTATGTCGCCATAAATCTAAGGCAGAAGTTAGACTTACTCCAAGTATATAACCTGTTGGATCGGCTAATAGATACAAAAATAAAGTGTGTATCCATAAATAAATAATTAACAAACTTGTCCAAAGTGTGTTGCGAGAAGTTCCTAATACATCCATCTGAGTAACGGTATGATGCACTTGATGAACTTTCCACAACAATTTAGTATGTAATAAACGATGATTCCAATAATATAAATAATCAATCCCAACAAAACTGATAATAAAAGCCGGAATTAATGATATTTTTAAATATCCTTGTTGAGTGGGTAGTAAATATTGATAAAGCCAATAAACTAAAGTAGCTTGTAGTAAAGGAATCAATATTCCTTGAATTGTTAATCCTGTAGCATCTATTACCCAATCTTCACGACTTTTAACTTTAAGTTGAGTTCGTCCAACCTGATTGATAATAGTCCAACCAACTAATCCGATAAAAGAACCAAAAATTAGTAGTTGTGAAAAGTTTTGTATTTCCACTTTTGATTGCTCACACTGATTTTAAACATGGGTTTTACCCCACCCTAACCCTCCCCTTATATACGCGCTTCGCGTTCCCGTAGGGTAGGGGAGGGAACTGGATTTTCCGATCTCCCCCCAATACATCGGGGGGATTAAGGGGAGTAATTACGAATTATTCTTAAACCCAAAATGTAACTTTTACTGATTGATTTGGCAATAAACGCGGATCTTCTCCACGAGATATAGCTGCCATAATTGACTCGACAAATATATGAATTGTGTCCGCAGGGGTATTATAAAATTGTGTCCCGTATTTAGCGATCGCTTCCCCTTGAATACCCAAAATTTCCACGTCTTGGCGGATAATGTGTTGAGCAGTCCACCGCACAAAGGGACGTGCTAATTTATTCCAAATACCATAGTTATAGGTGACATCGGTGTAAACCAGAGTTGAATTATCGGTTTCTGGAATAGATTGACTGGTAATGAATAAATGGCGATTATGTGCCATCTTATACTCTACAGAGGTAATATTTGGCATATAAAAGCGATCGCTATGTTTAATCTCTGCATTCTGCAAATTCAGAAAACGGCTGTACCATCCCAAATTACTGTTTTCGTTGCGATACTCCACCAAAACCGAACCATTGCAGCGTTCTACAGTCATCTCTAACTTTTGTTGGCGGGAGGTACGGAAAACACCAGGATGAACAAAAGCCGTATGGGGAATATCAATAAAGTTCTCTGCACAATTAGTCACATTGTTAGCAAAACGGTTAATTACCCGCACCGTTTCCCATCCGGTTTGTCCGTAGTGAGGCATAGAAAAGGGTTCAAGATCAATCTTTGGCGTATCAGCTAACCGCACATAAACATAGCCATCTTGTTCTTTGGTAGCGTAACACTTGGCTCGACGCTGTGGGGAAGGTTTGAAATCATCTCCTTCGGCTGGAACAGCAATCACGTTCCCAACCGCGTCATATACCCAACCATGATAGGGACATTGTAAAGCACCGTTACAGATTTTACCTGATGATAGACGGCTATTGCGGTGTAAACAGCGATCGCGCAAAGCTACGGGTTGTCCATCTTCACCGCGAAATATCGCTAACCATTCTCCTAAAACGGTGCGTGATAATACTTGGTTAGGTTGTAGCTGTTCGCTGAGTGCGACAATGTACCAGAAATCTGCAAATTGCATGGTGGGTGGGAGCGATCGTATTTAAATTATGGCAATGTCTT
The DNA here is from genome assembly GCF_036918015.1 of Nostoc sp. Classification (GTDB taxonomy): domain Bacteria; phylum Cyanobacteriota; class Cyanobacteriia; order Cyanobacteriales; family Nostocaceae; genus Nostoc. The sequence goes on from NZ_JBALEO010000053.1 coordinate 22,347, forward strand.
GAGTAGAACTGTTTGATAAAATTGATGTTGATGAAGTTACGGAATTTATTGCAGCACAAAAGATTACTAACATAATATTATAAATAATTAGCTCAACTTTTAGATATAGAGACAGTATGAGTAATTTTCAAGGTGATATTGCTGGTAAAAATATTATCACTTACGCTTCTAGAGGTGGTAAGAAATACTCTTCTAATGATATTGGACAATATTTAAGAAAATTTAAACTTTGTGATGCTCTCAGGCTTATCGGAGAATTGTCCTATAAAATCTTCAAGTCTCATAAAGGGTTACATATTATCAAAGGTGTACCTGTTTTTGACGGTGTTCTAGCATATTTGTCAATGCTGCTAATTGAAAACTCCAATGATTACCGCAGTCAAAACATGACTGAAGATGATTTGCTGAAAGCTATTGATATGTATTTTGGACTTCTAGACCCCTTTGAAAAAGACGACAAAAATCAACAAGGTTTTCTCATAAGATTTGGAGCTTCTCAACTTGAATATGATCGTGAAGCTCGTCACCTCCTTCCAAGAACACTAATTATCTACAGAGACCTGTGGGCTAAAATTGCAGGTGCAAATAAAATTGATATAGCTTGTGCAATTAAGAGTTTTTCTGGGCTAAATTTGCAGGAAATATTAGTATTAAGCTTGGCTTTACCTGGGAAGCAAGGTTTTTTTCGCCTATATGAAGACATAGATAAATATCCTGAAGCCGCAAAAGAATATTTTGATGTCAATAAGCAAAGAATCTTTGTAAATTGGATTTCATCTAAATACAATGACTTTCGCTCTCTCTCAAGAGCAGATTCACCACCGACAGGTGAGTATGATAAATTTAGATTTAACCCGCTTTGGGTCAAGCCTGCAATTATTCCAGATCGCAATCCTAAAGTCGGTTATTCCCAAGTTTACATAACACCAATACCAACTTTAGTTTATCAGCGAGTAACTAGAGGTCTTTACTTTAGTTTAGCAGATTACTTCAGAGATACTAATAAAAATCCATTTCGAGAAAATTTTGGACTTGTCTTTCAAGAGTATGTTGGATTACTCATAAAAAAGGCAATTGGAGAATTAAACGTTCAACAAGAGTGGCGATATGGGACTAGTAAATATCCTAAAGACACACCAGATTGGTTTGTTATTAAAAATGGTTCTGCTGTTTTGATAGAAGTGAAGCAGTCAGGTCTTTATTTAAATGCTAAAAAATGGGGTGATTTAGTTGAAATCAAGAGAGACATTACTAAAAATATTGGTGCTGCGGTACATCAAATGTGGGAGTTTGAAAATGATATCGAAGCTGGTTTATGCACCGTTCCTGATTGGTTAAGCGGGATGACAATAACTGAGAGATTAGTTATAACTTATGATCGGTCTTTTTTCGTAAATTCAGTTTTTAGAGATGAGATCCGGCAATTGTATCCTGCTATTCCTGAAACATATCATTGGCATACTATTTCAGTTGAAGAATTAGAGTATTTCCTGGGTATCGTTGGTCTGAATTTTATCGAGGCGTTGAAAGAAAAAAGACTTGATGCTGAAGGAGACAGTATGGATTTTAGAGATTATTATTCCAGAAAATCCTCTCAGAATGATTGCAGAAATCCATATTTAGATAGTGTTTATAATGACTTTTTTGGGGAACTAGAATTCTTATCTGAACAAATAAAGGCAGATTAGCAAGTATGTTGGGTTAACACTAGGAAACCCAACATTTCCCAAAACTGACTAAGAGCGATCGCCAGTTTGATAGTATAGATAGTGGCAAATTTTTGCACCACAAGCCAGAAGCATTGAAGTAAAATATCACGATTTAGCTGCCCAAAGCAGGGAAATATCGTATTTATTGAACATTGAATCGGCACTTACAAGCGTCATTTCTTCTATCTGAGCCTGTGCAATCAACATTCTGTCAAAAGGATCTCGATGATGCAATGGTAAAGCAGCCGCTTGTAAAGCATGAGAAGCTGTAATTTCTAGCGATCGCATTCCCAACTGTGCCATCCGACTAGAAATATAACTGTCTAAAGGATCTGGCAGTGGTAACTTACCGATGGCAACTTTTATACCTATTTCCCAAATACTGGCAACTGATAACCATAATTCATTGTTTTCATCGGCAATGTGTGCGATCGCTTCCTCATTCAAACGCTCTGGTTGTGCAAACCACCATAACCAACACTGCGTATCTAGCAAAAGTTTCACTCCTCACCGCCCTCAAATGCTGCTAACATCTCATCGGGTAAAGGAGCGTTAAAGTCTTCTGGCACTACAAAACGCCCTTTATCCTGTCCTAAACTATCGCGGCGATTTGATGAGGTGCGAAACGGAACCAATTTGGCAACAGGAATGCCTCTGTCAGAAATAATGATTTCTTCTCCATGCTCTACCCGCAACAAAAGCTGTGAGAGATTCGTTTCAGCTTGATGGATATTTACAGTTTCCATGATTTTATTTAACTAAGTCTTTAAACTAAGTTTAACCAAATTCATCCTTCACCCTGCGAATTTCCAGATTACTGCAAAATAAGCTTTCTTAATTCGTTTTTATTGGGTACAAATGAAACGGTCTTGGCTAAGAAGAAAACTGATTATTAATTTGATGTGAAAAATATCTAACTCACTAGAGATATTCAAGACTTTAAATAAAGATAGATTGGCAAAGCTTCAAATTCGAGGATTTAGTCACCTCCAGCATCACAACTACCACCCCCATCAGATCCCCCACTATCGCAACTGCTTGAGTCATTACTGCTTCCATCGCCATAACTTAGAGGATCTAAAGAATTCCAACTAGTATCTGTGTCATGAGAGTAGTAGCTAGAATTAGTTATATTTGTTTTGTAGGAACTCTTTTGATCCAATAAAGTATTTAAAATATAGGGTATCAAAAACGCACCAATAAAACCTATTGATATCACGATGAAAATAATCAGGGGAAAAAAGCGATCGAGGTGCATAGCTTTTATTTTTTGGTGATGTTTTCAAATTATTCAACAAAAAGTAAGTCTCAGTATAAACTTCAGTGGCAGTAAGCCTGATTCCAGATTCAATCTTAACTAAATTTATCCTTTCAGTCTCCGAATTTCAATATTAACTGTAACATCATCAATCTGACAAGCTAACCGCGCATGAGGATGATTAGCTGCTAACGTCTCTAACATTTCCTGTTCATCAGGTTGGGGAGGCGGAATATCACCAATAACTTCAACCAAACAAGTTCCACAAATACCAGTCCGACAACCAAATAAAACAGGTGAATTCTGAATTGTGAGATGTTCAGATAAATTTTGATGACATTCCAAAGTTATAGGAATAAAATCACTTCCTGGAAACGATATTTTACAGAAGTCATCCATAATACGCAATAATTTTACCTAAACAACACTCTTCCATTCCTCTCTGCGCCGGTCACTGAGCGTAGTCGAAGTGCTGCGTCTCTGGGTGAGCTAAAAATAAATCCCCTTGGTGTTCAAAACCTTGAAAAGCCTTTTGCTGAGTCGCCAAATACCGAGAAATTGAATTAGTAGCCATCAGTGACATATCCCGATTACGTTGCCAAAGATAATCGAGCTTTTCAACATACACCTGATAAGATTTCATTGCCTCCTGATGAGTTGAAAAACTGCGCTGCAATCCTTCCGACTCTTCTGTAAAGCAACACCGCATCATTTCTTTAGCATCTTCGTCACTCATCTCAAAAATGGGCGATCGCAACACCCGATAAATCTTGCTATACAGCGCCGGATCGTACCAAAAAATCCCGTTTATCGCCGCCGAAAAATGAAAATGATCGCGCTGACATCCGAGCAATCCTAAATTAGCAACCAGTCGCTCAAAAGCAGTCGGTGGTTTAAGACAAGTGACAACATCGTGAGATATAATTGTCGAACTATTGAAGTGAAAACTTTCATCCATGAAGTGATAATAGGAGACTTTAGCAGGAATTGGAGCAGCTTCAGGATGCGGATGTTTCTGATAATAATTGCTGAGTTTGTGCTGTACTAACTTGCCATTTAGTGTCCGCACTCCCCGTACCGTGAAATACTGACAAGCCAAAAAAGTATTATTCGCAGAAATCAGCCCAAAGTATTGAAGTTGAATTTTTTTCCACCAAGTTTTTAGGGCATTGGTATCAGCATAAACCATCGTTTCTGTAAAGGGACCGCGCATGGGGTAGGTAAAGATAAGTTCCCCAAATAACGCTTGTTCAACCTGTTTGGCAATTGTGCGGAAGGCGTTAATGTGCGATCGCTCTTGGGCAGATTCCAAATCTAATGTATCGCAGATTAAGCGAAAATCTTCTTGGGCGTAAAGTCCAGCTGCACTGGTTTGATTGAAAAAGATAGTTGCAATTTCGGCAGAAACAATTTGTGAGTAGTAAGCTACCCAGTAAAGTTGGTTCAAAATTATACGCTGATGTTGGCTGGACTGTTCCCATAAAGGTGTGCCATATAGCAGGGAAAATTCCTCTGGATTCCAATACTCGTTTTGACAATCCTCATAGCGAAACTTGGTGACAGCTTCATCCATTAAAGCAGTATGATCTTGCTGTTTGTTGCGGGTGTGGTTAATTTGTAATTTACGATGAATATTTTTTTCCATATCCGTTTTTATTTCACGCAGAGATAAGATTAATATTTATTACACACATTGATGGGCGGGGAGTGGTTCAAAGGCTCCGCGTTCTTCTAAATTTTGCAGGATAGACTGGGCTGATGTTCCTCCCATGAGCGATCGCAATATTTGTAATCGTGTTCCGCTATGGGTTTCTGTATCTAGTTCTTCTAAAATTTGGATTTTTTGCGATCGCGTCAGATGTCCTTTTACTTGTTCGATTGCTGCTAGTACGCTTTGTGGCCCCACCTGTACCATAAACAAAAACTGTGCCAATACATCAAGAATTGTTGTTTGACTCAATGCTGAAACAGTAATTTGATTAAACAAAGTGGTTCCCGTAGCGTGATGACGGGATTCAGATTGTAAAAAACTAGAAAAAAGTTCTGCTAAAACTGGATAGCGGCATTCCTTCGCTAAACGCCGGTAATGGCTTAAACCCCATCCTTCTAAAATAACTTGCAGCACAAACAATAAAACTGTTTTATCTGCACTTTCAACCACTTCTGATAGTAAGCGCAAAAACGGATCGTTCGTGCTATCTACTTCAATTTCTGGTAAAAAATGGCTAATTTGGTAAAGGTGGGTAGCTTCATCAGCCGTAAACAGTCCATAAAGGATTCGTTCTTCAACTGTTTCTGCTAACAGTACCATTTTTGCCATGTAGCCAACGCCTGCTTTCTCAATAACATAAGATTCTTCTAACAAACTGCGGTTGGCAAGTTCGAGAATAGCAGATTTTTCATTAATATTAGATTGTTGAAAAATTTTGACTTGATGTAAGTTGAAAAATTCAGCATTCCAATAACTTAATTGAGGGTAATTAGCATAATCCTTCTGATTTGATAATGCGGCTGTTAATATCCGTCGCAAACGGTCATCAAAATCTGTGTGTGGTAGGTTAAAACCGACAATTTTATATTTAAAATCCATGTTTTTCCTGTTCAATTAAAGTGAATTCATGGTTATAATTTGAGAGGACTTTTTAAAAGCTATATTTGTTACCGAAAACATCTAATATCCCCCTTAATCCCCCCTTATAAAGGGGGGAAACTGGAAATCTAGTCCCCTCCCCTTTACAAGGGGAGGGTTAGGGTGGGATAATGTCACAATTTGATGTGCTATACGACACTTTACAAACATCCTCTGATAGGGTTTGAATATTCGGATAATTAACAGTGTCCCAAGTTCCCCAGGTTAAAGCTTTCTGGTGATTAACGTGCTGAATAAATTCCAGAATAGATTGATCTGCTTTAGTTGGAGTCTTTAAATCAAACTGAATTGTTTGAAATACCTGTGTATCCCCTTTGGCGAAGTAATTACCAACCTGCTGAGTTAACCATAACAAACCACGATTTAAAACCCATCCCCAAAATCCCGGACGCTTGGGAGTGACAAGAATTGTTTGCCCTTCAGTTTTACCACCTTCGATCATTCGCAGTGTAAATATAATGTAGAAGTGCAGAAAATCTGGGCCTAGCGTCACAGTGCCAGTGCTGCCATACCAGTAACACATACTATAAGTAACTTCGTTGCGATATAGAGGACGAATTAGGCGGATTAACCAAGAATCATCCCCTCCGCGCGTAGTGTTGCTGAAGGTAATAGCGTTGGGGTTGAGGTTTTGAGAATCAAATACAATCTCTAAAGGCAAATTGTGTACTGTATTGAAGTGGTGAGCATCAATCGCATTAATTAGTAAGACATTGGGATGGCAGTTTTTGACAAATCGAGTCCCCAATATATAATCACAGTCTGCGTGTTCTAATTGTGGTACAAAAGGCAGCGAACTTGGCTTTTCTTCTCCCACCCAAACCCAAATCATGCCGTAGTTTTCCGCCGTATGCCAAGTTTTAATATACACAGGTAGCGGTTTTCCCAGAGAAGGAACATCTACACAAATTCCGCGACTGTCATACTTCCAATTATGAAAAAAGCAGCGAATTCCATCACCTTCTACCTTCCCTTCTGCTAAATGTGCGCCCATGTGTGGACAATAAGCATCTATAGCTATTACCTGATCGCTAACTCCCCGATAAATTGCCAGATTTCTACCTAGCAAAGTTATCGCTTTTACCTTGCCAAGCTTTAATTTTTTTGATGGTAATGTCCAATACCATCCTTCTATAAATTGTGTTGGGTTATTAAAGTTTAAGTGTGGGTTAGTAGATGGCATAAAAATTAAATAAGAACACAATCTTGCACAAATTTTAACGATGATTCTGACTTCCACATCCGTTGTCCAGAACGGGTGAGATTGTCATAATTAATTTCAGTTAAACAAACTAATTCATCCCCTAACCGATAATCGGGATTTTTTTCTTCAAAAAATTGGATATGGGGATTAGTTTGTCGTCCTGATGGAATTTCAATCAACCCTTCCCGTAAAACTTGGGGATGCGAGAACCGGACAATACCACTTGCTTCCTGGTATAAGTTACCATAATATTCCTGTGCCAAATTCCCCATTAAATTCTTAACATCGGCAGGTGTTGTGACATCATAACGCGGATAGAAATCTTGCCAAAAAGTAGGGAGAAAACGATAAGTGCGAAAACCAGAGCAAATTAGCAGCCAATAAAGTTTATTTTCGGCATAATGTTGATGCAGAAAATTGATAGCGGCAATCCAACTACGTGGTAGTGTTGTACTCGACCAAGCACTAGGATCAACAATAGTGTCGCCAGAATATACCACACTAATTTTTTCTCCCAAAAAAGTCTTTTGGCATAACATCAGAGTTGAAAATCCTTTGAGTGCGTTGGATGTTTCATCTCTCAACAACAAAACCCAGTTTTTGCGCTCTAGATCGATTTCAAACCCATCCCAGGTTATACCTTTAAAGTGATTTTGCAGCAACGCATACATGGCGGTGCGATCGCTTGGCTGCAAATTTTGAACAGGAATCAGCAAACTTTTCATTACTCGTAAATTACCTAGACTCGATTCGTATTATATTTAATTAAAACTTTATCGACCATTACGGTAAATTTACGGTGTAATGTGACAGATTCCAGAATGGTTATCTACATTACAATTCTGTATTTACATCTTGCACCTTTTGAATCAGAGTTGATGGAAATCACGCACTCTACAAAATAATTAAGATGTATTTAGATTGAGAAATAAAACGCAACATTACCAAAGCTTTTGTTGGATTACGCGATCGCTAACCCAATGTACTATTCTACACCCCTATTTTTTGACCATCGAGACGGTTTTAGCTGATTTACATAGTCCATATATTTAGCTAATGGCTGATCAATACTAAGGAGCAACTTCGGATTAAAGCGAATATTGTCGTAAATTTTACCATCCTCATCCCTGAGCATATAGTAAGCCAAGCGAGTACAGAATAGCAAAAACTGACTCACCAAATATCCCCCAATACCTTGACGTTTTTCAGTTACATAAATCGGTTGAATTCTCGTTCTTCCAGGTGCAATTGGAGTATAAGCATATATCATATATAGTGGCGGAAAAAGCCTAACATCTTTCATCATTGTTAACAAGCCAATGCAACCATGAGCATAACGCATTGAATATTGATATGTAGAACCAAGAAATCTTTGACCTAACTTTTCTCGAAATGTAGTTTTGGGGAATTGTCCCCGCATTGTAAAGTCAATTTGCGTCCCTGATTCGCTGCGATGTAGCAACAGATCCATTTTGATATCTAAACGATGAATTGTTTTTAAATGTTGAGCATCAATCCCATTCATCATACAAATATGGTGATGACAACTTCTTGCAAATGCAATATCAGCTTGTGCAACAATTTCTTTTCCCTTCAATTCATCAAAATCAGCCACTCTCTCTGGTGCTTTAGCATCAGGATAAATCCAGATAAATCCATACTTTTCCTCTGTTGCATAAGCTTGTAACTTAGCTTGAGTAGGAATTTCTGATTGACAGGGAATATTTTGACAAATACCTGTTTCATCAAATGCCCAATGATGAAATGCACAACGAATCCAATTACCGTCAACCTTCCCAATTCCTAAATCTGTTCCCAAATGAGGGCAGTAAGCATCCAAAGCCCGTATTTGCCCATCTTGACCTCTAAAAATGGCAATTTTATGACCGCATACTTCTACAGATTTTGCTGTTTTTTTAGGTATTTCATGACTAGGACAGGCAATATACCAACCCTTAGCAATTACATTCCAATTATTGAATATTTGCATAATTGTTTGATAGATAATTATTTAATATTTCTTGTCGTTGGCGAATATCATCTCGATATTTACCCGTCAAAATTCTAAATAACATTTTACCTAAACAATAAGAAGCGCGCCAAGAAAATACAGCATCTTGTAAATCGATATGGCTACGCTCAAATAAAAAATGTCCGGTTAATCCCAGCAATTGAGTTAACGGTAAGCTTAAGAGCAACCAAAAGTTTTGCAATTTACAAGTATAAAAAAGTAAACTGTAAAAAAAGAATATTCCCAGAATGTGTAACGTAATATTAATTGGATGTTGATGTTTAAGAATAAAAATATCCCAATAGTCTGTAAAAGGATGCTCCAAAATTTGATTATTAATCCCATTTCTGAAACTTTGTTGAGGATTATAATTGATATTACTCATAAGAGAGTTTGTGAAAAAGCAATATATTTTATACATCAATAGTCATTATCAGCCACACAAATACCTTTACATTTAATACCGTTCGTAGCAGTGCGTTGACAATGAGGACATAGAACTTTTTCATTTTCTGTTTCTTTATTTATGTTTATGTTTATACTACTGCTTGCCTGTAGCTTATCTTTGTCGGTCTGGAGTTTTACATTCATAAGGATAGAGGAATTTTTCCCTTTTAAAATGTTATAAGGATGATCTATAATTTGATTATTAATCCCATTTCTGAAACTTTGTTGAGGATTATAATTTATGTCATTCATGAGAAGAGAGATGAAATGCATTGTTAAATCACGTTATCCGAGGAAAAAGAGCTAATGCCTTTTTTAAGTATTTCCAACTTATAGCCTAAAGATCCTGGCTCATCATCAAACTTATCTAGTAGTTTGTTCAATAGTAAATTTAACTCAAGCAGTGTTTTTGACTGAAGAATTTTATAAATATCTTGTCCTAGTAAATAGATATTTGCATCAAGTAACTCAATTACTCCATCAGCAAGTTTCTCTGCTAGTTCATTATAAACTCGATCATCATCTTCATATTTTGATAAAATAAAATCAATATCCTCTAAATCTTTGTTTGTGCGCTCTCCGCGATCTCCCCAAGCAAAAATTTTGAGAACTATGAAAGCTGGTATGTCGATTACTTGTATTTCAAAATCATCAATAGGAATATGTTTGGCAGATAACATCGCTTCAGTAAACCCTAAAACGTTCATTGAATTGCCTGTGTCAGACCAAACAATTTTTTGATCAGGTTCACCAATTTCTCCGAAAGGTACGATGTCCACTTCGATATTAGTGTTAATATGTATAAATTTGTGAGGAATCCTTGTATCCTCAAAACAAGGAGAATCACCATTTATTAGAGCTTCACAAATTTGTTGATAATCTTCCCAGCTATCTATCGATATTGCAATATCCCAGTCTTTTGTTCCTCTCCCTTCTCCAAATTTCTGATCAAATATTAGTAACCTAGCACCGGCACCAACTACAATCATTGGTATATTTAATGCACTAAAAATGTTTACTAAATCAGATAATACTTGTTTTTCGTTAGATTCAATCATTATTTTGATTTATTTCTTCAATGTATTTATTGTAAATAATTTGAGCAGTTTCTTTTAATCGACTGTTGCCAGTCCGAACTAATTCTGCATGAATTAGTAATGGGTGAACAATATTTTTTGCCAAGTTTCTAAATTCATTTTGTTGGCAGTTGTCGTGACCAAAACTTTGAAGCAACACAATCTTCCCCTCAGAATCAGGCTTTAGCTTTAGCTTGACTGCTATCTGACGATCATTGATATTTTTATTGAGATGTAGCGTCGCACTAATAGGGCGAAGATATTGGGTTATTATTGAGGCAGCAAGTTCACCACCTATTAAATATCCATATACATCTGCATATTCTTTAATCTCAGCTTCAACCTCGGAGAAATTTCGTTTCCCTATAGGAGTAAATGTTCCAAGTAGTAATTTTGCACGTAATATTTCAGAGTATCCTAACTCCCATCGCTCAAGAAGTTTAAGATAATTAATAATTTCATATCCTCTATTCTTACGTCTAATATAATCTAGCTCTTGAAGTTTTGTAAGTGTGTTTTTTATTGTTTTTGGAGTAACACCAGCAATATAAGCGATTTTTTCATCTAAATATTCTTTCACAGAAATACATCTTGGCTGCTTCAGCAAAACATATATGATTTGCAAAGCGGCAGCCGTAATTTCTAAAGATTTATTTGTGCTGTCTTTTAAAACTTGATTGCGAACTACTATATAAATTTCTGGACTATTTAAATAAATGTTGCCATCAACATCAATAAACTCAATATTTCTTTCTAAAAGTTGATCGACAACTAAACTGGATAACCTACGTGTAATGAGCAAAGGTCTTTGTCCATGATTTAGTTTTTTACCTAAATTTGCCAAATATTCTGCAACTTGCTCAATTAAATCATTGGTAAGTCCAGTTTTAATTTCACATATATAATTGACAGTTGTATGAGATGTGTTAATAATTAATTGCCCATCTGCTAAAGCTTCATTAGAACAATAAGGTTCTTCTTTGATGACTGCCTTAATATTGGGTAGCGATTCAAGATAAGCAAGACATTTCTGAAACAGTGGGTTACTTGGGTGCATGAATTATTCACCACCTAACGACATATAAAGTTAATTATAGCTCTCGATTATTATTTTAATAATTAATCCAGTTCAACCGAGAAACAAAACTGTTCCCAACTTTTCATGCCCCAAGCGATCGCTCCACCCGCCGTAGGTATTACTCTCATAAAAATAGTGCGTTCTATTTCGTTAATGTAGCGTACAGTAAGAGCGATGCCTACGGCGGGTTGCACCAACGCACGAGCAACTAACCTTGTCTACAACCATGATAAGTGGGCAAAGATTTTTTCCTGCCAGTAATTAATCCGGTTTTCTCGTGTTGCTGGTTTACCCATTAGTCTACCCCAAGTACCATTTGCCGCACCACTAGGATGAGGAAACTCAAGGTGTTTGACTTCTAAATTTATACTTCTAATGGCGCTACTTGCTTTTTTTCCCCAGGTAACGATCGCAAGTGGCTCAAAAATTTCTAACTCTGCCTTCAGAACTTGAATGAAGCGAGTACGATCTTGCTTGTTCAGATGTATTACACACGAGTCGCGTAAACGAGAACCCCTATATGTATAAACTGTATTGAAGTGATGAGGACACCCAATGGAAGTTTTCTTGGCTAATATTAATCATCTTGAAAGTGTTTCAGTACTATTTGATCGGTATCGTATTTTTTACAATCAGGCATCAAACCTTGCAGCTGCCAAAGAGTTTCTCAAAGAACGTTTCAAGAATAATGACTCGGTAGTGTTTGCAGCTAATGACAATGGAGAGTTAGTTGGATTTACCCAGCTTTATCCCAGCTTTTCTTCAGTGTCGATGAAACGAGTATGGATATTGAACGATTTATATGTGGAAGAGTTGTATCGCCGGAGGGGAATTGCAAAGTTATTGATGAGTGTTGCGGAAGAATATGCAAAAGAGAGTGGAGCCGTTCGAGTAATTTTAGCTACTCAAATTTCTAACATAACCGCGCAAAAATTCTATGAAGCGCGAGATTACATTAAGAATGAAGAGTTTTACCATTACGCTTTGCGGTTGCAGTAATGTCACATTCATGCGCTATGACAAGCATAGGAATTCGCTTTCAGGAGTAATGTGATGGATCAAGCAAAGAGAAAACGTTTGGAATCTAAAGGCTGGAAAATTGGCACAGTTTCAGATTTTTTGGAGTTAACACCCGAAGAAACTATCTTGGTTGAAATTAAGCTAGCTCTCAGCCAAAACTTGAAGGAGCGTCGGCAAAAACTGATGACTCAAAGTGAACTCGCTGCTAAAATTAGTTCCAGCCAACCTCGGATTGCTAAAGCTGAAAATGGCGATGCTTCAGTATCAATTGAATTGTTGATTCGGGCAATGTTAGCAACAGGTGCAACTCCTCAAGATATTGGCCAGGTGATTGCTGGTGTGGGGTAAAAGCAATTTAATGCTAAACTCATTGTTCATATTTAATCGCTTTTTTCTGGCCGTTATTAAGCAGAGGTTTGCACTGAATCATAAGGCTGGATCAAAATCTCAGCCGGAATACCTAACTCTTGATTTAACTTCCGAATCATCTCCAAGGTCAATGAGCGTTTACGAGATAGTATCTCAGATACCCTAGCTCGACTGCCAAGACATAATTCCAAATCACGACGAGACCAGCCACGGGTATCCATGTAGTATTGAATTGCTTCGATAGGATCGGGTTTTTCAATAGGAAAATGTGCCTTTTCGTAAGCTTCTACTAAAGTACTCAGCACATCTAATCGATCGCATTCAGGTGTATTAGGGACGGCATCAAACAGCAACTCAATTTCTCGAAGAGCTTCCTGATAGTCAGCTTGGGTTCTAATTGGACGTAATTCCATACATCAACCTCTATTTAGATAGTTTCTGCATCTATCTTGTCATACTCGATATGAGTGCCAATAAACCGGATAAAAACAATACCGATATCATAACGAATTGCGACAATGAGCCGATAGTTATTGCCTTTGATGTTGAATACGACACGGTTGTTAGCAATAATACTGGCATTACCATGAGCGGCTTTAACATCAACTGGACTCTGCCAATCGGCGTGAGAGGCTTCATAATACCAAGTTTTTAGTGCTTCTTCAGCATCTGGATGAGATTCCCAGAAATTTCGCAGGGTGCTGCGGGATAAAATACGCATGGCATTTATGATAATTTGATCCCTTTTTGGGATCAAGAGTAACTTGAAGAGATACTAACTTTTATCCCGAATTAAGCCTAACGTTCCTAATTAGCCATCGCTTCACCCGTTGTAGGCAGCGCACTAGTCAAGCTCGAACTTAGCGATCGCTAAATGATGACAAAACACTTCCCAACTTTTCACGCCCCAAGCGATCGCTCACTTCCCCCCGACAAACAACCCGAACCCCATTAATATAAACCCCTTGCACAATCTCATCCGAGCCACGCTTAACCATCCGAGGTTCACCATCTAAAACGGGATCTGATATCTGCACCTGCGGGCTAATTGGCTGATTTAAAGCATTAGGATCGAGTAAAACTATATCCGCTTTCGCGCCAACTTTGAGAACTCCCGTATCAAGACGAAACCAACCAGCAGGTTCTCCCGTAACCCGGCAAATCGCAGCTTCAGGTGAAAGAAACTTCGTTGCAACTGCTTGTTTGAGCAAAGATAAAGCTCCATCATAGTAGCCCAGGTTACGTACATGAGCGCCAGCATCGGTAAAACCAGGGAAAATATGAGGATGCTGCATCATCGCTAAACGGGGTTTTAGGCGATCGTTCGCTCCTGTTGCCACCCAGCGTAAATCTGTATCGTATTTTTGTAATGCGTGGATAAATAAATCTACTGGTTCTTGTTGCTTTTGACGAGCAATTTGGGCAAAACTTAACCCTTGCCAACTTGCTTCGGGACAGTGAATAACTTCCATCAAATCTAACTGACGATGGAATGATTTACGCCATTTACTGAGCCATTCTTGGCGAAACTGACGACAAAAAATTTCCGATGCCCATAGTTGTTGCCTTTCTTCTCGTGACTGACAGCCATTGAGTTGTGCGCCTGTGGAAAATTCTTCAAATAAGGGAGTCACAGATCCATCAGAGTAAATGGTGAAGGGTTCGGTTAGGGTTTGAAAGCGCACATTACCATTTAGAAGCCGATTCCAAATAAAAAGTAGGGGGGAAAATATTCGCCATAGTTTGCGATCGTGTACGGCATCTAAGGCTGAGAGGACTGTTAGCCGCAGTGGTTTTTGTCCAATCCCTGAACCCATCCGCAGAATCTCTACAAAGGAAGTAAGTCGTTGTAAGTTGGGTGTGACTTGAAAAACGCGATCGCACCGCCGACATAAATCCGCCAACATTGCATATTCTTTAAATTTGGCGTGTTGAGACGGAATTGTACAGCCTTGCCATTCTCCACTCATCCGATGCCAGGGAAACATATCAATAGAAATGCCAATAAAGCCAGCATCTATTGCATCCCTGGCTATGCGCTGCATAAGTTTTAGTTCAAATTTTGTCGGCTGAACGGTTAAACTGCGTTCTAATCCCATCACATAAGCGCGTAAAGCACTGTGTCCAAACATTGGGGCAACATTGGGGCCAAGGGGTAACTGTTGCAAATGCTGTAAATATTCTGCTGGTGTCTGCCAGGAAACCGACTTTTCTAGCCATTTTGCAATCAGCCGATGGGAAAGTGTCTCTACCCTCTGAAAAATATCAGCCAGGATTTGGGGTTGGGCGATCGCAACAGACAAGCTACAGTTACCAATAACCACGCTCGTAACACCATGACGAACTGATTCGCTTAATCCTGGTGCAATTTCTAACTCTAAATCGTAGTGGGTATGAATATCTATAAATCCAGGTGTCACCCATAACCCAGAAGCGTCAACCACCTCACGCGCTGGGGTAGTTAAGGAGGGTGCAAGGGTGACAATGCGCCCATTTTGAATGCCAATATCTCCGCGAACAGGTGGAGAGCCTAAGCCATCGAAAATTAGCCCGTTTTGAATCAGCAAATCCAACATGATTTTTTTGCCCTTTGGTTGTTATTGGATCTGTTTAGGGTCATTATAGGCTGGGAATTTATTGGAAATGGCGACGCCGATAGCGAGTCTTCGAGCGTCATAGCCCGTCGTAGACATCGCTTTCAGAGACTCTTGTTCCAATATTCCAAACCGGTCACAATTACATCTTCTAACCACTTCTTAAAACGCTCTGTTAAATTACCCTCTTCATCAGCATAAGAGAACTGGAATGGAGAATCTGTTAGGGCTTGAATGTCACTAATGTTGCGCTCACCATCTTCTGCATTATCTCTGTGGTATGCACATGCAGAACACACAAGTAAGCCACGATACTCATGTCCAAGAACATGAAATGAAAGCAAAATCGTCGTTGATATTCCTATATCAATAACTAACTGTATCCAGGTATGATAGTTACGAATATTAGCAAAGTATCCTAACTGTTTAGCCGTCTCTACAATTTGGTAGCGGTGGTAATATGAACGAGTATCACCAGCAGACGCACTAATTATAAAAGCATCAGCATCATCCACTAAATTTTGTACGGATAGCTTGATTTCATTAGCAACATCTTGTGAGCGATTAGAGGCTATCTCAAATAACTTGGAAGCAAAATCTTCAACTTTTTGACTGCGCTCTTGAATAGATGCTGATTGATTTTGCTTCAGCTTTTCAGCAATGGAAGCAATAATAACCTGAGTACGTCGGGACTCTGATAAAACTTGTTCTGATAAACCAAGACTGCGGATGAAAGCTTGCTTTTGGCTCTTGGCAAATAGTTCAATCAATTTTGACAAATTGCCTTGGTCTGCCTGCTCTAAAGCTGCAATGTAATCTGCACGATCGTCACGAGTCAGAACAAGGGGAAACCAACCAGCTTGAATAAAAACTAAGCTGGCAATACATCGAGCAACTCGGCCATTTCCATCTTGAAAGGGATGAATCTGTGTAAATCGATGATGCAACCAAGCTGATTCAACTTCAGGAGGAATTTGCTGATTTCGATGTTGATGATGCAATTCAATTAACCTGTCCATTTCAGATGCCACTTGTTCTGGCGGGCAGTATTCGTGAATAATGCTATCTGGTCTCATCGGATTATTAGGTAGACGCTTCCAGTCACCCATTATGAGAGAAACACGAACAATTTCCCCTGTCGATGGAACTAAAGCCTCTGTATATTCTTGGTTCTGGGTTAGAACCTGATGTAACTGCTTTATATACGAGGTTGATAAATTTCTTTGCCCGCCCACAAAATCAAACAGTCCTTCAATCGCAGTTTCCTGATCCCTGATTAAAGACACTACTTGTTTTACAGGACGATCTGTAGCTCCATGAGGAATCAGAGCCTCGTTAATTCCTTGTTCAATTAAAAGGCGAGTTATTCCTCGATCTATGTTGTATAATCGCTCAATAATTCCAGTTTCAATGGCTATTTCGCGGCGTAGTCTTTCCATGAAGACTTTAAACTCACCAGATGCGCGAAGCCGCTCTGCTTGCTCATTCCAAACAGTTACCAATGGCGGTAATTCCGAACTAGCTAAACTTTGCCAACTTGATAATATATCTTCTATCGGTTGCCATGCCATAAGTCATTAATATTTGATAATTAATTTTAAATTTTACCTTATTTTTTTTCATAATCACTGTAATAATTTCCACCATAATGTTCAGCTTTTACTCAGTGCGATCGCTCATTCTTCCGATTTACTCGGTTCAACTTATGCAACACCATATCCCGTATATTGCCTAACATTTTGCGGGTGAAATCCTAAGACAATTCTATCTTTAGGAATTCCGGCAGCTTCTAATTCATAGGTAACACCATCTTCTGTATCATCCCGTTGTACCCAGATTTTGCCATCGATAATGTCAACATGAACACAACAAAAGCAGGCATTATTTTTAACATTTTAGTCCATCTTGGTACTTAAGCGTTCTAAACTTGATTTTAAAGTCTAGTTTTGATGTTTAACTAATAATTTGGCATAACAGGTACTGAAGAACCAGAATTTTTAACAGCATCGTGATAGATATCTTTTGCAGGCATATTAGATTTTATCTATTTCTATAATCACTGTCAGTATTTTGACCACGATGCTCAGTTTTCAGCCAGTGCGATCGCTCTTTTTGCACACACATCTTTAAAGTCGTCACAATCATCACAGGAATCCAATGCACCATGTATAATGACCCTTGAATTGTTGCCCAAACCAAAGACCATCCTCGTAAATTTTGAAATTGGTAAAGTCCAGCAATAAAGGCAATTGTCAAAATGATGCTGAGTAGTGTCTGGAGGGAAAATAAAACGGGATGATGGCTATAAAATATTGTCCAAAGTAAGTCGGGTATTAGTCCAATTGGCAGAAGAAATTGCAATATAAAAAATAATAGTAAATCAATTTCTTTCGCCCAACCTAAAGTAAGAATTTGCGGAAAATAATCCAGGTAACGCTGATAGCCACCCTCAGCCCAACGACAGCGTTGATTCCAAAGTTTTTCCCAAGTTGTTACACCTTCTTCCTGAATTGATGGAACTGTCACAAACTCAATTTCCGCACCTGCTAAATAGAGTTTGAAGCAAAGATCCAAATCATCGGTGACGGTGTTCTCATTCCAACCTTGACACTTTTCTAACAATTCCCGACGAACTAACATCCCATTACCGCGCAGTTCAGACATTCCACCAATAGCAATGCGATGGGTTTGCAGAAAGCTATCACAGTTCATTTCCATCTGCTGGCAACGGGTTAAGAAATTAGTATTAGCATTAGAAATCGCTTTTCGCACTTGCACTGCACCGATCGCTTGCTTCTGAAATAGAGGTACTGTTTGCTGGAGAAAATTAGCAGGTAACTGAGCATCCGCATCGCAGACTAGAATAATCTCCCCTTGGGTAAAGGGAAATACTGCATTCAATGCCCCTGATTTACCACCTTTTGATTCTCGTCGATGAACTTGTAAAGCTGAAAATTGAGTTTGTAATTCTTTCAAAACTTGGGGGGTTTCATCGGTACTACCGTCATCAACGACCCAAATATCTAGGGAATCGCTGGGATAATTCAATTGGCATAAGCTGTAAACTAGATTAGCCAAGACTGAACTTTCATTTTTAGCCGGAACTAAAATCGAGACTGGCGGTAAATAAATCTCACTCTCCATCACCGCCGCCGCTGGTTTTGCTAACAGCATCCGTAAGGTTTGCACAGTCAGGATTGCTGTTAATCCGAGCATCAACCATTGTGTTTCTGGTAGCCAGTGCAGCAAACTCACACTACCCCAAACTAATAAAACTACTATGGTTGCTTTGATACGGCGATGAAAGCTAGTATTTTTACTGGGCTGATAGGTGCTTCTTCCCACTTTATTTGCTATATCCTTTCGGTTCGTGGCTTAGTCCTGCGACGTAATAATAGCATCGCCGCTGCTCCCAGAAGGAAACCGCCCACCCCTGCTGCAACTGCTAGAATCCGCCCCAATTGTTGAGCAGCATTTAGCACTGGGTTATTCAACAGATTTGAGGAAAAATGCAACGATTGAATCGTCCATTTATCTTGGAGTTTTTGCAGCACGGCTGTCCATCGCAACGCCATATCAGCCGCTTTGCCATCTTTGAAAGAAAAAGATGCGATCGCTTCTCCAGAGGCAACATCGATCTCTGGAGTGAGAAATGTTCTGACAGGATCTCCTTTTAGTTGCATTTTGATATCTTTAATGGAACTGGAAAACTGCTGATTCCAGTACTTTTCAAACTCAGGAACAGTGTTAAAAATCTGGTTATCAACTGTTGTGATTGTGAAGTTTGGGTGCAAATAAGGCTGTATTTTGGCAAAATCGCGAGTGTTTAGGGCTTGCAGGGCAATATCCCGCGTGCGAATAATTGCATTTATCTCCTGTGGGTTGACATCTGCTAGAGCGTATTGGGGTAGATTCCAAATTACCAACATTAACAAAACACTCCAAAGTAGCTGAGTGCATTTGTATATGCTTGCTCGTCTCTGTTTCATCATCTAAAAAACCTGTAGATTGGGTGAAGCTTACCGATAATTGTTTTAATCTTAATACCCACATTTTGCCACTTCTGTTGAATGGCACTGATTAAAAGAATTTTTACAAAGATGTTTCGACTACGCTCAACAACCAGGCAGAAGGTTTCCGCAGATACCCGCCGTAAATCTGGTACACTATGTTTTAGTTGGCGCTGTCGCAAAATCTCAACTCCCGCGACTGTCGCCACTCTATAAATTTTTTCCATATACACAAGTTTTAATTTGGTAGGGTGCGTTATGGAATTTATTCCTAACTCACCGAAAATAACTGACGGTGCGTTACGCGGACACGATAACACACCCTACAAAACTACAAAATGAGATTATCGAGTTAGGAGGCTGAGAAATCTAAACTTTGCCGAAAAGATATCAGCAATTCATTCAATGCAGCCATATCAATTAAAAATGCATCGTGTCCGTGGGTTGACTTCAGCCACGCCAGTTGAGCATTAGGGATTAAATTTGCCAATTCTTGTTGTTCTACTGGAGGATAGAGGATGTCAGAATCAATTGCGACAACTAAAGTCGGTTGCTGGATGCTTTGCAGAATATATTCATAATCTGACAAATCAGGACTGGTGCGATCGCGTGCAACATTATGGCGATCCATTGCGTGGGTGAGGGTAATGTAAGTGTTGGCATCAAACCGTTCTGTCAGCTTTTGACCCTGATGCTGTAAGTAACTGACTATAGTAAACTGCTCAGATGTATCATACTCGCGTCCAAAGCGGCTTGTAAAACTATCCCAAGAACGGTAAGTAGACATCGCCATCATCCGCGCTACTGCTAGTCCTTGGTTTGGCAGCGCATCGAGGGTGTATTTCCCTCCTTGCCAATTTGGATCGGCATAAATTGCCTGTCTTTGGGCTTCACTCAATCCAATACACCAAGCTGAATGTCTGCCAGAAACAGCAATGGGTGCGATCGCTTTCGCTTTTTCTGGATATAACAACGCCCACTCCAGTGCTTGCATCCCACCGAGTGAGCCACCAATTACTAACCGCAGAGATTGAACACCCAGGTATTCTAATAGTACAGCTTGCAGGTGAACCATATCTCGGATTGTAATCTTAGGGAAGGATACGCCATAAGGGTTTGCCGTTATGGGGTTGATAGTAGTTGGCCCAGTTGTGCCGTAACAACTTCCCAAAATGTTGCTGCATACAATAAAGTCGCGTTCTGGATTGAAGGCTTTTCTCGAACCAAACAAAGGTTCCCACCAATCATCAGCGTCAGCGGAACCAGTTAAGGCATGACAAATCAGTACCCCATTATCGCCTTGAGCATTTAACTGTCCCCAGGTGCGATAAGCAACCTGAACGCCAGTTAATGTTTCGCCGCCTTCTAGTTGAAATGGCATCGTCAGTTGGTAAAACTGGGTTTGCGGCGAGATGAAGTCTGAGTAGATCATAACTAGAGTGGGGAGATGGGGGGCAGGGGAGCAGAGGGGCAGGGGAGCAGAGGAGCAGAGGGGCAGGGGAGTTGTAAGCTAATCGTCATTCATTTTTCCAGAATGATTCGCTTGTAGTAAGGGGTTCAGCCCTGCTTTTATGCAACTTAAATGAAATGCCTATTAGCTTAGTAAGTTTTATCCCCTCTGCCCCTCTGCCCCTCCGCCCCTCCGCCCCTCTGCCCTTCTGCCCCTCCGCCCCTCTGCCCCTCTGCCTCTTGTGCCCAATGCCCAATTGAGAGCTAAATTCTAACTTGCTGGAATGCCTGCTCAAAATCTTCTTTGATGTCGTCGATATGTTCAATTCCCACAGATACTCGCACCAAATCGGGTGTCACACCTGCTGAAAGCTGTTCGTCATTATTTAGCTGTTGATGGGTTGTGGAAGCAGGATGAATGACGAGAGTTTTCGCGTCACCAACATTTGCTAAATGACTCGCTAATTTCACATGATTAATAAAAGCTTTACCCGCTTCCAGTCCACCTTTGATGCCAAAGTTTAAAACTCCCCCAAATCCATGCCGAAGATATTTTTTCGCCCGTTCATGATATGGGTGATTGGGAAGCCCCGGATAATTAACCCAAGATACTTGCTCTTGTTGCTCTAACCACCGAGCCAATTCTAGGGCATTGCTCACATGACGATCTACACGTAGAGAGAGAGTTTCTAATCCTTGCAGTAACAGAAAGGCGTTAAATGGACTCAAGCACGGGCCAAAATCTCGTAATCCTTCAACTCTGGCGCGAATAATAAAGGCAATGTTACCAAAGGAGCCACCGGGGCCAAAGACTTCTTGAAAATTTAGCCCATGATAGCCGGGTGCTGGCTCAGTAAATAGAGGAAATTTGCCGTTACCCCAGTCAAATTTACCCGAATCGACAATTACGCCACCGATGGAAGTACCATGTCCACCAATCCATTTAGTTGCAGATTCCACTACAATATCTGCACCATGTTCAATAGGTTGAGCTAAATACCCACCAGCACCGAAGGTATTATCCACAATTAAAGGTATGCCGTTTTCGTGGGCAATGTGAGCTAAAGCGGCAAAGTCGGGAATGTTGAATTGCGGATTGCCAATGGTTTCAACGTATAACGCTTTCGTGCGATCGTCGATCGCTTGACGAAAACTTTCTGGATCATCTCCCTCAATAAACTTGACTTTAATGCCTAGACGTGGTATGGATACTTTAAACTGGTTATATGTTCCCCCATAGAGAAAACTAGTGGAAACAATATTATCCCCAGCCTGAGCGATGGTGCTGATTGCCAAGAATTGCGCCGCTTGCCCACTAGCGGTTGCTAATGCTGCTACACCTCCTTCTAAGGCAGCAATCCGCTTTTCAAATACATCCGTCGTCGGGTTCATGATGCGGGTGTAAATGTTGCCAAATTCCTGGAGAGCAAATAACCGCGCTCCGTGGTCGGTGTCGTCAAAAACGTAGGAAGTCGTTTGGTAAATCGGTACAGCACGAGCATTCGTTCCAGGAGCCGGCTCTTGTCCAGCATGAACTTGCAGGGTTTCAAAACGATATTGTTCTGACATAAGCAGTTATTTGAGTTTCCAATTATACAAACAAGTAATAATAATTGAGCCTTGTTTTGGATAAATCAACGGCAATTCGCAAGACTTACCGTATTTTAACTGGTTGCGCCCAGGATTCCTCATCTTTAGCACAACAAGTTTGGTATAACTTACTCACTCAGTTTTTTATTTTTAAGCAGAACTAATTTAGCGATCGCCACAGTGACAAGATAATTTAATTAGGCTCAAGGCTGAATAGTCTTCGCCGACTGGTTAAATAACAATTCTCGTAACTTATCTGGATCGAGCGCTTCAGTTTTGAATGCTTCTGCTTTTTCGTAGGCGCGAATTGTTGCTGGACGCGCTTTTATTGTCTCAAACCAGCGTTTAACATGAGGAAAATCCTCTAGGTTTTGACTTTGAATCTCATGGGGCACAATCCAGGGATAAGCAGCAATATCGGCAATGGAATAATCGCCAGCCACAAATTCTTTATCTGCTAGTTGCTTATTTAGCACTGCATATAAGCGTCCCGTCTCATTCACATAGCGGTTAATCGCATATTCAATCTTTTCGGGAGCATAGGTGCTAAAGTGATGATTTTGTCCCGCCATTGGCCCCAGTCCTGCCACTTGCCAGAACAACCATTCTAAAACTTGAGTGCGATTACGTAAATCTTGGGGGATTAATTTCCCGGTTTTTTCTGCCAAATATAGCAAGATTGCCCCAGACTCAAATACCGAAATTGGCGCACCTCCATCTGCTGGTTCGCGGTCAACGATCGCAGGCATCCGATTGTTAGGAGATATCTTCAGAAATTCCGGCTTAAATTGATCCCCAGCCGCGATATTCACAGGATTTATAGTGTATGGTAAGCCAACTTCTTCCAAGAAAATTGTGATTTTATGACCGTTTGGAGTTGCCCAATAGTAAAGTTCAATCATGGTTCTTTTCCTAAAATTGCGCGATTGTTTTGTAGGTTAATAGTGCGTTACAGACATCTCTTAATTACGAACTTGTACTGAGCGTAGCCGTTGGCGCAGCCTCTCGTAGAGAAGTATTACGAATTACGAATTAGATTGTGGTGCTTTTGCGATCGCAGCCCAAACCCTATGGTGAACCTGAAGAATTGGTGTAGGATATTGTGTTTCGAGCAATGTTGCCAATTCCTGGTCAAATACTTCTACTTTTTCTGGTGTCAAACTGGCTCCCACACCAGCACTCGCCCGAATTCGTCCCCGCCAATTTTCGTGTGTATAAGAGACAAATACATCATAAGAAAATGTGCGGATTTCTCGGAATCCTCCTTCGCCAATATCTTGTAACCACAGGGGATACAATCCATTACCGCCGTCCAAATTCCACGCGGGATTATGAGCTTTGATCAGTTGTTCCGTTGCTTGAACTACATTACCTTTTAAGGGTATCCAATCAAAATGTGCGATCGCAAGCAAGCCATTTACTCTCAATATACGAGTAATTTCCTGGACAGCACGTGGACGGTCAAACCAATGCCAACACTGTCCAGCTGTCACCACATCCGCACTGGCGTTTGGTAACTCGGTATGCTCGGCAGTTGCGACTCGATAATCTACTTTAATTTGGACAGCTTCGCTTAACAGTCTCGCTTGTTCTAAAAGTGAGGCTGATGGGTCTATGCCAATTACATCAGCACCTCTATCGGCAAAGCCCCGCGCTAGTGTTCCTGTTCCGGTGCCGAGGTCAACAATATTCTGCCCTGGTAAACCTATACCATATTCAGAGAGTTTGTTAAATAATGAACTGGGAAAACCAGCGCGGTGTTTTGCATAATCAGTAGCAGTTGCACCAAAATCAATTTTCATACCTATAAAACTATTCTTGTAACAATTGTCTAGGTTAGAAGTTCTCTATCCACGGACGTAGTTCTACTTCCCATGTCCAAGCACTGCGGGGTTGGCGGAGAATGCTGAGATAAGTTTGAGCGATAGCATCCGGGTCAAGAGTACTATCAGGATTATCTACTGGATCTTGGCGGTCTGCGGATCTGATTGCACCATCAATCACGAAATGCGCCACATGGATATTCTTTGGTGCTAATTCTCTAGCAATACTCTGAGCCAAACCGCGTAGTGCAAATTTACCCATTGCAAAGGGAGCGGACAGAGGATAACCCTTAACACTGGCTGAGGCTCCAGTAAAAAATATAGCACCGCCACCAAGTTGTAAAAACCTTTTGGTAGCAGCTTGAGCCACAAGAAAGCCACCATAAGCAGTGACATCTAGGGTTTTTGCCACTTCACCAGGGTTTAGCTCGACAAGAGGCCCCCGCACCCGGAAACTGGGATTGTAAACGACAATATTCGGAGAACCGACTTTATTATCAATATCAATAAATAACTGTTCTACTTCATCTGGCTTTGAGGCATCAGCGGCGAAACTAACTGCGCCAATTTCGCTACTCAATTGAGTGAGTTTTTCAATTTGGCGAGCCACTAAAGCTACGGTGAATCCTTCTTTGGCAAATAGGCGAGCTAAAGAAGCGCTCAGTCCATTACCTGCACCGACAATTAAAGCTGTTGTTGCCATAAATTCAGTTCTCCTTATCCTGCAAAATTTTAGTTCCCCTTCTCCCTTGGGGAGAAGCGTTAGGGGATGAGGGCTTGAGCAATGCTATGTAAAACTAACTCGATATCATTAAATATTTGCTCATTACTAAAGCGAATCACAGTAAATTGATTAGATTTTAACCAGTTTTCTCTGATAAAATCTTCAGCCTGTTGATTTGCATGAATACTACCATCTAATTCAATAATTAGTAATTTTTCGTGACAATAGAAATCAGTGATATATCTACCAATATTATGTTGTCTGCGAAATTTTGTATTTAACAAACGTCTATTTCTTAAACATTCCCATAATATTTCTTCTGCTGGTGTTTGTTGTTTTCTTAACTTGCGGGCGCGTTCTAATAATACTTTTGGAATTTGTCGGTTGCTACCAGCTAATTTAAGGATTTCTGCCCTCACCCCTAGCCCCTCTCCCTCTGGGAGAGGGGAACAAGATTTATCTTGTTGATGATATTTATTCTCTTCTTTCTCTTCTTCTTGACTCCCTCTCCCAAAGGGAGAGGGTTGGGGTGAGGGCTGATATTCCATAATTCTGCACCTACAACAAACTCATCTGTCCCCTTATCTTTCCCCTTTTTTATCCAGACTTAGAGCGGTTGTAAGTTTTGGTTAATCTTTCAGACAATGCAAATTACCAAAAACTTGCTGCACATTTAACCCATTTGCGATCGCAGCTTAATTTCCACAGCTTTTTTAAAGTAACGTATACAATGGACGGCTGCTACCGCCACCAAGGAAGGCAGCAGCCTAATCAGCAGTATTTACACCCAGAGAAACGAGGATTGAAAAGGGTTTGGGCTTAAGATATGACACCAATGCCCTCAACCCTCACCCACTCTTAAGCGTTAAGCTCTTCCTCTTGATGGGTTTGGATAGTGCAATCAGAAGTGGCATAAGCAACGCAGGTGAGAACCCATCCCGCATCAATTTGATCGTTGTCTAGGAAATTCTGATCGTCTTGGTTAACTGTACCTGAAATCAGCTTGCCGGTGCAGGTAGAGCAAGAACCAGCGTTACAGGAATAGGGCAAGTCCAGATGATATTCCTCGTTAGCGACCTCTAGGATGTACTCATCATCAGGAACGTCAATTACTTGTTCGCCTTCTGGGGTACGCAATGTAACTTTGTAAGTTGCCATGTAAAAATTTCTAACTCAATATAAACTCCATTTTCGATACTACGGGTTTATGTGCAGCTAGTCTAGAGTGAAATCTAGTTGATTATTCTACATCTTGAGACGCTTAGTTTTAATCGGAAGTGGGAGTAAAAAATGCTGCGATCGCTTCAGCAAATCCCTCAAATGAACTATAATCCTCAGACACGATAGAGACAGTCATACCCAACTTTTGGGCATTAGCAGTGGTATAAGGGCCGAAACACGCAATAACACAATGTTCATAATCGCTTTGCGAGTTGACCATTGTCAAAAAGCTTTCTACTTCCGCTGTGCTACTAAAGGCAATTACATCAATAATTGCTTGACGCATCAAATTTAATTCAATACTGTAGATAGTTTTATCTAACCCCTGCGTAATATATGTGGGTATGCGAGTTACTTCTATGCCCAATTTCTGCAAATCTGTAATCAAATTGGGTACAACATCAGGCTCAGGCAAACCTACAACTTCTGGAGCCGGGATCAGCACTTTTTTCTCATGAATTTGCGGAATTTTCGCTAATTCAGTCACAATTCCGGCTGGACTAGATTCTGTTGGGATTAAATCTACCTTGCCAGAAAAAGATAATAAACTTTCTGCATCTTTTCCTAATGCACATAAGTGACATTTTTGCACCAGAGATATAGGAATATTCAAATCATTTATGCGGTGAAAAAATGCAGTGATGCCATTTCTACTTGTGAAGAGAATCCAATCAAATTCGTTTATATGGGCTAAAGCGGCATCTAACTGAGTGTAGTTTGATAAATAGCAGGTTTCGATGGTAGGCATGAGAATAGGTAAACCACCTTTTTTGATGATTTGTTCAGATAACCTATAAGCATAATTTCTCGGTGCTGTTACTAAAATTCTCTTGCCATAGAGAGGTAAATTTCTCGATGGAGTCAACAGGTTGATTTCTCTTGATTCGGTGTGCATTTGTTTCTCGAAACAGAATTCAGGAGTCATATTATGTCCGCTTGATTGCCTATTAAACCCGAAGAACCCCACCCCAAAGCTACGCTTTGTCTCCCCTCCCCGCAGGCGGGGAGGGGTTGGGGGTGGGGTGTAATGACTGTGGGAATCATAACTAATTATGCGGACATGATATCAGGAGTCAGAATTCAGCATGAATTCTGTACGACGGCTAAATTGAGCGCTCACTTTAGCCGTCGTAAGCTGAATAATATAGCGCAATACAAGATGTAGAGACGCGATGAATCGCGTCTTGAAAGACCAATTATCTACACCAATAAGCACAAGAATTCAGCAACACCCAAAAGCTGATGTAAATCCTAGCCATTTTTCTAGGGTGAATTACTCCCCATTTTTCCGATGTCATCTGTGTTGAGAAAACGGCACGATCTGAATATCTAAAAACGTTGGCGGAAAAATCTTATGTCTTCATTACTGGCTTTGTCCAACAGTTTAGCTGACACCGTAGAACAAGCTGGAAGTGCTGTGGTTGCGGTAAATGGCGGTACACGTGTTTCCCCAAGCGGCATTCATTGGCGTAATGGCATCATTGTTACTTCTGATGAGTGCCTCCAGCGCTATGACGATATCACGATTACTTTATCAAATGGTAGCACTGCACCAGTAACACTCGTCGGTCATGACTCTAGCACCGATATAGCTGTTTTTAAACTAGAAAATGCAGAAATACCTGTGGCAAAAGTTGGCGATGCTAAAACGCTTAAAGTTGGTCATCTGGTACTAGGACTGGCAAGAGGTGGCGAAGGTGACTTAAGGGCGGCGATGGGTGCAGTGAGTGTGGTTAGCGGTGCTTGGCGGAGTATGAATGGTGGGAATATTGACCAATTTATCCGCCCAGACATCACCTTATACTCTGGCTTTGCAGGTGGGCCGCTCGTAGATGCGGCGGGTTTTGTGGTAGGTATGAATACATCGGGGCGGCGTGGTACTGCTCTGACAATTCCCACTGCTACAGTCGATCGCGTGGTTGACCAATTAGTAGCAAAAGGACACATTTCTAAGGGCTACTTGGGTGTGGGAATGCAACCTGTACGTTTACCAAAGAATCTGAAAACTGCTCTCAATTTAAGTTCGGCAACTGGGGTAATTGTTGTCAACGTTGAGGCTGCGGGGCCTGCTGACAATGCAGGTGTGCTGCTTGGCGATGTTTTGGTAACATTCGATGGCGTAACTGTAGATGATACAGGTGATGTGTTGGCGCTACTCAATAGTAGCGATCGCATTGGTAAAACTATCAACGTCCAAGTTGTCCGGGGTGGAGTGTTAATTGAGTTAGCGATCGCAGTTGGCGAACGACCTACTAAGGAGGAATAATACCAATTGGGAATGAGTTAGAGAGACGCGATAAATCGCCGTCTCTACAGGTAATTTATCCATCAATTATTTATTGACAGACTACTAGCTTTGTCAATATTTATCTAAATGTTTTGATTCATTCGACCTTTTTACTCGGACGTTAAGCCTCTGAACTCGGAATTTGCACCTTTTTACTCGGACGTTGAGCCTTTGAACTCGGAAGTTGCACCTTTTTGCTCGGACGTTGAGCCTTTGAACTCGGAAGTTGCACCTTTTTGCTCGGACGTTGAGCCTTTGAACTCGGAAGTTGCACCTTTTTGCTCGGACGTTG
>NZ_JBALEO010000054.1:0-6700 GCF_036918015.1 Nostoc sp.
TGCTTGATTTCTGATTTTTGAATTTTTTGGCTTTGCTTGTTTTCAACTCAGCTTCCCTGAGTCATTTTCTGCTTTTTAGTCTAAAGTCCAGTTATAAGAAGAATTCAGAACTCAGGAGTCAGAATTCAGTATGAATTCTGTACGACTGGGTAATGAATATTGGTTTAAAACCGTACTTCGTCCCGCTACGCGCTTTCGCCCCTTGTGGGCGAAACTAGGATTGAATTTTAAACAACAATGTTAAAACTCTATCCCTTCATGGGTAGAGTATTCTGAATTCTGACTCCTTTTTATAATGGTTTTTAACTAAATATCGTCTGACTTAAGTCGCAACATATCACGCATAAAAATTACCAGTCTTGGATAGGTTCGATAAAATTCTTTTTCGTTATTGAACTGGTGATTTTCATAAAAGACATTGTTACCAGTAGATATTTCCAAAATATCCATCTCACAAGCTCCTGACTCCCAAACTGTTACTCTACCAAGATGTAATGAACTCTCAAAGTCAAGACGCATAGCTGAATTATCACTGTGTTCACAGTAAGTCAGTGTATATTTCAGCCGAAAAGCAGCGAAACGCGATCTTAATCCTGATTGAAATCGGTCAAAACCTCGTTCTAAAATTAGCTGTGTGAGTGGATTTAGATGCATTCCCGATATTGAAAGCAGGAGTATTATTAATACTACCCTTCTCACGATTAATTCTTGCAACTCAATCTGGGAAAGCTAGACCAGTCATAGGGTCACGGATATATAACCCTAATGTGAGACTACGCATCGCTTCATCCCAAACGTGTATTAATTGTTCTGCTTGATCTGCCCAATAATCGAATGTAATCAAGCACTGAACATTCGACCCTAAACCAATGCAAGTCCGCGAAAAAGCTTCCCGTGGTTCTTCTTGAGTGTCAATGAACTTCATCTCTGTCCAGACAATTCTGGCGGTTTGACGCTTGACGGTAATAATTTCTCCCTTGGAAATGATGTTGCGGCTGTCGTCTTCCAGAACTTTCTTCAACGTGGATTTGAGCGGAAACTGGCTCCAGTCATTGGGTGGCAGACGATTGAAAGATACTTCTAGGCAGCAATCATCGTTGGGCGGTTTTTTATCCATGAACTTAAAGGATTTCTCTTGTGGCTCAAAAACCCAATCCTGGGGAACATTGAAACGAACAGCGCCTCGATCTGCTACAAAGATTTTGTAGCCTGATGGAGATTCCCAGCGATGGTCAGGTTTTAATTCAAGCGTTTCTTTAATCCACTGGAGATTGCTTTTCTTACGCTTTGCCATA
Organism: Nostoc sp.; assembly: GCF_036918015.1. Lineage (GTDB taxonomy): Bacteria > Cyanobacteriota > Cyanobacteriia > Cyanobacteriales > Nostocaceae > Nostoc. Next base: position 1,296 of record NZ_JBALEO010000054.1, read on the forward strand.
GTGTTTTTGTTATCTCTGCTAAAGATGGCGTCACCAAACAGCCTGCACTTCTCTACGAGAGGCTGCGCGTAGCTTGCTTCCACATTCGCGCAGTGTGCCGTAGGCAAGTGGTACGACAAGCTACTTCTCTGCGAGAGGCTGCGCCAACGGCTGCGCTCAGTACAAGTCAGTGACCGTCGTAGACATCGCCCTTTTTGTTAATGTTATCAAATTGCTAGGATTTTGAATAACTCTTATATTAAAATAAAATTTTTTTCGGGATTTTATATCAAGGAATCCAAGGTAACTGTAACGTTGTGATTAAAGTTTCAGCTTTTAGCATTAAAATCTTAGCAGCAGTATTCATGGTTATGGATCATGTGTGCTATTTGCTAATGCCAGAGGTGGTAATCTTGCACTTATTGGGGCGATTGAGCTTTCCCCTCTTTGCATGGCTTCTGGCTGAAGGCGAAAAACATACCCATAATATACACCGTTATGGGGGGAGACTATTAATTGCAGCAATAATATCTCAGCCAATCTATAGTATTATTTTCCAGAGCTTATCACTTAATATTCTATTCACGCTTATTCTGGGACTTGTGATGTTGCGCTTAGTAAAGCGTTACCCACAATTATGGCAGCAATTAATAATTATTGGGTTGTGTGCAGCAGTTGCCGAGGGCTTGGGCGTTGAATATGGAACTTATGGGATTGGAGTAATTTTCTTGATGTCCCTTACAGACAAACTCAAACCCAAGGTATGGTTGCTCTACTGGTGCATCTTTCACTTTTTTATTTTAGTAATCCTATCTATGCTTAATATCTTTCAAGGTTGGGCAATTTTTGCAGGACTAATTGTTTTTCAATTCAATGGTAAACAAGGTTCACGAGCTAAATGGTTTTATTTGTTCTACCCGGCTCATTTAATAATTTTAGGTATAATCAATTATTTAATCCAGTCCAGGTAAGATTGACTGACTATATTGCCCTACGGATAACCTCAAAACAATTGGCTTCACGAATTGAGGCAAAGCATCCCCTACTAAACGGCGATCGCAAACAAAATAAATTTTTCTTTAACCTAGTATCCGACCCTTTAAAATCAATAAGGGCTGGCGGTGAGGCGCATAAGAATTTTGCTAACATCCATGTCATCAGGTTGTTCGATTGCATCTGCGATCGCTCAAGCAATAGCCTCTGGCGGAATATAAATCTGGCAGAAATCCTGCATCCCACGATGTGCCTCACTATCCGAAATACTATCGGCCAGTTTTAAACAAAGTTGAGCAATTGAGCAATTGTATTTTTATTGCTAAAAAAGTCTAAAAGGCAGATACATTTATCTATATAGATAGATAATATATAGCCACATATCTTTCTTTAGGAAGATATGTTTTTCAAAACAAAACTTTTATTAAACTATAAATTTGAAAAAAATAGTGGATATACGTTTCTTTCAATGATATTCATCAGATAAATCTTCTAAACCTTAGTCTTTTGTTAACGTTTACCAGTTATGATGCCATAGTGAATGATAATAATTCGGATTTGGATATCTAGAGATAATTGTGTCATCCAGGAAAAATGCTCTAGATTTATTCTCTAAACTGCAAAATTGTCGCCGAAAGCAACTCCTAAATAGCTAAATCTTTAAGGTAATAAGCATGAGTTATACTATCGATTCCGCACGCAATATTTTCTCTAGCACTCAAGTGGCAGATGCTGTTCCAGCTACTACAGCGATGTTTGCTAAACTCAACATTGAGGATCAACTAGCATTTCTTTGGTATGCCTACGCTGAAATAGGTCGTACAATTACTCCAGCCGCTCCCGGAAAAGCAAATCTCCAATTAATGGAAGGTATATTCAACGATATTAAGCGGATGTCTCATGAAGAGCAAACGCAATTAATGAGAGATTTAGCGAGTAATGCTGATACTCCTATCAGCCGTTCTTATGCATATTTTGGTGTTAACGCCAAGCTAGGGTTCTGGTGGCAGTTAGGCGAGTGGATGAAAGAGGGCATCGTTGCTCCTATGCCAGTTGGCTATCAAATGTCAACTGAAGTTAAAACAGTGCTACAAGCTGTTCAGAGAATCGATCAGAGTCAGCAAATTACTGTACTACGCAATACTGTAGTAAATATGGGCTTCGATCCGTCTGTGGCTGATAACAAACAGGCAGAAGTCATAAACTTTAAGTTTCCACGTACATCCCTAAGTCCCCAATTTACTATTGAGGGAGTTACAGAACCGACAGTGCTGAAATACATTGAAGCGATGAATGCAGATAACTTTGAAGCTGCTGTTGCTTTATTTGCTAACAATGGTGCGCTGCAACCACCATTCCAAAAACCAATTGTTGGTCGAGAAGCGATCACTTCCTATCTACGAGATGAGGGACAAGGGTTAGTGATGAAGCCAACTAAAGGCGTTTCGGAAACCATAGAAGATGGTTATACACAGCATAAAATTACTGGTACGGTCGAAACTCCTTGGTTTGGGGGTAATGTTGGGATGAATATTGCTTGGCGATTTTTACTCGATCCTCAAGGTCAAATTTACTTCGTGGCTATTGATTTACTTGCTTCTCCCAAAGAACTGCTTAACCTAACTCGTAAGTAATATTACTTTGTTTTAATACAAAGCAATTGCACTTGTTGAAGACGATGTTTTAAAATGATTTTTTGCTCTTATGGTTAGCAAAGCATTGCATCTTAGTACATAGCTAAAATATGAATTTGGCGTTGTAATAACCCTGACAGAACTGTAAAATTGTAACTTTAGGGGCTTTTAAAACATCCTCTAAGCGGGATAACGCTTATCAAATAAAATGCTCAATAAATGCTCGGTTCTAGGTGAACCGAGCTTCAGTTAAATGTAGGCAAGCTAGTGTAAATTGGAAATTAGCTGTTCACTCAAATCAACGTCAACTACATCCCCCAATTCAAAGGCTGGAGTAAAAACAGTAAAATTTTCTAGTACATTTGTTGCCTGAAATTTTCCCGAAGCCAAGTAGAGCATTTCACCACAGAAAACAATTGCATAAATCCATGTCGTCTTTCGGAACTCATTTTAACTAACTCTTCACAAAGATTTTGATCTGTTAGGTTCTACTGATGCCATATTTTTCCGTTTTTAATCTCAAAATGGATGATACATTGATAAATGCGATCAGATTTCTGCCAACCCATATCTATCCACTGATAATGATCTTGCTCTGTATTGAAGAGTTTAGTGGGTGAAGATTATTATACATCATCCTTGAGTCTTATACCAAATTTAGAGACTCTTCGTGCATTTAGTCGGCTTTGTTTTCCAATTCTAACTAAGGATTCAGTAGCATTCTTAGAGATAGTTTTTAGCTTTTCAGAAGCATTTACTATCCTATCGAACTGAAGACAAACATCAATCCAAGATGATAAATGGTCTCCATTTTGACTTGTAAATATTTGATAAAAATCATCTGCTGTTAAAGAGGAAAGTATTTCTATCTCGCTTTGGCTCCATCCATTTTTACCTACCAAACTTTCAATAACTTTTTCTGGACTTATATAATCTTTGTGCAGAGCGTTTTCCTGTTTAAATCTCTTAACAATTATTTTGTCATTTATATCATCTGAAAATGGGTAATTTGCTATATCAAAAATTCCTTTTTCATCCTTTCTTTGTTTAATGTATATCTCAATTATTTCATTAGCTTTTTCGTTCTCATTTAGATCACGCAATAGCCTAACTGTACCATTTAAGTTAGTAGGGCTTATATATTTAGCATTTTCTTTAAAACTCTCATAAAGTGATGTTATAAGCTCTTCTTCATTGCTATCAAAAGTATCATGATATTTTCGCCATGCTTCCGAAAATGATTTCTCAGATTTGTTGGCTATAATCTTAGCATTTAACTTCTTTGCCTCTGCCAATAGTGCAATTTCATCAAAGAATCCGCTCTCTATGGCTTTAGCTATTTCTAAATCAAACTCATCTGTAGATTGATATGAATAATTCCTAAGCGATACTTTCCATTCTTTCTCTTGGTCAGTTTCCTCTTTATCATCAAGACCATACATCTTATAACCAATTTTCTTTACATATTCATAGTCAGGAACTTTATCATTACCTTTCTGGAAATAGCACCAAGCAAAGAGAGTCATAGTGTGTAAGGCTTGATGCAATAGTTCCGGTTCATACCCATTTAATAAGGGCTTAAGTTGGCTAGATAGCCTAAGAATCTTTCTAATAATTCTAATATTATTTATAGCTAAAGTATTAGAAAATTCTTTGATTTTTGAAGAATAGAAACAATCTGAAGGAATGGCTATTTCCGCACATTCTTTTGGAGTAGGATTAAACAAAAGCTCCATATCAATAACTTTCTCCCGATATATCTTTAACTCATTGTCTTCCTTCTCATTTAATGACTCATCGTTCAATATAATGATAATTTTGCAATCTTTCTGTTCTTTTAAAAGTAAAATTAATCCTAGTACATCACGGATCTTTAAGCCATCTCCTTTTCGTTCAATATCATCAATACAAATAATGGTTTTGTTTATAGAAAGAAATGAAACTGTCTCTAAAGCTAAAGATATATTTTTGACATTAGGTAGCCATTGAAGAAATTTTATAGATTTCCTACCTATAGAATTACTTAAGCTTTCTGCACTTTTTCTAAAAGTTTCAATACTTGGCTTTAGACCAATTGAGCCAGTATCTATTACTTGTTCAAATATTGTAAATTTAAGATTATCTAGTGAATTGCAGCCAAATAAAGACACGTATGCATATCGTTTTAGAGTAATTTTGCTTTCCTGTTGAGCGTCTTTAAGAAACTTATTCCAGGTAAATGTTTTACCAACACCCCACTTACCCCGGATTGCCAATACTTCGGGAGCTTCACTATTTAAAAATTTATTGATTTGATTTCTTACTAACTCAATAGACATTTTGTGTTTCCACTATAGTATGTATAATTATTTATTATACATACTATTTTTTGTATAATTATTTGCTTTATGAGAATATACAAATATAATATAAATCTTGACGTTGTTTAATAGGTTATATTTTAAGCAGGTAGAAAACAATATTTAAAATAGTAAAGTATAAATCAAATTTTAAGTTTGGATGGTTTCAACTAGTTTACATCTATTTATTTAGATACAAACTTGAACTTGTAAAAGTAAAATCTACAGCTATAAATCATTCAGTTTATTGCTTAAAACCTGATACCCAGATATATTTAAGCGTTATGCTTTGCGATCGCACAACCATCACAACGATCAAAACTAGCCATTGCACCTTAAAAATATAGATAAAGTCAAATTTAGTTAGCAAAAGCAGCTTTTACTTTCTCAAACCCCAGTTTGCTTTCTCATTTTGGTGTTTTCCGCAAGCAAAAGCAGCTTTTACTTTCTCAAACCCCAG
>NZ_JBALEO010000055.1:0-28743 GCF_036918015.1 Nostoc sp.
TTCGATGAGATTCATACTTTTTATCTATCAATTTTTCTCCACCCTCTACAAATCATTATTATTTTTCTTTCTTTGTATGAAACCACCCTGCCTCCTCGCTTGCGGGGAGGGGGTTGGGGGTGGGGTTCTTGTACCTCACTCAACCGAGAACCGCTATAGGCGTAGCCCATCGTAAACATCGCTACCTTACTTGACTTCCCAATAAATTGTCAAGCTGATATGAAGTTATAGTTTTTTGACATTCTCCGCGCTATGGAGACGAATGGGATTCATAATTTTGACAAAATCTCTGGCAATAACTGGCTAGGAACTTTAGATAAAGCCAGATTTTGTCCCTGTATCCCTAACTCATTATGAAAAGCACGAATAGTTTTCACCACATAAGCAAAGGTTGTTTGATAAGCCTCTGGTTGTTTACTTAATCCGTTTAAGGCTTGCAAATGGTTATCTAATGCTACTTCTAAGTGTTGAGAGCGTGTCGCTTTGTCACCATTAAAAGACTTATCTATTACTAGCTGATAATGTGCTAGTCCCAGGTTATTGTGAGAGGCAAGCAAATCAAAACTTAAAGAAGCACCGCTAAGTGAGTGAGCCAAAGCTATAGCTTCTTCGTAAGCGCTGATACATAGTTGCAGATATTTTTGCCGTGCCTCTTTAGTAGTCTCAGATAGGTTTGCTAGATGCCAGTAAGCAGTACCCAGATTATTTTGTGTAGCGGCGCAGGCACTGGGAACATTAGCTGGAGTGCGATACTTGAGAGCTTCGCTATAAACATTTATGGCTAACTGGAGATTTTGGGCAGGTTGTTCGTATTGTGCCAGATTCCAACACGCAGTGCCGATATTGTTTTGAATCATCCCATACTTCAGCGGTTCCTCTTCAGGGTTGTAGTGTACAAGTGCTTCATTGTAAGCTGCGATCGCTTTCTTTAAATGCACAATCGGTTGATTGTATTGCCCTAAATGCCAGTAAGCAGTACCCAAATTATTTTGGCAAGCCGCATACTTTAATGAATCCATATCCGCTGTACGGTAGCTGAGTGCTTCACTGTAAGCAAAAATTGCTTGCTGCCAATTTTCAGATGGGTGAGAGAAACGAGCTAAATCACCATAGGCTGTCCCTAAATTATTTTGTACACGAGCGTAAGTTTCCGAATGTGTCTGGGGCGAAATTATCTTTAACGCCAACTGATAAAATTCTATTGCCTGCTCTATATAAGTTTGTCCCTCCTCAGAATTGGGTGGTGTGCGGTATAGCATCCAGTAGAGTGTACCCAAATCATTCAAGATATCTGGGAGTTGCGGTGAGCTTTCGTCATAGCTAATTGCCTCCTGATAGGCAATAATTGCCACCATCAGGTTTTCTAAAGTCGCCTCTCCTTGCTCAATGCGAAGACGGTATAAAGTACCCAAGCGATGATAAGCCTCTGCCAGTATCTCCTCTGCCACAAGATTTTCGTGTAATTCTTCAATCTCCAATAAAATCTGCTGTGGTTGTAAGGAATCTTCTGTATTTTGAGCAATACTTGTATTAATTGTTGCTATTACTAGCTCCGTTAACTCACTGCTAATATAAGATAAAGATGACAGCGATTGATTATTACTCCCACTACCAGACCGATTTGTAGATTCCTGTTGTTGTGGCGTAGCCTTCAATAAATCCGCTGTTGATGGTGAAACTTCCTCAGCTTTGTGTACGCGATTCCCTTGTATCTCTACTGGGAAATCAGAATTATTCTCATTGAACTCAGTGGTTGCGGTTCTGAGTTCTGCTTGGTTAGCTGATTCATCTAGAATCGACTGCTCAATATTCCCTAAATCCAAGCTTCTGGAAGTAGAAAAACGTTCTGGATAGGCCAAATTCTGAGTTGCTGGTGTGGGTTCTCCAGCAAACACAAATACGCCAGTACGACAACGCCAAAACTGTGGTGCTGATTGCTTGATAGCCGATAACCAAGGACGTGGTATCCACAACAGCAAGTTAGATTCCAGGAATCGGCTAGATTCTTGTGTAGAGAAGTATTGTTCGCTTAAGCGGAGATAGTGCAAAAATAACCGCTGTGTCGCTACTGGTTGCTTAGTGAGATGCTCCACCCCGACAATCTGAAATGCTGGTACTGGAAAAGGTCTTCCAGGAGTATCTTTTGATGCCCCAACAATTGGCGGTGGGTAATTAGTCAACCATTGATTAATCTGGATTATGGGATTGGGATCGTTTAAATTCAAACGCAACGTGACTAATCGCGGATAAGCTGGAGTGCTATTTTCCTGAGTATTTGATGATTGATATAGCACCTGTCCAACAGGATAAGCCAATGTAGAATGCAAACGGGCTGCTACCTGATTTCTTAAGTATAAATCATCACAAACTGCCAAAAATATTTGTCGTCGTAAGCCAAGACTTAAGGCAAGTTTCAGGCGGTGGTATACTTGCCGATTCCAAGTAGAATTATTGTTGTGTGCAGTATCATTCACGCTCATAGCGGCTAAAGAGCCAAAACACAGTACATATCACCTTTCTGGGTGTATTCAAGTGGGCTAAAGTCATAATAAAAATTATTTTTAACAAGTAGATGTTGTGCTAATCAGGATATATTGAGCATTCAATTATAGTAGGAACAATAAAGTATAATTATATACTTTGATTCCTAGTTCAATTTTAACAAAAAATAAAAAAGCAGGCCCCTCTTAAAATCGGAACCTGAAAAACTATAAAGAAAATGAAGTTTTCTTAAAATGTTTTACGATCAACTGCTCTTAGAAACAAAGAAGGCGACTATAATCAAGCCGACAACCAAAGCTGTAGCGGCGATTCCTAGTAAGAGATAAGTTCGTTTTTGCCCTTCCGTGGGAGGTTCTGCTTGATAAATCTTTGGTTCACGGGCAAAATTATTCAGAAGACCGCCTTCTTCATTCGTATAGGGCATGAATTAATTCCTTTATCTTTATCGTTCATTTAATGTTACATAAATGCTAAATCCGCTCTTAAACTGCTAGATAAATCGTTACATTATTGGGGATTGGGGATCAATACTGTTCGGTTGAGGCAAGAGACGCGATGAATCGCCGTCTCTACAATAATCATTCTTTTGTAGAGACGGCGATTTATCGCGTCTTTGTGATGATTTATCGTATCTTTAAGCGATCTAGAATTTTCATCAAAAAACCTTAACCGAACCCTATTGGATTGGGCATTGGTTATTCCCCTTCATGCCCTATGCCCTATGCCCTATTCCCCATTTCCCATTTCCTAACTAGTAATCGTCCCAGTTAGAGGTGAACTAGGACTGGCGTAATCTTTAATAGGCATTCTGCCAGCAAGGTATGCTAGACGACCGGCAACTGCTGCTAAATTCATGGCACGAGCCATTGCTGCTGGGTTTGGAGAAAGAGCGATCGCACTATTAATTAACAAAGCATCTGCTCCCAATTCCATTGCCTGCGCTGCTTCTGAGGGCGAACCAATACCAGCATCTACCACCACTGGCACACCTGCATTTTCGATGATTATTTGGATATTGGCAGTTGTTTTCAGTCCTTGTCCAGAACCAATTGGTGATGCCAAAGGCATGACTGTAGCACAACCTACTTCTTCTAAACGCTTGGCTAACATCGGATCGGCGTTGATGTAGGGCAATACTGCAAAGCCTTCTTTAACTAGTTGTTCTGCTGCTTGCAGTGTCCCAATTGGATCTGGGAGTAAATACTTAAGGTCGGGTATTACTTCTAACTTTACAAAGTTATTATCTTCCTGCCCCAACAATTTCGCCATTTCTCGCCCCAAACGCGCCACCCGAATCGCCTCTTCGGCAGTTTGACAACCTGCGGTATTGGGTAACATCCAGATTTTCGTCCAATCTAAGGCTTCCGCTAAACCTTCATGTCCCGGAGCCTTGGTTTGTACCCGTCGGACTGCTACGGTGACAATTTGGCAATCGCTGGCGGCGACGCTTTGCTGCATTTCCTCAATGCTGCGATACTTACCAGTTCCCGTCATCAAGCGGGATTGGAAGGTTTTGCCAGCGATAATCAATGGGGAATCGGTAGAGACGCGATTAATGGCGTCTGTGGGGAGTGGGGATATAGCAGAGTGATGTCCGTTAGAGAAATTGGCAGAGTGAGTCAGCATTGGGGTGGAGGTAGATGACTGGGACTGGAAGCGCGAATAGTGAAAATCAGCAAGTAGGGGGTCAGATTTTTGTTCTAAGATTAAATCGGCAATTAAAGCGGCGGTTACGGGTGCAAGTAGAATTCCGTTGCGGTAATGACCCGTAGCAAAGGTTAAATTTTGACAGTGGCTAGTCCCCAGGATGGGTAATTCATCAGAGGTGGTTGGGCGAAATCCCCACCAAAATTCTTGGATGGGATAATGCTTTAATTGCGGATACAGCCGGATGGCAGCTTGTAGTAATTTTTGAATACCTTCTGGGGTGTTGTTGGGGATAAAGCCAACGTCTTCACTGGTTGCGCCAATAACCAGGCGATCGCGTCTTGGTACGATATAAATATCCTGCCCAAACAAAACCCGCTTCAAAGGCAATTCCGGCGAAACTTCTGGTATCCGCACACTCAGCATTTGTCCTTTTCTGGGTAGCACAGGTAGCGGTAACAACTCATTTGACCAAGCACCTGAAGCTAAAACATAGTGCGCCGCGCAAATTATTCCAGCATTGGTTTGCACGCCAACCACTTGTCCCTGCTGCTGTAAAAATGCTTCTACTGTAATGCCATCTTTAAGTTCAACACCAACAGACTCAGCTGCCGTCCGCAGTACGTGAGCTAGAGCCTTATTATCAACTTGTGCATCTTCAGGATACCACCACCCACCAACTACCTCGGCTCCCAATCCTGGCTGATATTGATGAATTGCCTCTTTGTTTAACCAGTAAGCCGGGGACTCTTCGCTAGCAGAGGGGCGGAGGGGCAGAGGGGAAAAGCTTACTGCAAGTTCCCCCCTGCTCCCCTGCTCCCCTGCTCCCCTGCTTTCTTCAAAAACGGGTGCAAGGATGCCACAGGAACGGTAGCCAGTATTTAAATCGGTCAGTTCTTCTAATTTGCGCGTCCAATCGGGATATAAGGCACGCGATCGCCAACACAAGGAACGCATTGCCCCATTAGGGATGTTTTCCGCATCTGGTGCCAACATCCCGGCGGCGGCGTGGGTAGCGGCAGCCTGGAAGTCACGACAAAGCACGGTGACGTTTGTCCCGCGCAATTTTAGTTCAATGGCGATCGCTAAACCAATAACGCCGCCACCAATAATCACAGTCTCACTAATCATTAGTCATTAGTCATTAGTCATTTGTCATTTGTCATTTGTCATTTGTCATTGGTACATAACTCATAACTCATAACTCATAACTCATAACTTATAACTTATAACTCGTAACTAAAGACGGATCTATCTTTACCACAAGGCGCGAATTGGTTCGTTGCCTTGATTTGGATCGCTAGATGGTGTGCTGGTTTCTGAAGAATCTGTATTGTTGTCTGTTGTACTGTCAGTTGATTCATCGGCAGAATTCTGAGCAACGTTACTCCTGTTGTCAGGTCTGGGGGCTACAATACCGCGTCTATTTTCGTTTGTTTCAGTTGTTTCGTTTCCTTCTGTTGCAGTTTCATCATTCTTGCTGCCAGCACTGCTATTAACATTGATATTAGCTGGTAGGACTTCTGATTTCTTGTCACTGGGAGCGTTAGCAGTTTGTACGCCCATCGGAAAGTTGATGCCTAGTAATGTACCAAGCAGAATGGCTAAACCGCCAGCCATTAAAATTAAGGGTGTCCATCTACCCATCTTGTCTTAACTCCTTTTTAACCTTTTGGTGTCCACACTATTCGAGAACCTTGTCCCCAAAATCCATCAAACTTTGTCACTTTCACATCGCCTAAAACCTGAGTTTGGCAGGCTAAACGCAAGTCTGTTGTAGGAGAATGGGGAGGAAGCGAACGCCGCGCTCGATCGCGCCAGTTCGCTGCTGATACTTTGCCCTCTACCTTAACCGCGCAGGTACCACAACTGCCAATGCCCCGACAGTTTATTACCTTAGCACCGTCATTGTAGAGGTCAATACCATTTTGCAGCAAAATCTTGCGGAGATTGCTTCCATGCTCGCAATCAATTGTTTTACCTTCAGCTATTACTTTAGGCATTTTTAAATTGCCAAACTGGCTTTTTGTTGTATATTGACACATTGCCTCGAAAGTTGTCTCCTCGGTCCCAGTTTTATGACCACAAATTCTTCACCTCAACTTTGGCTCTATGACACTACATTACGGGATGGCACTCAGCGCGAGGGGCTATCTGTATCGATAGAAGATAAGTTACGCATTGCCCGTAGACTCGATCAACTGGGTATTCCCTTCATTGAAGGTGGTTGGCCTGGTGCCAATCCCAAGGATGTACAATTTTTCTGGCAACTCCAAGAAGATCCGCTCAAACAAGCTGAAATTGTTGCTTTTTGTTCGACTCGACGCCCCAACTCCACTGCCGCCACCGAACCGATGCTACAGGATATTTTGGCGGCGGGAACTCGCTGGGTAACGATTTTTGGCAAGTCTTGGGATTTACACGTGACAACCGGACTCAAGACGACACTAGAAGAAAACTTGGCGATGATCCGCGACACCATTGAGTACCTCCGTTCTCAAGGTCGTCGCATTATCTACGATGCCGAACATTGGTTTGATGGCTATAAGCACAATCGAGATTATGCTTTACAGACATTAGAGGCTGCGATCGCATCTGGTGCGGAATGGCTAGTCCTCTGTGATACCAATGGTGGCACTTTACCACACGAAATTAGCCAAATTGTTCAAGATGTCATTAGTCATTTGTCATTAGTCACTTGTACTGAGCGACTTGTGCCGAGCGGAGCCGAGGTAAGTCGAAGTATTTGTCAAGAACCAATGACGAAGGACAAAGGACAAAGGACAATTCCTCAAATTGGAATTCATACTCATAACGATTCGGAAATGGCGGTTGCTAACGCAATAGCCGCCGTGATGGCAGGGGCAAAGATGGTACAGGGCACAATTAATGGTTACGGTGAACGTTGCGGTAATGCTAACCTCTGTTCGTTAATTCCCAATTTACAACTGAAGGCGGGTTACAGTTGTATCACAGAAGACCAGCTCACACAACTTACAGAAGCTAGTCGTTTCGTGAGTGAGGTTGTCAACCTTGCGCCAGATGAACACGCTCCCTTTGTGGGACGTTCGGCTTTTGCCCATAAGGGCGGTATTCATGTATCAGCGGTGGAACGTAATCCCCTGACTTACGAACACATTCAGCCGGAACAAGTCGGGAATCGTCGCCGCATTGTGATTTCGGAACAGTCTGGACTGAGCAATGTTTTAGCCAAAGCCCGCAGTTTTGGCATTGAATTGGATCAGCAAAAGGCAGAGGCTAGAGAAATTCTCCAGCGCCTCAAAGATTTGGAGAGTGAAGGATTTCAATTTGAAGCAGCAGAGGCCAGTTTTGTGCTGTTGATGCACGAAGCTTTAGGAGACCGCCAGAAGTTTTTTGAAGTCAAAGGTTTTCAAGTCCACTGTGACTTGATTGAGGGGAAAGAAACTAGCAATGCCCTAGCTACGGTCAAAGTCGCTGTTGACGGGAAAAATATTTTGGAGGCGGCGGAAGGTAACGGGCCCGTTGCAGCTTTGGATGCAGCTTTGCGCAAGGCTTTGGTGAACTTTTATCCCCAAATTGCAACTTTTGATTTGACAGATTACAAAGTGCGAATTCTCAACGGACATACGGGCACTGCGGCGAAAACCCGTGTGTTGGTTGAATCAGGCAATGGTCGTCAACGCTGGACGACAGTGGGAGTTTCCACCAATATTTTGGCAGCTTCCTATCAAGCGGTGGTGGAGGGTTTAGAATACGGTTTGTTGTTACATTCCCAAGCAGAAGCGGCGGTGAAAGCTTCTAGTTGACAAAAGGGATATGTAGTGTAGGGAAAATTTGCATTTTTGGATGAAAAGGGGAAGCGATCGCACTTTGGCGATCGCTTTCTCACGATCTATTAAAAATTTTGCGCTTATATAGCGAAAAAGCGGTTGTGAAAAGTAGCTCTACCAATTGCGCCATCCACCTTTGGGTGCAACTTCATTATTAGTAGATTTCAGTCCGTGACTGTGCAACAGAGTTTGATATTCTGTGCTGCTTGCCCAACGGTCAATTTCTCGCGCCCGTAGCACTGGCACTGGATGGGTTAATTGGGCTGTACGGGCAGCTTTGACCATTTCACCCAGTTCTGTTTTGCTAATATCATCGTAAGCGCGGGCTTGGGCAACAAAGGCATCGAGATTCAGTTGGGGCGCTAAGGTGAGAGAACCACCAGCCAACTTCATCAACACGGACATAACCACTTTTGGGTCTTGGGTTGCTAGTAATGCAGCGCGATCGCAGGTAAACTCAGCACAACGTACCCATTCCAAAAGTTGCGCCTGTATGGCTTGGGCAACGAAGGTGCCAACATTGGGCACAATCGCCGCAGCTAATATTAGTAAATTTACAGGAGTTAAGTAAACGCTATGGTCACACTTGAGATGCCCCAACTCATGAGCGATTACTGCCTGTATTTCCTCTGGTGTGAGGATATCAATCAGCGAAGTGTGTAGCACCACAAAAGGCTGCTTACCCCGCACAGCAAAAGTATAGGCGTTAGGAGCCGGATGCTGGCGGACATACAACTGGGGAGGATCTATATCCAGGATTTTACAGGCATCTAATAAGAGCTTGTATAAATCGGGTAGTTGCTTTTCACCCACCAAAATGCTAGAGGCAATATTTTCCACATAGAAAACCTGCTCTGCCATTGGGCCAAGCCAATTTCGCACCAACATATCTATGCCTGGTATCTGCTTGAGCGCTCTGGTAGCTTCCAGGTCTAATGGGTGACGAAATGAGTCAGCTTTTAAACCAATCAGCGGGGTTTTGAAGAAGGACATAGTGCAACAAGCTATAAAAAACACAACTATGGAATCTGGCTGGATAGATAAACAGCCTCCCACAGTTAGTATAACGATTTCAGTAGGGGGTTTCCTTTCCTGCATACTCGTAACTTTCGTTATCACCCCTTTGCTGCATAGCCTACCGAGCAAACCCTGTCCTTTTGTGTCCGTTGCAGTTAATCTTGATTGGACACACTGATTCATGCTCGGAGAATTAAATGCGCTTTGGTTTTTTTACTTTATGTGTTCTCGCACTAGCAACAACTTCTGGGCACGCCGCTCAGTCTCCCAAAATCCCAGCACTGGTAATGACCAGCCCGGATTCAGCTGACGCTAACTACGAAGATAAATGCAGCAATGGCGGCAACCTTGACCAGTTTAATCGCGATAAGTTTCTTAAACTTATGCTTGCTAATAAAAAATCAAAGCTATCTCTTCTGAAAGTAGCTCTCCTGAATGAAATTAAACAAAGTGGTGATGAGCCACGAGGCGAGGGTGTCCATATTGGTGAATGGAATCAAACCTTCCATGACCGAAGTGGTTGTGGCACAAACACTAACAGTTATTCAGCATTTGTTGTCACCGTGACTGGTGGAAATGCAAACCATACGGTCGTGAAATACCTAGTAACAATTGATGACGACGATAACGCAGGCAAAAGAACCCTCAAGATCCGCGACATCCGCCCAATCAACCTACGAAATGATAACTGACTAAGCCACTTCTACTCGCTTCCTAATTCACCTGCATCTTCAAAATGTGTACTGCATCCCCGAACAGTAGAAAGAGGGGTGAAATGAGCAGATGTGCAGAAAGTTACGCGCTTTGACTTGATGAGCCACTTTAGCCGCCTTGTTAATGCGTCAGATGGCATTAAAAAGACTACGCTTTTACGCAAAACTGTACTAAGCATGAAGCTAGAATTAGTGACACGATCAAAGGAGATCGTTTTTTTCTGTTGTCACTATGAAGATATTAGTACTGAATGCCGGATCGAGTAGCCAAAAGAGTTGTCTGTATGAAATTGCAGATGAAACTCTTCCTACCCAAGCACCCCAACCCATTTGGGAAGGGAAAATCACCTGGACTCAAGATCGAGGTGTGGCAGAAATTGAGGTAAAAACTGTTACGGGTGGAATGCTGCAAAAATCAATCTCTGGCGATTCTCCACAGGCGCACCTCACCTATATGCTCAATACACTTAATCGTGATGCTACCAAGGTAATCGATCGCTTGTCAGAAATTGATGTGGTGGGGCATCGGATCGTACATGGTGGACAGGATTATCGAGATAGTGTGGTAATTACGGAGGATGTAAAAAAGGCGATCGCCGATCTGTCTAACCTTGCTCCAGCACATAATCCAGTGGGCTTGGAAGGCATAGAAGCAATTGAACAAATCTTAGGAGATGTCACCCAAGTAGCAGCCTTTGATACCGGATTTCATGCTACTTTACCCGATGCAGCAGCAATCTATCCCGGCCCATATCAGTGGGTAGAACAAGGTATCCGCCGCTATGGGTTTCATGGTATCAGTCACCAATACTGTTCTCAACGTGCTGTCCAAATTCTCGGTCGAGATGTTGCATCTGAGCGGTTAATTATCTGTCATCTGGGCAATGGTTGCTCTTTAGCAGCGATTAAAAACGGTCGCAGTATTGATACCACTATGGGATTCACGCCCGTAGAAGGATTGATGATGGGTAGTCGTTCTGGTTCAGTCGATCCGGGGATTCTGATTTATTTGTTGCGGCACTGCAATTACTCTGTAGAAAAGTTGGATGAGTTATTAAATAAAGCTTCTGGGTTAAAGGGAATTTCGGGTGTATCTAGCGATATGCGTGAGGTGAGAGAAGCGATCGCTCAAGGTAATTCCCGCGCTCAACTGGCATGGGATATCTACGTACATCGCCTACGTTCTTGTATTGGCGCAATGCTTACTAGTTTGGGCGGATTAGATGCTTTAGTGTTCACAGCAGGTGTGGGCGAACACTCTCCACAAATTCGCCAAGCCGCCTGTGAAGCCTTTGGATTTATCGGACTGAAAATAGACCTTGAGAAAAATCAACAGCAGCCTGTGGATGAGGATATTGCTACACCCGATTCAGCAGTACGGGTATTAGTTATTCATACTCAAGAAGATTGGGCGATCGCCGAGCAGTGTTGGCAGTTGCTAAAACACAATTAGAAAGTCTGATTTAATTTAGGTAATATTGTTTGAATATTTCAGCTACCCTAATCTTTTTCTGAAAATAGTCTTTCACGAAAAAACATATTTTTCAATGCCACACACCCGATTTTCAAGCTAATAACCAACGCATAAAGCCTTTACCAATTTGCCCTATTATAAAAATAAAAACCCATTGTAATAACGGCCCAACTAGTGACAAAAATAGCAAAAAAAAGAAATCAGTGGGAGTAAAAATAAAAAGACTAGAAGTGACACAAGTTAGTCCCCACGCCAGCCAATTTCGATATTGAGAACTAATATAAGTCCATCTTGGAAGCTGATTAACTAGCCAATACTGAATAGTAGCAAATACAAAAGATGTTACTAACCCAGCAAGTATTGATAATGAAAATGTTAAGTTTAATCTCCATACAAAAAAAGTAGCAGGGAATAACGAAGCTAGTTCCCAAGAGAATAAATTTAATTTAGTTCGAAGACAGCTTAGTATTTGTTCAATAAGCCAATAATGCAAATAAACAATATTTAAGCACTCAGGATTTTTTATAAAATCACTCTTGATTTTGTGAATTATGTCACCATAAAATAAAACATTACTTTGTAAAATAATATCTTGTTCTTTCCAGAGATATAAATCTGATGTATCTTCTCTATAATAAGAATTAAAAGTTATTCCATACTGTAACGTTGACTTTTTTTGTAATGATTTACTCCAGAATAATTTGATAAAACTTACTATAAAAGTATCGTCAAATATTTTAAAGTTTTTTTTAGTAATTACTAATTTTTTGTATGGCGTAGTGTTCTTATTCAAGCAAATCCGATCGCTAAAACAGTTGTAGTACCAAATATAAGCTAGTAATTTCGGCGGAATGTATAAAGAGCAGCCTATTTCTCGCGCTTCCTCAATTTGTTTTAAAACGGTCTTATTTAGATAAAAAGTATACTGTCCTGACTCAACCTTAATTTGAAGTTCAATAGGAGTACCTTGAGGTATTTGCACAAAGAAAGAGAGTTGAACATCAGCTTCACAATCTGTGTGTGTTTTATCAGCTTTCATTGTCGGGATAATTTTGCGATATTTTGTATAATACCAATCAGAAAATTTAGTGTTCCACGCCACTGTTTCTCTCCAGCAACTACCCCTTCATTATGTATTTTGAGGATTAAATCTCTATCTCCTTCAGGTAATTGAAATAGCTTTTTATGATAACGACTAATAATATCTCCATCTAGCTGCATAACAGTTTGAGCATAAATAATATCGATATCTACGCTGGTAATATTACCACTATTAAGTGCAGCTTTAAGCTCAGACATTTTCCGCAGTGTACGAATAAATTTGTCATTATTCAAAATTTCTTCAATCTCTTTCCACCTTTGCTGCAAACTTTTTATACTATTTTCTTCTCGATCTGCAACAGGAGTTGGAGCCGGCAATATTGGTTGAGCTAACTTTATGTATATCTCATCAGTTGGAACAATATTTGCTTTATGTTCCACCTGATATTTAAGACGCTCTTGATAGTGTATTATTCTGGAGTCTGGCTCACTAGTCTCATTACTTTGTTCAAGGAGAATGTAAAAATATTCTCTTTCAAGTTGTGAAAAGAGACTTGTATAACGCTTACGTAGCTCTTGAGCCTGAGTTTTTTCTGGTTCTGGTAAATCGTCTGGATTTGGAATTCCTTTGACATCAAAGTAGTCTTTGTCATTTATTGAATAAATCTCTTCATACGCTTGCCAAGCATTAAACTTTGCGCCAGTAATCTGATCGACAACCATTGTATTGACTTCTAAAGCTGTAATATCATCAACTAATTCATGTACAGATGAGACTACTTTCTCTAGCAAATCTTTGGCTTGTTCTTGAATTTTATTAGGCATAGTCATAATTTCCTTGATTTATCTAAATCAAATTAACCCACAGGTTTGAATAAGCTCATATCCTGTAGGTATTTTTGGGTTAATATCAATTAATAAATATCAATTACTGGGGACGGGATAGCGATTGTTGCGAAGTTTTACGAGATTTCATAATTTCTATAAAAAATCCATACAACTTCTGCAAACTTTCTATATTTTTTTGCATAATCTCCCGACTTTCTTTGATTTGAGTTAGATGAAATTCGCGAAGTTCTGTATATGGGCCATTACCAACAAATTGACTACCAACTTCATTAGTTATATCACCATCAATTAGATTTATGATGGTGTGCATTCGATTACCTGCTTGAGGAATTTGCTGCCCTTGTGGTTGTTCTAACTGAGTAGATGAGTCTGGAACCCAAGTAGTAATTTCTAGCTCTATAACTTCTACTATTGCTGTTTGAATAGCATCAATAATCCCATCAATATTAAATCCTTCTCCCTGACTGTTCAGCTTCTTAACTTTTCTTTTAAATTCACTACTTGGCTTGCTAAATTGACTATTATTTTCCATGTTTTCGATGCCTTGACCATGAATGTTTGTGTTTTCGTTAAGAGTATTATTCACCATAAAATTTTAGAGGTTACAGACAGATTTAAATATAAACAAAATACAATTTTATGTTATGTCAAATTTTGGAAGGCTTTTACTACAAAAAAGTAACTAAAGTCAAAACAACTTAATATTTTAAGAAATTTTTTACTAAAAAAAGTTATGATTTCCAAGAGCCAAATTTATCTTAGAAAAAGAATAATACCATTTTAAATTTTTGAGGTACTGCATTGCAGTGAATCCAGCACTGTGATAGCGGTTTCCCCGTTGTCCTAAGTGCCGTGATTCTGAAATAATTATTTAATTAGCTTTTGGGTGTTTCGTTCCAGTAGCTATAAATTAGACATTAATAAAAAATACTAAGTATATCTCAGCGCAAAGACGAGCCAAGGTATAAACAAGCACTAAATAATTCAGTTAGTTTATTAGAGTCAACTTTTTTATCTTACCTAGTAAAGCATAGACTCACAAATAGGGCTGACTTTTCTTATACCACTATGTATACAATGATATGACTATGCTAATAAAGCAAAGGAGAATATGTTGTTATCTCGTCAAGCTTTTGCTACACCTTTTGTAATTTCTATGTGTATTTTAGGAGTTGGCTTGATTCAATTCCCCCAATTGCAAAAACTAATAAATAGAAAACAATCTGCTTCTTTAGAAACTTTAAAAAAAGAAATAAAAGCTGAAAATGTCCGTTTGAATTTTCTCGAAAAAACGCCTACTTTTGGTTATGATAACTTTATTGCAGATTTGGTATATCTCAATTTCCTGCAATATTTTGGAGATGATGAAATTCGGGATAAAACAGGCTACAGTTTAAGTCCAGAATATTTTGAAGTTATTCTAGAACGCGATCCGCGATTTTTAGCAGCATATCGCAGTCTTTCGATCAGTACTTCATTATATGCTGGTATGCCGGAACGCGCGATCGCAATATCAGAAAAAGGCTTAAAATCGCTATCTCCCTCAGTTCCCGAAAGGTCTTATTACATCTGGCGTTATAAAGGAGTTGATGAGTTATTATTTTTAGGCAACGCGAAAGCTGCCCAACAGTCTTTTGCAACGGCTGCAAACTGGGCGAGTAAATTTTCAGATCCAGAAAGTCAACTTGTAGCTAATACTTCCCAAAGAACTGCTGAATTTCTGAGTCGAAATCCTAATAGTAAATACGCTCAAATTTCTACATGGTCAATGGTTTTAAATAATCATGCTGATGAAAGAACTCAGAAACGCGCAATTAAGGAAATCGAAGCCTTGGGAGGAAAAATAGTTACAACTCCTGAAGGTACTAATAAAATTATATTTCCTCCAAAGGATTAAAATAATTCGTAATTCGTAATTCGTAATTTTTATGAGCAATACTAGTGTCAATACAATTAGCAGAATCTGACTTTCAAATATTAGGTTGTTTTCTTGTTATCTCTCAGTTGCGCCCTCACATTGAACAGACTAAGTTTGTAGAACAAGTTCGATATCAAATGAAGGAAGGATATCAACTTGCATTCTTGGAGGTAGAAAAGCAAGCTGTAGCGGTCGCCGGATTTCGCATTTCTAATTGTTTAGCATCGGGGAAGTTTTTATACATTGATGATTTAGTTGTTGATGAGTTGAAGCGATCGCATAGCTATGGCCAACAGTTATTTCAGTGGCTAATTGAATATGCCAGAAATCATGACTGTAAACATCTGAGTCTGGATTCTGGTGTTCAGCGATATGCAGCCCACAGGTTTTATCTCATGCAGCGTATGAGCATTACAAGTCATCACTTTTCAATGGAGTTGTAGCAACAAGCAATTTGGTTGTGACAAATAATATTTTTTGGTATGACGGCAAGTTAATTCACTCTCAAACCCTAGAATTAAACATTAACGATCCGGGTTTACTTTATGGGGCAACTGTTTTTACAACATTGCGGGTTTATGAGAACTCCCTAGATAGTAATTTAACTAATTGGCAAGCACATTGCGATCGCTTACTCTTCTCACTACAAACTTTTGGGTGGCAGCAACCCGATTGGAACCGTCTGCGTCAAGGCGCTCAAATTCTTCTCGCATACTTTCCCGTTCTCAGAATTACCCTCTTTCCCGATGGACGGGAATGGATAACTGGTAGATTATTACCGCAAGATTTGACAGAAAAACAAAAGAATGGTATTTTATGCGCTGTTGCCAGTTCAGAATTTTCTCGCTCACTCCCTTCTCATAAAACTGGAAATTATTTGAGTGCTTGGTTGGCAAAAACTAGCTCAGATGCTCAAGAAGCAATATTAGTCGATGCTGAAGGAAATTGGCTAGAAACCAGTACAGGCAACCTTTGGGGATGGTGCGATCGCAGTTGGTACACGCCACCAATAAAGGCCGGAATTTTACCGGGAATTGGGCGATCGCAACTTGTAAACTGGTTGCAAAACCACCAGATACCAGTGCGAGAAGAAACTTGGAGCGTCGAGTTAGTCCAGAGATTTGAAGCGATCGCCTACACTAATAGTGTGGTAGAAATTATTCCCATTCATACAGTTCATCTGCCTTCAGGGTCGCTACAATGTAATCCCTACCATGATAGTTTTCAGCTAATAAGGGAGCTTTTTTTAGCATGACAGCCACACCAAATTTGTTATATCTTAAGATAAGTTAACATAATTCTTAATAATCACCTTTCCGAGCAGAGAAGCTAGGCGATTGCGCGAAAAATACCGGAGGATAGACCTTAGTGAATAAAAGATGGAGAAATGCAGGGCTGTACGCGCTGCTGTTTATTGTCGTCATTGCGCTGGGAACAGCATTTTTTGACAAACAACCCCAAAGCAGAGAGACATGGCGATATAGCCAGTTTATTCAAGAAGTTCAGCAAGGCAGAGTAGAAAAAGTCAGTTTGAGTGCAGACCGCTCTACAGCACTGGTTACAGCCAAATATGACGGAAATAAACGGATTGTGACCTTAGTCAACGATCCAGACTTGATTAATACTCTGACTTCTAAAGGCGTTGATATTTCTGTTTTGCCCCAAACCGACGAAGGATTTTGGTTTAAGGCACTGAGCAGCTTATTTTTCCCTGTATTGCTTTTGGTTGGCTTATTCTTCTTACTACGTCGCGCTCAAAGTGGCCCAGGTAGCCAAGCAATGAACTTTGGCAAATCCAAAGCCAGAGTGCAAATGGAACCCCAAACTCAGGTGACATTTGGCGATGTTGCTGGTATTGACCAAGCCAAGTTGGAATTAAACGAAGTCGTAGACTTTCTGAAAAACGCCGATCGCTTTACCGCCGTTGGTGCAAAAATTCCTAAAGGTGTGCTGTTAGTTGGCCCTCCTGGTACAGGTAAAACCCTCCTAGCTCGTGCCGTAGCTGGTGAAGCAGGTGTACCCTTCTTCTCAATCTCCGGTTCGGAATTTGTGGAAATGTTCGTCGGTGTGGGTGCATCCCGCGTCCGCGATTTGTTTGAACAAGCTAAGACCAATGCTCCTTGTATCGTCTTCATCGATGAAATTGACGCCGTAGGTCGTCAACGGGGTGCAGGTTTAGGTGGTGGTAACGATGAGCGGGAACAAACCCTCAACCAGTTGCTTACAGAAATGGACGGTTTTGAAGGTAATACAGGCATCATCATTATTGCCGCTACCAACCGCCCCGATGTCCTAGATGCAGCCTTATTGCGTCCTGGTCGCTTTGACCGTCAAGTTGTAGTAGACCGTCCCGACTACGCCGGACGCAGCGAAATTCTCAAGGTACACGCCCGTGGCAAAACCTTGGCGAAAGATGTGGATTTGGATAAAATTGCTCGTCGTACCCCTGGATTTACTGGCGCTGATTTATCCAACCTGTTGAATGAAGCCGCAATTCTGGCAGCCCGCCGGAATTTGACTGAAATTTCGATGGATGAAATCAACGACGCGATCGATCGCGTATTAGCTGGGCCAGAAAAGAAAGACCGAGTAATGAGCGAAAAGCGTAAAACCTTGGTGGCTTATCACGAAGCTGGTCACGCCTTGGTTGGTGCTTTAATGCCAGATTATGACCCAGTGCAAAAAATTAGCATCATCCCTCGCGGTCGCGCAGGTGGTTTAACTTGGTTTACCCCCAGCGAAGACCGGATGGACACTGGTTTGTACAGCCGCGCTTATCTAGAAAATCAGATGGCTGTAGCTTTGGGTGGTCGGATTGCTGAAGAATTAATCTTTGGTGAAGAAGAAGTTACCACTGGTGCTTCTAATGACTTACAACAAGTAGCACGGGTTGCTCGTCAGATGATTACCCGATTTGGGATGAGCGATCGCTTAGGCCCTGTTGCCCTTGGTCGTCAACAAGGTAATATGTTCCTCGGACGAGATATCATGTCAGAGCGTGATTTTTCGGAAGAAACCGCCGCTGCCATTGATGAAGAAGTCCGCAAACTTGTAGATGTAGCCTATACACGCGCTAAAGAAGTGTTGGTGCGTAACCGCCACATTTTAGATGAGATAGCGCAAATGCTGGTTGATAAAGAAACAGTAGACGCTGAAGAGTTGCAAGAAATTCTATCGAATAACGATGTAACAACCGCTGCGTTTGCCTAATTTAATGAGGAGTTAGGAGTAGAGACGCGATTAATCGCGTCTTTACAAGAGTTAGGAGTTAAGAACAATTCGTAACTTTTAAAAATTGGGGTAATTCTGAGATTTTCCAGAGTTACCCCAATTCTTTTATTTCTTGGCAAAAGCCCGGCCATGAAGACCGGGCTTTTAATCCGTAATGGGGTTATATTCCCCGGAGGTTCGTTATAGAGTTTCAGTATAAATCGCTAATCTGATGATAAAGACTACCACGTGAGTATAATCAATTCCGGAAAATTAGAAAATTTTTTTAGATATACCAAAATCAAATTACTAATGCTGGCACAGAGGTTGTGCGAACTTTATAGATCCTGATTCTCTCCCGTAAGAACTCGAAATCAGGGTAATTCGGAGATTTTACGAATTACCTTGATTGCGATCGATGCAAAATAATTTATGCATTCTGTCGCACACCCTTTATGGCATCAATCAATATAGATAACTTTCTAAATCTCGATCCGACTAGCGTTAAGAGTGACTGGATACTAATCAGTTGGTTAACTTACACTCTGGATGTCGGTTTCAAAAATAGCCACGCCACAAAGAATGTAGCTGCCGTAAATAGTTGCGTCAAATCCAAAGCAGATAGATAGCCATCTGCAAATGAAGCAATACTGCGATCGGTAATACCAAATACCCAGGATGACAGGCCAAATAGCCAAATCCCATTCTTGAGATTTCCGACGAATTGTTTAGAGTCTGATGG
Source organism: Nostoc sp. (assembly GCF_036918015.1). Taxonomy (GTDB): domain Bacteria; phylum Cyanobacteriota; class Cyanobacteriia; order Cyanobacteriales; family Nostocaceae; genus Nostoc. The sequence continues at coordinate 18,926 of NZ_JBALEO010000055.1, forward strand.
TTTTTGGTCTTTCATAATCTTCTGTTCCGTTGGTGAAGAATCTGGTATTGATGCTAAATACCTGCCATTAGGAATTTTTTCGGATTCCTGACGCTGAATTTACATTTACTATCTATTAACAATATTAATAAATATTTCACCTACTTGACATCCCTACCTAAAGGTACATCTCATAATGATGACATTCCTCTTTTGGTTCTGTTACCTCCGATAGACTGCAATACCTTGAGTTCTCAGCTTTACAGCGTCAGATTGGAATACTGAAATCACATGATTTTTAAATAACCATATAAATATTTATTTATATTTTGTATAAAATACTTCATAGGATAGATGCGTTTTCAAAATATCTTTATACTTCAATTATGTAGAGACTTCGTAGAGGCGCACAGCTAGCTATCATTGGTGTCAACTTAAGCTGAAAACTATATCGGACAGGCGTTTTGCAAATCCCTCACGCCCTCATCCCCTAACCCCTTCTCCCTTCGGAGGTGTGGGAGGTGTGGGAGGATGGGGAAGAAGTCTTACCCCCCACACTCCCCACACTCCCCACACTCCCCTCGCTAACAGCACTCTTCATCTCACCAACTGCGCGGCAGAATTAAAAAATTGACGACACAACCCCTTCGTGACTAAAACTGTTGTCAACAAGTTAGCAAAAGCAACCATAAACATAATCAAAATTTCGTAGGAGACAGCATCTAGAGGTTTGACACCAGCTAATAACTGTCCGGTGGTAATTCCTGGTATTGCGACCATACCTATGAGTATCATTTGATTGAGAGTAGGAATCAATCCGGCTTTGATGGCATCTTTGCGATACTGGCTAACAGCTTGCTCTGGAGTTGCACCTAAGCTTAAATGGGTTTCTATTTCGAGATGGCTGGAATTAATGGTGCTGACAAGGCGATCGCCTGCGATCGCAGCTGCATTGGTAGCATTACCTAAGACTATCCCTGCTAGGGGAATTATATACTGTGGTTCGTACCATCTTTCTGGTTGAACGATCAAGAAGTTGATGTAAAACACTGTCACGGCGGTACTAATTAAAATTGCACCCCACACCAAAGGCAACAGATGAGGAATTTTTTGGCTGATGCGATTTCGTGCGACAATCGCCGTAATTGTCAGCATTATTGCTAATAGCGCCAAAACTGCCCAAGCATTGTCTAAAGCCAAGATGAAATCTAAAATGTATCCCAATACAAGAAGTTGTAAGATGGTTCTCCCAGTAGCAAGGGTTAAGTTCAACTCTAATCCTAATTTTTCCCAGGCAGATAAACCAATGGCGATCGCCATCAATCCCACACCTATAGCTAAATCCACGAAATCCAGCTCGATCAGATCCTGCATGGGTTCTCTATCTCCTGATATTTTCTTCTCAAAGCAGCACACACTCCTGGAACTTTGACCAGATGTGTTGGATCTTGGTTGATATATATCACTTTCATCAATTCAAAATGGTACGACCTTAACATGGCAAACACCTAGTATGCCTACTATCTGTAAATTAAATGTGCGGTGATTTGCCGCACCACAATTTAAGTAAAAACCCTAATAGATGCGTATCTTGGGCGATAGTCTTTTAGTAGCTCCTCTTTGATACACAATTCAATCAGCAAAAATTGACTGTCGAAGTGCATCCTTTGTATCTCCCGATAAAATGAGAACTCATGATCCAAAGTGTAAATCCCATCCCTGCCTTTGATATCAAGCAACAATACACCACCATCGAAGCAGAAGTAAGTGCGGCTGTCTTAGAGGTTTTGGCTTCTGGCCGATATATTGGCGGCCCCTTAGTCGAAGGCTTTGAACAACAGTTTGCCGCTTATAATACTGTTACTGAATGTGTGGCTTGTAATTCTGGTACTGATGCACTCTACTTAGCGTTACGAGTCTTGGACGTTGGTGCAGGCGATGAAGTGATTACAACGCCTTTCACCTTTATTGCGACATCTGAAGTAATTAGCGCCGTCGGTGCAAAGCCTGTTTTCGTTGATATTGACGCGACTACGTTTAATTTAGATGTGGAGCAAGTCGCAGCGGCGATTACACCTAAAACTAAAGCAATTATCCCGGTTCACCTCTTTGGACAACCCGTGGATATGACATCATTAATGGCGATCGCTCAGTCTCACAATTTGTCAATAGTTGAAGATTGCGCTCAGTCTACAGGCGCGATTTGGGCGGGTGAAAAAGTCGGAAGCATTGGACATATTGGTTGCTTTAGTTTCTACCCCACCAAAAATCTTGGTGGTTGCGGCGATGGTGGAGCAATAACGACTAACGATCCAGCGATCGCTACTAAACTGCGAATACTAAGAGATCATGGTAGTAAGATTCGATATTTACACGAGGAAATAGGTGTAAATAGCCGATTAGATGCTCTCCAAGCAGCTATTTTGCAGATTAAGCTCCGTTATTTAGATATTTGGAACGATCGCCGCCGAGATATTGCCAACTATTACTATCAGTCCCTTAGTCAAGTTCCGGGGATTGTCGCGCCCCAAGAATTACCTGGGGGTATTGGGGTATGGAATCAATACACTATTCGCATATCCGGCGAAGGGCGCAATGGTTCTAGCGCCAAATACCGAGATTGGGTGCGTAGTCAATTGCAAGAACAGGGCGTGAGTTCAATGATTTACTACCCCCACCCTTTACATTTACAGCCAGTTTATCAAAGTCTGGGCTATGAAATTGGGGACTTACCAATAGCAGAGCAAGCTTGCCATGAGGTTATATCCTTGCCGATGTTCCCAGAACTAACACAACAGCAGCAAGATCAGGTGATTTATGCGTTGAAAGAAGTTAGGAGTTAGAAGTTAGGAGTTAGAAGTTAGGAGTTAGAAGTTAGAAGTTAGGAGTTGGAAGTTAGGAGTTAGGAGTTAGAAGTTAAAAGTTTTGAATAAATAAGTTTTTTCAACTCATAACTCATAACTCATAACTCATCACTCCTAACTCATAACTCTTAACTCCTTACTACATTTGCAGTCGCTAAGGCTTCTACTAGTCCACGCACTGCGGCAATCATGGCGACTTCGCTATTGAGTTGGTTGATGGCGGAACCAACACCAACACCAGCAGCACCAGCCGCGATCGCTAATGGTGCGGTAACGTTAGAAATGCCGGAAGCGCATAATACTGGCACTGACACTACACGGGAAATCTCAAAAGCTGCTGCCAAGGTGGGAGCAGCTTTTTCAATTAATCCTAGAGTTCCGGGGTGAACTGGGTTACTGCTAGTACCGCCCTCGGTTTGGATAATATCTGCTCCAGCTTTCACCAGTTCTTCTGCTAGCTGTACCTGTCGATCTAGTTCCAGGATGTGGGGAACGGTGACAGATAGGGTGATTTCCGGCAGGAGAGCGCGGGTTTGCTTAGTCAACGCTAGCACTTCTAAAGCTTCAAAACGGCGTCCTTGAGCATAGAAGGAATCGAAATTCCCGATTTCGATTAAATCAGCACCAGCTGCCACTGCTTGCACAAATTTTTCTGGATCTACTGCGGAAACACAAATAGGTAAATTTGTCAAACTTTTAGCTAGTTGGACTAAAACTGGATCGGCGGCAATATCGACAAAAGTAGCACCGCCTAATTCAGCAGCTTTCACAGTAGCAGCGACGCTAGCGGCGTCGAAGTTATTCAAACCGCTGATCACTTTTAGAACGCGGCGGTTAGTAAATGCACGTTGGAGTGTGGAATGCATCGTCATAGTTTTGGCTTTTGAAGCTACGAAAATTAGGTATATTCTACCGCCCCTCAGTTGATCGGGGACTAAATCACTATAGTAGTTGCCAAAATATTGATAATTTTATCCTTACCACCGATCAAAGTTTTGCCATCTGTACTAAAAGCGATCGCATCAACTTCTAATTTCATCCATCTACGTCTGTAGGATTTTTTACCACTATTCTAGTCAAACTCTAGAGGCCACAAATCTGCAATTGGTACTTCCCATCCTGGGAGCAGTTCGGGAACTGTTAAAATATCGCCATCACGAAGTATTATTGCCTCTTGTCCAAAATTGTAAACTTCAACAATCCGCTCATCTGGATTGAGCAAAATTCCTACCTTAGTTCCCAAACTCAGAAATTCTTGAATTTTGGCTCTCAGATCCTCTAAATTATCGCTAGGGGACTTCACCTCTACAGTCAAATCGGGAGCCAATTGAGCAAAAGACTTCGGACTACGACGCAAGCGTTCGGCTAAAACAAATGAGGCATCTGGTGTGCGCAAATCGGAATTAGGCAACCTGAAACCGGCGCTAGAAGCTGCTGTTCGTCCCAGTTTGCGCGGTCTAACCCAGTTACGTAACTGGGCTACCATTTCAGCTGCGACTTCATCTGATTCGTATCCTGATGGACTCGAAACAATAATATTACCCTTGACTAGTTCCATACGAAAGTCAGGATGCTGTTGCTGCATTTGTTCCAAGTCTTCAAGTGTTAGGGACATAAAACCTCTAGTTACACGTCTCTATATTAATTATGGAGACAACAGACCTCTCTAGGTGCGATCGCCCCATAAATTCCCCTGACTTTTCACGGTATGTGAAAAAGGCAGATTGGTTTTGCTAAGTGAATTTTCTTAATTATTTTCCGCGTTTACGATCAAACTTTATTTCCTACGACTATGACTTTAAATACCAAAACCATTTTTGCTATCCTGACTGAGGAAGGGTCTGCCATCGACTGGAACCGACTGTTGACCGAAATCCTGGTTGCTTTCGACTGCTCTACAGGTAGCATCCATACTCTAGATAAAGACAGCCAGTTATTGCACGTAAAGGCTTACCAGGGCATTCCAGAATTGCTTTTGCCTAAAATGACGATAATTCCCATTGGTAAAGGAATGGCCGGTGTCGCCGCCCAACGCAAGCGACCCGTACAGATTTGCAACCTGCAAACCGACGAATCGGGGGTGGCTAGACCCTCAGCAAAAGAAACAAAGGTAGAAGGTTCCATCGCAGTGCCGCTGATGCTGAATGGTCGATTGCATGGTACTTTGGGCATTGCCAAGCCAGTTTCCTACGAATTTACTGCCGAAGAGGAAGAGACACTGATGGAGATTGGAGAGGCTATTAGCCGGAAAATCGTCAGTTGAGATCAAATAGTATTGCTTATTTCTCAAAATGCTCCATTGCTATTTGTACTTTTTCAACTTGCTTGGGTGCTTGCATTTCGTTAAAAAGTGCGTAGGCATAGCCCGTCGCAGACATCGCTTGGACAAAACTTTCCCGACTCTGCTCAATTTCACCCATTTTTTTATGAGTCAATGCCAACTGATAATAAGCCTCAGCTAAGTCTGATTTCGCACCGATTTTATCCAGAATTTCTATTGCTTGTGAATGATAAAAAATTGCTCTGGTAAATTCTCCTTGTTCTCGAAAAATTTCAGCCAGAGAACTTATAGCTTTAGCTTTAATCTGGGTAAAGTTGTTTTCTTCAGCATGAGATATAGCTCGTTGGCACAACTCAAAGGATTTTTTAAGATTACCTAAATTCTTATAAGTTAAGCAGAGACTTACTAAACTATGCCCGATTCCCCATAAAGTTACTCTAGTTGATGATGACATAGCCGAAAATGCTTGTTCAGCAAGATGAAAAGCATCTTCTTTACTACCAGAGGATGATTTTATCAAAGCCAAACAGCATTGAGAGTATGCCATGTAATCATCAAGATTGCTATTTTGTTCAGCAAGGCTACAAACAGCATTAAAACAATCTTCGGCTGCTTCTATTTCCCATAATTCAAGCTTGCAAAGTCCTGTATTGAACAAAATAGAGATTTTCGTTAGCTTTTCATCTAACTCTTCTAATATTTCTCCTGATTTCTCATAGCACTCTATAGCTTCTCTAACGCAACCGATAATTCGATATGTATACCCAAGGATAATATAAAGTTTAATCAGTCTTTTTTGGGATTTGACATCATCTATTATCCGCTTAATTACGGAAAAATTTTTCTGGAGTAGCCCCAGTTGATAGAAGCAAGAACCCAAAGGCAGTCCTGTAACCCACTTGTTACCTCTTCCTTGTAAAATGACATCACCGGCTTGCTCAAAATCACTAATTTCTACATAGTGATAGTAAGCTTCTAAAGCGGTCAAAGCATCTGTAATATTTTTAACTACTTCAACCTTTTGCGTCCAAAATTCTGCGGCTTTTCGGTTGACTAATTCCCATTCTTCACTTACTAACCTTAACCTACTAATCGCTTCGTCACGAATTACCGGATGCAGCCAATATTGTCCTTTTTTTGCTTCTATTAAAGATAAATCTTGCAGAGCTTTAATTACACTTCTACGTTTTGGTTCTGGTACATCCCAAAGCAAACATAAAACTCCCTCGATAGGTAATGAAGGAATATCTTGATAACGATAGCATCCTAAACGACACAAAAGGCGATAGGCTTCTAAGTCATTTTCTTGAAGACGGGTAAATTGACTGGCGACTAAATCTTTTAACTCTCTTTCTATTAATAAATCTGTACAGTTTTCCTGCCAATAGGCGTGTATGTCACCAGAAAAACCTGTCAATATTGCTCCTCGGAGAATTTGCATTGCTTTGGCGTTACCTCCATAAGCTCTGCACATTTCACTGAGAATACTACAATCACAATTAATGTGGCAACTGCTAAAAAACTCTCGCCATGCTTCATCATCTAAACCTTCAAGTTGATAAAGATAAACCTGTACACTAGACTCTCGTAAACGCTCACGACTTGTTACTAAAGTAACTGAATGCACATCCGAATCTGCTAATACTCTCAATAGCTCAACATAAGGGCGACGATATTCTAGGAACTTGCCATTTTTATCGAGAGCAGTTTCTAGATTATCGATAAATACGCCAATTTTAGAAGTTTGCTCTCGGAGTTTGCGCCGTAATCGTTCTAAGCTGATACCAAAGTCACATCCTGGTTCTTCGTTAAAGTCTCGCCGCAGCCATTCTTCAACTACACTCTCTACAGGAGTAAGGTTTTGGATTTCTGTGGCCATCCACAGTTCTAGTACAAAATTAAATTTTTGACTTTTAAAATATTTGCGTGCTAATCTTGTTTTGCCAACACCACCTTCACCCTGGATGAGGATAACTTTTTCTCCTCGACTGACGAGGGTGTGAAGTTCGGCTATTTGGCGATCGCGCCCTACAAAGTTAGAATCTAAATCTTGGGGTTTAGTGCCATTGCCCTCTAAATTGGGAATATGGCTGATTTTTAGCGATTGTTGAGTTGTTCTAAATCCCTGAACGATGCCTTGGAAGGTAGATTTGGATACTTTAACTCCCAGCACTTTTGATAGTAAATGCCAAAGTTCTGCACCAACTGATTTTAAATGCGCTTCTGTATAACGAAGGCTGTTGGCAATATCTTGGTAAGTCCGCCTTTCATCCTCCCACAAATGACGCAAGATAATCCTTTGAGTTTTATCTAAGTGTTCTCCCGTCTTGAGAAAAACCAAGTTATCTACAAACTCTAAGGCCTCTTCTACACCCATTTGCTAACTTGATGTATCATTTGTAATTCATTATAACGATATTTTTACTACTTCTTCCTACTCGGCATACTACAAAATACTTTTTCCTACTCGGTAGGGAATTTACTTTATCCGACTGCAAAGCGTTTGGGGTTGTATTACTCTTGTAAGTAATACAGGCAAAGTTAAGTTAAGCGCTAAGAAAAGGTGGTTGAGGAGAAATTTAGAGAGCGCTACTACTGCAAGCTTAGTAAATCACAGCTGTTACAGTGCCATATTAATTACTCATGAAAGTGGTGTCTACTAAACAGGCAGTGGGTATTAACTAACTAGATTCTGTAGAGCGTATTTACAACTAAGTATGTAAGTCTTTACTTTACAGGAGGTTCAATGATGTTAGACAAAGATTGTCATCATGATTGCAATCAGAATCAGTGCCCTTTTGCCCAAGATACACGTAATTCCAATAGATATGTCTGCCTCAAATGTGGTGTTGAGCGAGAAATAAATAAGTATTCCTCTGGGTTTGGCTCGTTTTTGCTTCTGTTGTTGGGCTTGTTTATTTCATTTCAACTATTAGTTAATTATGAAAAGCAAGACAGTCTACAAAAGCAGCAACAGTCTTTGAATAATTCAACGAACAAGGCAATTATCCAATTAGAAAACTAATAATTTTGATTCCCCACAGCCTTTTTTTTGAAAGAGGAGTGGGGGAATCAAAAAGAATATTCATTGCCCAAAATTTAGCTACTTTCGTGAGTAAAACTATGGACACCAATCAGGATACGCTTTTATTTCGCTTTGCCTCTAAATCCTTAAAATATTTTCTGTTGGTGCTATTCGGCATTGCGATCGCTTACGTTTTATCCAGTGGTTTGGGTATCTTACAAATCATACCCATACTGCTGTACCTTTTACAACAGTTTTTGCTTCCACTGGGAATTATCCTGTTGTGTTTAATGACAATAGCAGTCATTTTTGAATCCCTGCGTTAAAAATTGGGGGAGTGGGGAGTAAACCTGGATTTCTCACTTGTGAGAAATCCAAGGGGTGTGGGAGGTGTGGGGGGTGTGGGAGGATGGGGAAGAAGTCTTACCCCCCACACTCCCCACACTCCCCACACTCCCCACACTGCTCTTCCCCTGAAGCCTACACTATGCGTGAGAAATCCGGGTAAAGAATTGTTTCCTTTGTCTCCCCCATCTTCCTCACTTTCCCCTGGCATCTAAAAACTTCAACTGGTGGTATAAACAGCTAATCTGCACTAAATCCACACCTACTGCTTGGGCTTTTCGTAATGGGTTGCCGAAAATTGCTTCTACCTCCAAGGGACGATGTTCGTCGTAGTCAATTTTCATGCTGGGGCGGTAAGGGGTCATTTTGACAGTATAATCGAGCATTGTTTGAATGAAGCGATCGCTAATAATCCGCCCATAACTTTTCGCCCCCGCCGCTACTTCATACATCAACTGTTCAACTAACTTGCGGGTGTACTCATACGCTATTAATTCATCAGTTCTAGCGTTGAGAATCACAGAAAGCCCATTGTAGGGGATATTCCACACCAACTTTTTCCAACGTGCTAGTAGTAAATCTTCAGCTAATTCAATTGAGATACCAGCGCTTTTAAAGTCATCAGCAATTTGCTGCATCCTCTCAGTTATCCCACTAGGCTGATAGTTAGGGGTATATTCACTGAAGGTAATTTGTCCATAGTCTAGGTGGTGTATATGCCCTGGCCCCACTTTGTTAGAACACAAAAAGCACAATCCACCAATAACAGTTACATTACCAACAATTTTAGCGACTTCCTCTTCTACACCAAGTCCATTCTGTAATACCAACACCACCCCATTATCTTTAATTACAGGTGGCAACATCTTTGGTAGTAAATGGTTTTGCGTCGTCTTCAGTGCCACCACTACCACGTCACATTGTGGCATCTTTTCTACGTCGTTGTAGGCGTGGACTTCAGGAAGGGTAAAGTCAGCATCTTTGGACTCTACCACTAAACCATATTTCTTTACCTGTTCGTAATCACTCTTGAGCAAAAAGTGGACATCCAACCCAGCTTTTTGCAGTCTGGCGCCATAAAATCCACCTAATGCTCCAGTTCCCAGAATGGCATACGTGCGATCGGACATTTCTTTATATAACGGAATTTTCCTAGAAACATCATAAGGTGATGTCTGACAGGATTACGGGTCTAGGGGTAGTTTATTCAACGCCTGATTTTAAATTTAGGCGTTGCATAATAGAGGGATGAATTGAGGTCTTCTACTGTGCATTGTCCATACTGCAAGTCTACTAGGATTAGAAAAAATGGTAAACGCCGAGG
>NZ_JBALEO010000056.1:0-73079 GCF_036918015.1 Nostoc sp.
TACTTTCTCAAACCCCAGTTTGCTTTCTCATTTTGGTGTTTTCCGCAAGCAAAAGCAGCTTTTACTTTCTCAAACCCCAGTTTGCTTTCTCATTTTGGTGTTTTCCGCAAGCAAAAGCAGCTTTTACTTTCTCAAACCCCAGTTTGCTTTCTCATTTAAGTAGTTCGCGCAATCTGCTGTAATTATTTCTGTGTAGCAAAAAGCATTGCAGATTTGCCGGAATTCTCTCAGGCTGATCTATAGGTCAATTTTTTAAGGTAAAGAATATTAACCGTACTGTATTAGAAGGTGTAGATCGTGGCTCGGAGAAAAAGAACTTCCTCAGTGTTAGAAAGAGCAGTGCGCCGTGCGGCTAGCATAAACTCTATAGATCCAAGTTTAGATTTAGGCAATGGACTCACCTTACCTGCCTTTTCAACCCTGATCGAAACGATGCGAACTAAAGAAAATGCATATAACAGTGCGCTTTCCAGCTTAGATAGATTGTATCGTGAAATGCTGGAAACAGAAGACGAGTTGGGAGATATGACAGAACACATGCTAATGGCAGTTGGAACTCGATATGGTAAAAGCAGTGTAGAGTACGGTATGGCGGGAGGAGTTCCTAAAACCCAGCGTCGTAAGGGACTACGAGGCGAGTCACCAACTCCCACTAATGAGCAACCTTCATTCGTTGCCAGTATGGAGGGCAAGAATGGAAAAAAACCAGCAGCGACAACTTAGGATGCGCGTTATTACTCAAAATTCAGAATTGGGTTTGGGGAAAAGGTTAAAGGGGAAGGGAAAAGGTTTTTTCTTTCCCTTTTCTCGTTCCCCAAAACCCGACAAGTATTAGCTGCAACCGAACTCTGAGATGCGATCGCACCTCAGATTTTCCATCAGGTACACTTTTATAGAGTCTTTATCCGTTCTACGCCACCCCATATTTCAAAAAACCGTTTAGTTTCAGCTTCTATTTCTGAAATTGTTCTTGGCTTTCCATTCCCAGAACCCGGAAAAACAATATAAACGATATCCTTGGGAATTCCTCGCCTGACTCTTGATTGTACTAATGGATCGTTTCCAACAGCCTGAGACAAAGCTATTGAACCCTCTCCAATCTGGTTTTTAGGCCCAACATCAGCATAAATTGCAAAAGCGAGTTTTTCATTATTAGTGTTATAAACAACTGCCAAATCTCCTAATTTAACGCCTGTAGCCTTTCTAAAATCACCATTTCCCGGAAGCACAATATACGGAATCTTTGTTGAATCAACATAGCGACGTGGATCTTGTTTAACAAATCCAGAGTCGAATAATGCAGTTGTAGAAATATAGTATCCAGGATATGGATCGGTACTACTTTGAATAAATGGATTGCCGTTTTTATCTACAGCTAGTGCCCACCAGTTATCTGAATACCCAGCATTTGCCAAAAAATCAATCCCTTTATCTGCGGGGTGATAAGCATTAGGCGCACCATCAGCATTAATGCTCATACCTGCTTCATAGAAAAATGCAGATTCTCCATTTGCTTGGAGAATGGGAATTTCACCAATTTTAATAACAGTCTTGATCGAAAATTTTGTGACTGGACTAAGGAATTTTTGAGCTACAAAACCTTCTAAAGTTTTTCCTTCAATAATAGTTGCCACCTTCCACCACTTGTCATTATCTGAATTTTTGATTTTAGATACAATATATCCTTTGGGAAGAGATGTTAATTGATTAGCTTCATCAACAATCGGTGCTGAACGTATATTCAAACTATCTGATGTTACTTGAAATTGCTGCATAAACTACTCCAAATTTAAAACTTGAACTCATGAAACTACATTAAAAAACCAAATTTTGTGCTGATGCGATCGCTAATATTTAGAACATCTCAAACTCTGATTTTTTCGTGTCGCGCTAGCTGCGACAACGAGGAGTCAGTTGGGCGGACAATACCTGATTTTCTCTGCTCTTGAAGGCGAATATAGGAGAAGGAACCCCCGCAACGCACCCTAAATCTAAATGTCACTTACTAAATTGCTGGATTTAGTAAGTGACTGCTTGCAGACACCCAAAGGGTAGAAGTTGGGCATCTGGACAGCAATTTTTGCTTAAGAAAGTACCATTCCACCCTAAAGCCGCCTTTGACTTGACAAAAAAATTTAAACAAAGGTGAGTATGCGAACATCTTGGGAACTATAGAAGCAAATCAAATCAGCACAACTTTCAGCTTCCAGTAATGAAGATTCACTATCTCAGCAAAGCTAAGGCGTTCCCATTACAGATTGTTCTTATTGTTCCCTTCCTTATCCAAATTTTTGCAGCGGTCAGCTTAGTAGGTTATTTGTCCTTTAAAAATGGACATAGAGCAGTTAACGACCTAGCCGAACAGTTGATAAATCGTACCAGCGATGTAGTAGATGAACACCTGAAGTCTTATCTTTCCATTCCGCAAACCCTTAATCAGCTCAACGCAGATGCTATTCGCAGGGGACTATTGGATGTGGGCGATCGCCAAACCATTGGTAAGTATTTCTGGGATCAGATGCAAACTTATGATCTGACTTATATTGGTATTGGACTAACAACGGGTGAGGGGCTAGGAGCTGCTCGTTATGATGGCAAAACTATTACTATTGATGATTGGACTGCCAAGCTTCCCAATAATACTTCCACTTATGCCACAGATAATCAAGGTAATCGAACTCAAATAAATACTCAATGGACTTGGAACAATTTTACTGAACCTTGGTATACCCAACCCATCGCTGCTGGTAAACCTATTTGGGCAAAGATTGTGACTGCAAATTTGCCAACGGGGCCTTTCATCAGCGCCTCTGCTAGTCGTCCGATTTATGATTCGCAAAATCGCTTATTAGGAATGATTGCAACAGACATTCACCTATTGAAACTCAGCCATTTTTTACGCAGTTTGAATATTAGTCAGTCTGGGCAGGTGTTCCTTTTGGAGCGGGATGGCACATTAATTGCCAGTTCCGGTACAGAGAAGCCTTTTGTCGTGGTCAATCAAGAGATCCGGCGATTGCACGCGATCAATAGTTCTAACCCAATCATCCAGAACGTTGCCAGACACTTCCAAACCTCTGGGTTTGGGTCTATCAACCAAAACACAGATTTTAAGCTTGAGGTGCAAGGAAAACGGCATTTTGTCCATATTATACCTTGGCGTGACAAATATGGCTTGGATTGGCTGATGGTAGTGAGTGTGCCAGAAAACGCATTCATGGCGCAAATTAACGCCAACACGCGCACCACGATCGCTCTTTGTTTGGGCGCATTAGTCGTTGCCTCTGTGATGGGCGTGTTTACCTCCCATTGGATTGTCCGCCCAATTCTGCGCTTGAATTGGGCAAGTGAGGCAATGGCATCTGGCAATTTAAATCAGACAGTAGAAACTAGCAGTATTCGAGAACTTAATACCTTATCTAACTCTTTCAACCACATGGCAGGGCAATTGCATGAATCCTTTACTGCTTTAGAGAAAAGCAAAGAAGAACTAGAAGAACGGGTAGAAGAACGCACCACTGAACTGAAAAATACATTAGGGGAATTGCAGCGCACTCAATCTCAAATTATTCAAAGTGAAAAAATGTCTAGTCTGGGACAACTAGTGGCTGGAGTCGCACACGAAATTAATAATCCAGTTAACTTTATTCATGGCAACCTCGCCCATGTGCAGGAATATACTCAGGATTTATTAGCACTGATGCAGTTGTATCAGCAATATAATGCCTACCCTGCTGCTGAAATTCAAAGGTTTGCTGAAGACATCGATTTAGAGTTCTTGCAGGAAGACTTGCCAAAAATGTTGTCTTCGATGAGAGTAGGCACCGATCGCATTCGTCAAATTGTACTGTCGCTGCGGAATTTCTCTCGCATCGATGAAGCGGAATTTAAACGCGTCGATATTCATGAAGGCATCGACAGTACTTTGATGATTTTACAGCACCGCCTGAAAGCTAAACCAGAACAACCTGAAATTGAGGTGATAAAAGACTATGGCACTCTACCCTTAATAGAATGCTATGCCGGACAACTCAATCAGGTATTTATGAATATTTTAGTAAATGCGATTGATGCGTTAGAAGAAAATAATACTAAGCTTACCTATCAGGAAATTAAGGAAAATCCCAGTCAAATTAAGATTCGCACATCGGTAGTTAATTTAATGTGGTTGGAAGTGGCGATCGCTGATAATGGAGTTGGTATTTCTCAAGAATTTCAGCAACGAATATTCGATCCCTTTTTCACCACCAAACCCGTTGGCAAAGGAACCGGAATGGGTATGTCTATCAGCTATCAAATCGTCACAGAAAAACATGGCGGTAAACTAGAGTGTTTCTCAACTCCTGGAAAAGGAACCGAGTTTATCATTCAGATTCCTCTGGGGATAAAGAATGGTTGAACTATGAATTATGGCTGAGGCTTGGGGAACAGGAAGATATAGAGAGTTTTGGATTATACAGCAGATTTCAAGTTGAGGAGGGATGTACTTAATTGACTTGCAAAGTGCTGTAAGTAACAATACCTTTGCTAATTTACAAAGCTTGGACAATGATTTGCTGTTTAGGGTGAATCGCTCTGCGCGAGCGATCGCAACAGTGCCATTGGTGCGTAGGCGTAGCCCGCCGGAGGCATCGCTATTTTTGATAATACACCAACTCCTCTTGTCACTTCGTTGCTATAGACATTGTTCGGTCAAAGGATATCGGAGAATCTGTCTATTATAAAGTTATTTTGTTGGTAAGAGAATATACTATGAAGTTTTTTTATTGGTCAGAGAATATACAAATTTTGGGCGCTAAGAGATTATACAGTTGAACAGATAGTTAAAATCAGTAGTTCTGCTTGTTAAAAAGTCTATGCAAATACATCAGGTGATTGAAACCTACGATCAAGCATCGGTGGATTATGACGCAATTATGAAGCGTTACTGGCACATCGAGCGCGAACCCTTAATTGCTTCCTTGCAGCTAAAACCAGGACAAAGCGTATTGGATGCTGCGGTAGGAACTGGTCTTAATCTTACAGCCTATCCTGAAGGTGTAAGTGTCGTCGGTGTCGATCTTTCTGAGAAGATGATGGATGAAGCACGTAAAAAGCGCGTATCCGCAGACATCGCTTTCAAGGTATCGGATCTCTCCAATCTTGATTTTCCTGATAATACTTTTGATGCAGCAGCATCGGGATTTACCCTCTGTGTCGTTAGCGATCCAGTCCGCGCCCTTGCAGAGATCCTGCGAGTTACTAAGCCTGGTGCCTTGATTGCCATTCTCGATTACTGCAAATCCCAAGATCCAGAGATTCAGAAATGGCAAGAATTAATAGCTGATAGTTCTTCACAGCTAGGCTTCCCAACTGGCAAGATCAAATGGGATGCATTGATGGATTATGACGAATTGATTTACAACAGCAAGCTTCCCATTGAAGTGCTTGCAGACGATCGCATAGACAATCCAAACCCGTTTTTATGTGCTTGTCAATTACTGCTTAGAAACTCAAAAGCTTAAAAGCAATAGGATCGCACTCTTGTAATTTTGTTTTTTAGTAAACCTTAAACTGTAGTGGCGTGGCAAGCAAAAAAATAGTGCATTAAACGTAGACGTAGGTTGGGTGGAGCGGAGCGCAACCCAACATATATCAAGATGTTGGGTTACGCAAAGCCTCCACCCAACCTACTTTTTTGCAATATTTTAGCCTTGACACGCCAGTAGGGTGCGTTATAGCAATGCTTAACGCACCAACATATCTAGTGTGTTACTGCTAATCATGACTTTCTCAAACTCTCAAATCCTTGCACAGGCGTAACAAACTCTACTTAATATTTACTTTCTCAATAGACTGTCAACAATGCAGGAAAAATAAGTACAATAAGCATCAGATCGAGGAAAACTAAGTTAACTATAAGCCAGATGTTTATTGTATAACCTCGTGACTTAAAATATAACACAATAGATTTATTAATAATTCCTACAATTATTGATGTATCAAATAAAGAAGCAGCTGCTATTCCAAACGCATAGGAGAAACCATTTCCTTGCTGATAGCTTGGCGTTGTTATATGCTCATAATACAACCAAATAGCTAAGGTTCCAAAACAAATAGCATAACCTATTAGCCATTTTATATTAGGCATAATCATAGCAATAATGAAGGGAATTATTAGTAACAAGATAAAGAATAAAATAAGAGAATCAATCATTTATAAATTCCTCGTTTTTTAGAATACTTCAAAAAATTCTTTGTTTACATACAGAAGATTTCTTAAAATTATAAATTAGATTAGCAGATAAACCTATGTAAATATACTGAAGTTAGGCTATTTCGGACTAAATCAAGATTCAGTTATCTTTAGATTTTATTTCTGAATTGCCTCTGTAATTGTGGCGCATTGCACTTGATAAAAAGACACCACAATCTACATTATTTAGTTTCACAAGTGATTTTGAAACAGTTCTAGAATATGTTGCCAAGCATCAGGAGCCGCTTCAGGATTGTAACTTGGGTGCTGCTCTAAAAATGGGTATTGATCTTTAAAGAATCCAGCGAAAAATCCATGTCCAGCATCGTATCTAAATACACGATGATTTATGTGATGTTTCTTTAATTCCGCTTCAATTTGCTCATTTTCTTCTTGAGAAACTAATGTATCTCTTGTGCCAAAAAATGCATAAATAGTACCTTGAATTTCCGAGGTGCGATTAATGGTTGGAGTATCTTCACCATAACTAGGAGTGGTAATCCCGCCACCATAAAACGAAGCTGTGGCTTTAATATCGGGTAAAGTTGCAGCCATATAAGCAACATGACCGCCAAAACAGAAACCAATCACACCGATGGCATCATCTTTGACATTGGGTAAATTTTTGAGATAAGCAATGGCAGCTTGAATATCGCTGAATATCTCTTGATATTTTACTTGTTGATAGTATTCCAAGCCCAGCCGATAGGCTTCTGGGCTATAGCCAACATCTTCAGCGCTAAAGTCAGCCTCAAAACCGGGAGCAACACGTTGATACAGCGCCGGAGCGATCGCTACATAACCTTGTTTAGCGATTAGTTCGGTGATATCTCGAATATTACTGTTGATTCCAAAAATTTCTGGAAAAACTATAACTGCGCCAAAGGTTCCATTTTGTGCTGGTTGAGCTAAGTAAGCATCGATTTCTAAGCCATTGTTAGGTACTTTGACATAGGAAGTGTGAATTTCGATGTTTGTTGTTTCTACCATCTTTGTTTCGGCTGCTTTTATACTAACTCATCTATTTTGACTGTTTTTTGATACCAATGGGTGATGTCTACAACGAGCAAAAACACTAAGAGTATTGCTCTACTCAATAGATATGATATTTCCAGAAATTAAATATGTGTTAGCCAGAACCTTTTTAGAGGGGTAGTTCTATTACCTATATCTATGCAAATCAGATGAATTTCTAACTTTTGAATAAATGGCATCTCAAACTTCTGGATGATACTAAGGGTTTTTGATTTGTGCGACCTTACATAGAGCAAGCATAAAGACTCAAAATTAATAACCACAACAAAACAATGCCAGATCAAAGTTTTAGAACAAATATTCCAGAAGTTGACCCAACAGAGATTGAAGATAATCGAACTGCGATCGCAGACGAACATCGCTCATTTCTAGAAAAAGTCCAGGTTAAAGCTGGATTCGCAGATCCCTATGATGCCAGAGACTTTACTGAAGTTGTTTTTCGCGTGATGCGCGACTTAATGACCACAGAAGCCAGCGATCGCGTCGAGGCAGAACTGCATACAGAGGCTATACCTACAGATGAAAAAGCACTCCAGTTTGAAGTGTCCGATTTGTGGAAAGATACCAATCCCATTGTGGGATTTTTGAGCCGGGTTCGTCCACCCTGGCAAGGCCCTGGTATTTTTAAGATTGATTCCGATCGCTTCCTGTTCCGAGTTGCTAATGAAAGTGGAATGCCGCGATCAGTCGAGCGAGAGCAAGCGGTTAAAGCAGTTTTTTCTGCCACAAAAGACGAACTTTCCCAAGAGCGGATTCAGGAAATTGCTAGCTGGCTACCTGATTATGTCCGTCAGCTTTGGGAACAAGCTTAATTAGAAACGTGAAAAAGTCAAGCCTGTTTGCGAGTAGCGATCGCAAACAGGCTTTTTAAATAGGTTTAGCCTACAGCAAACTCTGTATACTGCCTTACATGAGGTGCATGATATGCGATCACAATATCTTGCTTAGGCACTCCTTCGCTCACAAGTTGATCTGCGATCGCATCCTCTGTTCCATCATGCTGCACCCAAATTTTCCCATCCTTAATATCTATATGCAGCACACAGCCGTAAATTCGGGTACTACTATCCTTCCATCCCACATGCACAAGCTGATAGTGGTCTTTTGTAGTATCAAAAATGGTTTGACTTTCTATTGGATCGCTCCCAGAACGTAACTTTCCTCGCGCCGTCAATAATTTCTGAATCAGTTCACGATACAAATTTAGCTTATCCATTCTGCAATCTCCTGTTTTTCTGTGTCGTACACCAAAAGGGGAATTTTGTTACGGACAATAACCGTTTGAATAAATGGATATCTGAAAAATCGCTTATAAACGTCGAGCGGAACTGCCAAATACAACCACCGCTCTGGATCATCATCTTCCAAAGCAATGCGATAGTTAATAAATTGTCCAATTGCAGTATGGAACTCAGAAATTGTTGAGGGTGCTAAAAACGTTTTGATTTCAACTGCAATTTTTTCCTCATCCTTTGTCGCTGCTAGCAATAGTTCCGCACCTAAATCGATATAAAAATCAACAAACCCCAAATCAATGTGGTACGGATCATGAGTAATTATCCACCCTTCCTTCTCAAGGGCAATCCTGACCAATGCATGAAACCTATCTCTTGCAGACATCGTAGATAGCTAACCAGAAAGATAAAGTCTTTTGTAGAAAAAAGAATATATATACCGCAGGATTATATCACCTCACAAGTAAATCTGTGACAAAATAATATTGTTGTCTTATAGCCAGTGCGATCGCTTACAACCTATGATTTCTACCATCTCGCGCCGCTACAGCTTGGATGAATATCGCGCGATCGAAGAAAAAGCCGAAGAACGCAGCGAATATCGAGATGGAGAAATTGTACCTGTGGCCGGAGGAACACTCAAACACAGCCGCATCGGTGGAAACATTTTGACCTATTTTACCTCTGTGATGCGCGATACTCAATTTGAGCCAATTAACAGCGATTTACGGCTGTGGATTCCCGAATATCGACGTGGGGTATATCCAGACGTAATGGTTTTTGACGGTGAACCGCAATTAAATGCTGAACGTTTAGATGAAGTCTTAAATCCGACGCTAATTGTTGAAGTTCTATCTCCTTCTACCGCAGATTACGACCGACTCAGTAAATTCCGGATGTATCGATCAATTCCGAGTTTTAGCGAATATTTATTAGTGGAGCAGGATGAACCTTTTGTGGAACGCTATAGTAAACAAGCCGAAGGTTGGTTGCTCAGTGAATTTAGCGGCTTGGAGCGTTCTATTTCTTTGGATTCAGTTAGTATTGAATTGGCGATCGCGGAAATTTATCGCGGCGTTGTTTTTGAGTAAATCAGCCTAGTTTGAATGTGTTGTGCTTTGGGACAATGTATGATTTGGGATGGATGCGATCGCATTACGACTGTGGACACACATCAAATACCAGTTGTGAACGATAGAAACACACATCAAACTCCAAAAAGAAGTTCATACGTCCTAGCAACAAAGGTACATCATTAGACAAACTCCACGCAAAAACTAAGCGAACAGGCTCAAATGATCCAATCTGAGCAGATACAAGCAAACCTCTTGCTTCAACGGGAGCCAAATTACCAGCTAATGTTACAGAAACCGTCTGTTCTTCCCAAATTGCGCCTAGTTGGACACCAATACTGTATGGCAAAACGCTGACGCTTGCTCCAGTATCTAACAAGCCTGAAACCTCTACGGATGAGTTGCGATAGGTTAATATTAATGGTAGCTTTGGCAACGCATCAGGTACACCAAATGTATCGTATCCCTCTGTAAAGGAAAATCTTTGAGGATTAACCATTGAATTTACTCGTCCGACTCTAGCAGTTGAGAAAGTTGATGTGCAGCTGCGTGGGAATTAAGTGGCGACCAAATAGGGTAAGTTGCTCCTTGCTCTAATGATGGCTCTTCATCCCTAGATAATTCTGAAACTAGAAATTGCATAACTTTCAGTTTGTCTGCACGAGTTAAATTTCGCAGGGTAGGAAATAGTTCTACGGCGTTCATAATTGTCATGCTGGAGATGAATCAACATTTCTATCTTTCCACAAATTTTATCAGGCTGCGGTATCAGCTTTGTAAATTTGAGATGATGCTGCGTTCTTGCAAAGCATAACGCACCTTATGGGAGGGATGCGATCGCAGTCAGCAATACAGGGTTAACTTCTGCTTCTCAACTCCTCAACTAACTCTTGCACCATGCTAGTCAAACTAGGATAGTTTGGCTCTCTTTCAACCACTTCTTCAGGAATATCGTTGCAATAAATTGGAGCAGTTTGACATTTTTCCTGCGTTCCCACAAAAAAGTATCCACCATCCTCGACTATAAAAAGGGGAAACAAATGAAAAGAACCTTTCCAATCTTGAGCAATACTAATTGCTTCTTCCAATGACAAGAATTTGGCAAGATCCCAAGCATCGGGGTGAGGAAGAAAAGGATTTACACCACCGTTTTTCCATTGATAAAGTTCATAAATTTCTTCTGGTAAATAAAAGGGAAGCTCTTTAGCTTTTGCCTCAATTGCATCACGGCTCAATCCTTGGTTCATTTCAGCAGGATGATTTGGCATATATTGCTGCACCCAATTACCAACAAACTCAAGAGCTTCATTTAAAGTGGACATATCTTTTTATGTATATTAACTGCATTTATATTTCTCCAGCGTAATTACTGAGAAATACCAATTTATTTATCATCTCTTCGGCTGATTTAGCTGCCATCAACTTGAGTACTCTTCGCATTTGTTCACCAATCGAGTAATCTTGCGATGAAATTATAATCCCTGTATGACTTCGTTTTTCTTGTATGTAAATGCTGTGCAACTGGCAAAAATCACCAACATTGAATGTGTATAAAACTCTTTGCAGTTCAGTTGCTAAAGTCAGTTGTTCCTTATCGCTAGAACTAATCGTTTCAACTTCACCAACACTTGTAACGTCTACTCCCCTCGCTCTCAATGCTTTGATAAATCGCTGATCCATTGAGTCTTCATCAATAAATAATCGAATTTGACTCATATTGCTTGCCCCATTTCTATAGCTAATCGCTTGTAATCTGCTCTTTCAGCAGAAATATACGCCTCAATTTCCTCTCGATTAGCGTGATAATAAGTTAGAGCAGCATAAACCTGTACGAGATTTACATTTCCCATACGTTCAGTAATTTCTTCTGCATTCAGCCCAAGTTTGTACCAAGCTGTAATGCGTTGAACAGAAATTCTAGTACCAGCAATGCGAGGACGACCCCCTAGAGTTTCAGGTGACTTAACAATAAATGTTCCAATGTTAGTAGCCGACATAAATATCTTAATGGGTTTATTTGGATGATTTCCACCTATAAATCATAGCAAATTATATAAAGTTGGTATGATTTCTCAGTAAATTTAACTTTGTTTATAAATCATTTCCATCCTTAACTTTTCAATCTCCAACTTCAAACTTTCATTCTCAATTATCAACTTAGCATTCTCTTCCCTAATCAACTCAACTTCATTCCTCTTGCTCAAAGCCTGATTTATCGCCAACTTTCGCATATCTAGTGAAAACCAACGCTGATAAGTTTGGGTATGAACCTGCACACTATGCCCCAAATTATCCGCCGCCGCTTTAATTGGTATTCCCAAAATATGCGCCCTAATTGCCCAAGCGTGACGTAAATCATAAGGTTTAAAATCTAATCCTATTTTACGAAACCACCAGCTAACTCGCTGTGTTAACGCCGTTATCTCTGCATGATTAGTGTTATCTTTTTTAGCGATCGCACCCCTTAACATCTCTAAATACTTCGGATTTCTCAAATCAAAATCCTCAATCCATTGCCGATATAATGGTAATGCTTCTCTCTCACCAGTTTTACAATCTTTATCAACTTTCCATGTCAAATCTAAATTTTCTTGACTCAACCACCAATCAATATCAGGATTAATAAAAAGTTCCCGTGGACGTAAACCAAAAACTGCTAACATTCCATACGTCCAGCGCCAAAGTTGCCAACTATCTTGAACATTTTGATTAACTTGATTACCTCGATTATGTTGATAATCTTCAAACTTGATAATTCCCTCAGATATTTCTGCATCGGTCGGTATATTTCGGGAATTATTCTCCGGCATTTTGGAATATTTAGATAAATCAATTTCGATATTGAATGTCACACAAAATGCTGCGATCGCTCTAGCTGCATTATACTTAGCCCATTCTTTATCGATTTGTTCAATTGAACTTATCAGATTTTCAGCAGTTGCCAAATCTTGAGGATTCGTAAATCTCTTGGTACGGGAAAAGTAATAAAAAAAAGTATGTTCGCTTTTAGTTGTGCGTTTGTGAGTTTTAAAATACTCTTTTTCAAACTTTTCAAGTAATTCCCCTATAGATTGAAAATCTTTTCTAATTGCCTCATTACCTAAATATTTATCATTCCATTCAAACGTTTTCCGAGCAATTAACTTCCCTAACTCATAGGCTTCTTCCTCAGCCGTCTTGAGTCCATCCAAGTTAGCAGGAATATTCAAACTGAGATTGTATTGCTTTCTCCCAGTACCGTTGCTGTCTTTGTCTCCCGGTTTAATTGGTAACGTCGCCCGTAATTGCAGACTTCCATTCGATTCTCTAATTGTCACCTTTGCTTTTGCAGACTTCAAACGCAGATTAACTTTCTCTAATTCTAGTAGTACTTTCGTTCTCATGTGTTCTTTTTGCTGTTATGATTGCAGACTTGAGCCAAGAAAACTGCGATCGCTAGATGAAACAGGCTCCTAGTCTGCAAAATAATTACTAATTCGTAATTAGGTCTTTTAATTACGAATTACGAATTACGAATTACGAATTATCTTTACCCTGATTATGCATCGCTGTGTTTTTAGCCTATATTTAGGCTAAAAATAAATGTGTTCTCAGAAAACAATGTTTAGCAGAGACATTGCTTACTGCAAACATTAGACAGTTGAAAAGAATTAAACCACAAAAAGGATTACTCCGGCCCTTATCACGGTTATGACGGCTTCGCCATCTTCGCTCGTGATATGGACTTGGCACTCAACAGCCCAACCTGGTCATTAATTGGCGCTCCTTGGAATGAAAAAGCTCAGGCTAAGAAGGCTGAAGCTAATAAGGCTAAGGCTGCCGTCTAAGGAAATGGGAGAGAGCGATAAGTAAGGATAACCTGGGGCTAAAACCCCAGGGGGGAGTTGGGAATCCAAAATTCAAAACTGAAAAATTAAAAATTTCTTTTGATTTTTGCATTTTGAATTTTGAATCATATTTCCATCTCCCTTGTAAAGACGCGATTAATCGCGTCTCTCTCTCCTCAATCAGTAAAAGAATTCAGTAAGCTTGGAGATCCAGAAATGCCTCAGAATCCAGAAAAAATTCAAGATCACGTTGAGTTATTCCACCAACCAGAGTACCAACAGCTATTTGAAAACAAAAAGCAGTTTGAAAACGGTCACGAACCCGAAGAAGTAACACGGGTTGCAGAGTGGACAAAAGGTTGGGATTATCGTGAAAAGAACTTCGCTCGTGAAGCTTTAACCGTTAACCCTGCTAAAGGCTGCCAACCACTAGGAGCAATCTTTGCTGCTGTTGGTTTTGAAGGTACTCTACCTTTCGTTCAAGGTTCTCAAGGTTGCGTTGCTTACTTCCGCACCCACTTAACCCGTCACTACAAAGAACCATTCTCTGGTGTATCTTCTTCAATGACTGAAGATGCAGCAGTGTTTGGTGGTCTGCAAAACATGATCGACGGCTTGGCGAACTCTTACCAACTCTACAAGCCCAAGATGATTGCTGTCTGCACCACCTGTATGGCAGAAGTAATTGGTGATGACTTGCAGTCTTTCATCAACAACGCCAAGGAAGCTGGTTCAGTTCCTCAAGATTTCCCAGTACCTTACGCTCACACCCCTAGCTTTGTCGGTTCCCACATCACTGGTTACGACAACATGATGAAGGGAATTCTTTCTAACTTGACCGCAGGTCATAAGAAAGAAACCAGCAATGGTAAAATCAACTTCATCCCAGGTTTTGACACCTACGTAGGTAACAACCGCGAAATCAAGCGGATTGCTTCGCTGTTTGGCTTTGACTACACAATTCTAGCCGACAACAGCGACTACCTCGATTCACCAAACACAGGTGAGTTCGATATGTATCCAGGTGGTACAAAGCTGGAAGATGCAGCAGATTCAATCAATGCGAAAGCGACGATCGCTCTGCAAGCACACTCTACCCTCAAAACCCGCGAGTATATTGAAAAAGAGTGGAAGCAACCAACCTCAGTTTCCCGTCCTTGGGGCATTAAGGGTACTGATGAGTTCTTGATGAAACTCAGCGAATTGAGTGGTATCCCCATTCCTCAAGAATTGGAAATCGAACGCGGTCGTGCAGTTGATGCCATGACTGATTCCCACTCATGGATTCACGGCAAGCGCTTCGCTATCTACGGCGAACCAGATTTAGTATACAGCGTAGTTGGCTTTATGCTAGAAATGGGTGCTGAACCTGTGCATGTCTTGGTTCACAACAGCAACGAAGTATTTGAAGCAGAAATCAAAGAATTGCTTGCTTCTAGCCCCTTTGGTCAACATGCAACTGTTTGGCCTGGTAAAGACTTGTGGCACATGCGTTCATTGTTGTTCACCGAACCAGTAGACTTCCTGGTTGGTAACACCTACGGTAAGTACCTGTGGCGCGACACCAAGATTCCCCTCGTGAGAATCGGCTACCCCATCATGGATCGTCACCACTTACACCGCTACGCCACCATTGGTTATCAAGGTATAATCAACCTCCTCAACTGGACTGTAAACACCCTGTTTGAAGAAATCGATCGCAACACCAATATTCCTTCTAAGACAGATATTTCCTACGACTTGATTCGTTAGAAATTGCGTAGAAACACAACGTGTTAATTAAAGGGTAAAGAAGGGGAGTAGGGAATAGGGAATAGGGAATAGGGAAATATCCAAACCCAGTGCCCAATCCCCAATTCCCATCCCCAACTCCCCTTTTTCTTGATAGCATTTACCCAAGGAATTGATAATGGAAACCATCAATCACACTCACGAACATACTCACACTCATACTCATCCTAATTACCATCCACCTAATCAGAAAAAACCAGGGTGGTTCCACAATCTTCTTAATCCGTTGCGGCGTGTAGTGGATGGAATTCAGGTTAAAAATAATCGCTTCGCTCATCTAATTTGCCAAACAATTCCTTGTTGTTGTCCCTTTGAGCGACAAATTAAATTATTTGGGAAGTCTATTGATATTCCACCACTATGTAAACTCAATCCTTTATATGACGAATTTGTAGGATTGCGTTTTCGCGCCCTATCTTACCTCGCTGATGTATGTGGAGAGGATGTCACAAGATACATTTGTTAGTCATTGGTCATTGGTCATTAGTCATTAGTCATTGGTAGAGACGCGATTAATCGCGTCTGTACAATAGTCAATTCAAATGACAAATGACAAAGGACAATTAACATTAAGAGAAGAGAGATGAAAAGCACCCAAGGCAAAATCAACGAGCTGCTGACTGAGACAGGATGCGAGCATAATCAGCACAAACAAGCGGAAAAGAAAAATAAATCGTGCGCTCAACAGGCACAACCTGGCGCGGCTCAAGGGGGCTGTGCCTTTGATGGTGCAATGATTGCTCTAGTGCCGATCGCAGATGCAGCGCATCTAGTCCACGGGCCGATCGCCTGTGCTGGTAATTCCTGGGGCAGTCGTGGTAGTCTGTCGTCTGGCCCTCTACTCTACAAAATGGGCTTTACCACTGACTTGGGTGAAAATGATGTCATCTTCGGTGGCGAAAAGAAACTCTACAAAGCGATTCTGGAACTCAAAGAGCGCTACCAACCAGCAGCAGTATTTGTCTATGCCACTTGTGTTACAGCCCTAATTGGCGATGATATGGATGCTGTCTGCAAAGCGGCGGCTGAGAAAATTGGTATTCCTGTTGTTCCCGTCATTGCCCCAGGATTCATTGGCAGTAAAAATCTCGGCAACCGTTTTGGCGGTGAAGCTTTATTAGAATATGTTGTCGGAACAGCAGAACCGGAACATACAACGCCTTATGATATTAACTTAATCGGTGAATACAACATCGCCGGTGAAATGTGGGGAGTAACACCACTGCTCGAAAAATTAGGCATCCGTATTTTGTCTAAAATTACGGGCGATGCTCGCTACGATGAAATTCGCTACGCCCACCGCGCCAAACTCAACGTCATGATCTGCTCACGAGCGTTGCTGAATATGGCGAGAAAGATGGAGGAGCGTTACAACATCCCCTACATTGAAGAGTCTTTCTACGGCATCGATGATATGAATCGCTGTCTGCGAAACATCGCCGCTAAATTAGGCGACGCTGATTTACAGGAGCGGACAGAAAAGCTAATTGCAGAAGAAACGGCTGCTTTAGATTTGGCATTGGCTCCTTATCGCGCTCGACTCAAAGGTAAGCGGGTTGTTTTGTATACTGGTGGTGTTAAGAGTTGGTCGATTATTTCGGCTGCTAGAGACTTAGGTATTGAAGTTGTTGCTACCAGTACTCGAAAAAGTACTGAAGAAGATAAAGCCAAAATCAAGAAGTTGATTGGCAACGATGGCATCATGCTGGAGAAAGGCAACGCTCAAGAATTGCTACAACTGGTTAAAGACACTCGCGCAGATATGCTGATTGCTGGTGGACGTAACCAATACACAGCTTTGAAAGCTAGAATTCCTTTCCTTGATATCAACCAAGAACGTCACCATCCTTATGCAGGTTATGTGGGAATGATTGAGATGGCGCGGGAACTGTACGAAGCTCTCTATAGCCCAATTTGGGAACAAATACGCAAACCCGCTCCTTGGGAAGAAGAGGAAGAAGTTTAATGGCGATCGTTACCGTTACTAACAAAGCACTGACTGTTAATCCCCTCAAGCAAAGTCAAGCTTTGGGCGCAACCTTAGCCTTTCTGGGATTGAAAGGGACGATGCCCTTATTCCACGGTTCTCAAGGTTGTACTGCTTTCGCTAAAGTTGTCCTGGTGCGGCATTTCCGGGAAGCGATTCCTTTAGCTACCACAGCGATGACGGAAGTCACCACCATTTTGGGTGGTGAAGAGAATGTGGAGCAAGCAATTCTGACTCTGGTGGAAAAAGCTAACCCGGAAATTATTGGTTTATGTAGTACTGGGTTGACTGAAACTAGAGGCGATGACATCGAGGGTTTTCTGAAGGAAATCCGCGATCGCCATCCCGAATTGAATGATTTAGCGATCGTTTTTGCACCTACCCCAGATTTTAAAGGTGCGTTGCAAGATGGTTTTGCTGTCGCCGTGGAAAGCATCGTTAAGGAAATTCCTCGCGCAGGTGGACTTAGAACTGAACAAGTCACAATTTTGGCGGGTTCTGCTTTCACACCTGGGGATGTACAGGAAATTAAAGAGATAGTCACATCCTTTGGACTAGTGCCGATCTTTGTACCTGACCTTGGCGCTTCTCTAGATGGACATTTAGAGGATAGTTATAGTGCGGTTACAGTCAGTGGAACTACCTTAAAACAGCTACGAGAAGTAGGTAGTTCTGCCTTTACCCTGGCATTAGGTGAAAGTATGCGAGGGGCTGCCAAGATTCTGGAAGAACGCTTTGGCACACCTTATGAGGTGTTTGGCGAACTAACAGGATTAGAACCAGTAGATGAATTTATCCAAGCATTGGCGATTCTGAGCGGTAACAGCGTACCCGAAAAATACCGCCGCCAACGTCGTCAGTTGCAAGATGCGATGCTGGACACCCACTTTTACTTCGGTGCAAAACGAGTTTCCTTAGCGCTGGAACCAGATTTGCTGTGGTCAACAGTGCATTTTCTGCAATCGATGGGAGCGCAAATTCATGCGGCGGTGACAACCACGCGATCGCACCTCTTAGAAAAACTCCCAGTTAAAAGCATCACCATCGGCGACTTAGAAGACTTTGAGAGTCTAGCAGGCGGTTCTGATTTGCTGATTGGTAACTCGAATGTGGGTGCGATCGCAAAACGCCTCTCGATTCCTCTTTATCGTCTAGGATTGCCCATTTATGACCGCTTAGGTAATGGTCAATTTACCAAAGTTGGTTATCGAGGCACGATGGAAATTGTGTTTGGCATCGGCAACCTGTTTTTAGAAGCAGAAGAAGCCAGAGTTAAACAGTTCCAAGAGTTAGGAATTGTGAGCGCATAGTTTTGAATTTTTCTTCAAGAATTCAGAAGTCAGAATCCAGAATTCAGAATGCTTTTCAGAAAGTGGAAAACCTGCCACTGATTGTTTCACTTTGGCATTTCCATAGGGAAAAACACTAAATATGCAGATTTAGTTCTTACTCCTGAATTCTGACTCCTGAATTCCTTCTTCCCAATTCAAAATTCAAAACTTTAGAGAGGAGAATTACAATGAAAATAGCCTTCACGACGAGTGACCGAGTTCATATTAATGCTCATTTCGGATGGGCAAAAATGATTGATGTTTACGAAATTACCGATGAGGGATATCACTTCGTAGAAACCCTCACCTTTGAAGGTGAACTCAAGGAAGATGGAAATGAAGACAAAATCACCCCAAAACTTGAGTCAATAGGCGACTGTACGATTATTTACGTAACAGCAATTGGTGGTAGCGCCGCCGCTCGGTTAATCAAGAAAGGTGTCACCCCAGTGAAGGCGCGATCGGAAGAAGAAGAAATTAGTGAAGTGCTAAATAAGCTAGTAAAAACCCTCAAAGGTAATCCTCCACCTTGGTTGCGTAAAGCTTTGCAGCCAAAAACCACAAACTTTGCTGATGAAATTGAAGACGAAGCAACAGTATGACCGCAAATAATAGTGTTAACGGAACCGCTACAACTGAAGTCTTGAACTCACCTTTTCTTAAGATATTAATCAAACAAATCCGTGGTCAAGACAGCTATGGAGTTTATCGTACTTGGTCGGATGAGTTGATTCTCAAACCCTTTATTGTTACCAAACAAAAAAAACGGGAAATTTCCGTTGAGGGCGAAGTTGATGCAGTAACTCAAGCCCGGATTATGGCATTTTTTCGGGCTGTAGCTGCTGGGATTGAACAAGAAACAGGTTTGATATCCCAGGTTGTAGTTGATTTGAGTCATGAAGGATTTGGCTGGGCGCTAGTTTTTTCTGGTCGTCTTTTGCTAGCTGTAAAAACCTTGCGAGATGCTCATCGCTTTGGCTTTGACTCCCTAGAGAAACTGGCAGAAGAGGGAGAAAACTACGTCAAAAAAGGTCTTGATTTGGCGAAGCGCTTTCCTGAAGTTGGCAAACTTTAAGAGTGCTGAGTGCTGAGTGCTGAGTGCTGAGTGCTGAGTGCTGAGTGCTGAGTGCTGAGTGAAGAGTGAAGAGTGAAGAGTAAATAGTGAATAGTTATAAATTAAAAATTATATAATTAATTTATAACTTTCAACTCCTAACTCCTAACTTCTAACTTTTAACTCATAACTCATAACTCATAACTCATAACTCATAACTCATAACTCAGCACTCAGCACTCAGCACTGAAAAAGGAGTGGCTGATTGTGCAAGCAGAAGAAACGAGCATTGAGGAAATACAAGGAAAAATCAGACGGCTTAACAGCAAAGCAGGTCAAATGAAAATGGATCTGCATGATTTAGCTGAAGGTCTGCCAACAGATTACACACAACTTATGGATGTTGCCGCTGCAACTTATGAAATCTATCGCCAGTTAGATGAACTTAAGCAACATCTGAAACAATTGGAGAATGCTAAATGACTGGAACTATTGATGAATTCAAGAAGCTCGTAGATGCAGAAGAATTTTTTCAATTCTTTAATATGTCCTACGACTTAGAAGTTGTGAATGTGCATCGTCTACATATTCTGAAAAAGTTTTCTCAACACATACAGGAAATTGATGATAATTCTCCTGACTTGAGTCAAGAAGAGAAATTAAATCAATATTCTTTGGCTTTGCAAAAAGCTTATCAGTTATTTACCGAATCGACAGCTTATGAACAAAAGCTGTTCAAAGTGTTTAACGACAAGCCAAAAAATGTAGTCACACTGACAGAAATCACTTCTGATTAGGAGGTATAAATTGGTTAACCTGACGCCTACCGAATTAGAACGCTATCGTCGCCAAATGATGCTTCCGAATTTTGGCGAAACAGCACAGAAACGCCTGAAGTCAGCGACAGTTTTGGTTACAGGTGTGGGGGGATTAGGCGGTACGGCGGCGCTTTATTTAGCAGTAGCAGGCGTTGGGCGGCTAATCTTAGTCCGGGGTGGTGATTTGCGGCAAGATGATATGAATCGTCAGGTTCTCATGACTGATGATTGGGTAGGTAAGCCAAGGGTATTCAAAGCGAAAGAAACTCTGGATGCGATTAATCCTGATGTCCAAGTGGAAGCTGTTCATGATTACATCACCCCGGAAAATGTAGATTCGTTAGTGCAATCTGCTGATATGGCTCTTGATTGCGCCCACAATTTTACAGAGCGCAATTTGTTAAATGAAGCCTGTGTGCGATCGCGCAAGCCAATGGTGGAAGCCGCAATGAATGGGATGGAGGCTTACCTGACGACGATTATTCCTGGTGTGACTCCTTGCTTGTCTTGTCTGTTTCCAGAAAAGCCTGATTGGGATCAGCGCGGCTTTTCAGTTATAGGCGCTGTCTCTGGGACACTAGCTTGTCTAACAGCTTTGGAAGCGATCAAGCTGATCACCGGGTTTAGTCAGCCTCTATTGTCGCAATTGCTGACAATCGACCTAAATCGGATGGAATTTGCTAAACGCCGTTCTCACCGCGATCGCTCTTGTCCAGTATGCGGCAATAGTGCGCCTTGGAGACACGCACAATCCAATTCGATGGAACCCACAGGTATTACACAGAATAGTCATTAGTCATTAGTCATTGGTCATTAGCAAAAGACAAATGACAAAGGACAAATGACAATCCCCACCTGAAATCAGAACAACTAATCGCTACAAATCAGGAGACTTCATGGCCGTTATCTTATCAGAAAAAGCAGAATTTCATCTGCGGGCATTCCTCAAAGGTTCCGCAGCCGACGCTAATGGCGCAACTAAAGGTGTCCGCATCTCGGTAAGAGATGGTGGTTGCAGTGGCTATGAATATGCGATCGATATCACCAGCAAGCCCCAACCAGATGATTTGGTAAGTCAGCAAGGCAAAGTGCTGGTTTACGTTGATGCCAAAAGTGCGCCTTTATTAGACGGAGTTATCGTTGACTTCGTTGAGGGAGTGATGGAAAGCGGTTTCAAATTCATCAACCCCAATGCAACTGATACCTGCGGTTGTGGAAAGTCCTTCAAAACAGACGACGGTACGCCTACTGGTGTACCTTGCAGCTAACATCATTCCGTTAGCGCCAAGTCAATTTTAGAAGCACTCCGCAGAATTTCAATGCTCTTAAGGTAGCTTCTAATTCGCATTGCATCCCTTACCCCTATAAAGAAGCTAACTAAACTTAGCATCTCTGTAAGAAGAAGAGAAGCAAAAAGTAGGATAGGTTGCTCAAATACTTCAGAAATTACACCAATTGTATAACGTTTGAGGAGAATCGGAAAATGGCTTCCTACCAAGTTAGATTAATCAACAAAAAAGAAGACATCGACACCACAATTGAAGTTGACGAAGAGACCACCATCTTAGAAGCAGCAGAAGAAAATGGTATTGAGTTGCCCTTTTCATGTCATGCAGGTTCCTGCTCTAGCTGTGTTGGTAAAGTTGTCGAAGGTGAAGTTAATCAAGACGATCAAAACTTTTTAGATGACGATCAGGTTTCTAAAGGATACGCTTTACTTTGTGTAACTTACCCTCGTTCTAATTGCACAATTAAGACACATCAAGAAGCATATCTGGTCTAAGTTACTACTTTGGTTGCTGCCTTTAGTAACCAAATAAAACATGAAGGATGAAGGATGAAAATATACTTCCTTCTTCCTTTCACAATTCATAATTTATAATTAAAATGTTTACCAGCTTTAGTGTTACTGGCTGTTCATTAGAGTTATTGAGAACAGGAGAGCGAGGAATCGTAATTTTCTGTAAAATTCAGAATAAAACAATCTTGAAAAAACTTATATCAATGGGAATAGTAACAGGAACTCATATCAGTTTAAAGCAAGATTTTTCCTCCTTTATGCTCAATATTGATAACAGAAATTTTGTACTAGATTTAGAAAGTGTCCGAGTGATTTATGTTCGCGTTATTGATAATTCCATTAATTAGCATTTATGTCAAAAGTGTTGAATGTTAAGAAAAAGCCGATAAAAATGGCCCAAAATATGTTAAATTTTGGGCGGAAGATTAAAGTATATCTATTTGATAGTGATTATAAATTCATTTCCCAAGATTGTCAAAGGTATCTTGAGAGGACTGCCAAAAAACGATTATCCGGTATTGAACAGTCGTCTGTTCTTTGAGTGCTGGTTATCTTATGCTATGGATAACAGTTTAACAAGTATGCGAGATTTGTTTAAGAGATTAAACAACACAGGATTTGAGGTAGATATTTCTACTTTCTCTAAAGCAAACTTACATCGAAGCCAAAAACCTTTTCAAGAAATTTACCAAAAATTAAATGAGTTAGTACAGAAGAAAGTCCAAAAAAAGTTACATGATAAATATGCAATTTGTCCAATAGATTCAACAATTATTACTCTCACCAGTAAGTTGTTATGGATACTAGGACACCCAGAGCGTAAAACTTTTTAGTTCTCTAAATCTAGCTACTGGAAGTCCATCAGATAACTTCATTAATTTTGGGCATGACCATGATTATAAATTTGGTTCTAAAATGATGTCTAGTTTACCAATAAATGCTGTTGGAGTCATGGATAGAGGATTTGCTGGACTAAAATTTATTCAAGAATTAGTACAAGAAAACAAATATTTTGTCTTGCGGATAAAAAATAATTGTAAACTAGAATTTGAAGAATCAACTGGGTTAGTTAAAGTTGGTGTATCTGATAATGCTCAAGCTTATAGAGTGATTAATTTTTGTGATTTAGAAACCAAAACCGAGTTTCGCTTAGTGACTAATTTACCTGAGTCAGGAGATGCAGCAGTTACTGATGATGAAATTAGGGACATTTATCGGTTACGTTGGGGAGTCGAACTATTGTGGAAGTTTTTAAAAATGCATTTAAAACTTGACAAGTTAATTACTAAGAACGTCAATGGTATCACCATACAAATTTATGTTAGTTTAATAGCTTATCTAATTTTACAAATATTATCTATCCCACAACAATGGGGACATACACTATTAGATAAATTCCGCTATTTACAATCTTGTATGTGTCAGAAAATCAGTTAGGTTCATTGGTTTGAGGAGATGATGTCATGTTGACTATTTTAGACTTTTTAGAGTTAGTGTAACTAGTTGTGTAAAGTTTTGTATCAGGATTCAACATTTCTGCATTTATGTATAGCCTTGCTTAATAATTTATGATAAATAAAATACCCAACTTTTTAAATAAGTCGGGGATCTATGATTTTCAGTTCTTAAAAATCTAATATGATTGCTGTAATTACATTAAACTAAGCTATTGCACTCTTTTGGTCACTAATATTATATAAATGCAATTTGATATGAAAAATAGAGTGGCTTGCAAAAGAAGCCAACTCTATTTTTTAATCAACAGCAACTATCACATCTGATGATTTAATCACGGCATAAGCCTGCTTACCTTCTGCAAGTCCTAGCTTTTCTGCTGATGATTTTGTGATTATTGACACTAGCTCTACTCCTGGCGCTAGTTCTAAAGTTATCTCAGTATTAACTGAACCATGTACAACTTTTTTGACAGTACCCTTAAGAGAATTACGAGCGCTAATTTCCATGTTTTTAATTCACTAACTTGAACTCTTTATACCTTAGCTAAGTTAGCAAGTTTTGATTTTAAAACTAGCTATATTTAAGATATCTTAATAATTTTGAAATAATTCTCATTTACTTAACAGTGGTATTTCTGCTTTACGAGCATTACAAAAATTGGCAGAGCGGTCATTTACTGAAAAAAGCAAGATAAAAAATTTAAAAAAACTAACTATTGATGGATATTATCATCCATTTAACACAGCTATTTTAATTATGTATAAATACTGAGGTAAAAAAATATTTGTGTATTTATAATAACTAGACTAAAAAGAGGTTTATATTGTGCAGCATCAAGTTAATACAACAAGGCCAAATCTATTTTTTGAACATTTAAGTCCAGTTGTAGGTGTAGGATTTCCTGTTCCTAAAGACTGGTTGCCAATAACAAGTTTTCCCTTACTTATTCTAGTAGGTATGACTGGCGTGGGAAAAAGCACAATCACAAAAGCTTTGGCTGAAGAAGGCTTGGATTTTACACTTTTACCTAATCGTCGTGTTTTAACCGAACGTGTGATAATTGCACCAATGTTAAAAATGCAAGAGAAACTCGTGCAACCACATTGCCGGATTAAACGCCTAACTTATACTCGCCTTTATCGAGAATACTTTCCTGGTGGAATGGGTCACATTTTAGCTTCTCTACACATCAATCCACAAGAAGTCAACTCTATGTTAGTTTTCGATAGTTTGCGTGGTGAAAATGAGGTTCGCTATGCAGCTACAGCTTTAAAAAATGCTAAATTTGTAATGTTGACCGCACCAAATACGGTGCGTTTAGAAAGGCTCCTAAAACGTCATGATTCTTTTGATCGAATTGCTCATCAAGAATTAGACGATCCTATGCAAATTCTCCCAGAAGTACTGAGCAACTTTGCTAGTTTGGGCGTACCAGAGGCTTCTGCTTATTTTACTCCTAAAGAAGAACAACAAATCTTAGAACTTGTAAGCAAACAAGTTGTTACAGGTGTAGAATTACAAGAAAAACTAAAAATATTTGTGGAAGAGAGTCAGAATTATGATTCGGTTCCGACAAAACAGATTTTAGAAGCGATGGATACAAGCGATCGCTCTCTTATAATTGATACTATAACCAGTCCCCAAGAATCAGCCAAAGTAATTATTTCTCGATTATGCAAATCTGTTAATATAAAAACTAATAAGTGAATATCCTTAGTAAGAATTAGTATAGGGATTGCTCAATGTCGCTATCTGAA
This sequence comes from Nostoc sp., assembly GCF_036918015.1. Lineage (GTDB taxonomy): Bacteria > Cyanobacteriota > Cyanobacteriia > Cyanobacteriales > Nostocaceae > Nostoc. The sequence goes on from NZ_JBALEO010000056.1 coordinate 25,403, forward strand.
TTTGCAATTGTAGAAAGTACTCTCCGTGAAGGTGAACAATTCGTCAAAGCCAATTTCTCTTCAGATGATAAAGTCGAAATCGCTGAAGCCCTTGCTGCATTTGGAGTGGAATATATAGAGTTAACGTCACCAATTGCTTCACCTCAATCTAGACAAGACTGTGAACGATTGTCTCGCTTAGGCTTGCCATCCAAAATATTAACTCACATTCGCTGTCATTTAGAAGATGCTAAAGTTGCTTTAGCCACAGGCGTAGCTGGGATTAATTTAACTATCGGTAGTTCTTCTTTGATGCGTCAGTTCAGTCATGGTAAAAATATTAATCAAATTATTGATTTAGCATCTGAAGTTTTAACTTTTATTCATCAACAAGCCCCCGATATTGAGTTACGGTTTTCGGCTGAGGATTCGTCACGTACTTCTACAGAAGATTTAACCACAATTTACTCGGAAATTGAAAAGTTAGGAGTTGTCAAACGCATAGGAATTGCCGATACAGTAGGAATTATTACGCCAATGCAAGTATTTGAATTAGTGAAGACTTTACGTCAATTCACCAATTTAGATATTGAGTTTCACGGTCATAATGATACAGAATGTGCAAATGCTAACAGTTATACAGCACTGGAAGCGGGAGCAACTCATATTGACACTTGTGTTTTGGGAATTGGTGAGCGCAATGGTATTACTTCACTAGCTGCATTCATTGCGAGATTATATGCTACAAATCCAGAGCAGATTAAGTCTAAATATCGCTTGGAAGAACTTGGTTACTTGCATGAATTAGTTGCGAGAAAAGTTGGAATTTCTATTCCTTTTAATCATTGTGTTTTTGGGGAAAGTGCTTTTAGTCATAAAGCTGGTATTCATACTAAAGCTATGCTCAATAACTCGGAGACTTATGAAGCTATTAATCCCCGGAGTTTTGGTGTAACGCGTTCAATTTTAATTAATCATAAATTGGCTGGAAAACAGGCGGTTAATCACCGAGCTAATGAATTAGGACTTTCCTTTAATTTATCCCAGCTTAAAGATATTACCCATAGATTGAAAGCTTTAGCCGATAAACAAAGTCTTAGCATCGAAGATGTAGACAATATTTTATATTCTTATCATTGCCAGTAAATTTTAAAATATATGCACTTACTGTCCAAGTGCAGATCCCCGACTTCTTTAAGAAGTCGGGGATCTAAATCTACCTATATCTGCTCTTAATCTATCTTATGTAAGAAAACTGTAAAAATTACTGCTTTACCATCATTTTTCAGGCTTTTTTAAGAAGAATGTTTGCTGTTCTTTATAAATGATTCATAATTTAAACTTATAAAGTTGATAGCATATATGTAAGTTAAAAGAATTTAAATAACATTTTTGCAAAAATGGTGAGCAATCCTCACCATTCTATTTGCCAAGCAAATTTATATTAGTAAAAAAGTTAACTGAGGAGTACTTATGAATCGAACCAAAAGTCAAAATTTGAGTGAAGCTACAATCCAATGGCTAATAGCAAAAGGCTATAATTCTAGCGATTTAAATCAGCCAGGTGAAAATGGCGATACAGCTTTAATGAAAGCGACAAGAGAAGGAGTTTATGCAGTCGTTCAAGAACTAATTGATGCAGGTGCGGATATCAATGCTCGAAATAGCGATCGCAACAATGCTTTGTGGTTTGCTTGTTTTGGTAATCACTACGATTTAATTAATTTACTGTTGTCTGTCAACATTAACATTGACAATCAAAATGATAATGGTGCAACTGTTTTAATGTATGCAGCTTCAGCCGGAAAAACAGAAGTAGTCAAGTTACTTTTAGAACATCAGCCTAATTTATATTTAAAAAACTTAGACGATTATAAAGCAATAGATTTTGCTAGCAACGTAGAAGTCTTAAGGATACTTAAAAATGCCATCAAGTCAGATATCGGGCAAAGCTTATCATGACGCTAGCAAGCATTCTTACTTATCGGTACAACTCGATCCAAATTATGTAGATGCTTCAACACAGCCATCTCCATTTAAAGTTTATCCCAAGTTTTATCGGAGAGTGAAATTAAATCTCAATAATCCTGTTCATTCTTTTATCTCCTTAACTAGTGCGATAACACTGGAAAAAGTATATAAAGATGGCCCTTATAAATTGCGGGTGAATCCATCAGCAGGCGCTCTGTATCCTACGGAAGTTTACGTACAGGTTCGCGGGATTGAGGGAATGGTAAATGGTATATACCATCTAGAAGTTGAGAATAATTGTCTAACTCTCATCTATGAATTAATTGATGATGGGTTAGAGAATTATATTATACCGGGTAAATGTATCAACGGATTCATCTTTTTAATTAGTTGTGTTTATTATAGGTCTAGCTGGAAATATCAAAATAGAAGCATAAGATATTGCTTCTTAGATAGCGGACACCATTTAGGTGCGATCGCAGCTTCAGCTTTTCTCCACAACCGAGATATACAACTAATCTTTGACTTTGATAAACTTGCTCTCAATTCAGATTTGGGTTTTGAGAATAAGGAGTTTATTACTGCTTGTGCGGTGTCAGGAGAAATACAAGACAAGAAAATCAGAAGCTTAAGGCTGAAAGTTCCTTTTGTCTCTGGTACTGATTATTTTGAATCCAATCAATTTATTGAAGATGCCTATCAAGCAACAACTCTACAAAAGAGTCGTCAGCATAAATTAGAGTATCCTCAATTTCACTTCGACAAGGATAAATTTTCTCAAACTGTTTGGAATAGACGTTCTATTAGACGTTTCCGGAAAGAGTCTATTTCTCAAGAAGATTATTTATATGTAGTACAACAACTTCAGCAGTCAATACCGACAGAAAACTATGAGGAAATAGAAATTTACTCAGTGGTGCATCGAGTAGAAGGAATGACACCTGGGTTATATAAAGGTACGTATCTGGTTAAAGCGGGTAACTTTAGTGAAAAGACAGGTTACTTATGTATTAATCAGGCTATTGCTAGAGATAGCGCTGTAACTTTATTTTTTGTGTCAGATTATTTAAACTATCAAACTGCTATGCAAATGGCTGGTTTTCTTGGACAGAGGCTTTATTTAACTAGTAATTATTTGGGGATTCAGTGTAGTGGGATTGGTGCTTATTATGATGATGAAACCCAAGAATTATTAGAAACGAATAAAGATGTACTTTATGGAATGGTGATTGGAATATAAGCAGGAAACTAAAGAGAGATGGCTAGAAAGATGTATTACTTCAATGGTGATGACTCACATCCTATGCAACCGACATCGGCAGATATTATACTGCGGCAACAACTAGAGGATTCTATTAGCAGATACTTTTATGAAGCGTGCGATCGCACCATTCAAAATCTTCTGTCTGATTGTCGGTGGTATGTCACAACCCACGCCAATGCTCTGACATTGGTAATTGAATGTCCCGATCAAGTTATTAATTGGCGTGTTTTACAAAAAATTGTGCCAATGGGGACATTGCTATATGGAATTGTTAACAGTGCTAAAATCCGTGTTTGTCCGCCAGAAAGTCAAGGCATACCTTTTGAAATGAGGGTAGATGAACTTTCTGTTTATCGGGATTGGGCGTGATTCGATTTTGGATTTTGTATTAGTTAATATTCTGTTTGATAAGTGCAGCTACCTCTTCAAAAACCAAATCAGCAGAATGTTTGACAACAGGACTTAACTCTAGTCCCAAACCAAGATTTGCCGCTTCAATTAAATAAACTGTCACATCTTCGGGAAAATCATTTTGAAAGATTTTCCGTCCGGCGGCTAAAGCATTATCCCAACGAAAATCGTGCAAGTTATAACTAGGTTCTGGCAAAGCTTCCAGTTCTTTTCCTGGAACTTTAAACACAGCACCCGGTTCAGAACCAGTTGAACTTGCATCAATAATTACTAATTGTTTACTACCTCTAGCTTGAAACATTACTTCCATCCCTGCGGTGCCACAGTCATAAACTTGCACATGAGGGTGAGGGTTTTCAGCTAGATATTTTTGTAAGCGTTGGGCAATGATTACGCCTACTGCGTCGTCATTGCGATTTAGATTACCGCAACCAATAATAGTTAGCATGGGATGAGGTTTAATTGTTTAAGGTAACTTGTTAGACCACTTTTAACTTTTACAAAGATACTTTTCTAAACCTATGTCCATCTGGTTCTACAACTACAAATGCGCCTACCAATTCGACTTCTGAGTAAATTTCTATAACTCGTACCAATTCGTTATGAACGTTATTAACAGTTGTAGGTAAGATTCGGAGATAGATGACTCCAGATCCAATTGCTCTAACAAAAACAAGATTTCCATAGTCTCTATCTCGCGTGATGAGAATACGGTTTTGTTCCTGTGCTATTCTAAGTATTTCTTCATCACTTGCTTGCGAAAGACCAATCTGAGCAACAAGAACGACATCATATCCGGCATCAACTAGAAATCTTGCTGTCACAGCATACACATCTTGATCTAGTAATAATCTCATACTCAAATAGATACTAGGCGTATGTCTTCAGCTGCCACCAGAGCGATCGCATATCCTAAGCAAGCACGAATATCTTCAGTTTGTAGGTCTGGATAGTAGTCTCGGATAATTTCTTCAAATGAAAGTCCGTCATTGAGCAGTTCAAGAATGCTTTGTACTGTGATGCGTGTTCCTGCGATGCAAGGTTTACCGAAATGAATGTGAGAGTTAACTACAATTCTGTCCATACCACTGAAAACCTGTAATATGTTTCCTTAATTCTAAGATAAAATTTTGACAAGTACTTGTTTACCTATGTCAAGCAGATGAATAGTTTATCTACAGATAGGCACAAATTGATTGAGGCAGTTAATGCTCTACCGGATGAAACATTAATTGAACTCGCAAGCTTTCTTGAATATCTTCAATATAAATCAACAAAAGAAAAAGAAGTAGACAACAATAAATCTTCTTTTCTAATGTCTATTGCAGGATTAGGAGCTTCTATGGAAACTGATGTCTCAGAACAAGATGAAGATATATTAAAAAATGAGATTGATTCTGTGCGTGGTTGGGGTCTTAAAGCAGATGATCCTACATGACAGCAATCTTGGATACAAGTTTCTTATTTGCACTTACTAACAAGAGCGATCGCAATCACTCTCGTGTTTTTACTGTCGCAAAGACGTTGAGTGAACCATTAATTTTACCAACCTCTGTTCTTCCCGAAGTTTGTTATCTAATTTCGTCTAGACTGGGACATCAAATAATGCGTCATTTTTTGGTTGAACTTGCTGCTAGCGATATTCGACTGGAATCAATTCACTTTGAAGATTTAGAGCGAGTTAATGAAATTCTGGAACAATATGCTGATAGTCAGCTTGATTTTACAGATGCAACGATTATTGCACTTGCAGAGAGAGAGAACATCAATCGCATCTTGACGCTTGACCGTCGTGACTTTGGTTTTGTTCGTCCGAGACACTGTGATTATTTCGAGTTATTGCCATAATCTGCAAAATACGAGGCTCTGACTGATGGGACAGACAAAGCCTCTGAAAAATAATTTATCAGCAGGAAACTATAAAGCTACACCATGTTTTTTGGCAACTTCAGTCAGTTTCTCATACTGATGTTGTGATGCTTGAGTTAATATCTCTTCAGCCTGCTCTTTAGTACTTCCCTCTTTAGGAATTAAGTACTTGACATAAAGAGATACAAAATCAGCAGCGATCGCTAAACCAGATAAAGCGTGTTTGTCAGCTTCTTTGCCAGCGATCGCAGCTACCAAACCTGCTTTAATTGGGTCTGGTTTAACTTTCATGAACTGCTCGACAAGTTTAGGAACGTAGTCCTCTGGTGGCAAATTATCTAACTTACTTCTATCAGGAGTAAAGTTACATTCTGCGGCTTGAGCTTGCTCTAAAACACACCATTCTATGTATTCTTGCAATGCTGCATCGGGAACGCGAGGGAGATAATTATGTAGCGCTAAATCAGACACAAGCTTACCGTGTAAATTGCTGTTTTGTGGGAGTTGTATTAACGCAAGCCTAACGCACTGTTTCTATAAGTTTTAGTGTGTTACGCTACGAGTTTTGAATATAAGGCATTGGGAATAAGACATTAGGAATAGGTTATTTATCCCTCATTTCACCCAAATTTATCTTTTGGGCAATCGCTCAGGTGGATGACTAATCCAGTAAGCTGTAAGTGAGCGTTGTCGATGATTGTGATATGAAAACTTTTACTGCGATCGTTGAAAGAGATCCTGACACTAAGTTCTATGTTGGCTATGTCCCTGGCTTTCCTGGAGCGCATTCTCAAGGCGAAACCTTGGATGAATTGCAGGAAAATTTACGTGAAGTTATTGAGATGCTTCTAGAGGATGAGGATCTGGGTTTACACTTAGGTGAATGACCGATCCAGTAAGCTGTAAATCTCTCTAGCCACAGGCTCTATGCGTCTACGCTCAATTATCAATTACTAGGCTTTGGAAGCCAATCACTAATATGAAATTGGAAGACCTCAGAAAAGATAATATCGGTCAGATTTATGCTTGGTTCCCTAAAAAGGGAAATGATGAATCTTCTATGCTTCTAATTACCTATCCTTACTATTCAATTAAAGCTTTCTACTTTTCATGTCAGAATCTTGAGCAACTGGAGCAATCAAAAGACATAATCAATCAGGGAAATGTTTCCATAAGTGCAGTTGGTTTTTGGTTTCTTGCTATTGAAGCGTTTATAAACACATTGCTAAAAATTGCTTGTTTTCTTAAAGATAAGGATTTCAAAAATTTTAGAGGAAAACACCTAAACGCTCGCCTCACAGCAGTTTTTGAACTACTAGAGATTGAAAAGAAAATTTTTTATAGCTCAGGAATATTCCCAAAATTGCAAGAATTTGAAACTTTCAGAAATGAGGTTTTTCATGATAGGTTCTTTAATTCAGAAGTTCAATTTGACAAGACAAGTTTTTCTTCTATACCTTATCTAGCTAATCAGATAGACGTTGTTCAAGCCTCAATTATTGCATTAGAGATTTTCGAGGCATTCCGATTTGTATATCCTGAGCGGGATCTAATGCCAAATATATTTATCCAAAAAAATAACTCATTTGGATTCATTAAGTATGATATTCTTTACAAAGAAGTCATGTTACCACTTTTTTCTCAAGCTCTGAGTAAACATAGTCTTAAGACGAATTTAGTCACCAAACCTTTAGAGATAAGGCTTTCAGAGAGTTCAATATTGGAAAAAGGAGATGTTAAAATAATTCTACGACACTCTCATAAAGAAGATATTGTTCACTTAGCCAATAATACTGAAACAAATATAAGAGCTAGTTTGTTCAATGAAGCCCGTGATTTAATCACAATGAATGAGGAGGAGGAATTTCAAATTCCTGGGTATTAGCAAGTAGAGTAAATAAGTGTAATTGAAACACTATTCTGCTTATCGATTTGCTCAACAGTATGTATAGTCGCAGCCTAATAGGAAAGGTAACATCAGTAAATCTAATAATAATGAGCTAATGATTAACTAAAAAATCATTAGCCATTACCATCCTTTAAGCAGTCCGAAAACGCGCTAGTTCTTCACCAGTTTTGGCATCATGGGCGTGGACTGTACACACCAAACATGAATCAAACGATCGCGCCACATGACCAACTTCCACCGGATCGCTAGAATCGTAAATGGGTGTGCCAATTAAAGCTTCTTCAATGGGGCCACGGATTCCTTCACCATCACGAGGGCCGATATTCCAAGTACCTGGGGCAATCACTTGGTAATTCTTAATCTTACCGCCCTCTACTTCTACCCAGTGAGACAAAGAACCCCGCGCTGCTTCCGTTGCACCCCAACCCTTGCCATCTTTTTCTTTGGGTTTGATATACCAAGGGTCGTTTAATTTGAACTCGCGCAAACAGTGTTCAGCTTGGCGATATAACTTGACAATTTCGTGAACTCGTGCTAGCTGACGCACATGAATACTAGCGCCACCCATCTCCTTGAATACATCAAGGATGAAGGGGTCGTAATGTTGCCAAGATTCGCCATGTTTACCACCAGCTACTAATTGCCGCGCTAAGGGGCCGGTTTCCAAACGTCCGAAATCTTTGTGCAGGACTGCACTCGACCAAGAGTAGGCGTTATCGAAGTCTTTAGTATTGATTGCAGTGGGTTTAGTGGTGCGATCGCTAGGGTGAATATTTTCTGTCCCTTCATCGTACCAAGAGTGAGTTGTATTCTCGCGGGTAAATGACTGATCCATTAAAACGTGAGTGTCTGCGAAGCTGTCGTACACTCCACTTTTCATGATCATCGCCGCATTTCGTCCTTCAATAGTCGGCTTTTGGTATTTATCTTCATGGGCTAAATATCCCCAAGTGACATATTTACCAACACCAGCGCCATATCTATCTAGACCGATATCTAAACCCATCCGCCAATAAAAACCTAAGTCGGAATCTCGATGATTGCGGTCTTCATCTAACCATTCCCTAAAGTCATCATAAGTTTGGATTTGTTCGTAGCGTTCTAAAGAACAACCCAACCACACTGGTTCTAACCAATTGGTACGGAAATATTCGAGAAGTGCCCAAGCGCGGGTAATATCTGTAAGAGTGGGGGCACACATCACGCCACCAGGAACCATGTAGCTAGAATGAGGCCATTGTCCGCCTAAAAGCGCATAAATTTCTACAGGTTTAGCAGAAATTGTGATGCCTAATTCATAAGATTTGCCTGTGAAAGCAGCAAAGCGTCTTACGGCTTCGTCATAAAAGCGACTATGGCGGTATTTTTTATTGGTTAAGTCAATGGCAAACAAACCATAAAAATAGCGGGGGATACTTTGAATGGTTTCGACAATTTGACCGAGATTTCTGGCCAAAATTGCATTGCGGGGAATTTCTGTTTCCCAAGCTGTATCTAATGCCCAAGAAGCACAAGTTAGGTGAGAACCGCCGCAAATTCCGCAAATGCGAGGCGTAACGATTAATCCGGCTTGGGGGTCTTTACCGCGTAGAATAACTTCAAATCCGCGAAAAAGTTCTGCGTGTGTCCAGGCGTTGACTACCCGCCCATTCTCAATATCGACTCGGACATCTAAATCGCCTTCAACTCTACCGACAGGCGAAATGTCTAATGATTGAATTCCCATTTGTTATTTGTCCTTTGTCATTGGTTATTTGTCATTGGTCATTGGTCATTGGTCATTGGTTTTTCACAAATGACAAAGGACTAATGACTAATGACTAAACTGTAAAAAAGTCTTCTTCTGCCCAAGCTGGCGCTGCATCTTTTGCAACCATTGTGAGTAAGGCGTAGTCTTTTTTGTTGAATCCTGGCGGTAATTCCTTGGGAACTCCCATTACTGTTTGGGTTTTAAATACGGTTCCGGGTTTGAGATCAAAGAAGGGAAATTCTGGTTCTGTGCAACCTAAACAAGGCATTCCGGCGCGAGTTTTGGATGAGACGCGGTTCCATAAGATGCGGTTGCAGGAGGAATGGGTCATGGGGCCGCGACAACCCAAGTCATAAAATAGGCAGCCTTTGCGCTGACCAAATTCGGCAGTTGAGGCTTTGTAGGCAAAGTGGACGTTACGGGTACAACCTGTTTGGGTGTAGGTGTTGAAGAAAGTTTGGGGACGATTTAGTTCATCGAAAGCAATGTCTGCTATGCGTCCAGTAGCGATCGCCACTAATATCTGCGTAATCCAGTCGGGATGGGCGGGACATCCAGGTATATTGATTACAGGTAATCCGGCTTGTGAGAGAAAATCTTTCCCTAAAAAGCCGCCTTCTTGACGTTTGAGAAATTGCAAACCTTCTGATTCGCTGGGGTTAGGTGACATGGCGGGAATTCCTCCCCAGGTGGCACAGTCTCCCACTGCGACGATAAATTTAGCAACTTTGGCGAGGTCTGCTAACCAATCTTTCATGGCGCGATCGGCAAACCGATTCCATTCGCCAGTGCCATTGGGGGCGTTAACAACACTGCCTTCAAATACCAAGATATCTAGGGGAATTGTCCCAGAAATGCAATTTCGTAGCAGTGTTTGCAAATCGTTGCCTAGTTCCAGCCCCAAGGAAGGATGCCAAAGTATATTGATACCAAAATCAGCGATCAAATCGCAGACTGTCGGTTCTTCGGCGTTGAGAAATGACATGGTGTTGCCTGAACAAGCACCACCCTGTAGCCATAGTACGTTAGTCATCGGCTAGGTATTTTTGTATTGTTTCCCATGCATGATGTAGGTGATAATGCTTGTAAAGTCTCACCTGCTTATCAATATTTGTTTTTTAATACTAAGATATTTTTTTCTTTAATTCTCTTTCATTAAAAAAGAATTAATCATTAACAATAGCTGAGATTTAATTAAGATTATTTTAAAGGGGTATGTCTGTTATATATGTAACATCAAAAATAAAAATAAAATTATCTTTTGATTTTAACTCCTCGCATTCAATAAAATAAACATGCTTAGTTTATTGCGGTTAAAGCTCTGAAATTATTAATAACAATTATTGCCAAGTATCAATCTGTGCGAAAGGATGAATATTTTCAGCCAATACAGTTCAGATAAGCCAAAAACCCTCATGTAGAGACGCGATAAATCGCGTCTTCAAATACCAATTATCTACACCAATAACTCTTAACCCAAGCGTATTGTATTTTAAGTAGTCAGATTTTAATGCAATAACCAAGTCAAATTCAGCAAAATATTGGGGTGCAAAGTCTTGCACCCCGTCAGCTATATATCAGTTTTTTAAGATTTTGGTTGTGCAGCTTGCCTAACAACTTGTTCGTCCAAGCCTAAGCCTTGAGCTATCTGCTCAATACTCAACCCAAACGCTAATAACTGGGGTATTATTTCTAACTTAACTTCTAACTTACCTTCTTGTTTACCTTCTTCAAAAAGTTCTTGTCTACCTTTTTTTTACCTTCTTGTCTACCTTCTTCAAAAACATCTTGGAAAAATCTAGTTTGCCTCAAGTCATTTAATTCAAACATTTTTACTATCTCCTCCTGGCTAAATCGCGGCAACTTTTAGATTAATATCGTCTCTATTAAACGCACTGTTAAGCCTTCGCGCACCCTATTGTTTTAAGATTTTGGTTGTGCAGCTTGCCTAACAACTTGTTCGTCCAAGCCTAAGCCTTGAGCTATCTCCTCAATACTTAAACCCAACGCTAATAACCGGGGTATCGTTTCTAACTTACCTTCTTGTTTCCCTTCTTGTTTCCCTTCTTGTTTCCCTTCTGCAAAAACATCTTGGTAAAATCTAGTTTGCTTTAACTCATTTGATCCAAACATTTTTCCGATCTCCTCTTGGCTCAATTGCGGCAACTTGTAGATTAATATCGTCTCTATCAATTGTATAATTTCCCTAATAGTAGCGACATCTAGAATTTGCTCTCTAGCACTGTTGACTATTTCGATCGCTCTTGTTGTCGCGGTTGATTCGGGTTCGATGATGAGTTTAACTGTATCTATGCCGATTGATGATGTCTCAATTGAGCTTAATTCGTCAAGATAGACGCGAGTCACTCGTTGTGAGTTGAGTAATTCTGTATATCTTTCGGTATCTCCAGTATCAACGCTACGGTTGGGGTAGATGACAACACCGCGCCAATTGTTGGTTAATTCGGTTTTATCGAGATAGTTAAAGATTTCGGTAAATAAACGTGAGTAGAACTTTTTGTCTGGTTGAAATTGCACTTCGGCAAAATAAATGGGTAGTTCTGCTGCATTTGGGAGGAAAACGCCATCGATTCTAAAGGCCAGTTGTTTGACTTCTACTGAAGAAAATTGGTAAACACTAGCTAGTTGGGGCGGTTGGTTAATCAGTTCAAAGAACGTAGTAGGGATACTCTGAAAAATCCGATAGAAGATACTGTCTGTTTTCAAGTTAGCTTGTTTTACAGTTGATGAACATATTTTACACTTTGATGATCCCGTGGCGACTATTTTGAGTACAATAAATATTATGTATGTCAACAATTCAATAAAAAATATTTAAATTGTATAACACGATGATACAAAAAGTATTTAAAAAAAATTAGGTGTTTAAAGCTGACATTAATATTAGCAATTTCCCCCTAGAATTTTAGAAATAGGGTGTTTTATAGTAAAAAAATTGATTGGGCATTGGGCATGGGATCAACTCTTTCCCTAGTCCTTAATCCTTAGCCTAGTCTCAGACAAAAAGGGGAATTCCGCCTAAAGGACTCGAAGCCTGCGTAAATCAGTATGGCCCGTGATGAAATGCGATCGCGTGTTTCGATTATTCATGGGTGTTGGACTCAATTCCCAATTGGCTAGAGTACGGCAGAGTTATGACCCCCAGCATTACAGATTCGGCGGTGAAAGCTGCGGTAGCAGCTGTTGCATCGGAGTCAGCTTCAGCAGAAGAAAAAATCCAAATGCTGATTGAGATCGCACAGGGTTTTCAAAAAAAGCCTAAAGCTGCCCAAGACTTGCGGAATGCAGTTGGGTTATATTACCGGGCTTATGAAATGTGTGGTGAGGAGTATCCCCTACTGAAAGCCAGGGCGAAAGTGGGGATGGCAGGGACATTACAAGCAATACCGGATGCTGATTACCAACTGCTGACGCAAGCGAAAGCAGGTTATGAAGAAGCACTGCCAATCTTACAGGAATTAGCTTCACCAGAGGAAGTAGCAGAGACACAGATGAATTTTGGGCTGGTGTTGCAGTCGCTTGTGCCCTTCAATTTGGCGCGGATAACTGACAGCATCCAGGCTTATCATGAGGCTTTGCGGGTGTTCACTTGGGAAGATTACCCCCAAGAATACGCGATTTTGTATAACAATATTGCGATCGCTTACCTTTCTATGCCACTGGCATCAGAACGAGAATACTTGCGTCAAGGGTTAGCTGTGCAATCATTTGAGGTCGCACTTAAGCATATTAATCTGATTGACCATCCCAGAGAATATGCGATGTTGCAAAACAACTTGGGTAACGCTTTGCAATATTTAGTGAGTTCCCATCCTGTGGAAAATAACTTACGTGCGATCGCAGCTTATGATGAAGCGCTAAAAGTGCGTAATTTCCAAGATACACCTCTAGAATACGCTAACACAATTTCAAACAAAGCCAACGCCTTATTCAACTTACCCGATGACTCAGAAAACCCAGAAGCGGGTAATCCTAATAATCTCTCAAAAGCTCGTATTTACTATCAACAAGCTTTAGAAATATTTACCCAAAATCAACAAACTGAACAAGCAGAGATAGTAGCCCAAGCTTTACAAGATATTGAAGTAGAAATCGGGCATTGAGCATTGATTATTCTCCCTCATCCACCCCCTCATCATCAGGAGAACAAAACAGCATGAGAGATATTTTAACAAACCCTTCTGTGAGAGATTTTCTCACAAGTTTAGCAGATGGTGATTTGAACATAATAACAGGATTAGTGTGGATAATTATAGCAACAGCCTTATCTATGCTTGGCGGTGCCATTGGTGGAATGCTGTTAGCTGGAAAAGATATCGGCTATCAGCTTTCAGCAATGGTTGGTGCTTTGTTTGCCCCTGCTGGTGTAATTCCTGCAATTCTATTAGGGTTTGCCATACTTAATTTATTGTCACATTATTAGGAGGAAATATGTTAGAACTTGGGTGGTTTTCTGCTAAGTTATTTTTCAAAGGAAAATTACTACGCGACCCTATATATTTTGTCCAAAAAACTGCCATAGCAGCTGCTATCGGTTCGTCAGTGCTAGTGTTATTTGCACAAGCTGATATTCCCTTCTACCTACCAATAACATTATCTAGCTTAGTGACAGGCTTGATTATGCCATTTCTCCTCAAAGATTTTAAAACGAAGTAATTTGTCATTGGTAATTTAGGAATAACCAATGCCCCTGATGAGTAATGAGTGCTGAGTAATGAGTGTTGAGTGCTGAGTAGGGAATCTCACTTTTCTTACTCAGGACTGGGAATGGGCTAAACGCCCCGCTACCGCTAACGGGACTCTGAACTGTTTTGCCCAATGACTAATGACTAATGACTAATGACAAACCTTGAAGAATTAGTTCGGGAAATTAACCGCTTTGAGGCAATTATATCCGAATGGGATGAAAGCCAAAGGTGTGTAGCAATCGGTCTAAAAACAGCAATTGAAGCTTTGCACAAAGCAGCATTGACTAATTTAATTAAAAGCCTCAAGCAAGAATCAATGTCAGCATTGCGTCATGCTGTTAATGATGAGGTAGTATACGCAGTACTGCTTTATCACGAACTAGTAAAACCACCAAAACCACCATTAGCACAACGAATTCAAACAGCCCTTGAAGAAGTTCGCCCAGGTTTAAAAAGTCATAATGGGGATGTAGAACTAGTAGCAATTAAGCCCCCAGATACAGTAGAAGTCAAATTAATCGGAACTTGCAGCAGTTGTCCGGCTTCTACTTTGACTTTATCTCAGGGAGTAGAACAGGCAATAAAAAACCATTGTCCTGAAATTACTAAAGTTGTTGCAGTCAATAATAGCCCTGCTGTTAAGAACGCGAATTCTAGTTTAATCAGTCCATTCTCTTCAAAAATAACTTGTACTTGGATCAAAGTAGCAACTATTGATGAAGTTCCTGAGTTTAGCGTAATCGCAGTACAACTTGCTGGTACTTCACTAATTTTACATCGTCAAGGCGTTACAGTTAAATGTTACCGTAATGCTTGTACCCATCTAGGATCTCCCTTAGAAAAGGGTAAAGTTGAAAATGCTATTATTACCTGTCCTGCCCACGGATTCCAGTACAAATTAGAGACAGGTAAATGCTTAACCGTACCTGATGTTTCGCTTCAGTCGTATCCAGTCAAGGTTAAAGACGATAAGGTTTTTGTAAAACTACAAAAATGATCGTGCGAAGGTAAGATTTCAGCAAATATACTTGACGATTAGTCAATCACGGCTAATTTGCTTTTTCATTTCAGTAGTTCGCGCATACATTTTAGTGTTTTGTGCAAGCAAAATGCCCGAATGCTTTCTCAATATCCCTGAATTCATTCTCATTTGTGTAATTCAGGTATTGATTTTAGTGTTTTGAGAAAGTAAAAAGGCATATTACTTTCTCAAAAGGTCATTTTACTTATTCAAACCCCAGTTTGCTTATTCATTTTAGTGTTTTCCGCAAGCAAAAGTAGCTCTGACTTATTCAAACTCCAGTTTGCTTACTCATTTTGGTGTTTTCCGCAAGTAAAAGGTTATTTGACTTACTCATTTTAGTGTTTTCCGCAAGCAAAATAAGCTTTTACTTTCTCAAACCCCAGTTTGCTTTCTAATTTCAGTAAATCGCGCACTCATGTCAAAGATTCGCTATGTAGCAAAACTTACTAAAAGGTTGTTTGAGAAGTATTTTGCTGTGAATTTAGGCACTTTTAGATCCCCCCTAACCCTCCTTAAAAAAGGGGGAACCTGAATCAAAGTCCCCTTTAAAAAGGGGGATTTAGGGGGATCTAAAACTATCTACAGCGCTTCCGGCAGCTATGAGGTACATCCTCAAAGCTGAAAACTATGATAGGAAATGGCAAGAAGAAAAACTGTACTATATTGCATAATAGCTGTCAGTGCTTTAACCCAAGTTTTTCTAGTCCTCTTCTAGAGGACTTGCACCATTAGACAGAGAATTCTATTCCCTGGCGGTCTGTATTGCATAATAGCTGGAAGTGCTTTAATACCGAGAATAGGATTTTTCAAACATCCTCTAAAGGCTATCTTGAGTTTTTTAAGCTTGATTAATATAGAAGTTGATTAGAGGTTTTAACTTAATTTGAAAAAAACATAATGCAAAACCGTTACTATTGTTACATGCTAATCAAGATTAATGTTTTTAAATAATTATCAGCGTCTATCTGCGGTTCATGGATATCCCAATCATAATTAATCCCATATCACAATTACCGCTAGAAGCAACAGATATTTCTCAATATTTACCTCTATCACCTCAAGGTGCAGAGGTAATTTTAGGTAACATTATCGAACCCGAACAATTAGTGATACCTGTAGCACCTAGTCCCACAACAATGTTTGGGCCTCGTGGTGCTTGTTTGTTATCAAAAACCGGCCCTTTATGGGTATCAGATACCGGACATCATCGATTATTAGGATGGAAAAAATTACCCACACGAGATAGTCAACCTGCTGATTGGGTAATTGGACAACCTGATTTTTATCATGAAGGACAAAATGCTAAAAGTACACCGGGAAGTGCAACCTTAAGTGTACCAACAGGCATTTGTGCTTGTGATGAAGGGTTAGCCGTAGCAGATGCTTGGAATCATCGAGTTTTAATTTGGAAAAACTTACCAGAAGATAACAATGTTCCAGCAGATTTGGTGTTAGGACAAGCTAATTTTATCGATAATGAACCAAATCGGGGAAGTCAACAAGCATCCGCCAGTACAATGCACTGGCCTTATGGTGTTTTCTATCATCAAGGACGGCTATTTATTGCCGATACTGGTAATCGCAGGGTATTAATTTGGCATCAGTTACCAACAGAAAATGGTCAACCTGCTGATGTAGTTTTGGGACAACCAGATATGATATCTCGCAATGAAAACGGCGGTGCTTCTGCAACCGCAGCGAGTATGCGTTGGTGTCACGATATCACCCTTTGGGGAGAAAATTTGGTTGTCAGCGATGCAGGTAATCATCGAGTGATGATTTGGCAGGGAATACCAACAGAAAATAATACCCCTTGTGCAGTAGTTTTAGGACAAAAAAGCTTTGATTTTGTGGAAATGAATCAAGGAGTTTATTTGCCAAGCGCTAGTAGTTTGAGTATGCCTTATGGTGTTGGGGTGGCTGGAGATTGGTTAGTAGTTGCAGATACAGCTAATTCTCGGTTGTTAGGATGGAGAAAGCTAGAATCGATTTTATCACTGCAAGGTGTAGTGGCAGATGGGTTAGCAGGACAAATAAATTTTCAAAATAAAGGTGAAAATCGTAATTTCGGACTACCTAAACGAGATAGCTTAAATTGGTGTTACGGGATAAAAATTTGTGGTAATACAGCAGTGATAGCTGATTCTGGAAATAACCGAATTTTACTGTGGCAGTTTAATAATTTGTAATATGATAAACGAACCGCAAAGTACGCAAAGTACGCAAAGAAAGAAATAAGAAGCCAAGGAAATTTGGCGTAGCCTCATTTCGTAATTTTTGAAAGTCAGATTTATATGGCGACTGAAGAAATTAGAGTTCGCGGTACTGTTCAAGGAGTAGGATTTCGCCCTACTGTATATCGTCTGGCTAAAGCCTGTGGTTTGCGTGGAGATGTTTGTAATGATGGACAAGGTGTAT
The DNA here is from genome assembly GCF_036918015.1 of Nostoc sp. Taxonomy (GTDB): domain Bacteria; phylum Cyanobacteriota; class Cyanobacteriia; order Cyanobacteriales; family Nostocaceae; genus Nostoc. The sequence continues at coordinate 42,707 of NZ_JBALEO010000056.1, forward strand.
TAATTAGGGTATCTGGTAGTGAGAAAGCAATCACAGAATTTGTTGCCAGATTGCAAACAGAATGTCCACCATTGGCAAGAATTAATCAACTAACAAGAACTATTTATGAAGGTGAATTGAAATTTGATAATTTTGTAATTTCTACTAGCGTCAGTAATGCTATTAAAACAGAAATTACCCCTGATGCAGCCACTTGTTTGCAATGTCAACAAGAAATATTCGACCCCTTTAGCCGCTTTTTCCGTTACCCCTTTACTAATTGCACTCATTGCGGCCCCCGACTGAGTATTATTCGTGCCATTCCTTATGACAGATGCAATACCAGTATGTCTGCGTTTGCCGTATGTTCAGAATGTGGAAAGGAATACCACGATGTTGAAAATCGCCGTTTTCACGCCCAACCTGTCGCTTGTCATGTTTGCGGCCCCACAGTTTGGTTAGAACGCACTGATGGTAAATCGGTTACTGCTTCCATGTTTTCGATGTTGGATGATGTCGATGCCGTTTGTACCTTGTTGCAAAAAGGTGAGATTGTGGCAATAAAGGGTTTAGGTGGTATTCATCTAGCTTGTGATGCAACACAGGAAACCGTTGTACAAAAACTGCGTCAGCGAAAAAAGCGCTATCATAAACCCTTTGCTTTAATGGCGCGGGATATTGAAATAATTGAACAATATTGTATTGTCAACGCCAAAGAAAAAGAATTATTAACAAGTTCTGCTGCACCAATTGTTTTATTACAAGCTTCAGATAAAAAACAATTAGCATCGTCAGTTGCATTAGGGCAAAATACCCTTGGCTTCATGCTTCCTTATACGCCCCTACATCATTTAATTCTGCGGCGGATGAATCGCCCAATTGTTTTAACAAGTGGCAATATTGCTGATGAACCACAATGTATTAATAATGACGAGGCAAGAGAAAAATTAGGAACAATTGCTGATTATTTTCTCTTTCACAATCGAGAGATTATTAATCGGGTAGATGATTCGGTTGTGCGTGTTCTTGGTGATAAAGTTCAAACAATTCGCCGTGCCAGAGGATATGCACCAGCATCAATTAGTTTACCACCAGGATTTCAGAATGTACCGCCAATTTTAGCAATGGGTAGTGAGTTAAAAAATACCTTTTGTCTATTGCGTGAAGGAGAAGCGATTCTTTCTCAACATCTAGGAGATTTAGAAAATGCTGCGGCTTTCAATACTTATCAAGACACTTTAAATTTATACTTAAATTTATTTGAGCATCAACCAGAAATAATTGCCATTGACAAACATCCTGAATATCTCTCAAGCAAACTTGGTAAAGAAATTGGGGAAACAAATCAAATCAAAGTTTATCCAGTTCAACATCATCACGCCCATATCGCCGCTTGCATGGCTGAAAATGAAATTCCTTTAGATTCGCCTCCAATATTAGGCATTGCTTTAGATGGTTTAGGTTATGGCGACGATGGCACACTCTGGGGTGGAGAATTTCTTTTAGCAGATTACCGGAAATTTAAACGCCTAGCAACATTTAAACCAGTAGCAATGCTTGGTGGTGAACAAGCAATTTATCAGCCTTGGCGTAATACTTATACCCAATTATTAGCTGCTAACCTTTGGGATGATTGCGAAGAGAAGTATTCTGATTTAGAAATATTTAAATTCTTGAAAAACAAGCCACTTAAACTACTCAATCAACTTATAGAGAAAGGTATTAACTCTCCTCCGGCTTCATCAGTGGGGCGGTTGTTCGATGCAGTGGCAGGGGCTATCGGTATTTATAGAGATGAATGTAGCTATGAAGGACAAGCTGCGATCGCAATGGAAGCTATAGTAGATGTTAGCAGCTTAAATAATGATAAAGAAACCCTAATATATCCTTTTAACTTTAGCTTTTCAGATAGTATTTATTGTATAGACACCCCCTCAATGTGGCAAGCCTTGCTCAATGACTTACAGCAGCAGATTCCCCAACCAGTTATAGCTGCTAAATTTCACAAAGGTTTAGCTAATGCAATAGTGGAAATGGTTAAACATCTTAGTCAAGAGAATCTGATTAATCAGGTAGCTTTAACAGGAGGGGTATTTCAAAATTGTATATTGTTAGACCAAGTTACCAAAGGATTACAAACATTGGGAATCAAAGTACTTACTCACAGCTTAGTTCCCGCTAATGATGGCGGGTTATCTCTAGGACAAGCAGTTATTGCAGCCGCACAATTAATACATGAGTCTTGATTTTTGAAAAAACTCACAAATAATTCTCTCTGTGTTCTCCGCGCCTCTGCGGTTAGTTTATCTTCAAAATAAAAAAATGTGCTTAGGAATCCCCGGACAAATTATAGAAATTACCAGCACTAACCATAAATTAGCCATAGTTAACATTGGTGGTGTTAAGCGCGAAGTAAATATTGCTTGTATCGTTGATGAACAACATCCCCCCGAAGCTTGTATTGGTGATTGGGTGCTAGTACATGTTGGCTTTGCGATGAATCGAATTAACGAACAAGAAGCGGCAGAAACATTACAACTCTTTGAAGAATTAGCAGCAGCACAAGCAGGGATTAGTACTTAAATAATATTTGTTATCACGCAGAAAAAGAGTTTCAAACTTCTTTCTTTCTTTCTTTCTTTCTTTCTTTCTTTCTTTCTTTCTTTCTTCTTCGCGCCCTTTGCGTCCTTTGCGGTTCGTTAAAAAAACTCCCTACCACAAAAGCGAAATTAACAGATACATAAAACTCACTACTCCTCACTTCCTATGAAATATGTTGACGAATTCCGCGAACCAGAAAAAGCTGAAGCCATCCGCCGCGAAATCGCCAAATTAAGCCACCAGCTAGAAAAACCCATCAAAATCATGGAAGTATGCGGCGGACATACTCACTCCATTTTTAAATATGGTATTGAAGAAATATTACCCCAAACCATTGAACTAATTCATGGGCCTGGTTGTCCAGTATGCGTGATGCCAAAAGGGAGATTAGATGATGCGATCGCAATCTCTCAAAATCATAACGTCATTTTTGCCACCTTTGGCGATGCCATGCGAGTTCCCGGTTCCAACACCACATTACTGCAAGCCAGGGCACAAGGTGCAGACATCCGTATGGTGTACTCTCCCCTAGATAGCCTGCAAATTGCCAGAGATAACCCCGACAAAGAAGTAGTCTTCTTCGCATTAGGCTTTGAAACCACAGCCCCCAGCACCGCCTTCACCATCCTGCAAGCCGCAGTCGAAAAAATTCCTAACTTTAGTATGTTTTCCAATCACGTCCTCGTGATTCCCGCCCTCAAAGCACTATTAGATAATCCCGACTTACAACTAGATGGATTTGTTGGCCCTGGCCATGTCAGTATGGTAATTGGCACCGACCCTTATGAATTTATTTCCCAACAATATAATAAGCCAATTGTCGTATCAGGATTTGAACCCTTAGATATTCTCCAATCAATTTGGATGCTATTGCAACAGCTAGTAGAAAATCGTTGTGAAGTCGAAAATCAATATAATCGAATTGTCCAAAAATCTGGAAACACAGTAGCCCTCCAAGCCATAAATAAAGTTTTCGCCGTCCGAGATAGTTTTGATTGGCGCGGCTTAGGTGACATCCCCTATTCAGGATTAAAAATTCAACCTGAATATGCTCAATTTGATGCCGAACTTAAATTTACCATTCCTAACCTCAAAGTAGCCGACCATAAAGCTTGTAAATGTGGAGAAATTCTCAAAGGAGTCTTAAAACCTTGGGAGTGTAAAGTATTCGGTACAGCTTGCACACCAGAAACACCAATCGGTACTTGCATGGTATCTTCCGAAGGTGCTTGTGCAGCTTATTACAAATATGGGCGACTTTCCACCATTGCCAAAAGAACAATCGCCCAAAAGCCAAAAATAACTCAAGAACCCCTCCCCGCCTGCGGCTTCTCCTCAGACTAATACTCAGCGTACCTCCGCGCTTCCCAGCCTGCGGCAAGCCGCAAAAGCGTCTACTGCGTTCCTTTGCGTTTAAAAAAAGTTTAATATGAATTTTCCCCCCACAAACCCAATAAAAAATCCCCTATTCCAAAAAATAGAACAAGTCCGCCGCCGCAAAAGTAAAGTGCAAGACACTCATATAACTCTCGCACATGGCAGCGGTGGTAAAGCCATGCGCGATTTAATAGATGATATCTTTGTCAGCAATTTTGATAACCCAATTCTCTCACAACTAGAAGACCAAGCCAGCTTCAACTTAACCCCTCTCCTCCAACAAGGAGACAGACTCGCATTTACAACAGATTCTTATGTTGTAGACCCGTTATTTTTCCCCGGTAGTGATATAGGAGAATTAGCTGTAAACGGTACAGTTAATGATTTAGCTGTCAGTGGTGCTAAACCTTTATACCTAACTTGCAGCGTAATTTTAGAAGAAGGATTACCTGTTGAAATTTTACGCCGTGTCGCAAACAGTATGAAAGCAGCCGCAGAAAAAGCTGGTGTTCAAATTATTACTGGTGACACAAAAGTTGTACATCGAGGTGCTGCTGATAAACTCTTTATCAATACTGCTGGTATTGGTATCATCCCACGAGGAGTTAATATTTCTGCTCACAATATTAAACCTGGAGATGCCATAATAATTAATGGTGAAATAGGCAATCATGGAACAGCAATTTTAATTGCTCGTGGCGAATTAGCATTAGATACTAATATTGAAAGTGATTGTCAGCCATTGCATAGTTTAGTAGAAACTATTCTCCATGTATGTCCCCAAGTTCATGCTATGCGAGATGCTACACGCGGAGGTTTAGCTACAGTACTAAATGAATTTGCCCTCAGTTCCGATGTGGGGATTCGTCTTTTTGAAGAATCTATCCCAGTGCGGGAAGAAGTCAACGGAGTTTGTGAAATTCTCGGTTTAGACCCATTGTATTTAGCTAATGAAGGTAAGTTAGTTGTAGTGGTTCCAAAAGAGAATACTGACAACGTTTTATCAGCGATGAAATCTCACCCAGCAGGCAAAGATGCTTGTATTATTGGCGAAGTTATTCCTTCACCCCCAGGTATCGTATTATTAAAAACAGCTTTTGGTGCTGAAAGGATTGTTGATATGTTAGTAGGCGACCAATTACCACGAATTTGTTAATCTTTAATAAATTTATAATATGCACGAATTTGGAATTACCCAAAATATTGTGGCAATTGTGACTGAACACGCCAAAGGCGCAAAAGTACAGCGAGTTTTATTAGAAATTGGCAAACTTTCAGCCATTATGCCCGACGCAATCCGATTTTGTTTTGATATTTGCACTCAGGGTACAGTTTTAGAAGGGGCGATACTACAAATTTTGGAAATTCCAGGTTTAGGAAGATGTCGCCAATGTGGTGCAGAAATTTATTTAGATAAACCATTTGGTATCTGTAACTGTGGTAGCGTGCAATTAGATTTAATTACTGGTGAAGAACTGAAAATTAAAGAAATAGAAATAGAGGAATTATGTGTGTAACTTGTGGTTGTTCGGATGATGGTGAAGCTAAAATTACCAATTTAGAAACAGATGAAGCTGAACATAACCATCATCACCATACTCATACTTTACCAGATGGAACTGTCATTACTCATTCCCATAGTCACGATACTCATATAGAAGCGCCTCAAATTCATGCCAAAATACACAACACAACGATATCCTTAGAACAGAATATATTAGCAAAAAATAATTTAATAGCAGCCCAAAATCGGGGATGGTTTAAAGGTCGAAATATTCTCGCCTTAAATTTAATGAGTTCTCCCGGTGCTGGCAAAACAACTCTTTTAACTCGCACAATCAATGACTTAAAGCAGCAATTATCTATTAGTGTCATTGAAGGCGACCAAGAAACTGCTAACGATGCCAAAAAAATTAAAGAAACAGGTTCTAAAGTCATCCAAATCAATACCGGAACAGGCTGTCATTTAGATGCCTCAATGATAGAAAGAGGTTTACAACAACTGAATCCGCCACTGAATTCAGTTGTGATGATTGAAAATGTCGGAAATTTGGTTTGTCCAGCCTTATTTGATTTAGGAGAACAGGCAAAAGTCGTGATTCTCTCCGTCACAGAGGGAGAAGATAAGCCGCTAAAATACCCGCATATATTCCGTGCAAGTGATATCATGATTCTCACTAAAATCGATTTGCTACCTTACCTGCAATTTGATGTTCAAAAGTGCATAGAATATGCTAAAGAAGTAAATCCCAAAATTCAGATTTTTCAGGTTTCTGCAACTACTGGTGCTGGGTTAGATAATTGGTATAAATGGCTAAATGTATCGTTATAATAAAAACTCTGCGCTTTCCTTTGCATTTAAACTAAAAACTATCTTCAAAAAATTAAATCCCTGAATTAGAAAAGAACAAACCATTGAAATAGTGTGGTTTACTGCTTAAGGCTGTTGCAGGTTAAATTCTTGAAAATGCTGAGAGGATTCGTTAAATGTGACTGTATTTGGTTGAACTATCCGATCGTTAACTTTGAGTTGATAGGTGCTTTGTGGCAAACGCTCTAGATAGTAAACGCCAGCATCATTAGTTACAGAAAAATGGTGTTGCTCTGATTTTGTTGCAATTGCTTCTACACGCGCACCACCAACTGGCTTACCTGTGGTATCTGTAACCACGCCAGAGAGAGTATAGGAAGCACGAAGTGGGATGAAAACAGAAGTGTAACTACCAGCAACTACTTCTACTGCATAGCTATCTAGAGCAGTTTCCCAATCTATAGGAAATCCCGCCGGATCGACATCAAGACGATAGGCTCCTGGTACAAGTGGTACGAGAATCCGCTGTTTTTGGACTTGTGGACGAAATGATTTGATTGGTGAGTTATTCAGAATAAAGAGTAAATCAGAGTTTTCTGTATATATTTGTTCGCCTCGATCGCGTTTACCGTTATTATTATTGTCAAAAAATGGTTGAATTAATAATCCCCCTACAGAACGCAATCTATCTGATTTGCGATCGCCTGGAAATAATCCCCCCCCACCAAAATTAAGGCCAGAAAGAATTTCTAAACTATAGGAAGCTTGTTCAGAGCTAAGAGAACCACCTTCATACCGTCCTCGTACTAGTAACCCTGGGATGACAGCAGTTTCCAACATCACTATTACACCCGAACTGCGAGAACCCATACCATATCCTAATTCCACATCCCAAATATTTCTGCCATCGGTTGCTAGTTGTGGAGAACGATAACGCCAAGCTAAAGTTGCTAGGTTCTCAAACTGATTTAGGTTGCGTGTTTCGTAACCAAGTTGTAGAGAATGGCCACCCTGTAAAACAGAGCTACCAGATAAGTTGTAATCTAACTGCGATGTTGTACCAATTTCATTGCCTTGATGACTAAACGATAATAACCCGAAACGTTGGTAAAGATTCCAGCGCCAGCGATTTTCTGCGTCTACAGTAAAACGCCCTAAAGTGAGCAATTTTCCCAGGCTAAATGATGTTTGCAATCCAGTTTCCCAACCATTACGACTGTCATAGTTGCCCAACATAGTTAGGTTAGGGGAAATGCGCCAATCTAAGTTAAATCGGCTAGAAAATTTATCAGTATTAAATCTGGCGGTGATGTTCTTTGTTGGAAACAAACGCACATCAGCATTAATATCCCATTTACTATCTTTATCCCCTGAAAGTATCGAAGCTGCAATCTCTATAGGAAAAGTATTAGGGCGAAAAAATATTTCTCCCAATCCTTTAATATTTTGATCGTAGATTACACCAGCACCCACAGTTAAGTTTTCCGATACGCCCCAGCGACGAGCAATTCCCCCTTGAAATTTGGTAAAATCTCCCAAAAAACTTTGATTGTTTGCGCCTGATAATTGCCGCCGCCAGCCACCAGATACAATGGTTGCTGATGATCCTTGGGGAATCTGTCCAGGAAGATTAGAGAAAGTAGCAGTGCGGATTTCTGGTTGCGCTGTTAGTCTGCCTTCGGGATAAAGTAAAACACGATAGTTACCGCCTAAAGCTTGGCCGCCAACTGCTAAATTTTCAAAACGGTAGACTCCAGAGGAATCTATCAAAACTTCAGCAATGGGGCGATCGCCTAAACCTTGTGTTAGTCTGACTAAAGTTCCTGGTGCCGCTTTGCCAACAATTGTGCGCCCAATTTGTGATGCTTGTAACCGTTGATTGGGACTAAAACTACCGCCTTCTAGTGGTACTAAGGTTTTAAATCCTTGTCTTTGAATAGTTGTAAAACCCCAATATTGTTCGCTACTTTGACTACGCCAAAAAGTCGGCTGAGAACCCATAACATAATCAGCTTTATCTGTTTCCCTTAAATACTGTGCCTCAGCTAAATTCCAAGTTTGGGAGTCTGTCAAGTCTCTTTGATTGGCACGTAAAAAGAAACTACCATTTAAAATTGTACCTACGGCTGTTGTTTCACCAGCAAAAGTAGGAGTTGATGTCACTGAACCGCTAGTATTGACTCTTTGTTCAATAGCTGTGAGAGTTTGTTGAGGGGCTTTAACTGTTGGTAATCCTTCTAATTGGATCGGGACTGTAGTATTATCCTGTAGAGATGATCCTGTTTTTCCTAACCAAGGAGGATTTAAAGTGATGGCATAATCATTAATATCAAATTCAGCTGTCACCCCGAACAGAGTTTGCAATTGTTGAACAGAAAAGACCACTCCTAACTCTGGATCATTAATTAATTGCTTGGGGTCAATGCGAGTCACCAAACCAGGAGAACGAACTTCTAACTGTCCGTCTGGTAAAGATTTAATTGATAGCTTTAATACTTGAATTACCGCATCGTAGGTAATCAACCAATTTTCTAAATTAATTGCTTCTGTCCCATTTTCTTTGCCCCGCACAGATGTACTGGGAAGGACATTGTGCTTGCCCACATTTACGCCTACTGGGAAAACAGAAAATCCTTCTGTCAGCGCTATCTGCGGTGCAGAAGATTGTTGATTAGCTTGGTGAATTAAATTTTCCTTAGTATCTGCTGCTGATGCCTGTGTGGGAGTGAATGGTAGCAGATAAAAAGTTAAGAATGATAGTATCCAGTAAAACTTTTTCACTTGCCCTAATTGACATTAGCAGGAATTGTCAATTTGACAGTAAATTTCTGCTTATTTTGATTCTTGTCGCCCCAGACTAACTCACCACTCAGTTGGTATTCACCAGCAGCGAGGGCTGTTTCTTTTGGCTGAGGACGATTTAATGGAATGTAGCGATCGCTTTCGGCAATAATGAAATTAGGATCGACATTGCCTTGTTTAATTACCTTATTTCCTTGCTGCAAAGTCCACTTAACTGCGGCTCTAGCCGATGCCTTGCCTGTATTTTTAACTAACAGTTGAATTTGCTGTTGCTTTTGATTCCAACGAGCATTATCTACTACTATATTTGGAGATAAGTTGCCTTGATGTACATAAACAGTCGCACCTATTCTAGTAACGATATTTATCTTGTTACCATTGCCATCTTTTGTCTCATCCAACTTTTCTGTAAAAATTATAGAGCGATATTCGCCATCAGGAAGATTAGCAGGAAAGCGGGTTATCAAACGTACCCGTCTGGTAACTCCTGCCGGTATGACTAACTCTCGTGGGGAGAATTGTAGATAAGGATTGAGGTCATTAGGACTAGAAGTTAAAGTTTTAAACCCAGTATCGCGATCGTAGGTAAAAGGTTGGGCATATACGCGAGCACGAAAAGGTTTGTCACTACTGTTACTAATGTTAATACTAGCTTGAGATTGACCGCGATTAGCTTGCAAATCAATGATCATCGGTGACAGACTAACTTGTGCTTGTGCAGGAATGCTCGTAAATAAAGTTGCTAATAAAACCCAACTAGCTAATTTTAAAGTGGAAGCAAACAGTGAAGATTTAGTAATCATGATTCATCTAATCAATTAAGGTACAATAGTTAAGACAACAGAGAAAGCATAGTTGCCTGCTGCAATTGGACTACCTTTATCTACAGATATATTGATACTTAATGGAGTTATTCCCGTAGATAAAGGTAATGAAGAACTTTGTTGATCGGAACTTGTAGAAAGACCAGTAGATGTTTGCACCGTGGCAATTGAAGAAACTGGCGTAAAATTCTGACCAGCCGTTTGAGTGGGTGATGATATAATCAAGTTAAATGAACCGTCACAAGTAACAGAAACTTCGCTAGCAGCCCCAACATCAGAAGAACTTGCTAACTTGGTTGGCAAAATACCACCACTGTCTACTAAGTAACCAGGTATTAGTTGACTAAAACTGCAATTAGAAGTTTGGGCAGTTGCAGCTTTAGTCATAATTACCGTCAAGATAACGGTAGAAATTATCAAATAACGTAAAATAATCAACATTTACCTACAGATTAAATGTTTCATACTGTAAATAAATTTCTTTTTGAATAGCAATATAAAATCTTGCTAAATTACAGTATTTTCCTGAAATAAATAATGCTCCTAACAAAGCAGTTAGGAGCATTAAACTACGAACTCCAACCCAGATTTTTCTTATGGGGTCGCTGTCAAAGTCACGGTGTAAGCATAAGTATCGGCAGGGATAATATTACCGCTGTTGCCGGCAGTCATAGCTACTGTAAGATTTGCTTTCTCACCAGTAACTAGAGTTATGGCAGTACCAGTGTCAGTTGTATTAGCGGATAAAGTCGTACCACTTGCAGCCACTGAACTTGTTTTTGTACCAGTTAAGATACTTCCAAGGTCTTGAACTGGTGCAGCCACACTCAGACTAGCAGGAGAATTACAAGTCACATCAGTTGTTGCACTTGTTCCACTTAATGAAGTTGCGTTAGCACCACTAGTTGTTATAGAACCTGCAACAGGAGTGCTTCCAAAAACACAAGTCCCAGAAACAATACCACTAAAAGTCACATCCCCATCTACAGCAAAAGCGCTAGGAGCAGCAACTATTGTGCCTGTAATTAACAAAGCGGAAGCTAATAAAAAACGACGGATCATGATGATTCTCCTCACTTTAATAGATGATTAAGCTTGATTTTTGAATTGATTAATTGTTTGTTGATTTGGAATTTAGCTACTGCTAATGATTTTTAATTTAAAATCCAAACTTTTTGAAAAATTCAATCGTGTCGAATGCAATTATCTGTTGGAGAGTTTTGATTAAGTTGTCTCTCAACTCGGTTGCTTTCGATACTGTTAATATAACAACCTGAAAAAATATTAATAAGCGAAACATCACCCAAATTTTAATAGGTGCTATCTGAGTAAAACCACTACAAAAGGTTCAGTAAGGAGATAAGTGTTCATCCTTACGCCTATGCCTTCAACATCCAACATTACTGATGTTTAGCGGCTAAAATTAATCTCAGCGATTGAAAGCATACTGCTTAATAAATAAGAACACTCCTAAAAAAGCCATAATTACTTCTTAAGTCAAGTCTTACTCATCAGATATTCCACAAGCCTATTGCGGAATTACTCACTAAATGCTTTAATTTGCAAGGCTTTCAGAAGATTAGGCAAGAGCAGATAATAACAAGGTATTCAGTATCTCAATGTCCTTTGTGAGCAAACTTGCGTAAATGTCTCCGCATAGCTCTGAAAATATCCGTAGTTGTATTAGTACTCTAGGTTCGCTTACTTGCGAAGGGTAAGATGGAATTAAGTCTTACACTACCTGAGATGTAGTTCATAGAGAGATTCTGAGAATTTCATAAGTTTCTGAAATCTCGATTTTAAATAGATTACTCATAACAAAAGCACTAATATACCCCAATACTTCTCAGTTAAAGACAAAAGGGGAAAGGGAAAAGGTTTGAATTCACCTTTTATCCTTTACCCCTTAAGCTTTTCCCAGACTATACGACTCCTATTTAATTTTTGAACGCATACTGAGACTGAAAGACCTGATAAAACAGGCTTTTATCTGAAATCTGGCTCAGAAGTCAAATAGGATTCCTATATGAGGGAAATTTTTAGGCTTAACCGAAAAGTATTGATGTGGAAGAAAGCGATAAGGATAAATAAGCTATATTTTGTGTGATTCCCAATTCTGGCCTATTTACCTCAAAGCCAATCTCGATAAGCAGATATTTCATTTACGCTGATTTCAAACGGCGTCCCCTTCCCAAATGGCGGATAAACGCGGATTTTGCCATTGCTAGCAAACCGCTCTAACCTATTACCTAACTGGGGAATATTGCTGACAATATGCCAGTAAGATACTAAGTCAGGGCAATCAATAATTAATGTGAGGATGCTAGCATTTGTTGTCAGATACCACTGACAATTAGATAATAGGACTCGCGTAATGCGATCGCAAGCTAGAAAAAAGCATCTGCCAGTAGACTGTTCTAGCTCCATTTGCAGCATTCCATCCTGTTTTGTTACCTCAGTGGGAGGTAAATCATCGGGAGGAAGCAAGTATAGTTTAGAAGACATAATTTCGCACCTCTTGGTTGTAGCGCGTCAAACTGTCCAGGTTTTTTTGCAAATCCGCAGACGAGGGTTTGAGTGCTAGCGTACCTAAATTTAATTCGTCCTGAAATTTCTTGATTCTGTCTCGACAAGTCTCCACATCACCGATAATTGAATTCTCAATCAAATAATCTTCATCGAAACAAATATTTGTGCGGTCGAATGGTTTTTGGTTGGGATTCGCACTGTTTTGCAATACTTCAGCCGAATTAGCTTTCATTTTCTGGCTAAATTGGCGAACGAAAGGTAACGCTTCACTCACAGCCTCATCGTATGTTTTGCCAACAAAAAAGAAGCGTGCCAGCACTAAATTTTCCGCACCACTAGAATTTAAGGCTCGATATTTGGTAACAGTATCCTTCAATCTCTCTAGGGAAAATGGCGGCCCACCCATCAAGCTGAAGGAATGTTTAGCAGCAAGCTCAATACCGTCATCACCACCAGTGGCAACATACACTGGTATTTGACTTTGCAATGGTTTTGGGTAAATCGTTAAGCGATCACATTGATAATATCGCCCATTAAATGATACATCAGTTTCATATAAGAGCTTTTGAATCAGTGCGATCGCCTCTAGCATCTTGGGACGGGATTCACTTGGGAGTGTCGCAAAATGCTTGTTTTGTTGGGGAAAGGGGCCGCCTTTAGCAACTCCAAATAATAATCGTCCATTGCACAAGTTATCCAAAGTGGCAATATCTTCCGCCACCCTAATGGGGTTATGGAATGGCAGCAACACTGCCGCAGTGCCTAATTGGATAGTTGAAGTCAATCCCGCCAAATGTGCCATTAACACCAACATGGACGGGCTGAGATTAGATTCACTAAAATGGTGTTCACTCACCCACGCTTCCTCAAAACCTAAGCTTTCTGCCTGTTTTACCAGTGCAACTTGCTCAAAGATGGCACGACGAGCATCTTGGTGAAAATTATCGTAATTGCAGAAAATTCCAGTTTTCATTACTTGCGTTGATACTTTGTATTCACCGTAGGTGCTGGTTATTCTAGTGGTCGATAGGTTTGTAGTAAGCACAAAGCGTGCTTAAATATTTGAGGAATAAAGTCCTCTCTACAAAAGCATTTACCCCTCTCAATTAATGCGATGAATCACTAAGTTGCAACCCACTGCAACTCCAACCACAGACGTGGGTTGTTCTCTTTGACCTTCGACATCGGATCGCGCAATAATCGCTTGGCATTCATACAAACAACCTGGATTAGACCCATATTGTCTGCTACTTCTCTAAGTATTTGTTTTTGAGCTTGCACACAGGAAATCATTTCGTCAGAGCAATAAATTCCTATATATTGCAAACGTCTGGCAGGTCGTCCCCAAAAACAGGTGATGACTTTCACATAACACCCATCCAGCAATTCTCCAACTTGCGGGTAGTAATGGTTGACGACTCTTGTGAATTCTTTGGCTAAGATATCTTCAGCAATCATTGGAACTGATATTTCTGTAGCGTCCATCACGCTATTTAATATAACATAATTTTATCAATTAAAGATGACAAAATAGCTTATTAAGCTTAAATAAAACCTTAAATATTACATAAAAAAAGAGGTGTACCTCATTTGGCATCACCTCAGATTTGCGTAAAGCGTCTTTATATTAAAAATTCGTAATTCGTAATTCGTAATGAGATTAGCAGACTCGCCAACGTAACTATGTTATACATAGATTAAGATTTCAACCCTAACCATAATAAATGTTACAACTTTTAGAGATCACTGACTCTAAGTCTTGATTTAATTACGAATTACGTTAGCGCAGCGTTAGCGACGCAGGAGCGTCATTACGAATTATTGTTGAATTCCAACTTTTGAATTTTAATTATTAGCGAGTATTGCGTTCACAAACTAAAACCTCTGCGATGATATCTGGAACATTTACAAAATCTGTAAATCCTTCCGAACCACGGATTGGTGAAATAAATGTATAGTTTGGATCGCACGCTCCAGTGTCATATACTTGAATAAACCACCGATCGGGAAATCCTTCTATACCTAATTCCACAGTGTACCAACTCTCGCCAATCAGACGAGAGCTAAAAATTGTAAACCACTCTCGGTTCTCTTCTGAAATATTCCAATCTGCCATCAGCAGTTCTAAAGCTATTTGTCCCGCATCCGTTGAAGTCAACAGCATTTTTACTCCTTACTTGCAACTTCAGTATTTGCAACTTCAGTACTGGGAACTTCTGGGTATAAACCTAATTCTTTAGCTAGCTCACGCGCCACAAAAAATAAAAATTGGGCACCATCTTGATTGCCTTCATGGGCAAACATAGTTGCTACTTGTAACATTGTTTGTACTAAACCAGAATCAATCAATTCTGGCTTAGATTCTAAAATTTCTGGTTCTTGACCATTAGGACATCTGAGTAACTCATCAATCAGATTAAAATACAGGCTTTGGCGTTGTTCTTGGTCTGTCATGGTAATTTTCTTGATTTTAGTAAATTGTGAATAAGTTACTGTTCGATACTTTGGTGCCACAGTCTTTCCAACATTTCAACTTGTTCTTTTAAAACAGCAGCACGATGAACTAGATATCTGTCGTAAAAGAGAATCCCTAACCCAACACAAATTGGGGTTAACAAGAAGAACCATTGCAGGATAGTGGCAAATTTATATTGTTCAGCAACACTCAGCATTTGATGAACCACATTACGATCGGAGGATTGAATGCTAGTCTGAGGGGAATGTGTACCCTCTTTCTGGGGAGCCAAGACGGGAGCATCTGTAGTTGTGTTGTTAACTTCGTAAGCTAAATTCTGAGATTTTACTAACTCCAGATGTCGCTCCCAAATTATGCCAAATACTACTAGTCCTGGTGAAAGCATTGCTAAAGTAACGACGCAAACTGTAAGAACATTTAAAAGTTTGGCTTTCATCTTGGCTCTCCCTTGCTAGGTAGTATGCACCCAGTAAGAAAATATCTTTTGCTGTTTATCTAAAGTAGTTATATAATTTCTACCTCTTAAACAGTTTTGATATTAAAATATGTGTAATCGGTAATTTTTACAATCATTAGTTGCCAGTTATTTTCTCGTCACTACTGACTACTGACTAATAAAAAGTTACCACAATTTTCACAAAACATAGGATTATTCAGTCAGAAAGAACGCACTTAGATTCGGGCATCTGGTTTCATCCTACTCTCAAAAGGGAGATTAAGAAGTCCCCCCTAGTTCACTAAGCTTTCGCTCAGGAATGTTGGGGGGTAGAGGGGAATCTCTGCGTAAATCCTATACGATTTATATCAGCCGCTCTCCACCAAACAGTTTACCCCAGCCCTGTTAAGATTATTAAATTCATTAGAATAGTACTCAAAGCCTGTAATCCACACGTGATAAGTCTTATAAAAATTAATTGGGGTATGGGTGCTAGTGTTTTTCGGACGGGGTTCTAGTATTTTCGAGGTGGGGTTCTGGCGTTTTTGTACTCAATCTCAAAGCAATGTAGGCAATGGTTAAAGACTGTTTTAGATGCAATTTGGGACTGACAAAATCTGCACTCAAAAGAAAATATCAATGTCTCTTGATAAAGATAGACTAAAAAATGAGGAAAAGCAATTAAATATTTTGAAAGCAAATTATATTTTCAGAATAAATAGAAAATAATGAAAAAAATATTCATATATACAGAATTATAAAAATTGAATCTCAACCCAAAAGACAATAGTCAGCAATTCCAAATGGTAAACTAGAAGAATGGTAAGCTAGCCTCTTCTAAAGTGAGAATCAATGGGAATATCTCATAAAAGTTCTTCCTAAACTTTCATATTTTGTGGTTTAGTTAGAATGCATAGTATATGCACTCATTGACATTAAACTGCAAAATCAATACATCAAAGCTTATTGTTATAAGTAAATACTCTGTACTTAAGATTTAGGATTTTAGGGGTTAAATAATGCGGATTGCTCAAGACATAACAGAACTAATTGGACGAACTCCTTTAGTTCAACTAAACAAAATTCCTCAAGCTGAGGGAGTAGTTGCAAGGATAGTTGTTAAATTAGAAGGCATGAACCCAGCGGCTTCGGTGAAAGACCGCATTGGGTTAAGTATGGTACTCTCGGCGGAAGCTGCTGGATCAATTTCCCCAGGAAAAACCATTTTAGTCGAGCCTACTTCCGGTAATACAGGTATTGCTCTAGCAATGGTAGCAGCCGCGCGTGGCTACCGTTTGATTTTGACGATGCCAGAGACTATGAGCCAAGAACGACGCGCTATGCTGAGAGCTTATGGTGCAGCTTTAGAGTTGACACCAGGTGCTGAGGGGATGCGGGGAGCAATTCGCAAAGCCGAAGAAATTGTGGCTAATACTCCTAATGCCTTTATGCTGCAACAATTCTGCAACCCTGCTAATCCCAAAGTTCACCAAGAAACCACTGCTGAAGAAATTTGGGCAGATACAGACGGAGAAGTAGATATCGTCATTGCTGGGGTAGGTACTGGTGGGACGATTACTGGGATTGCCGAAGTACTTAAGCAGCGCAAAGCGACTTTTAAAGCGATCGCAGTTGAACCCAGCAACAGCCCAGTTCTCTCTGGTGGTGAAGCTGGGCCACATAAAATTCAAGGTATTGGCGCCGGATTTATCCCAGATGTTCTCCGCCTAGAATTGGTTGATGAAGTAATTAGAGTCAGCGATGAACAAGCGATCGCTTATGGGCGACGTTTGGCAAAAGAAGAAGGCTTATTATCTGGGATATCATCTGGTGCAGCTTTGTGTGCCGCAATTCAAGTCGGTAAACGTCCAGAAAATGCCGGACGTTTAATCTTGATGATTCAGCCTTCCTTTGGCGAACGTTATCTCAGCACACCAATGTTTCAAGATTTGTCTTTAGAAACTGCTGGCGCGCGTTAAGCAAATAGGGGGACAAGAGAGCAACGAATCATCTCTGTCCTTCTCATTTGGCTCCTATATAAATTAATACAACTTACTTTTTGAGTTACCTTTTGAGGTGCGATCGCATCTCATATTACGTTATTAGTGCTTCTAACTCTTTGACACTCCCACAACTGCGTAAATATTGCTACGCTCCTTCCCCCTAAAAGCAGTGGGATTCTTGTGCGGAATTTGCCTATGTTGGGTTGCCCCTATTACAGGTCTTACAGTTCATGCTTACCCAATTATAGATATAGTGCTTCTGGCTTGAGTGCAATACAGATTTAACAAAAACAGCCCTTACCCTGACCAAAAGATTTATTTTATCGAAACTCTTGCTGTCTGGGTGGGTAAGGATTAACATATCTGTGGGCAGAGGCAATATCTCGTTAAATCAACCATAACAATAGTGAAAACCTTGTGCTGTCTATTTTGAATCTTGTTTAGCAGTAGTTAAACTTACCTGCATATAGTGACTTAAGACCATTACCTGCTAGGTTATAAATCAAGCACAGACTATACTATAGAAAATTTAGTCAAAATTCTTTACAGCTTTAAAATCAGAGGTATCAATGATTATAACTAATTTTAGCAAACAAAGAAATGAATTTAAGGAATCTAAAGTACTCAAAGCGAAACCACATTGGCAAGGGCAAAATTTGAGCGATACTGCTGTCAAAGGTAAAGATACCAAGATGCGAGATCCTGCACCTGATAATTTGATTTTGAATAACTTAAATCGTGGTCGAGTTGCTATTTTTATTGATGGCTTAAGCCTCTTCCATACAGCCTTACAACTCGGCATAGAAATTGACTACGTTAAATTGCTTTGTCATTTAACCAGCGGTTCCAGACTATTGCGTGCTTTCTTCTATACTGGGGTTGATATCAGTAATGAAAAGCAACAGGGTTTTCTATTGTGGATGCGTCGCAATGGCTATCGCGTAGTGGCAAAGGAACTGGTTGTACCAACAGAGAATTTCAAAAAATCAAATCTGAACGTAGAAATTGCTGTAGATATGATAACTTTAGCTCCTTACTATGATACAGCGGTTTTAGTCAGTGGCGATGGAGATTTAGCTTATGCTGTGAACGCTGTCAGCAGAATGGGCGTTCGGGTAGAAGTAGTCAGTCTGCAAACAACGACTAGTGAAAGTTTGATTGATGTTGCTGACTGCTTCATTGACCTCGATAGTATTAAAGCACACATTCAAAAAGATTCTAATCTTGGCTATAGTTATCGCACGTCGTCAAATTCAAACCTCTAATTAACAAGAGGTGGAGAGTGGGAGACACAGGGACGCGGTTAAACCTGGATTTCTCACAAGTGAGAAATCCAAGGGGTGTGGGAGGTGTGGGAGGTGTGGGAGGATGGGGAAGAAGTCTTACCTCCCACACTCCCCACACTCCCCACACTCCCCACACTCCTCTTCCCCTGAAGCCTACACTATGCGTGAGAAATCCGGGTTAAAGATATCTTTGTGTCTCCTTTTCCCCATGACTTCGTGACCTGCTTTGCCCATTTTGCTCGACTTTATATTTCAGATGGATATTTTAATAGTTGAAGATGAACCAGAAATTGCTCATTTAATTGAACTCTCTTTAGAAAAAGAGGGATTTTTTTGTCGCACTAGCCGCGATGGCGTGAATGCTTTGCGGATGTTTCAAGAGCAACCACCGGATTTAATCATTTTAGATTTAATGATTCCTGGTTTGGATGGGTTGGAAGTTTGTGCCCGAATTCGCCAGAAACCAGGTGCAAAAGATCCTTACATTCTAATGCTCACGGCTAAGGGTGAAGAAATCGATCGCGTCATTGGTCTATCTACTGGTGCTGATGATTATATGGTCAAACCCTTTAGCCCCAGAGAGTTGGTAGCTAGGGTACGGGCACTATTACGGCGTAGCCTCCGCCAAGGGGGACAACATCAAGTCAATCGTACCCAACACTTTATTGTCGATGTAGACCAGCGCACTGCCAATCGCCAGATGAATTCTCAAGAAGTTGAAATTTTGGACTTAACTACCCTCGAATTTAACTTGCTAACCACCTTTGTCAGTAATCCTGGTCGAGTTTGGAACCGCACTCAACTAATTGATAAACTTTGGGGAGATAATTTTTTTGGCGATGAACGAGTGGTAGATACTCATGTAGCTCGGTTGCGAAAAAAGATTGAACCCGATCCGGCAAATCCGACTTTTATTAGAACTGTTGTTGGGGTGGGCTATAAATTTGAAGATCCTCTGGTAGCGTAAATGTTATGAAGATGGGGCTGAGAACGCGGCTATTTTTCTCCCACTTAGTAGTAATGATTGTGGGGGTAGCTAGTCTGGTGAGCATCAGCAAAATCTCTTCCCCCCGCTTGTTTGTCTTACATTTGGAAGGATTAGAAAATCAGGGGTTCGACTTAATCGATGTCCGTGCTGAATTGGTTACAGGATTTGAACTTGCTTGGCAGCGAAGCACTATTTGGTCTGTCTTAGTCGGTACTACCGCCGCCGGAGGATTGAGTTACTGGGTGTCTAGAAGGATTATGCAGCGATTGACCGAGATGGAACAAATCACCCAAAAATTTGCTGCTGGTCAGATGGATGCACGACTACCTGTGTCTGACATTCCAGAACTTAGTGGATTGAGCAGTAGTTTCAACCGAATGGCTGCCAGTTTAGAAGGCGTAGAAGCGCGGCGGCGAGAAGTGATTGGAGATATGACCCATGAACTCCGCACACCATTAACCGTGGTGCGCGGTTACTTGGAAGAACTGGCTGATGGGGAAATTGAAGCGTCTCCTGAAATCTATCGGCGTTTAGCGAAAGAAACTCGACGCTTAGAGCGATTGGTGAACGATTTACAAGAACTATCTAAGGCAGAAGCTGGTTATCTACCAATTAATACCCAACGGGTAAATTTGCGTCCGTTGTTAGAGTCATTAGTAGAAAAATTTACCGACCAACTATTGGAAGATGGGCCAGTTATGCTCTTGAAATGTCCATCTGTGCTACCTCCTGTATTGGCAGATATTGACCGCACGGAACAGGTATTGGTTAATCTGCTAGGTAATGCAGTTCGTTATACTAACGAAGGTTCAATTACCATTACTGTTGGGACTGAAGCTTCTCTTCTCTGGATTGCGGTTAGTGATACAGGCATTGGTATTGCTCCAGAAAATTTGCCTCATGTGTTTGAGCGCTTCTGGCGAGCTGACCAATCACGCGATCGCCATTCGGGAGGTACTGGTATTGGTTTAACTATTTCCCGCCGTTTGATTGAACTACAAGGCGGTCAAATTCAGGTAGAAAGCGAATTGGGAGTTGGTAGTACGTTTCGATTTTTTCTGCCTTTGGCTTGAGTTGAGCCATAAAATCTTGAAATCTCAGGGATTGACACAAGGTAGTCATGGCTGTGTCATACCCAATTGCTAATTTGAAAGTATCCAAAATTCTAGCTTGTTGATGAATGCCAGGATTTTAGAAATGCATAGAGTGTAACATTATGTCTACTTTTATTTTGGCTGCTTTTTTGGTTAGTTTACTCAGTGCTTCGGGTTATGCTGCGATCGCCTACCTGTTCCCTCAAAATCGCTCATTAAAATAATTCGTAATTCGTAATACTTCGGCTACGCTCAGTACAAGTTCGTAATTCGTAGTTAAAAATTGAATTACGAACTTGTACTGAGCTTGTCCTGAGCGTAGTCGTTGGCGCAGCCTCTCGTAGAGAAGGGCGTAGCCGAAGTATTAGTAATTAGTTAATCTCTTTTCTCAATAATTCTGGAATTTGAGAAGGGCGTTCTGCTACTGTAACTTCCGCTTCTTTTAAAGCAGCTAATTTACTTTGGGCTGTGCCAAAATTGGGATCGCGTCCGATAACTGTTGCTAAAGTCCCGGTTTGGCGCCAAGTTTTTCCTGGTGGTGCAAGTCTACCTGCAATGTAGGCAATTACTGGTTTATCAATTGCCTCAGCAATATACCGCGCTGCTGCTTCTTCACTACCACCACCAGGTTGACCGACTAAAACGATCGCTTGTGTGGTTTCATCCTCATCGAGAATTTGCAGCCATTGCAAAAATGAGGAACCAACGATCGCATCACTACCAATACTGACACTAATCGACTGCCCTAAACCTGCTTTTGTTAATTCGTAGGCGATTTCGTAGGTGAGGGTGCTACTACGGCTAACGATCCCCACTGTTCCAGGGGTATAAAATTCGCTGGGTTGAGTTCCTAAGAGAATTTTTCCCGGTACAATGATCCCCGGACTATTTGGCCCGATTACCAAAGTTTCACAGGCTTCGGCTTTGCGGAGTAATTGCACCATATCCAAAGGCGGCACACCAGCAGTAATAATAATAATCTGGCGAATCTTAGATGCGATCGCTTCTAATGCTGCATCTAACACGTCGTAAGGATCTACACAAATAATTGTCGTGTCAATTGCCCCAAATTGTTCTATTACTTCCTCTACTAAATCAAATACTGGCAGTCCATACAATTCTTGTCCGCCGCATCCAGGATTAACACCAGCTACTAAATTCGTGCCATAAGCTTTCATTTGAGCAACATGAGTGCCTGATATAAATTCACAAAAGCCTTGAATTAAGACTTTACTTTCTGGCGTTAGGTTCATAAAAAATTACCGTAAGTTTGATAACCCAGTGCCTTCAACCACTGGGCATATTGATTCAATTTTTACTGAAATTCCAAAAACTAGTTTTGAAGCCGAGTGTTCCAAAAGTCAGAAAACTAGCCCCTAGCTAGGAATATCCAGTTTGAATGCACTATATAATTTAGTTCCAGAAAGCAAAGCTTTACTTGATTTGAGCATCAAATTCAACAATTTATACCCGACGGTAAAAACTAATAATTTTTGATTTTTGAATTGGAACAAAATGACATTCACTATCTTTTATTAGCCGTTGGTTTAGCAAGGAGAACTGCTGCTGCCACTGCCTCATCTAAATTTTCTACCACAACAAGCGCATCGGTGTGGGTTTTTAGTGTTGTCAAATATTTTCTCGCAGTGTTAAATTCAGAACCAGCAAGACGGACAACTAAGGATGGAAAATTAAGCTGTCGTCGAACTTTACTACCATTAGAACGTACAACCTGTGATTGAAGTTCGCTGTTGTCTTGCTGCACAACTCTAGCTATAACTTCAGTCACTTCCTCAATTTGCGGAATGCTACCCAGAAAGTTAATTAGTATTACTTGAATGCTTTTATCAGCCTCCAGCATTTTCAAACCTGTTTCTAGGCGATCGCGGAAGGTAGTTGGTGTAGTATCTGTAAGGAAAGCATGACGCAGATTCAAACAAACACCTGGGTTGCCACCAGCATTGGCAACTAAATCTAAAGTTGCCATCACTGAACCAGTACCATTACCTAAAATACCGATTTTTCCATGCATTTGCACACCATCCCAGTCACCCAAAATACCGTTAATTTCAGTAGTGGTATGACGACTGATAATTTTTGCTGCCATCTCGGCGAGATCGGGATGACGCTTGATCGACCGTTCGTTGACCCTGACTTTACCATTAAGAGCCATAACTTGACTAGTAGTACTGACTGCCAAGGGATTAATTTCGACTAAATCCAGGTCTTTTTGGACAAATAAGTGGTACATCTTCTCCACAACGCTGCTTACCGACTGCATCAGCGTCCCTTGCAAACCCATTTTTAAAGCCAATCGTCGCGCATAAAATGGCGAGAATTCCTGTTCCACAACAACATGGTGCATTCTTTCCCCAGCGGATTCCCAATCGATATCTGCTTCTTTGCAACCTAAAAGTACCGGTCGGCAGACAGCTGTATCTAAAACCACTGCTAGATAAAATTCTTGGTTGGCGTCGTATTTAGATTCTGCCAGCACAACTTCCGGCAATTCGCCCCATATTGGTAAACTAAAGATATTTTGAGCTGCTGCGATCGCATCAATAGTCGTTTGGGCAAACCTGACTCCACCCGCTTTTGCCCGTTCCGCCCCGTGAACTTGAGATTTCAGTACAATTGGAAAGCGAATTTTTAACCTTTTCAAATCTGTAGGATGGTCAATTCGTTGCGAAGGCAATACCGGAATGCCTATCTTCGCAAACCATTCTTTAACTTGGTACTCTAATAAATCCATTGATACACCTTGTATTAACACTTTCCAAGATTTTGGTTATTCCTGTCTTGATATTTTGCAGCACCTTTATTGCAGAATTAACCTTTTTGCAGCTATAAAAACTTATTTTTCACGGATCAATTTTATCGAATTCAGCAAATTAAGCATATTAATTTTGATAGTCAACTTGTTTGTGCCAGAGCCACAACACATAATTAATCTCCTCAGCAAGTTTCCCAGCATAGAAGATAACTAGCATTTTTGTCAAAACCCTCTGACATAGCATCGTTTTCTTAACCTTTAGATAATTTGGTAAAAATTGCTCTGCAACTAGAATTTCGCAAAGCAGTAGCTTTTGTGAATTTAATTATCGCAAAGTAATGCAGTGAAAATACTCAAACATTCTATTATTCCCATTTTTTATTTGTAATTTATATCTGAAGACAGATTATTTAATTTTGCATCTAGCGCTGTAAAAATGTATTGTTACGAACAATATTTACTTTTTTAATTTTTGGTGAAAAGTCAGAATTTGTGTTAGAAAGTTGGTCGTTCAGATTCTCAGGCTGTGGTTGGTTAAACTGTGCATTTGCATTCAACAAACCTAAAAAGTTCATTTCATCCCCTTAAAGATAATCAAAACAATATAGAAGTTCAGCGGGAAAGCTCTATGAAAGTAGCAGTCCAGCAGGAAGATTTACAGCTTTTAGCCAAAACTTTGCAAGAACAATTACTTGTAGAAGTCTCAACGGCTGAAGTCTTCGAGGTTAAGTGCGTCGTCAATAAAGGCGAGCTAATGATTTTAACGCAACACGCGTCAGATGTAATCGTTGACGCTCAACTAATTTTTGCAGTCATTGAGGAGATACTTCAGTCTCTAGCACCCCACAAAGAACAGCGGGTGCAATGTTTCCTCAGAGTTTTTGGCGAACAACTCCCTTATACTAAATGTTTCTTGGCATTGAAGCCGACGGGGGGATGGGTAGCAGAGGGAGATGAGGAAGTAATATCCCCCTCATCATCTCTGACATATTCTCCATTAATCAATGAGAGCGAAGAAGAAAAAGAAGAAGAACTGTTTGACCCGTTTGCAGATGTGCCGCATTTGTCGGCTTCAAAGCCAGGATTCCAGGTCAAACCTATCCTACTGGGTGCGGCGTTGATGGGAATTATAGTTTTAGGCGGTGGTGCTTACTTATTGACTCGCCCTTGCGTGATGTCTGAGTGTAAGGAAATACAAAACGCCAAGGAATTAAAAACAAAATCTCCGCAACTGATGCGCCACGCTAAGTCTGAAAAAGAATTAGTAGCTGTACAACAGCAACTTGCAACAGCCAGTGCAGACCTAAATGTAATTCCTAGTTGGTCGCCTCGCTACCAGCTGTCACAGGAACTAAAAGCAAGTTTGTCTGGACGAGCAGAAAAAATCAATCAGGTGGTCAAAGCTTTGCAGACGGCAGTTTTGGCGACACAAAAAGTTCAAAATCCAGCATCTAGCTTAGAGGAATTACAAAGTAGGCAACACTTATGGCGACAGGCTATAGCGCCACTAGAAAGTATAAGTTCCAGTAGTGAACTCTATGGGCTGGTGCAGGGTAAATTACTAAATTATCGTGTCCGTTTACACGCCGTAAATCAACAGATATTTATTGAGGAAAAATGGCTGAAAAAACTAACAGCGGCAAAAGGTGTAGCCGTTGCAGCCGAGAAGCGGGAAGCTGCTGCTAAATCCTTGAATGACTGGCAAAAGGCGCAGTCTACTTGGCTGGTAGTAATTAATGCCTTGAATACCATTCCCCGAAATAGCGTTGGATACCAAGAAGCCCAAAAGCTGTTGGTAGATTATAAACCTAAGTTAGTATTAGTACGCGATCGCGCTACTAAAGAACAATTAGCTGTTAAAACCTACCAACAGGCCCTTAGCACTGCCAAGCAAGCCAAAGTTTATGAACAACAAAACCAATGGCAAGCAGCGGCGATATATTGGGAGCAGGCTTTGCAAACTGCTAAAAAAGTTCCCCAAGATAGCTTGTACTACACTCAGGCTCAGTCTCTCATCGAACCCTATTCAGCTGCGCTCAAACAAGCACAAGAAAAACTACAAGTTGTTAGTAGTTTGCAACAAACCCGCACTGACTTAGATAAGACTTGTATTAATGGAATTCGGATTTGCACCTTTAGCATAGACAATGCAGAAATTATTGTCCGACTAACCCCTGAGTATGACCAAATAAGGCAAAATAACTTGGCTAATCCTTATTCTAAGAATTCGGATACTGCTGTTGATGTTACCAATCATTTGCAAATCCTACGCGAAGCCCTAGCCGTAATTGGTGAAAATGCCAATCTATCCCTTTTTCTTTATGATTCCCAAGGTCAGGTAATTTATACGCGGACTTTAGGCGGATAAGTAGCATCCCCAGTGAAGTATAAAGGATGAATTGTACATTAACTAATTATTTGTCAATTTAACAAAATATTGTCACAGCATTTCAAATACCTAAAACCCTGACATAGTAAGGATTATGTCAGGGTTTTTCCTATTTAAGGAAAATGGCGATCGCACTAATGGCTAAAAGTTACAGATTTTAAAGCGGGCGATGGGACTCGAACCCACGACGTTCACCATGGGAAGGTGACATTCTACCACTGAATTACACCCGCGAATTGCTACGATAAACTTACTAATCAAATAAAATATACCATTATTTGCAGCTGTTTTCAATTGCCTAGAACATACACTACTCTGACAAATACCGATCCATGAGTCATGCGGCTGTTCAGATTGGAAAATCCTTTTAGCTAGCTGATGACGGCACTTACTACCATATTTAACTAAAGAACAATGTCCTCGCCTCGCTCCGTGAAGCGAACCTCTTTAATATTCCATTGAGCATTACTCGTTAAGGTTTTGCGGAGACTGCCAAACAGAGCAAACTGTTCACAACTAGAAAGAGAAGTTATTTGCCGCTTTGACTCAGGAGATATGCGTAAATCAACTGTAGCAATACCATTTTTAATGTTGACACGATACCCAGACAAGCTAAAGTCGCTTGTATCTCGTTTTTCTAAGATTTTACTCACGACATTTGTCACTGGTTCCTCAGCTGGTACTGAAACCTTTTCTGGAATTAGTTTTTGACACTGGGTATCACTTGTGTATAGTGTTACGGTAGTTGTTTTGGCAGTGGCAACCTTAGAAGTTGGTGAGGAAGGCGTATTTTCCTTAGAAGATTCTTGATTAGGAGATTTTTCTCTCAACTGAGCTACGCTAGGAATTTGGCTGGGAGACTGAGAAGGTAGGCTATTCGTTGGTGCTGGTGCTGTGGTAGGGTATGACGTTGCGCTGTCAATATTACCTGCGGTAGGGTTAGAACTACAACTACCGAGGCTCACAACCATTGTCACAAAAATAGGGGGTAAAAAATATCTCTTGATTGTGTTCATAAATTTTGCTTATAAATGATGTTGTTATCGATTTCAGTGTCGCTGGTATCAATTCCGCATAAATTTGTGAATATTGAGCCAGTCTATAAAGTGTCAACCCAAAATCGTTTAAAGTCAAATTTTATACTATTTACCAAAATTACAACATTTGCTATTCAAGGAGTCATATCTGACGACAAGCCGCTTTGCCTCTACGTCAATCCCAAAAAGCTTGACTAAAACAATTAGGGATACAATAAACCAGGAATTACTACAACCAGTAGCACTGCATCTGCGCCTGCTGCTTGTACTAAATAAATTTGGCAAGAGTAAAATCAACTCCTTGCAGAGTAAGGGTAAGTCGTGCTGTCTTAGAAAAACTTGTGCTTTTAGATTACTGATTAAAAGCAAATTACTAGTTTTCACTACTTTTTTGCTTTGTGAATTGCTGCACTAATAATTGCACTCCCAAAGCCAACAAACCAATTGCCACTATAGCAAAAATCCCGCTACCTAAAGCAACTACACCAACAACCAGAGTGCGGACAGCAGAAGAAATCTTCACCACCAATGGATTGATTGAATGGATCGGTTTACTAGCAAAATTTGTCGCGATCGCAATCATCAGCGAATACGCTGCAAATCCCATGCCTCCAGAAATCACTGCCCCAGTAAAACAGCGTAATGGACTCGCTGTCACCTGTTCTTTAGCATCTGTTTGCGGCGTTAGATTTTGGTCATTCATAATATTTAGATTTTAGATGTTAGATTTGGGATTGGAACATTAGGAATAAGTATTGTCATCAGCTTGTTGTCATTCAAATTGCATCTTTGCCTCTTTGCATTTTTTTGGTGATTTTAACTATGCAACTTAAAAGCTCATCAGCTTATTCCCCATACTCCATTAACAATAAAGATTTATTTAAACTGAAGATGCCACCTGAATACCATGTGTAATTGTCCGAGTCACAAACAATTCTAAGTCTTCATCAAGAATTGCTTCCCTGACTTGCAGTTTCACTTGTTCTGCCTGCTGCTGAGACTCAAAAAGAGCAAATACTGTTGGCCCAGAACCAGACATCATTGTTCCTAAAACACCTTCTTGATTTGCAAACACTTCTCGCAGTTGTAAAACTTCGGGATAAGCTGGCAATACAACGCGCTCTAAATCATTGTGCAGTTTTTGGGCAATTTCTCCCGCATCTTTATCCAGGATAGCTTTTACTATTGCTCCTGAATGAACTGCATTAGCACGTGCTGCCAAGTTGTCGCTATCTCTAATATAAGAATGACCAAACTGCTGTCGATAGGTTTTGTATGCCCAAGGTGTGGAAACTTCCAGACTGCGGTATTTCGCCAATACTATATATATATTATCCAAACTTGGCAGGGGAGAAAGTTGCTCACCTCTACCTGTTGCGATCGCAGTTCCACCCGCCACACAAAACGGTACATCTGAACCGAGTGTACCTCCCAACTCCTCTAATTCTGACTGAGTTAGCCCCAACTTCCACAGTAAATCTATCCCCACTAACACAGCTGCTGCATTCGTCGAACCCCCAGCCAACCCAGCAGCAACAGGAATCTGCTTGTTGACGGTAATCTCCACACCTCCATATTTAGCAAAGGCTTCGGGAAAGTGCCTCACCATTAATTCTGCTGCGCGGTATGCCAGATTACTTTTATCTGTCGGTACTTGTGGGTGGTTGCAATGAACACGGATATTGTCAGTGTTAATGGAACGCACATCAATTTGGTCTGCAAGTCCAATACTTTGAAGTATCATGGCTAACTCATGATAGCCATCCGAGCGGTCGCCAATGATTTCCAGATACAAGTTGATTTTAGCAGGGGCAATTAAGTTGTAGGAACGCATTTTCTGGGAATGAGGAATTGGGAATGAGGAATTGGGAATGAGGAATGGGAAATGGGGAAAAATCTGCTTTGTCCCCTACTCCCTAATCTCCACTCCCAATTCATTTGCTAAGATTACCCATTGCTGAACGCTGAGGTCTTCGGCTCTGGCTTGGGGATTTATTTTTAATTGTTCCAGTAAGTGGCTCAAGCGATCGCGTTCCATAACAGATTGCAAATTATTTCGTAACATTTTGCGCTTGGCACCAAACCCCAACTTTAAGAAATTTTCTAACTGTCGGGGATTAAGTGCTGGTATCTCTATTTTTCCGGGACGCAATCGCACCACTGCTGAATCAACTTTTGGCGGTGGATGGAATGCGGCGGCTGGGACTGTGCAGATTAACTCACACTCAGCCAAATACTGTACCCGCACACTCAAAGCCCCAAAAGCTTTTGAGCCTGCTTTAGCATATAACCTTTCTGCTACTTCTTTTTGTACCAGCAACACTATAGAGTCAAATGGTTCGGGATTGGGGTTGGCGATCGTACCCAATAGCTTCTCAATGATTGGCCCTGTAATGTTGTAGGGAATATTGGCTACTACCTTATTTGGCTGTTGGAAATTGGGAAAGGCTGCCAGATAAGATGGTAAATCTAGACTCAGAAAATCACCTTGCAGCAGTAAAAATTTTTCAGTCTTACCAAGCTGCTTTGACAACAGTTGGCATAAATCGCGGTCTATTTCAACTGCAACCAGAGATTGCACTAAGGGTAATAAACGACGAGTCAGAATGCCCGTTCCAGGCCCAATTTCCAGGACGCGATCGCCTTCTGTACACTCAGCTGCTTTAATTATTGCGTCGAGCGCTTTTTCACTTTTGAGCCAATGTTGAGCAAAGACCTTACGCGGTCGGATCATCTGTATTTATTGCCTAGTCTAGTTTTTAGCTTTTTCTCAAAAATTCATTATAAATTTTGAAGCCCCTCTACAGCGCTAGACTCACTGTAACTCCTATCTTCTCTTCCAAACGCTCCACGAGGGTAGCAGTGGCGATCGCGTAGATGCCGATATAAGCCTCACCTGTAAGATGGGAGTCTTAAATCACAAGCTTCGCAACAATTATGCTTTTAATATAGATGGTTCGTTCAGGCGTAAGAATTCAGGATAAATCCCTCCAACAAGACTATTCCTGCCTTTTTCGATAATCACTCAACGTGAATTATTCAACCAGTCAGGGTTTAGCCACTTTGTTTTTGCCCCCCTCCCATTGCTTAAGGCATTCACCTGAAAGTAATGCCACTCAGGCGATTTGCCCTTTTAGAAAAAATAATAAATTTACCCCTTGACAAACTAGGGGATGACTAGTTACTCTAGTTAAGTCGGGAAGCAAAAGACGCAAACGACCGCTGAACCTAAAAAACATAATACTTTGAAAGCTTAAGAAAAAAACCAATCCTCGTCAAAAGATTTTACTTTTGGGATTTCCCAAAAAGATAATCAAAATTGTAACTAGGATTCTGGAAAATATTTTTTTCAGAGCCACAAACTCGAAACACAACAAAACGGAGAGTTTGATCCTGGCTCAGGATGAACGCTGGCGGTATGCTTAACACATGCAAGTCGAACGGTGTCTTCGGACATAGTGGCGGACG
>NZ_JBALEO010000057.1:0-22380 GCF_036918015.1 Nostoc sp.
TCGCCTCTCCCTGAAAAACTAGTTCTTTTATACTACTTTGGGAATTTCAAAATGGGGGTTAATACTCTATTTATTTCAAAATGAGAATTGCTGGGGAATTTGATGTAGTAAGAGGTGAGGTACTAAGATTAACTCTTCTATTCCTTGAAGATGTTGGTAAATGAGTTCAGATATTTGCAGGCGTTCAGCTAATTCGCGGAGAATAGTATTAATTTGAGTTTCCCATTTTTGGGAATCATTCATATAAGGTAATAACCAATTCTGCTCAATCCATGCTTGCAACGTATTTAAGCCTTGTCCTGTGCAGGTGTGGAGAGAAATTTTGTTTTGCTGGACGATAAAAATATGGGTGTCGCTGTTGGTAGTGTAGAAACTGAGAATAGCTGTATTTGGTTGGTCAATTAGCTTTTGAATTTCTGACAAACTGAGGGGGTTAACTTGAATTTCTCCAGCTAATACGGCATCTTCGCGTCTGAGATTTTCCCAAACTTGTTGTTTTTGGGTTTCTAAAGATGCGATCGCTTCATTATAAGCTTCCCAAGCAGCGCGTGTTTCACTACGGCTATTTTCAGATTTATGGCTTTGGCGTTCTTGGTCAATTTGTTGTTGCAGTTCTTCATACTGCTGCAATAATTCTTGAACGTTTGGGGGGATTTCTTCGCCTTGAGACAGGTTGTAGCTTGCCATTAAATCTACCAGGCGTTTGGAACGCGATCGCTCGGAGTATTCAAAAGCTTTTTCTATTTGTCCAGCGTTGATGCAAGCTTGCACCATATTTTGGTAAAGATCGATAGATTCTTCCAGAATTTCTTGACGGCGTGATTCAGAAGTTGCCCAAGTACGGATTTGTTCAACAGCATCAATAGCGTTATTGTAGCCTTTTATAGCCTCATTCCATAATGTAATAGCAAAAGCTATGTTTCCCAATTTTCTTGAACATCTCAAGCATTCTTGAGGAAGAGAAGTAGGGGTATAAATTTCTAAAGCTAATTGTAAACACTCAATAGCTTCATCTATTTTTCCTTGTAGAGTATAAGTAGTACCCAAACTAGATTGGGTCATTGCCCAATCTGCTGGAAATGCTTCCCTTGTAAATATTTGCAAAGCTAAATTATAAGCCTGAATTGCTGCTCCCAAATCTTGTGTATGCTTCTTTTGATTTGAGTCACTGTAGAGATTACCCAAGTTATATTGGAGTGTAGCCCAATCGGCTGGAAACGCTTCCCGTGTAAAGACTTGGAAGGCTGAGTTGTAACTATTCATAGCCGCTTGCAAATTATTTGTCCGGTTTCCATGCACCCTTTGACGATAGGCAATAGCGAGACTTTTTTGAGTTTTAGCCCAAAATTCTGGTGAATTTTCCTGTGTATATACTTGTAAAGCTACTTCACAAGCCTTAATAGCTGCTTCTAGATTTTGTGCCCGATCTCCTTTAATACGAGCAACGTATGTACTACTTAAATTAAAGTGAGTTTTAGCCCATTCTTGGGGTAATTCTTCCAAGGTGCGAATTTTTAAAGCCAATTTATAAGCTTCGATAGCTGCTTCTAGATTCTCGGCTCGATCTCCCTTAATGCGTTGATCGTAGGCACTACCCAAATTATCTTGAGTACTAGCCCATTTTTCAGGAAATGCCTCTCTAGTGCGGACTTTTAATGCCAATCTGTAGGCATTAATCGCTACTTCCAGATTTTCTGCTCTATTACCCAGTATCCGCTCATTGTAAGCAGTACCAAGATTATTTATTATTGTTGCCCACTCTTCTGGAAATGATTCCTGTATAAAGACTTTTAAGGCTAATTGGTAAGCCTCGATAGCAGCCTCTAAATTTTCCGCTCGGTTTCCTTTAATTCTATCGCAGTAAACATTAGCAAGATTAGTTTGCAGCACAGCCCAATGTTCTATATGCCACTGCTGTGAAGAAGCTTCTCTTGTGAAAACAGTTAGTGCCATCTTGTTGCCTGTGAGGGCAATCTCTAAATTGCTTGCTCTGCTGCCAAATGGAAAAGACTGGATTTGTATGCTGAAATCGGAGATGACTAATGCAATCTCTTTTGCCCTTGACGGTTCGACTTTAGACAGTTCATCTGTCGCCCAAATTTGCAGTACTTTAGCAAAATTGTCATCTAGTTTTTCTAAGTTATTTAGAAGCAGCGAGTTTAATGCTTGTGAGTTGCCCCAATTTACCGAAATTGTATTCAATATTTTAAATAAGAAACTGTAATAGGCTTTTATTCGTTGTTTGTCCATTCCTGAATTACTCACTCTAAATTTTGGCATAGCAAGCCAGTAGCACTAAGCTGTAGGTCAAGCAAGCTAGTTAGTTGTACTGAGGTCTGGATTTATAGCATCTTTTCAGAGATTTTCCACAGCTTTAAGTGCATTACCTACCACTAACACACACTGCTTGAGAAAAATTGGCTCAATATCAAATTAATCGACTTAGCTTTTATTGTCATCCTAAAAATCTACCAATTTCTCCAGCAATTCCTCAGCTAAATCCAACAAGTCAGTTTCATCAATTTCATCACTACTAGTTCCGCGATTACTTTCTGCAACCGCAACACTACCCGCTAATACATTTTTGACAGGAAAAATCTGATCATCTTCTTCAGATAAACTCAGACATTTTTCCAGATCAACAGCAATTATTTGTAGCGATTTATCTTTTAGCTGCTTTCTTAGCCTCACCGCTACCAAGTCATCACTTTGCAGGAAATTAGTCACTAGTTCTACAAAATTTTGCTGCCCATCTCCGTCTTCTCCCCATGTTTCTAGCCAATCTCCATCAACATCATCACAATATAAATAGGCGGCTTCA
Organism: Nostoc sp.; assembly: GCF_036918015.1. Lineage (GTDB taxonomy): Bacteria > Cyanobacteriota > Cyanobacteriia > Cyanobacteriales > Nostocaceae > Nostoc. The sequence goes on from NZ_JBALEO010000057.1 coordinate 2,822, forward strand.
AGCCCATACTTCATGATGTCATCCTGCACTTTTTGAGCAGCTTCTACAGCTTGTAAAAAGTTGTCTAATCTCTGTTGACGGTCAGATTGTTTTTTCTGAACCATAAGGACTCACTTTGTTAAGTAATAACGTGGCTATACCAATCCAGTAAATGAAAGTGACCGACAACTATAAATTAAATTTTAAATAACTACCTATGGTAGACTGTTGTCTGTGTCATCCTAAGTATCTGCCAACTTTTCTAGCAATTCTTCAGCTAAATCCAACAACTCAATTTCATCAACTTCATCACTACTTCCACGATTACTTTCTCTACACGACACATTAGCAGCCAAAACATTTTTCACAGCAAAAATCCTATCTTCTTCAGATAGACTCAAACATTTTTCCAACTCTACAGCAACTTCTTGGATTGTTCTTGAACCTAAACGCGCTCTTACTTTCACAGCTACCAAATCGTCACTTTCGAGCAGTTTTACCAAAGCTGTTCTCAGTCCATCATCCTCGCCAGAAAACTTCTCAACAGCGACACGCACATATTCCCGAACGCTCATGTTTGCCGCCAATGCTTTTTGGAAAACTACATCTGGTACATCTACCAACAACACACCTTCGTTATCACTAGCTTGATATAAGTTATCTCCTTGTTTGACGGCTACCAGCAAATCTGCATCCAAGGTATGTAAATAGTGCAACACTGATTCCAACTCATGTTCCTTTAACGCCGACTCCAATTTAGACACAGCCGCCTGCTTTACCCCCAGTTTTTGGGCTAGCTCTGCCTGAGTCAATCCTGCTTTCTTACGTATTTCCCGCATAGCATCAGTAAGATATAGGCGCAGATACTCTAACTTTCCCGCCAAAATCACTTCTGGCTCGTCGCTTACCTTCTCCTGCAACCAAGCTTGAAAATTAGGTTTTTTCATCAATTTTCCCTCTGCTGCAATTCATGCAATCTCACTCTTGCAGGCTCTTTGTCTCTCTCTTTGATAGCGTTGTCGTATTTCTTCATAAAGGCGTGCAGCACTACAAACCGTTGAGGAGTTGCAGCCGTTAAAATAAACCTTGGATTATGTTCGCTCTTGGTCATACGTAACTCATACAGGTCATCTTCAAGTTTCTCAAAGATGCCACTGGTGAGTGATGCGAGTCCTTTGTTACACAGGTAGCCAAGGTTAACTTGCAAACGCCTGGTTTCGGAAGGACTCAGTAATGGCTTTGGTGGATTTTCTGGTTGCTCCTGTTCAGGAATCATCCTAATGAAAAAAGCAAGCAAATCTTTGGGGATTTCCCCATTGACATCTTGATAAAGTTCCCAAGTCCAATTCACTTCCTACCTCAAAGTATAATATTCCTTATAAGGAATGTCAATATATTATTCCTTATAAGGAATATCGCATAGATTATGGGAATGTAACTAAAATGTTCTATTTCCACTCAGGCTAAAATAGGTAAATCCCCTAACAGAGATGATTTATGAACCAGCCAATATCTGAGAGAGTGCGCTGGACTACCGCCGACTTAGAATTGTTTCCAGATAACGGGAACCGCTATGAAATTATTGACGGAGAATTGTTTGTAACTAAAGCGCTTCACTGGAATCATCAAAAAGCCTGTGCCAGAATTTGTACTGCCTTAGATAATTGGTCACAAACTACTTGCCTGGGAGAAGTTGTGACTGCTCCAGGAATAATTTTTGGCGACAATGATAATGTTATCCCTGATGTTGTCTGGGCTAGCAACGAGAGATTACCCCTACTTTTAGACGAGGCTGGGCATTTGACTGGTGCGCCAGAATTAGTTGTAGAGGTGCTATCTGCTGGTAGTGAAAACGAAAAACGGGACAGAGAACTAAAACTTAAGCTCTACTCATCACGAGGAGTCAGAGAATATTGGATTGTAGATTGGCGCAAGCAACAAGTGGAAGTATATCGACGCGAACAAGCGAGTTTAAAATTAGTTGCTACGTTATTCAATGGTGATGAATTGAGTTCACCTATATTGCCTAATTTTACTTGTGCGATCGCACAACTATTTAATTAATATAAAATTACGAATTACGAATTAGTTAACTCTGCTGTAAAAACTCAACTTTGGGCAATAACGGGTCACTCACAATACCCACACCGCTAAAACCCCAACGTTTAAGCAAGTTTCCCAACTGTGTACGCGCAATAGATTCTACAGCAAAGCGATTTGCCACTTCTGCTGCATGGGTGTTGAGATAGCTGAGAGCGTCAAAGTTTTCCTGAAACAGCAATAAATAACCCGATGTTTCGGCATCAGGACGAGCGATGAGATAATTCCCGTCAGTTTTTGAGCGCACTAAGTAATAGACTTCGGACTGCATGGAGATGAAGTTTGTTGGGAAGAAAAAAGTCCTTCAAATAAAAAACATAGAGGAATATCGCACAGCTTTAATTTCCGAGTATCCCTCATTGCTTTAATATCAACAATGTAAAACAAATATTTATCCAAATTTGCCGCTAACGTAATCTCTGGTTTCTTCCTGTTGAGGATTGTTGAAAATTAATTCTGTTGCGTCATACTCTACCATATAGCCGCTACGGGTTCCTTTCTCTGAAGTCCGAACATTAAAAAAGGCTGTCTTATCAGAAACACGCGCTGCTTGCTGCATGTTATGGGTGACAATGACAATCGTATATTGCTCTTTAAGTTCGTGAATCAGTTCTTCAACACGCAAGGTGGAAATGGGGTCAAGAGCGGAGCAAGGCTCATCCATCAGTATAATTTCAGGTTGGACTGCGATCGCGCGAGCAATACATAACCGCTGTTGTTGTCCACCAGATAAAGACGAGCCACTTTGATGTAGTTTATCCTTGACTTCATCCCACAAAGCTGCTTTTCTCAGACTGCTTTCTACCAATTCATCGAAATCACCTTTGTAGCCGTTGATTTTAGCTCCAAAAGTAATATTGTCATGAATTGACTTGGGAAATGGGTTTGGTCTTTGAAACACCATCCCAATTCTCCGACGCACTTCTACAGGGTCGATATCGGGTGCATACAAGTTTTTATCGTAAAAAAGTATTTTACCTTCTGCCCGAAATGACTCAATCAGGTCATTGAGGCGGTTATAGCATCGCAACAACGTACTTTTACCACAACCGGAAGGGCCGATAAAAGCAGTCACCTGATTTTTCGGTATATCTAGCCAAATATTCTGTAAGGCTAAAAACTTGCCGTAGTAAATGTTGAGATTTTCAGCCCGTAAAACGGTTTCAGTATCATTCACTGTCTTAGTGTTGGTAGCCATAAATTAAATCTAGTGTTGATTTTAGCGATGGGGATTTGCACTGTGGATGGTTATTGACTAAGCTTTTTGACGAGTTGCCCAGCGAGCGATGATACTTGTGATTAGAACCATCAATACCAAAATCAAAGATGCTGCCCAAGCTAGAGATTGCCAATTTTTAAACGGAGAAATGGCGTATTTGTAAACCAAAACAGCCAGAGAAGCTGTTGGTTGGAATAAACCATCTGGCCAAAAGTTAGAAAATAGAGCAGTAAATAGCAAAGGTGCGGTTTCTCCAGATGCTCTGGCGATCGATAGCGTTGCCCCAGTTACAATAGCTGGTAAAGCTGCTGGTAAGACTACTTGACTTACCGTTTGAAAGTTAGTCGCTCCCAACCCTACAGAAGCTTGTCGCAAATCTTGCGATACTAACTGTAACGCTTCATCAGTAGTTCGCAGAATAATTGGCAACATCAAAATTGCCAGTGCAAACCCTCCAGCTAGAGCTGAATACGATCCTAAGTTCAACTTTACCATTGTTAAAACTACAATCCCATAGGCAAATACCCCAGCAATAATTGAGGGGACTCCACTCAGGACGTTAGCCGCAAAACGCACCCATCTAGCTACTCTCGCCGAACTAAATTCTGTGATGTAAATCGCCCCTAAAACTCCAAAGGGGATACTAATCAAGGCAGCAATTCCTACCATCAGCAGCGTGCCTAAAATGGCATTACCAAAGCCTCCTCCTTTTTGAAGAGCTTTGGGTGGCAATTCCACAAACACGGCCAGATTCAGACTGCTAAAGCCTTTAATAATCACATAAGAAAGTACTGCTAGCAAAGGAACAAGTGCCAATACTCCACAGGTAAAAGCGATTACGGTCATCACTGTATTAAACAGTGTTCTTTGAGACATGGCGGAGCGAGTTAAACTGCGCTCTGGAAAATTAGAAGTCATAATTTAACCCAAAACTAAGCTATATTCGCTTGACTCTCAGAACGATCAACTCTGCCAGAATATTGACCACTAGTGTCAAGAAAAATAGAATTAAAGCCGCATACATTAAAGCCGAAACTTGCAAACCACTAGCTTCTGAGAATTGATTTGCCAGTAGAGAAGAAATCGTATTGGCTGGTGCAAAAAGAGAGAGACTGATGTTGTTGGAGTTGCCAATTAACATCGTTACAGCCATTGTTTCTCCCATTGCGCGGCCAAGTCCCAACATCACAGCACTAACTATGCCCGAAAAGGCTGCTGGGATCAGAACTTGCAAAATTGTTTCCCAGCGGGTTGCTCCTAGTCCTATAGAGGCTTGGCGCAAGCTGGGGGGTACAGAAATCAAGGCATCGCGGGATAAAGCTGTGATGATAGGCAAAGTCATAATCGCTAATATGACTCCTGCTGGCAACATTCCTGGCCCTGTAGGAGAAGTGCTAAAAAATGGCAGCCAGCCAAAGTAACCATTCAGCCATTTTCCCAAGCTGGTTAATATTGGCACCAAAACGAAAATACCCCACACGCCATAGACAACGCTGGGAATAGCTGCGAGTAGTTCTACCGCAAAAACCAGTACCAGTTTCACTTTTGCAGGTAAAAAATCCTCGCTCAGTACAATAGCAGTACCAACACCAATTGGGACTGCTATCAGCAGACCAATAAAAGAACTCACGAGAGTTCCATAAATTTGAGGTAGCACCCCATAGGTATCATTAACCGGGTTCCAAGTGGTGTTGACTAAAAAGCCAGCACCAAACTTTTGGATAGCAGGCCAAGAGGCAATTGCAACTTGCGACCCGATCCATAATAAAGTCCCAGCAACCCCAAAAGCAAAAATTTTAGTCAGCCAAATAAAACCCAAATCTAAGGATTTTTCTGCGCTAGAGCGATTTTTCATCGCTGATGACAGATTTTGAGAATTTGTAGTCATGAATACCGACTTTCAGAGTTAAATCAGAGAAAAATGTGGGAGGCAAACAGATTTAATAAAATTGTCGCCTCATCATCTATTTAAACTAAATACAATAGTAACTCCGTATTCAAAGTTACTACTTGACATCTGTGTGTAATTGCTTACTTGCTAGCGCTACTACCACTGGCAACAGAAATTTTATACTCTGGACTAATTTGGTCAGCCGCCGCAGCTACCTTTGTGATGACGTTTGCAGGTAGAGGAACATATCCTAATGCACTAGCCTGTTTCTGTCCATCAGTTAAAGCGTATTCGATCGCAGCTTCGATCGCTTTGGCTTTTGCCGCATTGGGATATTTCTTGTAAGCCAAAATCCAGGTGTAAGTGACGATGGGATAGGAATCAGCCCCTTCAGGATCGGAAATGAAGGAGCGAAGATTTGCGGGTAGAGGTACTGATTCGAGAGTTTTAGAAGCTGACTCCTCACTAGCTACAACAAACTTACCGCCTTTGTTTTCCAAAGCAGCAAACTTGAGACTATTTTGTTTGGCATAGCCATACTCGACATAACCAATGGAACCTTGAGTTTGTTGGATTTGGGCAGTAACGCCCTCGTTACCTTTAGCCCCTACTCCCTTAGGCCAGTTGACGGTTTTGCCTTCACCAACTTTACTCTTCCACTCAGGGCTGATAGCACTGAGGTGTTTGGTGAACACACCCGTGGTTCCGCTACCATCGGAACGATAAACAACTGTGATTGACTCTTTCGGAAGCTTTGCACCTGGGTTAGCCTTGGCAATTTGGGCATCATCCCAAGACGTGATTTTGCCTAGTAGAATATCGGCGTAAACGGCTCGTGGGAGCTTGAGTTCTGGAACATCAGGCAAGTTGTAAGCCAACACGATGCTACCAGCAGTCACAGGCAGTAAAATAACACCTTTATCTGCTGGTACTTTCTGGATTTCTTCATCCTTCATTGCGACATCGCTGGCACCAAAGTCTACAGTGCCTTTGATAAATTGTTCAACTCCAGAACCGCTACCAACTGATGCATAGTCAACTTGCAGATTGGGATATTTTTTGTTTAAATCTGTGAACCAGGTATCGTAAAGTGGTGCCGGAAAAGACGCACCAGCTCCGCTTAACTTTACGGTTCCGCCAAGGTCTAATTTAGCTGGGCTAGAGGCAGTAGTATCTGTAGCAGTACCAGAAGGCGTATCCTTGCTGGCTGTACTATCTGGTGTTTGTTGTCCGCCACAAGCTGCTAGGCTGATTGTCAGTGCTAACACTGAAATTGAACCTGTGAGGCGATGAGTTTTTATTGCACTAAGACGTGAGAGCATCGCTATCAATTTTTTAGTAACTTTTCAGGTGAGCGTTTCTAAGATACTCCCAAAGCACAACAATAGAGATTAACGAAAGGTTAACAAAGCAAAAAGATACTTGTTTTTTTGATGAAGAGCAAACCCTTATTTTTAGTTTTTATTGATAAATTTTATACTCTCACTTTAAGTTTAAGATAGAAATATTACTACCGTAAGTTTGTTATACTTATTTACAAAAATTTATTAGTAGTGTATTTTCATTGGTCAAGTCATAAAAAAAATATAAATATATAAATATTAATTAAGATTAAGCATTAAACACTTTGTAGGCAAATTTAGGCACTGCTCTGCGAAATTAGTATAAATACTAATATAAATAATGTTAATTTACCATATTTTAGGTTAAATACCAGAATTCACAGCACGCCTCAGCCAAGAAAATCAGATAATAGACACCTCAGCTACAATTCGTAGAACTGAAAAATTACATACCAAACAGGCAAAAGAAAATATGCTAGTTCTTAAGATGTAAGCAGAAATTTTATTTCAATATTAATGAATATGCTAGTTGCTGTTGATTTTCCCTTTTGCTTTTCCTTGGTTGCCTGATAAATGTTTGCTGCTTCCAACCAATTACTATGGTCTATGATTGGCTTACTCCTGACAATGGGTGGTACCTTCTTAGAAGTTTATGGCATCACCTTTCCTTGGACTTGGAGTCAGCACGGAATTCAGACTTTTTCTTTAGGTGTCACTTTTCAAATTGGCGCAGTATTGTTAGTGGGTTGTTTAGGAGGCAAAAATGCGGGTGCGCTCTCGCAAATTGCCTATTTAGTCATGGGGTTAACCTTATTACCAGTATTTGCCGATGGCGGCGGTATTGGTTATGTCAAGCTTTCTCAGTTTGGCTATCTACTAGGTTTTATTCCTGGAGCTTGGATTTGTGGCTTAGTTGCTTTTAAAGCAAGACCTCGACTAGAAACTCTTGCCTTTAGTTGTATCTGTGGCTTGTTAACTCTCCACCTATGCGGTATTACTTATTTGATTATTAGCTATTTTTTTCAGTGGAAAGGCACAGAAAATCTACCCTTGATGCAAGCAATCCTTAGATATTCCTGGTTTGCACTACCAGGTCAACTAATCGTGGTCTGTGCAGTTACTGTAATAGCATATATATTGCGTCACTTAATGTTTTATTAGTTTATTGCCTTTCGTCCTTTGTCATTTGTCAAAAGCTCATGACCAATACAACTCTTGGAGAGGCTGCACAACTCTTGGAGACGCTCCGCGTAGCTTGCTTCCCCGGAGGGGTACGACTACGCTCAGTGACCACGCCAACGACTATGCGGTAGTTGAGCGAAGTCGAAACTCAGTACAAGTGATTAATGACCAACGACCAACGACCAATGACTAATTCGCCATGCATTTAAAAAATCGTCTTTTCTGGATCGCTGCCTTCATTGCTTTTTTCTTAGACCAAATAACAAAGTACTGGGTAGTACAAAGCTTTAGCTTGGGGCAGACACTACCACTCTTGCCTGGGATATTTCACTTCACCTATGTCACTAACACTGGTGCGGCTTTTAGTCTGTTGAGTGGGAAAGTAGAGTGGTTGCGCTGGTTATCTTTAGGAGTGAGTTTAGTATTGATAGCATTGGCGTTAATTGGCCCAACATTAAATTTGTGGGATCAGTTAGGCTATGGCTTGATTTTAGGTGGAGCTATGGGCAACGGTATCGATCGTTTTGTTTTAGGCTACGTCGTTGATTTTCTTGATTTTCGCCTGATTAACTTTGCTGTATTTAATGTGGCAGATTCATTTATTAGTATCGGTATTGTTTGCCTGTTAATCGCTTCCTTGCAAAAAACACCCACTTCAACTGGCAGATCCCATTAAACTATTAAGCCTGGGATGATTAATCCCAGGCTATTGACTTAGTGAAACCCTTGCTCAGTCTTATATGCGAAGACTTTACGTATAAGGTTTTATCAATTTTTATTTGTCACCTGACACCAGTTTGCATAACTGGTGCAAGAGTTCAAGAAAGATGCACCGACGATCGCTGATGGCAAACTAGTATTTAGATTATGCCCCAGCTTTAAATTTAGTTACCTGTGGTAGGAGTTTTTGGCGAACTAGAGCCGGGAGTACTGGGAGAGCTACCTGGTTCGATACTGCTGCCAGGAGTGCCAGGAGTGCCAGGTTGTTCAGGTGTGGTTGAGCTTCCTGGTTCGGTAGTGCTGCCAGGAGTAGTAGGTGCACTTTCAGGAGTGGTTGGGCTTCCTGGTGCTGGAGTTAGGTTGCTAGGTGCGCCCTCAGGAGTGGTTGAGCTTCCTGGTGCTGGAGTTAAGTTGCTAGGTGCGCCTTCAGGAGTGGTTGGAGTAACGCTTCCTGGTGCTGGAGTTAAGTTGCTAGGTGCGCCAGGTGCCGGTGGGGTTATGCTTCCTGGTGCTGGAGTGGTTTCGGGAGTACCAGATTCAGGAGGAGTGGTTCCTGGTGCAGTTGTGCTATCAGGAGTGGTGGTGCTATCAGGCGTTGTTGTTTCTGCTGGTGTTGTTTCTGCTGGTACTGTAGTGCTACCAGGAGCGCTAGGGGTGGCTGCTGTGCCGCCGGAACAGCGCGAGTTGAGCGGAAAATGCTCGCACAGAATTTTCATCCCTTCTGGCGACATTTTAATTTCCGCTGGTGCACTAGTGGAGTCGCTACTAGATTGGGCTATGGGGGATTTACTGGATTGGGCTACAGCAATATTAGTGGTAAGTGCCAAAGATAAAGCTGTACCAATCAGGGTCAGAGATTTTCCCATCATTCTGAAATTAAACCTCAACAGAACACTCGCCCTATTAAAGCAGATAATTAAGATTTAGAAAATCCTCCTAAATGAAGATATTTAGGTTTGTTTCAGAATATGTGGATATGTAAAATTGGTAACAATTAAATCAGTTGTTTGTTAATAGCTAGTGTTTAAAAAGACAAAAGGAAAAATTATACTTATAGTTATTGAACGAATAATACTAGCTACTTTAAGCCTTTGAGAATATAGAAGGAATTTTTTTTATATAAAGAAGTGACTAAAATCACAAAGAAATTCTAGCTATAATATAAAATTAAGTATAAATTAAATCAATAAAGTCCCGTATAGCTAATTTATGCTTTGGCTTATGAGTAAAATGATGAAAGATTAACATCTAAAATTGATTGTAATTCGCCCGATTCTTCATTAAAAACTGTGATGTGAATAGCCGATGAGTTCTCCCCAACCCCCTCACAAGCCACAAACGTTACTAGGTCAACTGACTCAAGCAGTACATACGATTCAAGCTAGGGTCGATTTTTCAAAATTGGCGCTCAAGCCTAATGCCAAAGTACCAGAACTTTGGGTGCAGGATGCGGGGGCGGATAAAGCAGAGGTATATCCACTGTTGGGCGATCGCTATATTCTCGGTCGTAGTTCCAAATCCAGCGATATCGTTATCCGTAACCCGGTTGTCAGCCAAATTCACCTGTCACTATCGCGGAATTCTACTCAACGCACACCAGTTTTCACGATCAAAGACGAAAACTCCACCAATGGCATTTATCGTGGCAAACGTCGTGTTAGTTCCCTAGAACTGCGTCACGGCGATATTCTGACTCTGGGGCCCCCAGAACTCGCCGCTTCTGTGCGGTTGCAATATGTCGATCCACCAGCATGGTATGTCAAAGCTGCAAGTTGGACAGCTTATGGAGTTGGTGGTGTCAGTGCCCTATTAACGTTAGTGATTGGCGTGGAATGGCTGAAATTTTCAGTCAAACCTCTACCGACAGCGACACGCGCCCCAGTAGTTGTTTACGCCCGTGATGGAGCCACTCCCCTGAGAGAGCCTCGGACAATCTCTCATGTAGACATGAAGCGATTAGAGGAATTTGGCCCTTATTTGCCTGCTGCGGTAGTGGCTTCAGAGGACAGTCGTTATTACTGGCACTTTGGGGTTGATCCTCTAGGGATTTTACGAGCTGTGTTGATTAATAGCCGCAGCGGAGATGTGCAACAAGGAGCCAGCACTGTTACCCAGCAAGTTGCCCGCAGTTTGTTCCGCGAGTATGTAGGTAGACAGGATACCCTTGGCCGCAAATTGCGGGAGGCAGTTGTCGCCCTAAAGCTCGAAACCTTTTACAGCAAAGATGATATTTTGCTGATGTACTTAAATCGGGTTTTTTTGGGAGGGGATACCTCTGGCTTTGAGGATGCAGCCCGATATTACTTTGAGAAGTCGGCTAAAGAATTAACTTTGGCAGAAGCAGCAACATTGGTAGGAATTTTACCAGCCCCCAACGCTTTCGATTTTTGTGGGGATGGGCCCAATAAGCTAGAAGCGGCCGAATACCGAAATCGTGTGATTAAGCGGTTGCTGGAGATGGGCAAAATTAAAGCAGAGGATGCGAACCGGGCTAGACGCTCCACTGTCCAAATTAGTCCTAAAGTCTGCGAACAGCAAGCTAAAACGATCGCACCTTATTTTTACAGTTATGTCTTCTCTGAACTCGAATCAATTTTAGGGGAGGGAGCTGCAAGAGAAGGAAACTATATCATTGAAACCAAGCTCGATCCAGCCATACAGAAACAAGCAGAATCAGCATTAAGTAATTCGGTCAACAACTCTGGTAGAACTTTTAAGTTTTCTCAAGGAGCAGTAGTCACTCTTGACTCTAGTACAGGCAGTATCCTGGCAATGGTAGGCGGGACTGATTACAAAAAAAGTCAGTTCAATCGTGCTGTTCAAGCCAAAAGACAACCAGGTTCCACCTTCAAAATCTTTGCTTACACTGCCGCCATTCAACAGGGAATTTCGCCATCCAACAGTTATTCCTGTGCCCCTTTAACTTGGCAAGGCTTTACTTATAAACCCTGTCGTGCTGGTGCTGACACTAGTTTAGATATTGCCACCGGGCTGGCGCTTTCAGAAAATCCCATCGCCTTGCGAGTTGCCAGACAAGTCGGGCTGGATAAAGTTGTGGCCATGGCGCAGCGTTTGGGGATAAAATCAAACCTCGATCCGGTTCCTGGCTTGGTACTGGGTCAAAGTGTAGTTAATGTTTTGGAAATGACTGGTGCTTTTGGCGCTATTGGCAATCGCGGTGTGTTGAATCCTCCCCATGCTATTAGCCGAATTTTAGACAGTGGTGATTGCAGCGATCGCAATGATATCAAAACCTGTCGTGTAATCTACTCCTTCGACCAAGATCCAGGTGCTAACAAACGAGTGTTGACAACTAATGTCGCCGATGAAATGACTACTTTAATGCGTGGTGTCATCGCCAGAGGCACTGGTCGTAGTGCTGCCATTGGATTAGGGGAAGCTGGTAAAACTGGCACAACTGATAAAAACGTTGACTTGTGGTTTATTGGTTTTATCCCCAGTCAGCGACTTGTAACTGGCGTTTGGCTGGGAAACGATAATAATTCCCCGACATCTGGCAGCAGCGCTCAAGCAGCTCAGTTGTGGGGAAATTATATGCGGAGAATTACAAGGTAAACGGGGATTGGGTATTGGGCATTGGGAACTATTGATGCTGTGTCTTCTCAAATTCACAAAGGATTTAAAATATAAAAAATATCTTTGAGCAAAGTGACTCAAACAGATGTGAATCAAAATGGGGCAATGCCACAAAGCAGCGAACCAACTTATTACTCCCTGCTAGGACTGCATCCCTGGGCATCGGTAATTGACATTCGTCGCGCTTATCGGCAACTGAGCAAGCTTTATCATCCTGATACTACAGACTTGCCGACTGCGATCGCCACTCCCAAATTTCAGCAAATCAACGAAGCTTACGCTACCCTTAGCCATCCAGAACGCCGGTTAAGCTACGATTTGAAAATTGGCTATTCCCGCTTTGGAGTGATTCAACCACCCCCTGATTTGAACCATCCCGTCTCGCATTCTCATGACTGGTCAAAATCAGCTTACCTCGATGCGAGCGATCGCCCTTTATCATCTGGCGAAATCTTTGCTTTATTTATGCTGGTGTTAACATTTGTAGGTTGTTTGTTATTAGCAGTTGCCATTGGCTTAACTCGTGGCGAGGCTGCGATCCATTCTTATTTGTTGCAACCAACTACATTTGTACAACAGCAGATTAGCTATATATCGCAACTAATTACCCATCCGATAATTAAAAATTAAACAATTCCCTAATCCAAAATCTAAAATTCCTATGGCTCTTCTTCCCTCTGATACTCCCCTATATAATCATCCCCTGCCACAAATTGAGCAGTGGCTAAAAGACCAAGGCTGTCAACAAGATGAAACGCAAAGGCATTGCTGGCGTGTACAGCGACCTAATTGGCAAGCTGAATTATGGCTCGATGTTGAGCAAATTGTAGTGCGATATGTTCAATCTGGAGAAAATGGACAAGATATCCAACGCTCATTCAAGTATTCTCTTAGTCGGGATGATGTAGAACAAGCTGTCTTTTCTGGGCCATAAAGAAGTGCTTATGTACTATTGGTAGAGCTTCCAATGAGCCTGTTACAGGAGCAACCCTGTAACGGGAATTATGTATCAAATTTTGTTACTAATAGCTTTAGAAGTCTAATATAAGCTAGGTAATACTAATTCTGTATGAAGATGCGCCAAACTATATGAGGAATGAACCGCAAAGGGCGCAAAGGACACAAAGAAGAAAGAAAATTTGGCGCAGCCTCACAAAGAAATGGTATAAGCACAAATAAATCTAAATATCCAACGAGATATAAAAAGCTTGAAACCCCTGCGATTGCTTCTCTACGAGACGCTACGCGAATACTTTGCTGAGTCTTAACGAGACACGCTTTGCGATCGCAGTGATCGCAGCGGACATAGTTATAAATTTCCCCACCCATCTACTTATATACAGAAAGTTGGGAACAGGATTTTTGCCGATAGTTATAGTTATATAATTCCCGCAGATGCTGCTAAAGTACCATTCTCTTCGCTACGGGCTAAAAGTTTAGTCTGACAGTAATGGTTAAAATTATCATCAATTTGAAATACCTGCCGATCAACCTGAGATGTTACCCAAACAGGAACCAAAAGACATTATCCCTGGTTTGACTTTGTACCATCTACTCATGAGAGAGAAGTAACAAGCCGCACTATCGCTTCGACTATCCTAGCAGAAGAATTTATTTGGAGAGACAAGTGCTGATATACGTTTTTACATACCCAATGACCAATGACCAATGACCAATGACAAATGACAAATGACTAATAATTAATTTCTTTCCACCCATGCATGGATGCTATGCCTTTTGTAACCCATTCGATCACAATTGGGGGAGCTTCTGATATCAAAATACTAGGATAAACTGCTGCACCCCAATCGGGATGAACTAACACACGGCATTGATTTTTAATCACCGGATAGTTTAGCAAAGCCTTGACAACTGCTGTATCGTCGTGAGGAATTGCTCCGGGATGGGAGAGTAAAGGATAGCCTGTACGAGGGTCAATCAGGTCAGTTAAATAGCCGCGATCGCGCAAATTAAATGCTAAATCACAGCCAAATCTCATAAACTTTTCTCGTAAGCGTTCTTTCTCTGACTCTACTTCTGCTGTCTTTTCGACTAATTGATAACGCGATTGTTGTAATACAATCACTACTCGTAAAAATGGCTGCCGTTTCCAATCTGGTAATATCCGTTCGCAGTTGGCACAGATATATTGACTGGGAGCATGAATTGAAATTTGAACCGCTTGTCCTGTTTCGCCAACTAAATTAATGGGACAGGCTTGCTCCGAAGTGTAAACTTTGGGATAGTTCACTAAATTGATTCGGCTTATACAAATTTTTTAATTTAATCTACGGTATAGATGATACCTCTTAAAAGTTAAGAAAAATCATCATTTTTCTATAATATGTTACTTTTTTGGGAAGCAGTTAATAATAATTTGAGAAATTTAATCCGAATTTTATCCTTTATTAACCTATTCTCATAAAATTTGCTGCGATCGCTCTGGGTATTGGCATAGATAGCGTGTGGTAGACAAGCGATGCCAATGCCTAGCTACGCCTACGCAGATGAAATATATTCGATCAAAATCCCAAAAAAGCAACGCAGGTTGGAGTAAGCAGAAAATAACAAAAGTAATTATGTCTGCCAGAAGATATTTCAGCTATGTAGGCTAATTTCTATAGCACCCAATTAATTGAGTTTTAAAGAATTCACCGGCACTTCATCCCAAGAATCGACTGTCCGTAATCGCGCTACCCAACCTGCGGCCTTTTGCGTCTTGGTCAAATTATTCTCAAAAGAATCATGACAATCTTTAGCTTGAGATTCATTACGAGTGGCAATACAGGCGTGAATCATCCCAGACGGATCGATTTGCTCATTTACCCAAATAGTCATGGAATATTTCCTCAATAACTGTAGCGAACAAAGCTATTCGTCATTTTAGAATACTATTAGAGTCAAAAGTGTTAGAGCAAAATTTGGTAACAAATAGTGAACTAATCCCAATTAACGATTATTAATTTACAATTATCCAGTTCCGCTTCATTTATTCGGCAGATATGATTTATCTCCTCTTTCGTAGCGACGGCGGTAGAGTAATTCTAACTGTCCGCCATATTCTTGAATCCAGGCAATCTGCCGCTGGTAGAGTCCCCGGAAGGTATTGGCAAATAAAAGTGTAAAGATTGCCACTACCAACCCTGATGCTGTCGATACTAAAGCTTCACTAATTCCAGCTGTTACACCTGTTGTTTTACTACCTCCCACATCTCCGATATTTAGAGAAGCAAAGGAGTTAATTAATCCTAATACAGTGCCGAGAAGTCCTAATAGGGGCGCAAGACCAATAATTGTCTCAAAAATATTTTGGGAGCGCTTGAGCAAGGGGATTTCGGCTTGTGCTTCACTTTCCAATGCCAAACGAAATTCCTCTGGTGTCGGCTCCTCCAATTCTAAAGCTGCTAAAAAAATTCGAGCTAGGGGTAAATCGGTATTTTTCTGCAATTTATCTAAAGCACTAACTACATTATCAAGGCGATAAAGCTGTAGCACCTCTCGCACTACCTTGTTTTGCCGATTACTTATCTTTACCCAAAAGATGATACGTTCGATAATTAGCGCCACGCCTAACAAAGAGAAAGCCAGCAGAGGCCACATGACCACGCCACCTGCTGTAAACAGATTACTAATTTCCATTTATTATTTTTTCACTCTTCAACAACGCTAGATTAGCAGATCGTTGAGATGGAGGGGTTTAACGCTGCATTGTAGTTACAGCAACTTTTCAGCTATTCTCAGTTTGGCCGATCGCGATCGCGGATTCTGACTAATTTCCTCTTCTTGGGCAATAATTGGTTTTTTTGTCAAGATTTTTAATAAAGGTGAATTTCTTAAACCATGCTTCACCGGACGGTCTTCCAAGCTGTGAAAACTAATAATTGCAATTCTGCCACCAGGGACAAGGGCATTTGGTGCTTTATCCAAAAAGGTTTCTAGGGATTTTAACTCATCGTTGACGACAATTCGCAGAGCTTGAAAAACACGGGTAGCGGGGTGAATTCTCCCATAACGGTATTTGGGAGGAACTGAAGAAGCGATCGCATCAGCTAATTCTGTAGTCGTGTGCAACGGTCGCCGTTCTACAATACGACGAGCAATGCGCCGCGATAATCTCTCTTCACCGTATTTAAAGAAAATATCTGCTAATTCGGCTTCATTCCAATTATTAATCACATCAGCAGCAGTTAGCGATCGCCCCCGATCCATTCGCATATCCAAATTCGCAGCTTGGCGAAAGCTGAAACCCCTTTCTGCTTTATCTAAATGGTAAGAACTCACCCCCAAATCGGCTAAAATACCATCGAAAGTGTTGGGGGGAAACTCGTAGTCAGCAAAATTGCTATAGATAAATTGTATGCGATCGCCAAACTCTGCTAATTCTTTCCTCGCTGCTGCTAAAGCATCCTCATCTTGGTCAATTGCCGTTACCCGCACATCTCCAGAAGCTTCTAAAATTAGGCGACTATGACCACCACCGCCTACAGTCGTATCAAGATAATGACCTCCTGGAGATACCGCTAAACCTACAATCACTTCTTGCGGTAACACTGGTAGATGGGAAAATATCGGTTCTTCAAGAGCTAGCTGACGATTCATGAGACTTAGGGCAAAAAACCACAGATGAACTTTAATTATGTATTCTTTTCTATGTGTCTTAGTGTGTTCCTAGTTAAAAAATTGTTTTTAAATCACTAAGACACAAAAGAAAATATCATAAACTCAACACTCAGCGTCAGCTTTGGATGTTGAGCTTTAAACATCTATAGTGCTATTTTTTACCTTTACAGTTTATTTACGCCTACGCCTTGCAGAAAACCTCAAAAATAAAGCCATCGCCATTTGTGGAAGAGTGAGTGCGATGTCTACGACGGGCTATTCGGCGTCGCATTATTAGCTGTTTGAATTGTCTCATCTGTAAGTTGCAGACGTGATTATTCTAGTTGTAGCTTGAGGTAAACGCAGTGAAACCCAACGAATAAACTATGATCGAGAAGCAGGCTTGATTTACTAGAGTGCTTTGCATGGTTTCAGCAGAATTAATCTCCACTTTGCGAGAACTTAGTCGAGCAGATAAGTTTTACATTATGCAGGTTTTAATCTCAGAGTTAGCCCAACAGGAAACCGATCTGATTAAGCCCGATCAGTCCTATCCTGTCTGGTCGCCTTATGATGCAGTTGAAGCAGCAGATACTATGTTGAAAGTGCTACAAGCTGCTAAAACTCAAGACCATGCGTAACGCACAACGGTATTCCTTTATCCCGATTGATGTTGCATTGGGCGAAGCCAGTTTCCGCCCCTATCTACCCCTTACTTTGATCTACCAACAAAGTTCTGCGATCGCATCCGGTCTGTTGGATACTGGAGCAAGCGTGAATGTGCTTCCCTATCCAGTAGGAGTTGAGCTTGGGTATGTGTGGGAGCAGCAGACAACTGCATTGAGTTTGACAGGTAATTTAGCTCAATACGAAGCGCGTGTCGTGGTTCTTCAGGCAGTAGTTGGACAATTTGAACCTATACAACTTGTATTTGCATGGACACAGGCTACAAACGTACCGCTAATTTTGGGGCAAGTTAACTTCTTTATGGAGGTGGAAGAGTAAGTGCGTTAACGTAGCTCACCGTAGGTATCGCCCCGGTAGAATAATAATTTACTAAGCTGTTGCAAATTCTGTAAATTTTCTCACATCTGGAGGCTGAAAAGCTAACACAATATCGCTGCTATTTACACCTAACTTCATTAATTCAGTCGCTATTCCCGCTTCTGTCCAGTCTTCTTCTATGAAAATTTTCTCATTCTTAATCCGAATATGAATATGAGTATATTTAAGTCTTTTGCTACCTTGCCAATCTACAGTTAACCAGAGATAATGATCGTGATTTTCATCAAACACTAAACAATTTTCAGCAATTTTATCAGGTGATTGACGAGATAAATTATCATATTCCGTTAGCACCTGTTTAATTAGCTCTCGATATGCTATTAATTTATCCATAAAGTAATTTGCTCCCTTTCATTGTTAAAAATGCGATCGCCAGTTGTGAAAGAGTGAGAGTGAGTGTGTTAGCGTAGCTCACCGTAGGTATCGCTTTGTTTAGGCATTCAATTCTCAATTTTGCAAAGTTGCCAATACTATCACAACCCCAACCAACACCGCAAAGATTGCTCTAACAGTTCAGCATCAGTATCAGCTAACTTGCCGATCGCTTTTACAATTAAGCTTTTATGCACTGTGTATAAACCTCTCTTGACTGCTGTAGACACGTTTAGCCCTGCTGCTGACCATTCAGACAAGACAAACTCACCTTCTAGCAACGCTCCAGTTTTGCTCGTCAAGGGTGTAATTAGGATGTCTTGAGAAATATGCGGCGCACTTACAACAACAGCAGGTCTAACTTTTGAACTGGACAAATCTGAAAAAGGATACTGAACCAAAATGATGTCATTTTTAGAGTAGTTGGGCATAGACATCATCCTCAGTGTTATCCCAAACTGATGAGAGTGACGTTTGACTGGCTTGAAGCCAAAATTCAGTTTCATCATCAGGAAGCAGCGTCACTAGCACTCTTGTCCCTTCCGGTAATTCCTCTGACTCTAGCAATTCGATTTTTCCTTCTCGAACAGTAGCCCAAAGCGTTTTTAGCATATCTGTTTTATGAATAGTCATGCTTTAATTTTATGCTTTGATAGTTTATGAGGAGCGATCGCTTTACAGAAAACCTCAAAAGTAAAGCGATACCTACGGTGAGCTACGCTAACGCACTTCGTATTCTAATCAATTCACCAGATATCTTCAAAATTAAGCACGAATTGCGGTAGCACATCTTCTCCTGATAAACTAGCAGGAGATTCCAGCACTTCAAAATCTCTACCGGAGCGATAAATTTCTACTTGCCGAGTTTCTAAATCAATTAACCAACCTAATCTAGCACCGTTATCTCGGTACTCTTGCATTTTATTTTGTAGCCTTCTTAAACAATCAGTATCAGAACGCAATTCCACTACAAAATCAGGACATACAGGCGGAAATCCCTCTTTTTGCTCCTGTGTGAGAGAATCCCATCTGTCACGTTTTAACCAAGATGCGTCAGGAGAACGAACTGCCCCATTTGGTAAAATAAACCCAACCGAAGAAGCAAAAGCTATACCTAGTGACTCATCACGATTCCACACTCCAAGTTGAGCAGTTAAATTAGCATTGCGGTTGCTGGTTAAACCTCCGACTAAAGGCATTAGTAGCAATGTGCCATCAGCATTACGCTCAAATCTGATTAATTCATTTATCTGACATAACTGGAAGAATTGCTCATCTGTTATTTGAAGAACAGGAGCAAAGTTGATAGTTAACGCATCCATAGAAAAATTTAGAAAAATTTCAACTTGAATATTCCCATAAAAATGCCAAAAGCGAATGCACTTTAGCGAAAAACATATTTACTGGACTTTAGACTAAAGGTGAGCGATCAGTAAGTGAGAGGGTGGGCAAAAAATAAAGGGATGCCTGTAATCACAAGCACCCCAGTAAC
>NZ_JBALEO010000058.1:0-164254 GCF_036918015.1 Nostoc sp.
TCAGCCTTTATTGACAGTAATCTGCTGTCGGGCTGGATTAGTTATTTGCGGACTGGATACCGTGATTTACTAATCAACGAATCGCACTATTTTTTTTCATATGTTCAGCATATGAAGGGTTAATTGTACTACTACTTTGATAAAATTTATCTGTTAAATCGTCATCAAATTTGACTATCTTGATATTTCCAAAAGATATTTTATTTATCTCTTGCAACTCCAAACCATCTAAAATAAAAAAGCATTCATAATTTTTAATTTGTTCAGCTATACGGGAAAAAATGTCTGTAAGCGCATCATTAAAATTTCTCTTACTAATACCTTTATTAAAGTTAGTGATTTCTAATTCAAGCTCTAACCGTATAGATTTGTAAATAGTATCATAAGTTGCAATCTCTTTTATTTTGTTGTTTTTATAAGTGGTTTTAAAATAAACAATTTCAATAAATTCACGCAAGTTTTTAATTGATTTATCATTGAAAATCCATATTTGTGAATTAATTTTTAAATGCGGAGAATTAAAAGATTTTTTTAGATCATCAAATGATGAAGCAATACAATAATTTTTTATTTTAATTAAAGTATTCCAAATTTGATTAACTGTTTTTTCAAGCTTCGGTTCTACAAATTTGAATTCCATATCACTACCTAAGCTGTACTTATTCACATTATCTGTTAACAAATTCTTTAAAGTCAATAGCACCAGGTCGATTCCATTCACGTCTACACAGATAAAAGCCACGCGCGCCGCGCCTTTCCAAATCTTGTTTGTCCACGTTTGCATAACATTCTGAAGGAAAGGTGGACTTTGTTTCTACACGATATCCTTACTCGCTTGGAACCTGACCGCCGCTTGTATCTGGCTATTCGTCAAGAAACCTACTCAGAACTATTTCAAGAACCAACTGGTAAAATATTATTAGAAAATCAACGCCTTTGTTTACTTGTCTTCGACTCAAAACGAGAAGTGATACTGCAATGGATACCTTAGATAATTATCGCCAAATCATTCAAAAGATATTAACCGAATATGCCCAGCTTACCTATGCTTATGGAGAACTAGAAAGACAACTAATTATAGACCAAACCGCCAACCATTACCTATTACTAACACTAGGCTGGGAAAATAATCAACGGGTGCATGGTTGCTTAGTCCATATTGACATTATCAACGATAAAATCTGGATTCAAAGAGACGGTACAGAATACGGTATAGCCAACGAACTTGTTAACGCTGGTATTCCTAAAAATCAAATTGTTCTCGCCTTCCAACCAGTCGATGTCAGGCAGTATACTGAATTTGCTGTTACTTAATTAAGCCTAAAAACTAAGTTTTACATAAACTTTATATACTTCTTGTGGGAAGAGATACCCCAAAAAATGAATCTAAACGTCAATTCCTTGTTCTTGTAAACTAATATTTTATTAAATTGTTAGGCATAATTGTTTCTTGAAGATTTACGCCGCTGAAATTAGCTCCCCGAATATCGGCTCCTCTAAGGTTAGTTCCTCTGAGATTCGCCCCTGCCAAATTCGCGTCTCTAAGATTAGTCCAACTCAAGTCAGCTTGACTTAAATCAGCTTCACTTAGGTTAGCCCGCAACAAGTATGCACCACTTAGATGAGCCTTGGTCAGATTAGCTTTGTATAAGTCAGCTTTGTAAAGATAAGCCCCTAAAATTTCTGCTTCGTACAAACTCGCCTCACTGAGGTCAGCCGCAATCAAGTTAGCTTCAATCAGGTTGGCAAAAGAGAGGTTAGCCCGTATCAACTTTGCTGCACCTAAATCGGCATCTCTCAAGTTAGCGCCTTTTAAGTCAGTACCAATTAGATTAGCAGATGCGATCGCAGCGCCTCTAAGATCCACCTGACTCAAGTCAGCTCCAATCAAATTGGCATGACTTAAATCTGCCTGCGTAAGTATAGCGCCACTCAAGTTAGCAACACTGAAGTTAGCCGCACTCAGGTTAGCTTCATTCAGGAAGGCTTTATAGAGGTTTGCACTACTGAGGTCAGCACCACTGAGGTTTGCCCGCACGAGTAAAGCATTACCCAAATCAACTTTTCTCAAGTTTACCCCCTGGAGGTTTGCACCTCTAAGGTTATCGCCTTGCAAATTCGCAGCGCTGAGGTCTGGTTCAATCTGGGGATTTTTCTTTCTCCACTCAATCCATTTAACTGCACCTGCTTTGAGTAAAGTTAGATGCTCTCGATTTGCCATTTTCTCTCCTTTACTCCTGACGCCCACCCAGAGAATTTACCCGACCAGCGACACTTTCAATAGCTGTTAATGCTCCCGCTGCTCCTGCTAGAATATCCTGTTCTTGTCCACCCAAGTACAGCCGTCCAAAACTACCTACAGCTTGAACTTCTAAAATGTTAATCCTCGCTGCTTTCTCCGCTTCATTGGCAGCTAGTGCGGCATAAGCAGCAGGCTCCACTTCTAATACATACAGCGTTTGACCCGCTAGTAGCATCTGTCCCCGACGCGTGCGATTAATCAGTTGTGTTTGATAAGCATCGATGTTGCGGATAATCTGGCTAGAAATAACACGCGGTTTCAGACATTCCTCTCTTTTTACTCCCAGGAACGCCAAAATTGCTTGACCAGCAGCTCTGGTTTCGCCTTGGGAGCTAGAATGAACTTCCAATAGTCCGTATAGTCGTTCAACTACCTGTACTCCCGGACGGACAGAGGCAGATTTTAGGGCTATATCCGTAATCTTATTAATTTCGATACCAGGAGAGATTTCAATCCACAGTGATGTATCTCCTGGTAATGGTAAGAAGCCTTGGGCTACTGTTCCCATATATGCTGCATGTTGAGGTTGCAGGTTGTCGAGAAATACGAAACTGCGTAATTCTATGCCCAAGATTTTGCTCTCCAGTCGTGAGGGTAAAAGTTATCTATATGCGAGATATAAGCGCCTAACTTGACAATATATGGTATAAAGGAGGGCAAAATCCGTTAAACGGATCTACACCCGTGTGTCAAATAGCAATTATAGAAGCTAATGCTTATTTAAAAGACCATTGTCGTCTTGGAATAAAATCTACTTTGATCGGACGACATAATTTTTGTTTAACACGGCTGCTTTGTAAACATCTTGACCCTTTTACATTACCCCAGTTTTACCCCAAATACTTCCCCAACATCTCCCAACTGGAATCGCAAGGATTAAATACCAATAAATATGGCTCTTTCTAGCTCAAGTTGTTTTTATTTTCATCCCTATCTTCTCAATCAGTTAAATAAGCAGATACAAAGCGCCTAGACACCTTGCCGTGGTTTGGGATTTCGGCGCGATCGCCAATATTCACACGGAAGGGCGATCGCGATTTTTCTGGTTTATCTATCAGGTACTGGGCAAGTCTCCTTCAGGTAAGACATTATCTATGCTGAGTACCCACGGTATACCTTTGTCAATTGGGCAACTGACAGTAATTTTGGCTCTATTGGCAAACTGTTTTAAGCGATCGGCAAATTGGGGAACAGTTTTCATGATATTGCGATAACTTTCCATATTATTACAAATCAGGATCAACGTCAAAACGCCACTATTGATTTGGAAATACCAATGACAACTCGATAACAAAATCCGTGTCATGCGATCGCACGCTAGAAAAAAGTTTTTTTTAGTTGCTTCTTCAAGCTGTCTGAATAGTATTTCACTCAGCTTGATTGTTTGAGGTGAAGGCAAATCATCTGGATGTAGGCATGGTTGATTCATAAGTTTTTAGCAAGCTTCAAAAGTACCGAAGCTGCGGTGAAGGTTGAGAATTTTGATTTTTTGCAGATTGAATATTGCAGAAAAATCAGGTTTACTAGGTTATTTTTCTTGAGTTACAATCCACAGTAATTCTAACCACAACTGGGGATAAGCTTGCTTGAAATTTGAGAGTGGATCGCGCATCAAGTTATTGGCATTCAAGCAAACAACTTCAACTAGCCCCAAGTATTCCGCTACTTCTTTAAGTAGGTTTTTTTGTTCTAATACACCACTAATTAGTCTGTCAGGGCAATAAATACCAATATATTTTGCATAGCGGATGCATGTTTTCATATTCACTCTTGTTAAGTGAGGATGAGGATTGATTATCTTCACATAACATTGGCTTAACAGTTTCCATACACGTGGGTGAGTGTGTTCAATAATTACGTTAAATTGCTGGGCTAAGTCTTCTTCTGTAATCATTACTCTCTCCATGAATTTGTTACCATCTGTTGCATACTTTGGTAAATACCTAATTGATTGTGCAAAAACTTAAAACAGCAATTCTTTGCTGATGCTATGTGCATATTCACTTTAGTCAAATAGGTAATTTTTCGTCAGGGCAAAATTTACCCCAAAAAGCGAAATTGGTTGGTATGTTTTCTACTGTTTGTATTACTCGTCTATCAAGCATCAAAGCTGAAACTAATCTCTAAAACTGTATTAAATGCTACTATTTACCAATTTAGTTGGTAAAAACTTGCTGCTAAATAAATGCTCTGGTTCTTGGAATTTGGGGCTTTTAAGCCAAGATAACAAGTAAAAAACAAACACCCGCCAAAATAATTTGCGCTTGGCAAGCAAATTGGCAATTGATGTGATAGTCTTTTTATATGGGGAATCAAGACAGCGAAAGCACAAAAACTCGTCAAAGAGAAATGATATAAACTCCTAGACCTCACTTTCGCCTTGGCAGATGCAAGTTAAATCCGCTACGGCTTTTTGAAACCAAGAGACAAAGCCAATGAAGCAGGATAGTGACCTCCGTAATAACTTGAAGTCCATTAGAACTCGCTTAGGCATGAGCCAACAAGATTTGGCTAACATCGCTAATGTGACTCGTCAGACTATTAGTGGTGTAGAGTCGGGACTATATGCTCCCTCAGTAGCCATAACACTTCGCTTGGCCAAAGCGCTTGGCTGTCAAGTTGAGGATCTATTCTGGTTAGAGCGGGATTTACCTGAAATTGAAGCAGTTCTTGCCAAACCTGTTCCTAATGGTCAGCAACTACGAGTTAGTGTGGCTCGTGTGGGAGGACAATGGATAGCTTATCCCTTGATTGGTAAGGATGCTTTTCGCCAAGATATGATTCCGGCTGATGGTGAAGCAGTTGCGGTGGACGGGTTCCCCGGCATAAGCAAACTGCTGAACCCGAAGGGTGAAGGCACTAGTCAAACAGGTACAAATAAAGTTCGAGTCCGTCTTTTGGACGATAATCTCGACACACTTCACAACACGGTTGTGATTGCTGGTTGTGCCCCTGTGATTTCACTATGGGCAAGAGCCACCGAACGCTGGCATCCTCAACTGCGAGTCCAATATAACTTCGCCAATAGCATGGCTGCATTGCACAGTCTATGCAGAGGTGAGGCGCACATCGCTGGGATGCATCTGTACGATCCTGAGACTGGTGAGTATAATACTCCCTTTGTTCGAGATGTTCTGGCTGGAAGGGAAGCAGTTCTGATTACCCTTGGTGTCTGGGAGGAGGGACTTTTGTTGAAGTCAGGGAACCCAATGGGAATTAGAACAGTTAGCGACTTAGTTGCTGGGGGAGCGACTATTGTTAACCGCGAAATCGGTTCTGGTAGTCGGATGCTTTTGGAACAAACACTCCAAAAGGAGCAGATACCGTTCGATGCTGTTCAGGGCTTTGACAATATACTCAAAACTCACCAAGATGTTGCCCAAGCTGTAGTCAGAGGAGTTGCCGATGCAGGTATAAGTACGGCATCTGTCGCTACCGCCTTTGGGCTGGGATTTATCCCTTTACATCGGTCACGATATGATTTGGTGATTCTTAAGGAATATTTAGAAGAAGCACCAGTACAGCAGTTGCTCAGTACTTTGGGACATCGGATGGTTCACTCCCAATTTGAAATTCTTGGCGGTTATGATATCAGCAAAATCGGAGAAGTTGTAGCGACTGTTTAGAGTGGATTGCAATGGTTGGTTGTGTGATTTAGGGAAACTTGGCGTAAATTTAAATCCTGCTGCAACCATTCTTTAGGTATGAGCAACCTTCAGGGGATTACAACAACTGGTAATGCTGAATTTGTAATTCGGATTTCAATTTGAGTTTCCGGCTTGGAATCTGTAGCTTTCTTTTTTCCAATTGGTATTATACCAATTCAATTCATGACTGCAACACATCCTTGGGTAAAGACGCGATGAATCGCGTCTCTACAAATGGTCTATTTGTCGCTTTCTTTTTTCCAATTGGTATTGCTACCGCTAGAGAAATCATTTAAGTGAGCGGATGGTAATACTTGCAATATTCCTTGAGTAATGACTAATGGTCAACGAAAACTGACCAAAACTTGAATATGTTCTTTCTTCAGACTCTTTTTGCTGTAGAACGCGCACCTCCAATGACGTTCTACATAAGGTCACTGTTGTAATTTAACAGCACAAGTACCTCCGGTAGGCACAAAATGCCAACGCCTCATCAACCGACAGACTCACCAAACAAACAATTACAGGATTAATCATCATGTCCGACGGCAAAATTAGACAAATTGCTTTCTACGGTAAAGGTGGTATTGGGAAATCTACTACCTCCCAAAATACCCTTGCTTCTATGGCAGAAAAGGGTCAACGCATCTTGATTGTGGGTTGCGACCCCAAAGCTGACTCTACCCGATTGATTCTGCACTGTAAAGCCCAAACCACCGTGTTGCACTTAGCTGCTGAACGGGGCGCTGTGGAAGATATTGAACTCGAAGAAGTGGTGATAACTGGCTTCCGGGATATCAGATGCGTAGAATCTGGTGGGCCAGAACCTGGTGTAGGTTGCGCCGGTCGGGGTATCATCACCGCCATTAACTTCCTCGAAGAAAACGGCGCTTACTCAGACGTAGATTTCGTATCCTACGACGTATTGGGCGACGTTGTGTGTGGTGGTTTTGCTATGCCAATTCGTGAAGGTAAAGCTCAAGAAATCTACATCGTTACCTCCGGTGAAATGATGGCGATGTTTGCGGCCAACAACATTGCTCGTGGCGTTCTCAAATATGCTCATACTGGTGGTGTACGTTTGGGTGGGCTGATTTGTAACAGCCGTCAAACTGACCGGGAAGATGAACTGATTAGCACTCTGGCTGCCAGATTGAATACTCACATGATTCACTTCGTCCCGCGTGACAATATCGTGCAACACGCCGAATTACGCCGGATGACAGTGAACGAGTATGCGCCTGACAGTAAGCAAGCTAATGAATACCGCACATTAGCAGACAAGATTATCAACAATACAAATCTTACTGTTCCCACACCCATCGAGATGGATGAGCTAGAAGATTTGTTGATTGAGTTCGGCATCCTTGAAAGTGAAGAAAATGCTGCAAAAATGATTAGCCAAGCAGATGCTGCTAAGAAGCTAGAAGACGTTCAAGGCGAAGCACTAGAAGCAGTTAAAAAAGGAAACGTAGAAATAGTTTCCGGTAGCTAAGACTCCAGTGCTAAATACAAAGTAAATATTAGGTGGGCTATTCTCGCCCACTTTCTCACCAATCTTTTAAAATGGAGGTAATCGAATAGCTAATCTTAACCTCTGAGTGTTTTATAGTCACCGTGTTAACACTAATCTACTAAAGTATACACAGCAAAATTAATACTTTAATAGTTTAGTTAATGTTTTTGTTTTCTCCTTCTCTAACCTAGTTGATGTTTATATTTTAGGGAATGATAAATTATCTTTCTCATTCCCTTTTATTCCATGTTTTAGATACATTAATAAATGAAAGTCCTATAAAAGCCTTTGGGAATTCAGTTAACATCTAACAAATTCTACCTATTGTCACCAAACAAATGAATCCCACTCCAGGAAAAACCAACGATTCACTCAGTGACTCCAATTCCGAAGATGCTCGTCAGCAGCAGAAACTGCATAAAAAAAAGTCCTCCATGCAATTACCCCAACCTGGTACTACTCAAGGGAGTTGCGCTTTTGATAGTGCAATGATTACTCTAGTACCAATCACCGATGCTGCTCATGTAGTTCACGGGCCAAGTGGCTGTGCTGCCAGTATTTGGGGAAGTTACAGCAGTCTCTCCTCTGGTTCGATGCTGTATAAGATACGTTTTACCAGCGACATTGATGAGAACGATATCATCTTCGGTGGAGCCAAAAAGCTGTACAAAGGCATTTTAGAATTAGCAAGACGCTACAAACCGATGGCGGTATTTGTTTACTCCACTTGCATCACCGCCCTCATTGGAGATGATATCGAAGGAGTTTGCAAAGATGCTACCGAAAAAACAGGAATACCTACTATCCCTGTACATTGCCCTGGATTCATTGGGAACCAAAATTTGGGCAACCGTGTCGCTGGTGAAGCGTTGCTAGAACACGTTATTGGAACGGCTGAACCAGATACTAGTACACCTTATGACATCAATCTAATTGGCGAACATAATATCGCAGGTGCAATATGGAATGTTTTGCCGTTGTTAGAGAAATTAGGTATTAGAGTTTTGGCAAAAATTACAGGCGATGCTGTCTACAAAGAAGTTTGCTATGCCCATCGCGCCAAACTTAACGTGCTGCTCTCCTCCAAAGCACTAATTAACATGGCAAAAGGGATGGAGAAAAAATATGGCATTCCCTATATTGAAGAGTCTATCTATGGTATAGAGTCAATCAATCAATGTTTAAGGAATATTGCTGCAAAGTTAGGTAATTCTGATTTGCAAGAAGGTACAGAAAAGTTAATTGTAGAAGAAACTGCTGCAATAGATGAAAAACTCGCTCTGTATATTACCCGATTGCAAGGTAAGCGTATTATCCTTTCTATTGGAAGTTTCAAGAGTTGGTTGATTATCTTTGCTGCTAAGAAATTGGGGATGGAAGTTATTGCTATTCTGACTAAGAATAATACTGACGAGGATCAAATTAGAGTCAAAAGTTTGCTGGGTCAAGATGGCATAATTCTAGAGCAAAATAGTTCTGAAGAAATTTTACAGATAATTAACGAAAATCACGTTGATATGTTAATTGCTGATAAACGCCATCAAGACACCTCTCTCACTGCTAGGATTCCATTTCTAGATATTAATCAAGAACGCAATCATCCTTATGCAGGGTATATAGGAATTTTAGAAGTAGCACGAGAACTGTATGCCGCTTTTTACAACCCTGTGTGGGAGCAAGTATACCAGCCAGCCCCGTGGTCAGTTCTTGAAGTAGAAAATTCTTCAGAGGAGAACATTTGATGGCGATTATTAGCGTTACGAGTACATCAGTTGCAGTTAATCCCCTGAAGCAAAGCCAAACTTTGGGTGCAGTTTTAGCCTTTTTGGGGTTGAAGGGAATGATGCCTTTATTACACGGTTCTCAAGGCTGTACTGCTTTGACTAAGGCGGTATTAGTACAACATTTCCGTCAGGCGATTCCGCTTTCCAGTACGGCGATGACCGAAGTTGCAACCATTTTGGGTGGTGAGGAAAGAGTTGAACAAGCAATCTTGACTTTGGTGCAGAGATCCAAACCAGAAATTATCGGTCTTTGTAGCACTGGACTGGTGGAAACCAGAGGTGATGATATGGGGCGCTTTGTCAAGGAGATTCGCCACCGTCACCCAGAACTGGATTATTTACCAATTGTGCTTGTCTCTACACCAGATTTCAAAGGTACATTACAGGATGGCTTTGCTGGTGCGGTTGAGAGTATAGTCAGGGAAATTCCCCAAAAAGGCTCTAAACAAGACCCTTGCCCTACACAAATTACTATTTTGGCGAGTTCTGCTTTCACACCAGGGGATGTCCAGGAAATCAAAGAGATTGTTACCTCTTTTGGACTTGTACCTATTGTTGTACCTGACCTTTCTAGCTCTCTAGATGGTCATATAGAAGATTCTTCTAGTGCCATTACAGCTAATGGCACGACTTTGACACAGTTACGCTCAATTGGCAGTTCTGTATTCACTTTGGCACTAGGTGATAGTATGCGGGCTGGGGCACAAATTTTGGAGCAGAGATTCAATATACCTTATGAGGTATTTGGCGAACTAACCGGACTAGCAGCAGTAGATAAATTCCTGCAAGCTTTGGCGGATATCAGTGGCGTTAGCGTACCGAATAAATACCGCCGTCAACGCCGTCAGTTACAACACGTGATGTTGGAGAATCACTTTTACTTTGGTTGCAAGCGAGTTTCTTTGGCGCTGGAACCAGATTTACTTTGGTCAACAGTTGCTTTTTTGCGATCGCTAGGAGTTGAGATTCACTCAGCAGTGACAACGACACGCTTTCCTCTACTAGAAAAACTGCCGATGAAGAGCGTCACTATCGGCGATTTGGAAGACTTTGAGCAACTGGCGGTTGGATCTGATTTACTAATTACCAACTCTCATGGAGTGGCGATCAGCCAACGCTTAAAAATTCCTCTCTATCGTCAAGGTATTCCCATTTTTGACCGTTTAGATAGTGGTCAGTTTACCAAGGTTGGCTATCGAGGGACTATGCAACTTTTATTTGATATTGGCAATCTGTTTTTAGAGCAGGAAACAAAGGTTAGGCATTAATATTAGTGATCATGCCAATGTTTCCTTCACTAACACAGACATTTTAAATAATGATGAAAAGGTTTGTAGAGTGGTGTGTTGAGTTTTCTTCTTGGTGGAATATCCGTCAAAGTAGAAAGTATTTTTTGTTTGTCGTTATGCTGATCTTGAGTGCGATCGCTACGATGATGTTGTCGTTCCCATTGAACGCTCAAATAAATCTGCCGTCAACGCCAAAATCGGAATTAAGGGGAGTGTGGTTAACAAATATTGATAGTGATGTCTTATTTGAGCGCGATCGCCTCAAGGGATCTTTGCAACGCCTTGATGAACTCAATTTTAACACCATATATCCGGCGGTGTGGAATTGGGGATATACATTGTATCCTAGCAAAGTTGCCCAAAAAGTTATCGGGCGATCGCTCGATCCCACACCCGGACTCAAAGGGCGAGATATCCTCAAAGAAATTGTGGATGTGGGACATCAAAAAGGGTTAACAGTGATTCCCTGGTTTGAATTTGGCTTCATGGCACCAGCAGATTCCCTATTAGCTAAAAATCGTCCCCAATGGCTCACAAGTCGCAGTGATGGGACTCGGATTGTCAAAGAAGGGACACATAATCGCGTTTGGCTAAATCCCTTTCGCCCAGAAGTACAACAATTTATTCAAGATTTAATCGTTGAAATTGTTAGAAACTACAATATCGATGGTATTCAATTTGATGACCATTTTGGCTTACCATCAGAATTAGGATACGATGCTTATACAGTGGCACTTTACAAAAAAGAACACGGTGGTAAAGCTCCCTCGAAAAACTCTCAAGATCCAGAATGGGTACGCTGGAGAGCTAATAAAATCACCGAGTTTATGAAGCGGGTATTTACAGCCATTAAAGCTACTAAAAAAAATTGTCTGGTTTCCGTTGCTCCTAATCCTCAACGTTTTTCTTATGACTTCTTTTTAGCAGACTGGCAGAAGTGGGAACGGCTAGGAATCATTGAAGACTTAGTTTTGCAGATATATCGAGATGATTTGAATATCTTTGTTAGCGAATTAGAGTATCCAGAAGTGAAAGCAGCCAAGAGCCATATTCCCGTGAGTGTGGGCATTTTGGCTGGGTTGAAAAACCGATCTGTGCCAATGCAGCAGATTCAGACACAAGTGCAAAAAGTACGCGATCGCAATTTTGCTGGAGTCTCATTCTTTTTCTATGAAACCCTCTGGAACATAAGCAAAGAAAAGCCCCAAGACCGTCAAGCTGCCTTACAAAAAATCTTCCCTACACCAACAACTTACCCCAATTTACTAGCAGGTTGGAAACCGTAGAAATGTGGGGAGTAGGGAGATAGCAGAGTTCTTTAAACTCCTAACTCCTAACTCCTCACTCTCTATCCTATTCCCAAACGCCCAGCCAAGCCAGGAGTTAGGGGTAGAAGCGTGGTAATCATCAAGAATAGAGCTAAAAGCCCCAAAGCGGCTCTAGCATCATCGGGTTCAGTAACTTCATTCAAGCTGGGGCGTTCTTGATCCCGTTGCAAAAAGAAAATCACGATCGCCCAGTACATGGCAATCATATTACCGAGAGACACTAGCGCCAGTAAAATTAAAGTTGCGATCGTTGCTCGTCCTGCGGTTTTGCGTCCATAAATCGCCTGCACAATCCGCCCACCATCTAGTTGTCCTGCGGGCATTAAGTTCAAAGCGGTAATTACTAACCCCAGCCAACCAATCACCACTAGGGGATGAACGCTTACCAAGGGTGACTGCAATGCTGAACCAAGGACAACTCGCGCCAAACTTCCCACCAAAATCGACCCTTGGAAAAACTGATTGGGCAATTGAAATAAACTACCTGGGACAGAAAGCAGCAAGCCCGTCACCAGCATTAACAAAGAGACAATACCACCTGCGGCTGGCCCTGCCAAGGCAATATCAAATAATACCTTGCGGTTGGGCAACAGAGACTCAAAGCGGGTAATTGCACCAAAGGAGCCAATTTGCACTGCGGGTAGAAAGAATGGCCAGCTAAGGCGAATTTGGTGACGCTGTGCAAGTAACCAATGACCAATTTCGTGAGCTACTAAAATTGTAAATATTCCAGCGCCTATGGGCAAAGCTTCTTGAAACCGACCTGGATTGCCAAAAAAATCAAAATTCAGCAGTAATCCCGCAGCTTCTAAACTTGTGGCAATAGTTGCTACCAACAGAATACCTGCAAAAGCTTTTTGCGATCGCAACATCGGCTTGGGATCGTTACGGCTGGGTAGGACAATCATCACGGGTCTACCGTCTGTGTTTTCCACTAAAAACAGACGATAGCGATCGCCAAGGCGTTGCCGTAAACTTGCAGTTAGACGGTTGTGAGTCTCTTCTGCTTCTCCGCGCAAATTGCCTTTGAAAATGGCTCCATCTTGGTAAGCGATCGTTTCTGTGGCAAAAAATGTATCGATACCAAAGATACCTTTAATTGCATTCAAGTCATCTTCCGGTATTGGCGGGATTTCCGCTTTCAGTTCTGTGACTGCTAGTTGTGGGGAATTTGCTGCAAGTGAGGAAGCAGCGGCGAGTCTTTCGGTTGCGCGTTGCTTAAGGATGTCATCTTGCCCAGCGGCGCGTAACTGTCTGCCCAAGTAAACATACAATCCAGCAGATGTCACCACTAAGAACAATATACCCGCTATATTGATGTAAATCCCTGCGGCAAACAATCCAAAAAACAAAAGCCAGGGAGTCATCAACACCACCGACTGTAACCAGGCTAAGATTCCCAGCTTACCAAAAGGTCTAGCGCGATAAAAGCCCCAGCCCAAAATGCCTAAAGCTACCAGTAGGATTGCCGCCAGGATAGAAGTTTCTGATAAAGTAAACATCTCCAAACCTTTGCTATTGAGACTAAGCCAGAACAAGTCCGGTATTGCAGATACACTTATTAATTTATAACGTCGCCTGTCCTCTGCTCAAATTATCTCGCTTTGAGTGGTCGTAGCCAAACCCAGGCGAGAGGTAAAAAAGTTCGTATTAAGGACTTTAGTCCTGGATTTTTAAGCACTGAAGTGCTTATAACTGTTATCAGTTTAGTGAGGTACAAGAACCCCACCCCCAACCCCCTCCCCGCAAGCGAGGAGGGGGCTAAAATGTACCTCATGTGATTAGGAAACGCTATATACCAATTCTATGTGTTACGGCTTTACCCTAACGCACCTGAGCAAATTGAAAAGAGAGCGATCGCTATATTATTGTGCGATCGCTCTCTAATACCAATTCTGTATGAAGATGCGCTAAACCATATTTAAGTACAAGAAAGAAGAAAGAAAAACGAACCGCAAAGGACGCAAAGGACACAAAGGAAGAAAGAAAGAAGTCAAAAGGGTTTGGCGCAGCCTCATAAAGAAATGGTATAACCCAATAATTAATTTGCTCAAACTCTATATGAACAAAGTGTTATTCTAAGTCCAATAAAGAATTTCAGCATTTGGAAAGCGCCTACTAATCTCACTCTCAAAAAAGCTACGCAACGCCTTCATTGTGTCTTTCTCGTAAACGTACTTCGTCCCACCAAATTTATTACGCTTGACGCTGCGTTTTGCCTCATCCATCTCTAATTTGGATTGCGGATACCAAGTTTGTAAAACTTCTTTTGACCCAGGTGTGAATCGATGCGAGATTAACTCAAAGGTAAGGTTACAATCAAAATCCAGTGCCTCGTTTATCTGGTCAAACAAACGACTATAGTGCATTTGCCAATCGTCTATTGGCATAATTGGCGCAATAACCAAGCCTATTGGATAACCACCACCGCCACGCTCTTGTGGTAGCGCCAACCGTCGGAATGCATTCAGTCTGGATGCTACGGATGCCGTACCACCTTCAAACTTACCAGAAATTGGTGCGGCATTAACGCTCATCCGACAGCGGGTATGCCCATTGTGTGGTAAATCAAGTAATCCATCCACAGCATCAAACTTCGATACCCAACGTAGATGTGCATTGCTACGAGTGCCAAAGTAACGGATACATTCAGCCAGACTTCCAGTTAAATGCTCAATACCCAATGGGTCTGTATAACAGCTAACTTCAAAACTTGTGGTTTTCCCCTGTTGCTCGTAGTTAGCTGAATTCTCTAATATCTGCGGTAAGTTGGCAAAAACGCGAATTACAGGTGGCCCCGATAAGCTACCTGCTAGGTAGCAGTATTGACAGTGAGCCGGACAACCTTCGGCAAGGTGAAACTGCCAATCCGCAGAAGGTGGAATAGGACTCAGTTTAAAAGAACTGGGTGGTGCAGTAACCACCGCTAAGGTACGCTTGGCGATGTTGTAAGTATCCCGCTCAGACTCACCACGCAGTCCCTTCAGGCGGTTCTGTGATAGTTCTTCTATTGGTAAGTTGAGTGACTGCACGCGTTTAAGAATCTGCTGCCCCCAAACTTCATCTAGGGCAGCAGGTGTAAACAGTACCCGTTCAGGTATCCACAACCTTGGCGATCTTGTTTGTGTATCTGATACTGAAACTTGGTCTGTAATGGTATTCAGCAATATCGTTCTCCGTTATGAAAGTTTGCTGATTTCTGGAATTAATTTTCCAGGACTTGCTTAATTCGTCGCTCTAACAAATCAAGATCCAAACTGCCTTCATCACGGTTAATTCGGCGCACAGTAGAATTAACATTAGCTAAATTAACCAATAAATCTTGAAGAATTTCCTGTTGCTGACGGGCTTGGGTAACTTCGCGTGGTTCCTGTACTAAATCACGCACGATCGTATCTTCAGCGCGAGAGGCGATAATTGGATCGTTTTGCCCTTGAACGTGAACAAAGGTTCGTCGCCCTGGGCCTCGCTCCTCTTCTATTGGTATAACTGCTGTCACTTGGTCAGAACGTACATATTTGCCAAATCCCAAATGGACTAGTTCTGATGAGAGTATTTTCATATAATTGAAGCGTTATTTTTATGTCTTACTTATATTGTAAAATTTATAAAAGTGACTTGAAGCCATAGACCATACGGGTTATACCCAATTCAAGGTAGTAGTTTCCTTTCCCAATTGCTGCTTGATATCTCTCGTGTCAGTCACACTATTTTTACCAGCTTTCGGGCTTGTTTTAGGGTTTCACTAAGCTCAATAAACTCAAGTTTTAGGTTGCAGTCCTAACCTTGGCTTGTTAAGTACAGCATTTCATTAATTCGTAGCGAATTAAATTTGGCAATCCCTTGCAATGCTAATACCAATTCAATTAATGATTGCAACACATCTTGGGGTAAAGACGCGATTCATCGCGTCTCTACAAATGGTCTATTTGTCGCATTCTTTTTTCAAATTGGTATAATACATCGACCGCATTGTTAATGCGTGCCTTTGCAATGCCAATGCGTCGGGATGCATTCTAATAGTCATCTTTGTGCGAGTTTGATTGTAAATAAATTAGTAGCGTCTTTCTACACTGGCTGCATATTTAATCTTGGTCTGATTCAATGTCCTCATCTGCGATCGCAAATTCACTGATGTAGTCCCGTACAACACGCTCAAAAAATAGGGGAGCAGGCAAACCTGTCCAATCGCTGTAGTGACCAAAGCCGTAGCGCAGTGACTCCACAAGGGCTGCTAAGTCATCAGGATTATCTTCTGGTTGACGTAAGGTAACAACAATCTCAAGGGGGTTGGGAGTAGGCCAGCGACCGACAAAAGGAGCTTTTGTAGAGAGTTGACTAACCTTTAACCTAGCTTTGTTAGAAATTGGCTCTTTAGAAGCATCAGTTTTTTTAACGAGGGTGTGGGTTGAACGATAACAACTTTGCCCACGTGGATATTGATGTGGTGCTTCACGTGCCACAGATAGATAAGCCACACATCCAGTTTGGTTAGTAACGCTGAGTCGAAATAATCCAGTCGCACTAGAAGCTGAAGGAATTTTAAGTGTAGGCGGCAGTTTGTTTAGTTCTTCTTTTGTCCTAGTATCTTCTAGAGAAGTCTCTATTAAATGTCTGGCTTTTTTCTCAATAATTCCAGGGGCGAGTTCTTGGCGAATGCGAATTAAACGTGCGCCTTGCCATTCATCCTGCATATTCTCAAACTGCTGGCCAAGGTTAATTTGATTAGCATTAATTCTGCTATCAGCAAGCCAATCCCACAGTTGGACGCAGTTGGAAGAATCAATCATAACCAATGGTTGCATCCCATCTTCCACAGAGTTAGAAACAATTTGTTTTACAAATTTCATGAATCGAGTCTTGCGTACAGCTTTATCATTAGCTAGTTTGATTGGAGTAAGTTGGGCAATAAAAGCTAGTGCATCAGGAAAGCTAAACCACGGGCTGATTTCTAAATTTCCTTTTTCGTAAGCACAGCAAAGCTCACATTTTCCTGTATCTACGTTGAGGCGCATTGCCACTGCTAAAAATGTATTCTCAATAACACCACGAATGCGACCCCTTTGTTTACGGACGATTGTGAACCCTAAAATTTCTTTTGGTCTAGCTTCTGGTGGGATATTTTGCAAGTACTTATCAACCTTTTCTTTTACACCATCAATCCGACCAGAATGAGCTGAGAACAAATCTTTCATAGCCGACTGCATCCGATGGAAGAAGTCTGCGAGTTTGAGATGCTTTGTTTTACGTGTCTTTGCAATGGGTAGAAGAAATTGCACGCCACTACCAACCTTTGCAAGTGCTTGGCGGGTTGAAGGTTTATTAACCTTATCGTCATGTTTAACAGTGTTTTGACCAGTAGGATCTGCGTAAAATTGCCGCGCCATTATCAAGGAGAAAGTTGGCTTATTGGGGTCTTCAATTTGTTTTGCAGTGGATTCCCATGCTTCAATTCGCTGGCGCGATCGCTCCTTATTTTTCAAGTCTTTTCCAGGTAAAATCTCTCGTGGCCCGTGAGTATTTGCTGGCAAGCGGGTAATAAAAATTTCGAGTGTGTTTCCCCACAAAACCTGAGTAATTTTTTGCAATAGTTCCGCTTCAGTTTGCAACTCAGCTTCACAAAAGATAAACAGTGATGGTCGTTTATTGGGATACAATCGCTGCATCGCTGCTTGGTTTGCCTGAATGATAGTTTGGAGATCATTCGTTTGATTCGGCGTAAATTTATTAAATTGAAAAGCTTTTCTTCCCCACTCAATCTCTTCTAAACGAATGTCAAAGTGTTTACGTAGCAAGCTATCGATTTGACTTTCGTCGAGTTTATCGAGGTATTTCGCGGTAAACTCCAAGTCGGAATTTGTTTCAAGAGCTTCCAAAACCCCACCAAGCAGTGTAGGAAGATTAATCATGCGTGATACTTTCTTTGCCTCATCCAGATTATGGCTGGATTTTACAAGAGAGTATTTATCGAATACTTCTATTCCTAATGGGTTAAGAATTTTAGCGATCGCTTCTAAGGCATCTAATTTATCAATCTCTGGTACACCTGTTTCAATACCGTATCCTTCTGAACTATTTTCATCTTCTTCTGAATTATCTTGAAGTCCATTACGGTAAGTTAAAACAACCTCACAGCTATCAGTAGAGGCTTTCCCCAAAGCGATTTGTTGTCCATCAAAAGATTCCAGAGGCAGTTTCAATTCTCTCCGCAGAATTTCAAAATCTGTATCTGTTGCCCAACGCCAATTCTTCTTCTCTTGCTTGTTATTTTTATCTTGCTCGCATTTTACTCGATAGCTAAAGGCGCGATCGGGATAGTCTTGAGAAAATATGAAACCGCTAATATTTCTCCGGTCATACTTAGGATCTTTTAACTGAGTAAACCAGCGACGTTTGGAAACTTCAACTTTCAACAAAGGTTGATGCAAAGATGGATAAGTCACAACTTCCAAGCTCACCACAAAACTGAATTTTCCTTTTGTGTCAGGTAAGGTTATCGAATCGGTAATCAGTTCTACAATCCCAGAATTGCTGGAAATAACACGTTTTATCGGGCCTAACTGTGGAAAAATCTCTTGTCCAGCAATTTGACGAGCTACGTAATCTACTATCGCATGATAGGCATATTTATCTGTTGGATCTGTTGGCTGAGTTGTATCTGTCTGTTTAGACCAATTCCAAGGGAATACTTGAGATTTAAATGGAGAAATTTTCAGAAGTTCTCCTCTTTCCTGCAAATCTTGTAAGCGGTCAATAATATCCGTTGATATGTCTTCTTTTATTACAAACGGTCTGAGATAATTTGCGAACCAATCATTAATAATTGGGCGAATAACTGGATTGATTTCTTCTTCATTACCACCAGTTAGGTAAACAAAAGGTTTTATCTCACCTCCGGTTTTAGCATTATAAAATGCGGACTTCGTAAAACCTACTTCTGGTTCAATTCGCGCTGCATCTTTTAGTACTACTTCTAGAAATCCTCGTAGTGATGCATAGGGGAGATTTTTGACATTAGTTACTTTTTGAATATCTGCAAAATTTAGCAGAGCTTCCTTTGTCCAAGCAAGAGTCAAACCCTCTACTATGATTGGACGCAGATTATCAGGTACAGTGAAAGCTAAGGGAAATTGCTTGATTAACTTGATTTGTCCTTGCTGAATATAAAAGGTATCTGAAACTAAATTACCGTCAGTTTCTTCGTCTTCAGATAAATCTTCTTCAAGTTCAATTTCATCAGAATAATTGTCGCTCATTTTTACATCTCCAATAGTGTTGAAAAATCATTGAAACCGTCTTCTTCATCCGTAAAATCTTGTGAATTAGCTAGTTCATCAGGGTAAATTACTCCTTGAATGCGTTTTAAGGGTGCTAAAAATGCGCCATAAAGTTCTTGATAAATTTCCCGAATTACAGGATCGGGATGGTTGACACATTCTTCTAAAATGATTCGCATCTGCACCAGCATACTATCTCGCCCAGAGTCGGGTTTATCTTCTGCTGAATTTTTAGCCCAAGCTGCATCCACAAAGTAAACTGATACTGGGCATCCATTCCGCATTCCTCGCCCAATTGTTTGCAAAATTGCAACCATTTGATTAGCTGTAAACGATTTGAACAGTTCAGGGCCTAAACGGCTAGCCATTAAGGGTTCACGTAACAATCTATTGGCAGTTTTCCAAAGGTCTTTTCTTGATTGCTGCCAAGAAGTTGCGATCGCATTTAAATCTTCTGTTTCACTAAAAACTCGACTATCAAATTCTTGTGTTGCCTGTCCTGCCAAGCTGTACAACAGCCGCATATCATCTTTGGTAGGATGAGGACGAGTCAGGAAGTAAATCGAGCCGATTGCCGCATCTAGTTTCCTGTCTCCTTTGGTGAAAACGATGTTGACACCTCGATTAATTGCCAACATGGGAAAAATTAAAATATCACAGTTTTCATCGTCTCCTAATGCCTCACACTGAGCAGAGGTGATAAAATCCGTCGGTTGTTCTCCATCTCTGAGGGATTTAACAATTGCCTTTGTATGCCGTCCAACTTCAGGATGATAGTCATTAATATACTTTTTGATTGTGCGAGCCTGATCGTAACTATTGACAACTAAAGCAGCTTTACGACGAATACCGAACTTGACATCAAAATTACGCATGGACTTGTAAATTTCAGATTTAGTAATTCCTCCGCGCACAAGAGCATTCACCATCCGCAGAAGATTACGTTGTTGAAGTTCGCCAGCACCGCTATATTTGAGGGGTTCATCACTACGTTCACTATCTGGAAACCATTTGAAACGATAAACGCTCTGTTCTGGTTTATGTTCTGACTGACGCGGTTTTAGTAAATAATGCGGGCCAGCGTTAATGTGGTAGGCGGGACTAGCTTCTAAAAATGAAGTTGCTGAAGTAATTAAAACGGCTGGGCTGGGATGTCCATCATCTGCATCTAATAACCGATGAAAGCGATGCATTAACATTCGAGGCGCACCAACAAATGTAATGTAGGACAATTGCACATTTTTGGCGGCGGTACGTGTTGTTTGTGCTTTGAAAAAACTGTATTCCACCCCAGAAAATGAACCTAAAATGCTTTCTGGAATAAATTTTCGCAGTTCTGGTGATGCAGTTGACTCCCCAACGGTTTCACGAATGAATCCCTCTGCAACCATTGTTCTAGTTCCTGGTACAATTCGCTGGTAGCCCACAATTACGAAAGTAACAGTTATAAGTAATTTAGCTAAATCCTCTGCTTCTATTGTTGGTGAATGATCTGGAAAACAGAGCTTGAGAAATAATTCGGCAATTTCTTCTACGATCGCATCACGTCGCTTAATCAGATTTTCAGCCAGGTAACGGCGAAAATGACTAATGAGAGTTTTCCATTGCTTTTCAAGGGTTTCACGGTTATAGCCTAAAATCCGAGGCCACAAATCTGCTTTAAAGTCTTGAGGGTTCTCAACACCTGTGCGATCGTAGAAGGCGTTATATGCTGCTGCTTCCCAAAATTCAGTCAGCGCCCGACTTTTACTAAAGCCTAGTTTGGCTTCTTGTTCATCAAGATCATTTTGCTGAGAGGATTTCTTTAAAGTATTCAATAGTTCGCTAACAATTCGTAATACAGTCAGTAATTGATTTTCGTAGCGTTC
Organism: Nostoc sp.; assembly: GCF_036918015.1. Lineage (GTDB taxonomy): Bacteria > Cyanobacteriota > Cyanobacteriia > Cyanobacteriales > Nostocaceae > Nostoc. The sequence continues at coordinate 21,012 of NZ_JBALEO010000058.1, forward strand.
TCCCACCCGCGACTTAGACATATTCTGAAGGGTGGTAATTAAGGAAGTATTATGGTTGCCAAATTCTGACAAGTCACGACTGTAAAGTTCTACATCCCGATCAAATAATCGATAGTTCTCACCACGAGCAAAGCGGTTATGGATTTGTTCTAAAATTACCCGATGAATGGATCGCTCTGAGCCTGAAATACTTAAGGTTGCTGCCCCATAACCATCTAACACTGTCTGCACCATGTCGCCTTCGTCGAAAACAACTACATCGAAGGTACGGGCAATTAATTCAAAATATCGTACTTGTTCCTGAATCGCATGAGGTGATATTTGAGTATCTAGCGATCGCACATGACCAACCCAAATATTAGCATCCAACAAATCTCGCGGTGCTTTGTTTCGACCGCACATTGTCCATAAAGGACACAGGCATTTCTTCATCTTTCCCTGTTTCCCCCCACCTTGCAATATCTCGTTGCAAGGTGCGTAACCAAAGCCCCACAGGGACATATCAGCAGTTGAAAAGGCTGGTAGGACGCAGTTCATCCCAAAAACTTCTGCCTGTTCTAAGGTGTAGGCAAAGCCACCATTACCTCGTGTTGCTATAGCTTCAGCAATATTATCTGCATGGCCACGGCGAGTTTCATCACTTTGTCCGACAAGCATTCCCACCTTAACTTGATGAAATGCCAGTTCAGCCATGTACTGTCTAGCAACTTCTATGGAGGGAAACACAAACATTGCTTTATAGTCATTTAGTCCTAGCCAGATAGCTATCAACACGAGAATGGTTGTTTTACCTGACCCTGGCAAACCAATTAAATGCTTGATGTCTTCTAATTCCAGAACATCTTCTTCTTTCCGCAGCCCCTTTCCCGCCTCCGATACCATCAGGTCAAAGCGTTCAAAACGATCTGCCCAGTTACCACGTCGTCGCTCAGTATCTTGCTTTTCACGCTCGTCCATCTCAATAGCCAGATCGCGCAGTTCACTTAGGGGAATGCGAATCTTTCCTCTTGGTTGGCGGTTGAGAGAATGTGTACGACGTGCAGTAATGGGGGCATTTATACGAGGGATGTCTAACTTGACGGCGGTTGACTCTTCACCTAATGCAACCGCCATCGCCTGACGAGGATCGGCAAATGTAAAACCATACGAATCGTATGACAAAGGGGTACTTAACATTTGACGCGCTTGTGTAATTTGAGAATCTTCTAAAGGATCTGTTCTTTTGAAGTGGAGTGTTTCGGTATCAATCTCATACGCTCCTTTAGTGTGGTTGCAGTAATGATGATTGTTATAGAGAGCAATTGCGTGTTGAACTGACTGCCGTGTAACAAAAGTCAGCGACATCTGACGCATATTGAAAATAGCTTGACGGGCTTGCTCTAATACAGCTGCATTTAAAATGCTGGCCATGCCTGACATAATTACTGGCGCGTACTCCAGTGAATTAGTATCAATAAATTCCTCCATTAAGACGCAAAGCCAGCAAATTCGGTTTATACCTTTCCAGAAATCAGGTTTAGTTCGCATAAGGCATCTTCTTTAAAAAATCAATTACGGAGGAAACCGACATAATTTCTAAAGTGGCGGGATCGCCCTTTTTATCTAGTGTTGAGATGAGGGTAGAAATGTAGCTTGGGTTATCTTCAATTAAGCGATCGCTCACAGCAAGAATCCGGCGGCGATAGTGAATCAGCCCGCCAATACTACGATTGAGACGCAAAGCCAGAGTCACCGGACTTGTGTAAGATTTGGCATCAATTCCAATTGCCCGTTCGTTAATTGCCACATCGCATAAATCAGACTCCGGGTAAAGTTCAGCATTGAGTTTATTTTGTCGGGCTGTATCAAAAATGGCTAATTCGTCAATTGCTGGGCCTGTCCAGTAGGTAAGAATTCGTGGCTCGGCAATTCGTAAAATGTCTTTGGGATCTAGTTTTTCAGATACTTTTGGTAAGTTGTGGCCAATGCACTGGCGAATTGGACAGCGCCCTTGTGAAAAAAGTTTTTTGTTGGGATGCGATCGCATCAGTGTGCCACAGTGGGCGCAGCGATGTGCTAATCCATCAACTAGCCAGATATCTGGTACTGAGTTGAAGAATTTCTCAATAATCATTCCCTGTAAAGGGGTTAAGTCGTTTTCAACCAAATAGTCTAATAGTTGCCGTTCTCCTATTAGAGAGTACCTGCCAAATAACTCTCGTAGGGCGGTGTAAGCTTTGTGTTGGCGACGACCGCCCAATCGTTCAGTTGCTTGGCATAAGTCAGTATATAAGCGATGCTCAATCACATTGTCTTCGCCAAAACCCCCGCTCAGATTGGCAATCTCTGCACAGTCTGAGGTAGGTACTCGTAAATCTGGATCGATTAAGGTAACGCTAGAAAAGCGAAAGTCTGATTGGTTAAAAACTCCTAACTGCCAGCGATCGCCACCAAGAGAGTATCGAGCGTTATCTAAAACAGTATGCACGCAAGCAGCGCGATCGCTTAATCCTTCTTCAATATATAGACGACCCAATTTGCACATTGCTTGATAGAGTTCTGGTGGCAGCGTACTATCCTCTTGGCGCACAATTTCTCGACCTGGGAGAACCCGGTCATATTGGCGAAGAATTCCCTGAGCAAGTAACATCACAGCATCTTCAGCCAGATCCCTCGCTGGGCGGTGTCCTGTAGGTAAAGGCAAAGAAGTTGCTGAAATTGCAGGTAGCCATGTGGGATCGTGTCCTTGAGCCTCTGCAATAATTTGCCTCTCTAAAGTATCTTCACCAAAGGAAGGCAAAACTTGAGCGATCGCTGCAAGTGTCCAACCTTTCTTTAATAAGAGAGCAGTTGCCAAACCCTCCAAAATTTGTCGAAATCCAAATTCTTGCCCTTTGGGTTGTGATAAAAGTTGTTTTGCTCTCCACGACCGAACAGTACGCAGGGCAGGTGATTCTATAGACAGTTCAAGGTGTTTAATCTGGCGTTTTAGCTCTTTTGTCAGAGCCTCCGCAGTTCCCTGCCACTCACGCACGTCCTCAAAGTACATGGCTACAATTTAATTTACATTTTAATTAGTTTACACTAAATGATGTAAATTAAAATGTTAACTTTTTATTGACACTGCAAAACTACACTGTACAGCGATTTTACTTATAAAAAACTTTGTTATTATACTTATTTATTACATAACCTCAAGTTTTGGAATAGGCGATACTTACGGTAAGCTACGCTAACGCACTTCATACAGCGATCGCAATTTGAGGATATCCTGCCATTCGAGATCGGTGAATGGTTGGATAACTAGTTCTATACCAAAATACTGTTTTGCTGTCTCTGTCAATGTCTCCACAATCTTTGCAATCCAGCCATCCTCTTCCTGTGTATTGCAAAGTGAGGTATTCCACGGAGCAGGTTGTTCAAAGATTTCTTGAAATAAAACTTTGTCTGTAGACAAAATCATCGAGCCGTGTTGAAGAATGGTATTTCTTCCCTTGCGTTGGGCACTACCAATAAATTTACTTCCATCGGCAGTAACCAAGTCAGCTGCGGTTGCTGTGTTGAAGCAACTGGGATTATGAATGTAACCTCGTCCAGCAGAACCATAACTTAACTCAATACCCAACGTTTGCCAGCCTTGGATTAAAAAGTTACAGATTTTTTCATAAGTACCCCAACTTTTTCCAGTACTAGCTGAGGTAATCAGGGCATAAGTTAAGTTCCCCTGGTGGAGAACAGCTCTACCTCCCGTTGGCCGACGAACTAGATCGAGTGGCTGTCCCTGGTAAATCAGATTATGCCACTCGGCAGGCCATTGTTTTTGCAAATGTCCCAAGGAGAGAGCATAGGGACACAAAGTATAAAAACGCAGCGTAGGCGGATGCTGTCCCTTTTCACATTGCTTGAACAACCAAGCATCGATCGCCATTTGCACTCCCCCTGATGTCTGAAGCATTGGGATGAAACGCCAGGTGGATGGTGATTCCATTGCTAGTTGTTTCATCGGTTTTTTAGGAGAGGGATATTACTGGTAAGGGCCTGAGCAAGAATATGTAACTATGAACAAAGAATAAACATATTTTTTCATAATTTTGATGAATAAAGGTAGTACCTGAAGATGATGAAATCCCCAACGAGTTACTACGATGCTGAGTTTGGACAGATGAGAATGGAAGATAATCACTGGACTTTAGCACAATGTGCTGTTTTGGGCGATCGCCGTGTACCGATTTGTGTGGATTTTGAACACGGGCAGATTGGGGAACTTTCATTGGTTCAGCGTGAAGCTATTCGGCAAGCTCTAGCCTTGCCACCCGATGTGTTACGCATCACTGCTCCTCTGGTGCTGCAAAATTATGATGTCTATCGTGACATGATTGGAGATGAGTCAATGCCGCTGCTGGCTAATCCCATTCAGGTCTGGGATCAGGTCACTTTCTCATATATCTATGTGCCGCCCCACGTTGAGTATGACCGGCATATTCCTACCTTTGAGTTGCTAGCTGAGTGTGACTGGGACCCAGAACACGGCTTAGAAGTACGCTTTCGCAATGGAGTAGCAGACGATGCAGATCAGATAGGTGAAACAGGACGGTAACAATTCAAAATTCAAAATTCAAAATCTAAAATTCGTTGGTGACAAAATCAAATAATTGATGTGCCATTTCTAATTTAGAACAAGGTGCAATTTCTACCTGATTTCCTTGACTATCTAAAAATATGGCTTGATTATTATCAGTCCCAAAACCACTATCAGGTTGATCGATGGGATTGGCAACAATAACATCAAGTTTTTTATTGTGTAATTTTTCTAATGCTGGCTTGACAATATCCCCAGTTTGTGCAGCAAAACCAATTAATATTTGATGCGGCTGTTTGAGTTCTGCTAACTGGGCGACTATATCCGGTACTGGTTCCAAGGGTAAAGCTTGGGGGAGCGATCGCTTGGGCAATTTCTCTGTACTATAATCTCGTGGTTTCACATCTGCCACGGCTGCTGACATGACAATGATATCAGCGTTGGGTAAACATTCCACCATGACGTGCTGCATTTCGTCTGCACTAACAACGGGAATCGCTTGTACTCCCAATGGTACATCCCAATTAGCTGGGCCATGTACCAAGGTAACGTTTGCCCCTCGGTGAAATGCTGCTTGCGCTAAAGCTAATCCCATCTTACCTGTGGAAGGATTACCAATAAACCTTACTGGGTCAAGAAACTCTCGCGTTCCCCCAGCGCTAATTAAAACTCGTTTACCTACTAAATCTCGTTTGCCTTGAGTGTGTAACAACGATTGGATGTGAGCCAAAATTTCTGGAGGTTCTGCTAATCTACCAGCACCGATGCGATCGCACGCTAATAATCCTGATGCTGTATTCATTCCATGATATCGGCTATCTGTCAATAACTGTTGCCAATTCCGTTGCACCGATCGCTGTTCCCACATATCAGTATTCATTGCGGGTGCTAACAGCACGGGACAAGTAGAAGCCAGCACGGTATTTGTGAGTAAATTATCCGCCATACCAAAGGCTAATTTGGCTAATGTATTAGCTGTTAAAGGAGCAATTACCATCACATCTGCCCATTCACCCAACTCAATATGCAACGGACGAGAGTGAGTTGGTTGCCAAAAATCATCATCTGTGTAGGCGGGATGACGAGATAGAGTGGCTATTGTCAGAGGGGTAATAAACTTTTGCGCCGAACGGGTGAGGATAACTCGAACTTCCACCCCAGTTTTAAACAGCGTCGAAACCAATTCACAGATTTTGTAGGCGGCGATACCGCCACCTACACTAATGAGAACCCTGTTCAATTTTGGATTAGTCATGGTAAAAAGTTAGGAGTAAGTAGTTACAAAATAGTTATAAATCCTAACTCTTAACTCCTAACTCCTAACTCTCAACTAAGCTTCATCATAGGGTTCCAAGTCTAAGAGGTAGATATAGGGTTCAACTAACTCTGGACGCTGAAATGCGATCGCTCGCAATAGATGCCAATCATTTAAACCCTCAAAAGCATTACTATAATTATCCAGTTCCAGACGTGTAGCTAGTTCTTCTACTTCTACTGCACTCATGGCAGCAATTTCTTTTTGGGAAATGCTTAGAGTTGTCATAATACTTGCCCCTCCCTTATGCAGCACTCGCCTTCAGCATGGGTTAAGTTGCGCTGAACGCAGCCACCCAATATATATTACTCATTAGAAGTCATTAAGTTCGTGAAAATTGTCAGAATTTGTACCAGAATTTATAAAAAATTCGTAATCCTGACTAAGCAATTGTATTTACAACGAAATTTCGTAGCACTTCTAACGTTTTTGGATCTATTTCATGCCCCATATCAAATTCGTGGTATTCTACTGCCACTCCTAGAGACTTGAGAGTTTCTCGTGCCTTCAAAGCAGCTTTCAGGGGCACAACTTCATCATATCTACCGTGAGTGATTAAAGTCGGCGGAATCCCACTTTTAGCTGCCGTTAGCGCGTCAGGATGTAAATACCCGCTCATGACAACTAAACCTGCTAAGGGCAATTTTGAGCCGACATCTAAAGTCATTGCTCCGCCTTGAGAAAATCCACTCAAAATGGTACGTGATAAAGGTATGCCAGTAGTACTTTCTAAAGATTCCAAGAAATCTGTTAGCACTTGCCGACTTTCTGCCAACCCTTCATACATATTTTCCACCCGCAGGTCATACCATGCCCTCCCTATGGGGGAATAGGGATAAGGATAAGGTGCATTGGGCAATACAAACTGGTAATTGGGTAAATTCAGCAATGGTAACAAAGATGCTACATCCTCAGCATTCGCACCCCAACCATGCAAAGTGACAATTAAGCCTGCTGGGGGTTGAGAAGTTGCTGTGGGAATGGTAATGGCTTGTAAAGACAGAGGTTTACTCCTAAAATTCTACTTTTATACATAGATCCTATCTCTTCAAGGAGACTTAGTATTTTACGGCATTTGCTGCTTGCCTAAAGAATGCGATCGCCATCAAGGTAATTTAGGGGAAATTATTTACAAACTTTCTCTGGGAAAAAATTCCATGCGCGATCGCTGGCTATAATTGCATTGATAAATCGGATGCGAGTTGCTATTTTAGACACCTTGCAATCCGACCATTTACTATTCTTTCTGCTTAGAGTGATAGAGCGGTAATTACGATTAAACAACCACAAAATTGTTTTTGGTTAGTGCCAACCCAGCAGATAATTGTGCAAATTGTATCTGAGTAAAGGAACTCGCACTGCCGTCTTGGTCAAAAAACAATGCACCTGTAACATCGTTGTAAATAAATCGCTCAGTGCTAGTGGTTGCAGATGCTCCGATCGTAAACTGATTAGCTGAAAGTGAACCTGGTGATAACCCGCCACCAAAACCAGCAAGCGACACCCGAATCAGCTCATTAGTCGCGTTGAAGTCATCAAGTCTATCAATGCCTTCATTGAAACTATTGAAAGCAAAGGTATCAGTACCAGATCCTCCATAGAGGCTATCATTGCCTTTGCCACCTATAAGGATATCATTGCCAGCACTACCATCAAGAGTATCATTCCCATTGCCCCCTACAATCAAGTCATCGTATTGTGTACCGATAATATCTAATCGTTCGATATTCTTGTAGCTAACCTGATTTATCCCCGCTGTAATTGAGCCAGTGTTAGTGGTGGTATTGAATGTCGTTGTGATTGCATCGCTACCCTCGTTGTCATGGACGATCAACAAATCGTCACCATTGCCGCCATCGATTATGTCATTGCCACTAATAATCTCAATTAACTGAGGTTCACGGTATCCGGCATCGAAAGCATAGTTTCCTGTTATTCTATCGTTGCCATTGCTCCCCACAATATTGTCATCGTACTCTGTTGATGCGATCTCTAATCGTTCGATATTCTTGTAGCTAACGCGATTCCTGCCTGACGTAATTAAGCCAGTATTAGTGGTAGCATCGAAAGTTGAAGTGATTCCCGCACCACTGGAGTTATAGGACAATAAATCGTCACCTGCACCCCCATCTATCGTATCATTGCCATTCCTGCCCGGATCGAGCGTATCGTTGCCCTTGCCCCCGACAATATAATCATCGTAGTCTGTACCTGTGATATCTAATCGTTCGATATTCTTGTAGCTAGCTAGTCTCGTGTCTGCCGTAATTAAGCCAGTATTAGTGGTAGCATCGAAAGTTGAAGTGATTCCCGCACCACTGGAGTAATAGCTATAGGACAACAAGTCGTCACCTGCGCCTCCATCTATTGTGTCATTCCCAGCCTTGCCCGGATCGAGCGTATCATTGCCATTACTACCCACAATATTGTCATCGCCGAATCCACTTGTAATATTTAATCGTTCGATATTCTTGTAACTAACCTGATTTGTATCTGCGGTAATTAAGCCAGTATTCGTGGTAGTATCGAAGACTGAAGTGATTCCAACACCACTGGAATTATTATAATAGGACAACAAGTCGTCACCTGCGCCCCCATCTATCGTATCATTGCCGGCATTGCCAGGGTCGAGTGTATCGTTGCCATTACTACCTACAATATTGTCATCGCCGAATCCACTTGTGATATTTAATCGTTCGATATTCTTGTAGCTAACCTGATTTGTGTCTGCTGTAATTGAGCCAACGTTAGTAGTAGGATTGAAAGTTGAAGTGATTCCAGTGTAGGAATTATAGGACAACAAATCGTCACCCTGACCTCCATCTACCGTATCATTGCCACTGTTGTACTCGGAGAACGTATCGTTCCCGTCACCACCATTCAGCAAGTTATTGCCTTTTGAAAATTGAACAATCAAATAATCGTCACCAGCACCACCGCTGAGGGTGTTATTGCCAGAGGTATAATAGGTGTCTTCATATCGGCTTTCGTAGCCTGAGGCAGAGAGAGTATCGTTGCCATCATCCCCATAGAGCAGCTGATTGCCTCCTAAAGTATCAACATTTGAAGAACCAACAGTCAAGCGATCGTTACCAGTGCCACCCAGAAGGGTGTCATTGTCCGTACCACCAAAAAGGATGTCATCGCCTGTATCACCAAGAAGGATGTCATCGCCTGTACCACCAAGAAGGGAGTCATTGCCTGTACTACCAAGAAGGGAGTCATCCCCTTCACCGCCCTTGAGGGAGTCGTCCCCTTCACCACCAATGAGAGTATCATTGCCCATACCACCGCGTAGCAGGTCGTTACCACTCTTGCCATCGATTTTGTCATTACCCCCTTGACCATTGACCACATCATTTGAGTTGTCTAAACCTGTAATGTTGTTGTCGAGGTCATTGAGAAATGTCACTGTGTTCTTATTGAATAGGTTAGTTTGAGTGGAGTTGGCATTAAACACATCAAAACTGTCGGTGATGCTGGTTTGTCCATCAAACAGGATATTGCCAATAGCAGGTCGTGAAGAAGTTGCTGGTAGATTATCCAGGTTTTCTAATTTGAAGTTTTGAAGGATGACTTTTGCACCAGCCACATCTTCAAAGGTGATTTCCAGATTGCTGCCATTCTGAGTAAGCAGCAGATTTCTGGCAGTATAATAATAGCCTTCAAATTGGATGGTATCCACTTCGGCAATGACTTCTGCTGAAGGAGTTACACCTTTACCTACGCCACCGAAATCACTAATAGTATCGGTGTTCTGAACAGAGGCTTTGTCTATGTAAACAAATTTATCCTTACCACCGCCACCAGTTAGAAAATCGTTGTCCTGATCTGAGAAGGTATCGTTATTACCATTAATCGTATCTGCGCTGTTAGTGCCCAGTAGGGTATCATTCCCGTTGGTTCCAATGATATTTGCCATAACTTTTTCCTACCTGAATCGATTTTTTCAGTAAATTAAGTTCTCAAGTTGCAGTTAGTGCTGTTTAAGGGCACAAAAATTCGTCTAGTGTTGAAGTTTCAACATTCTTTCGTGTCACCCTTGAGGGTTACGAGTTTTTCTTTGAAGATTCCCCCTTTGATTTGGCTCTTACGTAGCACTTATCTAACTATCTGGAACTATCTAAGTCTTAGGCACTGTACAAATTGATGAGCGTGGATATTTAGAAAAATAACTAGCTTCAGGATTATTTCAATCATCCTTCTTCAGTAGCTTAGGGTAGTAAAAACCGTATGCATTACTTAAATGAGTATAAAAATTAACTTGAATTTCTAAAAACCACGGTTACGATAACTGAGTTGATTTGTCAATGCGTAAGTCTTACTAGCTTGAAAGTAGAGAATACTTGACAGAGCAAACGAGAAGGAATCTTTATATCCTCGTTGTGGGTTATTGCTTGTGGATGTTTAGGTTGAAAATAGACTAAATAACCAGATAATAACTAGATACCGAATATTTACTTAGATGTCTATATCTTAATCAATATCTTTTTGTAATCTTCATATTATTTCCTGTTCTAGCCTAAACTGTTCAATGTCAAAAAGTTACAAAAAACCTGTGCATCTCATTATTGATAACCTCCGCTCAAGTGACAACTTGTTTTGTGAGGAGAGGGGCAAACAAAAGGTTTTTCACCTTACTACCCAATCAACAATGGATGCTTCGGTAATATCAGGCACTTCTAGACGATTTTTCATCCGGTAAAGTACTTTTTCTGGCAGTTTTGCGGTACGGTCGCAATTTCTTCTCAGCAGTTCTTCCCAAGCTGCCTCCAAATACACAATCCGAATACTGGCTTGGTAACTGACAAACAAACGAACTAGCATCCCCCGCAGTTGTCGGCTGAGGTTGGTTGCATTCCAAACAAAGGATTGTCCATTTCGCATATACTCTTTAGCGATCGCCTTCGCTGCATTTGCTACTGCACCTTGGTCGTCTTTAGGATCAATTCCCATTGTCTTTCGCAGTTTATCTAAAGAAATTACGCCCCAGTCAGGGAGATTTTCTTGAATCCAAGTATCTTTTCCCGAACCAGGTAATCCTGACATCATCACCACCTGAAAGCGTGTATCATCATAAGCTGCATAGTCTGGGTTGCCATCTTCTTTTTGAAAATAAACAAACCGACTATGGGCTGACGAAAATACTCGTGGCTGCTCAAAACAGTGATTTTCCTGGCAAAATTCCCGAAAAAACTCAATTCGTTCCAATAACTGTACTTGGTCGTCACAGTCGCGCCCTTTCACATCTGCTTCTGCAAGTAAACCCAGTAAATCGCAACGAATAATTTGACTTGTTTTAATGACTGCCCGTTCGGGGTTGGGTTTGTCCCAAAACCACAAAGGCAAGCTACCGTATTTCACCAAAGCTACAATTGCCTGTCGTTGATGAAAGGGCACATCCAAATCCCAGAGAATCTCCTGTGCCATTTTTGCACCTTGTAGTACGTGACCTTTGGAGGTGATGCTACCATCTGTTTCTATTTGAGTAGAAGCAGGTTTAGCGACATCGTGCAGCAAAGCCGCAGCAAACAACACAGAACGTTCTGTAGCTGGCAATGCCCGCCATTGGGGTAATGCCACCAATGCCTCGCATACTAGCTTTGTGTGGATGAGAACATTTCCTTCAGCATGGTAACGTGGGTCTTGGGGGCAATCAGCAAGCGATCGCAACCAATCAAATTTTGCTTCCAATGCTGACCAATCTATCGACCAGTTGCGTTGGCGCAGCCCGCCGTAGACATCGCTGGGGCAATAAGGAAATGACCAAAATTGCACCGAAGTATTCATATTGCTATCCTCAAATTTACTTATTGATTTTGTATTTTTTAATGACCTTTATCACCTGTCGCCACAAAGTCCAGAAGGTCATGCGAACAAATCAGCACCGATACACAACTGATTTGGTATTATTGGGCGGTTCAGCCAATGCCCATCCGATTGCAGAATGGTTGTTAAAAAGCTGGAACGCACATATTTATACCGATGAATAACGATATCTCCCGACTCAACTTTGATGTATAAACCTTCCATCAAAGAACTTTGGTCAGTTTGTTTCAGGGAACGCTCAACATCAAGTCCAAGTTCTTGACAAATTTGCTGGAAACGTTGCAAATGTGCAGCAGTTTGATAATGCGATTCACCCAGCAACTCGATAAGTTGCTTGTAAGATTGGAGTTCACCAGCAAACAATATGGGTACTGAAACTAGAGGTAGCCCAGCAAGTAACTGCTGACGGCTTTTAGTGGACAAAAAAACTTGCTTTTCTAAATCCAGCACATCGTATTCTAGAAAGTAGTGCGGTAAAGCATCGTAAAAAACCGTGTGCTTGGCATACAGCCATTCTCCAAAGAGAATAAAACGACTTCCCAAAACTTCCCAAAATGCTGCTGCGTGAGTGTGTGCCCACTGTTTAAATAAGTTAAAGTGCTTTTCTCGCGCCCCACCAGTTAAGTAGTGTCCCCGGCTTTGCAGTCGGATTTGTCCATCAGATGTAAAGCTAATAGCTGCGTTTGCACCATCAACTTTTTCTTCAACTACTACATACTGGTTTTTAATCGCACTAAAAGGAATGCTATTGAGGTCTTCATCCCCAGCTTGCAAGCGCGAACCCTCAATGTGATGGGTACGCGGATATTTATAAATTTGTTCCATGAGTTTTCTGCGTTGGTTACTGCAATCAAATAATTTCTTGGCAAATTTTCACGAACAAGTAAGTCTCCTAGAGTCCGTTATCTAAGGATTTTTACCATTCGCCATTGAAGTAAGTTTGATTGATACCAGGGACTACATAAGCCTTTACCGCAGATTTCCAAGAGTAGTATTCTTATAATACATATATTTCACAGTTTGAGGTAGCGTTTTCGCAAACAAGCAATGTTTTACATTAACTATTTGTTATCTGCTTCATCTTCAAGCAGGATGGTGTTCAGAAGATTCAATTCGCTGGATGCCATAAAATAGCGATCGCTAAAAACTGTTGATTTCTAATGAAATTTTAGGGATTTAATCCAGCTTGTTGAAAGATTGCGTGAGGGGTAATTTCCAATTCTGGTAGCAAATCATCAGTAATTACTTGATGAGATCGATAAGTAATCGGCAAGGAAGATGGCGCAAATACAGTTACGGTTTTAGCTTTTGTATCAACCACCCAAACACGAGAAACCCCAGCATTCAGATAATCAGTCGCTTTCTCGGCGATTTCACCAAAAGTTTGACCAGGTGAAATGATTTCGATGACTAATTCAGGTGCGACAGGACAAGCTTCGTCTAATAGCCAATCAGCAGGAAGACGGTTATAAGAAATATAGGTCAGATCGGCTACAGGCATCCAATCTTGTTGATTTCGTGTTAGTTTAATTGCCCATTCAATCACAACTCGACCTTTTGCTTGTGCCCATGCAGACAATAGTATAAATAAAGCACCAGTAGTCGAGCCATGAAAAAATTTTGGCGACATTTCATTATCTTTATATTTGGGTACAGCTTCACCGTTAACAAACTCGTATGTAATATCTCCTTCGGGAAGTGCGAGAAATTCTTCTAGGGTTAGGCGTTGATTAGAAGACTGAACCATAGATGTTATGTGGGTAAAAGATGCTTACTTTTAGTTTAGGCGATCGCAAATATGAGAGACTAAAGCTACTTATTCCTTATTTCCAGCATTTTCGACAGTACTGACTCTGAGGGATGTAAGCATATAAATTACACGAGTCAATATTATTCCTCATAGTCTTGAAGTGAAGCAAGGCTTATGCAAAACTTGAGATCCTTCGCTTCTAGCCTAATTTTAAGGAATTGATCAATGGCGCGTTTAGCCCTGCTGAGTGTATCTAACAAAACTGGTATAATTGACCTAGCCCGTAGCTTGGTTGAAGAATTTGACTTTGATTTAATCAGCAGTGGGGGAACAGCCCAAGCACTCAAAGATGCGGGACTCCCTGTCACCAAAGTTGCAGATTACACAGGTTCACCAGAAATTTTAGGTGGTCGAGTCAAAACCCTACATCCCCGAATTCACGGCGGAATTTTGGCGCGGCGAGATTTTCCCGAAGATATTACAGATTTAGAAAATAACCAAATTCGCCCGATTGATTTAGTGGTGGTGAATTTATATCCTTTCGAGGAAACGATCGCTAAACCAGGGGTAACATTAGCTGAAGCCGTTGAACAAATTGATATTGGTGGGCCTGCTATGCTACGGGCATCATCGAAAAACTTCGCTCATTTGGCTGTATTATCCGATCCAGCACAGTATGACGAGTATTTGCAGGAATTGCGGCAAAATAACGGCGTAGCATCCCTAGAGTTTCGGCAAAAGGCCGCTTTAAAAGGATTTTCGCACACTGCTAGTTACGATCACGCGATCGCATCTTACCTCGCAGAAGCAGAGCAGTACACCCTTAGCGGTACACAATTGCAATCTCTGCGTTACGGTGAAAATCCACATCAACCCGCCGTCTGGTATCAAACTGGTACTACTCCAACAGGATGGGCAGCCGCGACGAAACTGCAAGGTAAAGAACTTAGTTACAATAACTTAGTTGATTTGGAAGCCGCACGCCGAATCATTGCTGAATTCACTGATACCCCAGCCGCAACGATTATCAAACATACCAATCCCTGTGGTACGGCATTGGGAAGAACTATTTCTGAAGCGTACCAAAAAGCTTTTAACGCTGATTCTACTTCTGCCTTTGGTGGTATTGTCGCGCTCAACCGCCCGATTGATGCGGCTACAGCTAGCGAGTTAACTAAAACATTTTTAGAATGCGTGGTTGCACCAAGTTGTGATGCGGAAGCGCAAGGAATCCTGGCTAAGAAATCTAACGTGCGGGTTTTGACTCTAGCTGATTTGAGCAGTGGCCCTAAAGATACAGTGAAAGCGATCGCAGGTGGTTTCCTTGTCCAAACTAGCGATGACGTTATTGCTGACACCAGTCAATGGCAAGTTGTAACTGAACGTCAACCCACACCCGACGAATTAGCCGAATTGCTGTTTGCGTGGAAAGTTTGCAAACACGTGAAATCCAATGCCATTGTTGTGACAAGCGATCGCACTACACTAGGAGTAGGTGCTGGTCAAATGAACCGTGTCGGCTCAGTTAAAATAGCTCTAGAAGAAGCTGGAGAAAAAGCCAAAGGTGCAACTCTCGCCAGCGATGGATTCTTCCCTTTTGATGATTCTGTGAAAACAGCCGCAGCCGCAGGAATTACAGCCATTGTTCAACCAGGCGGAAGTCTGCGCGATAAAGATTCAATCAAAGCTGCTAACGAACTGGGTTTGCTGATGGTTTTAACTGGTATACGTCACTTTTTACACTAAATCATTGACCGTAAGGTGTGCAGTTTTGAAAGTGTCACATAATTTACTTGCCCTTTGATAGAAGCGGTGATATCGTAGAGTCGTGTGTGAGGAGCAAGTTAAAAATAAAAAGCGTTTGGGGTGGAAACACGGCAACACTCCCAGGCGCTTTTTAATTTGTCAGCAATTAGATTGCTTGTGGGATTTTGAAAATGTCACTCAATATACTTGCCATTTAATAGAAGTAGTGATAATATCTATTTGTGTGTGAGGAGCAAGTTAAGAATAAAAGATGTCTGGGGTGGAAACACGGCAACACTCCCAGGCATTTTTTAATTTGCATACTACGATCGCTAACCCAAGGGTATTGTTTTAGTCGTAGGAATGCCAGCCGAGAGCTAGAGTTAATAGTGGGAAATCTTTTGTAAAAACTCTCTGACTTCTGTTGGTTTGCGGAGAATAATAACTTCCTGGTTTGGTGTTACTTGACTAAGTTTTTCTAAAATTCCAGGACGACGAATAATTGGGTATGACCAGATATATTTGAGAAATTCCCAATTCAATCTTTCAGGGCAATCTGATGCCATATCAGGTCTAGATTGTCCTGCATACATAAAGCGACGTTTAATCACTCGCGATAAACATAAAATTCTGGGAAAATCCAAAAAAATTACCGTATCTGCAACTGACAAACGAAGGTCGAGAGTACCGCCATAGTTACCATCCATAATCCAAGATTCTCGTAGGGTTAGGTCTTGGATTATGCTCTGCCATTCAGTTTTTGGAGTCTCAACCCAACCAGGATTCCAGTACCAAGCATCCAAGTGAATCACTTCTAAACCTAAGATGGTTCCCAGTTCACGGGCTAGGGTAGATTTACCAGCACCTCCAGAACCAATGATTAAGATTTTCTTCACCTTAGATGTGCATCTCCCTTTTCAAGCTCAAAAGGTAAGCATTGCTCACCCAAATAACCGTCTTCAGAGCAACTCAATACGCCGCTACAATAGTACCACTACAAGGATTATGCCCAAATTATTGATATTATGACCACTGCTACGACTGTAAAAACTGAGTATGAAGCGATTATTGGTTTAGAAACCCATTGTCAGCTGAGTACCAACACCAAGATTTTCTCTAATAGCTCTACGGCATTCGGTGCTGAACCCAATACTAACATTGACCCGATTTGTATGGGTTTACCTGGGGTCTTACCTGTACTCAATGAGAAAGTATTAGAATACGCTGTCAAGGCTGGTTTGGCACTAAATTGTCAAATCGCTAAATATAGTAAATTTGACCGCAAACAGTATTTTTATCCAGATTTACCGAAAAATTACCAAATTTCTCAATACGATCTACCGATCGCAGAACATGGTTGGTTAGAAATTGAGTTGGTAGATGCTGAGGGGAATCCGATTCGCAAACGCATTGGTATTACGCGTCTGCACATGGAAGAAGATGCTGGAAAATTGGTACACGCAGGTAGTGATCGCCTTTCTGGTTCTTCCTATTCTCTGGTAGACTACAATCGCGCAGGTATCCCATTAGTAGAAATTGTTTCAGAACCCGATCTGCGTTCTGGAGTCGAAGCTGCTGAATATGCCGAAGAATTGCGTCGGATTGTCCGGTATCTCGGCGTGAGTGACGGCAACATGGAACAAGGATCTCTGCGCTGCGATGTCAACATTTCCGTGCGTCCGGTGGGACGAGAGGAATTTGGCACCAAGGTAGAAATTAAAAACATGAACTCCTTCAGCGCCATCCAACGGGCGATTGACTACGAAATTGAACGCCAAATCGCCGCCATTGAAGCAGGCGATCGCATTATCCAAGAAACTCGGTTGTGGCAAGAAGGCGCTCAATGCACAAGTAGTATGCGGGTGAAAGAAGGTTCCAGCGATTACCGCTACTTCCCCGAACCAGATTTAGCACCAATTGAGGTGTCAAATGCACAATTAGAGCAATGGCGTAGCGAACTACCAGAATTACCAGCCCAAAAACGCCATCATTATGAAAATGAGTTGGGGCTTTCCCCTTACGATGCGCGAGTGTTAACAGAAGATCGTTCAATCGCCGAATATTTTGAAACTGCGATCGCATCTGGAGCAAATCCCAAAGCTGCTGCCAACTGGATTACTCAAGATATTGCAGCCCACCTCAATAAGCAAAAACTCACTATTAGTCAAATCGGACTGACTCCCACCAATTTAGCAGATATCATCACTCGCATTGAAACAGGCAAAATTAGCAATGCTCAAGCTAAACAAAAGTTGCCAGATTTGCTGAGTGGTATTTCTCCTGAAAAAGCCTTTGCAGGTCTTGAGTTAATCACCGATCCTAGTGTACTGGAACCCATTATTGATGAAGTCATAGCCGCCAACTCCAAAGAACTAGAAAAGTATCGTAACGGTAACACTAACCTCAAAGGCTTCTTTGTCGGACAAGTTCTCAAAAAGACAGACAAACGTGCCGATCCTAAGCTGACTAACGAATTGGTCGAGAAAAAACTGAACGCCTAGCGAACTGTCAAGCTAACTTTGCTGAGTGAGGAAGCAAAAGGTGCAGAGGGGCAGGGGAGCAGGGGAGCAAGGGAGAAGTTTCAGTAAGTTTTTCCCCTCTGCCCCTCTGCTCCTCTGCCTCTTCTGCCAATACCCAATGCCCAATTTCCCAAACTAAGTATTTTCCCGGTCTTGCTTCACACAATCTTCATATAAAAGCTGGTGACAACCCTCATACGTAAAATGATATGCTGTGGTAAGTAGATGCACCCTGATGATCTGGAGAGCTGCCTAAGTAGCTCTCTTTTTTATTTTATTTTTGTGGTATTTACGGATAAACCTCAAAAATTTTTAGAAGTAATCTTAATAAATAAGTATTAACCCTTAAAAAGCAAATCAGAGAGATTAGTAAGTAGATGTATCCTGACGATCTAGAGAGTGACCAAGTGGCTCTCCTTTTTTGTTTTGGTTTTTCGTCATAAGAAAGGTAAAAACAATTATGCCAATCGCCAACTGGTGCATTATTATTGCCATCAGCAAATAAAAAGGACTGGGGAATGGGGAAGTAAGGAAAAACTAATAACTCTTAACTCCTGTACAGACGCGATTAATCGCGTCTCTCCTAACTCAGCATTTTTGTAAAACACAAATTGACCTATCCAAACCGATAGTTGTAAGGAAAAATAATGGCAGATTGGCAAGAAATCACAGGTGGCATCACAGCACCAAGGGGGTATCAGGCGGCGGGAATTACCGCAGGATTGAAACCTTCGGGGTTGCCAGATTTAGCTTTGATCTTCTCAGAAGTAGAAGCGATCGCAGCGGGTGTATTCACCACCAGCCAAGTCAAAGCTGCCTGCGTAGACTATTGTCGGCAACGCTTGCAAGCTAAACAAAGCGCTCGTGCCATCCTCTGCAACGCTGGGCAGGCAAACGCCGCTACGGGAAACCAAGGCTGGTTTGATGCCCTAGAATCTGCTCTGGCAATAGCCCAAGCCCTGAACATCTCATCTGAATCTGTGTTATTGGCTTCCACTGGCGTGATTGGTCAAAGAATTAAGATGGATGCTTTGCGAAGCGGGATTCCCAAGGTAGTAGCAGCACTATCAGAAACAGGCTCAGATGCCGCTGCTGGGGCGATTATCACTACAGACTTGGTAACAAAATCTATTGCTTTAGAGACAACTATAGGCGATCGCCCAGTAAGAATTGGCGGCATTGCCAAGGGTTCCGGTATGATTCACCCCAACATGGCAACCATGTTGGCATTTGTGACTTGTGATGCTGTGGTTTCGCCTCACCTTTGGCAACAGATGTTAGCAAGGGCAGCTGATAGAAGCTTTAATTCCATCACTGTGGATGGTGATACCAGCACCAACGACAGCTTAATCGCCTTAGCAAACGGTCAATCTCGCACCCCAGCAATTATAGAATGGGGCGCAGAAGCAGAGAAATTAGAGGCGATGTTAATAGCAGTTTGTCAGCATTTAGCCAAAGCGATCGCTCGTGATGGTGAAGGTGCAACCTGTCTCATTGAAGTGGAAGTGACTGGCGCTCATGACGAACTCTCAGCCCGACAAATAGCCAAAACCATCGCCGGTTCATCCTTAGTTAAATCTGCAATCTTTGGACGCGATCCAAATTGGGGACGCATCGCCGCCGCCGCCGGACGTGCAGGTGTGCCCTTTGAGCAAGAAAACCTGCAAATTAAGCTAGGAAATTTCTTAATGTTAGAAAATGGACAACCCTTAACTTTTGACCGTGCAGCAGCGAGTGCTTATTTGAAAAAAGCAGCAACGGGTGCTTATCTGCAACAGGATACGGTGTTAATCTCCGTTAACGTTGGCAATGGTTATGGTGTGGGTAAAGCCTGGGGTTGTGATTTGAGTTATGACTACGTGAAGATTAACGCCGAATACACTACCTGAACTACTCCCAATTATTTGCCTTGTAGAGACGCGATTCATCGCGTCTTTAGCCAAAGATGTATTGCAATCATTAATTGAATTGGTATCAGAATAGTCTGACAGTTTCTCATGCTGTGGCTGGACGGGGGAAAATGCCTAAGAAGCATATAGAACTTAGAAGAAAGAGGTACTTCAAGCTCAGTTCACAAATCGCTCAGTTGGATAATGCACAATTGGGTTCTCTATTTGGCAATAGTGAGTCGAATGAGTCGAGTACGGGTTGGGGAATGAATCACACCATCGTCCTTGGGGAATCCAAGGTCTTTGTGAAACGTGTTCCGGTTACAAACATCGAATATGACAACCTGTTCTCCACCAGAAACCTCTATAACCTGCCGACTTACTGTAATTACGGCTTCGGCTCCACTGGTTTTGGGGTCTTCCGGGAACTTGTTACCCATATCAAGACAACCAACTGGGTATTGTCGGGGGCAATTGCCACTTTCCCACTAATGTACCATTATCGGATTATTCCTTTCTCTGGGCGGCGGGCGGATGTCGATATGGAACGTCTAAAAGATTATGTGGAGTACTGGGGCAATAGTACCAACGCCGGCAATTATATGTTAGATAGAGCGATCGCTAACTATGAGTTGGTTCTGTTTCTAGAGTACATACCACATATTCTGGAAACATGGCTGCAAGAAAACCCCAACAAACTTCAGAAACCCCTGGATGACTTACGCACGACGATTACCTTTTTGAGAACGAAGGGAATCATCCACTTTGACGCACATTTTCGCAATATCCTCACCGACGGTAAGCGGACATATTTGACCGATTTTGGTTTGGTACTTGATAAGAGTTTTATGTTGACGAAAGATGAAGAATCTTTTTTTAAGCAGAACAGATTTTATGACTACGGAGAAGTTCTGCGGAATCTTGGTCATCTGATTCGATCGCCGTATGATTTGTGTTCGGAGAAAGATAAACGCCGAATTATGGAAAAATATGGCATAAAAGAAGGCTTAAAACCTTATGAACTGCGCTCTCTATTACTCGACAACATTGAGCAGATACATACTGATGGAATCATGAAGTTAGATAAGTTTTATGTCACCAGCATCGTCAAGTACCGCAGCATCATTGCGCTGATGCAAGACTTCTTTTCTGATATGTGGGAAAACAACAACAAGGACACTAAACTTCGTCACGCAGAACTACGGCTACTGCTTAAAGAGACGGGGTTTATTCGTGGTGTTGGAAACGGCAGATAGTTGCGATCGCTAGATAAGAAATACTCTATTTAGGGTGTTTGCTTAGGTCTTCAACTTTCCCAGCCTTACCATCTCACTCTCATCGCAGTGCGCTCCTAAATTATAGAGATAACATAATAGTTGTGATAAACAAAAACTTATAGATAACAAATTACTACTAAAATTAAGTTACAAAAGAAGTGAAGATAGTCAATCATAAAGTAAACATAATAGTCTTCATAAATAAGGGTTTATATATTAAAAATTATTCCTATAGTTAAGCATAATAGATAAATTTTTCCTTATACATCCAATCTAATATTTGTTTAATAATCTCCACTCCAAGTTAACAATTTCGGCTTCAAAGGCTGTAAACTGATTTCAACAAGGTGAATGACACCTCTGCATCACACTATAAAAGCAGAGCCAATAATTTAACCGAGTTCTTATATAGGTAGCTATTTCATTGATGAAATGGCTGCGATCGCTTGGTCAAATATAGCTTGATTAATCATTAATAATGCAAGAAACACAAGGTTTTTTGCCTAAATTGTCATAGCTATAAAAAATAACATTCACGTTTTCAGGAGATATTTATGACAGAATTTTTTAATCAAATTTCTCGCCGCAAATTCATCTTCACAGCCGGAGCATCTACGGGTGCTATATTCCTCAAAGGCTGTTTGGGTAATCCTCCTGAAAATCTCACTGGTGGAAGCACTCAAGTACAGCCAACTGCTCAATCTGTTGCTAATATTAGTCCCGAACAAACACCAGAAACTACTACAGTTAAGCTGGGATATATTCCCATTGTAGAAGCGGCTCCTTTAATTATTGCTAAGGAAAAAGGATTTTTTGCCAAGTATGGCATGAGTAATGTTGACCTTTCCAAACAAGCTTCTTGGGGTGCAGCTAGAGACAACGTAGAAATTGGTTCTTCCGGTGGTGGAATAGATGGCGGTCAATGGCAGATGCCTATGCCACATTTAATTTCAGAAGGTTTAATTACCAAGGGGAATCAAAAAATTCCCATGTATGTATTATGTCAGTTAATTACACATGGAAATGGAATTGCGATCGCAAATAAGCACCAAGGCAAAGGTATTAGTTTACAACTCGCCAGCGCTAAGTCTTTATTTAAGGAATTAAAATCTTCAACCCCCTTCACTGCTGCATTCACCTTTCCCCACGTCAACCAAGATTTATGGATTCGCTACTGGTTAGCAGCAGGTGGCTTAGACCCGGATGCAGATGTCAAATTGCTCACAGTACCAGCCGCGCAAACTGTGGCCAACATGAAAACCGGAACAATGGATGCCTTTAGTACAGGCGACCCCTGGCCTTATCGTCTCGTGCAAGACAAAATCGGCTACGTAGCAGCATTAACCGCAGAAATTTGGAAAAATCATCCTGAAGAATATCTCGCCATCAGAGGCGATTGGGTTGATAAAAATCCCAAGGCTACCAAAGCAATTTTAAAAGGAATTATGGAAGCCCAACAGTGGTTAGATAATTTTGACAACCGCAAAGAAGCGGCTGAAATTCTGGCTGGACGAAATTATTTCAATCTTTCTTCACCAGAAATTCTAGCCGATCCATACCAAGGTAAATATGACATGGGTGATGGTCGCAAAATTGATGATAAATCAATGGCTGCTTACTACTGGAAAGATGAAAAAGGTAATGTCTCTTATCCATATAAGAGCCATGATTTATGGTTCATCACTGAAAATGTTCGTTGGGGATTCTTGCCAAAAGATTACCTAGACAATAATGCTGCTAAAGCGAAGGAACTTATCAACAAAGTCAATCGCGAAGATATTTGGAAAGAAGCTGCAAAAGAAGCTGGCATCGCCGTTGCTGACATTCCCACAAATACATCTCGTGGGGTAGAAGAGTTTTTTGATGGCATCAAATTTGACCCCGAAAAGCCAGAAGAATATTTGAAGAGTCTCAAAATCAAAAAAGTCAGTATTTAGAGGCACGATTAAACTCTTGTAGAGACGCGATTCATCGCGTCTAAAACAAATAACAAATAAAATTTCAGGAGAATACAGCATCATGACAATAGCTCAAAAACGCCCTGCAAGCCCTAGATTTAGTAATAGCTTTATATCCAGTCTGAAAAAGCAATTTCCTGACCTAATACCACCAACGATCGCGATCTCAATCTTCCTCGTTCTCTGGCAACTCTTCGCTTGGATTCCCGGAGCCACATTACCAGGCCCAATACAAGTTATCCAAGACACTTGGGTTCTGATTTTCTGGCCATTTTATGACCGAGGCGGCATTGATAAAGGTTTATTTTGGCAGATTCTCGCTAGTTTGCAACGAGTTGCCATCAGTTATACCCTAGCTGCGATCGTTGGTATTGCCTTGGGCATTTTAATTGGGGTGAATAAAACCATGTCCAAAGCTTTAGACCCCATCTTCCAATTACTGCGGACAGTACCACCTCTAGCTTGGGTTCCAATTTCTTTAGCAGCTTTACGACAAAACGAACCCGCCGCCTTATTCGTAATTTTCATTACCGCCATTTGGCCCATCTTAATTAACACTGCTGTCGGCGTTACCCAAATTCCTCAAGATTACAACAACGTCGCCAAAGTTCTGCAACTTAGCCGCAAAGAATACTTCATTAATATTTTGATTCCTGCGGCATTACCCTACATTTTTACCGGGTTGAGAATTGCGATCGGTTTAGCTTGGTTAGCAATTATCGCCGCCGAAATCGTCATGTCCGGTATTGTCGGCATTGGCTTCTTTATCTGGGACGCTTATCAAAATAACAACGTCAGCGAAGTTATTTTAGCTCTAGTTTATATCGGCATTGTTGGGTTGGTGCTAGATAAAGCGATGGGTTGGCTACAAAACAAAATTTTACCAGCAGAGCAGAAATAGTTATTCGTCATTAGTCATTGGTCATTAGTCATTTGTAATAAAGCTAAGGACTAATGACCACGTACTAAGGACAAGTGACGAAAGACAAATGACAAAGGACAAATGACAAAGGACAAATGAGATGTTCGTAGCTGTCGATCAAATTGAAAAAGTTTTTGAATTAACTGGTGGTGGCAAATATATCGCCCTCAAAGGAATCGACCTCCAAATTAAAAAAGGAGAATTCATTTCTTTGATTGGTCACTCCGGTTGCGGTAAATCCACACTATTAAATATGATTGCGGGTTTGGATTTGCCAACTGAAGGTATTGTGACTCTCGAAGGACAAAGAATCACCAAACCCGGCCCAGACAGGATGGTGGTGTTCCAAAATTATTCGCTATTACCTTGGCGGACGGTAAGAGAAAATATTGCCCTCGCCGTGGACTCGGTAATGAAGGGTTTACCCGCAGATGAACGCAATGCCATTATCGAAAAACATATAAATATGGTGGGTTTGCGTCCCCATGCTGACAAACAACCGGGAATGTTATCAGGTGGACAAAAGCAGCGAGTTGCGATCGCCCGCGCCTTAGCAATTCGTCCCAAATTACTCTTGCTAGATGAACCCTTTGGTGCATTGGATGCACTCACACGCGGCAATTTGCAAGAACAACTCATGCAAATTTGCGAAGAAAATCAAGTAACTGCGGTGATGGTGACACATGATGTCGATGAAGCCGTGCTGTTATCTGACAGAATCGTGATGCTGACCAACGGCCCCGAATCTAAAATCGGCGACATTTTAGAAGTGGATATTCCCAGACCCCGTAAGCGGATGGAAGTAGTAGAACATCCCAGCTACTACAGTTTGCGGAGTGAGATGATTTACTTCCTCAATCAGCAAAAACGGATTAAGAAAATTCGGGCGCGGAAAACTGCCGACGTTGCCCGTCATGGATTAGAAAAAGTTAACCTAGAAATTGGCTTTTTACCTCTGACAGCTTGCGCCCCCTTAGCAGTTGCTAAAGAAAAAGGCTTTTTTGTCAAGCATGGTTTAGATGAAGTTAACCTCGTGCGGGAAAGTAGCTGGCGGGGTATAGAAGATGGCATCAGTGGTGGTTATTTGGATGCGGCTCAAATGCCTTCAGGGATGCCGATGTGGCTAACTTTGGGAGGACATAATAACCAACCTCTGCCCGTTGTCACCGCCCTCACCATGACTCGCAACGGTAACGCCATCACCTTGGCAAAACACTTTTATGACCAAGGTGTACAAACCTTATCAGATTTCAAAAGATATCTGCTTCGCACCCGCGAACAACGGCACACAATGGGGGTAGTACACGCCGCATCGATGCACAACTTGCTGCTGCGTTATTGGCTAGCAGCTGGTGGAATCGACCCTGATAGCGATGTGGACATGAAAACCATTCCCCCAGCGCAGATGGTAGCCGACTTAAAAGCCGGAAGCATTGATGGGTACTGCGTCGGCGAACCTTGGAACTACCGCGCTGCTGTGGAAAATGTCGGTTTTACCATCGCTACCGACTTAGAAGTTTGGCTGGGACACCCCGGTAAAGTTCTTGGTGTGCGGGAAGATTGGGCAGAAAATTATCCAAATACGCATATTGCTTTGACCAAAGCTTTGTTAGAAGCTTGCCAATATTGTGCAAATCCCGAAAATACCCAAGAAATTCGGCAAATTTTAGCAGGGCGAGAGTACGTCAGCACTGATTTAGAATACATTCAACTCGAAGATCCAGATAATCTCACCTGTGACTTAGACCATCCGTTGCAAGACTATGCCCATCACCAGTTTTATTCTGAGTCTGCCATTAACCGCCCCAGCCGCACCGAACAAATTTGGATTATGAGTCAATTGGCGCGTTGGGGTGACACTCCCTTCCCCAGAAATTGGGTAGAAGTTGTGGAACGGGTGTGTAGAGTGCGGGTTTTCAGCACCGCCGCACGAGAATTAGGTTTAGATATTAGCTATATTCGCCAACCGATCCAACTGTTCGATGGTACTCCCTTTAACGCCGACGATCCGATCGCTTATCTCAACAGCTTGAAAATTAAACGTGATTTTTCTGTCGCGGAAGTTGTTCTTGATGCACCAAGAAGGAGACTTGCTTCATAAAAAAATCGCGAGAAAAAGAAGGAGTGGAAGGCGTAGGACATCACGCGCGAACCTTTTATCTCCGTTAACGAGTGTTTGAACTGGATGAATCCACCTTTTATCTCCGTTAACGAGTGTTTGAACTGGATGAATCCACCTTTGATCTCCGTTAACGAGTATTTGAACTGGATGAATCCACCTTTGATCTCCGTTAACGAGTATTTGAACTGGATGAATCCACCTTTTATCTCCGTTAACGAGTATTTGAACTGGATGAATCCACCTTTTATCTCCGTTAACGAGTGTTTGAACTGGATGAATCCACCTTTGATCTCCGTTAACGAGTATTTGAACCGGATGAATCCACCTTTTATCTCCGTTAACGAGTGTTTGAACCGGATGAATCCACCTTTTATCTCCGTTAACGTCTCCCTTCTACACACAAATCGAATTACCCCCCTTAATCCCCCCTTGGAAAGGGGGGAAAAAGAAATCTAGTTCCCTCCCCTTTCCAAGGGGAGGGTTAGGGTGGGGTAAAACCTTGGGTTTTTCAGCTATTTCAGACTTGTGTATACACGGTAGCCCTTAGAAGAAGAAAGGTCAGAATATTCAGTTGCACATCGCCTACATTAAGCTTTTTAATCCCCAAATACCAAATACCATGCAAAACCGCAACTCAACAGCTACAACCACACTAGGAAAACCATTCGCCACTACAACTACCACCCGCAGACCTTTCCTAGAAATTAAAGACGTTACCAAAGTTTATCCCACAAAGAAAGGCCCCTTCACCGTCCTCGACGGCGTTAACCTCAACGTCGAACAGGGCGAGTTTATTTGCGTCATCGGTCATTCTGGCTGCGGCAAATCGACACTACTAAATATGGTATCCGGTTTTAACTTTCCCACATCCGGGCAAGTGTTACTCGAAGGAGAACCCATTACCCAACCAGGCCCAGACAGGATGGTTGTCTTCCAAAACTATGCATTGCTACCTTGGCGAACTGCTTTTGAAAACATCTACTTAGCTGTCAACGCCGTTTATCCCAACAAACCACAAGCCGAAAAAAGAGCGATCGTCCGCGATCATTTAGCAATGGTGGGACTGGCGGACGCGATGGAAAAGAAACCAATGCAAATGTCTGGCGGAATGAGACAACGGGTTTCTATCGCCCGTGCTTTGGCGATTCGTCCCAAAGTCTTAATTTTAGATGAACCTTTTGGGGCGCTGGATGCCATCACCAAAGAAGAATTACAAGAAGAATTGCTGAAAATTTGGGGCGATAACCGTTGTACAGTGCTGATGATTACCCACGATATCGACGAGGCACTATTTTTAGCAGACAAATTGGTAATGATGACCAATGGCCCCCATGCGAAAATTGGTGAAGTTATGGAAATTCCTTTTTCTCGTCCGCGCGATCGCAGCCGCATAATGGAAGATCCCCAATACTACCAACTGCGTAACTATGCCCTAGACTTCCTCTTTAACCGCTTTGCTCATGATGATGTAGGTTAAGCGCGATCGTCATTGATTTTTCCAGAATAATTCTTTGTTCCTCCCGCTACCATACCAGATGGTGGCGGGAGCAATTAATAGGGGTAATTCATGAATTGCCCCTACAACTACGTCTACAAGTTATAAAGTATGTGTAGAACGAGTATGTTGAGAAAAAATCTGTATGACAAGCTACCCAGAAACCCTAACTAGTAATGAATCCGTTAATGATTTAATCTCCGAGACGACAAGCATTAACCATGTTGAGGTAATTGAAAATGTCATCGATTCTTTGGAACAAGATAATAGTGCGATGGTTAGCCACACTCCAGAGGGTGCTTATCTCTGGAAATTTAAGTATGGAAGTGTGCAAGTATTTGTCCAACTCAACGGCACAACCGATGAAGACACCATAACAGTTTGGTCTGCGGTGCTAAATTTACCTGCCAAAGATGAACCTAAATTGATGCGGTATCTTTTGGAGTTAAACTGCTCCAGCACTTTTGAAGCGCGTTTCGGTATTATTGAAAATCGGGTGGTTGTAATATCCACACGCACCTTAGCAGAGTTATCTCCTGGCGAAGTGTCTCGGCTAATTACCGTTGTGGCAACGATCGCTGATAATAACGATGAAGCCTTACAAACTGAATTTGGTGCAACTTAAGGAATTTTAGATTTTAGATTGGGCTATTGCTACATCCGATGCATAGCAATCCGGTTTGGGCGAATCTGCAAAGACTTTTTTCTGTGTACCAATTAAAAAACGCCTGGGAGTGTTGCCGTGTTTCCACCCCAGGCGTTTTTTATTTTTAACTTGCTCCTCACACAAATAAATAGTATCACTGCTTCAATCAAAAGGCGAGTCTAGTAAGTGACACTTTTAAAACTGCACTGTCAAGTGAGTTTAAATTTATACTCCCTTGACTTGACCCCATCTGTATATTTGGGTGCGATCGCTCCAGAAAGGCGGTTTGGTTGGCCCGGATTTCTCACGCATAGTGTATCAGGGGAAGAGGAGTGTGGGGAGTGTGGGGAGTGTGGGGGGGTAAGACTTCTTCCCCATCCTCCCACACCTCCCACACCTCCCACACCTCCCACACCCCTTGGATTTCTCACAAGTGAGAAATCCAGGTTGGCAGACTGGAGAGCATCTAGCATACGTGTTGGGCTGCTGATTTCATTACACAGCCACTTTATTTATCATCACAAGCCTTAAAAAGGATCTAGCCTTTACAAGCCGTAACGTAACTAATTAAATAATTATTAAAGATATATACATCTTTGAATTAATGCCTGAAACTTTTTAGTAATCAATCAAACTCTCAAATAAATATTAGCACTCAATGCTTGTCAGTGCTAATTTGTAGCTGAGATTTAACGCCTATGATATAGACCAAAACTGCACTTTTTACAGATGCTTTAGTTCCTTTCCAGATATTATTTTAGAAGTAGAAAAAACTAAATATTTCCTGTAAGTAATATAAAGTTGAGAGTACTGGCATGAAATACACTTTTGATATTGTAGGAATATCTCCACTTTTGCAGTTTTTTAATCAGCAACAGCAAAATGGGCAAAAACCACCCCACCAAGGTGTGGAATACTTGGGAATGCATAGGTGTACGCTAGATACGTTTTTAGAATCGGTGGAATCAGTTCCAGCAAAGTGGGATTGGAATCTGGATCAAGTAGTAGATACGGTGATTAAGTTTTGGTTGAATAACTCAGACAGTATTCGTTATTGGAAAGTACGTTTAAATGATGCTGGTAAAGATAACTTACTAGTCACAAGGTTGGCGGATATAAACGCCTTACAAGCTGAATTTGAATCCCTACTAGATAAGGATTGGTGAAGAGATAGGTAAAATTGAAAAATAGTTCAGGAGGGGAGCAATCCCTGCTTCGCCTCCAGTCAAAATCAATAATTTACTCTGTTATTCTCGTTTTCAAGTACTTTGAGAACTTGGAGATATAAATTTTCGACTCTTTTCGTCTGAACTTCACCAAATGATGCATAGTGAGTTAAGCTAGGAGCGCCATTTACTTCAATAATTGTATAATCTTCCATTGGTGACGTTATATCACTAGCAAGAATATCCACACCTGCTAATCTCAATTCCATATCTTTTGTAATATTTACTGCTAATTTTTTAAAATCAGGATGGATATTGTCAGTGAAGTCTATTGCCTCACCTCCAGTTGATAAATTTGCATTATCTAAAAGGTAGACTATATTATTATTAGGTATAACATTACTAAAATTTAGCTTCCGTCTTCGCAAGTTTTTTTTGATTCTGTAATCTTCAAAATCTATAATTTCTTTTCTACCATTTTTGATAAAAGTTTCTTGCTTCTGTTGCATAAGTTGCAAAACAGTAGATTGACCATCTCCGATGATAAATAAGGGGATTCTTTGATATGCCGAAACGACTTTATCATCAAGTACTACAATTCTATAATCATTGCCACTATAGAACCGCTCAACAATAAATCCTGAGATTTTTTGCAAGATTTTCTTAGCGACTTGATAATATTCTTGCTTATTGTGAACCTTGGTGACAAACATTCCTTGACTAAGATTAATCGGCTTGACAATTACAGGAAATCCCAACTCCTTAGCATAATAAAATCCTGCATCTATATTTCTAGGATTAGTTATCTCTTCGCATAATTCGTCACTAAAAAATGTTTTTCCTTCAGTAACTTTATAGCCAAATTTATTTAAAAAAAAGTTTGAAACTCCTTTGTCTTTAGCGATCGCTACTGAACCAGAAGAATTAATACTAAACCTAGCACTACGAAAAAAGGTTTTATTGCCGTTTTTAAATGTAATCAGTCCCATAAAGCTGCATTCTGGGTCTACTAAAACTACTGCTCCTATTTCCTCTGCTACTTTTTGAATTATTGATGTTACAAATGGTATTTTCATTATCGATAAACTATAATTTTGCCGAGAAGATTTTAACTATTTTGTGACAATTAGTCAAGAATTTTTAATTTAAACAATTGCATCATGTCTCGTCCCTAAAGCTCTAGTCAAAAGCTAAAGAAAAATTCATTTTTGAATATTTCAATCAACTATGAAAGTTTAATTATTCTCAACTAACTATAAAAAATGTAAATGCCTGCAATGTAGCTTTACTGATCGCACTATAGAAAAATTAAGACTGTGTACGTGCTGATTAATTCTACGTACATTATTATTCATTTTCTCTTCAGCTTATAAATAGTATGTTTTCAGACATTAATGTTTGTTTTACCACTGATGTGGACTTTACTTATGTGTATGCATATAAATCATGCAAACCCAATAATTGCCAAACTTTTTGCTTGAACATAGTTGTTTCCTGGAAACAATTGCAAGTTAAGGCTTTGAGATTCATTTGTACCTGAAAATTACAACTTAATTGGTCTAAAATATAGCGCTCAGTGTTGACAATTTATTAATAATCGAATAACAAGGTGGCAGCAGCATTAAAAAAAGCGTTAGTGCATTCCTACCTAGAAACTAATTAACGCCCTTCATTAAACTTCATACGGTTAACATAATTATGCCAGAAAATACGGATAAGAAAACTTCTCAATCAGACAATCACACTATTGCGTATAAAGAACGCCTCAATTCTTGGGCGATCGCTCGTCTACTTCCTAATACGCAACGGGAGATTGTTGCTCGCTTTCGCAGCCGTTCTGATGCCGATGGCTATATGCGGCACCTTCCTCAAGAAATACCAAATGCTTCCTACATGGTTGTTTTTGATTGTCAACGCCAAGAAGCTGTAATTTAAAGTAAGTACAAGCGAATGGCATTAACCCTTGTTTTTCATCCAATACGCTTGGGTTAAAGGTTATTGGTGTAGATAATTGGTCTTCAAGACGTGATAAATCAAGACGCGATAAATCAAGACGTGATAAATCAAGACGCGATAAATCAAGACGCGATAAATCAAGACGCGATAAATCAAGACGCGATAAATCGCGTCTCTACAATCTGGTTTTGGGTTTATCTGGACTGTATTGGTTTTTAATCTCCATTACCCTTTTGTTGCGATCGCGGGCGTAGTCTACTTAAAATTTGCGTGAACCACTATATTTAATTTGCTCTCTAACGAGAGGCTTAGATCCCCAACTTACTTCAAACAGTTGGGGATCTTTTGATTTGTAGCACCTTCTTCCATCTCAATGAACCAGATAAGTTGCTCAAAACAACTTGTTAGGCCATTAGTAAGCGGCTTAGTAAGAGATGGGCGGCACTCTTTGCAGATGTCGTCAGCAATGGGCTTGAAGCAACTCGGAGAATCTGTCAAGAATGGGAGGTGGGTTTTCGTCCCCATATCATCGCTATAACTGCCAATGCTATGCAGGGCGATCGCCAACTTTGTCTTGCCGCTGGTATGGATGACTACATTAGCAAACCCATTCAACTGCAAGAGTTAGTTCAGGCACTCAGCAAATGTCCACCCCAAAGAAATTCTGAATTCACTTCTATCAAACAACAAGGGGAAGTGATGCGCCTAGAATTGCAACCTTCGTCAAATCTCTTACAGTCAGGGCAAAACCAGACATTAAAAAGTGCCAAAATTGATGCCAAAATCCTCCAATCCTTGCAGCTTATGCTTAGAGGAGATCGTGTGGCATTTGATGAACTGATTGAGTATTATCTTACAGAGACAGCTAGACTAGTGCAACATATCAGCACAGCGATCGCAACTCAGGATATCCAGACTATATGGCAGATAGCACACAAACTCAAGTCCAGCAGTGCTTCTATTGGAGCGATCGCCTTGGCGCAGCTTTGCAAGGTGTTAGAAGCACAGGTACGCAGCAGTAACAAAACAATCTAGAATTACTTTCACTACTGTATCAAGAATATGAACAAATTAAAACTGCCTTAGAAAAAGAACTTGCGAAGGAAGTACCATGAAAGCCACTGCTCAAGAAAGCCAATGTTTAGTTTTAATTGTTGATGATGAACCTTTTATTCGCCTGATATTGCGGCATTTCTTAGAGCGGGAAGGCTATCAAATAGCGGAAGCTCAAAATGGCATAGAGGCAATAAGTGTTTTTAACCAATTGCACCCTGATATAGTACTCCTTGATGCCATAATGCCGGATATGGATGGATTCGAGTGTTGCACTCAGTTGGAGCTTCTGGATTCTAACAAGCATACTCCAGTTTTAATGATTACAGGACTTGAAGATCAAGAGTCAGTTGACCGTGCATTTGCAGTGGGCGCAATGGATTTTGTTACGAAACCAATTCACTGGCCAGTTTTGCGACAACGGGTAAAACGCTTGATTCAGCAATCTCAGTTACAGCAAAAACTGGAAGCTGTGAATCTGGAATTGCAGCGATTAGTTACTATCGATGGATTAACTCAAATAGCGAATCGCCGACGGTTTGAAGAGTATTTTTCCCAAGAGTGGCAGCGCCTAAAACGCGAGCAACGTCCGCTTTCTCTGATTCTTTGCGACGTTGATTTCTTCAAATTATATAATGATACCTATGGTCATCGGGTAGGCGATCGCTGTCTTCAGAAAATTGCTCAAGCGATCAAAGATATGATTAAACGTCCCGGAGATTTAGTTGCCCGTTATGGTGGGGAAGAATTTGCTGTGATTTTACCTAACACAGACACGGAGGGGGCGATTCATGTTGCCGAAAAAATTTGTCATGCTGTCCGAGGACTAGCGATTCCCCATCAAAATTCCCAAGTTAGTTCTCATGTAACTATTAGTGTTGGGTTTACGACAGAAATTCCTCAGCCAGATTCTGACTTAGAAGAAATGATTGCCGCAGCGGATCGGGCGTTGTATAAAGCAAAGGCAGCAGGACGCGATCGCTTTGTGCAAAATATTTTACTACCCAGAAGTAAAAATTCCTGCTAGTTGTCCATTCCTTTAAGCGGTTTTCTTCTTCTATCCGTACTAAACCGGCGCGATATTGGGCTTCGCGATTTAGCCAAAATGCTGTTGTACTCCCTAAAACTCGTTCTAGCTTTAAAGCTGTTTCTTCATTGATGGGTGCTTTGCCATTGATAAGTAGGCTTATATGTTTCGTAGTGTAGCCTAATCGCTCTGCTAACTGTACTTGTGTCCAATCACGCTCTTCTAATATATCAGCGATAGTATCACCGGGAGGAGATACCCAATCTGGAGTAAAGGTACGGGTTGTCTCAATCATGGTAATCTCCAATGAAAACAATACAAACAGCAGTAACTTTTGACCAATCAATTAATCAGCAATTCCTAAAAATCTACACCTCGTTTAAGTTCTACACCTTGATTAGCATAGTGTTTGTGGCAATAAACCTCTGAGTGGACGCTAGCCAAGTCGAAGTATGCAGGTGGATTTTGGCAACGGCCAGTGATAATAATTTCGGTGTCGCGGGGTTTGCGGAGTAAAGCTTGAACAATGGGTTCAACGGGGAGTAGTTCTAAGTCAACAGTGGGATTGAGTTCATCGAGAATAATAGTTTTATACAACCCAGAGGCGATCGCAACTTTGGCAATTTCCCAACCTCGTTCGGCTTCTACATAATCTAATTCTTGTCGGGAATTTCGCCAGACGATCGCATCTCCACCGCAACGCTGATGATCCACCACTTCTGGATATGACTGCTGCAAAGCGGCGATCGCGGCGTCTTCTGTGTAACCGCTACCACCTTTAAGCCACTGCATAATCAATACACGGGTAGACCCTGGATGATTAATTCCTCTACCAATTGCCTGTAAGGCTTTACCCAAAGCACTAGTAGATTTACCTTTACCAGCACCAGTATAAATTTCAATCCCTTCCAGAAAGAGAGCTTTGGCTGTTGGGTGGTGATGAGGTTTCATTTCTGAGTGCAAATCTGCAATATCGAGCAACTTTTGGGGTGCGGCGCGTCCGGTAGCAATGATTTCTAACTCTTGGGGTTTGGATTTTAATGTCTTTACCACTTCATCCACTGGTAGCAAACCCAAATCCAGAACTGGGTTAATTTCATCTAAGACGACAACTGAATATAAACCACTAGCGATCGCACCTTTAGCCACATCCCAACCCCGCATTGCTTCATCTCGGTCAAAGGTGGTAATTTCCTCTGGGCCAAAAAATTCGGCTCTCCCGGTACGAACTTGGTCAATTAAATGGGGAAACCCGCGTTGCAAAGCTGCGATCGCGCCATCTTCGTCATAATCACGTTCTGGCCCTTTTAAAAACCGCAGCAGTAAAACACGATTAGAATTGCTAGGCGTATTTATTCCCAAGCCAATAGAGCGCAAAACCACCCCCAAAGCCGCTTGAGATTTACCTTTACCCAGACCATCGTAGACGTGAATTTGACCAATAAGCCGTTCTTGACGCACTTGCGCCGTCCTAATCCCAATACCGTTTCTTGTCATCTCTTGAAAAGCTATAACTATGGCAGTCTTTAATCTTACCTAACCTCTTGTACTCTCAGATAGAGAAACTACGCCTCTAATCCCGGATTTCTCACGCATAGTGTAGGCTTCAGGGGAAGAGGAGTGTGGGGAGTGTGGGGAGTGTGGGGAGTGTGGGGGGTAAGACTTCTTCCCCATCCTCCCACACCTCCCACACCTCCCACACCCCTTGGATTTCTAACTTGTGAGAAATCCAGGTAATGCGACTGTACAAGGGTCAGTTCGATCTATTAACAATATCAATAGAGGAATACTGGCACACCCGCATAGTAAAGGACAAGAACAATGGGATAATTTCCCCCATCACCCTTACTATCCCAGTTATACTCACTACAGTTCACCCTTACCCGTAACCATTTATGCCTGACAATTGGATGCTTCCCAGGATTTTTCCCATTGGTGGATTTCTGTTTGACTTTTTATTTGTACTAATTGCCATCCCCATCGAAGCTTATGTTTTGCATTCTCGACTAAAATTTGACAAAAAAACCAGTACTTTTTATGCAATTTCTATCAATCTGTTTTCCAGTGTAATTGGTTGGTTCATATTTTTTGTCTCAGAACCAATGTTGCCAATACAGGTTAAATCAGAATTAATTAACTATATGTTTTTTAATAATTTTAAATCGCCGAACACACAACCTTTAATTATTTTAACTGCTTGTATAATTTTTTTTGCTACCTTTTTGATGAAATTTTTCATTTTAAGAGTCTTGTTATTCTCATTAAATGAATCATTTGCGAAAAAAGAAGAGGAACCTAAAACATCCCAGCGCTTGCAACGGCGTCGTTTTAGCACCCTTAATTTCCAAAATACTAATTTAGTTACTACTATACTAATAGCAAATTCTCTGAGCTATAGTGCAATAACCATTATTTTATTATTTCGTTCAAAATAGCAAGAAATTACTTGTTTATTTTAGAGGAACATTATTGATTTATCGGGTTTAGGGAGGAATATGAATACGCTACTAAAAGATGTTTTTGGGGTTTTTAAATTTGCTGAAGGGCTTTATGCAGGAATTAGAAAATTATTAGTTCCACCCAAAGCTTATTCTTGGCAGACGTTTATTTATATGAGTGTTTTTTCTTGGCTACTCTCATATTTTGCCACAGGTTATATCAAAGATATAATTGCCTTTTTCGGTTGGTTATTTTTAATTGCTGGTACAGCTTGGTATACAACTGAAGATCCTTTGAGGGTTCCTGGGACTTTTATGCCAGTCGGGGCAGTAATCACTGGATTCTTAGTGAGTGTTTTTGCATTTGGAGATCAACGAGATGTAATTACACCAAGAACAATCGTTTTTTGGCCAACAATTTCAGCACTAATTACCGCAATACCAGAGTTTATTGAAGGAAATGATACCGACGCAAAAGCTCGCATTCCTAAGCCACAAGACCGCCAAAGAATCATAATTTTAGTTGCTAGTAGTATGCTGCTAAGTTGCTGGATTCAGTTTCACTTTGTGACGGATAATTGGTTACGACAATATCCGAGTTTGCAAGCAGATACTTTTAAACATAGTACCTTTATTGTCAGAACCGAAGCAGCAGTAAAAATTCCCCAAAATGGCCTTGTAATTCTAGAAAAACTTCAACCAATCGTAGTAGAACAAATAGCTGAAAGACCTTGGTCAGAAGTAGAGAAATGGTTGCTAGATGCGAAACAACGGGTAGGAAATCTGGGTAGGGAAATCATTAAAAAGAACCTGAGTAAATATGAAGAGAAGGAACTATGGCGCGTTGAACCGCGTGTAACTAATACGAAGTCTGGATATATATTAGATTTATTAAGTATTTGGATAGGCCCGAGTTCTAACCCACGAGGCTATTACTTAAAAAAATCTTGTCGCATTGAACCAGTTGCAGCAGCTACTAATCCAGAGAATAAGATTACAGTTGCAGAAATTGAATGCGATCGCGCCAGTAAATTAATTCCTGGTTCACCGCCTCCGCAGCAGTGAGGAGTGGGGCAGAGGGGCAGAGGGGCAGGGGGGCAGAGGGGCAGGGGAGCAGAGGGGCAGGGGAGCAGGGGAGCAGGGGAGCAGGGGAGCAGAGGGGCAGGGGAGCAGAGGGGCAGAGGGAAGAATAATAAAATTACCTTTTTACCCTTTGCCTCTTCTCAATGACCAATGACCAATGACCAATGACAAATGACCAATGACAAATGACAAATGACTATTAACAGAATTTTTGTATTGGCAAAGAATGTATTTCAGGAAGTGGTACGCGATCGCATTCTATATATTATTGGTTTTTATGCGCTAGTACTCGCCACTGCTTTCCGCGTCCTTCCTGAATTTGCAGCTACGGCTGAAGATAAAATGTTTTTAGACTTTGGGATGGCGGCGATGAATGCCATCGGGTTAATTATTACGATATTTATTGGTACGGGACTAATTAATAAAGAAATTGAAAAACGCACTATTTTAGTATTAATTGCTAAACCTGTTAGTCGCAGCGAAATTATCGTCGGCAAATACTTGGGTTTATCCGCAGTTCTAGCTGTGCTTGTCGCTACAATGACAGCAATTTATCTGGTATTTCTGCAAATTGGCAATATTCCTCATCCGACAGCAAGCATTCTAATTGCTGCAATGTTCTTATTTTTGCAGTTGTCATTAATTACTGCCGTGGCTATTACCTTCGGTGTTTTTACTGCTTCTCTGCTAGCGACTGTTTTAACCTTTGCGGTATATTTAATCGGAAATATTACTCAAGATTTAGTACAACTTGGTCGTCTTAGCCGTAACCCTGGTATGGAACGTCTAACTCAAGCTTTGTTTCTTTTCTTGCCAGATTTATCTCGATTAGATTTGAAAAATGATGCCGTATATGGTCTGCAAGCACTACCTGACACCACTGCACTGATTATGAATGCTGGTTATGGCTTACTTTATAGTGCCATGTTGTTAGCGATCGCTATTCTAATCTTTTCACAACGCGAATTTTAGGTATCGGGCATGGGGGGAGAGTACAAGTGGAAAGACTTGTTGTAAATTCTAATTTTTGTCACCTTGTCCCCCCTGCCTCTGCTGAACTGTACTACACATCTACAAGGGTTGAGTACCTTGGCTAGATGCTTTTTGTGCAATAGTTTTCAAGCGAGTCGCTCTGCTTTTACGGATACGTTCACTTTTGCGAACTCCACCAGCCATCTCATATTCGCGGCTATCTTTGCCGTATTTAAAGCCGATTCCCATGAGCATTTTTTCGGAGAAAGTACCCAAGGTTTGTTCTAACTTGTCAATTTCTACTTTGGAAGAGTCAATCGTGCTGAGAGCAGTATTATGAGCTTCTAACTTGCCGCGTAATTGCTCAATTAGTTCTGTCAGCATTTTTAAATTACAAGTCTCTCCAAGATCCAGATTGACATCAATTGCTTTGAGTCCAGCAAATCTTAACTCAGCATTTTCTAGAACGCGGGATGTACGTTTTCTCAAAGACATAAATTTAGTTACTGGTAATATTTATATAGTTACTATGCCCTATTAAAAATATATTCTGGTTCAGCAAAATCCACAAAAATAATGATACTTTTTATGAAATAGATACTCGTAAATTCTCTTAATTTATTTAAAGTGTTTATCTAATCTTAATTCCAGTTTGAGCATTCATAACTACAAAAGAAGCTGTGTTAAATTCAGAAGAAACTGTGTGAACTACAGCTTAAGCATTTATAACTACAGAAAAAGCTATGTTAATTACAGCTTGAGCATTCATAATCACAGAATAAGTCGTATTAACTACAGCTTAAAGATTACTTATATGATAAGTAATCCTTATAGTTAATTTTTAAGCTCTATTAATTAAGGCTTCAAGTTTACTTATTAGATAATGAGCGTCTATAACTACAGCTTCACTATTAATAAGTACTGTTTAAGTTGTATGAAGTACGACTTAAATAGTACTTATAGTTGTTAACCTATAGGTAATATCAAGTTCAGAGCGATCGCCCCCTGACACTTTTACTTTTAGAGCGATCGCATAGTAAGATAATCACAAGTGCGATCGCATTCTCTTGACGAACAGCAAGCGATTCATCAGAAACTTACCCCCCTTAATCCCCCCGATGTATTGGGGTGGAAACCAGAAATCCAGTTCCCTCCCCTTTATAAGGGGAGGGTTAGGGTGGGGTAAAACCCTGGTTAATCAGCTATTTCAGACTTGTGTATACACGGTAGTTATAGAGAAAACAGAACTAAAAGTCTCTAAAAAAACATATAGGACTCATATTTGATTTTTGAAATATACGTAGGGTGCGTTATGCCTCTGGCTAACGCACCATCCGAAGGCTTTGGTGCGTTACGCTACGCGATAACACACCCTACGCATACTTAGATTTTTTCATAAATCAAATCGGATTCCTATATATAAAGAAGGAAAAAATCTTTGGTTTCTGTTCTGGCATTTGATAGACAGGATGACTATATAGGTATTCCCATGCTATGCATGGGAACCAAATCAAAAAATTATCTCTTTACAAGGCTAACTCTAGCTAATAAATAACTATCTGAGGTTGCTCAATTGTGCCATCAGGCATAATTGTATCTCGCAACTTCGCATAAATTAAATTTGTCTTCCAAAGGTTTGCCTTACTCAAGTTTGCTTTAGTTAAATTTGCCCATGTCAAATCTGCACTAGTTAAGTTAGCCTCAGTCAAATTAGCTTCTAGTAATTTTGCTCCACATAGCTTTGCTCGTGTGAGATTTGCAAAACTTAAGTTAGCTTCAATCAGCGATGCTTCAATTAATTTGGCTTCACTTAAGTCTGCTTCTCTCAAATCCACATCACATAAAGAAGCGCCCCAAAGATTACTACCTGTAAATTTAACCCGCCATAAGAAAGTTCCGCACAAATTTGCTCTCGTTAAATCAGCATTAGTCAAATTGGCTTCACACAAAGATGCTTCATACAAATTAGCATCACGTAAGCTAGCTTGCATCAAATTTGCGCCACTTAAATTAGCACGAGTTAGAACACAGCCAGACAAATTTGCACCCCGCAAATCTGCTCCAATTAAGTTAATACCACTTAAATCAATTCCTTTCAGATCGATTCCCCTAAAGTCGCATCCACTGAAATCTCGGCGCTGAAAATATTTATTTGTGATTTGACTTAAAATAAATTCCTGTTGTTGAGCATAATTGTTCATGGTATTCACCTCTGGGTGTAATTGATCTCAAAGGTTGAGTGTGTTAGTTACCGCAATACTTCTCGGTTAGGCATTTTTAATTCGGAATCGGGTTTTGGTTAAAGGTTTTTTCTTTACCCTTAACCGAGAAGTATTGGTAGTTACCGTATATTGAGAGTACACCGCAAACGGAGATTAGCTCAGTAAATAATCAAAAATAAATTAAAAGAAAATCGGCAATCACTTGAAAATGCGTTTTTTC
This sequence comes from Nostoc sp., assembly GCF_036918015.1. Taxonomy (GTDB): domain Bacteria; phylum Cyanobacteriota; class Cyanobacteriia; order Cyanobacteriales; family Nostocaceae; genus Nostoc. Next base: position 61,175 of record NZ_JBALEO010000058.1, read on the forward strand.
AGTGGTTTTTAAAACAAAAAATGCTGACATAAGTCAGGAAATATTCATATAACAAGAATCATGTTGCTGACTCCAAATTCAAAATTACCATAAGTAATATTAATGGCGTATCTTTTTGTTGCTTTCACTACTGCGCTTTTTGATTTACTTGTAACCAAATTTCTAAACTAGCAAGCAACCACAGCTTTACTCCATACCGACTCCAAGTATCTCCTTGATAGTTTAACCAATTACGAATTGGCAACTGGTTTAAGTAAGGAGTGATAGCTGCATTCCGATTTAGCAATAAATCTCTGGCTTCTTGCTGCCAATATTTCCGAAATCCTAACTGCACCGGTACCATCATGCCACTTTTGGGACGATGAATAATTGTGTCTGGTAAAATATCTGCGATCGCTTGCTTTAAAACTGCTTTTTCTTCCACTCCAGAAAGCTTATACTCTGGAGGTATCTCCATGCTTAACTCTACTACTCGTTGGTCAAACAGAGGAGAACGACCTTGCAAAAGAGCAGCTTGAGTCAAGTTACTAACTTTGGTCAGAATTTGGTCAGCGCCTTTAAATTTGATATTCATTGCCATCAAACGATTCAGATAGCTAGCTTGAGAATATAAATCTTCAGCAAAAACCCAAGGTGCTGTTTGTACTGCTGTCCAAACTTCTGGTTTTAAAAGTTGCGGTAAATCAACAGCGCACTTTTGAAAGGAGATTAAATAAGCTTGCAATGCATCCTGATTGGTGACAGAGCCATATAAACTATTAATTAGCATCGGCTGATTTTTTGGCCCGCCAAAACAAGGGTCGCCACCTTCACCATTTAAAACTACTTCTACGCTTTCTCTCGCCAGTCGTCCCAGCAACAGGTTGGGAACAGTCAGTGGGTCGCCAATGGGGTCATCTAAATAAGCCATTGTTTCCGGCAGGCGTGCCCACATATCCTTAAAAGTAATTTCTAAAATGTGGTGCTGCGTCTGACAATGGGATGCAACGAGACTGGAAAATTCTAACTCATTGGGACATTCCGAACCAAAATGAATCGAAAAGGTGTGGACTGGTGCTTTGTGGAATTTTGCTACTAAAGCAGTGATACTGCTAGAGTCCAAACCACCAGAAAGAAAAACGCCAACGGGTTCATCTGCTGGTGGTAAATATTCTTGAACAACTTGCTCTAGGAGTTCTCGCAAGCGATCGCCATGCCATGCTAAGGGTTGATCTATTGCTACAATCTGTTCTTGAAGTTGCCAATAAGCTGTAACTTTGTGGTCGGGAAATTCTAAAACGGTTCCAGGTCGGAGTTCCCGCACCTGTTCCCAAAGGGTTCGTTCGCCGGGAACAAAGGCACAACAAAGATAATCTCGCAACGCCACCAAATCTAAATCGGATGAACGATGGGATGCTAAAGTTCTCAGTTGAGGCGCAATCCAACGAACTGAACCAGTGGTAGTGTAATAGAGAGTACGAACACCGATGCGATCGCGAATCAATCTCAACACCTGTTTCTCTCTATCCCAAACAACTAGCGCAAACATCCCCACAAGTTGGCTAAGACTTTCATTACCCCATCGTTCCCAAAGATTAGCCACCAGTTGCAAAGAACTTCCTTGAAAGCTATCTGGTTCAATTCCCAACTTTTGCAGCAATTGCACTTGGTTAGTTAACCAAACATCACCAACAACAACAAATCGTCCTCTAGAACTGATTGCTAATTTCTCCGTCGGCAATTCCGAAGTTGTGGGTGGTAAAATTACAGAAATTTTTTCATCTCGCCAAGCTATATTTTCATAGTTTGCATCAACTGTTCCCCAAGCTACGCGCCAGGTTGGGTTAGTTTTGATGAATTCGATTTTAGGAGATTTACGATTTTTAAACGCATCAAATAGCATGGGAAATTTTCAAGGCATATTAGTAAGAATCCTATATCCAATCACCTAAGAGCAAGCGAGGCTACGGTGTACACATAAGTCGAATTACCCCCCTTAATCCCCCCGATGTATTGGGGGGAGACCGGAAATCTAGTTCCCTCCCCAATACATACGGGGAGGGTTAGGGTGGGGTAAAACCCTGGTTCATCAACTATTTCAGACTTGTGTGTACACCGTAGTTTGTCAAGGGGGAGAACCGGATATTTGTTTCCCCCCTTTACAAGGGGGGATTAAGGGGGGTAAATCCAATTTACTCCTTATAAAGATCCAGCAATCATCCCAGCAAGTAAAATAAAACCAATCCACACATTTTGCCGGAACATCTCACCATAAGCAGAATTAGGTAAGTATCGCTCTCTTAATCGCAGAGACTGCCAAACCCATGCGATAGTGGCAACTGCAAGGCTAATCCAAAAGGCTAAGTGCAGATGTATAACTATGCCTAACCAAGACAATAACAAGATTGTGCCAGCAAAGAAAATTCCAATAGCTAGAGGGGCATAATTACCAAAAAATAGGGCACTAGAATTAACACCAATGCGGCGATCGTCTTCTTTGTCGCTCATGGCGTAAACTGTATCAAATCCCAATGTCCACAGTACTGTCGCGCCCCAAAGCAACCAAGTTGGTTGAGAAATGCTTTGCGTTACCGCACTCCAGCTAATCAAGACCCCAAAACCCCAAGCGATGGAAAGTACCAGTTGCGGTACGGGAAACACCCGCTTTGCACCTGGATAAAGCAAAATTACAGGCACTGCTGCCACGCATAACCAGAAACTCAGGGGGTTAAGATAAAAGGCCAAAACTGCTGCACACGCTAAAGAGACGATCGCAACTACAATCCCAACTTTCACAGATAAGGCGCGAGAAGCGAGGGGGCGATCGCGTGTTCTTTCCACTTCTGGATCGATATCCCGATCCCACAAATCGTTGACAACACACCCCGCCGCACTCGTGGCCAGAGTACCCAATATAATCACACCAACCAGAGGTAAAGGCGGTTTTCCTGAAGCTGCCAAAAACACAGCCCAAAGGGCAGGAATCATTAAAATTAACCGCCCTTCTGGTTTATGCCAGCGTAAAAGCCGGATAATTACAAGCCAAATTGGTGACTGGGGGCGTTCTGGCGTCGTTAGCATAGAAATCAACAAATAACTTTAGAGAGATGAATTCACACTTCTTTACATCTATAGAATAACGTTATTTGTTATTTGTAAAAACAGAACCGAAAGTGGCAACTTTAAATATTTTTAAATAGTCACTCAGGTTATAAATAGTAGGGTGAATATACATAGCTCAGTTACCCTCGACCAAGCTGAGTTGCGAATGCTGAGTATTTTTTAATTTACTCAATATTCAGCACTGGCTCAACGCCCTGCTACCGCTAACAGCACTCAGTCTGAGCAAGTGTGTTGTCATAAATATCAGTGCTAGCTACCCCGACATATCACCGTTTGCCATCATTTCTTAATAGAGAGAGAAAACTAGATGCTGAATTTAGTTTCTAGCTGGGAGAGTATTCCTACTCAACCATCTAAGCAACATCGGATTATTGCTGCCATTGACCTGGGAACAAATTCTCTACACATGGTAGTAGTCAAGATTGACCCCACACTACCAGCTTTTAGCATTATTGCTAGAGAAAAGGAAACCGTGAGGCTTGGCGATCGCAATCTTACCACTGGAGAACTCAAGCCAGAGATAATTGAAAAGGCGATCGCTGCTTTAGGACGCTTTCAAGAAGTTGCCAAAACTATCAACGCTGAAACAATCATTGCTGTGGCAACTAGTGCTGTGCGAGAAGCACCTAATGGTAAAGATTTTTTGCACACAATAGAAACGGAGTTGGGTTTAAGCGTTAACTTGATTTCTGGTCAAGAAGAAGCGCGGCGCATCTATCTTGGCGTGCTGTCGGGGATGGAATTTAACAACCAGCCCCACATGATTATTGATATTGGCGGTGGTTCCACAGAATTAATTTTAGGCGATAGTCAGCAAGCCCGCACTCTCACCAGTACCAAAGTTGGTGCAGTGCGACTCACTAGCGAGTTAATCACTACCGATCCCATCAGCAACACTGAGTTCCAGTATCTGCAAGCTTATGCACGCGGGATGTTGGAACGTTCTGTAGAAGAAATCTTAGCCAACCTAGAGTCTGGGGAATCTCCGCGTTTGGTGGGTACGGCGGGCACAATTGAAACCCTGGCAATGATTCATGCACGAGAAAAGTCGGGTGTTATTCCTTCGACTCTTAACGGCTACCAGTTTAGTCTTCAAGACTTACAAGAGTTGGTAAATCGCTTGCGGAAACTGAGTAATTCCGAAAGGGCTGAGATTCCTGGTATGCCAGAGAAGCGCCCTGAAGTTATCCTCGCTGGCGCAGTCATATTACAGGAAGCAATGACCCTTTTGGGTAGTGAATCGGTAACAGTTTGTGAGCGTTCTTTGAGAGAAGGCGTAATTGTAGACTGGATGCTAACCCACGGTTTAATTGAAGATAAGCTGCGCTACCAAAGTTCAGTTCGGGAACGGAATGTTCTCAAACTGGCGGACAAATACCACATCAACTTAGAATACAGCGATCGCGTGGCAAAATTTGCCGAGAGTTTATTTGACCAAACTCAAGGTACTCTACATCATTGGGGAACTGACGAGCGACAAATGCTGTGGGCAGCGGCAATATTACACAATTGCGGTCACTATATCAGCCATTCGTCTCACCACAAGCACTCTTACTATTTAATTCGCAATGGTGAATTACTCGGTTATACAGAAACTGAGATTGAAATTATTGCCAATTTAGCGCGTTATCATCGCAAATCGCCGCCCAAGAAAAAACATGAAAACTACCAGAGTTTGCTGACTAAACAACAGCGACAAATTGTTAGTCAATTAAGTGCAATTTTAAGATTGGCAGTAGCATTAGATAGACGACAAATTGGTGCAGTTGCTCAAGTACAATGTGAGTATTATCCACAACTTAATCAGGTCAATCTGCTAATTTTCCCAACTCAATTGGATGATGATTGTGATTTAGAACTTTGGAGCTTAAATTATAAAAAAGGAGTGTTTGAGGAAGAATTTGGAGTGAAATTAGTAGCGAGTTTAGAAAAGTCCAGTATTCCTAACTTGTCTTAGAAATTAGGGTGCGTTAACGCAGTGTAACGCACCTGCACATAGCTTAGGGACTTGCATGAAAATAAAGTACCAATAAACCTGCCTGGTTGGGACACTATTAACCCGCAGATCCCTTATGTTTATAGCGTTTCCTAATCACATGAGGTACATCTTAGCCCCCTCCTTGCTTGCGGGGAGGGGGTTGGGGGTGGGGTTCTTGTACCTCACTCAACCGATAACCGCTATATGCTTGCGATCGCTAATCAGCTTGAGAAGTTAGTCTCAGTATAAAAGTTTAAGGTAAAACTCAGAAAAATTTATTTAATAAATAACTTTTTAGGAAGGTATGATTAACAAGTAACATTCTATTGTATAACAAAAATCTTAATTAAATTTGTAACCTCTATTGCTTTAAAATATTCATCTAATTTTGACATCTAACTTAAGGACGAATTTATAACTGTCCCAAGAACCATTTAAAAACAAACATTAGTAATTAGAATAGAGTTAACAATCTATTAAATGTAGGTTATGTTGCTAGTGGATATCTAAGCCGGGAAACTTAGGTATCCTTATATAAAATTTCACTAGTTTAATAAGTAATCATGCAGACATAATATTGAGGGCTGCAAAAGAAACTTGCGCAGAAGCTTAGAAAGAAGTAGGGGCTTTTGCCCTTGCGCCCCTACCACAGGTGTGGTTCAAATAGATGAAAACTGCTGTAGCTGTTGTTTGCGCTCTGAAGTTATTCAGGCACTGCGATCGCCTAATACAGTTCTTGGAGGGTTAATAACCTGATTTAGTATAAGTTTTAACTGTATCCATATCGGAAGCTAAAGGAACTGAAACCGATCCAGACCTATTATCCATGTGATTACACTGAATAAGTTTGATAGCTAGTGCTTTTTAGCTTGATTAGATAGATAATAAAACTAAGTATGAGCAAAAATAGAGAACTCACATTTAAGGAGCTTTAATGACTAGACCTATTAGCAGTGCTGTAAATTCATTAGTAGCAAACTTCTCGCGACGAAATGCACTTTTGTGGCTTGGAGGTAGTGGAATAACTACCGCCTTAATGGTGGTAACACAAAAGGAAGCGAACGCTAAAGACAGCAAAGAGTTGAAATTGGTGAACCCACCAACATTATATAATCCAACCCAAAATGGCTATAGCCATATAGCTGTGACACCATCAAGGGCGAGAACCGTCTATATTTCTGGTCAATTTGGTTCCGATTTACAAGGGAATCTTGTCTCCAATGAATTTGAAAAGCAGTTAATACAGGCTTTTAAAAACCTCCGTTATGCCATAGCATCGGTTGGGGCCCAACCACAAGATGTCGCAAAAATTACTGTTCTTATAGTGGATCACAACCAAAGTAAATTGATCCCGTTAGGACGTGAAATTATAAATTTATGGGGGAATAAACCACCAGCAAACACTCTTATTCCCGTTCCTAGACTTGCACTTGACGGTATGTTGTTTGAAATTGATGCTTATGCGGTAATTCCAGAAAACCGTAGTTGAGGGCTGGTTTCAATATAACCCTATCAATCACAGTCGGCGGAATAACAGACTTCCGCTACTGTCAATCAAGAATAGTCTCTACTATTTGAGTAGGTAATTGCCTTTAGTCAGACTACAAAACCTAACTAAAAATCCCAGCAGGTGCTAATAGTTAGCTTTTGTTAACTTGGCTTTTTAAAGATTAAAGGGAAAAGGTGAAAGGTTTCTAATCCTTTTACCTTTAATCTTTCCCCAAGCCCTCACAAGTACATTTTTGAGTTGACAAATTACTAGCTTACGCTTTGCAGCTTCCTAATTTCCTACTGAGAACCTTGACGCTTTTGTGTAGGATATTCTATCTCTGCATTTGATGCTTTCAAAGCTTGTCTTCACTGCTGCGGTTACTAATTTTGGAACAATCAATTTATAAATCACTAGGATTTAACAGTATGTTTAGCACTCATGTTAATATTTCTGGATACGAAATCATTGAAGAAATCTACAATGGTTCGAGAACTATAGTTTATCGAGGGTTTAGAGAAACTGATTCATTACCTGTAGCAATCAAACTGCTGAAAAATCCATATCCCTCCTTTAATGAACTGGTGCAGTTTCGCAATCAGTACACCATTGCCAAAAATCTCAACTCATCTTTAATTGTCCAAACCTACAGCCTGGAGATGTATCAAAATGCCTATGCGTTGGTGATGGAAGATTTTGGTGGCATTTCTCTAAAAGATTATTTTGTTCGCGATCAAACGCGAGATAGTAGGTTTTTGGAAGAGTTTTTTCAAATAGCGATCGCACTGTGTAATACCTTAGAAATACTCTATAATCAGCGCATCATTCATAAAGATATCAAACCGAGCAATATTTTAATTAATCCAGAAACCAAACAAGTTAAATTAATCGACTTTAGTATTGCTTCTCTATTACCAAGGGAAACGCAAACGCTAATCAGCCCCAATGTATTAGAAGGAACACTAGCTTATATTTCTCCAGAACAAACAGGGAGAATGAATCGGGGAATTGACTACCGGACTGATTTTTATTCCCTTGGTGTAACTTTTTACGAATTACTCACAGGTGAGTTACCTTTTCAATCAAACGATCCAATGGAGTTGGTGCATTCCCATATTGCTAAGGTAGCCTCATCAATACATTTAATTAACTTACAAATTCCGCCAGTAATTTCGGATATCGTCAGCAAATTAATGTCAAAAAATGCTGAAGACCGCTATCAGAGTGTATTAGGATTGAAGTATGATTTAGAAAATTGTTTTTATCAACTGAAGACAACAGGTAAAATTGAAAGTTTCCCAATTGCCCAAAGAGATGTATGCGACAGATTTATTATCCCCGATAAACTCTATGGACGAGAAGTAGAAGTAGAAACTCTGCTAGAAGCATTTCAAAATGTCAGCCTGGGTGCAACAGAAATAACGCTAGTAGCTGGGTTTTCGGGGATTGGTAAAACTGCGGTTGTTAACGAAGTTCATAAACCTATTGTTCGTCAACACGGTTATTTTATCAAAGGCAAATTTGACCAATTTAATCGGAATATTCCTTTTTCTGCATTTGTCCAAGCTTTCCGTAACTTCATGGAGCAATTACTAGCAGAAAGTGATGTCCAAATACAACAATGGCGAAATCAAATTATTCAAGCATTAGGTGAAGACGGACAGGTAATTATTGAAGTCATTCCCGAATTAGAAAAAATTATTGGCAGACAACCACCTGCATCAGAATTATCAGGTAACGCAGCACAAAACCGATTTAATTTACTATTTCAAAAATTTCTCCAAATATTTACAACTAAAGAACATCCTTTAGTTATATTTTTAGATGACTTGCAGTGGGTAGATTCGGCTTCATTGAAACTCATCCAATTATTAATGAATGAAGCTAATCAGGGATATTTATTGTTAATTGGTGCGTATAGAGACAATGAAGTATTCCCAGCCCATCCGTTGATGGTGATGTTGGATGAAATTCGCAAAACAGGTGTCAAGGTAAATAGTCTTAACCTAAAACCACTCAACCAATTAGAATTGAATCAACTTGTAGCAGATACATTAAATTGTGCAGAGAATGTGGCATTATCTCTTTCACAATTGATTTACCGTAAAGCTCAAGGAAATCCATTTTTTGCAACTCAAATACTGAAATCATTACATCAAGACCAACTAATTCAATTCAATTTTGCCGAGGGGTGTTGGCAATGTGATATTTCTCAAATCAATCAGCAAACTCTAGCAGACAATGTTGTTGATTTTATGGTTTTCCAACTACGAAGACTACCAGAATCAACTCAACAACAATTGAAGCTAGCCGCTTGTATTGGCAATCAGTTCGATTTAAAAACATTAGCGATTGTTTCTAAACAATCGGAGGTAGAAACCGCAGATTGTTTGTGGAAGGCTTTGCAAGAAGGGTTGATTTTGCCGCAAAGTGAGGTTTATAAGTTTTTTGTTGGTTCCGAAAATCAAGCAGCTACTCAAGAACAGTCTGAGATGGTTGTATATAAATTTTTACACGATCGCGTCCAGCAAGCTGCCTATTCACTCATTCCAGATGCACAAAAACAGTCAACACACTTGCAAATTGGGCAATTGTTATTACAGAATACACCTAAAGAGCAGCAAGAGTCAGGAATTTTTGCGATCGTTAACCAATTCAATTACGGACTGGAATTATTAGAGGAAGTTGACGAACGAGAACATTTATCCCGGTTAAATCTGATAGCTGGTTGTAAAGCTAAAAACTCGACTGCTTATGCGACAGCAGTTGAGTATTTAAAAGTGGCAATTCTTTTATTACCGATAAATGCTTGGCAAAGCAGCTACGATTTGGCTCTTGCTGTTTACGAATCTGCGGCTGAGGCAGAATATCTCAATACAAACTTTGAGTCATCAAAATTATTAGTAGAGATTATCCTCAAAAATGCTAAATCTCCATTAGAAAAGGTTCGTACCTATGAGATTCAAATCCAATCTTATACAGCACAAAATAAATTCATTGAAGCAATAGCCACAGGTAGAGAAGCACTGCAATTACTAGATTTGACGTTACCTGAAGACAGTAATACTCAAATTATTTTTGATGAACATGACAAATTAAAACAAATGTTTGTTCATCAATCGATAGCAGCATTGGCAGATATGCCAGAAATCATTGATCCCCAAAAATTAGTTGCGCTCCGCATATTATCGGGTTTGTTTGCTCCAGTTTATATAGCCAAACCGATGTTATTGCCGCTCAAAATTTTTACAATGATCGAGATTTGTATCAAGTACGGCAACTCACCACAGGCAGCTGTCGCTTATAGTCTCTATGGATTATTTTTGTGCAGTATTGGTGCAATTGAAGATGGGTATCAGTTTGGTAAACTCGCGGTACAACTTTTAGAAAAATTTCAAACTAAAGAACTTAAAAGTAGGGTTTATTTAACATTTAGCCTGTTTATTAAACATTGGAAAGATTCAATTAAATCTACTTTGGATCTATTTTTGGAGGGATTGCAAAGTGGATTAGAAACCGGAAATTTAGAATATGTAGGCTATTGTGCCAATTGCTATTGTCAATTTCTCTTTTGGAGTGGAGAAAACTTAGAAAATGCTGTGCTGGAAGCAGATAAGTATTGCGATCTAATGCAGCAAATAAAACAAGAGGTATCTCTGGTTTGGGGAAATATCTGGCGGCAGACGGTGCTAAATTTACAAGGAGAAGTGGCTAATCCCTGTTGTTTAATTGGTAAGCATTTTCACGAAGTCGAAATGTTACCGACTTTAATTGAAACTAACAATATCAATGGTATTTGTTATGTCTATCTAGCAAAAACGCTCCTAGCTTATCTTTTTGGTGAATATGAATCTGCTTGGGAATCTTCTCAAAAATTTGAGCAGTACGAGCAGGGAGCAGCAGGCTTATTAATTGTTCCTTTGCGGAATTTCTATCAATCTTTGAGTTTGTTAGCTCTTTGTTCTCAGGTAAATGAAGCACAGCAACAGCTTTATCTCCAGAAAGTAGCCGAAAACCAGTCAAAAATGCAAGAATGGGCGGCTCATGCACCCGTAAATTATCAGCACAAGTACAATTTAATTTTAGCTGAACAAGCTCGTGTAACTGGCGATCGCTTACAAGCCGCAGATTATTATGAAATAGCGATCCAAGGAGCGATCGCCAATGACTATATTCAGGAAGCCGCGATCGCTAACGAACTTGCTGCCAAATTTTACCTAGAATGGGGTAAAGAAAAAGCCGCAGAAGGATATCTGCAACAAGCATATTACAGTTATGCCCGTTGGGGAGCAAAAGCCAAAACTGATGACTTGGAAAAAGGCTATCCCAAATTACTCAAACCTATTCTGCAACAGCAAGAATTCAACTTAAATCCCTTAGAAACCATAGCCAGTGTTGCTCGTACATCTAGTTACACTACCAGCAGCACTAATATTTCTGATGCTCTAGATTTAACCTGCATTCTCAAAGCAGCTCAAACTATCTCCAGTTGTATCGAATTAGACGCACTTATCAGCATTCTCACTCGCATTATCTTAGAAAATTCTGGTGCGAAAACATCTGTATTAATTCTTCCTCAAAAAGATACTTGGCAAGTGCGGGCAATTACCTTTATCGATCAACAGCCAAATTCCCAGACTGATGTCAAAACCATTCTTGATTCACAACTAATAGATGCTTGTCAATATATTCCCCGAAAGCTGATAAATTACGTTAAGAATACTCAAGAAACTGTCATTATAGACAATTGTCAAACAAATATTCCTGGTGTAATTGGAGAATATATGCTCCTACATCAACCTCAAAGTGTATTATGCACACCCATTATTAACCAAGGTCATTTGGTGGGGATTCTCTACCTAGAAAATCAATTGAGTCAAGGAGTATTTACTAGTAACCGTTTGCAGGTAATTAACCTACTTTCCTCCCAAGCAGCAATTGCCTTAGAAAACGCTCGGCTTTATCAGCAAGCTGGGCAAGCTTTACAAGATTTGCAACAAGCTCAATTACAAATCGTCCAAAGTGAAAAGATGTCTGCATTGGGTAACTTAGTTGCTGGCGTTGCTCATGAAATGAATAATCCTCTTGGTTTTATTGCTGCGAGTCTCAAACAAGCTAAACCAACATTTATTGATGTTATCGAACACTTGAAACTATATGAACAAAAGTTTCCTATTCCCGGAGATGAAATTTTTAACCATGCCGAAGAAATCGATTTGGAATATAGCTTAGAAGATTTGATCAAAATGATTGATTCGATGACAATAGCGTGTGACAGGCTCAAGAACATTAGCACCAGTCTGCGTACTTTCTCCCGTGCTGATAGAGATTACAAAGTACCGTTTAACATTCATGAAGGCATTGATAGTACGATTTTAATTCTCAAACATCGCCTGAAAGCTAACGAAGAACGTCCAGCTATTGAAATCATCAATGAGTACGGAAATTTACCCAAAATTGAATGCTTCCCTGGTCAATTAAACCAAGTGTTTATGAATATCCTAGCGAATGCCATTGATGCCTTAGATGAATCAAATACAGGTAAGAGTTTTGAAGAGATTCAAGCCAATCCCAACCGGATTACAATTACCACATCTTTAAAAAATAAACAAGTTGAGGTGAGCATTGCTGATAATGGTCAAGGCATGAGTGAATCAGTCAAGCAAAAGATATTTGACCACTTATTTACTACAAAAAGTGTCGGTAAAGGAACGGGATTAGGATTAGCGATCGCTCAGTCTATTGTTGTAGAAAAACATGGCGGTTCACTGGTTGTGAATTCTACCCAAGGTGAAGGAACAGAATTTGTGATTATCTTACCGATTCTGGCTCAGACTCAAAATTAATACCAATTTCAAAAAAGAATGCGACAAATCGATCATTTGTAGAGACGCGATTCATCGCGTCTTTAGCCCAATACAGTTCATATAAGCCCAAAATGCTGATATGGAGACGCGAAAAATCGCGTCTTGAAAAACCAATTATCTACACTAATAGCTGTTAACTGAACCTATCGAAACTTGAACTAAATTTCAAAATGGCAAATATTTTTTAACCTCTCCATTTTTTGCAAAATTGGGATACTCATTAGAAATCTGGATTAATACATTTAAGATGCTCACAGCCAAAACCTTGAGTCATCATTGCAGATAGCTGTTGAAAAACTTGTTCGTCAAAGTTGAGTTCTCGGATGATTTGGTCATGGCCTTGCCCCTGCGCTATCCGCTTTGCCATTTCCTGAAACTCTACCCAAGTTAAATTACTCTCAACAAATGCTTTAGCGAGGGTAATTACCAGTTCTTCATAATCATTATCTTCCAATTTTGTCATCATTCGGTGTTCAATGTGAAGCGAATCATCGAAACAGTAATACCAGGATTTCGGTTGCTGCTTAAGTATTCTTCGGAAGAAATCTTGCTGTTTCGAGCGACTAACAGCACCATCTGCCTCACTACATACCATTAAGATTGGAGCAGAAACACAGCCTTGAGCCTTGTCTAAAACCTGATATCCCAATTCTAGAAATATCCGTAAGGCCTTGAGACGAAAACCTTTATAACCAAAATTCCCAGGTGCATCTTTGTTGAACCATTCAAAGTAAATTGGCAGAATTTTGATGAGTTGATCGAATACTAAATAACGGCTACCTAAATAAGGCGTAAACAATAAAGTGCGGTCAATCTCTTGAGGATGCTCTAAAGCTAACCAAGCAGCTAAAGTTCCACCTGTTGATAATCCACCAATCACAACTTGTTGACCTAGCGTTTTGGCAATCTGCAACCATTTGATGACAAATTGTTGATAAATCTCAATATCTGTTGCCAGGGGTGGAGGATTTTGAGACTTCCAGTCACCTGAGCGTCCATGACCAGGTTGTAAAGGAATCAGAACGTTATATCCCTTGTTAAAGAAGGCTTTACCAAGCGGCTCGAACTGGTAAGGGCCTGCTGTAAAACCATGCAAAAACAAAAAAACTTTTGACGTGAAGTCAGGATGAATCAAAAATTTAGAACGGCAGGCTTCATTTTTAAGACCTAGTGCGGACTCTAATTGGTGAACTTGCTCTAGAATTTCTACTGTATTTTGAATGCCAACTTTCATTTATGTAATTATTATGTCCATATATATATAGTAATCCTACTTGAATCCTGCTCAGTATACTCAAAAGGAAATCTTCGTCAGGCAAGCTTTTAAGCAGCTTAGTTATTCAAAAATTAAATAGGAGTCCTAGATATATGTTACTTTATGAATTAAGTAGTTACTCCGAGTCTAGCAGAGGACATATTCTTGAGTTACCCTGCCAGAAGTGAGAAACCTTTTTAAAGTCGGATGTGTATTCACTCCAAACTAATTTTCCACAACCCGTCTAGCGGATTAGACTGTTGGAATTGACTATCATTGCTACCGAGCCAATTATTGTCATACACCAACCCCACACTGAATGTTCTATTTAGAGGATATTGTCCTAGTTTTCCAAAACCTTCAATATTCTTTGAGTCAGCGATCGCTTGCTGGTTCAACTGTATAGTTGTTTGGTTGCCGTCGTCAAAGTAAATTGTGGCTCGTTTGTTGTGAAAGCGCACCTGAACTTTGTAGACCCCACCAGTTGCATAGTAATAAGCTCTAGCAGGCAGCTTTTGACCATCAATATTTTGTCCTTTAAGCTCAACTGCCATAGCAGGACTGCATAGCAGCAACAGGATTGGCAAGACTGACCCTAAAACTTTCATTGGTAGTAACAAACACTTTGAATCAACTACTTTCTACTTTAAAACATAAGTATAGCGACTTAAAAGAAGCTACAGCGATCGCTAAAATGATGAAATAAGTTTCACAGTCAATGTCAGAAAGTCGTCTTTCCATACTCTTGTAGAGAGACGCGATATATCGCGTCTCCAACCTTACTCCCTACTCATGAAATAAATCCAAGTCTGTGACAGCACCAACACTACTAGAGGAAACTAACTTCGCATATTTTGCTAAGATGCCTTTTGTATAACGGGGTGGACGGGGTTGCCATTTGGCGCGGCGACTGGCTAATTCTGCATCAGAAATGTTGATTTGTAACAAGCGAGAATTAGCATCGATAGTGATGCTATCACCTTCTTCGACCAGAGCGATCGCACCACCAACGGCAGCTTCGGGAGCGACGTGTCCGACTACCATCCCGTAAGTACCGCCTGAAAAGCGTCCATCAGTAATTAACGCCACTGCATCGCCTAAACCCGCACCAATAATTGCTGAGGTGGGCGCTAGCATTTCCCGCATCCCAGGGCCACCTTTCGGCCCTTCGTAGCGGACGATAATTACATCACCGGCTTTAATCTTCCCTGCAAGGATGGCATCTAAGCATTCTTCCTCGGAATCGAATACCCGTGCAGAACCGGTAATGCTAGGATTTTTCACCCCAGTAATTTTTGCTACTGCTCCCTCTGTAGCAAGATTCCCTTTCAGGATGGCTAAGTGACCTTGGGCATACATCGGGTTATTCCAAGGACGAATCACATCTTGATTGCTTGGTGGTTCATCGGGGACATCTGCTAAAATTTCGGCGATGGTTTTACCTGTGATGGTGATACAGTCACCGTGAAGTAATCCATGCACCAATAGCATTTTCATCACTTGGGGAATACCACCAGCTTGATGTAAGTCTGTAGCGACATATCTACCACTGGGTTTTAGATCGCATAAAACCGGGACACGATCGCGGATAGTTTCAAAATCATCTAGATTAAGTTCTACACCAGCCGCACGAGCGATCGCTAGAAAATGTAACACGGCGTTAGTTGAACCACCCACAGCCATAATTACAGAAATAGCATTTTCTATAGATTTGCGCGTGATAATGTGCCGGGGTAACAGTTGATTGCGAATTGCTTCTACTAATACCTTGGCTGATTCTTCAGTACTATCGGCTTTTTCATCATCTTCCGCCGCCATTGTGGAAGAATAGGGTAAACTCATACCCATCGCTTCAAAAGCCGAGGACATAGTATTGGCTGTGAACATCCCACCGCAAGAACCAGCACCAGGACAAGCGTGGCGTTCTACTTCCATCAGTTCGGTGTCGTCAATTTTTCCAGCACTGTATTCACCCACAGCCTCAAAGGAACTGACAACAGTCAAGTCACGACTGTTGTAGTGTCCTGGTTTAATTGTCCCACCGTAAACAAAGATAGCCGGGATATTCATCCGTGCGATTGCAATCATTGCCCCTGGCATATTTTTATCACAGCCACCGATAGCGATCGCACCATCCATACTTTGACCATTACAGACGGTTTCAATGGAGTCAGCAATCACTTCTCTTGACACTAGGGAATATTTCATTCCCTCAGTTCCCATAGAAATCCCATCACTAATAGTGATTGTGCCGAACATTTGCGGCATTGCCCCGGCTAGTTTAATTCCAGCTTCAGCTATGAGTGCTAGTTTATTAATCCCCATGTTACAGGGAGTGATGGTGCTGTAGGCATTAGCCACACCGACAATTGCTTTCTTAAAGTCTTCCTCTTGAAAACCTACTGCACGCAGCATAGCCCGATTTGGCGATCGCTGTACCCCTTGTGTAACAACTTTACTTCTGAAATTCTCTGACGTTGTTTTTTCACTCATTGCTCTGGCCTCAATCAAATCTCTGTATGAGTATGATATGTAGCCTTTTTTGAGATGTCCAATATATATTTATTTCAAATTGATACTTATAAAGTATCAAAAAAATGGGACTACGAAATCTGAGCTACTTCATTGCTGTAGCTGAGGAATAACATTTCAGCAGGAATTAGACAAACGTATAATTTTATTCAGCCATAAATCGAATGGCTCTTTGCGTTAATACTACTCACCCACAGAAATTATCAACTCTCAACTCGCGCCACACATCAGACGGTTGCCAGCCAGAGTTACCAACGGAGCGCAAAGGGCGATAGTGTTCACTGATGTAGTCCGATTCGGATGCTTCGATGTACACAGGTAGATTTGGTTCAACCACCGATTCAGGAATATCTTGACTCTCAGGCATCTCAATCAGTTCAGTCGATGGTGGAGTTACTTCTGTTGTCTTGCGAATTGGGTTAGAAGTTTTTTTGATGAGTCGTTGCATATTCATAGTCATTGTTTGGCTTTCCACAAGGTAAGATATCCCAGAATACATTAAGTTATTAGACAATCCGAAATATTTTGTTGGAAAGTTTTTCGGGTGCGGATTGCTTTTCGCTTTTCAAAGATGGGAGGGTAGTACGATTGCATGATTGCACTAATAGGCGTTGCATAAATGCAGGATGAATTAGCTAAATACGAATACTTTTTTATACACTCAGTAATTAAGTAACAATTGAATTGAATATTTAAGCACATCTATTGATTTGGAATAGCATAATTTTTTCGATAGCGAAGCGGTAGAGACGTTAGGAGCGTCTGTAGGCGTGTAAGATAATCACGTAAATGTGTATTTTCACCTTCTACGTAGTCATATATGTTTTACTGACGATATGGTAAACTTTCCATCCGTCACATAAAAATAGCACTGCCAAGAGCAAACAATGTCCCATAAAGCTTTAAATTTTTCAGCACTATGGTCTCCTAAGACCCAAGCTAAAAATCCACAAATTTTCCCTCACCAAGAGAGATTTAACAACAAAACTAACTGACTATTTTATCAAGAAAATCATGAATAACACTAAATCATTTAACCAAGTTAAACGCAGATTTTTCAGGAACTTTGCTGTTAAAGCGCTGTTATTTACAATAACACTATTATTTACGATAGTTTTCTTAAATCATAGCACTACTGGAGTAAGTGTTGTACCTCAAGCCCTGCGTCCTGATATCAAGGTTCGCAATATTATTAATACACTCTCAGTCTCTCCCTCTGTGCGGATTGTAAAAGATCCACGAAACAATACTCTCTATTACCTCAAACGAAATGGTGAGATTTATCAAGTCAATTTAGCCTCCTCTACTAAAACCCTTGTGTACAACTCTAGTAATCATAATATAAGTGAAACTCAAGGTATGGCCATTGGCCCTAACGGCACAATTTATTTAGTTGGCAATGCAGACCTTGTGAATAACCAAACTCAAGCTATTATTGTTAAAGGTGTAATTAATTCGAGTACAAAACAGCGTATCTGGTCTATCTTAGCTAAGAGTGCAGCCTATCCCAAAAGCAAAACAGCTTATGACCATCGCTTCAACGGCGTAGTTGTTAGCCTGGACGGTAACTTTATCTATGTGAATAGCGGTTCTCGTACCGATCATGGTGAGGTTCAGTCTGTTGATGGTCTATATCCCAATACTCGCGAAGTCGGATTAACCGCCTGTATACTCCGTCTTCCTAGTAATGGTAACAATCTCTTTCTGGCAAACAATCGAGCAACTTTAAAGACATCTGGCTATATTTTTGCAGAAGGAACACGTAATACTTTCGATATGGCTTTTGCACCCAATGGTGATTTATTTGGCACAGAAAATGGGCCAGATCGCGATATGTCAGAAGAATTAAATTGGCTACGTTTAGGTGGTAATTACGGCTTTCCTTGGCGTATTGGGGGGACAGACAATCCACAACAATTTCCCAATTATAATCCTGCCACTGACCGATTGTTAAGCCCTCAATTTAACGCCATCCAAAGGGGCTACTATCGTAACGATCCAACCTTTCCTATTCGGCCTACTGGAAATTTGATTGAACCAATTCCTAATCTTGGGCCGGACGCAGATAATTACCGCGATCCTGTAGATGGAAAAATCAAAGATGCCAGTGTTCTTGGGCAACCTTTTAGCACTTTTACAACACACCGTTCTCCTTTAGGATTAGTTTTTGATACACAAGGAGTAATGATTCCAGAATTCAACAGAGATGGATTTATGTTGAGTTGGACAGCAGGCGATCCCACTGGCGAAACACTAGTAGGCCCTTTTAAAGATGCTAGCCAAGACCTACTGCATTTAAAGTTAACTAAAGTAGGAAATACCAAGTATAAACTTAACGCTACGCGCCTTGTCAGAGGTTTTAGTAATCCCATTGATGCTGAGATTATTAGCAATAAGATTTATGTTCTAGAATATGGCGGAAATCAAGGAATTTGGGAAGTCTCTATGCCTACCAAGTAAAGTAAATTCGACATTCGCCCAACGGGTGATATCAAGTTCGGTAAATCCCTTACGATATGTCATTGCGAATGCAACGAAGTGGAATGAAGCAATCGCAAAGGTTTGGGATTGCTACGCTCCGCTAGCAATGACATAAGTATTAAGCCGGAGATGATATGACAGCATAGACAACGCCAAACGAAAATAGATTGCGAGAATCTAATTTTTCTAAACTTATTTATCTTTTTTCCTTAAGTGTCTTATCTGTCTTAACTGTCCTTGTAACAATTTTTCAGCCGTGATAAGTTCTTGTAAAACCAACACTATTAACGAAGCATAACTATGTCAATAGAAACAAGAACTGTGAAAGACGTGACTATTTTAGATGTAAAAGGCAAAGTGACAATTGGCCAAGGTGATTTAACCCTTCGCGAATCTATCAGCAGCGCACTTGCAGATGGTGCTAGAAATATTTTGCTCAATTTAAGCGGAGTGACTACAATCGACTCTTCGGGAATAGGTGAGTTAGTATCAGGTTATACTACAACAAATAACCAGGGTGGGAAACTTAAATTAACAAATCTTCCCCCGAAAGTTAATGATATTCTGACGATAACCCAACTCATAACGGTTTTTGAGACTTATGACAGTGAAACAGAAGCACTTCAATCATTCTAATTAGTGGGATTTTTGTTGTCTGTACTGATACTGAAAAAAACAAGTTACTAAATATCTAAGTACAGTAGAGATTTAAGATTTTTGCTCTGCCTGTCCCTGTAACCAATTCAATACTTAACTCATCCCACCTATGAAAAGGTGGGATTTTTAGTTTCAGGATCTATGCATTAGTCACATCTTTCTTAACAAAAGAGTTAAAAAATATTTCACAGAATAATACGAGGACTGTTATTTTTAAGCCATGCTAATGTAAGTAAGATGAATCTTGTGATGTCTTTTTCGATGTCTACAGACCTTAATTTGCCGTTGGTGTTTTTGGAGGATTGCATTACGCAAAAAAAGCGATAATGCTATAGTAGTATAGGGAATTCAGCAAGATTTCCCTAAATTTACAGCATTTGAATGTAGAATATATACTCAAATGTCTGAATAAATAGTTGGAGAGGTGTCCGAGCGGTTCATGGTGACGCACTCGAAATGCGTTTTGGGGAAACCCAACGGGGGTTCGAATCCCCCCCTCTCCGTTCAAAAGATTACTGAAAATTTACTACCATGTGGCGGAAATTTGCCTACCTTTAGCAAGGCTCTTGAGGAATTTGTCTGTTTATTTGCAAGTTAGATAGGATTATCGCTTCATATTTACGTAGTCAAATATTTGCCAAAACCACTAAAATATACACCGCTAATACAGATTTTACAGATTTTTGGGATAAACTAATGCCATCGTGTGAGGAGTGAACGATGGTAGATCGCAGCTTGGGGCGAGTATTCTCATTTAGTCTAATCAGCATTTCTTTATATCTGGGTATTAGTATAGGAGTCATTATCCGGCTTGGTCAATCACAGCGATTAAACGCTGCTACTATGCCTACTAAGGCTGTGCAATTTCCATTAGTTATTCCTGTTACACCATCAAAAACACAACAACAAACCTTTCCAGATACTATCACCATCAAAGCTGTTGGAGATATTATTCCCGGCACTAATTTCCCTAACCATAGATTACCCCGTTTTCGAGATCAATTATTACCAAAGTCAGTGAGAACTCACTTGCAAGGATCTGATATCTTGTTTGGGAATTTTGAAAGTAGCCTAACTAATTATCCCTATACTGCTAAAGATATTAGTCGAGGACAAGTCTTTGCCTTTCGTTCTCCACCTGGATATGCTCGGCTATTTGCTGAGGCTGGTTTTAATGTGTTCAATATGGCAAATAACCATGCAATGGACTTTGGCCCGGTAGGGTTCAAAGATACAATGAAAAATCTTCAGGCTGTGGGCATTGCAACATTAGGTCATAAAAATCAAATTCTTTATTTGGAAGCTAACAATATCCCTGTGGCAATGATCGGATTTTCTCCTTATGAAATGTATAATTCCATCCATAATTTAGGAGCGGCTAAAGCACTCGTGGCAGAAGCCAAAAATAAAGCCAATATTGTAGTAGTATCGATGCACGCTGGAGCGGAAGGAACGGGGGCACTACACGTTAAGAATCAAACAGAGTTTTTTTATGGAGAAAACCGAGGTAATGCGATCGCGTTTGCTCGAAACATGATTGACGCCGGAGCAGACTTAGTGCTAGGACATGGGCCTCACGTTCCCAGAGCGATGGAAATTTATCAGGGAAAAATCATTGCCTATTCTTTAGGAAACTTTTTGGGATATCGGACTTTATCTACAAATGCCCAAACAGGTGACTCAATGATTTTAGAAGTCAAACTCAACTCAACAGGAGATTTGGTTTCAAGTAAAATTATTCCCGTTCGGATGGATCGGCAGGGAATTCCTCATATCGATCGGAGTTTTCAAACTGTAAAACTTATGCGTTATTTGAATAATCAAGCTTTTCCCAAGAATCCGGTGAAGATTAATAAGAAGGGGGAAGTTGTTGTACAGAATAAACTTAATCCTTCCTAAAATAATTCGTAATTCGTAATTCGTAATTCGTAATTAGTTAATAGGACTCATCGCGCTGCTTTACCAAAATCCAAAATTGACTAGTACAACACGGCGGAAATAAACCACCCATTCCAAACCAATGAAACGCTTACGCTGTATTAATTTTGAATTTTGTTAGCGCAGCGTTAGCGAGTCCGCGTACCCCTACGGGGAAGCAAGCTACGCTTTTAGCGTCTCGTAGAGAGCGTCATTTTGAATTTTGAATTCCGCCTTGCGGTACTAGTTATTGTCATCTTGTGGCTTTTCCTCGAACTTCTGAATATTCTGGGGTTGACTATTAGTCGGTGAATTTTGCTTTTCCAGTGTTGGTACTACCACAGCAGAAGGATCTGATTGTTTGGATTCTGCTGGTGGTGCTGGTGGTATAAGTAGAGGTTTTGATGGACTTACGGGTTGAGGGGAGGCAGGATTTTGACTAGAAGCGGGTAAGTTATTTTGTGGGAATGGCAATGGTGCAGGGGCGGGGGAAGCTTTTCGAGATGAGCGGATTGCCCTTAGTTTCTCCACTAACGAGGGTGTGGGGGAAACGCTAGGTGAAGGTGTAGATTGTTCGGAATCACCGCGTTGTGATTCTCTTGTAGGGCTGCTGGTAGATTCTTCTTGAGAAGAACGACGATTGCGGCGACGCTGCTTAGAATTAGAGCCAGGTGCTGTTTCGGTTCTTGAGGTAGTGTTAGTCTCTTCACCTCTGGGTGAAGATGTACTATCAAAATTAGGTGCTTTCGCGCCTGATTCTTGAGTTGGCTTTTCAACAAGTGGCTTGGCAGTCGGCTGCTGCTGAGATTTGGGTAATAAACTCGCTATCCCAAAACCTGCCGTAGCAGCAACTAAGGCTACACCCATACCAATAAATACTTTAGATGACCCCAGATTTTTAGCCAGTACAGTTTCCTTAGCCATACCTGGGTTGGGCTGCGCCAACACAGATGGTCTATGAATAGAATTTTGGGCTGTTTTTCCAATGACAGTTGCTGCTTGCTGGGCAGATAAATTGACAGTTGGCACTGCGTAAGTGGGTAAAACTTGCGATGTCCCATTCACCTCATTTCCAGGTAGCAATTGCAGCCACTCAGCAACTGTCGCTGGCCGAAAACGAGACTCTACTGCCATACCGCGCATTACCGCCTGGTTGACAGCAGCACTCAAGTGTGGTTGCAGTTCGCGGGGGGAAGGCATTTGTTCGCGATCGCGCAATAATGCTGGCATGGGAACTTGGGCTGTCAACAGTGCATACAAAGTCGCTGCTAAACCATAAACATCCGTGGCGGGTGTACGCGCCGCTTGCGTCATATACTGCTCAATGGGAGAATAACCCTCAGAAACCAAACCTGTATGGGTCTGCCTGACACCGCCATTAAATTCCCTGGCAATGCCAAAATCTATTAGTATTACTTCCTGTGTTCCTTGCCGAAGAATAATATTATCTGGTTTGACATCGCGGTGTAACAAACCGTTGTTGTGTACTACCTGCAACGCTGCCCCAATTTGCCGGATGTAATGAATTGCTGTGGCTTCTGGCAGAGTTATCCCTGGTAATACAAATGCGTCTCCCAAAGTTTCGCCAGGAATGTATTCCATCACCATGTAAGGCAGTCCAGCTTCCACAAAAAAGTCACTAACTCGGACTATATTTGGGTGAATACACGTAGCTAATCGTCTGGCTTCATCTTGGAATTGGCGCTCGAATTTGGCAAAATCAGGATGTTGTCGCAGCCGTTCATTGATGGTTTTCATCACCACCTCCTGACCCAAGTAGTGATGCGTAGCTTTAAAGGTAATGCCAAAGCCACCCCGCCCTATTTCTTGAATTAGGGTATATTTTCCATCCTGCAAAATTGTGCCTGCTAACATAAAGAGTCCTGAGTCCTGAGTGAGCAGATAAGTAGCGAGTCCTGAGTTTTGAGGGATTTCCCAAAAATTTTCCCATATTTTTATCGGGCAGGGTTCTTGCCTGTCTATCTTACGGGATGATTTAGTTATTGGAATTCTTGAAGTAAGAAAGACCTCCCCACGATCGCAACAGTTTTATCTTTCTCAGATGATAACGCGGGAGTGCAGCAAGCCTAAAGCGGAAGACGGGCTAAAGCTATTTTTTAGGTTTTATAAAAAGTAACATTGCTTAATTTTGGATTTTAGAGACATCTAAAATCCAAAATCTAAAATCCAAAATTCTTACAGTTGCCGCACTAATGGCTGACCATCTTTGACTTCGCCAATTAAAACTAAATCGACACAGTTAACAAAAATACCATTTTCCAGAACGCCGGGAATGTTATTCAATGTCTTTTCTAGTCCGGCTGGATCTTCAATAGAGTCAAATCTGACATCTAAGACAAAGTTGCCTTGATCAGTAATTACTGGCCCAGCTTTTTTTACACCCATGCGGAGTTCTGGTTTGCCACCGAGTTTTTTGATGGCATTGGTTACAGGAGTAATTGCCATTGGGATCACTTCCACGGGTACAGCGAAAGTAGAACCTAAACGCTCTACTAACTTGCCACTGTCTACCACGACGATGAACTGTTCTGCTAGGTAGTCTACAACTTTTTCGCGGGTATGTGCTGCACCACCGCCTTTAATCAAATTCTTCTGCGGATCGACTTCATCTGCGCCATCAATGGCAATATCGATGTGGTCAATTGCATCCAAGGTGGCGAGAGGGACACCGTACTGCTTCGCTAGCACTTCTGACTGAAACGAGGTAGGTATACCAATGATATCTTTGAGTTCACCAGACTTGAGGCGATCGCCCAAAAACTGAATCGTATATGCTGTAGTTGACCCCGTACCCAACCCGACAATGGAACCCGACTTGACTAGGGCGGCGGCGGCTTTGCCAACTTCTTGCTTCATCAACTTTACGGGATCTGCTGCTGCTGTCATTCCCAAAACTCCTGAAAAACTGACTATAGTCCATAGTAGTGGGCAGATAACGCCAAAACATCAAAGGGAAAAAACAAGTTTTTGCTGATTTCTACTCCCTTGACGATCAAAACCAGCTAACGCACTACGTAACGGCAGCAACATTGCCTAGCCGAAATTCGTCATTAACTGAGACTAAATTTTGCGTTAACCTCAGTAACGTAGTTTTTTAATTCACGTTAGCAGCTAAAAGTAGTTATCATGATACGTCAGCTTTCAATTACTCTCTCCTTAATGGCAGTACTACAAAGCTTGCCAGCAATTGCTCAAGTACCAGAATCTAATTCTGGAATACCAGCTGATTCCATTCAACAAGTAACTGCTGTCAAATGGATGACAAACTTTCCCGATGGTAAGTTTTATCCAGAAAGGTTACTGAGTCGGGCAGAATTAGCGTCGATTATGGTAAAGACATTTCGGTTAGATAAAAGAGAAGCTGTTACCAAAGAAAATTTAGCGATTCCAGATGTTCCTCGTTCTTATTGGGCATTTAATGATATACAGACAGTCTTAAAAACTGACATCATGAAAGGCTATCGGGGTAATGAATTCTTCCCTAATCAAAAGGTGACAAGGGCAGAAGCTCTGGCTATTTTCGCCCAGGCTTATGGTGTATTTCAATTTCCCGATACCGCTGTAAATGAGATTCTGGCTTCACATCCAGATGAAAAGTCTATCCCAACTTGGGCTAGAAAAGCGATCGCTACAGTAGCTACTGAGGGATTTCTGAATACAGATGCTCAAGGCAATATTTCCCCATTAAAACCCGTAACTCGTGGGGATATGGCTTATGTATTGAGTAAATATTTGCAACGACAACAGCAACAACCCGAAACACCAGAAGTTCCGGTGATTCCAAATAGCCCACAATCACCTTAACTAGACTTGATCGAGCCAACGTGCTTAAAATCAGTTTTGACCCGGATTTTTATACTTGTCTCGAAGTTGGCGAAGAAGATATACGGAATTAGACTGTGTTGGCTGTTGCAACACATTATTCCCATAATTAGTTTGTGGTAGTTGGGTCGGTTGCTGCAAGCCATAATTCCCATAATTAGATTGTGGTAGTTGAGTCGGTTGCTGCAAGCCATTATTCCCATAATTAATTTGTGGTGGTTGCATCGGTTGCTGCAAGCTATAATTCCCATAATTAGTTTGTGGTGGTTGCGTTGGTTGCTGCAAGCCATAATTCCCATATCCCACGGGGTTTGTGGGTGTGACAACACTTTGACTCGGACTCTGGCTAGAGTAAGGTACAGTATTATTTGGTGTTACATTAGGCACTACTTGACCGTTATTTAAATAAGTGTAAGGATTTTGCGGTAAGTTCGTACCCGTAGTTAACCCATTATTAGGCACTACTTGACCGTTATTTAAATTACTGTAGGGATTTTGTGGGAAGTTCGTACCCGTTGACGTGTTGCCTGTCCCAGGAGTTAAGCCTGTGTTTGGTAGAGAATTCTGACTGGTTAAGCTATTGATGGGTGGCATTAGGGTTGTTCCTGGAGCGGGGACTTGCCCTAAAGCATTTGTCTGAGTTGGAGTGGTACCATTGAAGCTAGACAATTTCTGGTTTGTCGATTGATTAAGCGCTGCTTGCAAAGGGTTGATAGAGAGAGAATTTTGATTCTTATTGGTTTGATTAGTGAATCCAACACCCAGGCTAGAAGATGTTTGGTCTGCCCCTGTTGGTTCAGACGCCGTATTTAAGGTTTTAAGACCTAGAAACGGGTTACTACTATCAACTGTTCCAGTACGCAATAAATTGTCTGTTTGTTGGACAAAGGGATTTTTCGCGGCTGGGGAGGTGTCGCCGTTAACACCTAAACCAGGATTTAATTTGGTATTAGCAGACTTTTGTTTGTTAATTGCATCATCTAATAAGCCTTTGCTCTTTTTTGCGTCAGTCTTTTCTTCAGGCGCATTTGCGTTTAATGAGAGAGTTGCTTGGTCAAAGTCATTAAATAAAACTGGCAGGTTATCAATATCTGCTGCAATAGCTTTGTTTTCTTCTGACAGTGAGGAATCAGCAGACTTTTGTAAAACGACTGGTTTTTTTTGCTTATAAACGAAAATATCTGGGTTTGACCAGTATTGCCAGGTTGCTAGCCCAACTACAGATAAAAAAATCGCAGTTCCCCAAAAACCAGGCCGCCCTAGATTCCATAACCTGGCTTTGAGATAGCGTAAGTAGGCGGGAGGATAATGACGATGTGGCATGGGATTTGCTAAGTGAGATTTACTATAAATTGGTAGAATTCGACGGAAGAGGCATTGCTGTTTGATGCTTTTATTGCCTGGGAAAGGAAACGTCTCAACTAAAGTTCGATTGTGATTTCATCCTAACTTCTCAAGAAATTATTAGTTACAAGTAAGTCAAAAATTTACTAATCACTATTTAAACTAAACGGTTTAGTTTAAAAATTAATTTTGAGTATCTTAGCTGCGATCGCTCCAGTTTCCATTTTCTACAGGACTAGCCGACAGATTAGTAGAAGTGGCATCTCTGCGGTGAAAATGGTTGACCGCTATTGACTAAAGCGATCGCCAAGTCTGTTTTTTATACCGGATAAAACTTGATTTATGAATTATAACTGTACAGACGGGCTATGACGCTCCTAACTTCTTCTTTAAATTATGATATACAAACCCCCTCAACCAAAGCTGTTGAGATGGATTGCATTGTTCTTAATTGGAACATTTTTGCAATTTTTGTTTTACATTCCGACACCAGTCTTATCCCAAAATTCTAATAGCTGTAGCAATATTACAACCCCGCTTACATCTGAAGAACAAACTTATGCTCGTGCGTCTTGGCAGTATTTTGTCAAAAATTATCAGCCAGCAACGGGATTTACCAATTCTACTGGGGGTTATCCTTCAGGTACACTCTGGGATATGGGTAACTACCTGATGGCATTGAATGCTGCACGATGGTTGAATCTTACCGATCAAGCAGACTTTGATTCCCGCCTCAATAAGTTTTTGACGACTCTTAGCAGTCTGAAGTTATTTGAAGATGCCTTACCAAATAAAGTCTATAACGCAGCCACTGCACAGATGGTTGATTATGGTAACAATCCGCTAGAGCGTGGTCTTGGCTGGTCTGCTTTGGATGTTGGGCGAATAATGGCTGCGTTTGATGTCATCCGTACCTGCCATCCTCAATATAATGACTGGCTCAAAGGAATTATAGCGAAGTGGCAGGTGGCGCGATCGCTCAAAGATGAACAACTTTATGGTGCTACTGTTCTCCCTGACAACAAAACCTTACTAGTGCAAGAAGGACGACTCGGCTACGAAGAATACGCCGCTAGGGGTTATCAACTTTGGGGTTTTTCTGCATCCAAGGCTATTGCTTTAGAACCGTTTAAATTGGTCGAAGTTAATGGTGTGCAAATTCCCGTTGATACGCGTGACTTTCAAACCACCAACGCTAATAATTATGTTGTGAGTGAGTCTTATATCCTTGATGGGATTGAATTTGGCTTGCAGGGTGAGTTAGCTGATTTTGCTGCTAAGGTTCTAGACGTACAAAAACGGCGTTTTGATACCACAGGTCAGTTAACTGCGGTGACAGAAGATAATATCGACCAAGCACCTTATTTTCTCTACAACACCGTTTACGCCAACGGTACAAATTGGGCAACTATTACCGATACCAATCAACCTTATCCACAGTTTCGCAGCCTCAGTACAAAAGCTGCTTTTGGCTGGCGCTATCTGTTTCCAGATAATGCTTATGCCCAAAAAGTTTTTGATGCAGTCAAGGATCTTCGCAGTCCTGATGATAGCGGTTACTATGCTGGCATCTATGAAGAATCAAAACAACCCAACAAAGCTTTGACTGGTAATACTAATGGGTTAATTTTGGAGATTTTATACTACAAATCTAGGGGAAATCACCCTTTAATTGCTTCCACTTCTGCGAGTGTGTCTACTAGCAAGCCTAGTGAGAATACTTCTTCAGCAACCCCTGCAAATCAATCGAATTCTACTGTTACGACTCCGATCGCAACACCTGCAAATCAACCGAATTCTACTGTTACGACTCCGATCGCAACTTCTAAACCTACAGAAGTAGCTGTTGCACCAATTCCACCAGTGGATAGTCCCCAGCCATCATCTAACCTGAAACTAGATCGGCCACTAACGCCTGTTGAACGGCGCTATGCAGAGGCGGCTTGGCGATACTTCCAAGCAAATTATCACCCCAAGAGTGGGCTGATAGACGATCGCAGTGATTTCAAAGGTGCAACCCTCTGGGGATTGGGAGATTATCTCGCAGCACTCCATGCAGCGCGATCGCTCGATACAATTACCCCCAAAGAATTTGACCAGCGTACCCGCCATCTATTAGGAGCCTTGACAAAGTTACCGTTATTTGCTGGTGAATTGCCGAGTCGGAGTTATGATACGCGATCGCTCCAACCAGTCGATTATGGTGGAAATCCAGTTCCCGAAGGCAACGGCTGGTCAGCTTTAGATTTAGGTAGAATGCTGGCAGCGCTTTACAACTTAAAAAGCTGTCATCCAGAATACACGGCTGCTGTAGATAAAATTGTCCTGGATTGGTCATACTTGCGTGTGGTGCGTGAAGGTATTCTTTCTAGTGCCACCGTTACCAAAGAGGAAGATGGGCGATATCTCACCCGCGTTAACCCCGAAATCCGCTTGGGTTATGAGGAATATGCCGCTCGTGCTTTTCAATTATGGGGGTTTAATCTCGATCGTTCTGCTGTTGGGGGTGAATATCAAACTGCCTCAGTGGAAGGATTGAAAGTCCCAATTCAACGCCATCGCACAGATACTAATTCTAAAGTTAACCAATACACAGTTAGTAATCCTTTTGTACTCTATGCATTGGAGTTTGGACTAGATCCAAAAATGCGATCGCTCTTTGAGCCAATTTTCCAAGCACAAGCTGAACGTTACCGTCGCACCGGCACTCTCACAGCCTCAGCAACAACCTTGATTGATCGTAAACCTTACACTGTCCACAGTACAATTACTGGACAAGGGGAGTCTTGGGTAGCTTTAGGAGATGACGGTCAACCAGTACCAAAAGGGCGATTGGTAAGTACAGCAGTCGCTTTTGCCTATCATGCCCTGCTTCCAGACAATAAGTATAGTCAACAGTTACAGGAAGGAACGACTGACTTATATAATCCATTAGTTGGATTTTATGAGGGCTTCTATGAAACCACCGGCAAAACAGCAGTTGGTTTCACCAGCAGCACCAACAGTATGATTTTGCAATCCTTGCTATACAATGTGACAAATCGACAACCCTTAATTCGTCCGACCACTATGAACTCCCTTTGGTGGCAGACAGTTAGCAAGGGAAATTCTGGGCGAGGTCTACCAAATACTGCCACACAACAAACCAAGTTAACTTCTGATAGTTCTGGAAGTTACTGGGTTTCAGATAGTGAAAAGACTCACCTAGTAACTGGCACAAAATAACATAACCAAAATCCTGATTTTCAGATAGGGGCAATTCATAAAACATTGGTGTCAACTTAAGCCGAAAACTATATCGGACAGGCGTTTTGCAAATCCCTCACGCCCTCATCCCCTAACCCCTTCTCCCTTGGGAGAAGGGGAATTGAATATCTAGCTCCCCTCTCACGGATGGGAGAGGGGCTGGAGGTGAGGGCAAAACGTTGTCACCAATAGACTTCTTGCATAAATCAAAAAAAGAACCCCACCCCGCCTGCGGGGCTACGGTGTATACACAAGCCTGAAATAGTTTACTCACCTGGTTTTTCGTGTCCGTTTTACCCCACCCTAACCCTCCCCTTGCAAAGGGGAGGGAACTAGATTGATTTCTTTTTCCCCCCTTTCCAAGGGGGGATTAAGGGGGGTAATTTGACTTGTGTATACACGGTAGGCCTGCGGGGAGGGGCTGGGGGTGGGGTGTTAGGGACTTTTGCAAGAGGTCTAATATTCATAGAATTGCCCCTACAGTGTGTAGTTTTGCATAAGTCTTAGTAATACCAAAATCCTTGTAGAGACGTAGCAGTGCTACATCTCTACATCCAGATTCGTAACTCAATTCAGCAACGCCAATTTTGGGTTTGTCAACAAAAAGTTGTTAGTCACAAATTTAACTAGGGAATACTTATTTTGATGGGGATGCAGATACATTAACTATCGGTACTAAGATGACTTCAGTTTCTCTGACAAACTTTTCTGGGAACAGCCGCTCATTACTCAAAAAAAGAACGCTGTTATTTCGTTATCTGGCAGAAATCAATTTAATTTTTGGTATCTGGTATTTGCAATGGCGCATCACCCATTCGATCAATTTTGATGCCCTCTGGATATCTATTCCTTTGCTGATAGCAGAGATTTACAGCTATTTCGGTGGCGTAATGTTTGTAATTGGGTTGTGGCGACCTTTAGTTAGACAAATTAAGTCTCTCGACCAGATGACCCCATCCATACCCAGAGCCGACTGGCCAACAGTAGATGTGTTTGTAACCTGCTACAATGAGGCGCCGGAAATTGTCGAAGAAACTGCCAAAGCCGCCCTAGCAATGGATTATCCCCCAATCAAGTTACGCGTTTATGTGCTGGATGATGGTAACTCAGCTGATATGCGAGCGATGACAGAAAGATTGTGTATTGAAGATTTGCAGTCAGCACAATTACAGCTAGAAGCCGAACGGATTGATGCAGAACACTATAGTTTGTTGGAACGCTTAAAGCAACTGGAAAATCTGACACCTAAGACTCAAGCTGCCGAACAATGGCTGCAAACATCAGAATCAGTGGTGAATCAGCCTGCGGCTGGATTTGTGCAAAGTTTGCGATCGCTGATTCTTTGGCTACCTGCGACTCATCAAAGTATTAGCGATTCTCCTGCGGAGACGCTACGCGATCGCCTAATTACCGAACGGAAAAATTTAGAAGAAGCTATTTACAAAAAAGAACTAGAACTAGTTGAACTCACTCGTTTTCGCTACATTGCTCGTCCTAAGACGCCTGGTGTAGCACATCATGCCAAAGCAGGCAACATCAATTACGCAATTTTTTCTGGAGAAACTTCAGGAAATTTTATTGTTACTCTAGATGCTGACCACATTCCCAAGCGAAATTTTCTCAAGCGAGTTCTGCCTTATTTCTACGCCTATAATCTTTCAACCGGAAAATACGACCAGAATCAAATTGCTTTTGTACAGACGCGCCAGGATTTTTACAATATTCCTCCAGGCGATCCTTTTGGACATCGAGCAAATTTATTTTATGGGCCACTTCAACAAGGTAAAGATGGCATGAATGCCGCGTTTTATACGGGCACAAATGCGATCCTCAGACGTGAAGCATTAGTTAGTGTCGGACTGCAAAATTTTGCTGATGAATTTGCCAAAGATGAAAAACGTTTAGATGAATTTGATTTAGTTGGTGGTGTATCCAGTAATAGCATTACAGAAGATATGAATACAGCCATGCGTCTGCATAGTGCTGGCTGGAAATCTATTTATCACAATGAACTTTTGGCAGAAGGTTTAGCCCCAGACGATCTAAGTTCTACTCTTAAACAGCGGCTACGCTGGGCACAAGGAACTATCCAAGTGCTAGTGAGGGAAAATCCACTGACAAAATCAGGGCTAACGTTTTGGCAAAGGTTGCAATATTTCAAGACGATGTATAGTTATTTCTCTGGTTTTGCAACTTTGGTTTTTATTTCTTGTCCAATTATCTATTTTTTTACGGACATTGTTCCAGTTAAAACCTATGGGTCTGACTTTGCCATACACTTTTTCCCAGCTTTTATTATTAACCGTCTGACTTTCCTTACAGCTACTTGGGGCATTCCAGCTAGAGAAGTATGGCGTTCTGAACAATATGCGATCGCTTTATTTCCCTTATTAATCCAAGCTGTATGGAGTGTCTTAACAGGACAAAAACTCAATTTCCAAGTCACACCTAAGCAGCGCCAATCCGGGATTTATCTCCGGCTTGTTTGGCCACAGTTGGTTGTTTTTATCCTTACCATCTTGGGAATGTTATGGAGCCTTTACCAATTCGCAATTGGTCATTTAAATAATCTTGATGTTCACCTACTCAATGGTGCATGGGCTATCTATAATTTATTACTTTTGTGGGCGATCATCCGCGCATCTGTTTGGCAGCCTCCAAAAGATGTTTAAAAGGTCAAAAATATGGCTATTTTGAAGCTTTTTAAATTTCTCGGAAATGGGTTGACGCTAGCTTTTTTAGTGCTATAGCAAATAATAGTAATCAGCAAGTATTAAAACAAAAATAATTGTAGACTTTATCTCTTGCAGTTTGCATGAAGTTAATGCCAAAATATAGCAATCCGGTAGCGAGTCAGACGCTCCTGCGTCGCTAACGCTGCGCTATCGAGCGTCTTTGATTTCTGAATCACTCGTAGAGGTAAGGACTGGGGACTGGGAAGAAGGAATAAAGGTGTACTGAGTTTTGTTCAAAAATCAAATATGAGTCCTATATAAATACATAAATACACAATAGGGAAATAAAACCATGAATTTGAGTGTAAAAGTACTAGAAGTATCTGGAATTTTAGATGGTATTAGAGGTAACGAACTACGTCGTGAAGTTAGAGGTATGCTAGCAAACGGAGCCGATATTTTGTTGATCGACATGAAAGAAGTCAAGTTTATTGATAGCTCTGGTTTAGGTGCTTTAGTATCAGCTATGCAAATGGTACGAACTGCTAATGCTAAACTGTTTGTTTGTTCGATAAGCGATCAAGTCAGGATGTTGTTTGAACTGACTAAAATGGATAGGATTTTTCAAACCTTTGCTGATAAAGATGAATTTCGCCGCCAAATATTGGCAACACAATAAGCTATTATCCAATCCAAACTTAACTATGCATATTTGACTATTCTAACCAAAATTAACTTTTACTAAAGATAAGTCATCATCAAGATTGTCTTGAGCATTTAAGGTGAGAATCTTTGCTAATAGTTGATTGAGGTTGCAAGTATGTTTTTGACTATATTTGGTTAGTAATTCAATGAAAGCATCGATCCCCCAGATTTTACCATCTGACTGATTAATTTCATAAGCACCATCACTAAAGATGTATAAAGTGCTGTTTTCTTCGACTTCCAAAACTGCATCCTCAAATTGAACTTCAGGTAAAAAGCCAATTGGTAAATCTAAAGAAGTTAGCTGTTTAACTTCGATGTTGTTAGTGGAGGTATTAGATAACAGTAAAGCTGGTGGATGTCCGGCATTGGCATAAATGAGTTGACGTTTAAGGCGGTGATAAACTCCATACCAGATTGTAAAGTATTTATCACCGTGCTTACTCATTTGGAAGGCATGATTGAGAGCTTTTAGGACTTCACTTGGTTGACAAAAGTTAGTGTTAGGTAGAGATTGCGATCGCAAAACATTCTGTACGGATACCGATAGGAGGGCTGAACCCACCCCATGACCTGATACATCTAACAAATAAATTGCCAAATGATCCTCGTCAATCCAATAATGGTCGAAGCAATCACCCCCTAGTTGTGCTGAGGGAATAAACAGATTTTCTGTAGTTACTGCTCCTACAAGCGGTGAGGGTAAAAGCGATCGCACATAATCAGCGGCCTCAGACAATTCTGCTTCCAAAATTTGCTTTTGAGTTTGCAAATCCTGATTTAGCGTCTCCAAAGCTTGCTTTTGACTTTGTAAATCCTGATTTAGCTGGTGTAACCTTAGTCCTGCTCTTACGCGTGCTTTCAATTCATTCATCTCTATCGGTTTAGAGATAAACTCATCCGCTCCAGCGTCAAGTCCCCTAACTCTATCTTCCTCCTCTCCTCGAGCTGCTCCCCTAGCCGTCAATAGAATAAAAAAAGTAGTTGCCAATTCTGGATCTGTTCTAATTCGACGACACACTTCTAACCCATCTACCTGGGACATCATCCAGTCACAGATAATCAGAGCCGGATGTAGCAGTTGTGCTTGTTTAATTCCTTCTTCGCCATTGCTGACTACAGTAGTCTCATAACCCTGCCTTTGGAGTGTGCTTTTCAGTACTGCTCGCACCGTCGGGTCATCATCAATAACCAGAATTTTAAACATAAATTACAGTTTTCTAAGTAAAATGATCGATAAATAGTTGCTTTAATTCAAGTTATATGCAATTTAGCGTTTCATGTATAGTAAAAGTACTCAAATTAAATAAACTAATTAACGAATATGATGATTTTAAAAAATTTATTTTCTTAGTTAAGAAGTGAATCATAAAATTTATCTCAAAGTCAATACAGACCTGACAGCTTCACCTCAAGTTTTATCTTGGTTCGAGCAAATGAATCAACCACCTATTACCGATAAAGAAATTTGGTGGCAATGTCAAACGCTGATGATCGAAGGCTTTACCAACATTGTTGAACATGCCCACAAAAATTTACCTATTGAAACTCCGATTGAGATGGAAGCTGTGCGGTTAGATGAATACATCGAAATTCGCATTTGGTCTCAAGGCAAAGCATTTAACTTAGAACAGAAATTGCACCAAACATCTGAATTTGAGGATAACGATCGAGAGCGCGGGCGGGGTTTAAAAATCATGTCCGCCATTGCTGACAAGTTGAGCTATGAGCCGACAGGAGATAATCGTTACTGTTTATTTATGAGTAAATCTTACAAAAAAGGATCGGAGTAGAAAGTCGGGAGATACTGACTATTGACTCCTGCTTAAAAAATAATTCAGGAGTCAGAATGGGCTAAACGCCCCGCTATCGCTAACAGGAGTCAGAATGCAATTAGTTGGGGATTTAGACCCGCAACTTTCTTGTTGACCACCAATTTTTCTTGTTTTGTGGGGGACTTAAACCCGTTTATTCATCTGCCAGCGATGCACTGAGCCGGTCGTTGTGTCGTACAGAATTCATACTGAATTCTGACTCCTGACTCCTGAATTCTGTTCTGTTAAAAATTCTTGGATGCGTTTAATAAAATCTTCTAACTCTACGATTAAGTTATTAGAACCTCGACGCTCTTGCTTATAAGCTAATTGTTCTAGTTTTTCTGCTGCCAGATGCATGGTTGTAACTCCCATATTGGCACTAGAACCTTTAATTTGATGACCTTGGAGTACTATTTGCTCAAAGTCATGAGCTGCGATCGCTATTTTAATTAACTCTAGACGAGGTTGAATATCCTCAACAAATATTTGCAGTAGTTCCAATTCAAATTCTGGGTTGTTTTCTGAGAGTTGGTGCAAACGTTCCCAATCAATTGGAAGGTTAACTGTACCGACATCTGTCGTAGTTTGCTCTGTGGCAGTTGTTTCTTTTGCCTCGAAGATCGCATTTCCCCAACGTTCTAGCGCTCCCGCCAATTTTTCTTTTATTACTGGCTTGCTCAAATAGTCATCCATACCGGCATCTAGACACATTTGTTGGTCTTGTCTCATGGCATTAGCTGTCATTGCAATTACCACAGGACGATAACCACTAGCAAAGCTGCTTTCTTGCCAACGATGAATTTCTTTTGTGGTTTCTAAACCATCGAGAACTGGCATTTGGCAATCCATCAGAATTAAATCGTAGGGAATTTTTTCTAATAGCTGCAAAACTTCTTTCCCATTACCAGCGACATCAGCGCTATAACCCAGACTTTTGAGTTGCTTCAAAGCGACTTTCTGATTCACCAAATTATCTTCGGCTAAGAGAATTCTTAATTTGTGGGAGTTAGGAGAATAATAGTTGCGGTTGTTTTCAGAATTTTTCAGTTTTAAATTCTGAATTCTGACTTCTGACTCCTCTTCTGGCTGCATTCCTAAGATGGTCATGATGGTATCGAGGAGTCGGGAAGGCTTAACAGGTTTGACTAAATAAGCCGCAAATCCTATTTTTAGCGATCGCTGGATTTCATCGCGTTGATTAGTAGAGGTAAGGATAATCAAAGGTAGCCCGGCGATCGCAGAATTTGCCTTAATTTTTTCTCCTAAAGTCATGCCATCTATTTCTGGCATCTGCATATCAATCACAGCAACGTCATAGAAATTTTTTTGCTTGGCGGCTTCCTGAATAGCTTTGAGGGCAGTAGTAGCCGAAGCAGCCTGATCCACCAGCATCCCCCAACTGGTAGCTTGATGGTAGATGATTTTGCGATTTGTAGCATTATCATCCACCACTAACAAGCGCCGATTGAGTAAAAGTTCGCGTTCGCCTTCTAAGGAAATAGGGTCAACTTTCTTGGCAAAAGTTACTTCAAACCAAAACTTAGATCCTTTCCCCAAGCGGCTTTCTACGCCCATTTCTCCTCCCATCAAGCTTACCAGTTGCTTGCAGATGGCTAATCCCAAACCTGTGCCGCCATATTTACGGGTGGTGGAAGCATCTACTTGGGTAAATGGCTTAAAGAGTTTGGATTGATCTTCAGGGGTAATGCCAAGACCGGTATCTGCGATCGCAAAATAGATAGTGGCTGTAGTTAGGGAAAGCGAACGCAATTCTGCTCGTAATACTACCTCACCCTTGCTGGTGAACTTGATTGCATTGCTAATCAGGTTCATAAGAATTTGCCGCAGGCGGCCAGCATCGCCTTGGAGGCGGGTGGGGACGTTGCTATAGATTAATCCTGCAATTTCTAATCCCTTATGATGGGCTGAGGGAGCTAATAATTCCAACACCTCTTCTACACAGGTAGATAAGTCAAAATCTAGAGTTTCTAGTGCCATTTCCCCAGCCTCTAGTTTGGACAAATCCAAAATTTCGTTGATCAGGCTTAAGAGAGCATCGCCACTAATGCGAATTGTTTCCATAAAATCCCGCTGTTCGGAATTTAGGGGAGTTTCTAGCATTAAGCTTGTCATCCCCAACACAGCATTCATGGGAGTCCGAATTTCATGGCTCATGTTGGCCAAAAAGGCACTTTTGGTTTGAGAAGCTAATTCCGCTTGCTGACGCGCAATTTCAAGTTCTCGTCGTTGTTGAGTTTCTGCATCTAACATTTGGGCTTGGGCTAAGGCAATACCTACTTGGTCAGCTATTTGCCGTAAAAGATGAGTTTCAAAGCTAGACCATTGGCGGCAACTGCCACACTGATGGACAATAAGTAAACCGCAGAGTTCTTCTTTGACAAGAATCGGTATGACTAAATTACACTGGACTCCAAATTGTTGCAGTAATTCGAGATGATTTTTTTGGACTTCAGCTATATCCAAGTCAGCAAGCCCCAGATCCGGTTTTTGACGGTACTGCTGTAGATAATACTGCTGGATATATTCGGCTTGAAAGTAAGTATCGACTAGCTCTTTCTCTTTAATTGCCAGCCAGCCAGAAATGACTGCCTCAACTACCGTGGCTCCAGATCCATCTGCCAAAGGCTGATAAATCAAAACTCGATCGCTATGGAGAATTTTTTGTACCTCAGTGACAGTGATTTGGAGAATTTCTTTGATTTGCAAAGACTGACGAATCTTGAGGGTGATTTCAGTAAATAGTTGCGATCGCAAGTTTTGGCGTTGGAGTTGTTCTTCTGCCTGCTTGCGCTCAATAAACTGCCCTACTTGCTCACCAATAGAATTCATAACTTTTGCCAAATTCGGGTCAGCTTGCTGGATTTTATGGCTCAAGCAGGTAATCACACCGATGATTGTTTTACCACTACGGATCGGAAAACCGAAAGCTCCATGTAGTTCTGCTTCGGCAGCTATTTGAGAGCGGATAAAACTCCGATCTTTAACGACATCAGCGATCCAAACAGGTTCAAGACTAGCCCAGACACGACCAGGTAGCCCAATTCCTGGTGCAAACGTGGTCTGGTGACTGAGAATGTCAAATTCTTGCATCTCGAAGGAGATTTTATACCATGAATTTAGCAAATACAGTAGATTTGCTCGCCGATCTACCATCCAAAATTCACTTAAATCCCATCCCAAACTTTCGCAGATTCCTTGCAAGATTTGGGGCATGGCTTCATTGATTGTGGTTGACTCTGCCAAGACACGGGTTGTAGCATACTCTGCTTTCAAATGCTGTTCAGTTCGTTTGCGTAAGCGAAGTTCCTCAAAGACATCGCTGATGTCAATACCTGTAGCAACAATGTATTCAACGTAGCCCTCATAGTCTTTCAAGGTAGTGTTAGTCCAAGAAATGAGCCGTCGGCTGCCATCCTTAGTTACCCAATAGTTTTCGTATTCTTTGGGCGCTTCACCAGATCGCAACTGCTCAAAAACTGCTTTAACCGGCTCTACCTGTTCAGGAAGTAGAAACAGGTTCCAGAAATGCCTCCCTTTCACCTCATCAAATGAGTAACCAGTAATTTGTTCGCAAGCTTGATTGAAGCGAACGATTTGCCCTTTCGGGTCAAGAACTATTACCAAAGCGCTGGTTGTATTAAGGACTGCTGAAATAAAATTGCGTTCTTGATTCAGTATTTCTTCTGTTAATTTCCGCTCTTTTGCTTCACGGTAAATAAAGTAGTAGACTATGGCCAGAATCAAAAAACTTAAACAAATAGCGATCGCCAGTGTCAAAACTGTGTTGTTAGCACTGGCTTTTGCAGCTTGTGACTGCTGTTGAAGTAACCCTCTATCGTCATTCTCTACCTCATTAATGATTTTGCGGAAATCATCCATGAGATGTTTTCCTTGATTTGTCTGGATTACCTGCAACGCCGCCTCAAATCCCTGATTTTGACGCAGGTATATAGTCTGCTTGAGTATGGCAAGTTTTGCAGCTATCAGAGATTCAAGGGTTACGAACTGCTTTTGTTGGTTAGGTTGATCTGCGATTAAATCTTTCAGTTCTACAATTTTGCGATCGATGTTTCCAACTACTGCTTGATAGGGTTCTAGATAACTTTCTTGTCCAGTGAGGATGTAACCGCGTTGTCCAGTCTCAGCATCTTTCATCTCGGACAGTAATTCTTCTAGTTTATTGATTTTCTCTTGGGTTTGTTGTACCTGATTATTCGTATCAATCAACCTGTATGTGTTTTGAAAAGAAATCACGCCAATCAAAACTAAAACTGCCGATGCTAACCCAAACCCTGCGGCTATCCTTTGAAAAAATTGTTTGCGTGTCTTCTGGGACTGTTTGCGTGTATCACTTGCCAATACCAAACTTGCTAAATTGCGGCGCATTTCTAGTTGCTTAATTACCTGGCGGCCAATAATTCGTAATGCTTCAAGTTGTTCTGGAGAGAGGTTTCTTGGTACATGGTCAATTACACAAAGTGTTCCTAGCGCATATCCTTCAGGATTAGTCAGCGGGATACCAGCATAAAACCGAACATTTGGGTCAGAGGTGACAAAGGGGTTTGTCGCAAACCTTTCGTCAACTGTTGCATCAGGCACAACAAAAACTTCAGGTTGCAGAATAGCATGGGCGCAGAATGCCAAATCGCGGGGTGTTTGTAGGGTATCCAAACCAACTTTTGACTTGAACCACTGGCGATTAGTATCAATTAAGCTGATTAAGGCAATGGGAGTTCCACAAATATACGAGGCTAAACGGGTGAGGTCATCAAAGGCTGCTTCTGAAGGAGTATCGAGTATTTTATACTGCAAAAGAGATTCGATTCGCTGTGTTTCGTTATCAGGTAATGGTGCTTTCATTCTCCAGCCTTATACCATTTTGGATTTTAAAAACAGAATTCAGAATTCAGAATTCAGAATCCAGGAGTTAGAAGTTAGAAGTTAAAATTAAGAATACTTTGATAGTCAAAGTTTATAATTTTCAAAAAATCAAAAAATCAAAAATATATAGTGCTTGATTCTATATTCATTCTGACTTCTGAATTCTGACTCCTGAATTCTTTTTTGTTAAAACTTGACCCGCAACTGTCCTGTGAAGGAATTACCACCGTAGGCGCTTCCGTCGGTTTCTTTATTGCGGATATTACTAAAGCTATAGCTCAAGTCTGCTTCTATACTGGGCGACAGTTTTACCGTACAGCGCGTTTGATAGGTATTGGCGTTGTCAAATTCTCCTTTAAGTCGCTGCCGTCCTAAGTTGGCAGCAAGGCGACAGCGTAAGAATTGAGCAATATCTCCCTCCCAAGCTACCTCACCGTTGTAAACTAGAAAATCTGGTGGAGAAAAATAGCCGCTTGTGCGTTCTAAATCGCGATCGTAACTCCAAGTGAATAAGTTAGCTGCCAAAGAAAATTGTCCGAACTTGCGCTCTAACCTACTAAAAGACTGCACCTCAGAATTACCATCGTTGTAATTACCCAAACGCAATGACGAAAACAAGCTGGTATTACGGTCAATCTGCCAGTATAAATCAGGCCCAAATCGCCAAGCAGTAATTTGATTGTCTAAAGTTCGAGCATTGGATTTATAGGGTTCTTGTTCTAAATTACCTGATATTATTACTGCCGATAGCAATCGACCTGATGACGAAACTCGCGGCGGCGAAATGGGAACATCTACCTTAACATTGAGATTGATAGCTGTAGGTAAACGATTGAACACATCGACTCCGGCTGCTGTTTGTAGAGTCACTTGTCCAATTTTTCCTTGCCATCCAACTTGCAAAGGAAAATTAGTAATTGATTCAACGCCGCGTTGCTCAAAGAAGTTAAAACCTGTCTTGAAAAATATTTTATTGCCATTTCTCAATCGAAACTGAACTGTTGGTTCTAAGAAAAAATTAGTTTGACCAAAGTTATCTGTCTGATAGTGATAGTCTGTATGAATACTTTCCAAAACTGCATCCGGCGTTTTTGCTTCGGTGGCAGTTGTTGGTGGACTAGAATTCTGCTGCGGTGGTTTGGGTAGCGATGGTGGGCTAGAATTCTGCTGCGGTTCGGGTAGCGATGGTGGACTAGAATTCTGCGGTGGTTCGGGTAGCGATCGCGGTAATCGCAAATCAGGATTGAAGTTTTCGGGTGCCGCCAGCAAAATAGGTGTTGATTTTAATCGATAGGGGAGTGGTTTTGAGTATTGCTCTGCTGACTCAGGATTTATTGTGGTGACTTGCTTGGTCAATTCTGAAGGTGATTTCCAGGTCTGATGTGCTTGGGCTGCTTGTAATTTAGCTTCTGATAATATCCAAATACCTACGCTACAGATTACTCCCAATTGAATCTGTAGGCA
This sequence comes from Nostoc sp., assembly GCF_036918015.1. Taxonomy (GTDB): domain Bacteria; phylum Cyanobacteriota; class Cyanobacteriia; order Cyanobacteriales; family Nostocaceae; genus Nostoc. Next base: position 102,449 of record NZ_JBALEO010000058.1, read on the forward strand.
TCCCAAAAGAAATACAGCGTACAAACTATACCGAGAAACAAAGAGATAAGGTCTAAAACTATATACCATCGGTTGATACTATATTTATAAATGAAAAACTTGCTGCCAAATAGTTTTCTGGCTGCTAGCTGATGTATTCGGACTGGGATTATGATGCCCATAATCGATGCTTGTTAAGACACAGGAAAGGCAAAAGGTGTAAAAGCGTTAATTTGGCGGGATATAGAAGTTCCCAGGTGCATGAAGTACATATTAAAACCTCACCCCCAACCCCTCTTGTTATCAAGGGGTTGGGGGTGAGGTTAAGTTGTACCTCATTCTGATTAGGAAACGCTATATTCGAGTCGATATTTACTGTGATTTTGACCCACTGCCAACAGTGATTGTTGAGTCTGCTTTTCCCATCTCAGAGTTTTCAGTATTGTCAACCTCAAGACCTCGGAGCAATTCTCTAATTACGTCTGTTGCTGGTCTTCCTGTGAGAGTACAGTATTGTTCAAGTTTCTTCATTTCCTGGGTTGTGAGATTTACTGTCAGTCGTTTAACAGCCCATTTTTTCTTCATAATTCTCTTTTATCTTGAATATGTTGTTTTTCTCCTTCTCACCACGTTATTACGATTACTCCCGTAGTGCATAGCCTACACCACGGACTGTATGAATCAAACGTTTTTCATTATTTTCTTCTAACTTAAGTCGCAAATAACGAATATATACTTCAATAATATTAGAATCACCCATGAAATCGTAACCCCAAACTTTCTCTAAAATTTGATCTCTAGTAAATACTTGACGGGGATGTGAAAGGAGATATTCTAATAAGTCAAATTCTTTTGCTGTTAACTGAATGCTTCGTTTTTCCCGAAATACTTCACGAGTGCGCCTATTTAAGCTTAAATCTTCAAATTGCAACAAATCCTCGTCTGTTTCTTGGGTGCGCCGGAGATGAGCGCGAATTCTAGCTAATAGTTCTTCAATGCTGAAGGGCTTAACTACATAATCATCGGCTCCTGCATCTAATCCGGCGACGCGATCGCTCACTTCATCTTTTGCTGTCAACAAAATCACTGGTACTGTACTACCTGTTGTTCGCAAACGCCGACAAATTTCCAAACCTGTCAACCCTGGAAGCATCCAATCCAGAATCGCTAAATCTGGTGATGAGTCTCGCGCCAGAGTCAAGCCCGCGATGCCATCATGGGCGACACTTACCCGGTATCCTTCGCTATTAAGTTCTAATTCAACAAATCGCGCCAGTTTGACTTCATCTTCCACCAAAAGGATATGTGCTGTCATATTTTTGCTCCTAAAGCAGGTGATGTGAGAATAAAAGTGCTACCCATAACCTGGCTTTGAAAGGATGGCAATTTTGCCTCCCAAACCTTCGGTTAGGTTTTTCACAATCGATAAACCCAAACCTGCTTTGCCAGTTAAACGAGGGCTGCCTTTATTTTCACAGGAAACGGGGTGACTTCTAAATAGATTACCCGATGCTTAAATTTCTGGCATTGCTGATTAGATGTATGAATCTTGGTGTAGAAATGTTGCATTGCAAGTTATCTACAAAGGTTTTGAAATCACGCAAAATCCTTTTCATCCTGGAATTCAGCAACACCAAGTTTCTCTGTCATCTTTACTATGTCTGCAATTAAATCAAGAAACTGGGGATCTGAATCTTGCAAATTTTACAAATCAGATGGAACTACTATATGTAGGTAAACTGATTGTAAACATACTCCCTTCTCCTAACTTTGATTCCACACTGACACTGCCTCCCATACCTTCTACAAGTGTCTTAACAATCGATAAACCCAAACCACAACCCCCAGTAGTATGAGAGCGAGATTCATCTACACGGTAAAATCTCTCAAATATCCGTGCTTGCTGTTGCAAAGGGATACCAAAACCTTTGTCACAAACTTGAATAATAGCCCGATCTTGAAGCCGATCTAACTTAAAAATTATGGATGTGTCAGCCTCAGAATACTTAATGGCATTATCAATTAAATTTAATAACACTTGTTTAAAGCGACTATAATCTGCTTTGATCTCAATTGGATAAATTTCTGACTCGATTGTAATTGTGCGATCGCTATATTTTTTTGCCATCATAACAACTTCTTCAACCAAGTCATTCAGCACATAAGATTTCATTTGAAAGTATAGGTATCCGCTATCTGCACGTGCTAAATCAAGTAAATCTTGTAGCAGACGAATAGTGCGTTCAGCTTCCGATGCCGCAGTTTCTAAAGCTTCTTGTTGAGTTTGGGTTAAGTTATTCTGCCTTCGTAAGACGCTTTGTAAATATCCATGTACAATTGTTAAAGGCGTGCGTAATTCATGAGAAACATTACTTACAAATTCTCGCTCTTGCTCCCATGATTGGGAAAGGCGCGATAACAGCATGGTTAAAGTTTGAGCTAATTCTTTAACTTCACTGGGTGCATTATCAAGATATAGCTGCGCTTGTCCTAAATCTTCAGCGGAAATCACAGAAGCCATTTGATTTAGCTGACGCAGGGGTTGCAGAGAGCGCTTAATATAAAATGCGATCGCAGCAGTTAAAACAATAATTGCCAAAATACTAGTAATACCTAAACTCTGCACCATTACCACAAACATTCTCTGTTCGCGAGTAATATCCTTGACTACAAATAACTCACCCAATAACTTACCCTGCACTTGTACAGAACTACCACATAGAACAAAGTAGCTTTGGTTCACTTTGTAAACTTGTGGTTTAATCGGCATCTTAGTCAGGGTCATTAATTCAGCTACCGTAGTATCAGATAATAAATCCAAAGTGGTAGATTTTGCTAAAATTTTATGATCGGGACTTTTTAGCCATAATAGAGTGTTAGTATTTGCTAAATTATTAATAGCCTTTTGCAACCCAGTTTCAGGTTGCATCATTTCACTATAAATTTGCACATCTTGCGGCAAGCGCTTGGCAATTTGTTCTATATTATATTTATGACTATCAACTAAAATTTGCTGCATTTTCCAACTAGTCCATGTAGCAAGGCTACCTAATACTAAAGCGGAAAATGATGCAATACCAACCGTGAGGCGTGATTGTAAGGAAAATGGATCTATATTTATCCCAAATTTTATGATTTGCTTCACTGTTTCGGTTGCATTTTAGGTGTTTAATAAGGCTTGAAAAATAAAATCAGACTGCTAAATGTAAAGTTACTGTTAACCGCTACATCTTTAGTTATAGCTGATTTTAACTTACTTCTGTTGCATACCTACAGTGAAAAGTGCAGCCATTCCAAAAAGATTGCTAAATATTTTTATTTAATTGCCATCTCAAATCCGCGAATTTTTATCTAATAATAATCTAAATGCATTTACTAGTAATTAAATTAATTTCTGCTGAGAATTACCTTAAAATTTTTAATCCTCAAAATTGATTCCGAGGCGGGGTGGTAACAACAAGCCTTTTTCACTATTTCGAGAGAATCAGATTTGGATGTTGTTATGTTAAAGCGATCGCGTCTTTATCCTTTTCTATTTCTGGTTCTTGATACTGTGCTTCATATTCACCAAATTGCTGGATTAATTTAACATCTTCCCCATGATTTACTTCGCTACCAGTTAGACCAAAAATTCTTTCTTTGAGAATAGAATTTTCGCTATTCCAAAGTGCGATGTCTACGACGGGCTACGCCTACGCAAAACAAAGTCGTTGATGATTATCAGAAATGCCAAAATGCCATCTTCACCCCAACGGTAGGCGCGAGAACGAGCCTGATCGTGGGTAAAATAGTCCCAGGCTGTACCGTTGGGACTGTAATCTTCGCGCACTGTTCCCCATTGGCGATCGCTTAAATATGGCCCCCATCTGCGCCAATGGGCTTTGTGAGTTAGGGCTTCTGCTAATCTAATTTCTTCTTGGGTTAAAATTGTCATAAGATCGCCCTGTGCATATCTGCACTTTAGTAAATCAATCTTTAAGTCCTAAGTTATTCCTCGCATCAACTCGTTGTCGCCAACCAAGCACGCAAAACCTCTGCCACTGTCCACGCTTGGGCAATGCATCCCCGTGGAGTCATCGGGGCATCACCATCAAAAATTTCGCTGAGACTACCAACACCGTGTGCGTTGAGGTGATTAGCCGTTGGTTCCAAAAATTGACGAGCCTGTTCGGGATTTTTGTAGACGCGCAGGTGTGCTAAGACAAACGGCCCCAACAACCAACCCCAAACGGTTCCCTGGTGGTAGGCTCCATCCCGTTGATACTGATTGCCACCGTATTTACCCTGATACTGAGGATGATCTGGGGCTAGCGATCGCAACCCATAAGAAGTTAGCAGCGATCGCCCGCAAGCCTCAACCACACCCCTTTGCTGCGTAGGTGTGAGCGGACTTTCTGGTAATGACACAGCAAATATTTGGTTAGGACGCAACGCGGCATCATCACCATCAGGACTGTCTAAAACGTCATAGCAATAACCTGTCTCTTCATTCCAGAAGCGAGAAAATCTATACTTTGCCCGCTCTGCCATTGCCTCATATTCTTGGTGTGGTTTTCCAAGCTGACGGGCAAACTTTGCCATTGTCCGTAAAGCATTGTACCAGAGGGCGTTAACTTCAATCGGTTTGCCAATTCGCGGCGTAACTACCCAATCGTCAACTTTGGCATCCATCCAGGTGAGTTGTACGCCTGCAACGCCTGCATAAAGTAAGCCATCGGCGGCATCGAGGTGGATGTTGTAGCGTGTACCGCGAGAGTGCCAATCAATGATGTCTGCAAGTATGGGAAAGAGTTCACCTAGCAAAGTATCATCGTCTGTAGCGCTGTAGTAGGCGCGGACTGCTTCAAAGTACCAGAGAGTGGCATCGACTGTATTATATTCTGGTTGCTCACCCACATCGGGAAAGCGATTAGGTAACATTCCCTGGTCTACGTATCTGGCAAAGGTGCGAAGAATTGAGCGTGCTACCTCTGGGCGACCAGTAGAAATTGTCAAACCAGGTAGACTAATCATGGTGTCGCGTCCCCAGTCGCTAAACCAGTGATAACCAGCGATGATGGTTTTGCCGTAAGGGTCTTCTGGCAATGAGCGATCGACAAGAAACTGGTCAGCAGCGAGTACTAGATGGTTGATCCAGCTAGGTGATTCCTTAGTCTTGAGGGGTCGATTAGTTTTCCAAAATCCTGTTAACTTCTGCTCTTGAGCGCGACGTAACTTAAGTGCAGCTTCACCATTGAGATTTGGTTCTTTTTCTGTGCTGGCTACAAATGCCATCGCTTCCCCAGGATTCAGTGTAACTTCAAAGGTGGCGGCGTGGAAGTGGTCTTCTTTATCTCTCAATCCCCGATAGCGTTCAACTGCTAAGTCAAAACCATGATACCAATCGTGGACAACAGATACACTAGGGCGTGAGGGGTTGCGTAGCTTGCCGCCGTAGGCATCGCCTTTAGGTGAATCACTCAGTAGATATAGTGGTACAGCACCCGGATAAGCAGTTACACAAATCCCCTGTTCCACCTCCTCTACAGACATCTGCCAACCATTGCTTTGAGTGTCACTGTGATAATCGCGGTAGTTGACTATTGCTTTGAGCGTCAACTTTAGCGGTTGAGTGGCACGACGCAAAGTATATTGAACATAAGTTGTGTTCGCGCCTTGTTGCATCCACACCCGTTTTTCTAATAAGGCATCAGCAACAGCAAAAGACCATACAGGAATTGTACCTTCCAGAGAAAAACGTTCAATATTTTGATAACCGTGCGGACTAACAATACCATCTGCCCAACGATTGGTGTCTAGAGAATAAGAGCGAGTATCGTACAGGACAGTTTCATCTAGTTTTGCCACCATTAAGGTACGACCCAGAGGTGGTTTCAATGCTGCTACCAATAATCCGTGATAGCGGCGAGTCAATAAACCAGCCACAGTCCCAGAGGCGTAACCACCAATACCGTTACTAACTAACCACTCCCGCGATTCTGCAATGTCAAGATTGCCGCAGATTTCCCGCCCAAATTCTATACACATAAGTCACGCCACTTTGCTCTAAATTCAAAATTAACAATCGCTATCATGCTTTTCTCTCTGCGTTTTCTATGCATCTACGGTTTGAAAGTAATTTATTGAACCACAGAGGCACAGAGAACACGGAGAAAAGATCGTCCCCAAATTTTACCCAGCTTGAAAGGGCTACTCCTCACTTTTGTTAGGTTGGAGATTGCTCCTCAGTTATTGGAGATTCATTCGCTAGAGGATTGAGAACGATTTCATTAGCTACACTATCAGCTTTCCGGGCACGAATTGCTGGACGCGATCGCTTGTAACCGGCTCTTTCAGCTTTTTGGTGTTCGTAATCAATCAATCTGCCATAATATTCGTGCTTGCTTAAATTCATCGACAAGAAAATATGCTGACGAGTATTACCAAAACCTTTGCGACTAAAAAACTTTAATGCTGAAGTATTGGTAGGGTCAGTGTCTACCAACATGAACCGCGCCCCATCTTCAATCATCCGGGCGACGACTTTATCAACCAACTTGTCTGCTACTCCCCGACGCTGATACTTTGGACTAACTCCCAACCATAAAATGTATCCATAAGTCCAGGATGCTTTGGTGATAATGGTTCCCAAAATGAATCCTGCTAATTCCCCGTCTGTTTCGGCCACAAGACAGTATTCTGGATCGGTGTTGTAAAGTCCAATTACCTCCCATTCGTCCCAGGTGCGGTATAAATAAGGGTATAAATCGCTGGTAAATAAGCTTTCTCCCAAGTGGTAAACAGGAGCAATGTCATCAATTCCTAATTCGCGCACATAAATTGCTTCAGTTTCATCAAAATTTGACATAAATTTAGAAGTTGTGATTTATTTACATAGATGATTACGGGCTTTTAGGGTTCTCAACTATTTAAGAAGATTTATTTTGTCAGCTAACAGCACTATGTTAAATTTTGGCGACAAGGAATTTTAAAAAATGTCAATGGAGCATAAAGCATTTGTCTTTGATTACGATACGTTTCTTCAAGAATTGGCTGATATCTTAGTCAATGCACTTGTTATTAACCAAAGCAACGATTTGATTACCTTTATCGAAAATAATTTTTCATACCTGAAATATCCTGATGAAGGCGAACCTTTAGATTCTTTTTGGAAAGAAACGATCGAGACAAATGACATAAGCCAGTATGGTGATTTTGCAATTACCAAGTATTATAATCCTCAATGTGATATTGGACTTGGTTATGATTGGTTGCCTCTCTATGATATGTTACTCAATGAACTGGATAAAGATATATCTCCCTTGTTAGGTAAAAGTTTCGGCGTTCCAGGAAACTATTTTAACCCTGGCAAAATGGGGTCGTATTTTCAATCTCTTGAGCAAGTGAAGAATAATTTTGAATTGCTTAGTTTGTTATTGAATGAAAAAAAAGAGTATTTACCGAATCTAGCTCTTTTAATAAAAATGCTTGCAAATGCTTTAGATTTAGACAAAGGACTTTACATTACTTTTTGACTTTACGCAAGAGTCTAAAGATATAAGGAATTTGTTTTAGCGAAACAATCCTGCGGATCAAATCAAAGTGAGACTTCTTGAATACTGTCAAAACTTGGCAATGAGTCTTTCACTGCTTCTTCAGTAGATTGGATGCGTAGTTTACCGCCGTAGGCATCGCAACGTTTGGCAAACTGACAAGAATCACAGGTTTTGCTACCCTCCACTACTTGGGGAAACTGCTGGTTATTTTGGTAATTTTCCAGCCAATTAGTTAACTGACTTAATAGTTGATTAAGTTTCTTTCCTGTTTGTGCGTGTTGAGCAGTACTGTAATTAAATTTAATATTTTGCGGTTTTCCTTCAGATTGGACAAACCAATAAGTCATAGAAATTTTTTCTGGCAAATAGTCGCTAGTTTCTGCTAATACATATAGATAAAGCCGTGTTTGCCAGTTGGATTCTAACTTGCGTTTATTGGGTGGTTTCGGATAAGTTTTCCAGTCGAGAATTTGCGCTTGTTGGTTATCTGCAATCAATAAATCATAGACAACCGTCAGCAAATAATCCTGAACTTGCAGAGTGCGGTAGTGTTCGCTTTCACGGAAAGTTTGATTATCTGATGCAGCCGTTAAGATTTCTGGCGCTGCATCAGCAAAACCTAGCATCCAGCTTTGTAGTTGAGCATCTGCTTCTAGGAAACTACCAATTGGCAAACCCATTTCTCGCTGTTGCATTAGCAAGTGAAAACGACTACCCAAAGTTAGCCGTTCTTCTTGTTCTGGATTTGAGGGAGAGTTGAGTTTTTCGAGATAGGTATGTTGAAATTTACGCGGACAAGCTTCTAGTAAGTTAAGTTGTCCTTGAGACAGTCGCAGTAGTTGAGTGGGAGTTGACAGCATTCTTCTATTTTAGAAGGAAATTACAGCAGAATTCAGAATTCAGAATTCAGGAGTCAGAAGTAAAGCAGGCTTTATACCTGGCTTTGAGATGAATCGTTGTGTACTTCAGTAACTTGAAATATGCTGTATAATCTGCAACTCACCTTTGGTAGACTATCTGTAAAAAACAGGTATTTTTTACTGCCTTTACATCTGCTATTTCAACTCGTCTTTATCTACCTCATCCTGGTAATTGGAATGTTTAGTTTTTCCTTGGGACTTGATTGAGCCAAAGCTGTAGGCTATAGCTATTTTAACGATGTCAAAATATGCCGGGTGATTAGCTTTGTTAACGATCGCTAAAGAAATTGACCCTGCCACTAAGATTACTAAAAGTGGCGAAAGTGTTTCTACCCCAGAGCCGTTGTTGTTGTTAGGCATGATATGATCTCCAAGTGAAAAGATTACGAAGCCTTTAGCTGAACTTCACTCAGCTAAAGGCTATTTATGGTCAGTATGAGTCTCAACCCCAAGACTCGAACATCATGGCGATCGCAAATAGACAGACTAGGAAAATCGCTATCTTGGCAACCCATGACCGTAGACTTGCGGATAAAAGCATCCCAACGATCGCATTTGCCCCTAAAGTGTGAGACACAACAAAGGCTATTCCCAGCCCCAGCAGCGCCAGCAGAAAATATTTGAGTCCTATACAAAACCACCTGAACAACAGATTATCGTTATCTTTGAGACTGGGTTTCATAGTTTTTTTCCTGTTTTGAAAGTTGAATCTAGGTAGCAGTTTGCGCTCCCCCGACCACACTAAGGAAACAGCGAATCTCCACAGCTTTGCTCCCACCAAGTTAAGGTAGACAAAAGTCCTACTCCTGAGTGGAGTGGGAATACCAACAAAGGTGGTTTTGATATTTGCGGCTCATGAAAAATTAAGCTCTTTGATGAATTACCAGGGCAATCTGGATATCAAAAATTAGGCGTTCAATGCGCGTAACAGCACAGAACGCGCACTACGCGCATTGAACTCTCGAAATTCCTACAGGCAATTTGTATACTTGCCTTTTTTAGAATTTGCAGTTCCAGTCTTTGCCTTTATGTCTTACTCACTAAGTTTCTTGAATTCACCCGTAACCTTACTAAGTCACCGTGGTTTCTACTGTTAAACTAACTATAAGGTAACTTAGGTGTTAGGTCAAGTAACTTAGTTACTTAGCTCAAGGTAAACTGTAGAGAAAATTATTTAAACAGCATAAGATACTACAAATCCTGTTTAAATACGCCAATGAATCCTCACTTTTGGCACTAAGGGACTTTCAAATAAAAAATACTCAACTAACTATTGTGAGGTGGGCGTCTCACTTGCTCCTACCCCAGAGATAATTTATCCGGCTAGCATCGTGAGGCATGACAAAGAATGCTGACAATTGAACCTTGGGTACTTGGCTAAAAAAGCTCAATTTGATATTGTTGATCGACATATCAGATTGATATATCAAAATGCTGAAGTTGGCAGTATTAGGTTTATTACAGCGAGAACCATTAAACGGTTATCGGCTCAAACAGCAACTAGAGATGTTTATGAGTTGCAGTATTTGTGTCAACTATGGCGCGATTTATCCTCTGCTGAAGCGCATGGAAGAACAAGGTGAAGTGATTTTATGTGCAGAACAAGGAGAAGAAGGTGGACATTGTGGAAAGGTATATGAGATTACACCCCTCGGCAAAAACACTTGGTATCAAGAGATGTTGGCATATCCTCATGAAAGCTGGGTGAATGCGCGATCGCGATTTCTAATCAAATTTTTTTTCTTTAGCCATTTATTACCCAAAGAACGAGTGCAGTTAATTGAACATCGATTAATGTCATGTCAGTTACGCCTTGCAGAGAAAAAAGCAGTTGAAATTAGTAATGATTTTTATCAAGGGAAAGTGCAAAGGCGGGCATTTGAAGTGATCAAATCGGAGATTGAGTGGCTAGTTGAGCAACTCCAAACAGAACAACTGCAATTAGCTCAAACGCCACAGTAGAAAAGCTTTAACACCAAAAACTTTTGAAGTATCCTAACTAACTATGTGGATCGTCAAAATTGCTTTACGTCTTCCGTATACATTCGCGATCGCCGCTTTGATGATTGTGATCCTGGGTGTAGTCACGATATTTAGTACACCAGTTGATATTTTCCCCGCAATTAACATTCCGGTTGTCAGCGTAGTTTGGACTTACACTGGTACCACATCTGAGGAAATGGCACAGCGAATTGTCACCATTAGCGAACGCGCTATGACAACAACCGTTGGTGACATCGAACATATTGAGTCGCAATCTTTAAGTGGTGTTAGTGTCGTCAAGGTTTTTTTCCAACCCAACGCTAATATTGCCTCAGCAGTGGCTCAAATTACCTCTGTCAGCCAAACAATTCTCCGCCCTTTGCCACCTGGAATTACACCGCCATTCATCATTCAATACAACGCTTCTTCGGTGCCGATTATCCAGATGAGTGTCAGTAGCAAAACCTTGCCAGAAGAAGCGCTGTTCGACTATGCAACCAACTTCGTCCGTACCCAATTAGCAACAGTGCAAGGAGCGAGTGTACCTCTGCCCTATGGTGGTAAACCTCGGCAAATTATGGTTGATATCGATCCCCAAGCGATGTTGGCTAATGGCATTTCTGCCCAAGATGTGACTAATGCTGTCAGTGCCCAAAACCTGGTTTTGCCGGCAGGGGATATGAAAATAGGCGATCGCGACTTCGCCGTACAAATCAACAATAGTCCAAGTGTGGTGGAAGCCCTCAATGACTTACCAATTAAGCAAGTTAATGGTACTGTCATTTCCATTCGTGATGTCGCGCAGGTAAGAGATGGCTTTGGCGTGCAATCGAACATTGTCCGTCAGAATGGCAGGCGATCGAGCTTACTGAGTATCCTAAAGAGTGGGAATGCCTCAACCATTGATGTGATCGAGCGAGTCAAAAAAACTTTGCCTCGTATCCAATCCACCTTGCCTCCAGAACTGAATCTAGCGTTTTTGTTCGATCAATCTATATTTGTGAAAGCTTCTATTGAAGGCGTTCTCAAAGAAGGATTGATTGCAGCCTGTCTCACCGCGCTAATGATTTTGATTTTCCTGGGAAGTTGGCGCAGCACCGTAATTGTAGCCGTATCGATTCCTCTCTCGATGCTAGTTTCAATTATTGTCATGAGTCGTTTGGGACAAACTTTCAACATCATGACCTTAGGTGGTTTATCCTTAGCTGTTGGGATTTTGGTAGATGATGCCACAGTGGAAATTGAAAATATCCACCGAAATCTGGGACAAGGTAAACCCATCAAGCGAGCAATCTTAGATGGGGCACAGCAAATCGCCACTCCCGCACTTGTAGCAACATTATGTATTTGTATTGTCTTTGTGCCGGTCGTGTTTCTCAGTGGAGTGGCAAAGTACCTATTTGTCCCCCTAGCGATGGCGGTAGTATTTGGGATGCTTGCTTCCTATGTGCTATCTCGGACTGTAGTACCGACAATGGCAAGTTATCTTTTACCACATGAAGCAGACTGGCATAGAGAAAACGAGGATCGTAATGGTAATAACAACCATCATCTAGATTCGCCAGTTCAAAACAATAATGGTAACAACAGCCATTCTTCACTAGTTGAAATCCATGATAATCGCGACCATCATATAGATTCGCCAGTTCACAATAATAATGGTAGCGATAACCACCAGGCACAAGAAGCAACAACGACAACTGCCAAATCTGTGAAGAAAGATTGGATATGGCGGTTACACGAAAAATTTAACCGACAATTTGAGAAATTTCGCAGTTGGTACTACAACGTTCTGACCTCAGCATTAAATCACCGCCACATAGTCTTTGTGCTATTTGGTGCATTTATCGTCAGTGCCGGAGTTTTGTTGCCGTTCGTCGGTCAAGACTTTTTCCCGGAAGTCGATGGTGGTCAGTTTAGCCTCCATGTTCGAGCCTTACCAGGTACTCGTTTGGAACAGACAGAAAAAATTGTCAGCGAAGTTGAAGGCGTTATCCGCCAGACTGTACCGAAAGAGAATCTCGCTTTGATTCTGGATAACATTGGCTTACCCACCAGTGGCATTAACCTTACTTATGGCTACAACGGCGCGACAATTGGACAGGCTGATGCTGATATTCTTGTCTCCCTAAAAGAATCTGGTGCAACTTTTTCTTACGTCAAGGAACTCCGCCAGAAATTGAAAGCGACATTTCCCAACTACACTTTCTTTTTTGAGCCGGCTGATATTGTGACTCAAATTCTCAATTTCGGTTTGCCTGCTGCTGTTGACGTGCAAATATCTGGCCCTCTGAAAAACTCAAAAGCCAACTTTGAAATTGCCCAACAAATCGCCGCGCGGATGACGCGTATTCCTGGGGCTGTAGATGTACATCTCCAGCAAGTTGTCGATGCGCCGAAATTACGTCTTGATGTCGATCGCACCGAGGCTCAACAATTGGGTATGACCCAGCGTGATGTTGCCAATAGCGTCCTCACTTCCTTAAGTTCAAGCGGTCAAGCTGCAATCAACCAATGGCTCGATCCCAAAAAAGGCGTGAGTTACACCCTGGCTGTACAAGTTCCCCAATATAAACTTGACTCTATTGACAGCCTGAAAAATACGCCAGTTGGCAACGGTCAAACTGCACCGCAACTTTTAGGTAATTTGGCTAGTGTCAAACGCGACACAGTGATGCAAGTTGTGAATCACTACAACATTCAGCCAGTTTTCGATATCTACGCTAACTCCTCTGGTCGCGACCTGGGGGGAGTTGCCGGCGATGTCAATCGCATCATCGCTGATTATCAGAAAAAATTGCCTAAGGGAAGTCAGATTAATATCCGAGGACAAGTGCAAACGATGAACTCTTCCTTTTTAGGACTTGGTTTAGGACTTGTGTTTGCAATTGTGTTGGTTTACTGCTTAATGGTAGTGAACTTCCAATCTTGGCTCGATCCCCTGATTATTATGATGGCGCTGCCAAGTGCCTTAGCAGGGATCATTTGGATGCTGTTTGTCACCCGCACCACTCTAAGCGTCCCTTCGTTAATGGGTGCAATTATGAGTATCGGTGTAGCGACATCAAACAGTATTTTAATGATTACTTTTGCTAACGAGCAACGTGTAGAAGGGGAAAATGCCTATAAAGCAGCCCTAGCGGCAGGCTATACAAGGTTGCGTCCAGTGTTGATGACTGCCTTAGCCATGCTGATTGGGATGGTGCCAATGTCTCTTGGTCTTGGTGAAGGTGGTGAACAGAATGCGCCCTTGGGTCGCGCTGTAATCGGTGGCTTGTCAGCGGCAACAGTGGCGACTCTGATCTTTGTACCTGTTGTATATAGCATTATGCGGCGTCAACCACCTCGTCCTATTGATGAAGATGATGACGATTTAAATTTCTCAGATCCAAAGACAGCCTACTCGTTGTCATCATCTCAAGGCAAGTCATAGATATATTTTAGGAGCTACGGTGTACACATAAATCTTTTAAAGTTACTACGTAACGTAGGGTAAATTCATTTTTGCAAGTTGATGCAATTAAGATGCAGGTCAATGCAATTAAGATGCAGGTCGATGCAACAAAGGTGCAGGTCAATGCAACAAAGGTGCAGGTCAATGCAACAAAGGTGCAGGTCAATGCAATTAAGGTGCAGGTCAACAACTTGTGTGTACACCGTAGGGGAAAGGTTTTATTCTGAGCCGCTTTCCCCTTTACTCCCTACCCCTTATCCCACTTCTGCAAGAAGTCTAATAAGGTAATGACTCTAGCTGCTAAATTTCTGCTTTTTTAGATAATACAGGACAGTTTACTTATGGATTCTCAGCATCGTCCATCTCCTGATTCTGAACAACAAACGACTTCTAGAAAACAAAAACGCGGCATCGGTGGAATTGGTTGGGCTGTAATTGGTGTTGTTTTTTTTGGTAGCTTACTGGCTATCGGCATTCTACCCCGATTGGGCCAAAAGTCAGAATTACAAGCAGCAGTCAAGGAAGCAAGCACAGTACCCTCAGTAAATGTGATCGTTCCCCGCCGCGCTACTGGTGCTACGAAAGTGGAACTACCTGGGAATGTTGTAGCCCTGAATCAAACGACCATCTACGCTCGCAGTACTGGGTATTTACGGCGGTGGTATGCAGATATTGGCGATCGCGTCCGAGCCGGTCAGTTGTTGGCGGAGATTGATTCACCAGACACCGATCAGCAAGTTCTGCAAGCGAAGGCAGAGGTAGTGCAAGCACAAGCCAATGTATCTCAAACTCGTGCTAATTTAGCTAAAAGTATTTCTGATTTGAAGCAAGCCCGCGCTAATCTGTTGATAGCGCGTCAGAGTTGGCAGCGCTGGCAAGTTCTTGTCAAGGAAGGTGCAGTACCTCAACAAGATGCAGATACAAAATATGCTACATATCAAGCTAATCTTGCCAGCGTTGAGGCAGCACAAAACACTATTAATTCTGATTCTGCCAACATCAAAGCAGCACAAGCTAACGCCTACGCCAGTCAAGCAAACTTCCAGCGTAATACCGTATTGCAGTCTTATAAGAAAGTCACTGCTCCTTTCGCAGGAGTAATTACTGCACGTAATGTCAATACAGGTGTTTTAATTTCAGCAGGTAATGGCAACACCAGTACCAGCAACACTAACACTAGCAATAGCAGCCTTTATACTATTGCCGCTTATGACAATCTAAAAGTAAACGTGAGTGTTCCACAGAGTTTATCGCAGTCACTTCAAACTGGACAAACAGCACAAATTACAGTTAGAGAGTTACCCCAACGAGTGTTTACGGGTAAAGTAGTGCGTACTAGCAACGCCATAGATCCAACTACTCGCACTTTACTGACACAATTAGAAGTACATAATTCGGACGCGACGCTGCGGCCTGGGATGTATGCCAATGTCAGATTTGCCATTAACCGCACCAACCCTCCCTTTGTTGTGCCAGATAGTGTTTTAGTCGTTAATGGCGGAGGTACGCAGGTAGCAACTGTAACCAAAGATAAAACAGTGCATTATCAAAAAGTTGCTGTTGGGCGAGATTATGGTACTGAAGTAGAAATTACATCAGGTCTGACAGGAAATGAATTGCTGATTGCCACTCCTACGGTTGATGAGACAGAGGGTTTGCGCGTGCAGCCAGTTGCACCAACAAAGTAGGTCGGCTAATTATGGTTGGGATAAGGGAGGGAGCAGGGGAGCAGGGGAGCAGGGGAGCAGGGGAGCAGGGGAGCAGGGGGAATAATAGTAACTCCTAACTCCTAACTCCTAAACTCAGCACTCAGCACTGTTTATGTGAGGTACACTAAACTCATTGGCGCGATCGCGTACCTCGTCAGAAAAAGAACGATAAAGCCCAAGAAAGCATTCCCAGAGCAATAAATGTCTGTAATGTTATCTCACTATGTGAGATAACATTGGTTTGTAGTTTGTCTTTGTGTGAGTATGAGTGTGATTCCCGAAAACGTTCTTTTGGCTTTTGCCGAAAAACGGTGCTTGTCTAGCAGCGAGATCGAGGTGTTTTTATATGCTGTTGAGGGACAATCGCCAAATGCGATCGCTAAAAAATTGTCAATCAGCGCCGAGGCAGTACGCAAAAGATTAAGTGAAGTTTACAAGAAATTTAATGTTACTGGTAGCGGCCCAGGTAAGCTCACTAAGTTACAGCAAGTTATAGAATCTGAGTATCAAGCATCTTCACACAATGAGAAATCCATTACCCAAAACCGTCAAGATTGGGGTGAAGCGCCTGGTGTCTGCTTTTTTCATGGACGCATAGCAGAATTGTCTCAGCTAACGCAGTGGCTCATTAAGGATAACTGCCAATTAGTGGCAATATTGGGAATGGGCGGAATCGGCAAAACTGCTTTATCTGTGAAATTGGCAAAGGAAGTTCAGGAGAATTTTGAGTATTTGATTTGGCGGAGTCTCCGCAATGCGCCACCGATTGCAGAGATGTTGGCAAACCTGATCGGGTTTTTATCTGATCAGAGAGAAACAGATTTGCCAGAAAGCGTAGATGGTAGAGTAACGCTGCTGATTAATTATTTACGAGAGCATCGTTGTCTTGTGGTATTTGATAACACAGAGACAATTTTACAAGAAGGCGATCGCGCCGGACACTATAGACAAGAATATGAAGATTATGGTCAACTACTTAGTCGAGTAGGGGAAGAACCGCATCAAAGCTGTTTGGTGCTGACATCTCGCGAAAAACCAAAAGAATTTGCTCCTTTAGAGGGAGAAGCATCACCAGTTAGAACATTATCGTTAATCGGCTTAGGAGAAACTGAAGGGCAAAAAATTCTCCAAGATAAAGGATTATTTGGTTCACCACAAGAATGGGCCAAGCTAGTTGAGAAGTACTCAGGTAATCCTTTGGCTTTAAAGCTGGTTTCTGAGCCAATTCGGGAGTTATTTGGTGGTAATATTGCTGCTTTTCTGGCTGAAGGAGAGATCATTTTTGGTGATACCCGAAATTTACTAGACCAGCAATTTGAGCGCTTGTCAGAGATCGAAAAAGAAATAATTTATTGGCTAGCAATCAAGCGCGAGTTAGTTTCTCTAGACGAATTGCTCAATGATATTGTGCGTCCCTTGACCAAAAGGGAAGTGATGGAAGCGCTAGAATCTCTACGGAGGCGATCGCTAATTGAACAAAGAACAGCACTTTTCACCCTCCAGTCTGTGGTGATGGAATACATGACCGACCAACTTATTGAACAGGTTTGTCACGAAATTACCACTCTTAATATTAGACTATTTATCAGCCATGCTTTAATGGAAGCTACGGCCAAAGATTATATTAGAAATACTCAGATTACCCTGATTATTAAACCAATTATAGATAGGCTATCAACTATTTTTAGATATGCTAAAAATATTGAACATCATCTATATCAAATTTTATTATCCCTGCGACAAACTCCCCAAACAGCAGGATATGCGGGTGGAAATCTGTTAAATATTCTTTGTCAATTGCAAACTGATTTTAGCGGCTATGACTTTTCAAATCTGACTATTTGGCAAGCATATTTACAAAGTGTAAATTTGCATCGGGTAAATTTTGCCAATACCGATTTAGCTAAATGCGTTTTTGCAGAAACATTAGTTAGTATTTCGTCAGTTGCATTTAGCCCGGATGGAAAACTTTTGGCTACGGGTGATGCTGATGGTAAGACTTACTTGTGGCAAGTTGACGATGGAAAGCTACTTTTTACCTGTATTGGACATAGCAGTTGGGTAAAATCAGTTGCCTTCAGTCCCGATGGTCAAACTTTAGCTAGTGGCAGTGATGACCAAACAGTGAAATTATGGGATCTTCGTGATGGTAAATGTCTGAAAACCTTGCACGGACATAGCAATTGGGTCAGGTCAGTTGCCTTTAGTCCCGATGGTCAAACTTTAGCTAGTGGCAGTGAAGACCAAACAATCAAGTTATGGAATGTCCACATCGGCAAATGTCTGATAACTTTGCAGGAAAATACCAATCGAATTATGTCAGTTGCCTTCAGTCCCGATGGTGAAACTTTAGCTAGTTGCAGTGAAAAGCAAACAGTGAAGTTATGGGATGTTCGTGATGGTAAATATCTGAAAATTTTGCAGGGACATAGCAGTTGGGTAAGGTCAGTTGCTTTTAGTCCCGATGGTGAAATTTTAGCTACTGGCAGTGACGACCAAACCGTGAAATTATGGGATGTTCGTGATGGTAAATGTCTGAAAACCTTCCAGGGACATACCAATCGGGTTTGGTCGGTTGCCTTTAGTCCCGATGGTCAAACTTTAGCTAGCGGTGGTGACGACCAAACCGTGAAATTATGGGATGTTCGTGATGGTAAATGTCTGAAAACCTTCCAGGGGCATACCAATCGGGTCAGGTCAGTTGCTTTCAGTCCCGATGGTCAAACTTTAGCTAGTGGTAGTGAAAACCAAACAGTGAAGTTATGGAATGTCCAGGATGGTAAGTCTTTGACAACCTTGCAGGGGCATAGCAATCGAGTCAGGTCAGTTGCCTTCAGTCCCGATGGTCAAATTTTAGCTAGTGGCAGTGAAAAGCAAACAGTGAAATTATGGGATGTCCGTAACGATAAGTTTCTCAAAATTTTGGAAGGGCATAACAGTTGGGTACGGTCAATTGCCTTCAGTCCTGATGGTCAAATTTTAGCTAGCGGCAGTGAAAAGCAAACAATTAAATTATGGGATGTTCAGACGGGGCAATGCCTGAAAAAATTGCAGGAACATACCAATCGAATTAGGTCAGTTGCTTTTAGTCCAAATGGTGAAATTTTAGCTAGCGGCAGTGACGACCAAACGGTGAAATTATGGGATATCTACACCGGAAAGTGTCTCCAAACCTTGAAAGGGCATACCAGTTGGGTAAGATCGGTTGCCTTTAGTCCCGATGGCCAAACTTTAGCTAGTGGCAGTGAAAACCAAAGAGTGAGGTTATGGGATATTTATACAGGAAAATGTCTCCAAATTTTGGAGGGGCATAGCAATCGCATCAGGTCAGTTACTTTCAGCCCAGATGGTCAGACTTTAGCTAGTGGTAGTGATGACCAAACTGTGAAGTTATGGGATGTTTTCATGGGCAAGTGCTTCACAACTTTGCAAGAACATACTAATCGAATCTGGTCAGTTGCCTTTAGTCCCGATGGTCAAATTTTAGCTAGTGCCAGTGAAGACCAAACGATAAAATTATGGGATGTCTCTAATGGCAAGTGCCTGAAAACCTTGCATGGGGCTAATTGGGTAAAGTCAGTTGCCTTTAGTCCCGATGGTCAAACCCTGATTTGTGGTAGCCAAGATGAGACAATTAAGCTTTGGGATGTATCGACAGGTGAGTGTGTAAGAACACTGCGATCGCCACGACCCTATGAAAAAATGAATATTACCGGGGTTACAGGATTAACCGCAGCGCAGCTAGTAACGCTAAAAGCTTTAGGGGCAGTGGAAAATGGAGAGCAAAAATAAAAGGTAAAAGAATGAATTTTGCCTTTTTCCTTCATCCTTTTACCTTTTTTATGTACCTGATGCTTATTTCATGTTAGCCCTTGCGTCCTTAACTGCGGCAAAGAAAAATAATCCTGTGAGTGGAATGCTTAATACCAGGATAATTGCCGTGGCTGTGACACCAAAATCTGGTTGTCCGTAACCGAGTTCAAAAATCGAACCAACGGCGGCGATCGCACTTACACAAGAACCACCCAGAAATAAACTGCTTTTTGGAGTTAAATACACTATTGCCCCCCCTATGCTATTGGTTTCACCGCTTGATACGAGAAGCCATTCTTAGATAGCTCCTGGGCTAAAGTCAAGGAGTTTTCCACACGGTCTACAAATACCACGCCGTTAAGGTGATCCATCTCGTGCTGAATGCAGCGTCCCAGGAGGTCATTAGCCTTTAATGTCCGAGGACGACCGTACTCGTCTTTATAGGCAATTTCTACGACTTCGGGGCGCTTCACGTCTAGGAATACGTTGGGAATGCTCAAGCATCCTTCTTGGGCAACCGAGAGGTCGCGGCTGACTTGTTTAATGGTGGGGTTAATCAACACCAAAGGCTGATTAGCTGCGTTCTCTGGTTCCAGGTCGATGACAATTAATTGTTTGTGAATTCCTACTTGGGGCGCAGCCAAACCAATGCCATCATTGCTGTACATAGTTTGCAGCATTTCGCGCACTATTTGGCGAAGTTCGTCATCAACTTTAGAAATCCGCTTTGCAGCTTGACGCAGCACGCGATCGCCTAAATAATGAAGTTCCAAAGGTGGATTTTTTAACTTTTTTTTCTCGACAGCAATTTCAGAGGGCATGAGTCTCGATGGCTAGATGGTGAAAATTCCTACTATTTTCATTCTATCAATCTCAGTTAGAGGATGTTTAAAAAGTCCTGGAGTATACCAAAAACCCATCTGCCATTCCTCTTTTTGCTTGCCTAACGGCAGACTGATGCCAAGAGTGAGAGGCTGTGAAACCCTTATTTTATAGTCATTAAGGTTTGCTAGGGGGTTAGTTCTCCGAGGTTGTATTGTTAGCAATAATACTTTTTAAACATCCCCTTAGACGTAGTACCAATCTCCAAAATAATTATTGTGAAGTCACGTTGCACCATACTTGGAGCGATCCTTTTATCGAGGCTGACATCATTAAACAGTACTTTTAAAGGTGAAATTGATTGTCAGTCGTTCACCAGTCTATTTCTGATTGACATCTGATTGCAACTATAATTTCTCTACAATTTTTCTTAGTAAAAAGATTTTATCAATCTATTCTTTGTTGATGTAAACCTATGTTTAACAATATTTTCTAGCATCTTCACCACATTCATTGACTAAATATAATAAACACTTAAAACGAAGAGTAACTATCTGTTCGTAAAGAGGGTTCAATTTACATAAAGGTGGAATGCGAAGCAGAGTCCGACCGAAAATTTTAACAGTTCTTTCAAAAGGGCAATTAGAAGGAATGATTTTGCACAATAGTCTGGCCAGATTAGAATTATGTATTTCTACGGACTCAAGCTGATAGCGGATCTGGTTTAATAAGCTATTGTCCAAATTGGCTTTATTCAAGAAGTTCATGGTTTAACTTTCCTTCAATCAATCTGTTTCTCCCTATCAAATTACTACGATCTCCAGAGAAAAACATCGTATAAATACCAAACTATTTTCCCACTTTTTTGAGGTCAGTTTAAAGAACAGTAGAATTGCTGAGAAACCAGAACAGCTAGTCAATTATTATCAATAACTGTTAGATGGCAAATGGCATAAAGATCGAGTAAATGGTCAAGGCAGCAGAAGGACAGAAGAAGAAAGTAGCAATAGATAAAAGCTGATATATTGGCAAACTTTGCACCATTGACTATAAATAGTGGTGTTATTGATGCAAAGACGCAAAAGCTGAACTTAGTGCTTTGGCGTTAAGTTCAAATTTTGAGGTGATGTGTGTTTAAATCTTTCACGAAACTTGACTATCTGCTGAAAGAAACTTTCCTCGGTTTACTGCGGGGAGGTTGGATGAATTGGGCTGCTGTCAGTACTGTGACGGTGTTACTGTTTTTATTCGGCTTGAGTTTGCAAACCTCTTGGCAAGTTGAAAAACTTCTCTATCAGTTTGGTAGCCAGCTAGAAGTATCAGTTTATCTCGAACCAGATACGCAAATCGAAAGTATTGAGCCACTAATCGCAAAAATGCCAGAGGTGGCGGCGATAAAAACCATTACTAAAGAACAAGCTTGGACTAAGTTAGTTAAGGAAATGAGAATTTCTGATATTGAGGGTGCTACCCAGCAGTTAGGTGAGAATCCTCTGGTTGATGAGATGAAGGTAAAAGCACGTAATTCTCAAGTTGTACCAACCTTAGCAACACAGTTGGCTAAATTACGAGGAGTTGAGACGGTGCAGTATGTCGATGAAGCCGTTAAACGCATTGCCCAGTTGCATCGGGGTCTGAACTGGATTACTTTAACAATTACGATGATTCTGACTTTAACAGCGATCGCAGTGACTACCACCACAATTAGGCTGATTGTCATGGCGCGTCGCCAGGAAATTGAAATTATGCAACTAGTGGGAGCAACTTCTGTTTGGATTTACCTGCCGTTTATTTTACAAGGAATTGCCTTTGGTTTGGTTGGTGGTGCGATCGCTTGGAGTTTCATTTCTGTGATTCAACAGTTTCTCGGTAAGTTGCTAGTCAATCAACCTGAGTTTATCCAAGTCATCACCAACAGAGTGCAACTCACTCCAGCAGAAATTTTATTATTGCCCCTGATTCTTTTGAGTTTCGGTGCAGGTGTAGGATTAATGGGGAGCTTATTTGCTGTCCGAAGTTTTGCTAAAGGATAGTCATTAGTCCTTTGTCATTGGTCATTTGTCCTTTGTCATTGGAAATTTGACCTCTGAGCTTGGAACTTTGACCTCTGAACTTGGAACTTCGACCTCTGAACTCGGAACTTCGACTTCTGAACTCAGAACTTTGACCTCTGAACTCGGAACTTCGACCTCTGAACTTCGACTTCTGAACTCGGAACTTTGACCTCTGAACTCGAAATTTTCAAAATTTTAAAAGAATAGACCTCTTGCATAAATCAAAAATAAGAAAGAACCCCACCCCGCCAAAGCTACGCTTTGTCTCCCCTCCTGAAGAGCGGGGAGGAGTTGGGGGTGGGGTGTTAGGGACTTTTGCAAGAGGTCTAATAACTGAAATTTTGCTTGAACGAATATGAAATTAAACCTACATATCAACTTATCAGGGCTAATCAAATGACCAATAACCAATGACCAATGACTAATGACAAAGGACTAATGACTAATGACAAAGGACTAATGACTAATGACAAAATCACAATGGGAATGTTTTTTGCAGAATCTTGGTATTTGGGAAGGTTCATTTACTAATTTTTCTCCCCAAGGAACACTTTTGAATCATACTCCTAGTCGTCTTTCTTTAGAAGGTTTGAACAATAACCAGACAGTGCGTTTAACTCTATGCCGTTCTGGACGAGATGATTTAGTTAAAGAATATAGTTCTCTGGGGCGGAGTCTACTATTTTTTGAAAATGGTTCCTTTTCAGAAGGTTTAATTCAGCTAGGGCCATTTTCCGAATTTGGTGGAGAACTCGCTTTGGTTCATGAAAATCGCCGCTTGCGTCTGGTGCAACTATTTGATAATACTGGTCAACTAAAGGAATTAATTTTAATTCGAGAACATCTAGCTGGAACCCCAGCAACAGAACGTTCAACTTTACAGATAAATGATTTGTTGGGAGAATGGCAAGGTCAAGCAGTGACAATGTATCCAGATTTGCGATCGCCTGATACTTACTCTACAACCTTAAAATTACAACTAGATGATACTGGGCGATTAATTCAAAATACATCTTTTGGCGATGTCTCGCGACAAGCCGCTTCGCGTCTACGCACAATTACCTCAACTGCTACCATCAAAGGCCCCATTGTTCTCTTTGACCAAGACCCACAAAAGCAGGTGCAAGTATTATTTTTACCAGATGGTGCTTCTGCAACTTCACCTCTCAAAGTGCAGTTACGTCAACCATTTTTTCTGGAAGTGGGTTGGTTAATCCAGCCAAACCTGCGCCAACGGATGATTCGCAGCTACAACGAGAAAGGCGAATGGGTTAGTCTAACGTTAGTTACCGAAGAAAAAAGTATTTTTACTGATTACATTTAGTAAATGTGTATATTGTTTGACAATTAGTTTGTTTTGCAAATAACCTGTAGTAATAAGGCTTAATTTTATAGCGATACTTACGCACTTAGAATAAATTAAGTTGTAATTACTACTTATTTCTGCTTCAAACTATTTGTTGATGGAGGTTATACTTGACTCAGAAGCAATGGAAATCTAGAACAGCATCTGTAATTATCGCTTTGGCTGCATTAGGAGCTACAAACTTACCTCAGTTAGCGAATACAAAAGCGATCGCTCAAACTCCATCAGTGGAACCTCTATGTACTGAAACAGACATTAAACAGTATATTCAGCAATTAAATGAATTTGATGCTACTAATGTTAATTTTAATGCCTTAGTTGCTTGCAACTCAAAAGCAGTTCCCGCTCTTATCAAAGCCCTAGAAAATCAGGATGAAAAATTTCGGATTATTACAATTACTGCTCTCGGTGAAATTGGTACGAAAGCAGCACCATCTGTACCTATATTAACCAAATTATTAGAAGATGCAAGTATAGATGTTCAGATCATTGCTCTCCATGCTCTGAGGCAAATTGGTCAAGACCCAATTCCTACTCTTATTCAAGCTCTTAAAAGTAAAAATTTGACCGTTCGTTACAAGGCTGCTCAAACTCTAGGAAAATTTGGCATAGCAGCCAAAGATAGTGTTCCAGATTTGGAAACTGCTCTCAAAGATACAAGTCCCATAGTAAGTTATGCGGCTTCTAATGCTCTAAGAAAGATTAACACAGCTATAAGAGAAATCAATATAGCTATAAAAAATTACGAACAAGATCCATATAGATATAATGGCTCATGCCACAATTGTGATAATCCTAACGATATATCACAAACACTAAAAAGGCATAACAGGACTAACTCCCTTGTAATGTGCCGAATACCAGTAATACAGACTGTATTCAAATGGAAATGCCCTAGAGTGCAACGGGTAAACAATAATGGTAGATGAATTTCACCGTGCTAGTTTACAGGGTGCAGACTTCCGGGGAAAAAACCTCGCAGCAGCGAACTTTAGCCACGCGGATATCCGAGGTGCAGACTTCCGTGATGCTATTTTAATTGGTGCTAACTTCCGCAATACCAAAGCAGGTTTACCAATTTTGTGGGCGATTGGCTTAGTTGCATTGTCACTAATTTTATCATTATTTGCAGGATTAATCTCAGCTTATGCTGGTGCTTTTATCGCTGATTTATTAAGTAATAATATTTATGAAAATTTATTTTTTGGGATTATCTCTTTAATTACCTTAGCAATATTTTTGATTATTATTTTCTGGCAAGGATTAGGAGCAATACTAACAATACTAGCTGAAGTAGTAGCTGCTTGCTTAATCGCAGCACTGGCTTTTCTGCCAGAGAATGAAGTGGGAAGAAATTTAGTAATTGGCGCAGTATTTACTACCCTAGCTTTAACTGGTGTGCTTGCCGGAATTGGCAATATGGCTGTAGCAGTAGCTGTAGCAAGAGTAATGACTTTACCAAAAGCTAGAACTTTAGCAGGAGTAATGGCTTTTATTGGTGCTGTACTTGGCGTTTTACTAGGAGTTAGGTCACAGGAGTCAGCTTACCTTACAGCGGGGTTGATTGGTTTAGCTGCGATCGCATCTGGTATTTATATTGGTTGGCAAGCCATAGCTGGAGAAAAAAAATATTCTCTAATTCGAGTGCTGGCAATTGGTATGGTTGCTCAAAAAGGAACCAATTTTCGTGGTGCAGATTTAACAGATGCTGACTTTACCCAAGCTACCCTCAAAAGTGTGGACTTGAGAAAAGCTACCCTTACCCGTACCTGTTGGTTTGGTGTACAAAAACTAGAACAAGCTCGTGTTGAAGGCACATATTTGGAACATCCAAAGGTGCAACAGTTGCTAATCACTAAAGATGGCCGAGAGCAAAAGTTTGATCGCCTTGATTTGCGAGAACTCAACCTTAAAGATGCTAATCTACAAGATGCTAGCTTAATACGTACTGATCTCAGCGCAGCCACTTTACAGAATGCTAATTTATTAGGGGCAAAACTTGCCCAAGCACAGCTATATGATACTAACTTAACGCAAGCTTGTTTAACTGGAGCCTATATTGAAAATTGGGGTATTTCCACTGACACTCAACTAGATGGGGTCAAGTGCGAGTACATTTATATGCAACTACCGACTAAGGACGACCCAGATCCTTGTCGTAAACCTGATAATCGACAGGAAACCTTTAATGAAGGAGACTTTGCTGATTTTATTGCCCCGATTCTTAAAACTCTAGACCTGTACCAAACTCAAAATGTTGATTTGCGCGACATAGGCAAGAAGTTCAAAACTCTTGACCTATTTCACTATGAAGGGATTGATCCAAGTGCTGCCGCTATTGCCATTACACAGTTAGCAGAGAATCACCCAGAAGCTGAGTTAGAAATAGTAGCGCTGGAAGGTAGAGGTCAAGAAAAAGTTCGACTCCAAGCTAAAGTTGCTGGTAATGCAAATCGCTCTGAATTATACAAAGAATATTTTCAAAAATATAGTGAAATTCAATCTTTGCCTTATAGTGATTTACAAGCACTTTTGTTAGGAGTCCAAGAAAAAGATGAAAGAATTAGGAGTTTAGAAAAACTCCTAGAGAGTGCCATTCATCAGCCCAAGTTTTATGTCGAGACTTATCAAAATCAAGGAGAATTTATCATGTCAGAAAGTAAAGGTAATGTTAATATTAGCGGAGTTCAAGGAAGTGTTAGTGGTGTTGCAGTAGCAGGTGAAAACCAAACTATGACAGGAGTTGCAATTGGAGCAATTAGCGGCTCAGTCACCAATACTATTAGTCAATTACCCGACTCTTCTGAATCAGGCAAAGTTGGCATCAAAGAGTTGTTAACTGAACTACAAGCAGCTATTGAAGCCGAATCAGATTTACCTGACGAAGATAAAGTAGAAGCTTTAGAGCAAGTAAAAACTTTAGCTGATGCAGGGCAAAAGCCTGAAGATGGTGCGCTTCAAAAGGCTGCAAAAACAGCCATGAAGATTTTAAAAGGTACTGTTTCTAGCTTACCTGAAGCAGCAAAACTTGCAGAGGCATGTACTAAAATATTGCCGATAATTAGCAAAGTTTTGCTTTTAGTATAAACCTGTTTCAATAAGTTTTTGGCTGGAGGTTGTTTTTAACTAAGAATAAATCGAAATGCGTATTCAAATAGCTGTAGTTGCGATCGCAGTCATCTTAATAGCTGGAGAAAATCTAGAGGCCGTTGCAGACTCGCAATCTTCTACTGAAGATAGCACTAGTAGTATTGTGACAACCAAACCTACATTACAGATAGAAGGAGGATATGCAAAATATGGTGACTATATCGGATTAACTCCAGTAGATAACCAGTCTACTGAGTTTTCTCAGAGAATTGTCAAAGATATCCAGATTCGTTTTGTTAATAACAAAGATCAATTGATCGATGACAAAGGTCAGCCCATCAAAGGACGCACTCAAAAAGAGTTTATCATTGGTCTGCTGAAACTCAAACCTGGTGAGGTATTCCGTCAAGATTTACTAGAAGCAGACTTGCAACGATTGCGGAGATTAGAGTCATTTAATGAAGTCAATGTTTATCGACAAGAAGATGCCAACAGCGTTAATCTCATCTATGAAATTAAAGAGCGTAACTTCCCTTCTCTAATATTAGGAGGCGGTAGTAACGAAGATGTTGGATTATTTGGTCGGGTGGGTTATAAAGATGAAAATATCAGCGGTCTTAACGATAAATTAGATACAACTGTGCAAATCAGCGGTAAAGATGTCCAATTTAATGGTCAGTTTACTAGTCGTTATCGTCCTCAAGAACCAAACCGCTTAGGCTACAGCATCAGAGCTTTTCGTAATCGTAATATATCAGGAACCTTCAACGAAGATATCAAATTGTCTAACGGTGACAAAGTACGCGAGGGAAGGTTTGGCGGTTCTGTAGGAGTTTTACGATCTTTTGATGAGTGGGATGCAGCTATAAGTTTGAACTATACCAGAATTAGCCTACGCGATCGCGACTATAAAGTTGTACAGGTCGATAGTTTAGGGAATCCTTTATCTGTCAGCGGTACTGGTATTGATGACTTATTTACAGTATTATTTTCTGTATCCAAAGATCAACGCGATCGCCGAGAAAATCCGACTCAAGGATCGATTCTGACTCTCAGCACAGAACAAGCAATTCCGATTGGATTGGGTAATATTTCTAGCAACCGCCTACAGGGAGATTATATTCAGTATTTACCAGTCAGTTGGATCGGTAATGGTAGACCAACTGACAATCCAGAAATGTTGGCGATTAATTTCCAAATTGGTACGACTATTGGAAACTTTCCACCAGCTGATGCTTTTAATATTGGTGGACTAGATTCTGTCAGAGGTTACGGTTATGGAAAAGTTGCCAGTGGTCGGAGTTATGGTTTAGCTTCTGTGGAATATCGTTTCCCAATTTCTTACTCAATCGGAGGAGTTCTTTTTACTGACTTCGCCTCAGATTTCGGGTCTAGCGAAACCGTGCTAGGAGAACCAGGAGTGCTACGAGATAAACCCGGAAGTGGCTTTGGTTACGGCTTAGGATTGCGCGTCAAGTCATCCTTTGGGCTGATTCGAGGTGATTTAGGAATTAGCGATCGAGGAGAACTTAGATTTGAAGTGACTACAGGTCAGCGATTTTAACGGGTGGCAAAAAAGCTCTAGAAAACTACTTGAGGATTCCTTAATAACACACTCAGGGCTATTTGAGTGTGTCTAGTCCAAAAGGACATAATTTAAGACATTAGAGATTACTTGCACATTTCTAACGTGCGGCGATCGCTCGCTGCGATCGAATTTAACCGATAAAAGTCTTGCAGAGCCAGAGAGTAAGCATAAGAATTGGACTCATCCTCACCAACCTTGGGCAGTCTATTGCTTGTAGCTACCTGATTCGATTGTTCAGAACTGGCTTCATTTGACGAACTATTAACCGTCATCGCCAACTCTCCTGATGGGTTGATTGTACCCTGAAAACAATTCAACTCTGATTGGGGCATATACAACGCACCCCTTACCTTGTCCTGCTGCTTTTGAAATATGATATAACCTTGACCAAGCTGATTTGGTTTTGGGGATTGACCATAGAGGTAAATCCCATCTTTGACAGGAAAACTTGCTTTTGGTAAAACTCCTGCGCTTTTTGTAGTTCCCCCATCGCCTGGAACCAGCGCTGTGATTGTAGGTACTGTGTTTCCACCTCCAGAAGCCGCATTAAGTTGACTTCTTTGATCTCGAACTTTTCTTAGCTGCGACAAAAGAGAGTTTTCGGAGGTTTTGTGAATCCGAGCCGATGATAATCGAGAATCTGTAAATGATATTACTTGAGTCTGCTTGGCTATAAAGCCCAAACCGAGAAGTAAGCCTAAGCCCGCGAGGGGAATTCCCCACTTTCGGGGAGATAATAACTGATGAAGGTTGTTAAGCACCCTACTTCTCCTGTTAAAAAACTAACTAAGTTCTCTAGAACTTGCTTAAATGATAACTAAGTCTTAATTGTCAAAGACTTTATTTACGACTTATATTACTATTGTCCAAAAAAGAAAACTGTCAAAAACAAAAGTTTTTATTGGATTTCGTTCTACAATCTTAGATTACCATCAGTTAGAGTCTTTATAACAGAAGGTAGGAGGCAGGAGGCAGGGGGCAGGTGGTCACTGAGCGTAGTCGAAGTGAGGCAGAAGGCAGGAGTAACCCACCTTTAAAAGCATGAGATTAAAGTAAGAAGAATTGTATCTCGCTACACTCTACTCAATACAATTCTTGTTTGAAAACTGGGTTTTATACCCAGAATTAAAGTTTTCATATCATGTACGGCTGATAGTTCTCATTCCCAAATCTACGCAGAAAGCCCAAAACCCATCCCTGGTTGTTGAGCGTAGTCGAAACACTGCTTCCTGCCTCCTGCCTCCTGCCTCCTGCCTCCTGCCTCCTGCCCCCTGCCCCTTCAAGAAACTTGTATATCTTGTAGCTTTGCCACCATTTCTGCACGCGCCGAAACCTTCAATTTCCGAAACATCCTTTTCAAAGCTTGTTTGACGGAATTTTGCGTAATCCAAAGTTTTTCTCCAATTTCGGCATTCGTTAACCCCTGCGCCACCAAATCGGCAATTTCTAACTCACGCGCTGTTAAAGGACTAACTAACAGGGAATTGGATATTTTGGGTTTTGTCCGTAGGGTTGCCATTTTTGATGACAAATGAATGCATAAAGCGCTCAAGTCAGCTAAATCGTTGCCATTAAAGGCAGGATTTCCCTTGTCACGTGCCAAGTTAAGGGTTCCGACAAGACGACCATCGCAAACAATTGGCCCAGTCATCACGTGTTCGTGGTCAGAACGCGAACAAAAATGCTTCCAGTCTCCTGGCGATAATAATAACTGTTCGTGGGCGGGAGCATGACGCTCAACCACGTAGCGCCCCACTGGATTGCTCTCTAAGCATACTGCCGGAATGCCTGGAACATTAATCTCAGTGGTTGGCTGCTCATCAAGGAGATAAATACCCCAATTTTGCACGCCAAAATGCTCGCTAATTTTATCCGTGAGAGCGAGTCTTAACTCTTGCTCATTCTGGACATTAGCGATCGCATGAAATACAGCGTGTAGAGAATTAGCCATAAGTGTACCCAGTTGGGGACTATCCAAGCCTCAACAATTACTTCTATGCTAATACCAAGGAAACTAAAACGCTAATTACAGTAGCGACTAGGAGAAGCACATGACAGTTACACAACTCTCTGCTCAGGAACTTTTCCGGGCTGCTTATGAAAACCGCTATACTTGGGACAAGAATTTTCCCGGTTATACCGCAAATATTACCTTTAAGCATGATGATAAAGTGTTTACAGGCAAAGTTATCATCACTGCCAATCTCAAAGCCGAAGTTTTGGATGTAGATGATGAGTCAGCCCAGAAAGCAATTCATGGTCAAGCCTGGGAGATAGCAATTCACCGCGTCCGCCGCAGCTTTGAAGACACCCACAGCGCCAATACGTTTAGTTATGGTAAAACTGACGAAACTGGTGCGGTTGAGCTTTTAATGGGTGGTAAGGCTGAGGGTGATAAATACAAAGTCCGCAATAATGAAGTATGTCATGTTCACCGTCTAATCCACGGTACTTACGTGACCATCGACACCTTCAGCAGTCACGACACTGGGGAAGGCTATTTGTCCCACAGCTATGACTCTGTGTACCATGACCCCAAAACTGGGGAACAAAAAGGCGGTAGAAGCGAATTTATTGATGAGTATGAAAAAGTTGGTGACTATTTCATCCTAAATCGTCGGGAGATTCGCACCGAAACAGCAGGACAATTTTCTACTCAGGAATTTATCTTCTCTGACATTAAATTGTTGGAACCTGTTGCTGCTTAAGCTGGATTCTGTAATCCTAAAATTAGCGATCGCTCTTGAGTTAAAGGGAGCGATCGCTTTTATTTTTTGGGCATTCCATGCGTAGCTGTAGCCCATCGTAGACATCGCTCAATCACGTTAAGATACTTAATTAGGTGTTCCTAATAAGCGTGGTAATCTACTTATGAGTCAACTTGAAAACATTCAAGCTGAGTATGAAAAGTTTCCTGAAGCATTGGAGAGTGTAATTATTAGCACTGTGAGCGCACAGGCAATACCCAATGCTAGTTATGCTCCTTTCGTAATCGATGATTCCAAGAATATCTACATTTACGTCAGTGGTCTTTCGATTCATACCAAAAATCTCTATGCCAATCCTCATGTTAGTGTCTTGTTTATTGAGGATGAAGCTAAAAGTAATCTAATTTTTGCCCGTCGTCGTTTGAGTTTTGATTGTACGGCAACTTTGATAGAGCGTGAAACTGATAAGTGGAATCAAATTGTTGAGCAATTTCAAAGACGGTTTGGTGAAATTATCGAGGTTTTACGCGGCTTGTCTGACTTTCGCATTTTCCGGCTAACTCCAAGTGAAGGTCGTTTTGTAGTTGGGTTTGGGGGAGCATATCATATTAGTGGTGATAACCTTCATAAACTTGTTCAAATCACAGGAGATGCCGAGAAAAAGCAAGGGTAAATTATGAATTATGAATTGCAAGAATTCAGCACCCAGGAGTCAGGAGTCAGAATTTATCAGGAATCTAGAAAGCCTGTTTTACTTCTGAATTCTGACTCCTGAATTCTGAATTCTGAATTCTGCTGTATAACTATTCAGACTGATGTATTTTGAATCCTGAATTAGTTTGACTGTATGTAAATTCAAATAAACTAAACTTTTTAATTTTATGCTTCAGTTTCAACCTCCTGGCTTTGGACATAAAGTTATCCATACATCCTTGGGAGCAATGGTTTACTATACCCAAACGAATGCACCTTGGACGATTGCTGACACTGAAGATTTACCCCCACTACTATTTCTCCATAATTTTGGTGGGGGAGCGTCTGCTTATGAATGGTCTAAAGTTTATCCGGCTTTTGCTTCTAATTACCGCATTTTAGCCCCCGATTTAATCGGTTGGGGAGAATCGGCCCATCCAGTGCGGGATTATAAAATTAGGGATTATCTCAGCACGATCGCAGAGTTTATCATCCAAACTTGTCGCCAGCCGGTGACAGTGGTAGCCTCATCTCTCACAGCCGCTTTTGCTATTCGCCTAGCTATTGTTCAACCCAATTTATTCAAAGCATTGTTTTTGGTTTCCCCTTCTGGATTTGATGATTTTGGGCAGGGTGCTGGACGCAGACTTCCGCTTTCGGTAATCAATGCGCCTCTGTTGGACAATTTTATTTATATGCTTGGTGCTGAAAATGAAATTGCAGTCCGAAATTTTTTACAAAGTTTTCTCTTTGCTAAGTCACAACGAGTATCTCAAGAGATGGTGGAAGCTTATTTAACCTCGGCACAACAACCTAATGCCAAGTTTGCTGCTTTAGCATTTTTGCGGGGCGATCTTTACTTTGACTTGAGTTTATATATTCAACAACTGACAGTTCCCACTGTCATTTTTTGGGGAGAAAAAGCACAATTTACCAACATCAAATTAGGACAACGTTTGGCAAATCTAAATCCAACAGCAATTCAAGATTTTTATGCGATCGCAGATGCCGGAATATTACCTCATTTGGAAATACCAGAAGTTTTCATTGGTCTATTGCAGCGGTATCTTGGGGAAGTGGGGAGTGGGGGAACAGAGGGGCAGGGGAGGCAGGGGAGGCAGGGGAGAATAACTAATGACAAATGACCAATGACAAATGACAAATGACAAATGACTATTTAGAAAGTAACTGTGCGTTTAATGCTTTAGTGATGCGATCGCCAGAAGCTTCTAAGTGAGCTAAGGTGTAAATATCAAGGCTTTCACCAAGTTGTTTAAGCCTAACATCAATGGCTTTTTGCAGTTGGCGCAATTTATACCAAGCCAATGTCCGACCATCTTCAGGTGTATTAGTAGTACCCAACATCATCTGTAACAAAATATTCAGATGTTCCCGTTGCAATGAACGGCGGATGCTCGAAATTGGCTTTGGTTCTCCTGGGGCGAAAACTTCTGTCCAGATGCCTGTTTGCAGGGTGTCGAACAGTTCTGGCATGGAAAGCGCTTCTCCAGGCAGAGTTTTTAATTCTATATCTTGTAACCGATTTAGGCGATCGCTGGCTAATAGCGATCGCAATATCGTACTTTGAAAACTCGAAATGCGATCGTGAATTGGATAATCAAGGCGGTTATTAGGTACAGAATTGCCCCAGTGTTCCCAACGCGATGGTGCCAGTTGATTGAGCAATTGTGGTGAAAAGCTGAAAGCATTATCTGCAAACACATACTCTTGCAACTTTGTCAATGCTTGGCGTTGTTTTAAAAGTGAAACTGGTACAAATGCCCAAGCAGTATTATTACTGGTATGGAGACGCCGAAACGATTGTCCACCAATGTATTTAGAAAGCAAAGTGGCGTTCCGAAAATAATATTTAAGTACTTTATTAAACTTTAGGCGCAGGTTACTATAGCTTTCTCCTTTCGATAGATAACCCTTATCAAGACGCTGCCACATAAAACGAGCATTATCCATTTGCCACTGCGAATAAAGTAACACATCACTACTCATATCCCAGACATTTGCCAAAGGATTGATGTCCCAGATATCTTCATCGCTTGCGTAAGATAATTCTGGTTGAGGTGACTCTAGGGCAATCTGGTCTAAAAAACTTTTTTCTGATTCTGGAATAGTTACCTCAAGTGTTGTTGATGGACATTTTTTATAACCATACTCAATTGCCCATTCGTCATAAGGCCCAATAACTCCTGGAAAATAGTCACCTTGCTGTACTCCCTGTGGTGCTATGTTCACAGGTACATAGTCCATCACCGAACCCACTAAACCTTTGGTGTGAGTGATTTCAGTATTATTTAATTCTTCTGGCGCTAACATGGTGCTGCCATAAAAGTTGTGGCGCAAACCCAGAGTGTGTCCGACTTCGTGAGCGATGAGAGAACGCAAATATTGATGCACATACTGCTTAATCGTTTCACTACTAGGTGTAGTCTCTGGCAACATTGACAACGCCAGCGCCCCCATAGCTGCTTGATTTGAAGATTCCATATCATAGCAGGACTCTGAGGAGAAAAAGTGAGCAGAGGAAGATGACGCAAATTTATCCAGGAATTTCCCCGCGTCTTCACGTCCTTTCGTATTTTCTTGACATGAATTTGCCTCCATCAGTGCGTGATATTCTTGCTGAACTAAACGCACCATATTGGCATCCACAATGATATCTGCATCCAATATTTCCCCGGTGAATGGGTTGACGCGCATCGGCCCTTTGGCAAAACCTGCATCTAAAGAATTGAACCAGCGAATAGTGTTGTAATGTACATCTGCTGGTTTCCAATTAGCATCATCTGGCATTTGCTGCACTTCAATGGCATTTTGAAATCCGGCTTTTTCAAATGCTTTGTTCCACATCAAAACGCCTTCACGAATCGCATCGCGGTATTCTAGTGGTACAGCATTTTCAATCCAATACACAATTGGTTTTTTGGGTGGAGATAAGGGGGCGTTAGGATCGGATGGTTCTAGATGCCAGCGATTAATGTAACGTACAAATGATTCGTGAGCATTATTGTTAGAGAAATCTTGGAAAGTAGTAGTAAAATATCCAACTCTATCATCGGCAAGTCTGGGAATATAACCATTGTTTTCTCTCAGTTTAGAAAAGCTATAGTGTACCTTCAGAGTGAGTGCCCTACTATCGGGTACAGCGATTAAATTTGAGCCTTCTAGTGATGAAAAACCGTAAATAGAATCAATCTCTATATTTTCTGGGAAACTATTAACATCACCAAAATATGACTTGCGTGCATCTAAGCGGTAATCAGCCTGTAAAGAGTATTTTAATAGAGGAGTTAATCCAGGAAAATCCTGCATTAGTAGTCCATTCAGGTCGATCAGAATATTTTTATTCTTTGGTTCGATAGTGGCTATTTCGAGTGAATAAAGAACTGAATCGCTAAATGAGCGAGCAAGCGATCGCTGTTCTGGTATACTTTCTGTACGGAATTTTACATTCCGCACAACAAAAAGCAATCTATTATTTACTCGTCGAAAGTAAAAGATAAAATCAGAGAGAGGTAATCCACTATAAATCCCACTTTCCCCAACCCCTGATTCTAACGTCACTATAGCTAGGTAATCTTTATTTAGCTGCTCTGGCTTAAGTTCTAAGAAAACTTTTCCCGAATCCTCGCTGCAATAAAGTGTGAAGAGTCCCTCTAGTTTATCTACCCGATTAACAATTCCATTAAATCGGCAAAAATCTTCTTTTTTAATCTCAGCAATATTCTTGTCAACACTTCCTACATTTTCAACTACTGGCAGTGCATTTAATTGCTGCACATCAATATTAGAAGTATTTGAAAGTTGGTTTGCTGCTGCATAATCATTTGATAGCAACAAGCTATACAGTAATACTATACAGACTGCTAATTTCGTTATCCAGTATTTCATCCTTTGGCTTTCCACCTGAAGCAGTTCTCGTGTTAAGGAAAAATGTCGAGTAGTTTTTCGTCTGTAAACCCTTCAAATATCTAAAGATTACGATATAAATCTACTCAGTCAGATAAACAATGCCTCTAGTACAGCGCAGCAAAATCCAGCTACCATCTCAATTAACTAGACAAATTGTTCAAGCAACTTACTAAAGGTAGGCAAACTTCCGCCACAGTGTACTAGCCTAAAAGTCATGTGACTGTTGATTGTTATTAGTAACTATTTAGGAATTATCCATTAAGCATCTATCTTTTAAAGTTGATAATTTCTACAACCAAAGATATATGTTTTTTTTACTTCTATCTGTATTAAAAACCAAATGTAGCATTAAAAATGTATTTAGTGCTACATTTGGCAGCCGAAGGAATCTCAAGCATGATTTATAAATAAAGAGTAAGACTTATAAGAAAGCTGTTATTGGGCATTTAAATGCTTTTTTAGGATGAATTTTGGAAATTTATGCTAATCTCGACCGTTTTTTCACATTTTCAATTGTTCTCAATGGTCTTCAAAGTGTTATTCCCACACAAAATCAGCTTTTTTGCCTAATTATCGACCTTTTGCTCTAGCCAAGCACAAACCAATTTTGAGTGCTTTGCTCTTATTTTGTGTAGAAGCAAAAGCGAGTACACCAATTTATACCGCTTAGGTGATGTCAAAATCAAGCAATATATGAAAAAAATCGTAGTTTACTAAATATTGCAGTTAAGACATATCTAGTGAAATCAAATATGCGTTATCCAGAACCCTTGTAGAGACCTAGCATTGCTACATCTTTACATTCTTTTTCACTTCTATAAATGGTTTGATTTAGTTGATTTGCTTGCGGATGATTGGTATAGTCTCATCCCAGATTTTTCATAACTGAGATATGCCTTTTGTTAGAAGGATAATTATTTTTTTATAGTTAGTCTTTATTTGTACTCCAAAAAACAAGCTCATTGGCATGATAAATTTGATTTCTAGGACTATTAGTCACATCAGTTCCCTGCTTAAAGGACTTCAAATAAAAAGTTTTTTGGCTGTTGTCATAGTTGGTTTTTTAGTGCTGACGACGAATGTTGCTCCTGGGCAAAATAACACAGGCTTAAAGGAAAGAGTTCGCGAACAGATACAGCAAGATGATTCTCAAAGACCGAGAACAATCGGGGAGTGGAATAAAGAAGCTCGTGAAACGGAAGGTTCTCCTGGTGAACGACTTAAAAAGATTGGAGAAGAGTCAGCAGAAGCCTTTAAACAATTTGGATCTGGATATGTAGAAGGTGCTCAAAAAACTGCTGGTGATGTAGGGGACAGTGCAGCACGTACTGGCAAAAAGATCCTTAACTAGTTCGACGCTGAAGTGTTACAATTTTGACTTGGCAATAAGTAATTAGGTTTTTAATAGGGGTGGTACAGCTAGCTGTACCACCCTTACTGCGTGCTATAATTTTGTGTCTGTTTGATCGCTATTAAAATCGAAAGAAGCCCAAAGACCCAACTTTGGTAAGAAATTAAGTGAAGCCAGTGCGGTATTTTCCCTACAGCCCTACGGGCATCCTACTACAGCCGCCAGCATCACAGCCCTTCGCATACATTGCTTACTCCTTGTTGGATGGGTCTGCACTGCAAAATTCATGTTAATACCAGATAAAAAATATTTTTCAGTAATACTGAGTAAATTGGTAGAAATAAAGTCAACTATTAAGGCTTGTCATTTGTTATTTACAAGTAGTTAAAGATACTTGATGCAGAAGCATCAGCGTCTTTCTGGAGGGGAGAAAAAATGACAATCAATATAGTTGTGTTTGTTTATACCCATTTATCTAACTATCCTAAATAATATATGTATATTTTTTTACAAGTTTTATAGGATTTTGAGAACGGGTAAGTAACTGTTGAATAACTGTTTTAAAACGTGAAACAATGAGGAAATAGCTAAGACAGTAAATAAAGAAAGCAGATTGATAATTAGTGATATGAAGCAATCTAAGAGCACGCGAAGACGGGGACTTGTTCTAACGATCGCTGGGCTGAAGCGTTTACAAGGGGCGATTCTGGCTATAGAAAAGTTAGAAAACAATGGACATCGCTTCACTCTAGAAGATTTAGGCGATCGCATGAAGGTATCTACCAAAACTCTAAACCGATTATGGTCGTTGAATACAGGCGTGGATCAAAAAACCTTGAAATTGTGCTTTAGCGCCTTTAACCTAGAATTATGCAGGGAAGACTATGGAATCCTGAGTGAGCCTAATCATACTGAAGGCTCTCAAGCTGTCTCAGTGAGTTTAGACACAGGAGAAAGAAAATTCTTTCCGTCTTTATCCTTAGATTATCTGGCAACTCAACACCATAACCAACTCGAAAATCTTTGGTCATACCCAGATGGCCCCGTACCTGTAGATTCTCCCTTCTATGTCGATCGTCCCCCCATCGAGGAACTAGTTTATCGAGAAGTAATTCAACCAGGCTGTGTAATTCGGATTCGAGCACCAAGAGAAATGGGAAAAAGTTCTCTTGTGCTGCGGCTGTTAGCCTTTGCTAAAATGCAAAGTTATCGCTCGGTGAACGTGAATTGCAACCAAATCGATTCAAGCTGTCTGACAAACTTAAATAAACTGTTGCGTTCTCTTTGTTGGCAAATTGCAACAGAATTAGATATTGACCCTAAGCTAGATGACAACTGGGATGAGGAAATAGGTTGTAAGTTGAGTTGCAGTTTATATTTGCAATCTTATTTGCTCAAGCAATGCAAAAGTCCAGTAGTTTTAGTGTTAAATGAGGTTGACCGCTTTGTTGAATATCCAGAAATTGCTCCAGAGTTCTTTGGTTTGTTACGCTCTTGGTATGAAGAAGCACGACAAGATCAAAACTTGCAGAAACTAAGGTTAGTGGTAGTTTACTCCACAGAAGTATATGTATCACTGGATATCAACCGTTCTCCATTTAATATTGGACTACCGATCCGTTTGCCAGAATTTACTGAATACCAAGTAAAATACTTAGCCCTACGACATGGTTTAGATTGGACTTCTAATAACGAAGTCGATCAACTGATGTCTCTGGTGGGGGGACATCCAGCACTGATTCGGATTGCTCTATATTATCTATGCTGTCAAGGACTGACTTTAGAAGAACTGATACAAGATGCGATCGCTAACGGCGGTATCTATCGCTATCATCTCTGGCGACACTGGGCAATCTTACAAGAAAATCCTAGTTTAGTAAAGGCGTATGTTGACGTTGTAGCGGCAAAGCAAAGTATTTCTCTCAATCCCATTGACGCTCATAAGCTCGAAAGCTTGGGTTTGATCGCTTATGAAAGCGATCGCATCCTACCGCGTTGTGAACTCTACCGTACTTACTTTAGAAAACAACTGGGTGTTGCTGAATTTGAATATGAATCATTGCAAAAACGTGCTTGAGAAAAAACTATCACAGACTCTTTTTCTGACGCTCACAGTAACGATTCCCTTTAATCCCCTATTTGGCTATTCTCTAGGGATTATAAACAAGGTTTCCAACGAAAAATAATTAATTATTTGACCAATAAAGCTGATAATCATCGATATAAAATTTTCCATTATTGGAAGACATTGTGAAAAATCCTATATGCAAAGCCTTGTAATGAGATTTAATCCACAGTTGGTTGCTTCTGTCAATGCCTAAGTCCTACATTTAGTCCTTTCAAAGATTAACAAGTAGTGCTTTTTTGTCCACTATTATAATTAAGCTAACATCTATCCAGGGAAATACTTTTTAACAATCATTCAATTTAGCAATAGACTTATAATTTGCTAACTCTTTCATTTGGCACTTGTCAGGCATTATTTTGGCTTTGAACGATCTTCTTTATGATTTTAAGACATCTGTCTTCAGTAGGGTAAAACTCTAAATGTACATTTGATAACATTGCTTAAGAATAAATAAGTAATTGCAATCGGACTTAATCATGACATACACACAAACTAACGATCCAACTATTCGCGAACACGTTCAAGCTTGGCAAAATTTAAATGTAGATCAACAACTTGCTTTGTTTTGGTTTATCTACAAAGAAATGGGGGGTTCAATTACTCCCGCAGCTCCTGGAGCCAGTACTGTTTCTCCAGAAATAGCTGAAGGTTTATTTAATCAAGTTAAGGAATTATCTCACGAACAACAATTACAAGTTCAACGTGATTTGATTAATAAAGTAGATACCCAAATTTCTCGTGAGTATGGCTCTTTGGGTGATACTACAAAACTCTTGTTTTGGTATCGATTATCTCAAGGGATGGATAATGGTACTATCATTCCTGTACCTGATGATTATCAACTTCCTTCCGAAGCTAAAGCGTTGTTTGGCAAAATTCAAGGATTAGAGTTTGAACAGCAGATGACTCTTTTCCGCGATTATGTTTCGCCAATGGGTGCTGAAGCAAAATCAGGTGCTGGAATTTAGCACTTTTGAACTTTGGAGGATGGTTAAGGGTATCTATTAAGTTATTTATACCCTTCTTTTAAAGCTTGCTAGATTCGCCAGTCACTTAATATAAAATCAAATTTTGATGGCTGGCGTATTTAGAAACTTTTATTTCATTACTTTGAGATGTTTATTACTTCTATAAACATCAAATTTTGCGAATTTGGATATAGAATATCGCTCGACAGTTCTAGGGTTATTGTATACTGCAACTACTTCATGCAATTATAGCGATCGCTGCAATAATTAGCTTGAAAGATTGAGGTGTTAATAAGTTTAAGTTTATTCTAGTCTGCTAGCAGAATTAACATCTAAAAACAACGTCGCTTGGGGTTGTTGACGGAGAATAGAAGCCGGACAGTCTGTACCGATATAGCTTTGCAACATTTCTTTTACAACATTCGCTTTACGTTTTTCTGGAGCAAGACAGATAATTTTCTTAGCTGAACAAATTGTTGGGATGGTGACAGTAAAAGCATACTGTGGAACAGTTTCTAAATTCGGAAAGTGACCTGTACTTACTTGTTGGTGACGGTTCACAGTATCCAGTTTTACCAGTTTCACGCTGTAAGAATCTTGGAAATTTGCTACAGCTGGATCGTTAAAGGCTAAATGTCCATTTTCGCCAACACCAAGACAGCATAAGTCAATCGGTTGTGCTTGCAATAATTTAGTGTAGCGATCGCACTCTGTCAGTGGTTGTAATGTATCACCTTCTATATAGTGAAATTTCTTAGGATTAACCCTTTTCTCTACACGTTCTCGCATATAACGCCGAAAACTAGCAGAATGGTCAGCATTAATTCCCAAATATTCATCTAGATGGAACAGAATAATTCGTGACCAATCTACACCACCCAATGCAATCAAAGCATCAAGAAATTTGAGTTGGGAGTTACCTGTAGCTAACAATACAGCAGCTGTATCCTGAAGATTAAGAACTTGCTGTAAATATTTTTGCACGATTTCGGCAACATCCTCGGCCATTTCGACTTCAGAGTTGTAAATCTGCACTAATAAATCATCAACGCGAAAAAAGTTTGTGGCGGCTACCATTTGCTTACAAAGAAGGTTATCAATTATACGGCAGTTTGCCCAGAGGTTTTACCTGTCTGCCCTTATATGCCCTATCCAGTATAGATTTTAGGATTTAGCAGATTAATTTGTGACTCTTGAAATTTTCTTCTCCAGTCCTCAATCCCCGTATTAACAAAGGAACAATCACTAAAGACAAAAAACAATGTAAACTATTTAAATTAAGTTAACAATTATTTACATTCTACCAAAAAATCATGCTGGCTGCAATTCTCTTTGACCTAGACGGCACTATTGTCAACACTGACCCCATACACTACCGAGCTTGG
Organism: Nostoc sp.; assembly: GCF_036918015.1. GTDB lineage: Bacteria > Cyanobacteriota > Cyanobacteriia > Cyanobacteriales > Nostocaceae > Nostoc. Next base: position 143,922 of record NZ_JBALEO010000058.1, read on the forward strand.
CGGGAAATGCTGTTAAATTACAGCATAGAAATAGACGAAACATTTTATAAATCCCGAATTAGTGGAAGGCTAAATCCAGAAATTGTTAAAGACATTCTGCCACAATTATCAGTAGCAGAAGGGCAAAAATTTGCAGACGAAAAAGAGGCGATGTTCCGCAAACTCGCCCCACATCTCAAACCGCTAAATGGATTTTCTGAACTACTAGCATGGACAGAAACACATCAATTAAAACGTGCCTTAGTAACTAATGCTCCTAGATTAAATGCAGAATTTATGCTAGAAGTTTTGGGGATAAAAGAAGCTTTCCATACAATTGTTTTAGCGGATGATTGTATTGCAGGTAAACCCGATCCTGTGCCCTACCAAGTTGCCCTGAATAAATTGGGGATTACAGCAGAAGAAGCGATCGCTTTAGAAGACTCTCCCTCTGGTATTCGTTCAGCAGTGGGCGCAGATATCCGCACCATTGGCATCGCCTCCACCCACGATCCGCAAATTTTGCAGTCAGTCGGTGCATTTATGGCAATTCCAGACTTTACTGATTTGCAGTTGTGGACATTCCTAAACTCACTCACCGAGCCAGATTTAAGTGCGATCGCTTCTAATTTTTGAGGACATGGGGAATGGAGAAGAGACAAGGTAGACAGGGAAGACTTAACCCGCATTGAAGCAGCAATTCCCGCCTCTGCGATCGCAGGCACTCGTTATGATGAACATCAAATGTTGGACAGCGAACGCTAATGCGATCGACAGCGTAAAGCAAACTACTAGAGGGTTTGTAGTAAGCAGTTTGGTGCTTAGAAAATAAGGACTAAAGTCCTTACTACGAGCCTCTACTTATTTTTCAGCCAGAATCGCGTAAATTTCCCGTTTAACTTGCTCTAAAAGCTCTCGTACCCGATTTATCCGCTCCATATTGCCACTACGAGCAACCTGCACCACCGCAGCAGCTAACTCTGTGGCGGCATTCCGCAACTCAATAAACTCTTGGGGCTTACCTGTAACAAAACTTTTGAAGGTATCCCAAGGAGTGTCTGAAGGTTCTTGTTGGGCACGTTCTGCCAATAATTGTTTACCCTCATCCGTAATCGTATAAATCCGCTTGCCCCCTTCCTGTGCGCTCTTGAGATAACCACCTTCTTCCAACAATTGGAGTGTTGGATACACTGAGCCAGGACTGAGGCGACGGAAACCACCATAGCGAGTTTCCATCTCTTTAATCAGGTCGTAACCATGACTAGGATGCTCGGATAACAATTCCAGCAGAATGAACTTGATGTCACCCCGACGAGTCCGGTGCTCATCTCCCCAACCACGACCAAACATTTCATTATCAAAGCGTTTGTCATGATGTCTACCATGATGCTTGTCATGATGGTTGCCATGTCCAAACCAAGACTTGACAAGCAATGAATCTTCTTCGCTAACTCCTGCCCATGCAGGTGCGCCAAAACGTGACCGAAAATGTCTAAACATAAGTGAATCTCAAATCAACTTTCTCTAATATACGATATATCGGAATATATCGCGATATATCGGAATAGAATTTTGATGAAGATTTGTAACGAAAGCAGCTTCGACTAGCTAGGAGTCTGCGCTTGTTCGACAAAAGACTCTACCATTGCAAAGATGCTTAATCTACGGTGTTTAATTGTAGATTAAGCATTTTTGCTTAACTCTGAAGTAATAGGTGTCACAAAGAGGTTACTCCACAGATAAAACCCTGTATTTTTGCATGGTTTGGTTTTTTCGTGCCAACTTACTTAATACATCTTGTCTTTTTAGATTAAATATGTATAAATACGAGAGATTTTAGTTAATTTTTTCTTGAGATCGGTGCTAATTACAGATGTGAATATAAGAATTTATTGCTAGTTAAAATTATTAAAACTAATTTTGTAAATTTATAAAATAGTTTATTTTTTTGTATAGATTGTGAACTTAACTTGGGAATACTAAGTGTAATAAAAGTTAAAATTATACATAAACTGATGATTGCTTAACTTTTTTTACTAGCATTCGCTGCTAAATAATCTAGATTCCTTTTTTGAACCACAGTAGGGAACTAATCGGGTTCAATCGAAGCTGATTAGTTCTCTCAAAACTCTCATTGACCCCAACAACAGTTTATTTACACTTGCTTGATTCGTATATCCCGTTTAGTTAAGAATCACTTTAGGTTCAATACTATTCGCATAAGATAACCCCGCCTGGATTTAAGGGAGTGAAGGAAAAAATAGTCTCCCTTTTCAAGAAAGCTAGTGTATTGCGAACTTTCCTAAAGTTATAGGGGCAGGTGTCAGCAAAGCTGACTACCAGTTTTCTATTGAAGAAAAGCTGATTAAATATTTTTGTTTTGGTTGAGATAACAATGTTAGGAACTGACAGTGGCGAACGTGGTAGTGGCAGATAGGAAGAGTGTAAAGTTCTCTCTTGATTATTTGTAGGAATTTTTGAGTGTTGCGATCAAAAAACTGAAATCCCTCATGCTTATAGTCGGGATATAAGCTTAAATCGCGGCAATGACTTTGCTAATGGCACAATTGAATGGTGTGAGTTCGACTTGACGAGTGCCTTCATGTCCATAAGTCAAACTCACGCTCAGATAACTATCTGGTTTGTAGGGCAATCGTTCCGCCCATTCAACTGCCACAATTCCTGGTATCACTTCAATACCTTCCCAGTAACTTTCTAAATTTAGGGTTGCGACTTCTTGCGGTTCTAAACGATATAAATCCAGATGGTAAAGGGGAAAGCGCCCTTCCGTATACTCATTAATCAACGTGAAAGTAGGACTGACAATGGGTTCAGTAATTCCTAAACCTTTACCAATGCCTTGAACTAAAGTCGTTTTCCCAGCGCCTAAATCACCTTCTAGTAAAATTACACTCCCTAGTGTCAGGGATTCGCCAAGAGTAATACCTAAGCGCAGCGTCGCTTCTGTATCTGCAAGAAAAATTTTCATGATTGAGGTATTGGGTATTACTGATTAGTCTAAACAAATGACAAATGACTAATTTTTATCTTCCTTAATTTTGAATTCCCCGTTCGCATAGCGTCTCCGCAGGAGAATGGACTGACTTCTACCGTACCACCGCAATAACACTTGTGCTAGTTTCTGCGGATTGTGACGTACAAAACCTGTTTCATCTTCATACAAAACATTAGCTAGAACAATCCGTCGCCCTAGTTGAGTTACGGCTTCTCTATCGAGGAAAACGGGATGGGAGTTTTGTTGAGCGTAGCGGATAAGTGATTGCTCCGAAGGAGATTTTTTATGTATTAATACAGCATCGAATAGTCGTCTTTGTCCACAAGCAGCATCAATTGCTCTGATGTGATCGGCAACAGTGTAGCCTTCAGTTTCTCCTGGTTGAGTCATGATATTGCAGATATAAATACGGGGGGCATCTGATTGAGCGATCGCATCGGCAATTTCTGGTACTAATAAATTAGGAATTAGGCTTGTATAAAGGCTACCTGGGCCAATAATAATGTAATCAGCTTCTTTAATTGCCTTAATCGCTGCTGGCACTGCCGGAGGATTAGCTGGAATGCAGCCAATTTTGACAATTTTACCGCCAGCTTTAGGAATACTAGACTCCCCCTCAATACGACGACCATCGGCTAATTCTGCCCAGAGGCGAACATCACTGAGAGTTGCTGGTAGTACTTGTCCTCGCACCGCTAGAACTTTAGAACTAGCTGCAACTGCTTGTTCTAAATCTCCAGTAATATCACTCATTGCCGTTAAAAACAAATTGCCAAAACTGTGACCAGTTAACCCATCTCCAGCCCGAAAACGGTATTGAAACAATTCTGTTAATAACTTTTCTTCATCAGCTAGTGCAGCCAAACAATTGCGAATATCTCCTGGTGGTAGCACTCCGAACTCTTGACGCAAACGCCCAGAAGATCCACCATCATCGGCGACAGTGACAATTGCAGTAATATTAGCGCTGTAGGTTTTCAGTCCCCTCAACAACGTAGAAAGTCCCGTACCACCACCAATTACCACGATTTTTGGGCCTCGGTACAATCGACGATGAGCCATCAAGACATCAATGAGTTCCTCTCCACCTTCTGCTCTTAGTACCTTAGTAATTGAGCCTACGGTGCGAGTTTGCCCCCAAAGCACTAACAGCAAGCCGCCAAGCAGCACCAAAGGCCCACTGATATAGTTCGGTAAGAGGTTGGCGATGACTCCCAAGAAACCTCTAACCAACTCAATCATCCAAAAAATTGGGGTTAGCTTAATCCAAATGGCTAACCCCAAACTTGCCAGCAGTACACCCCCAACACTAATTAACAACCAACGTTTTACCGATAGTCCAGGAGATAACCATTTGAACCACTGGTTAACCCGATAGGAAGTACGAGAGCGCGACTGCTTTTGCAGGGCGTTGAGGGCTTGTCTGAGAAAACCAATTGACATACCTGATTTGGAGCAATGCTACAAACAATAATTAACAGAAAATTTACACCGCTTGGTTTAAAAGACCAGGCGTGAAACTATTATATTTATCAATCCTATTAGACTAAGAGCAAGTCGTGAACATTGCCAGTATTTCTAGTTAAACAATAACCCTGGCTTGGTAAAAGTGAATTTAATGGAAAAACGAATTTTAGGATTAGATCCAGGACTGGCAATTTTAGGATTTGGGGTAATTAGCTGTACACAAAATCTCAACAAAGTACCAGAGACTACAGTAAATATGCTGGATTTTGGAGTCATTAAAACGTCAGCAGATGTAGAAATGGGACAGCGCTTATGTACCTTGTTTGATGATTTACACACCGTGATGGAGGAATTTCAACCAGATTTAGTGGCGATCGAGAAACTATTCTTCTATCGTATGTCAAGTACTATCCTGGTTGCACAGGCGCGGGGTATAGTCATTTTAGTGTTAGGCCAGCGTCGTCTTCCTTATGTAGAGTTTACTCCGGCTCAAATTAAACAAGCTTTAACAGGCTATGGCAATGCTGATAAGTCAGAAGTGCAAGAAGCGGTGGCGCGGGAGTTGGATTTAGAGGAAATTCCTAAGCCAGATGATGCTGCGGATGCTTTGGCAGTGGCTTTGACGGCTTCTTATCAGCTGTAGTTACCAAACTACAAATCAGTCCATCACACAACACCTTGAAAGGGCTAGTCCTGATGATGTTGCTCAATGCGATCGCCTACGGTGGGCGGTTACGCGATCGCAAAAAGTCTTGCAAAATAATTGTAATAATATTTAATATGAGTCTAGGTTGTCTAATTTAGATTAACTATTGCAGAGAAATTCTCTCAGACTGAGTAAAATGACAAGTACAACGAGGCAACTATTTTATGGATTAGTTACCCTAGAACTGGAAACTATGTTTTCAGTCCTGAGTTACTTCTGTATTTTGCCTCTGAGGCATACCAATTTAGACTACACCAAATCCTTCATTTAAGAGCTCCCACTAATCATAATGGCTGTGATTGAGAAGAAAAGAACTCGCGATCTGCCCCAAATTAACGAACGAATTCGCTTCCCGAAAATTCGGGTCATTGACACTGACGGTGCCCAACTGGGAATTATGCCCCCACAGGAAGCACTACAACTAGCAGAAGAAAAAGAGCTAGATTTGGTGCTAATCAGCGATAAAGCTGACCCGCCGGTTTGTCGGATTATGGACTACGGGAAATACAAGTTTGAACAGGAAAAAAAGGCGCGGGAAGCCCGGAAAAAACAGCACACGGCTGATGTCAAAGAAGTTAAGATGCGCTACAAAATAGAAGAACACGACTACAACGTGCGTGTTAAGCAAGCAGAGCGCTTTTTGAAAGATGGCGATAAAGTCAAAGCGACTGTGATGTTCCGGGGTCGAGAAATTCAACACAGCGACCTAGCAGAAGATTTGCTCAAGCGAATGGCAACGGATTTGGAGCCTTTTGGTGAGCTTCAACAAGCGCCTAAAAAAGAAGGACGAAACATGATGATGCTCATTTCGCCTAAAAAATAATTCTCTAACTGTTTAATAGACCAAGTTTGAAAATCCTCTGGCTAGAAGTCAGGGGATTTTTTCATCTTTCATTTGAATGCAATATACGCTTTGAGCGCACAGTTAGCTATGCACTCCTACGAAAGCATTTAATTTTATCTAAAATCGATAGTCCTGAACGCTGAATGGGAAACATAATACTCAGTTGCTCAGGACTTTTGCTATTTCCAGGGCATGGAGAGACAAGGGAGCTAGGAGGACAAGGCGACAAGAAGGTATATTTCTTTCCCCCCTACCCCTCTGCCCCCCTGCTCCCCTGCCTCCCCCATCGGTGATACTACCAGAAAATAAAACTGCATGGAACTGAAAAATCACTGGTTGGCTGCACATAAAGTTGCTTTACCACGACTACTACAGTGGGTGAATCTCCGACCAGAGGAGAGCGAACGAACCCAGATAATGTTTCTTTTTTACACAATTGTATGTGTAGGATTGCGGTGGGCGGAAGACAGTACGGTGGCGCTGTTTTTGGATGAATATGGAACTCATCTACTGCCGTGGATGTATATTGCTAGTGCGATAATGAGTGCCGGACTGGTTTTTTTATACTCTTGGCTGCAAAAGATTTTTCCCTTACGTCGGGTAATTGTGGCGATCGCACCTTGCATGTTGATGCCATTAATTTTATTAGTTGTATTACGTTGGGGATATCAATTTTCCTACCTGGCAGTGATTTCGGCATTTCTGCTGCGGCTGTGGGTAGATGCACTTTATGTGGTCAATGACCTGAATACTTCCATCGTCGCTAACCAAATATTTAATATTCGGGAGATTAAACGGACTTACCCACTGGTGAGTAGTGGTCTTTTGGTAGCAGATGTGATCAGTGGCTTTAGTTTACCTTGGCTAGTGCAATACACCACGCTGAATAAGATCATCCTCATCGCCTGTATGGTGATTTTATTAGGATCAGGGATTCTATTCTATTTAACTCATCACTATCGAGCCGCTTTCCCTGAAACCCCACAAAGACTAGTTCCCGAACAACAAGCTTCACGAGAGCGTTTCATTAAAAGTCCGCTGAAGCGGTATGTCTGGCAGTTGTTTGCTTTTGTGGGACTGTTGCAAGTTATTGGATTGTTAATAGATTTTCAGTATCTGCGCGAACTCCAATCCAATTTGAGCGACCGAGAACTTGCGAGCTTTTTGGGTCTTTTTGGTGGAATGTTGGGACTGTGTGAGTTGTTGTTGCAGTGGTTTATTTCCAGCCGACTCATCGAACGAATGGGAGTATTTTTCACTGCCACGCTTTTACCAATTACCGTCGGCTTTTCACTCCCAGGAGTGCTGGTATTACTGCATTTAATTCCAGCCATGCAATCGCAAAGCTTTTTCTGGGGTTTGATAATTGTCAAATTCTTTGATGAACTTCTGCGCTACACCTTTGTCATGAGTAGTGGCCCCATCCTGTACCAACCGATTCCAGAGGCAATTCGCAGCCGGATGCAGACTTTATCTGGTGGAACCGCCGAAGCGATCGCTACAGGTTTGACAGGAGCGCTAATTTTTGTGACTATCTTGTTTTGTGGGCGATTTGTACCCGAACCACTGCAAAAATGGGTGTTAGTAGCAGAAACCATGCTGATAACTGGCACTTGTTTAACAGTAGTTTGGGAATTGCGATCGCGCTATGTGGAACTGTTAGTCTTGAGTGTGGCGCGGGGTCACTTGAGTGCAACCAATGTCGGCTTACGATTTTTCAAACAGGGTGTAGTCAAAGCTTTAGCAGAAAAAGGCAGTGAGGCTGATAAACGCTCTTGTATTGAACTTTTAGCCCAAATTGACTCCCAAGGCGCGGCGGAAGTTTTAGCCCCGCTACTAGTGAAGTTAACCCCAGATTTGCAGCGCCAAAGTTTGGAAGTGATGCTGATGGGAGGTGTCAATCCGATTTATTTACCCGCCATCCGTCCTTTGTTAGAAGAATCTCAAGAAACTAACCCCGAAGTTTTTGCTTTAGCGTTGCGTTACGTTTGGCTGGCGGAACCAAATCCCAATTTAAGCCTCCTAGAAGAATACCTAAACCCCCGGCAAAACTCACTCATCCGCGCCACCGCCGCCGCTTTAGTCTTACGCCAGGGAACGCCCATGCAAAAGGTAGTAGCTACCCAAACCATGCGCCGGATGCTGACTCATAAGCAAGAACGGGAACGGGTGAATGGAGTTAGAGCGCTGAGAGAAGCAGTTTATTTGCAGGCGTTGCGGATTCATATCCCGAATTTATTACAAGATGAGTCGTTACGGGTGCGCTGTGCCGTATTAGAAATGATTTCAGCCACCCATTTAGAAGAGTACTATTCGGCACTGATTGCAGCACTTTATTACAAATCAACTCGCAGCACAGCCATGTCAGCCCTAGTGCGACTAGAAAATGAAGCTTTAGAAATGCTGTTGCGGTTGGCGACCAATATTTACAAACCAGAAGTAGTGCGGATGTATGCTTGGCGTACCATTGCTCAAGTCGGTACTCAGGAAGCATTAGAGAGTTTATGGGAAAACTTGGAAATATCCTGGGGTACTACTAGGGATCATATTCTCCGCAGCTTATTAAAAATCCACAAACAACCAGGAATTAAGGGTTTAGTAGATCGATTTTATGAAAGTCGGGTAGAAAATTTAATTAAGCAGGAATTAAAGTTTTTAGGTGAAATTTACGCCGCATACATTGACTTCCAAACACTAGACCAAAAAGAAAATCATCAATCCAATGAGAGGATTGTGATTGTCTCTGAGTTACTGCAACGCGCCCTTATAGAATTGGAATTGGATGTTAAAGAGCGGCTGCTACTATTACTGAAACTGCTTTACTCGCCAGAAAAGATGCAGGCAGCAGCATTTAATCTGCGATCGCTCTCAGTGGTAAACTTAGCGCGGGGGTTAGAAATCTTAGAGCATACCGTAACTTTGTCTTCAAAGTCTTTATTGCTGAATATTTTAGATAACCGACCACAGACAGAAAAATTACAATATCTTGTCGAAGCTAAGATCGTAGAATATGAGAACATGATAGTTAGCGATCGCCTCCACAGATTGCTGATGTTGGGTAACTTCCTTTCTGACTGGTGTCTAGCTTGCTGCTTTCATTATGCTCAAGTTACACGCACCCGACTAACCAGTTCTGAGATATTAGTGAGTTTGCGTCATCCCACCGGCTTTGTCAGAGAAGCTGCGATCGCATATTTAAATATGGTTTCATATCGCGTTCTCCTGCAAATCCTCCCCCAGTTACAAAAAGATCCACATCCTTTAGTGTCCGCTCAAGTTAAAGAGTTACTCGAAAAATACCAATTCAAAAATTACAATTAAAAAACCTCCAATCGCCGTAGAAGTAGAATTAATGCCCAATGCCCAATAACTAATGCCCAATGACAAATGACCAATGACAAATGACAAATGACCAATGACCAATGACAAATGACAAATGACTATTTGTTAACCTGTAAACTGAAGTAAAAATTCAAAGAATATCAGGAATCATGTACGTACTCATTGGTGGAGCAGGCTTAGTGGGGCTAAGTTTAGCGCAAAAGCTGGTAGAACTAGGACATACTGTTGCCGTAATTGACATTGACCCTATCGCTTGCCGCTACGCCCGCGAACAAGTAGGAGCAATGGCTTTTGAAGGCAGTGCTGTAAGTACAGAAGTATTGTTAGAAGCGGGGATTCGCAAAGCCGGTTCCTTGGCAGCAGTTCTGAGAAGTGATGCCTTAAACTTAGCAATGGTAACTCTTGCTAAACACTACGGTGCCCCCCATATTTTGAGTCGAATGCGCCACCCCGATTTTGCCGAACCATTGCGGATAGCTGGAGCTAACCATATTATCAGTACTGTGGAACTATCAGTTTCAACAATGGTGAACGCCATTGAGTATCCACAAGTGGAATCAATGATGCATTTTGAGCAGGGACAGATTGAAGTTCTGAAACTTTCCATCCCCAACAATTGCTATGTTGCCGGTCGTAGCGTCGCCGAAATTGCTCAAGATCCCCAATTCCCCACTGGTTCGCTAATTATTGGCTATCAATCTCATCCCCACGAAGATTTGATGATTCCTAACGGCAGTACAATACTGGAACCTCATTCAACTGTGCTGATTGTGACTAAACCAAGATGCTTACATCAAGTCATTGATTTTATTGAACAAAGATGTTGAGCGCAGTTCCTACCTAAACTGTTTATTAGGTAGGGTTGGCTACACATATAAAAAATTGGTGAGTTTTGATGAAGCTGTATAGATATATTTATTTAGCGATCGCTGTTATTATTCTTGCATCTTGTGAATCAACACCCAAGTCACAACCCAATGCCATTCCAGCAACCCCATTGCAAAAAACAGTGACGCTGGATCAGAATTTTAAGATAGCCAGCGGTCAAACTCTTTATGTTCCAGTCTACTCTCATATCTATCATCACAATCGCCAAGAGATTTTTGAGTTAGCAGCTACGCTTAGTATTCGGAATACAGATTTGACCAATCCGATTATTATTACTTCTGTGCGCTACTACAACTCAGAAGGGAAACTAGTTAAACAGTATTTGGAGCGCCCTATTCAACTTGATGCCCTAGCTTCGACAGATTTTTTTATCAATAGAAATGACACCAGTGGAGGTTTAGGCGCAAACTTTATTGTCGAGTGGGTAGCCCAAACAGAAATATCCGAACCGATAGTGGAGGCAGTCATGATTGGTACTGACTTTCAACAAGGAATTTCTTTTATCAGTCCTGGTAGAGTAATTAAAAGTCAAAATAACGATAAGCGATCGCCTTTAAAATAGAAATTTTCAAAAGCTAATTTATCGAACAGAATTCAGCACTCATCACTCATCACTCAGCACTCAGCACTCAGCACTCAGCACTCATCACTCAGCACTCAGTATGGGCGCGATCGGGAATTGGAGAACAAGGGAGTTAGTAGCCAATAGATAGATAATACTTAGCAATTTTTTTTTGTAACGAACTTATGTAAAGCTGTAAAAGAAAAATGCCTTGTTAAATCTATGAACATCCATAAAGTCTCTACTACTCCCTTCAGCGACCAAAAGCCTGGTACTTCTGGGCTGCGGAAAGCAGTTAAGGTTTTTCAGCAGCCCCACTACCTGGAAAATTTTGTCCAATCCATCTTCGATTCTGTAGGGGACTTGCAGGGACAAACCATAGTCCTGGGTGGTGATGGTCGTTATTACAATCGCCAAGCCATTCAAATCATTTTGAAAATGGCTGCGGCCAATGGAATTGGGCGGATTAAAGTTGGCCAACGGGGGATTTTGTCTACTCCTGCAACTTCCGCGATTATTCGCAAGTACGAGGCTATTGGTGGCATCATCTTGTCTGCTAGCCATAATCCGGGCGGGCCAAATGGTGACTTTGGCGTGAAATATAACATTAACAACGGTGGCCCAGCGCCGGAAAAGGTGACAGAGGCTATGTACGATCGCAGTAAAGTGATTGATAGCTACCAAATTCTGGAAGCATCAGATGTAGATTTAGAAACTTTGGGTGAGTCACATTTAGGAGAAACGGTAGTTGAGGTGATTGACTCCGTACATGATTATCAAGAGTTAATGGAGTCCCTGTTTGATTTTGAACAGATTCACCAACTGTTGACAAAAGGAAATTTTCGGTTCAGTATCGATGCCTTACATGCGGTGGCTGGCCCTTATGCCCATGCTATTTTTGAGCAACGTTTAGGCGCACCAGTGGGAACTGTGCAAAATGGTACACCCCTAGAAGACTTTGGCGGCGGCCACCCCGACCCAAATCTGGTTTATGCCCATGATTTGGTGGATATTTTGTACGGAGAGAATGCGCCCGACTTTGGGGCAGCTTTTGATGGAGATGGCGATCGCAATATGATCTTAGGGCGTAAGTTCTTTGTCACTCCTAGCGATAGCCTCGCAGTGTTAGCCGCAAACGCCAAGCTAGTCCCTGGTTATAGTGCAGGTTTAGCCGGGGTAGCGCGATCGATGCCTACTAGCCAAGCAGTAGATCGAGTTGCTGCTCAGATTGGGATTGAATCTTATGAAACACCCACAGGCTGGAAGTTTTTCGGCAATCTCTTAGACGCAGGTAAAGCGACTCTCTGCGGTGAAGAAAGTTTTGGTACCGGCTCTAACCATATCCGCGAAAAAGATGGGCTATGGGCTGTGCTGTTTTGGCTGAATATCCTAGCAGCCCGGCAACAATCTGTTGAGCAGATTGTCCGGGAACATTGGCAAACCTATGGACGCAATTATTACTCTCGCCATGACTATGAAGAGATACAGACAGAGCAAGGCAACACTTTAATAGAAAGACTGCGTTCTTTATTGCCAAACCTTAAAGGTAAGCAATTCGGTAACTATCAAGTTGAATACAGTGATGACTTTAGTTATACCGACCCTGTTGATGGTAGCATTAGCGAGCAACAAGGTGTTCGCATTGGCTTTACTGATGGCTCCCGCATTGTGGTGCGACTTTCTGGTACGGGGACTCAAGGTGCAACCCTAAGAGTTTATCTAGAAAGCTACGAGCCAGATCCCGCCAAACATGACCTCGATCCACAGCAAGCACTTGCTTCTTTAATCACTATTGCTCAGGAGATAGTCCAGATTCGCAAACTGACAGGACGGGAACAGCCAACTGTAATCACCTAGCACTTTGTTAATACCAACTTGAAAAAAGAATACAACAAATAGACCCTTTGTAGAGACGCGATTCATCGCGTCTTTACCCAAGGATGTGTTGCAATCATTAATTTAATTGGTATAAGCTAGTTTTGAGGTTTGTAGTAAGAATTTTAGTGCTTAGAAAGTAACGACTAAAGTTCTTACTCTGACCGGTCTTTTTTTTACCTGAAAACGGTCACAATCCTCTATTCTCTCTGCTTCACCTTCTTTGTCACCCCTTCAGAATAACGAAGCTCAAAGGTTCATTAATAAAGCCCAGACTATGCCCCATGCCCAATCCCCATATTCTTAATCATCTTCTAATTTCAGTAATTGTTCATCGAGAGTTTGTATCCGCCCGCGCACAATTTCTTCTGAAAGAATTCGCTTCCGCATTGCCTCATTGAGCGCTCCTTTTTCTGCCAGCAGTAAACGTCGGCGAATAGCTTCCAGTTTACTGCTCTTGCCATTTCTAGCTTCCACCTCATCAGGGCGACGATTATATAATTCCCGCAGTGTCTTTTCTGCACCGGCAATTCGTACCTGATAAGCTGAACGCATCTCTTCATAAACGGCTTTTGGTAATACCCCCGATTTCAATAAGCTATCTAATTCATCTTGTGCTGCCTTACCCGTTATCAACTGAGCTTGCAACTCTTCAACCTGTTGTTGAACTTCAGAAAATTTAGATAACTTTAAGCGTTTTACTACCCAAGGCAAACTTAAACCCTGTCCCACTAACGAAACCAACACACAGCCGAAGACTATAGCTATCAAGACTTCTCGCCCTGGCAGTGTTGTAGGTAAACTCAATGCCAGAGCCATTGAGAGTGAACCTTTGATGTTGCCTAAAAATAGTAAATGTTGCCAGCGTAGCGGAATTGGGCGGTCAATCCAACGAATCCCTGCTAGCAGTGGATACACCGTAAGAACTCGCCCGATTTGATAAGCCAAAACTGCAAGTAGAATTGCAGGTAAAGTTTTCCAGAGCGTTACCAAATTTATTTCTACACCAATCAACAGAAAAATAAAGGTGTTGACAGTAAAACTGGCATATTCCCAGAAACTCAACAAGGTAATGCGGCTAGAAGCAGAAGTATTGCGAGAAAGCCCAAAATTCCCGAAAATTAATCCAGCGACAACTACGGCCACAGGGCCTGATACACCGAGAAATTGCCCAACCTGAAAAGTTCCTAATGCAACTGCGACTGTCAGCAAAAGACTGCTAAGAGCATCATCTAAACGGGCGAATACAGGTATACTCAAGTAGCCCAAGACTAACCCCACAACGCAGCCTCCTAGAGAGATAAATAGCAGTTGTTGGATTCCCTCTATAAATGTGAGTGAGCCTGTTGAATATACTTGCACAATCAAGTTGAAGGAAACTAGGGCAGCGGCATCATTGAATAGAGTTTCCCCTTCAACGATGGTGGAAAGCCGCGAGGGTACTGGTATATCCTTAAATACAGCAATCATGGAAACAGTATCAGTGTTTGCCAGAATTACTCCGACAAATAACGCAGGTATCCAACTCAGTCCTAGCCCAAATTTCAACAGGACGGCAATAATCGCACTGGAAACCAAAGCCCCTGGCCCAGCTAGTAGGGCAATTGGTTTAAAGGTGCTGCGTAGGCGGCTAACATCTGTATTAATACCAGCTTCAAAGATCAGAATTGGCAGGAAAAGATCCAAAACAAGGGTTGGACTTAAACCAATCCGACGAGACAATAACTCAGTGATGGGCAAACCTGCTAATACTAAACCCGTAACATAAGGGATTCCCAACCGCCGGGATAGCAAAGCTACTCCTGTAGCCAGAACCAAGAGAATAATTGAAACTTTGACTAATTCGGTAACATCCACTATTGCGTTTTGGAGAGTTAGTTTGACTTGACTGATAGATTCTCTCTTCATTCACTCTAAACTATTGAGGGATTTTAAAACCCCTGCATTACTGTAGGGGTTTAGCAAATTAATGAATTTCTTCCAAATCCTTCACATACCCGCACTCAATGCAAAAAGCAATTAGTTCTTCAGCATCCTCCGGGTCTATAAACATTTGACCATCAGCACATCTAGGGCACTCACCGTAAAAATCTAAGTTCCCTTGATTGTCATACTCGTCATCGTCGTCAGGGTCATAAACTGCATAATCTTGATCGCTCATTTTGTGTTCACCTCCGGTGTTGGCTGCGCGATCGCTCTCGACAACTCCCGAAACAACATATTGGCAACCTTGGAACTGAGTTTAGCCTGCAAGTGCTTGCCATTAAGCAGCTGCTTACCGGAAGCATCAACATTACTTTTGAGGGCTTCTTTATAAAGTGCAATCTCCTCACCAATGGCATTATTGGGCAATCGACCATTGATTTCGATTTTGGTAATCACATATTGCCAAAAGTTCATTCGGCACAAGGCACTACCACTACCTTTCTCAACTAACTTGTCGCCGGACTGCTCTAGGACGGTTCCCATGCCTAACCTCAACTTGAAAGCATCGCGCGAACGGTTACGTTTAACCCGTTTGATGTCCCCAGGTAAGAATTTCACTACAGAT
Source organism: Nostoc sp. (assembly GCF_036918015.1). Lineage (GTDB taxonomy): Bacteria > Cyanobacteriota > Cyanobacteriia > Cyanobacteriales > Nostocaceae > Nostoc. Next base: position 159,152 of record NZ_JBALEO010000058.1, read on the forward strand.
TTACCATTTTCACGAGTGACTTCTTTCTTCTTAACTTCCCTGACCTCTCGCTCAATTAACTGTTTACCATTGGTCAAAAACGCTTCAAATGGATAAATTCGACTAAGCAGCCGGGCCCGAATTCTCAGTCCAAAATTAAACCCGTCAAAGACCTGGTTGTAGGTTTTGAATTGCTCGTGGTTGACCAATGGCTTGAGCAAAGCTTCTAAGCGTTGCTCCTCCAAGTTAATGTCGCATAACCAATCAGCATGAAGTCGGATAATCGGATCTATTTCTAGCCCAAGTTGTACCGCTATTGATTGTTGATATATTTTGGTTATGGATTTGTAGCTTTGTGGGTGTACTTCCGTTTCCCTTTGAGCTAACCAACCCCATAGCGGCGGTACATTTCCCACTTTGGTACTGTCAGTTTTACTGTGTGCTTTTTCTGGGAATTGCCACGCCAGCGCTTGACGGGTGTAGTTGATAATAGGTGACTGGACGCGGTTTAGGTGTTCGAGTTGCTGTACCAGTTCCCGCAATTGGTTAATCGGTTGGGGACGGTGCATTAGAAATGATTGGGGGTTAAGTTCGCCAGATTCTAGATAATTTTCTTGATCCACAGCGTAGGCAGCCATAGCCAAAGCATCAGCAGCGTCAGATTTGTTAGGCAGATTTTTCCCGCCACGATAACGCCGCAGTTCGATATGACCTACCCAAAGTATATTTATTCCTAAGCTTTCTAGAATTTGCGCCCAAAGCCTTGAGTAATGATTGCCTGTTGGTTCGATAATCGCGATATCAGGCTTATTGTCTTTGATATAATCAACGAAATCAAAAACTGATTTCTGATTACTTTTTGGTTTGGGATTAGAGTAGAAAGTAGGAAATAAACTCGATGCTTTAACTCTAGTTTTCTGCCAATAGTTTTTCAAACCTCCTACTGGGTATTGGGTTAAAATATGACAAGTGACTGATGACTTGCTAACATCAACTCCCAAGGATGTAACTAATTTAATTGTCATGGTTCTGCCGAGAATTGGGATTTTTTAGTATTCGTGGTGGCACACGAATCAATTTTGAAACCCAGTTTTGACGCTCGAATCCTCCTAACACCCCACCAAAAGAGGGGCGCGATTCACTCTTAACGCTGGGTTTAGCCCGGTAGCTCTAGAGAAGGTGCGCTTGAATGAAGTAACACCCCAATTAGGTGTGCGATTCATGCCTAACGCCCCACTCCCTAGAAACAGTGGGGCGGGTGCTTTGGACACAACCCGCGACGGTGGTTGATTCCACCGTTTCGGCTACTGTGTCAGGTAGCCCGCGCTTGGGGAGAGCGCGATCGCAATTACGATTCATCAGGCGGTTACTCAGTCTCAATTTTTGGCAGCACATCTTCTAGATGTCGAATAACCAGAATTAAATCCGATTCAATTTGTTCATCTATTGCTGACTCCCCCTCCTCAAATTGACCAACATATTTAATTAGTTTGTCTAAATGAGATTTGGCTTTAAAAAGCTTGTGCCAAGTGATGTAGTAATCCCATGCTGGATCTGGTTGTGGTATATCGTTTAACTCATTCATAATCACTGCTTGCTTAAACGTTTGACTTGTTCAAGTAACTCAATATTTTTGGCGATTCCAAATTTAACTGGGGATAATTCACCATCTGGAAGTCTATCTACTAATTCCTCAAAAGTTTTACAAGTGGATAGCAAGTGTCTTGTCAAAATATCAACTGTTCTTTTTAGAGCCTGAATTCTTTTAGCGGTGTCTGAATCTTTCATGAAAATCTAGCCCTCTGCTCATCTTCATCCCAGAATTCATCCTCCTCATCTGGATCGTAGTAGGGAGGCATCTCGCCCCAGGACTTGCGCCAAAAATCATCACCATGCAAATATTCGCGTCCGCATAATTCTGGTGGTTTACCAGGCATTAATATCATTGCGATACCTTGAGCGAATAGTGGGGGATATCCTTGCTCAGGGTCTTTTAAGTCAGTCCAGCAGTGGCAATTATTGATGTATTTTGTGCCTTTATAGATCCATTCCAGCTTGAAGAATTCATAATGCCAGCGGTCTTTATTTCCCCAATCTTGAGGACGCGCAAATGCCATAAATCCTGTTTCGGAAATAGAACCGTCTTGTTCTAAGCCATAAACAGTTACGACGTTGTGAACTTCAGTTATTTGTATTTGGTCTGAATTGGTTTGCTCCATTTTCTTAATTACTGATTAAAAATTCTCGTTAGGATCGTTTTTTTGGGCTTGAGGCGTTTGGTCAAAAGGGATATCGGGATTGTCCTCTTTTGGTGGTTCATCCTTAATTTTTCCAAGCTGTTTAAGTTCATACTTGAGTTCGGCAATCTCATCAAGCAATTTTTCTTTCTGCGCTTCAGCTTGCAACATTTGCCTGCTGTATTCCTTGGTTACTGATTCTCGGATTGTGCGCTCTACTGTGTCCGCAAGTCGCAAGATAGCAACTTCTGGGTCTTCTCCTTCCTCAACTTCGGCAAACAGTTCTAGATGTTTGTTTTCGTAATTTCCGAGATTGAGTACCCGTTTGTAAGAAATGGTTTTAATTCGCATGAAGTTTGTGATATTTTTTACTTGTTTGAATCGATTTTCAGTTGCGATCGCACTCCTCCCGGTACTGCGATCGCAATTTGATTTTGAGCTATGCTTTAACTTCCTGGTGCTGGGGTAAATCGAAAACTACCTCAAAGATTCCCCCTCCCTGACGCAGGATGCTCGTGTAAGCATCTGCGTCAGACTGGGTGCGAAATCGATAAACACAAGTACTCCTACCACTGGGCAAATGTTGGAAAATCGCCCACGGTCTAAGTCCGTCACTGTAATTCATAAATTCAAAATTCCTAATTCTTAATTGTGCAAAAAAGACCAGCACAAGCTTTCCAGCCTGCGCTGGTGCAACCATATATATCCAGGGCGTTAGCTAGTGGGCTTGATCCATAGGCGATGCCTCCGTATCTAAAAGGCTGCGGCCCCAGCGGACTTGATTAATCAGCGCTTCGATTAATCCCTCTCGATCGCCCACGGGTAAGGAGCTATTAGCTTGATGCCCGACTATATATATTTCATTGCGGCAGCTTCCTGGAGATTGATCGCAAAGTTGAATGGCAAGAGCCGAAATTAAAAACAGCTTCTCGCGTCTGCTCATCTGTTCAAAAGTACTACCGTACTCCTCTTGGAGTGATTCCAGTAAAGAGCCGTCGTTTATGGTGTAGCTGGTGAAAAATCCTATTGGCTTGCTCATTGGTAAGATTGCTATTACGAATTATTTGTTGTTTGGCGATCGCTCCATAAGACGGTATCGGTCGCCTTTTCAATAATTAGATTTCCTCCTCATCTGGCTCAGACTCTACTTTTTCGCCGATGACTATAGTCACGCCGTCGTCTCCAGACTGGAAATCAACGATCGCAAATTCCTCATCGTCAACATCCCTAACGTTTAGCTTTGTCGCACCAGGGTAGTGCTTCAGGTTTTCAAGCAGTTCTAAAACTGTGGTTGTCATGTTGTTTCTAGAGTAAGTGTGTGTTGCAGACATGAAACTATCACCGCTCGGTAAACTCGTTACCGCGATCGCTTCTCTGGTGATTAAGGTTGTTTCCGCGCCGGGGCTTACGCAGTGGCGCGGGTGCTTGCTCCGGCGAACACGCAAGGTGGCGTGGGGGAGCGATTTGTGTTGCAAAAGTTTTGTCTTTGCAATAACATACTATTACGCAAAGACATAACGTGTCAACGTTATGTCTATACAAAAAAGTTTTGTAAAGATAAAATGGAGATAATTCTATGAAAGCAAGCAATGGCACGACCCAAGACGTTGGCGGACGACGCAAAAACAGTAAACGTGAGGATGAGTCAGGGCGACTGGGAGAATATGGACAAGATAGCTCAGTCAATGGGACTAAACAGATCGGAGCTACTTCGGCTGATAGCTCAGGAGAAAATATCATTAGGACAAGCGTCACCTGGGATGGACGCAGCGATGCTGGGAAAATCTTAGAGGAGGTTTTGCTTCTAAAACAGCAATTTCTCGACTATGTGAAATCACATCAAGGCAGGCTAGAGGCAAGGCTCGACGAAAGCAAGAAACAAGAACAGAAATTTTTAGCTAACGCTGAAGGGCTTGAACTAAGGCTTAGAAAAGCACTTACTATCCAGCAAACTAAAGACGAATCAGATAATACTGAAGAACCTGAATAAAACCGTCCTGCCTGCAAAGGTATGGACGGTTTTATTTTGTGAGGAGGGCGTGAAGTTTACAAATGCGGGATTTCCCGATGTCTCAATCAGGTTATTTCCCGCATCGTGGAACTGAACATCTACTTTCAATCCCCGTGTACATTCTAATCAGCCTTCTGCTCAACCTTTGCATTCTCTATTACGGCATAATCGCCTTGATAGCAGCGTTGCAGCAGGTTCGCCACCAGTGGCAAATCCTTGTATCTAAATTCAGCCAGCCACAAGGCAACAAATCCCACTCATACCGCAACGACCCCAGAAACAGATACCTGCAAAGTGATTTACTCATCCTGCTCAAAGGTGACGTGGCATCCGCCAAAAGACTTTTGGCGCAGCAGAGGCGAAATAACCCAGGACAGTCAGATAACTGGTATTTAGAGAAAGTTATCTATGACCTAGAGCGCGACAGGCGATAACCAAGTGCGATCGCACTCAACCTCTACAAGTGCGATCGCAAACGACTAATGACTAATGACTAATGACTAATAACTTATGACCAATGGCTAAATCAAAAATCTCATCAAAAGTAGTTCGAGCCAGGGGTCTAGCTATTTACGAGTTAGACCGGTTTATCAACTATGTCCGCACCGTTGACCCAGAACTAGAACACGACCAAGCGATCGTATTAACAGCATACCTGTTGAGCGACTTGCCGAAAGTATTCCAGCAAAACCCAACGCTAGTAGATCGGATAAAAGAGATAGCGGCAACCCTAAAGCTTAAAAACCACCACTAAAAAACCAAAAAGCCACCAGAAGATTTTGCGATCGTGGTGGCTCCTTGAGAAATCACTAATAGTATTATGCCAGAAAATTCACCTAAAAAATCACTTCCGTGGACGGAAGAACACGAAGCATT
>NZ_JBALEO010000059.1:0-2224 GCF_036918015.1 Nostoc sp.
TAAGCATCAGCATAACTAGGATTAATCTGGATTGCCTGAGTATAATCTTCAATTGCGCCCTCAAAATCTCCTAAATCTGAACGAGCATTACCACGTTTTTTATAAGCTATGGCATCTTGAGGATTAATCTTGATTGCTTGAGGAAATCCTGGCTGAGAGCCTAATAAATAACGAGTAATCCCACGGTTTTTATAAGCATCAGCATAATGAGGATTAATTTTGATAGCCTGGGTATAATCCTCAATTGCTCCTTGGTTATCTCCAACATGAGAACGAGCTTCAGCCCGATTTTTATAGGTTACGGCAACATTAGGATTAATTCTAATAGCTTGAGTATAATCATTAATCGCTTCCTCTAATCGCCCCAGTTGATAGAGAGCTAAACCTCGTTTATTGTAAGATTTAGCATCATGAAGGTTTATCTTGATTGCCTGAGAATAATCTGCGATCGCAGCTTCGTAATCTCCTATTTGATAGTGGGCTAAACCTCGCTTATAATATAAAACATCAACATCATCTTGATTAAGTTGTAAGGCTTGATTATAGTTAGTAATTGCATTTATATATTCTCCTTTTTGAAAGCATTCATCACCCAGTTTTACATAAAATATATTTAAATTTTCATGATGATATTCAGGCTGAAAAGAAGATTTGAGTAACTGATGATTAGTTGGCTTAGATAGAATTTCCTGTTTCGGAAGATATTTATAAATAGGTGGTTGTTGCCGAGAATAATTATTTATAGAAGATTGTAACTGTTCTAGATAGCACCATAAACCACCACCATATAATAATTGTTCTATTCCAAAAGAAATTTTACCAGTCTTCAACTTAATCATCCGGGTTGGGAGAAAGCCAGCCAAAAATAGGTGATACTCAGATTGTGCTTCACTCACATCTTCTTGAATCAAAATGCAAACTACAACTGCATTTTTTTCAACTTCTTCAGAACTAATTGACCATCTAACTCTGTCAATGCGACCATGACGAGATTTAACCTCAATACCAATAGATGGGTCAGAAGTCAACGTAAAATCTATATTACCATCGCCGCCAAATCGCTTTTCATAATCGACTTCGGTAATAAAATCAGCTAAACGTTCTTTGACAACTTCCTCACCCAACTTCCCTTTGAGATAGCTAAGAAAAACATCACGCACTGGTAAAACACGCTTATATTTTTCAGCCATCTGCCAGCAAAATTCCCGTAGTGCCTTTAACCTCTCTCCAGAAATTATAGTTAATTCACTATATTGACCTTCTGTTTCACAATGAAGCAGACAACCAGATGCTAACCTTTTAATAAAATCAGACTGTAGCGATCGCAGTAGTGTAATCCAGTCCATTTATATTTCTGCGAATCTTTTGATGAGATTATTCTATTAAAATATCCATTCGGCGTAAACCTTTTAATTAGCTTGGGTGATATTCCCAAAAATTGTTTACTATTTTGCAATAATTCTTAATTTAACTTAATATATGAGAATGGGCTATGATACTTACCGTTGGACATTGGCGTAATTTACATTAGTTTTGAAGGTGCAGCCATGTTTGATTATGCCAGAGTTTTGAGGAGTTGCGAGAGTGCGATCGCTGGGAATAATACATGAAATATTAATTAGCTAACCACCAAGATCGCAAATGACCCAAAATCATAACCCCAAGCCTTTCACCGACTCCAGTCCCCCCTCCTCGCTTGCGGGGAGGGGGCTAGGGGGTGGGGTTCCGGGATACCCTTGGCAAAGCCCACACGAACTTTGGAAAAAACTTAAACCATTAGCGCGACAAATGCGGTGTGAACCAACTCTAGCAGAAAAGCTACTTTGGGAGAAATTGAGACACAAGCAACTTTTGGGTTTCAAGTTCCGCCGTCAGCAAACAATTGACCGTTTTATCGTCGATTTTTACTGTAATGAAGCGCGGTTAGTGGTGGAAGTGGATGGCGAAATTCACGACTACACGCAAGAGGAAGATGCGATACGTCAAGAATTTTTGGAGAGTTTGGGGTTGCAGGTTGTGCGATTTAGAAATGAGGATGTTCTGGAGAGGATGGAGGGGGTGTTGCAGGATATTGGTGCTTGGTTGCAGAGATAGAACCCCACCCCCAACCCCCTCCCCGCAAGCGAGGAGCAGGGTGGTTTCATACAAAGAAAGAAAAAACCTTTTGGATTTGATTGGCTAAAGCACGTTGAGCTTGAGGGATAGTGCGAAAACCGAGAAATCT
>NZ_JBALEO010000060.1:0-252829 GCF_036918015.1 Nostoc sp.
GCCAACTTCGTTTCCGAACTATTCCTCAAGCACAACGCGCCCTCTCCAATCAACTGCACAAAGTTTTTTCTTTCTTTGTATGAAACCACCCTGCCTCCCCGCAAGCGAAGAAGGGGCTAACCCGGATTTCTCACGCATAGTGTAGGCTTCAGGGGAAGAGGAGTGTGGGGAGTGTGGGGAGTGTGGGGGGTAAGACTTCTTCCCCATCCTCCCACACCTCCCACACCTCCCACACCCCTTGGATTTCTCACTTGTGAGAAATCCAGGGCTAAGATGTACCTCATGTGATTAGGAAACGCTATAAACACAATAGGAGATTGTGATGGGTAGACCAGCAGCAAGAATTACCGACAATGTGGCACACCCCTTCCCCCCAGTTTTGACAGGAGGGCCGGGTAGTCCCAATGTGTTGATTGGGTCTTTACCTGCATGGCGGGGCGTACTTGCCGCCGCAGTACCAGGTTTGCAGTCTGCCAAAACATCTTCTGATATAGCTATCAAAGCGGCTGAGGCTGCTACTTTAGCGGCGGCTGGTACACCAGGGGCACCTGCTGCCTTAGCTGCTGAACAAACTACAAAGACAACATCAGCAGCTACTATGGGTAGTGCAATTAGTGCTGCTGCTGCTGGTGCTGATATTCATAATTGCGCGACACTTTTGCCCGTCCCTCCTCACGGCCCTGGGGTTGTGATTGACGGTAGTCAGACAGTGCTGATTAACAATTTGCCTGCTTCTCGCATGGGCGACACTGTTTTAGAAGCATTGGGGCCACCGAATAAAATTATCAAAGGTAATCCCACTGTTTTGATTGGCGGCTGATTGAAGAGGCAGGGGGCAGGGGGCAGGGGGCAGGGGGAATACTGCGCCCGTGAGTATCAAAGACTCGTCCGCGAGTATCAAAGACTCGTCCGCGAGTATCAAAGACTCGTTCGCGAGTATCAAAGACTCGTCCGCGAGTATCAAAGACTCGTCCACGAGTATTAAAGACTCGTCCGCGAGTATCAAAGACTCGTCCGCGAGTATCAAAGACTCGTTCACGAGTATCAAAGACTCGTTCACGGAGTTCAAAGACTCGCTCACCTCGTTCCCAGCCTCCAGGCTGGGAATGTATTCCGAGAGGTTCTGCCTCTTGTCAAGAAAGAGGAGGCGGAGCCTCAAATTAGGCATTCCCAGTCGGAGACTGGGAACGAGATACCAGATAATCCACCTCGGAACCTCAAACCCCTACCTGCCTCTTCATCTTCGACCTTTGGCGAATAGGCTTAAACCCTTTGTGCCGATATCTTTGAAGATATCCATGTAACAGCTGTCTAAGTGCCAGATATGGTTTATGGTCGCGATCGAGCCTATTTGGGAACAGGTTGGGCTTATCCACTGCATTTAAGTGTGCAAGGTGGGATACAACTTAGCCGTGAAGATCAAAAAGTTAAAGAATCTATTTGGATTATCCTCCGCACGGGTGTAGGTGAACGGGTTTATCGACCTACCTTTGGTTCGCGCTTGTCGGAACTGGCGTTTGCACCTTTAAATAGCGATACCCTACTGCGAATCCGTCTTTATGTTTTGGAAGCTTTAGAAGTTTGGGAACCACGCATTACTATCGATGAAGTTGTTACCGATCCCGATCCAGTTCGTGGCAGAGTAGACATCATCATCAATTATCGACTTAAAGACGGCCCCGATATTTATAGTTTTGTTTATCCTTATTATTTGGTGTCAGCTGGGGAGGAATCGTGATACGAATTAAAAATTAAAAATTGAAAATTAAGAAAGCTCAATTTCATCTGGGTTTCTAGGCTTGTATCTGTCACATTCTTTTTTAAAATTGGTATGAACTTTGATTTTTTACCGAAATTACCTTCTTCCAACTTAGACGATCGCGCCTTTGATGATTTGGTGCAAGAATGTATCATGCGTATTCCTCGCTACTGTCCAGAATGGACTGACCACAATCTCAGCGACCCAGGAATTACGCTCATTGAGTTATTTGCTTGGTTAACTGACCAGATGTTGCTCAGATTCAACCAAGTACCCCGAAAAAATTATGTTGCTTTTTTAGAATTACTAGGTATTCGTCTTCAACCACCCGCCCCAGCCCGTACAGAATTAACTTTTTATTTAAGCGCTGCACTACCTGAAGCCTACACAATTCCCGCAGGATTAGAAGCTTCAACTATCCGCACTGAAACTACAGAAGCGATTACCTTCAGCACAGATTCTCCTCTAATTATCGGCAAACCCCGCATCCAACATTTCTTAACTGCCCAAACTACCGAAGATATTCCCCAATCTCTGCGCGAAAGAGTCACAACTTCCTGGACTCGTCAATCTAACGGTTACTGGACAGGTAATGAACAACCGATTTTTGAAGAAGAACCCCAACCTGGTAACTGCTTTTATTTAGCAATTAATTCTGACGATCCAATAGATGCTAATGTTTTAGAAATTATTTTCCAAGGGGCTGCGGCTACTCCTGCTGGGATTAACCCCAATCAACCACCCCGGAGATGGGAAGCCTGGGATGGGGAAAATTGGCAATCAGTTTTATTGCAAGAATCAGATGATAAAACTCGCGGCTTCAGTTTTTATGAAATCGCCCAGCAGGGTGAAAACCCCTCTCAAGGTGCAGAAGTACGTCTGCATTTACCTCAAATTTGGCCTGTGGCTAATTTTACCTCTTATCGAGGTCGCTGGTTACGCTGTAGCTTTATTTCTACAGAAGCGAATGAATCTGGTTACAATCGTCCACCACGAATTATTGGTTTAGCAGTGCGTTCAATTGGCGGTACTGTTAGGGCTAGCCATAGTACGCTGATTCAAGATGAGCGATTGGGAATTAGTGATGGTACACCCGGTCAAAGTTTCCAGTTACAAACAGCACCAATTTTAGAACGCCGAGAAAATGAGTATATTTTAGTTACTCCTGCTGGCGGTTTACCTCAAAAGTGGACTGAGGTGAGAGATTTTGCTGATTCTGGGCCGCATAATTTTCATTACACCATCGATTCGATCACTGGTACAATCCAGTTTGGACCGCTGATTCGAGAACCTAGCCAACTTAAACAGCAAACTCAGGTGCGATCGCGAATCCAGCAACCATCGCTGGATGACACATCTGTACAAGTTCTGGAAAATAACCAGTCGGAACACCAATATGGGGCGATTCCTCCCCGTGGATCAGAAATTAGGATGGTTAGTTATCGTACAGGCGGCGGTAGAGAAGGCAATGTTCAAACTGGGGCAATTCAGTTTTTGAAGTCTGCGTATCCTTATATTGCTAGTGTGGTCAATCGTGTACCAGCAATCAATGGAGCAGATGCCGAGTCGCTGGAACAGGCTGTGATGAAGGCTCCCCGCATTCTCCGCACACGCGATCGCGCCGTCACTGCTGAAGATTTTGAAGTTTTAACTCAACAGGCGGGTGCTGGTGCGATCGCTCGCGTCCGGTGTTTGCCAGCGAATTCTCGTAGACAAGCTGGTATAGTTAGTTTACTGGTAGTTCCATTCGCAAACACAGATGCGATCGCTCAAGGCAATGGCATGACACCAGAAGATTTTGCCCTCAGTAATGCCCTGCAAGAGCAAATTTTGACTTATTTAGATGAAAGACGGTTATTGGGGGTACAAGTAGAGTTACAAGAACCGAATTACGTAGGCGTTTCGGTACAAACAGAAGTTGCTTTAGAGCCAGCATACAATAATCCTTTTGCCAGCGAAGAAATTCGTCGGAATTTAAGGCGATCGCTGTATAAATATTTAAATCCCTTAACTGGAGGAATCGACGGCAAAGGTTGGCCATTTGGGCGACCAGTTTATACATCAGATATTGTCGCATTACTGCAACAAACCCCAGGCGTGCGTCATTTAGGCCCCGTCTTGCTGTTTCCCATCCGCAAGCAAGGAGAAAATTGGCGACGACAACCATCCCCAGAACAATTGATCGATCCGGGATCAGAAGGTTTGATATGTTCCTGGGCTGATACAAATCTGCGTTCCAATCACGACATCCAAATCATTAATCGCTGATTTGTCATTTGTCATTTGTCATTTGTCATTGGTCATTGGGGATTGGGAACTGGCTATGTAATTCTTCTCCCCTGCTCCTCTGCTCCCCTGCTCCCCTGCCCCCTGCCCCCTGCCTCTTCTTACCCCTAATCCCCAATCCTATGGTTCAAAGTCGCTCTAGTCCAGCTGTAAGCATTCAATTAACGCCAATGCAAATTCCCGAAGCTTTACCTGTGGCAGGTTTAGCATTTGCAAATGCAGAAAACATCGATGTAGCTGGACGTAGTTTGCTCTTGCATCCTGGGCATCCCAGCGAGATGATTGTGCAAGTGCAAAACTTAGAACAGCGTCCTTTGCGGGTAAGCTTAAGCGTTGAAGGAAACTTCCCAACTCAATGGTGTCAGATTGGCACAGAAGGCAGTGAGATACCGCCTCGTGGACAAATGGATGCTGTTCTCTACTTCTCAATTCCCGATACATTTTTTGAAGACCAAGAGGCAATTTCCCCTGGGAAAAAAGACAAACTAACACTCAATTTTCGCAGCCTAATTACTCTACATATAGACTCAGGCACGGACAACGAACAAATCGAGAGAAGCGAGTATTTCGATTTATACATTCGTCCCTACACTGCCTACATGGAATTCTTGCCAATTTTGTATCGGGAAGTAGACTTTATTGGTCGCTTCATGAAGATATTTGAGCAAGCTTTTCAACCAATAGTTAATAGTTACAACGTCATGTGGGCAAACCTCGATCCCTTGACAGCACCACAAGCATTACTACCCTTTATGGCTCATTGGGTTGCTTGGCAAGTAGATTCTGTTTGGGATCTCCAGCAACAACGGCGTTTAATTCGCCGAGCCGTAGAACTTTATCGCTGGCGAGGAACTCGTAAAGGATTGCGTCTCTACTTACATCTTTATACTGGTTTACCGCTAGACGAACATTTACCAAATGAAGCTGATAAACATATTAGTATTACAGAACCTTTTGGCCCAAGTTTCATTATAGGAGACGCACAATTAGGAAATGCAGTTTTAGCCGGTGGACAACCATATCATTTTATAGTGCGTTTGCGTTCAAATATTTCTACTGGCATCATCAACGAAGAACTTATCCAAAGAATCATAGAACAGGAAAAACCAGCTTTTTGCACCTATGAATTATCTATCGAAAATCCTTCTAATTAAATAATTCGTAATTAATACCATTTTTTGTGAGTTTACACCAAACCCTTTTAGCTTTCTTTCTTTACTTTGTGTCCTTTGTGTCCTTTGCGGTTCGTTTTTCTTTCTTGTACTTAAACATGATTTAGCGCATCTTCATACAGACTTGATACAAGTAAGTAAAATTAAACAGACTTTTAATCCAAAATCTAAAATCCGAAATCCAAAATTCCTATGTCCCATCCTTTCCCACCACCACCAATTAAATCCTTTGAACGCTTGCAAGCCGCAGACGGCTTACTAATCAATGCGGAACGTTGGCGCACAGCCCATGAATATCACCGTAATCGGCAAAATGCTCAATATCAAAGTTTAAATCAACCAGGAATTGTCTGCGGTTTAGGCGTGCGAGATGTGACCGCCCCAAGCCAAGTAGAAGCTAGATATCGAGATGGACGTTGGGTACAAATTCAACCTGGGATTGCAATTGATTTAGCAGGTAATCTAATTGTTGTACCGACTTCTTATGACTTTCCCATTGATTTAGAAGTAGTAAGTTCTGAACCGCTCATGATTTACTTAGTAGTTAGCTATGTAGATCCCGATGAATTGCGGCGCGGACAGCAAAGAGATATTGTTCAAGAGACTTATCGAATTGACCAAATAAACTCTACACCAGCTAGTTCAGAAATAGAAATATGTCGAATACTCCTACAACCAGGACATACTGACATTACCCAACCTGCGGATGCTTTTTTCCCTGGATATAATAATATTGATTTGCGTTATCGTCGTCAGGCACAAATGCGTCCTCAAGCACTGGTATGTATGGCACAGGCGACTCATAGCGATCCTGAATGTGCGCGTAATTTTTTCAGCCTTTCATATTTGTTACAAGCAGTAGAACCCCTATACCCAAGTTTGCGAGGGGCTGATGAACCAGGTCAGGTTTCTTTAGCAGAAAATATCCAAGATTATGACATCCTTTATCTCACAGGTGGACAGGCTATATCTTTAAATAGTCTCGAATTTGAATCCCTCAGAAATTACTTAAATTTAGGCGGTGTGCTTCTAGTTGATGCGCCAACAAATGCTAATCCTTTGATTGAGAGTACTCAAGCTTTGGCACAACAATTAGAGAGTCCTTTAAGACCTTTAGAAGAATTGCAACGGAGTCATCCTTTAAGGACAAAACCTTTCTTATTTGCCGCCTTGCCAATGGTTAATCAGCAACAGATTAAACTGTTAATTGGTGGAGGAATTATTTTAGCAATTGGAGATTTAGCAACGGCTTGGGGACTGGATAGAGATTTGAGTTTACCGAGATTGACCATTCGGACAGCTCAGGAATTAGGCATTAATATTCTTCACTATGCTTGGAAGCGGCGACAGTTAATTGGGTTGCAACAAGAGGATAATTCCGGGCAGTGGTGAAAGCCAAGCAGATACATCAGAATTCACCATCGGAACGCGTGTTGCAAACAAACTGGAGACATTTTTCAAAGTCATCGCCTTGCCAGTTGTTAGCAAATTTCAGCAAATCTTTAGCTTTGGAGTGGCGCAGCGTTGCTTCCCCATCTTGGATAGAGGCATCTGCTAGCTTAATACCAGAGGCATTTTTTCTAATTTTGAGGTATTCGAGATAGTTGAGGGTTTCCTCTAAAATCGATTCTGGAGCGGTTTCGAGCGCAGTAAGAAGCTGTTCCTTAATGGTATTCATGGGGGCACTGGAGGATTGATTGTGGATATCTTGATTCTTCATCATTTCCTACCGTTGTTTCTGAAACCGAAGATAGCGATCGCACTAAGTTAACGATACCATCAAGGTCTGAAAATGATTGACTTTATTTGTTTGCGATCGCAGTATTATTTTTGTCGTGTTCAAGTTCTCTCATGAGAGAATCAAAACCACTGGTATTGTTTCCGCTTTGGGCAAATAAAGACCGAATTTTATTGATTATCCCACTCATGCTGTTGGAGAAAAACTGACCGAGATTATTAACAAAGTTTTTCAGTTTTTCAAAAATCGAAACCTCTACAGTGGAGTATTTATTGACAATGGGATATACAATTTTTCCTTTTTCTGTTTCATAGTACTCTTGTTCAGGCATCAACATTGATGTGAGTGGTTGCATCTGTTTTGCCATATCAGCTTCGGTTCGTTTATTGCTGAGGAATAAAACATCATAAATTTTTCCATTCCAGCTAGCCCAATAATGGTTTTGGAAGAACCATCGTTTCCCGTCATCACAGTTAGGCTTTTTCCCTTGGTATGGCGTTACTCCAGCTTCACTCAAAAAAGGTTTAGCGATACTTTCAATTGTTATTTTTTCAATCCCAAAATATTCTTCTGCAACTTTTTTAAAACTACGAGCTAATGTCTGACAATCTCCTTCGGGAGAGCCTTTTAATAGAGTTTCTGGACTCTTACTCACCATTGTGTATTGAAATTGGATATTTACAAAGTTTTTGAAAAGTTGTTCCAGTATTTTATCTTGTGGCAATGTGTCATCTATACCATTGACTAGTGTTTTGGCTAGCGAATATTCTTGTAAAAATTTTTGTTTTTTATCTGCTGAGTTATTTGCTGCTAATATTTCTTCAGACTTTCCTTGTTCGTTTTTAACGCCTGCGTCTTGGTTTTCCAAAGCAGCTCTATTAATTTGGTTGACTACAGAAGTAGCGACTCTATCCGCCTCTTGCTCATATCGATCTCCTGATTGACCAATAGTCAGTTTTGGCTGTATTTCTCCTATTGACACGCTATCAGAACGTTTTATCGCCATTTTGCTCAGGCTATGACCAAACTGCGAAGAGTGTTCCTTACCTTGCTGCAACGACTGACTCATCTTTGTTTGCAAGACAGTGAGTCGCTCTTGTCCCTCTGGCGCGATCGTGCCATGCTTGGCTTGTATTTGGAGTTTCGTTACCTCAAACTGATATTGTTGAAATTTCTGATTTTCTACCTTTGCCTGTAGTATAGGCTTGCTGGAGGCAAGTTTAGAGTGAGTATTTAATAAATGCGTAGGCGTAGCCCGTCGTAGACATTGCAACTGACTTTGCTTTGACGAATAAGCGGATGAGTCAGCTTTTTTGTGAATTTGTAGCCGTTCTTTCATCGCTAGTTTTAAAAGTCAATAGTGGGTAATCTATATATTATGTCACTTAAAAATTGCTTGATTATTTATACTTAAGTCGAATACTGTTAAATTTCATCATCCACTTTGTCTAGTTGCGTCTGATATCATGTCCGCTTGATTACTTACTAAACCCCAAGAACCCCACCCCGGTTTTGTCTAAAGGCAAAACCTCCCCTCTCCGCAAGCGGGGAGGGGATTGAGGGGTGGGGTAAAATTCCTGTGGGATAATCGTTTGAACTTAAGTTGACACCAATGCGCAAGGCCTTGCGCCCCTACTACTCGTATCTACTGGGTTAAGAACGCCGTACATTTAAGCAACACCATTCTTTGCGTTTCCATAGGGTAGCGACAACCCAACCATTTTCTTCTAAAGCGTCAGCAACAGCTTTAGATTGTTCTAGTAAAATTCCACTGAAGATCGCCCAAGTTTCAGGTTTAGCGATCGCACTCATTTCTGGAATTAATTCAATAATTACATGAGCCAAAATATTGCAAACAATACCATCCACTGGATTTTCAAGCAGTTTTTTCAAAACGTCTACACTTCCCAGTGCTGGTAGTAAACGTTCTGGGCTAATATCATTCAGCGCACCATTACTGATAGTTGATTGCACCGCCAAAGGGTCATTATCTACTGCATAGACTTTCTCTGCTCCCAGTAGCAGCGCCCCAATGGAAAGGATACCTGAACCACAGCCAATATCCGCAATTACCAGATGTTCGTGTTTGCCACTATTACCCACAAACGACTGCGAAACTCCACTCAGCCGCATTTCCAGCGATTCCAAACATAGCTGAGTGGTGGCATGGTTGCCCGTACCAAATGCTACACCAGGATCGAGGCGAATTACTAACCGTTCTGTTGTTTCTGGTAATGGTAGCCAAGCGGGGTTAATTAAGAAGCGATCGCCTATTTCTTGCGGATGCCAATATTGTTTCCAGCTAGTCGCCCAATCTTCCTCATCAATTAACTGCCATTGCAAAGAAGGAGATGGAACTCCTACACAGAGGGCATCTTGACGCAGCCATAGCGACAGCGCTGCCAAATCTAGCAGCTGTGTTTGAATTGTCGGCAGATAAGCCTTTACTAAAGATGAATTTCCTTTGTTTTCACTAGCTGTACCACGACAGCCAAAATCTTCCAGTCGCCAAAAGATCGATTCTTCTAGGTCTGGCTCACATAAAATCTGTAGTTCCCACCAGGTGTTTGCCATTTTTGAGTGCTGAGTGCTGAGTGGTGAGTGCTGAGTTTTAAGGAGTTAGGAGTTAGGAGTTAGGAGTTAGGAGTTAGGAGTTTTTAACTTTTAACTCCTAACTATTCACTCCTAACTTTTCTTGACTCAGCACTCAGCACTCATAGTGTTACTGTATATGCGTCTCGGATACCAGGGACTTTAATAATTTCATTCAAAATGCCCTCTGGTAAAGGGTCATCTATACTCAGAGCCATGACGGCATCACCACGGACGATTTTACGACCTACTTGCATACTGGCAATATTCACGTTAAAACTGCCGAGTAGGGAACCAAGTTTGCCGATAATCCCTGGCATATCGCGGTGCAGGGTAAACAGCATATATTTGCTGGGTGGGACGTTAATCGGGAAACCGTCAACATCGGTGAGGTGGATTTCCCGTTCACCCAACAAAGCGCCTGTGACAGAGTGAGTACCTAAAGTACCCGTGGCTTCTAGATGCAGTGTGCCGGCATAGTCTCGAATCGAAGCATCGCGGGTTTCAATTACCCGAATTCCGCGTTCTTTGGCTTCTATGCTAGCATTTACGTAATTTACTCGTTCCCGCAAAGCTTGGTAAAGTAAACCTTTCAGGGCAGCGACGATTAAAGGCTGACTTTTGTTAGTCGCGAGTTCCCCTTGCAGTCGAATATTCAGTACTTCTACCCGTCCGCCAGCTAGCTGTCCCACCAGATTACCAAGCGTTTCTGCTAGCTGCATATAGGGTTTGAGTTCTTCCAACACGTCGGGGCCGAGTCCGGGAATGTTGACGGCTGAACGTGCTGGTAGTCCTAAAAGTACATCGCGAATTTGTTCGGCAACATCAATAGCCACATTCACTTGAGCTTCTGCGGTTGAGGCTCCCAAGTGGGGGGTGAGGATAACTTCTTTGCCTAGCGATCGCAATTCCGATTCACCCAGTGGTTCTGACTCGAACACATCCAAGGCTGCACCACCGATTTTACCCGCTTTCAGAGCAGCTGCTAAAGCTACTTCATCAATGATTCCACCACGAGCGCAGTTGATAATCCGAGCTGTGGGTTTCATCTTTGCCAAGGTTGTGGCATTGATTAAGTGGGTAGTTTCTGGGGTTTTCGGGATGTGGAGGGTGATATAGTCTGCTTGCTGGAAAAGTAAATCTAGTTCCACTAACTGACAGCCAAGTTGTTCGGCTCGTTCTGTAGAAATAAATGGGTCATAAGCTAGGAGTTTCATCCCCATTGTCCTAGCTACAGCGGCAACATGGGAGCCAATTTTACCCAAACCGACAACGCCGAGAGTTTTTTTGTAGACTTCCGCGCCAACAAAGCTATTGCGATCCCACGCACCGCGTTTCACCGAAGCGTTAGCATCGGGGATGTGGCGAGATAAAGCCAAAATCATTGCTAGCGCGTGTTCGGCGGCGGCAATTGTATTTCCCTCTGGAGAATTGACTACCACAATTCCCCGACGGGTGGCAGCGGGAACATCCACATTATCCACACCCACACCAGCACGACCGATGATTTTTAGCTGGGTACCAGCTTCAATAACTTCTTGGGTGACGCGCGTACTAGAGCGAATCATCAGCGCGTCATACTCACCAATAATTGCGATCAGTTCCGCTGGTTTTAGACCTAGTTTGACATCAACGGTAGCAACTTGCGAAAGAATGTCAATTCCAGCTTGGTCAATCGAATCGGAGACAAGAACCTTAGACATGATTACTTCATTTAAAGCTACAGGTTTTGCTGCACAAGACTTTTTAGTTTAGTCTTTATCTGTCGCAATTCAGCAAAAATTATTCGTTTGAATATCGACTTAACCTTAACTTACACTATCTGGTGGTGGTATCAAAGCATTAGTTGCTTCCAGTGGATACTACCTCCTAAGTATTTGAAGGTGAGTGGCTATTTGCATCATCCTGTCGCTAAATATAAAGCATGAATAGCACTAAGCACCGATATATTTATTAATAGTTAAGAGTTACCAAAATTTTATCGGCTGAAGCAACTTTCTGAGTGGGGTAAAAATGCCTGCATTCTTGACTGGGCTGTAACTTTAGATCGGGCAATGCTATGCACAACCAGGAAACAAGCTACTAACTATTGTATCTATCAAATCTAGGATATTTCTAGATACCACAGGTGGTATCCCTTAGTCAAAGCAAGATATTGCAACTTTTATCCCAAACAGGCGTTTAAATTCACCAACCGATCGGCTTTTGATTTGTTCGTATCGGATATTACCAGAGTCAGCTTTATGCTAAAACCTCTATCCTACCATAAAATCTTTGTGCAAGAGTCTAAGGAAGTCGTGAAAGCTTTCTGGGAACTTTGATGTTCTCTTGAAGATGAATAAAGCTCAATTAACTAACATCATCTTTTAAGTCATTCAATAATATTGAAGATAAAAATAAAAATATTTACTTCCAAAAGCTTGAAAGCAAACAGGAGCGTATCTATCTTTGGAAATAGTCATTTTGTTTTTTTTATTCCTAAAGATTAAGCTTAATCAAGGCAGATTGCAGATAAAAATATGTCAATAATTTTGTATGATTTTTTCAGTAAGGTTAGCCATTAAAAACAACAACAAATAAAATAACAAATGCCTAGACTCGTAGGACAACGCTCTAATACTGGAGCAAATATCACCAGCTTAATCATTCTGCTCGCCATATTTGGGGCACTTTCCGAATACTTTGGTGTGATTGATATAGTTCCCGGTTTTGGACGAGAGGGACGATATTTTCAGCTGAAGTTTCAGGCGACTAACGAAGAAATGATTCAACAACCAAATCAATAAAAATACCAGGGATATATATAATGCTTAAAGGTAGTGATGTTATCGATAAAGTGGTCGTCACCTACGACACAGGTAAAAAAATTGTCCGAATTATAGATTTAATTTTTGATCGGGAACGCAATCAACTTTTGGGTTTTCTAGTTGCAGAGAAGGGACTGTTTCGAGACGCAAAAGTGATTCCTTTACAAGAGGTACAAGCCATCGGGTCAGATGCGATCGTAGTTAACTCGAAAGAATCTGTTGTGAAGGCACATCGTGTCCCTGTAATTAAAGAGATTCTGCACCAGAATATCGTGCTGAGAAAAAAGAGAATTCTGACTACAGAGGGACTCGACCTCGGTGGATTAGTCGATTTGTTCTTTGATGAGCATAGTGGACTGGTGGAAGGATACGAAGTTTCTGGCGGTGTATTTGCAGATGCTTATTCGGGGCGATCGTTCGTTCCTGCTAGCGAAGCACTGAAAATTGGTGATGATGTTGCTTTTGTACCTCCAGAAACTGCTCAACTGATGGAAGAACAGGTTGGTGGTATCCGAGGAGCCGTTCAGGCAACTGGAGATAAATTGCAGGACTCGGCCCAGACTACCAACCGCAGATTACAAACAGCAGCTCAAACTGTGAATGAGCAACTGCAAAGCTCGGTAGAGAAAGTGAACCGCGGGCTACAGTCAGCAAGCCAGAATGCAGGCGAGCAATTCCTTGCCGCAACTGATGCTACTGGCAGCAAACTACAAGACTTCAATCGAGATGCAACTGCCTCCCTAACAAACAATTTGGTTGATCCTGCCGAACAAAAGGTATATGTGATTGGCAAGTGTGTCGAGCGGGATGTGCTGGCTCCAGATGGGAATGTACTGTTACTAAAGGGTCAAGAAGTCACCCTAGTCAATGCAGAAGCGGCCGATCGCCTAGGTATCCTTGATGAACTCTATCGAGCCACGGGTGGCAGTCTGACTGCCAACATCAGCCGCAATTTACAAGCAGCAACAGCATCTGTTGGCAATCGAATTGGGAGCGTAACTCAGAGCAGCGCCGCTAGTCTGCGTCACTCAGTTGATTCCTTGGCAGCAAATGTAGCGATCCAGCAGGCAAGAGGGCGCAGAGTCCTGCGAACAGTGCGTACTGACGATGGCTTAATTATTGCGGCATCTGGGCAGATTGTGACGGAATCCCTTGTCGATCGCGCTCAGATTTACGCTAAAGAAGCAGAATTGCTGAACGCTGTCGGTCTGAATCTGACAACCGCAGTCCGTTCTACCGCAAGTGACAGATGGTTAGAAAACAAAGTTCAACTGGACGATCGAGTAAGCATTGTTCAAGAGAATCTCAACACTTTCTGGCAAGCCTTGAAAGCCAAGGCAGAAAAGTTACAAGGACGCAGCAGACGGGCAATGAAAAATCAACGGATTGAACAAGCATTGGGTCGTCCAGTTACCCGTGTCATTCTTGACCCAGAAGACAACGTGATACTGAATGTAGGTGAATTGATTACACATCGCGCCGTCAGTCAAGCTGAAACAAGTGGAGTTCTGAATATCTTACTAAGTTCGGTCTATAACAAGGAGCCACAAATCTCTGACAAAGAGTTACGTGCTTCAGAACATGGAACGGCAGCCTTAGTACATCATGGTAATGGGCGATCGCAACTTGAATCCAAATCGCTCTTATAACTTTGTCCATAAAATAACCAAAAAGGTCAAGATGGTTATTTATCGTGTGCAAGTAAATTAGGTAGGGGACTTCCAACAAATAAATTACCCAATCTTGTGGGGTGGACGACACGAGTACCCTTGTATATCGGCGCTGATGTTGCCCACCCCACAAGAAGTAGTTGAGTATTTTTTTATTTGTCAGTCCCTAGAACAAAAATATGCACTAACGACTGATTTCTGCGAAGACATCGCTAGCAGATAAATCGCTATAATTCTGGTGAGCCAAATAGAGCCAAATATCCTTTGAGTTTTGGGGAAACCAGCCATGTTAGAGTACAACTTACCAAGGTACTTGCCTTCAGCCGAGGAACTACCAGACTCTGATGAAATGCCTGTGGATAATGAACTGCAAGAATTAATACCAGGCTTACTGAAGGCGATCCTGCTGATACTTTGGGCAGACCGCTTAGACTGGTTGTTTGCCATAGATATGGGTGTTTATTATCACCCCGATAAACCGCCAGTTGTGCCAGATGGGTTTTTGAGCTTAGGGGTAGAGCGGTTTTATGACGAGGAACTGCGTCCCAGTTATGTGCTGTGGGATGAAAATGTTGTACCGATTTTCGTGCTAGAAGTAGTTTCCCAAAATTATCGCAAGGAATACACTACTAAGTTGGATGAATACGAGGCTTTGGGTGTACTTTATTACGTAATTTATTCCTCTCGTCGCCGCCGCAAACCGCATCTGGAAGTACATAAGTTAGTTAATGGTAAATATGAATTGCAAGAGGGAAACCCCGTTTGGCTACCAGAGATTGGCTTAGGAATTGGTTGCGAAAGGGGAAATTATTGCGGTGTAACGCGGGAATGGATGTATTGGTATGATGAGCAAGGACAACGGTATCTCACGCCCGCAGAACAAGTAAAACAAGAGACACTGCGCGCTCAACAAGAAGCACAACGCGCTCAACAAGAAGCACAACGCGCTCAACAAGAAGCACAACGCGCTCAACAAGAGACACAACGCGCTCAACAAGAAGCACAACGCGCCCAAGTTGCAGAACAACGGGTGCAACAATTGACGGAACAATTAAGATCGCTGGGAATAGATCCAGATAATCTGGGTTAACTGAAATATTTTATTTTGCAATATTTTCAACAAGACTGAAAATCAGGTTTTCAGATTTATGCATTTTCCATAAATCAAGATTTGCTACTGGAAGCTATCAGTAAAAAACTATTGCTTTTTAGGAATAACGTTCCTGATTCCACTTTTAGAGCCAACAGTATCACCTTTGTAACGAGGGATAATATGAATACTGGCGTGCATAATATTTTGACCTGCGGCTCGATTGATGTTCATTCCTATATTAAAGCCATCAGGTTCAAATTCTGCTTTGAGAATTTCTTGTACTTTGTTAACCATGAACCAGCAAGCAGATTGTTCTTTAAATGGTAGTTCAAAATAACTGCCAACATGACGTTTGGGAATAATCAAAATATGTCCTTTACTTATAGGATAGCCATCAAAAATAGCATAAGCAGTTGCTGATTCAGTTAATAGTTTGAGACTTTTATGGGGATTACAGAATATACAATAATTAGATGAATTACGCTGATGATTGTAGTGAACGTACTCATATAACTCACGATGCTCATCTAAACAAAGTGAAGTAAAGGGCAGTTTTACCATACACTGATAAGTAGGTTTTTTGTGAATATAATGTTCTCTAAATCCTTCTTTTTTGATATCCCTTCTTACAGCATAATAAGCTTTACCTCCTGGTTTTAATAAATGTGATACTTCCATAAGAACATTAGTTTGTTCTTCGGTAAATAAAACATTTAAAACATAAAAGCAAATTATTGTATCGAATTTATTCTCAGGATATTCTGGAAAATAATAAGGGTCATAGCCTGTAATATCACAACCTTTTTGGCGCAATATTTTAACATCATTACCAAAGCCACAACCAAAGTCTAGTATTTTGCCTTGTAGAAGGTTTTGATTTAATAAAAACTGTGCCGGAAATGATAGATAATTTCTTTCGATCGCAGTAAGATGGCTGAACTGATTTTTTTGCTGTTTCATGGAATGAATTTTGGTGCTGATGTCCCAAAATTATTATTCCCAGCATTTGTTAGGTTATGCGATGTCTACAACGGGCTACGCCTACGCATCAGGGTCAATACCTAGCTCACGTAACTTAGCTGCTAATATATCAGCACGCTGGCGTTCCTGTTCAGCGCGTTGGCTTTCCTGTTCAGCGCGTTGGCTTTCCTGTTCAGCGCGTTGACGTTCTTGTTCAGCGCGTTGACGTTCTTGTTCAGCACGTTGGCTTTCCTGTTCAGCGCGTTGGCGTTCTTGTTGGGCTTGTTCGCTACTCCACAACAGTAAATTTCCTTCTGTATCCCACCACCGCAGCCAATTCATGGTTTGGCATAATCTTTCACCTTGCCAAATTCCGAGAAATAACTCTAACTCAGGAATCCAGTAACGTCCATTAGCGTCTGCTTGCTGCAAATTATATTGTCCATTTTGCAAGCATCGTATTTCTATGCTGGGTTCGTAAGGGTCGTAGGTTACGTAGGTTGGAACTTGGAGAATCTTTTCGTAATAATAGAGTTTACCGTAGGGTGGAGTTGAACGGACTGATAATTCTCCACCTTCTGTGTCTGAGAGAAATTCCATCACTACAGCCACAGCAGCGCCTTCTAAATTTGGGGTATAGCTGCGACGAACTACATTTGTTCCTACAGACTGCACTTGAGGGACATAAAACCAGTCTGGGGCTTTAACGACAATTTTTTTGTTGACTGTGGCTACAAGCCCAAAATTAGAGCCAATCAGCATTTGAGGTTGGATGCGTGCTGTGCTTCCCAAAGCATCGGTAAGCGCAGCAGCGATCGCAGGTTGTTGAATATTTTCCACTGGATCGTCTGGTAAAATAAAGTCGGCTGGAAGTGCTTCCCAAGTAACAATTGGTTCTTTTTGGATGGGGTTAACTTGTAGAACCATAAAATTATTCCTAATATCCATGCACAGTATATTAGTTATTTTTAACAAATCTTCAGCTAGCATCGCTTTTAACCTTGAAGATAAAAACAATTTTGGTGTTGACTACAGTTTTTAGCGATCGCTGGCATTAAAAAAATATAAAATTTTATCCATAATATTAGCAATGTATTATACTCCTCATATTATTTTGTTAAATTTAGCTCAAAAAATGATATGGAGTTTTTAATTGCTTGGGGCGTTGCTAACGCTGTAGGTTTTATTTTTAAACCGATTCTAGAGAAACTTGCAACTTTAGCTACTGATGTTTTAGAAGACTACGTTAAAGATTTTTTTGGTGTCTGGATTAAAGATAAATTGGATTTAGCTAAAGAAATATCTTTAAAAAATGCTTTTGGGAAAGCTCAGAAAGAATTTTTAGGCTTGGTGCAGCAAGAATTAGAAGATCAAGACATCGAAGTAAATGAATTTGAGAATTATCTACCTGATTTAGAAACTTTTATTTTGAACGCACAAGTTCTTGAACAACTGGGCAAACCTTTTCAAAAATCCTTGGGAGTTTCTACATCGGAAGCTGAGAATTCAATTATTGATACTGGAATATTAATAAAGGCTTGGAATAATCTTAATTTAAAAACTTTACCAGCAGATTTTAATTGGCAGCAGCTTATCAAACGATATGTTAAAAAAATCGATTATATCTTACAAGATTCTGACGAATTAAGGAAACTATTAGATTCACAAAATCTGTCAAGAATGCGAGAAAGTTTAGAACAACTTACTCCCATTTTACCAGATTTTGATTTCCGTCGTTATAAATTGGGGTTGCTTACTGCTTATAGCAAACTCAAGCTGGAGAGTTTGGACACTAGCGGATGTAATTACAGCCTCGATTTATGGAATATATTTGTACCGCAAAATGTATGTGAGCAGTTAGCGACACCAGCAACTAACGTTTCAGTTTTGGATATACTTAATGACCCACAAAATTACAAGCACACAGTTATATTAGGAAATCCGGGTTCTGGTAAATCTACTCTAGCTCAATATAGGGCATTGGAATGGGCAAGAATTACAAACAATTATTTAGACTTACAAGAATTACCCTTATTGATTGAATTACGCAACTATATTGAAAATCGGAAAAATTTGCAATGCCACAATTTTTTTGAGTATTTCGAGAAAGCAAGTGGTGTACTTGGCGGAACTCTTAATCAAAAAGAATTAGAACAATGGCTGAAAACTCAGCAAACAATGGTGATATTTGATGGCTTGGATGAGGTACTCGATCCAGGAGAAAGGGAAAATGTGGTTATTGATATTATTAACTTTATTACAACCTATGACAAAGCACGAGTTTTAGTTACATCTAGGGTAGTTGGTTACGAACAGCAGCGTCATCAATTTAGAGATGCAAATTTTCGTCACTTCATGTTGCAAGACTTAGAACAGGAGCAAATTGAGGGATTTATTACTCAATGGCATAAATTAGCTTTTGCAGATCAACATGAAGGAAATACAAAACGCGATCGCTTGTTAAAGTGTATTGAAAATTCTCGCACATTTAGAGAATTAGCGGGTAATCCTCTGCTGCTGACAATGATGGCAATTTTGAATCGACATGAGGAATTACCAAGAGATAGAGCAACTCTTTATGAACACGCATCAGAGGTGTTATTGCACAAGTGGGATGCAGAGAGAAAATATCTACCAGACCAGACCAGATTAGAATATTACGACAAAAAAGAAATGTTGCGTCAAATTGCTTACAAAATGCAATCAGATGCAAGTTTTATCGGCAATAGTTTAGTTATCAGTAAAAAGGCGTTAGAAACAATTCTGACTGAATATTTAAAAGCTAAAGAAATCAATGAACCTTATTTGCAGGCTAAGTCATTACGCGAACAGCTAACCAATCGTAGTTTTATATTGTGTTTTCTCGGAGGAGATACTTATGGCTTTGTGCATCGAACTTTTTTAGAATATTTTTGTGCTTCGCATTTTATTTGCGAGTATGAACATGAACGTACTATATCTTTGGATGAACTGAAACAAAAAGTTTTTGTTCAACGATGGACAGATGCGGCTTGGCGTGAGGTGCTCATTTTAATTACTGGCAAAATTCATCAAAAGTTTGCTGCGGAACTTATAGATTGTTTAGCAGAACAAAATGGACAAGAACATGGTTTTGAGAATTTATTGCTTGCAGCAGAATGTCTGCAAAATCTGAGAACTCGTTCTTTGATTAGAGAAACAGACAAAAGACTGCTTGACAAAATTAAAAATTTGGTTGAAACTCAACCAGAGGTTACAGATGAAGTGCGTAAAAGGGCTGTTGGGGTTATTAAAGATACTTGGAAAGATGACTCGGAAACATTACTGTGGCTTGAAGCCTTAGCTCAGTAAAATAGAGTCAGAGATATGGAGTTAGGCATTGATGCTAGACTGGCTAGCTATTTGGGGAGTGAAGAATGCATTCGGGTTTGTCTTTAAGACTCTCCTGGAAGAACTGGCGCGAGAAGACTTAAAAAAATATATCCAAAAATTTTTCGCTCAAATTCTGCAAAATTTTCCCTCTAGTGTAGGAATTCGACAGAAAGAAAGGTTAGAAATTGTCTTTGGTCAAGCTTTGAAGGAATTTTTGTTGCAGGTGCAGCAGCAATTAGAAGATGCAGAATTGTCTGAAGCAGAACTCAAGCAGTACATTAATTCGTTGCAGCAGTTTATTCATCAAGAAACTGTACTCTTAGAATTAGGAAAGCCATTTCTACCAGATGCGGTACCCGATGCCGATACTTTAGCTGCAATTTGGGATGAATTAAAATTACGTCCGCTACCTGCTGATTTTAACTGGCAAAGTTTAACCAGACGATATGCTAAAAAAGTTAAGGCTATTCTTAGAGAATCAGATGAATTAGATTTCATCCTAGATGCTCAAAATATCGCAGTCATGCAGCAAAATATTCAAGCAATTGCTGGGATTGTACCTAATTTTGACTTGATACGTTATCGCACAGAAATTCAAAAAACCTATGGTCATTTGAGACTCGATTCCTTTGATACTTCAGGTTACAGTTATAGCTTGAAGTTATGGAATATGTTTGTAGCTCAAAATGTGCGTGAGGTGAATGAGGCTTTACCACAAGTTTATGAGTTACCCAAAGAACATCTGGAACGGCTTCAAAGAAGTGGACAACTCGAAGAAGATTTTGATATTCAGCCAGAAATTTTAGAACAATACAAAAGGTCTTACGCTCAACAATCTAGCCGCTCTGTATTAGAAGTAATTGACGAACTACAGACTGGCAAATATTTAGTAATTTTAGGCGACCCTGGTTCTGGTAAGTCCAGTTTATTGCAATATTTAACACTACAATGGGCAGAAACTCCAATTCAGGATATATCATCATTACCAATTCCCTTGTTGATTGAACTCCGCACTTATGTACGAAGTCGAGATAATCAAGAATGCCGGAATTTTTTGGAGTTTTTTCAGCAAGGAAGCGGGTTTATTTGTTCTCTGAACCAATATCAACTTGATACTTTGCTCAAAACTGGCAAGGCATTTGTAATGTTTGATGGGTTAGATGAGGTATTTGAATCCAGTAAACGAGAAGAAGCTATTACAGATATTATTAATTTCACTCATAACTATCCCTTAGTACGAGTGCTAGTTACTTCTCGCGTCATTGGTTATCAGCCTCAAAGATTGCGAGATATTAGCTTTCGGCATTTTATGCTGCAAGATTTAGAACTAGAACAGATTCAGGAGTTTATTAACCGTTGGCACAATTTTGCTTTTAGTAATTCCCTAGAAAAGCAAAGAAAAAAAGAACGCTTAGAAAGAGCAATTCAGGATTATCCAGCAATTCGCCAACTTGCTGTTAATCCTTTGCTGCTAACAATGATGGCAATCCTCAATCGCAATCAAGAACTACCAAGAGATAGAGCAGAACTCTATAGCCAAGCGTCACGAGTGCTGTTGCAGCAATGGGATTTAGAAAAACTTTTGATTCAGGTAGAATCGGCGACTATTGATTATAAAGATAAACAAGGGATGTTACGTCAAGTTGCTTACAGGATGCAAACCAGTGAAAAAGGTTTAGCAGGCAACTTGATTAATAAGGATGATTTAGAAAAGATTTTAATTGAGTATTTATATAGTATAGAAGTTCATCAAGGAGAAAAAATAGCGCAGTTGATCATTGAGCAACTCCGAGAGCGCAATTTTATTTTATGTTTCTTGGGGGCAGATTACTATGCCTTTGTGCATCGGACTTTTTTAGAATATTTCTGTGCTTGGGAGTTTGTCTGGCAGTTTGAGAAAGAACGCAGTATTACAATTGAGTCTCTGAAAAATGAAGTTTTTGGTAAACACTGGCAAGATGAAACTTGGCATGAAGTATTGCGGCTAATTGCCGGAATGATTGATGCGAAATTTGTTGGTGAAATTATTCATTACTTGATGGCGCAAGATGGTGAAGAGGAAAAATTTATCAACTTGTTTTTAGCTGCTAAGTGTCTTGCAGAAGTGAGAAATCGCTCGGTGATTGCATTGGTAGCTAATAAATTGCTTAACAAACTCAAAGACTTAACTAAATATGATCTCTGGTACTATTACTCCTTTTTTGATGACAAAGAAACTAAGTTAGTTAAGGAAGTTTGCACTCAAGCAGTTGCAACAGTCGCCGCAATTTGGAAAGATAACAGCGATACCTTATACTGGCTCAAAGACCGCGCCACTGCTGATGATAGTTGGAATGTGCGACGTGCAGCCATCCAAGCATTAGCCAGCAATTTCAAAGATGACCCAGACACCCGCTCGGTTCTCAAAGACCGCGCCATTGCTGATAAGAATGGGGATGTGCGAGGTGCAGCCATCCAAGCATTAGCCAGCAATTTCAAAGATAACCCAGACACCCGCTCGTTTCTCAAAGACCGCGCTACTACTGATTATGAAGAGGATGTGCGAGGTGCAGCCATCGAAGCATTAGCCAGCAATTTCAAAGATGACCCGGACACCCTCTCGATTCTCAAAGACCGCGCTAATGCTGATTATGAAGAGGATGTGCGACGTGCAGCCATCGAAGCATTAGCCAGCAATTTCAAAGATGACCCGGATACCCACTCGATTCTCAAAGACCGCGCTACTGCTGATTATGAAGAGGATGTGCGACGTGCAGCCATCGAAGCATTAGCCAGCAATTTCAAAGATGACCCAGACACCCGCTCGGTTCTTAAAGACCGCGCCACTGCTGATAAGAATGGGGATGTGCGAAGTGCAGCCATCCAAGCATTAGCCAGCAATTTCAAAGATGACCCGGACACCTGCTCGATTCTCAAAGACCGCGCTAATGCTGATTATGAAGAGGATGTGCGACGTGCAGCCATCGAAGCATTAGCCAACAATTTCAAAGATGACCCGGACACCCACTCATTTCTCAAAGACCGCGCTACTGCTGATGATAATGGGGATGTGCGACGTGCAGCCATCGAAGCATTAGCCAGCAATTTCAAAGATGACCCGGACACCCTCTCGATTCTCAAAAACCGCGCTACTGCTGATGATAATGGGGATGTGCGACGTGCAGCCATCGAAGCATTAGCCAGCAATTTCAAAGATGACCCAGACACCCGCTCGTTTCTCAAAGACCGCGCTAATGCTGATTATGAAGAGGATGTGCGACGTGCAGCCATCGAAGCATTAGCCAGCAATTTCAAAGATGACCCGGACACCCACTCGATTCTCAAAGACCGCGCCACTACTGATAAGAATTGGGATGTGCGACGTGCAGCCATCGAAGCATTAACCAGTAATTTCAAAGATAACCCGGACACCCGCTCGTTTCTCAAAGACCGCGCCACTACTGATAAGAATTGGGATGTGCGACGTGCAGCCATCGAAGCATTAACCAGCAATTTCAAAGATGACCCAGACACCTCCTCGTTTCTCAAAGGCCGTGCCACTGCTGATGAGAATGAGAATGTGCGACGTGCAGCCATCAAAGCATTAGCCAGTAATTTCAAAGATGACCCGGACACCCGCTCGTTTCTCAAAGACCGCGCTACTGCTGATGATGATGAGGATGTGCGATGTGCAGTTATCCAAGCATTAGCCAAACACTTCAGAAATCAGCCTAAGTTGTTTGAAATTTACTACAACTGTGCTGTAAATGACTCCTTTGAGGGTAGACATAATTTCCCGTTTAATTCCAATCCTCGGCGCGTTGCACTGGAGATAATTATCAAGCAATTTCCTCAACATCCCCAGACTTTACGACTGTTGCGCGACAAAGTAGAGAATGACCCAGATGAGCAAGTGCGAAACTTTGCTCAACAGAAGTTGGCAGAATTAGAGAAGTAAAACAGTGTATGAGTAAATATGAAATATACAATAATTATTCAGTGGTCTGATGAAGATGAGTGTTTTGTTGTGAGTCTTCCTGAATGGGGATTTTGTCATACTCACGGAGATACTTACGAAGAAGCTTTCAAAAATGCTCAAGAAGTTTTGGAAATGCTGATTGAATCATCTTTAGCAGAGGGTCAACTTTTACCAGAGCCAAAAACACTAGAAAAGTCATTAAAATAATTCGTAATTTGTCAAATTAGAGAAGCATACGGCGATGCCTTCACGATAGGCATCGCGGATTTTAGATTTAATCTAATCTAAAATCCCAAATCGAGTTACCGATTCACCGCCGCTGCTTCTCTTGCTGCTGCTGCTTGATCTGGGTGGATACCCAAACGGGTGAGATTAATGCGACCTTTGTTATCAATTTCGCGCACTTTGATAATCACTTCATCGCCCACCGCTACTTCATCCTCAACTTTGCCAACGCGGTAGTCAGCTAGTTGAGATATGTGAATCATGCCTTCTTTTCCTGGCAAGAATTCCACAAATGCACCTATCGGTATAATCCGAGTAATGCGTCCTGCATAGACATCCCCTTCGTGCAACTTGCGGGTCATGCCTTGGATGATATTTCTGGCTCTCTTCGCCTTATTCTCATCCACAGCCGAAATTGTCACGGTGCCATCATCTTCGATGTCAATTTTTGCACCAGTTTCCTCTGTGATCCCCTTAATAGTCTTGCCTCCAGGCCCAATGACCAAACCAATCATGTCTGAATCAATCTTGATTGTTAACAGACGTGGGGCATAGGGTGAGGTTTCAGTTCGCGGCGTGTCAATGCAGGCAAGCATTTTCTCTAGAATGTGCAACCGGGCTGCTTTGGCTTGGTGGACGGCTTGGGCTATCACCTCCAAAGACAAACCGGAGATTTTCATATCCATTTGCAAGGCAGTAATCCCGGTATCCGTGCCGGCAACTTTGAAGTCCATGTCACCCAAAAAGTCTTCAATACCTTGGATGTCGGTCAGGACTCGCACTTCGTCCCCTTCCTTAATCAGACCCATTGCCGCGCCACTGACGGGTTTGAGAATTGGTACACCAGCATCCATCAGGGCGAGGGTGGAACCGCAGACTGAACCCATTGAGGTGGAACCGTTGGAAGAAAGTACTTCCGATACGATGCGAATGACGTAGGGAAATTCTTCTTTTGACGGTAGCACAGGTATTAGCGCTCGTTCTGCTAATGCCCCGTGACCAATTTCCCGCCTTCCTGGGGCCCGCATTGGCTTGGTTTCACCGACTGAGAAGGGCGGGAAGTTGTAATGATGCAGATAACGCTTGTGCTGATCTAGCTGCATGTCATCGTTGAGGTTTTGAGCATCCCCAGGTGTACCCAAAGTACAAGTGGATAATACCTGAGTTAGTTCCCGGTTAAATAAACCGCTGCCGTGGACTCGCTTTGGTAAGACATCAACTAAACAAGAAACCGGACGCACTTGATCGAGTTTACGACCATCAACGCGGACGTTATCTTCGATGATTTGTCGCCGCATGAAGTGTTTGGTAATATCTTTAAAAGTGTTACCAAGTGCCTTCTTATTTGCAGTTGCGGCAACTCGAATTGGGTCTTCTTCTGACAGTTCGCTAATCGTCGCGGCAATTTCATCCTTGACGACATCTAAAGCGGCATCGCGTTCCGGTTTGGTGAAACTAAATTGAGACAGGATTTTCTTAATCTGACCGTTGGCGCGATCGCGGATATAATTTTCTAGGGTTTGGTCTACTGCTGGTGGTGCTTCTTGCACTATTACTAGACCCAATTCGGCGATTAAATCTTGCTGCGCTTTGATTAAATCCCGCACCGCTTCATAACCAAAGTCAATCGCCTCAAGAATATCTCGCTCTGGCAACTGATTGGCTCCCGCTTCCACCATGATTACGCCATGTGGTGAACCTGCTACTATCAGATCCAAATCTCCCGCTTCAGTTTCTGCATAAGTCGGGTTAATAATGAAATCATCTCCCACTAAACCAACCCGCACTGCTGCCATTGGCCCATTAAAAGGAATCTGGGCAATCAGGGTAGCAATGGAAGCGCCCGTAACTGCTAACACATCGGGTGGAACTAACTCGTCCATCGACAGCGTTAAGGCAATAATTTGCAGGTCATCCCTTAGCCATGAAGGGAACAAGGGACGCATGGGACGGTCTATAAGACGGCTGGTGAGAATTGTTTTTTCTGGTGGACGACCTTCGCGCCGCATGATCCCGCCGGGAATCCTACCAGCGGCATATAGCCTTTCTTCATAATCTACAGTAAGGGGAAGAAAATCTATGCCTTCTCTGGCTTGCGATCGCGTAGCCGTTACTAAAACGGATGTGTCCCCTGATTCTATCAAAACCGACCCACCTGCCTGGGGAGCTAGTAGGCCTACTTTCAGTCGAATATCCCTTCCATCGAAGGATATTGACTTATCAACTTCTGCCATTCAGTTTTTTTTCCTTCTCTTTCGCTATTCTCTTTCTGTGGCAATCCTAACATTTATGCCCTATGGCTGACTTCTAATACATACAAAGATAGACAAGTCGTTTAACGCAAAGTGTGATACAGGATTAGCGCCTCTACCACTTGCCCATTCTCTAGCTTCGCCGCACCCGGAATTCGCCCAATAATCTTAAATCCTAACGACTGCCAAAGTGTAATTGAAGGTATATTAGTCTCAAAGACCAAATTAAACATCACTGCTTCGTAGCCCAGGTTTGCTGCGATCGCAAGCATAGCCTCTCCCATGAACCGTCCTAAACCCTGACCGCGTAACTCAGGTTGTACAATAAAACCAGCGTTGCAAATATGGCTACACCGACCGGGAAAGTTTGGCTTTAAATAAAACGCCCCTAATATTTCTTTTGGCTTGTGTGTAGGATCTACAACAGATGTCCTGACAACAAAGGCATCCTTGCTTAACCAGTAAGCTGAAAATTCTGTAGGAGATAGAGGTTGCTTTTGGGGATAAGTTTTACCTTCAACAATTACAACATTGAGCAATGCTCTGACAACCTCTTGTTCTTGAGGATGCATATAATCCAGTTCCACTAACATCCCGTTTTTTAAGACTTTAATGAGGGGAAAATTCATTATTAACAATGTTTATGTGGAATATTTACTTAAATATTTATTATATGAGAAACTTGTCCAATAAATCTTCTTGAGAAGATGCAAAAAGTAGAATAGTTGCGATTTTAATTCTTGAGTTTTGGGAAAATCTGAGTAGTTAGCAAATGGCGATTTTACACTGTAATTGGTTACTAAAAAATCAAAATGGTAGTTTATTTATTTGGGGGGAAACTTGGCGATCGCCACGAGTAAATTCCGAGTCTAATGGATCTGGAGAGATAGCACTACATCCATTGGCAATGACATCAGTTGAGTTGAGTGAGTGGTTGCGTTCCCAGAATATGGCAATTACCAACTTCATCCAGCAACCACAAATTGCATTCGCAACTACTGGGCGAACGCGTAAAGCCGCCACTGCCACTGAGATCAGTTTGCCAACGCACTCTCAAATCATTGCCCTACCAACTTATATTCCAGAAGGCAGTGATAAAGGAACAACAGCGATTTTCCCTGTACATTCTGCCAGCTTGGGGGAAAATACAGACTCCCCGCAATATTTACAACCGTGGCGAGTTGAGGGTTTTTGTCTCAACCCCAGCGAAGCAGTAAAATTTCTCGCTGCTGTTCCCTTAAATGCTGCGAAAGGGGGAGATGCCTTTTTAGGTGGAGATTTACGCTTTTGGTCGCAAGTTGCCCGTTGGAGTTTAGATTTAATCTCACGATGTAAGTTTTTACCAACAATTGACCAAGAATCAGATGGTGCATTTGTTGCCAAATGGCAAGTACTCGTAGATAGTGCTGTAGATGGAACCCGCCTAGAAAAATTTTCTGCAACCATGCCGTTGGTTTGTCGCACTTATCAAGAGGGACTGGGGACTGGAGAAGAGTTTTCCCAATCCCTACTCTATGTAAACTTCCCCACCGAACCTCAAGAATTACTTTTGGGATTTCTTAACAGTACAATAGATGCCCAAGTGCGAGAAATGGTAGGTTCTCAACCTGCATCTTTACCATCTGGGGTGCGACAGTGGTTGCAAGCGTTAACTAGTGCATCTCATACAGTTAATGCAGATGCCATCGAAGTGGAAAGACTAGAAGCGGCACTGAAGGCTTGGACTATGCCGCTACAATCCCAATTAACTCTTAAAACTCTATTTCGTACCTGTTTTCAACTGCGTTCTCCAGAGTCTGGCGAAACAGAGTGGACATTGGCGTATTTTTTACAAGCGGCTGACGATCCTGAGTTTGTGGTGGATGCGGCAACTATTTGGAACAATCCAGTTGAACGATTGGTTTATGAAAATCGGACAATTGACCAACCACAAGAAACATTTTTGCGAGGTTTGGGGGTAGCTTCCCGCTTATATCCAACAATAGTAGCCAGTTTTGAAACCGAATATCCCCAATCTTCTCGTATCACCCCCATCCAAGCTTATGAGTTTATCAAGGCTGTAGCTTGGAGGTTAGAAGACAGTGGTTTAGGGGTAATTTTGCCTCCCAGTTTAGCGAACCGCGAAGGATGGGCGAACCGTTTGGGTTTGAAAATTACTGCCGAAACCCCAAAGGGAAAGCAGGGACGTTTAGGATTGCAGAGTCTGCTGAATTTCCAATGGCAATTGGCAATTGGTGGACAAACTATTTCCAAAGCCGAGTTTGATAAACTTGTGGCTTTAAATAGTCCGCTAGTGGAAATTAACGGTGAGTGGGTAGAATTGCGGCCCCAAGATATCAAGACAGCCCAAACATTTTTTACCACTCGCAAAGACCAAATGGCGCTTTCCCTGGAAGATGCTTTGCGTCTGAGTACAGGGGATACTCAGGCAATTGAAAAGTTACCAGTGGTTAGTTTTGACGCATCTGGCGCATTGCAAGAGTTGATTGGGGCGCTAAACAATAATCAGGCGATCGCACCTTTGCCCACACCAACAGGCTTTAAAGGACAGTTGCGACCTTATCAAGAACGCGGTGCTGCTTGGTTATCCTTCTTAGAACGTTGGGGTTTGGGTGCGTGTCTCGCCGACGATATGGGACTTGGAAAAACCGTGCAGTTCATTGCTTTTCTACTGCACTTGAAAGAACAGGATGCGCTAGAAAATCCAACACTATTAGTTTGTCCAACTTCTGTTTTAGGAAACTGGGAAAGGGAAGTCAATAAATTTGCACCCAGCCTGAAAATTTTGCAATATCACGGTGACAAACGCCCAAAAGGTAAAGCGTTTTTAGAAGCTGTAAAAAAACACGATTTAATCGTTACCAGCTACTCACTTCTTCATCGAGATATTAAGTCATTGCAAAGTGTCTCTTGGCAGATAATAGTTTTAGATGAAGCCCAGAATGTGAAAAATCCAGAGGCGAAGCAGTCAAAAGCAGTGCGGCAATTAGAAGCTACATTTCGTATTGCATTGACGGGGACACCTGTAGAAAATAGACTACAAGAATTATGGTCTATTTTAGATTTT
This sequence comes from Nostoc sp., assembly GCF_036918015.1. Classification (GTDB taxonomy): domain Bacteria; phylum Cyanobacteriota; class Cyanobacteriia; order Cyanobacteriales; family Nostocaceae; genus Nostoc. Next base: position 28,931 of record NZ_JBALEO010000060.1, read on the forward strand.
CTCAATCCCGGATATTTAGGCAACAAGCAATTTTTCCAGCGGCGGTTTGCCATGCCAATTGAAAAGTATGGTGATACGGCTTCTTTGACTCAGTTACGTTCATTAGTGCAGCCATTTATACTGCGGCGATTGAAAAGCGATCGCGACATCATTCAAGACTTACCAGATAAGCAAGAAATGACCGTATTTTGCGGTCTAACTGGTGAACAAGCGGCACTTTATCAACAAGTTGTAGAACAATCTTTAGTAGAGATAGAATCTGCTGAAGGATTGCAACGTCGGGGAATGATTTTGGCTTTACTAATCAAACTCAAACAAATCTGCAATCACCCAGCCCAATATTTGAAACAGGCGACATTAGACCAACATAATTCAGCAAAACTTCTGCGGCTAGAAGAGATGTTAGAAGAAGTTTTAGCAGAAGGCGATAGAGCTTTAATCTTCACACAATTTGCTGAGTGGGGTAAATTACTTAAACCCTATTTAGAAAAACAACTAGGGCGAGAAATATTCTTTTTATATGGCAGTACTAGTAAAAAGCAAAGGGAGGAAATGATCGACCGTTTCCAACACGATCCTCAAGGGCCACCGATTATGATTCTTTCTCTGAAAGCGGGTGGAGTAGGACTGAATTTAACACGAGCAAATCATGTATTCCACTTTGATAGATGGTGGAATCCAGCCGTGGAAAATCAAGCCACAGACCGAGTATTTCGGATTGGTCAAACCCGGAATGTGCAAGTACATAAATTTGTTTGCACTGGCACTTTAGAAGAAAAAATTCATGACATGATTGAAAGTAAAAAACAACTGGCTGAACAAGTTGTAGGTGCTGGTGAAGAGTGGTTGACTGAAATGGATACAGACCAACTTCGCAACTTATTACTACTTGACCACAGTGCAGTAATTGACGATGATGCAGAATAAGTTCGTAGTAAGGACTTTAGTCCTTGATTTGATCGCTAAAGCGCTCACTACGAACCCGTCAAAATTGACATAGAACATTACTAAGCTTTTGAATTAATTATGACTAATTACACATTACAAGCAAGTCGAGAATGGTGGTCACAACAATGGCTCGATTTGCTAGATTCCTATCGCTTTAAAAAGCGTTTAGAACGTGCAAGAAATTATGCTCGTCAAGGAAACGTTTTGAGTATCGAATTTAAAGGTGCAAAAGTATTGGCTAGGGTGCAAGGTAGTGAAGTAGAACCTTATAAAGTTTCCCTTTCCCTTGAACCATTTACCGATGAACAGTGGGGTTATGTAATTGAAACCATGTCTCAAAGGGCAATTTTTGCTGCAAAGCTACTAGCAGGAGAAATGCCACAAAATATAGAAGAAGTGTTCACGGCTAATGGTCTTTCGATATTTCCATTTACCCTTGGTGATGTCCAGAGTAAATGCTCTTGTCCTGATAAAGCAAATCCCTGTAAACATATTGGTGCGATATACTATCAGTTAGGCGATCGCTTCAGTGAAGACCCCTTTGTACTATTTCAATTGCGCGGACGTTCCAAAGAGCAAATTATCAGCGATTTGCGTAAATTACGTAGTGCCAAGATTGAACCCAATGCTACAGAAACGCCCGATATTCAACAGTCAATTCCTAATAATAAATACTCGGTAAAAATTGATTCTTTCTGGCAATACAATGAGCCACTAGAGTCATCATTGGTAGTGATTGCGCCGTCCACTAATGAGATGGTATTAGATGTATTAGGAGCAATCCCCCTTGCGAAGGAAGAGGAAAATGCAGTAAATTCAACTTCGAGTGATGTGGTAATGAAGTATTTGAATACAGTTTACAGAGATGTGAGCCAGAAGGCTTTTTTAACAGCAATGAATGTGGGAGGAAGCTGATCGTAATTCGTAATTCGTAATTCGTAATTCGTAATTCGTAATTCGTAATTCGTAATACTTCGGCTACGCCCTTCTCTACGAGAGGCTGCGCCAACGACTACGCTCAGGACAAGCTCAGTACAAGTTCGTAATTCGTAATTATGAATTAGGTTGATTGGGTAGTTTAATCTTCACCCACTTCCGCACTGCCCGACGAATTGCCCGTCTGCCATCTGCCCGATTTTGCTCAATTAGTTTCGGCAGATCCCGGATTGCTAAAGTAGGAAATATTAAACTGTTCTCTGATTCGATATACTCCCCATCTTGCAGGTGGTAAATCTTTAGTTCACCAGAATCATAACACCAGAGTTCTGGTACTCCCAGGCGGGCATAAATGGGAAAACGATTTAAAGACTTACTGGTAACATCAATTTCCAGTGCCAAATCAGGCGGTGGGTCTTGTCTCAAGTCCAGATCCAATCTACCCCGAACCGTAGCTTCATTCTGGAAATAGAAGCAGTTATCTGACTCTAACCCTGCCATTCGGCTTTCTCGTTTCCAAGTAGTCGAGCCATAACTTTCATAGTCTAAATCCAGCACATCAGCGATTTCTTTGACTAAATCACTAATTACCTCTTTGTAATGTTCGTGTTCAGGTAAAGGTGTCATAATTTCCAAAGTAGTGCGATCGTAAGCTAACCTTGCTACCCGATGCTCTCCCAAGTCTTTTAGAAGATTTTCAAACTGTTCCCAGCTAATGTCATAAAGCATTACTCGGTCTGCTCGATTTTTGGCGACTGTCATTGTTACGACCTCCAGAATGTTTTATTGTCCAAACTCAAGCCTAGCCTCTTCTACCAAATCAGCAGTCACAACATCTTGTCCTGCTTCACGAGCTAGCTGTTCAATTCTGGCTTTAGCTTGAGAGCGGACAAAAAAGGGAATATTTTGTAACTTTTCTTTAGCTTCGGATGTCCATCGCAAAGCATCAATAAAATTGGCATCATTCATAGATTAGTTACCTTGGCAAGTCGCTCACTTTAATTAATAGATTACTAATTTTCCTATAAAAAAAGCCCTTGCTTTTATGCAAGAGCCTTTAAATTAATAGTCCGTGATGAAATAAACTTTACAACCTAATCTAGGTCGTCCATAAACATCACTGGCTCAGTATCACGGTTAATTCCTTTCTCAAAACCACCAGCCGCAGCCCGTGCGCGACCAGCGTGCCACAAGTGACCAACTAGGAAGAAGAATCCTAGTACGAAGTGAGAAGTCGACAACCAAGCGCGAGGAGATACGTAGTTGAAAGAGTTAATTTCGGTAGCCACACCACCCACGGAGTTCAAAGAACCCAGAGGAGCGTGTGTCATATATTCAGCGGCGCGACGAGCTTGCCAAGGCTGAATATCATTCTTGATTTTCTCCAAATCAAGACCATTGGGACCACGTAGAGGCTCCAACCAAGGGCCGCGGAAATCCCAGAAGCGCATGGTTTCACCACCGAAGATGATTTCACCAGTTGGAGAGCGCATCAGGTATTTACCTAGACCAGTAGGACCTTGGGCAGAACCGACGTTAGCACCCAAACGTTGGTCACGAATCAAGAAGGTCAAAGCCTGAGCTTGAGAAGCTTCTGGACCAGTAGGACCGAAGAATTCGCTTGGATAAACGGTGTTGTTAAACCAAACAAAGATTGAGGCAATGAAGCCCATCAACGACAGAGCGCCCAAGCTGTAGGAGAGATAAGCCTCACCAGACCAGATGGATGCACGACGCGACCAAGCAAAAGGCTTGGTGAGAATGTGGAAAATACCACCAGAAATTAAGATAAAGGCAATCCAAATGTGACCACCGACCACATCTTCCAAGTTATCGACGCTGACAATCCAGCCTTCGCCACCAAAGGGAGACTTGATTACATAACCGAAGATAACTGCTGGGTTCAATGTCGGATTGGTAATAATCCGAACATCACCACCACCTGGTGCCCAGGTGTCATACAACCCACCAAAGAACATTGCCTTTGCTACCAATAGCAATGCACCGAATCCCAAAATAATCAGGTGGAACCCGATGATGTTGGTCATCTTGTTCTTGTCTTTCCAGTCGTAACCAAAGAAAGAAGAATATTCTTCTAAGGTTTCTGGGCCACGAACGGCATGATAGATACCGCCAAAGCCAAGGACGGCTGAGGAAATTAGGTGGAGTACACCAACAACAAAGTAGGGGAAGGTATCGATAACTTCACCACCAGCACCAACACCCCAGCCCTGAGTGGCGAGGTGAGGTAACAGGATCAAGCCCTGCTCGTACATGGGCTTTTCAGGAATGAAGTGAGCGACTTCAAACAAAGTCATCGCTCCAGCCCAGAATACAATCAAACCAGCGTGGGCAACGTGAGCACCCAGCAGTTTACCAGATAGGTTGATTAAACGTGCGTTACCAGACCACCAAGCAAATCCAGTGGATTCTTGGTCGCGTCCAGCACCGCCTAAAATATTTGGTCTATTAGAGAGCGTTACCACGTGGTAATACCTCCTCAGGGAATACAAATTGTTCGTGGGGTTGATCTTGAGGAGCCATCCAAGCGCGGATACCCTCGTTCAGCAAAATGTTTTTGGTATAGAAGGTTTCAAACTCAGGGTCTTCCGCCGCCCGCAATTCTTGGGAGACGAAATCATAAGCCCGCAGGTTGAGTGCTAAACCGACGATGCCGACGGCGCTCATCCACAAGCCTGTGACTGGCACGAACAACATAAAGAAGTGTAACCAGCGCTTGTTAGAGAAAGCAATACCGAAAATCTGTGACCAGAAACGGTTTGCCGTCACCATTGAGTAGGTTTCTTCCGACTGGGTAGGATTGAAGGCGCGGAAGGTGTTAGCACCATCACCGTCTTCAAACAAGGTATTCTCAACTGTCGCACCATGAATGGCGCACAATAAAGCACCACCCAATACACCCGCAACACCCATCATGTGGAAGGGGTTGAGTGTCCAGTTGTGGAACCCTTGCAGGAATAGTAGGAATCGGAAAATTGCTGCTACGCCAAAGCTGGGTGCAAAGAACCAGCTTGATTGTCCCAAGGGGTACATCAGGAATACGCTGACGAATACTGCAATGGGAGCTGAGAAGGCGAGGGCGTTGTAAGGACGGATACCTACTAGACGCGCAATTTCAAATTGCCGCAACATGAAGCCAATCAAACCGAAGGCTCCGTGTAGGGCAACGAATGGCCACAAGCCACCCAGTTGGAACCAACGGGTGAGGTCGCCTTGAGCTTCTGGGCCCCATAACAGCAATAGGGAGTGTCCCATGCTGTCGGCGGGGGTGGATACTGCCACTGTCAGGAAGTTAGCACCTTCTAAGTAGGAGGAGGCTAATCCGTGGGTGTACCAAGAGGTGACGAAGGTGGTGCCGGTCAGCCAACCGCCTAGTGCTAGGAAGGCGCAGGGGAATAATAGTATCCCTGACCAACCTACGAATACGAAGCGATCGCGCTTGAGCCAGTCGTCTAGAACGTCAAACCACCCTCTACTGGGGGCACGTCCAACTGCGATGGTCATCGGACTAAAATCCTCTTTTTTTACTAAAATTGCAACGTTTCTAAGGCATTACGGAAAGCCAATGTAACCGACTGCCATGAGGAATTAACGTTTTTTTTGACAATCTCAACTGCTTTTAAGTAACTGAGATTCTGAGAGCTTACTGACTAGTTAAGTCATTATTTCTCAGGGTTATGACATTACACGTACCATCGGCTAGCAATCTAGCTTGTGGTAACTTAATGATTCTTAACTTATCACACTACTCAGGGTTTTTGCCTGATACACAGAAGCAAATTAGGCATGAAACACGAACCTTATAAATAATATGAATATCAGAAATTTTACAATTTGACACAACTTTTCTCAGAAATCTGAAAAAATTTAATGTAGATAGACGTAGGTAGGTAACTCATTTCAAGAGGTCAAAAAGAGGCAGGGAGAGGGTAGCAGGGAATAAGGGGGGTACAAGGGCAGGGAGAAAGAATTTTTATCGAAACAGAATTCAGGAGTCAGAATTCAGAATGAATTTTGTGCGACTGGTGAATGAATCCAGGGGTTTAAGACCCCCACTAAATCTGCATATTTAGTGGTGCAACAAAACAGTTGCGGGTCTGAATCCCCCACTGATTCATTCTGACCGGAGGCGGAGCGTCTCCGGCTCCGCTCCTGAATTCTGACTCCTGAATTCTTCTTCATCAGCCATTGAGTGAAAAAATAGTACAACATTCCCTCAAAAATTATATCGGTAGCAGGAACATGGAAGGGCGCAGTTGAGTTTTTGTCAACGATGTTTGGTAAAATGCGGATAGTCACTTCGCCGCCACGGTCGTTGATACACCTCTGGAAAACCTATGTGAAACGTTAGACAAGGAGAAAGGAAGTTGACACATCTTGACTAAATACAAATAGCCTAAGTGGTTTGTCCCGTAGTACAAGTAAGCCAGCATTATCCGGGACAGTAAAATTTGTAGGGTGCAAAGTGAAAAATTTATAGTCTGCGGCAGGGTTCCCGTGGACTTCAAACATAGCTCTCCGTGCCTCCTAAGAGCCGGATTGGCACAAGAACCCACCACTCTATGCAAAAGCATTCAGTGTGCGAGTATGTGACAGCGAGTATCTCACGGGCAATGGTAGTTCAATGACGACATCAACAACGATTAACAAAGGCGATCGCCTCCTGCACCAAAATGTTCTCGGTTCTCGTCGGTTCAGTAACTACTGGTGGGCAACTATCGTTACCTTGGGAGCAAGCGGCTTTTTATTGGCTGGTATATCTAGTTATTTAAAAGTTAATTTACTCATAGTTTCCGATCCAACCCAACTGGTATTCGTTCCTCAAGGATTGGTAATGGGGTTATATGGTACTGCTGGCTTGCTATTAGCCACATACCTGTGGTTAGTGATTTTATTGGATGTTGGAGGCGGTTACAACGAATTTAATCAGGAAACTGGCGCAATCAAAATCTTCCGTTGGGGGTTTCCTGGCAAAAACCGCCGAATTGAGATTGATAGCCGCATAGAAAATGTCCAATCTGTACTAATAGACGTAAAAGAAGGTCTTAATCCCCGTCGCGCCCTCTATCTACGCATTAAGGGACGGCGAGATATACCCTTAACACGGGTTGGACAACCGTTATCTTTAACAGAGTTGGAAACAGAAGGCGCGAAGTTAGCCCGCTTTTTGGGAGTGTCGTTAGAAGGATTGTAAAGGAATGGGGTAAGAAGCCTGGGAGCAGGGAGCAGGGAGCAGGGGGCAAGGGGGAGAATAAAAATTAAATTACCTCTTTCGCCTCTGCTCCCTGCCCCTCTGTCTCTTATGCCCAATGCCCCTCAAAACGATAAGATACTCTGGTTAAATCGGTAACAGGCAATGCGGTTAAAAATTTCACAATTTTTGCTTTCTCTTGTGATTATCAGCGCCTTGATGTTGGGAGGATGTTCAACACAGCAAGTCGCTTCTAATAGCTCTTCTCCAAACTCGACTGCTACCTCGGCCACAAGCGAGGCAAGCACCAAGGCAACTACTGAAGCAACTTCTGTATCTCAAACTATTAGTGAGAGTATTCCTGGAATAACAGATTTACCGCGCCTCGAAGGCAAGGCTACTGTGGTAATGACGGTTAAAGGTTCGCCGATTACTATTGAACTAGACGGCACTGATGCCCCCATTACAGCTGGCAACTTCGTAGATTTAGTGCAAAAGGGTGTTTACGATGGTTTAGCTTTCCATCGAGTTGTACGCGAACCCCAACCGTTTGTAGTTCAAGGGGGCGATCCCAAAAGCAAAGACCCGAAAGTTCCAGCAGATCAACTAGGAACTGGTAGCTATATTGACCCAAAAACGGGAAATGCTCGCTATATACCTTTAGAAGTTAAGGCTAAAGGTTCAGATACTCCGATTTACAATAAACCATTTGATGCAACTGCTCAAGCTGTCGTATTGCCCCATAAACAGGGTGCGGTAGCGATGGCGCGATCGCAATCACCAGATTCAGCTTCTGCCCAGTTTTACTTTGCTTTAGCTGATCTAGCGTTTTTGGATGGTAACTACGCCGTGTTTGGCAATGTCACTCAAGGTTTTGATGTCGTAAACAAAATTCAGCAAGGCGATCGCATTGACTCCGCTAAAGTTACTCAAGGTGCTGAAAATCTGAAAACACCAGGGAAGTAGGAGGAAGGGGGCAGGGGAGCAGGGGAGCAGGGGAGCGAGGAAGGTAGTAAAAAAACTCTTAACTCTTAACTCCTAACTCCTCACTTTTAACTCCTAACTCCTAAATTGGTCAAAATTGTTGTCACTGGTATTGGTTTAGTTTCCGCTTTGGGTGGAAGCTTAGAGGATAGTTGGCAAAATTTAATCGCAGTTAAATCTGGAATCCGGTTACATCAACCATTTCCAGAACTTAAACCACTTCCTCTAGGTTTGATTGGTGAACAACCATCTGAGTTGACAATGTTAGCTCGGATGGTTGTTGCTTCTGCTTTACAAGATTCTGGGTTAGTTGCACCTTTAGCTGATTGTGCTGTAGTTATTGGATCGAGTCGCTCTTATCAAGCGTCTTGGGAAATGCTGGCGCGGCAAATGTATAGTGACGCGGAAAATTGTCCCGTTTCCTCTTTTGGAAATTGGCTAGATACATTACCTCATTTCAATGCGATCGCAGCTGCAAGGCAAATCGGTGCATCGGGGATAGTTTTAGCACCTATGGCAGCTTGTGCAACTGGAATTTGGTCTATTGCCCAAGCAGCTATGCTTATCCAAACTGGGCAATGTCAACAAGCGATCGCAGGTGCAGTGGAAGCGCCAATTACACCCTTAACTTTAGCTGGGTTTCAGCAGATGGGTGCTTTAGCGAAAACTGGGGCTTATCCCTTTGATTTGCATCGGGAAGGCTTAGTGTTAGGTGAAGGTGCGGCTGTGTTTGTCTTAGAATCAGCAGAGTTTGCCAAGCAGCGTCAAGCAAAAGTGTATGGTGAAATTCTCGGTTTCGGCTTGACTAACGACGCATATCATAGTAACTCACCAGAACCTGAAGGGAAAAGTGCGATCGCTGCCATCAAACAATGTCTAGAACGTAGTTGTCTGACACCAAGCGATATCGATTACATTCATGCTCATGGCACAGCTACCCAGCTAAACGATCAAATGGAGAGCATGGTAATCCAGCGTTTGTTTCCCCAAGGCGTGGCAGTTAGTTCCACCAAGGGAAGCACAGGTCATACATTAGGAGCATCTGGAGCTTTAGGTGTAGCTTTTTCTCTGATGGCATTAAAGCATCAAATATTACCGCCTTGTGTAGGATCGAAACAGCCAGAGTTTGATTTAGATATTGTTACAGCCGCACGTCTAAGTAAAATTCAGCATGTATTATGTTTGAGTTTTGGCTTTGGGGGACAGAATGCTGCGATCGCTTTAGCAAGGTAAAAACTTGTGGGTTTAACTATCTGACCAACAGAATATATTAATTTTTATTAAGGCACACACAGCTGCGCGTCTTTAGGAAAGGTGATTTTGAAATAATTTTCACATATCAGAATATAAAACATAAAACTGTAACAAAAACTACAAAAGACTTGTTTTTCTAAAAAAAAAGGATAAGCTTAGGTACAGATGAGATCCGGTTCGCAAAGATACCGTGATTAGGAGAAAATTTATGATTTCAAAATCCTCGCTGCTGTCAGAACCTGCTTCTCCAGCGCATATATGCCCCTTTGACCAAGCCTGTAGTTACTTAGAAGCGGCAGCTAAAGAATTAAATTTAAATCAGGGTTTGCTAGAAATTCTCAGCCACCCGCGTAAGGTTGTCACGGTTTCCATTCCCGTGAAGCTAGATGATGGGGAAATACAAGTTCTCGCTGGACACCGGGTGCAGCACTCTGATGTTTTAGGGCCATACAAGGGTGGAATTCGTTTCCATCCGGCTGTGACATTGCGCGAAGTATCCGCTCTAGCAATGTTGATGACCTGGAAATGTGCCTTGTTAGGTATTCCTTACGGTGGTGGCAAGGGTGGCATTGCTATAGATCCCAAACGTTACAGTGTTGGCGAATTAGAGCGAATCAGCCGCCGTTATATCAGCGAGTTGATTAAAGATATTGGGCCTTCCGTAGATATTCCTGCGCCAGATATGGGTACTTCTGCCCGTGAGATGGCTTGGATGATGGACACTTACTCTGTAAATGTCGGTCATGCTGTACCAGGAGTTGTAACTGGGAAACCCCTTTCGATTGGTGGTTCTCTGGGAAGAGAAATGGCAACCGGACGTGGCACGATGATTATTGTCCGTGAGGCGTTAGCAGATCGAGGTAAATCTTTGGTAGGAGTGCGAGTAGCGATTCAGGGTTTCGGTAATGTTGGCTGTGCCGCAGCAGAATTACTATATGAAGCAGGCGCGAAAATTATCGCCGTTTCAACTGGTGCTGGGGGAATATTCTCCGAAGTTGGTCTTGATATTCCCAAGTTAAAAGTCTACGCCGCTGAAAATCGTAAGAGTATTGCGGGTTTCCCACAATCTGTACCAATTAGCAATGCAGATTTATTAACTCTACCCTGCGATGTCTTAATACCAGCGGCTTTGGAGAACCAAATCACTGAAAAAAATGTGAATCAGGTACAGGCGCAGATTGTGGCAGAGGCAGCTAACGGCCCGGTTACTCTTGAGGCTAACTTGGCATTAGAGGCGCGGGGTGTGACAGTGCTACCCGATATTTTGGCGAATGCTGGCGGTGTAGTAGTCAGTTATTTGGAGTGGGTGCAAGGTCTTTCTTACGTATTTTGGGATGAGGAGCGCGTCAACCGCGAAATGGAACATTTGATGGTGCAAGCGTACCGTAAGGTGATTTATCAATCGGAGGTGCGCCAAATTTCTTTAAGGTTAGCAGCTTACACGCTGGGGGTAGGTAGAGTGGCTCAGGCACTGACTGACAGGGGTCTTTATCCTTAATTGTTGATAGCGACAATTGAATTTATGAGGGAGAATAAATCATCAGTGGGCAAAAGTTTAAGCGATCGCTCACTGATGATTTCTCTATTACAGCAGTTTTCATGTATTTGAACCACATCTGTCGTCAGGGCACAGCATTGTTCATAGGTGTCAACTTAAGCTGGAAATAGTTTATCTGTTGGCTTCCATGCCCGCCCGGAAATAAACGAGTAATGAGTAATGAGTAATAAGTAATACTCATTACTCATTACTTCAAAAATAAATTTTGGGGCTAATAGCTTAAGTCTACTGAAATAGACTGGAGATTTTTGGCGATATTTAGTCATCTTCAGATGACTTTAGCTATGAGACGGGAATTTCAATTCCCGGCGGACAAGCGGTTTCGCGTTAAGTTGACACCAATGAGCATTGCTGTAACCCTACCGCATGGTCTAAGCTAAAAAACATCTAATTTGCATAATCGAATTAGAGATAACTCTTGTGGGGTGGGCAACATGAGCGCCCAGCTTATGCAATTTAAATATGGAACCTCAAAATAGCTGTAAGTCAGTATTATTTACGCCGCTATACTTAAATTTGTTGTGAAAGCCAATACGAGCAAAAATTAACCAGGATTTTTACGAGATATCTATAAATATGAATATGTGGCTAGTAGTAGCTTTTATCTGTTTTGGTTGGATATTGTCTTTATGTTTGCATGAGTTTGGTCATGCAATAGCAGCATATTGGGGTGGTGATACTTCTGTCAAAGATAAGGGGTATTTGACATTGAACCCACTCAAATATACCGAACCGAGTTTGAGTTTGATGATGCCGTTATTTTTTCTCCTCATTGGCGGTATTGCTCTACCTGGGGGAGCAGTTTATATTAATCAAAGTCGATTACGCGATCGCAAATGGAAAAGTGCGGTTTCGGCTGCTGGCCCAATTGCCAATTTGATTCTAGCTTACCTGCTATCACTGCCTTTTCAATTGGGTTGGGATTCTTTAGTTCTCGAAAATCCAAATTCAGTTTTATTTGCTTTGATTACTGCCCTAACTTATATAATTTCCCTAAATATCTATGTCGTTTTGATTAATTTATTACCTATTCCTGGATTAGATGGTTATGGAATTATCGAACCGTGGCTAGCACAACCGATTCAACAGCAAATAAATAAGGTTGCTAAATATGGAATTTGGATATTGATTGGTTTGTTATGGTTTGCCAGACCTTTTAATCAATTTTTATGGAATTTCACTCATACAATTAGCGAATATCTTCATCTCCCAGAAAATTTAACTGTTTTCGCGAATGCAATATTTAGAGAGAATTCGCGGTATTTAGTTATCGGATTAGTTTTAGTTCTATGGATATTTAGAGATAAAAACCAAGAGTTACAGAGACAAGGTGATAAATTAGTCTCATCGCAACAATATGAGCAGGCGATCGCTTGCTATGACAAAATAATTAAAAATAAACCCAAAAATGCTGATGCTTGGTATTGGCGAGGTTATGCGCTTTATTCTTTAAACAAACATGATGAAGCGATCGCCTCCTACGATCGAGTAATTAAAATTCAACCAGACTACGTTAATGCTTGGTATTTACGCGGTTATTCCCTTTATTTTTTGCAAAGATATGTAGAAGCAGTTGATTCCTATAAAAAAGCTTTGGAAATCAAATCTGATGATTCAAAAACTTGGTACTATCAAGGCATTGCTCTTACAGATTTAGGACGCGATGAAGAAGCTTTAGCAGCATATAAACAAGCGATCGGAATTCAGTTAGATTTTTATCAAGCTTGGTATAAACAAGGCGAAACATTGGCAAAATTACAGCGTTATGAAGAAGCGATCGCAGCCTACGATAAAGTAATAGAAATTAGACCAGAAGATAGTAATACTTGGTGGTTACGAGGACAAGCTTTAGCAGCACAGAAAAATTATCAAGCAGCTCTAGACTCATACAATCAAGCAATTACAATCTATTCTGACTTTTATGTTTTCTGGTCGGATCGTGGCAATGCATTATATTATTTACAACAATACGAAGAAGCGATCGCCTCTTATGAAAAAGTTATTGAATTAAAGCCAGATAACATCCATGCTTGGAATAATCAAGGTGGCAGTTTGATAAAATTGCAACGTTATGAAGAGGCATTAATTGTCTACGACCAAGCAATTGAAATTAAATCTGACAGTGCTGATTGCTGGTATAATAAAGCCTGTTGTTACGCACTACAAAATAATGTCACTCTAGCAATAGAAAACCTCCAACAATCAATCAAACTTGAATCAAATAGATTAGAACTTGCTAAAACCGATCCTGATTTTGATGCTATTAGAGAACATGAAATGTTCCAAATTTTAGTTGACGAATATAGTTAGTAGAAAATAGACACTACAAAATAGCGCTAGATATAATCAGAACGATAATAGTTTTTTCTGAATTGCTGTCATATAAAGGGCAATGCGAGAATTGATATCTTTTTGCTCAACTTCATCGATACCCAATTTTACTTTCAGGTGTTGGATATGATTTTGAACAGCCCTGAGCGATCGCCAACAATACCTCAATTATCAAACCTACCACCTGTGGACGCTCAAAAGGTGGCTATGGCAGTAAGATGATGAGTGCGATGCCTGCGGCGGGCTACGCCTACACATCTGAACTTCCAGATGGTGTATGGGAAATGTCAGCATTGCCTGATGGACAATTGCAAGTCACACTGAGTTGGCGTTTACCCTAAGTCGATCTGGCTAAATTAAAAAAAATACTAGGAATGCGGCTAGTGTATGGTTAAACCAATAATCCAATCAGTAACTCAAACCTTATACGACGAAGATTATTACCTGTGGCTGAGGACAACCATAAACCAACTTCGTACTGGACAGTTTTCTGCTGTTGATTTGGAGAATTTGTTAGAAGAGTTAGAAACTATGGGTAGAAGGGAGAAGCGAACAATTGAAAGTTTATTAATTAAGCTTCTTGAACATCTACTAAAACTCAAGTGTTGGGATAAAGAACGAGAACGTAATCAAGGACATTGGAAAGGAGAAGTCAGGACTTTTCGCAGAGAGATTAAAAAAGCTCTGAAAGATAGTCCTAGCTTAAAACCTTACATTTTAGAAATATTTGATGAATGTTATCAAGATGCAAGAACAGAAGCAAGCGATCGCTCTCAACTTACCATTGACATATTTCCTGCTATACCCATTGGCTCTTTAGAACAAATCTTAGATGAAAACTGGTTTCCTGAATATAACCACAATCATCATGGTAAACCCGATTAAAATGAATACGCAACTTGGGTTTCCATAGGAGTATGCAGACGTGCAGCCGGACTTAATAGGCTTGGAAATTAGTAAGGGAGAACTAAGACGTTTGACTGGGTTCGATCCAGAAGACGTTTTTCGTCCCTCGGTTTTGCGAGATGGCAAAAAGCGATTAGGGTTTTTTATCAGTGAAATGCTGGTGACGCTGGCGCTAACGCCCATAATTGTGGGCTTTGTTTACGCGTTTATTATTCTGCCAACAATTGGTTCTTCAATTAGACTAGGAATTCTTTTACTAATTTTAGTGCCAATGCCGATATTAGTGGGGCGATGGCTATGGCGACAATTAACCTGTCCTGAAGGACTGACAATACTTTTAGATGAAGTTGATAAATATCATGACCTAGTTGCTGCTATAGATATTAATGACCAATTAGCAGCATCAGGAAACGTAGAAAGCAGTATCCATGACCGAGATAAAGTAACCTCCGCCTTGCAACTGATTCGAGAAGATTTAGTCCGCGCTTTGAAAACGGAACGAATTTTGCGAGATAATAAAAAATTGCTTGCTAATAACCAAGAGTTATTTGTGAATAATTTAGCCAGTCTGCGAGCTTTAGAAGTTAGTAGTCAAGCAGGCGAATATGCTCAACTGCTAAATCAATCATTGCAAATTGCGATCGATGTGCAAGCAGAAATTAGAAAATTGCAGAAAGGCTAAGAGAATGTTTGTAAAAGTGGCTACACGAGACTTTACCTGCCTCCACAGGTTAGAAAACCCTTGATTTTGATAGTCCACCTCCGTGAATTAAGCTTTGTGTAATAGTGACTTCTACTCGCCCAATACCTTCCCAGAAAACAATCGCCCCGTTGACTTAAATGAGCAACAAACCCAAAATAATTGTCCTGGATGATGACCCTACAGGTTCTCAAACAGTCCACAGCTGCTTGCTGCTAATGCACTGGGATGTGGAGACTTTACGCCGTGGGTTGCAGGATGATTCGCCGATTTTCTTTGTGCTGACTAATACTAGATCGCTAACGCCAGAGTCAGCTGCATCTGTCACCAAAGAAGTTTGCCAGAACCTGAAAATCGCTTTGAATGCTGAAGGAATTGACGATTTTCTAATTGTCAGCCGTTCTGATTCTACTTTGCGGGGACATTATCCGATTGAAACAGATGCGATCGCACAAGAACTTGGCCCCTTTGATGCTCATTTTCTCGTACCAGCATTTTTTGAGGGCGGACGCATCACCCGCGATAGCGTGCATTACTTAATTATTGGCGGTGTAACCACCCCAGTCCATGAAACCGAATTTGCCCGTGATTCCGTCTTCAGCTACCATCACAGTTACTTACCCAAGTATGTCGAAGAAAAGACTCAAGGACGAATTAGTGCCGAAGTTGTAGAAAGGTTTCTCCTAGCCGATATTCGCGCTGGTAGTTTGGAACGATTGTTACAACTTCATGGTAATCAGTGCGCTGTCGTCGATGGTGAAACTCAAGCCGATCTCAACCGCTTTGCAGTGGATATATTAGCAGCCGCCAGTCAAGGCAAACGCTTTCTATTTCGCAGTGCAGCAAGTATTTTAACGGCTTTAGCTGCTTTACCACCCCAACCCATTGCCGCCGAAAAGATGGCGCAGTATGTGCGCCAAGGCAAACCAGGTGCGGTGATTGTTGGTTCCCATGTGAAAAAGACTACCCAGCAATTAGAGGCGCTGTTGCAACTAGAAGGAACTGTGGGCATCGAAGTGAATGTGGTGCGATTACTTGATGATACAAATCAATCTGCGGCATTACTTACTGAAATCCAAGAAAGTACACGGGCGGCACACGAAGCTGGCAAAACACCAGTGGTTTATACTAGCCGTCAGGAACTAAATTTTCAAGATGTCAAGACACGATTGGAATTTGGTGAAAAAGTTTCAAGTTTATTGATGGATATTGTGCGCGGTTTACCATCTGATATAGGATTCTTAATCAGCAAGGGTGGCATTACTTCAAACGATGTCTTGAGTACTGGACTAGCTTTAACTTCAGCCCGTTTACTCGGTCAAATTTTAGCTGGTTGTTCAATGGTGTTAACGTCATCCGATCATCCCCAGTTTCCTGATTTGCCTGTGGTGCTGTTTCCAGGTAATGTCGGCGATGCTGATGCCTTGGGGACAGTTTATCAGAGGTTGACGGTGCCAATTTGAGATTTTAGACTTTCCTGCGGAACGCTACGCATAGCTTGCAACTCCTGCGGGGTACGGCTACGCTCAGTCGAACGATTTGAGATTAAAGAGTCTTTTGGTTAATGTCGGACTAATATCCCGCTACGCCAACACCCCTTGTGGTCACTGAGCCTGTCGAAGTGTGAGTGACACAAATCCAAAATCCAAGTTGCGCTGTCAGCGCACCAAAGGTGCGACCCAAAATTGAAAATCTGTTGTCTTTTGGCTAGTACTGCATGACTTCTGATTCTGCGATTCCCAATCTAAAGTCAAATTCTGCACTTCCTAATGCAGAATCAAACTCTATCCTTTCTGAGGTAGAGGCAAATCCTACTGTTTCTGATGTAGAGTCAGATTCTATCCTCCCGGATGCTGAGTTAAAATCTGTCCTCCTTTATTTAAAATCAAATACTGTTCTTGGAGATGTAGAGTCAAATCCTGCTGATCCAGATGTAGAGTCAACAAATACTGATGCCGGATCGGATTTTATCCTGACTGATTTAAATCCCGATGAGTTAGCATTACCAGGGCATCGTGTAAATGACAATAGTCAAGTCCAGTTAAAAAGTAAGGAGGGACGACTGTTATTAATTTTGCCCCCGGAATCTCAAGCATCTGCCTCAGAACTCACTTGGTCTGATATTTGGCAACAAATCAGGCAACGTCTGAGTGCAGGCGATCGCTTCCGGGTATCTAATACACCTGTGCATTTAATGGCACAAGACCGTTTGGTAGATACCAGACAACTCCAAGAACTCGCCGAAGCTTTGAGTGAAGTCCAACTCCGACTGATATCTGTCTCGACGAGTCGGCGGCAAACTGCGATCGCTGCTGTAACTTCCGGGTATTCAGTAGAACAATTACAGCCCGTAACTTCCCTGAGTACCGAGCCAACAGCTACAGCGATCCCCCAAGAAGATGCCCTCTATTTAGAAATGACAGTCCGCTCTGGAGTAGAAATTCGTCATCCTGGGACAGTAATTCTCTTGGGAGATTTAAATCCAGGTGGTATTGTAATTGCAGATGGAGATATTATTATCTGGGGTCGTTTGCGTGGAATTGCTCATGCTGGGGCTGGAGGCAATAGTGAGTGTCTGATTATGGCCTTGCAAATGGAACCAACTCAACTGCGGATTGCAGATGCTGTAGCTAGAGCGCCAGAAAAACCGCCAATGCAGTTTTCTCCAGAGGTGGCACATATTACGCCCCAAGGAATTCGTATCGCTAGGGCGACTGATTTTTCCAGAAACCAATTCACCAAGAGCAATCAAGAACCATAAATATTTACTTAAAGAATGAAGTATATAAGTAAAGATGAAATAAAACAAATATTCATGCCTCACCCTCATCAGGGAGAACAGATATTTCTTCATACTTGATACGATACTTCATACTTTATACTGCAATTTACTGTTTTATATTTCCTGAACCCTCATTGACCGCATTTCTATCATGACTCGCATTATTGTGATTACCTCCGGTAAAGGAGGAGTGGGTAAAACCACAGTTTCAGCAAATTTGGGTATGGCTTTAGCCAAAATGGGGCGTCAAGTTGCTTTGGTTGATGCGGATTTTGGTCTGAGAAATTTGGATTTGCTCTTAGGGCTGGAAAACCGCATCGTTTATACTGCGGTAGAAGTTCTAGCCAGAGAGTGCCGGTTAGAACAAGCCTTGGTGAAAGATAAGCGCCAACCCAATCTCGTACTCCTGCCGGCAGCCCAAAATCGCTCTAAAGATGCAGTCACACCCGAACAGATGAAGTTATTGGTGAATGCACTAGCACAAAAATATCAGTATGTGATTATTGATAGTCCTGCCGGGATTGAAAATGGATTTAAAAATGCGATCGGCCCGGCCAAAGAAGCGCTAGTTGTCAGCACACCAGAAATTTCCTCAGTTCGCGATGCCGATCGGGTAGTAGGGTTACTAGAAGCACAAGGTATCAAGCGTGTTCATTTAATAATTAACCGCATCAGACCCGCAATGGTGCAGGCAAATGATATGATGTCAGTGCAAGATGTTCAGGAACTTCTCGCCATTCCCCTGATCGGGGTAATCCCTGACGACGAGCGTGTTATTGTATCTACCAATCGCGGCGAACCCTTAGTGTTAGCAGAAAATCCCTCTTTAGCTGCCACAGCCTTTGAGAACATTGCTCGTAGATTAGAAGGGGAAAGTGTCGAATTTCTGGAGATCGACTCGTCCCAAGACAGCATCTTCGCCCGCCTACGAAGGTTGTTGTGGACAAAGATTGTTTAACTTACTTTTCCAGTCTCCGCGCCAGACCTATTCGTAATGATTGAACTTCTAGAAAAACTTTTTTTTCGCGGCCCTGATAGCAGTCGAACTCAAGTTAAACGTCGCCTGCAATTGGTGATTGCTCACGATCGCGCTGACTTAGATCCTCAAACGTTGGAAAAAATGCGGAAGGAAATCCTAGATGTAGTCTGTCGCTATGTAGAAATTGAGACAGAGGGCTTGGAGTTCTCCTTAGAAAGCAACCAACGAACCACAGCTTTAATCGCCAATTTGCCCATCCGCCGGGTGAAGGGTGCTATACCTGAGTGGGAAAGAGGTGATAAGCCTCTCTAGCTTTAATTTTAAGTATTTTTATTTATGATCTAGTTAAATTGTTCGTTCGTAGTGGGGACTTTAGTCCTCACCAGGACTTTAGTCCTGACTACAAACTACTTTTTATAGATGGTTTGGCAAATATTATATTGCTGATTGAAAATATGAATTTGTCTCAGCAAAACAGTAAAAATTCAAAATATCCAACCTCTGTCACTCTCCGAAAACAGGGATAAAAAAATCCCGTTGTCGTCACTGCTGACAACGGGAGTATGTAGAGTTTTTTATAATCTATCGGTAGGCAACTTGTGGCCCTGCCCAAATTTCTGTCACCTTTTTACCAAAAGTAATCGGACGATCGTTGTCTGTTGTAGTGATAGTCTTGCCATCATTAGCAACTTGCATTAATGGCCAGTTTTCCTCGCCCAATTCCCCCGCACGGAATAATACATGATCTGGTTGGCTTTTACTCCAGCCTAGCAATACGGCAATTTTTTCATGTTCTTCCTCACTCACAGGAGCGACTGTGTTAGTGTGATTTTTTTGCCGATCCCAAATCACTGCACTATCTGTAGAATCACCTGTGTTAAATATACCTTCAAACTTGCGTGCTAAGAAGCGATCGCCTTTTTCTGACCAGCTAACTGGAACTAATACCCCAATCTTTCCACTCGGATCATTTTCTTCTGAAAACTCCCCCTTTACAGCCTTTACCTTTAATAAAGGATCGCTAACTGGAGTCGTTGAAGCCATCACCCACAATTTCTTAGTGTGCATATCTTGGACAAACATGACGCTGGTGACACGGCTGTTGTACATTTGAGGTTTTACTTCCAGTTGCACCCGGCTATAAACAGCATATTTACCATCTGGAGAAATCACCGGTACGCTACGATAGTGACGCACTCCAGAACCACCATTAGAAGCAATAGCTTCTTGAGTTGCTGTAATCCATTTCCAAGGAATCGGATGAGGACTACCGATGGGATCTATTTGTTCTGCTTGGGACTCATTAGCTGTTTCCACAACAGGTATTTCCGTTGTTGTGGTTGATTGAGATTCTTTAATAGCTGGTGCTACTTGAGTTGCTGTCAATGATTCAGTAAAAGACTTTTCTCTAGAGAGATAATTTTCTTGTCCCCTCAAAGACTTGACATTAGCAGCTTTAAGTTTGCGTATTAAATTAAGTTGACTAACAGGAACATCTGTTGATGGTGCGAGTTCAACTGCTGCCAAAGAATCGGGAACAGTTACATCACTTACATCTAAATCGCTGCTTGAGAGATAATTATCTACTTCAGTTGAAGACTCAATTTTATTTTCTGGTAATACTTGCGGTTCCTGAACAGTAGTACTTTGTGTTGGCACAGAGTCAAATTCTTCTGTTATCGATTCGATTTGATCTGTTTTTAATGTTTCAGCTATCTCAGGTTCCCCAACTAAAGCTATTTCCTTTGATACAGAGTCAGATTCTCCAGGCATCGAAGTTAGTTTATGTACTTCGGATCTTACTGGGATCGAGTGAGCCGATGCTCCTAATAAAGGTGCAATTAGGATCGCAACGACAACATAATTGAGAAATGGTTGGGTGCGGAACCATCCTGACAGCAAAAGGGGTTTAAGCATTTGTAGACTCTCTAGAGGGGGCAATTGCTATGTAAGAAGCAATACATCAACAGCAATGGGGCAGGTGGTAGTTATATGTATAACAAGAAACTAAAACTAATGACGAAATAATCTCTTCAAAGTTTGCAGAGGTTTACAAAAATTAAGTATCATTGTCTACACCTTTTCTTAATTAGGTACGGAATATTTTTTTGCAAAAATATGCGAGTATAGTAAATATGCTGAGAACTCAGTAATTACTACACGATATATAATGTTCCTATACCCAAACACACCAAAAATAAGTCTTGGTTAAGGAATATTTAGGGATATAGTTTGGGGAATGACGCTGGCGAACAAGAGTTAGATAACTCAGCTATCGGGGATCGTACTAGCGATCGCTAGTACACAGCAAATAAGCTAGGTTACACACTAAATATAACAGCGCAAACCCTCATGATCGTAAACGTGAGGCGTTAATTAAAAACCTGGGAAAGCGGACGCATAATACATCATACTCAGAAGATATTGCTATCAGCAACCCAAAGTTATAAATTGCTATCTAAAACTACAGAAGTAGTTAGAAGACGCAATAGTTTTTCGGGAATTTAACTACATTTAAAGTTAATTTCGGGCAGACGATCGGGAACACAACAAAATTCACTCGGTAGATGCTCTAGCGACTCGCAAAGAAAAACCACTAAGTGATTAGTTTCACTAGAGGCAAATGCGTTTAATACTAGCTGTTACCCTTGTCAACTTAACCCGGCAAGTTAATCAAGCAGCCTTTGGTTTCATGAATACGAAAATATTGTACCACCAAACAGCCAATATTATTTACAGCTAACAACTGTATTTTGCAACTGCGTCCCGAATACAGGAACCTGCTAGATGCTGACTTAGTAAATTCTGTTTCAACATACAACTTAAATGTTGTCAGTTATGAGGGGCGCACTTACGATTAACTAATGACTCACGACTAAAAACTACTAATTATTAATGAAAATTGTATTTTTTGGTACACCTCAATTTGCTGTACCCACCTTGGAAAAATTATTGAATCATTCAGAATTTGAGGTGCTAGCAGTTGTCACCCAACCAGATAAACGCCGGGAACGCGGAAATAAACTTACGCCAACACCCGTAAAAGCGATCGCTACTGCTCACAACTTACCAGTATGGCAACCCGAACGGGTGAAAAAAGACACTGAAACTTTAAGCAAACTCAAACAATTAGATGCAGATGTGTTTGTTGTTGTAGCTTATGGACAGATTTTATCGGCAAAAATCTTGAATATGCCAAAATTAGCTTGCATTAATGTGCATGGCTCGATTTTACCCAAATATCGCGGTGCAGCACCGATTCAATGGTGTTTGTATAACGGAGAGAGAGAAACGGGGATCACCACCATGTTGATGGATGTGGGGATGGATACCGGCGCAATGCTCCAAATAGCCACTACACCGATTGGATTACTGGAGAACGCTCAAGATTTAGCCGACAGACTAGCAGAAATAGGTGGGGATTTGTTGGTGGAAACTCTATTGAAGTTGGAACGTAAAGAAATTCAACCAATTCCCCAAGATAATTTAGCAGCAACTTATGCGCCTCTGATTCAAAAACCAGATTATGCTTTGGATTGGTCAAAAAGTGCGATCCAATTACACAATCAAATTAGAGGCTTTTACCCTAACTGCACGGCTACCTTTCGTGACAACTTGTTGAAAATCACCGCTTCTGCTCCTCTTGGTTCTGTAAGCGATGTCTGGCGACAAGCCGCTCCGCGTCTACGCGATCTCCCACCAGAACTGCAAGAATTAATTCATAAGTTGCCTGATTTGTCAAGCATATCAGATAAACCGGGAATTGTAGTGAGCATTGTCAAAGGACTTGGCGCGATTGTCCAAACTGGGGAAGGATTGTTGCTGTTGCGAGAAGTTCAGTTAGCCGGTAAACGTCCCCAGTCGGGATGGGATTTTGTTAATGGTAGCCGCTTAACTGTGGGAGAAGTTTTTGGTGCAGGAAACTGACGGGCATGGAAGAGATGAGGGAAAATAACTTTTAACTCCTCACTCTTAACTCCTAACTTTTAACTCCTAACTCCTCACTCCTAACTCCTAACTCCTAACTCCTAACTTCTAACTTTTCATAAAAGCGGCAAGATTCACAAGGGCCATCTGGGTTTACTGCACAGCGAATGAGTTCTGAATGAGCATTGTAGCAGCAGGTGGCATCACCGATTACCCAACGTCCCGCTACCAAACTTTTCTCAGATGGTCGTTTAGCAGATTGGACATAAATGACAATATTATGCAAACGGTAGCGCCCAGCTTGAAGTTTGTATCTATGACGGCGCTCTAAAACCGCGTAGGTTTTACCTTCAAAATCGAGATAGTTTCCGGGTTGGGGTGTCCAATCAAGTTGCACCCTACCGAGGGACTCACGTGGGTGAGTCAGAATCACCTCGGTTGGTAAAGAGTCTGGCTCCATAAGCTGATGTTATTTGATTTACATTATAAGGATAGTATGGCGATCGCTTTCTTTAGCTTACCGAATTTAAATTACAATTGATGATTAACTAGATTTGCGAGAAATATACATACACTAGGGATGCAAATTACGGTAGCCAAAAGTTAGGCAGGATAGATTTGCTCAAGTTACCCAAAGTTTGGTTGAGCGATCGCGCCACTTGGATATGAACTTCATCCTCTTCTACAGCTAAAATCTCAGATGGCTGACCTTCTCCCAAATAAGACACCACCAAATTTGCCGCCTCCAAACCAGTAACATAAGCCTTTTCCTGCGACCAGGAACCATGACGGTTCACAATCCAATCCCCACTCATAAACACATTCTCAAAACTTGTCTTCGCGGGCAACATATAACGATAGCTGCCAGGTGCAAAGTGAGTCACCGCTTGAGGTAGCCGAATTACACTACTATCAATAATCTTTGCCTCCCGAAAGGCTGGCACACAAGTTGCTAAATAACCCTGAACTATTGATAAAATCTCCTCATCGCTCAAACTGAGGAACTGATTCGCATGATAAAAATCAGCTTCAATCACTGTTCCCGGCTCATCCCGATATTCATCATGTAGAGCATTCAAATCAAAAAACGTCCAACCTGTACTTGCGTCGAATCCAAAACAAGCATTAGAAGGACGAGGAATATCAATTTTGCGGTCAAACCATAGTCGCGTTGCTAAAACATCAATTGCTCCTAGATTGCTTAAATTACGGAATTCTTCACGGCTTTGTAAACTAGGGCTAGTTGAGACAATTTTCTTCATCCCCGTGATTCCAACCGCAAAAATTACGGCATCTGCTTCAATTACTTCATCACCACAAACCACACCCTTGACTTGATTACTATCAACAATTAAATCTGTAACCCGACGCTTGGGCAACACTCGCGCACCAGCTTTCTCGATACGTTCCACCCAAGGACGAAATATCTTTTCTCCAACAGTTCCCCGACACCAAACCACATCAAAATCGGGTTGATGAGCCAGAATAAAAAAGTAAAGCATCCCTAAAGTTGCGGCGGCTGAACACTGTTCGCCAGGGGCAAATAAGCCCACTAATAACATCGGTTCAAAAGCCTCGCGGTAAAGTCGTGCAGAAACGTTAAAGTCTTTGAACAATTCACGGGCAGTTACAAAGTCGTAACGCCGCCAAGCTGCATCAGAATTGTCAAAATCAACGACAGCATAAAGTAAAGGCAGGGCGCTGAGTCGGTCAATTAGTGGCAGCCGCTTAAACTTAGTGTAGAGAAAAGTTCCCAGTGGCGAGGGGAGTCGCGGTAAGTCTTGAAAAATTGGTGATTCAACTTCTAAACCTGCTGGCGAATATTGCGAAGAACGAGTCCAAGTAGTAAAAGGATTAATTTCTAATTCATTGATTAGGGAAAAAATATTTTTGTAAGGATACCAGAACCCATGAATGCCAGCTTCCACAGATTTTCCGGCTGCTGTTTGCCAACCTGCCACCAATCCACCGGGGTAGGGGCCGGCTTCGAGAAGTGTCACATCATAACCTTGTTTTGCTAAATGGTAGGTTGCTCCTAAACCAGCCCAACCAGCACCTACAACTACCACCCGTTTTTGTTGTAACCCTCCTACCATCGCAGCCTCCAATTGTTGCAGTCCATCAACTAATGTATACGAACTTGTGTTTTGATCGAGCAAGGCTTGTCATTATAGCGGTTTTCACTTGGATGCAATAGGCGCTTTGCTAGCACATTCCATCGAATTTAAAATAGTTATAAACTTTAAAAAAGGCTTAGGGAAAGCCGTTCAGTAAAAATCACTTGCGGTTAATGCTGAGTTAAGAGTATAACAGAAAACAGACTTGACTATTGATGAGGATAATCATAATGTCTCAATTAGCAAATGTAAAATCCAGTCTAAATGACTTTGAATTACGAGATGGAATTTATTTTCCTAGCGACTATGAACAATTAACTAATACTCAACATAAAAAAACATGGGATGCAATTGGTAAAACATACTATGGTTCCCAAAAAATTGAAAAAATTGCCGCGACATCACCCATTAAACAAGATTACACTCTGCTAACTGGTACGCCTGGAGGTACTTGGAATAAATTTCCGTTGAATAAATCTGTCGGTTCTATTCTAGAAATTGGTTCTGGTTATGGTCGCGCACCTTTACATCTCTCTAAAGCGAAAAATCTGAGATGTGAGAAATATTATGGTATTGATATTTCCGAACCTTTATTGCGGCGGCTAATCAAAGTTAAACAAGAATACAATTTTTTCCCAGAAGCGGAATTTAACTTGATTTGCACTTCTGCTGAAACATTGCCTTTAGAAGATAATTCTATAGATTTGGTAATTTCCAACTGCGTCTTTATGCATATCCCAGATGCCCAATTAAGAAATTTATTGGCTGATATCTGTCGGGTGCTAAAACCTGGTGGAATTTTTGTTTTTAATCATTCCTTTCACAATAAGTCTTGTCCTTCTCATATTATCCATAATTTTATCAGAAGGCTGAACCCATTTGTGAGAAATCCAGTTTATCTCAAGCAATATTCATCTGCTGAAATAGAAGAAATGTTAGCTACTGCTGGGATGAAAGCGAAGTGTCCACAATACATTGTGGAACCAACAGCAGAGTATGCAATTTTGCCGGAAACCATCAAAGGAATTCCAGTACCGTTTGCTAATGCTATCAACAGAAGTCTCAAGCCATCAGATAGCTTAAAAGAAACTTTGGCTTACGGTTTTAGTGCTTACAGTACTCAACTGGACTGATTAATAAACTTCTGCTTGTCACAATGAACTGAATAAAAATAATCTACAAAAGCACAACAATGTTGTGCTTTTACTTTTACAATAAATGCCTATGAACTTTATTTGCTAAGGTTTTTGATGAAAATTCTAGATCGCTAAAGATGCGATAAATCATCACAAAGACGCGATAAATCGCCGTCTCTACAAAAGACTGATTATTGTAGAGACGGCGATTCATCGCGTCTCTTGCTTTAACCGAACAGTATTGATATGACTTATAATTATGTGAGGATTAAGGTTGCCCAATGAAGATTAAATTTGCCAAAACTTGTACTTTTGTTAACTCGCGCACAAGACGTTGAGCTTGATATTTATAAAGTGGTATTGGCAACACTCTAGGCAAATTATTCATCCATTGCCTAGCATCAGTGGAACTACATCCTGTAATTAAAACTATCTCTTCAGCACCATAGATAATGGCATTTGTAGTCAGAGCTTTTTCTATCTGCACGCTCCATTGGCGAGGCAGCATTTCACCCCATTCAATTCGCTGCAAACTACTGCTTGTGGCTAAAACAATCAAGCGATCGCCAGCATCAAGCTTAACATCATACCAGGGCATTAAGGAGTAATTGTCTCGCTGATATTTTTGGTAGAGAATCGGTACAACACTGTAGCCAGATGCTATTTCAGATAAAAGCAACCCATTCAAGGTATCGCCATCTTCAATCTTGTATTCCGTCACCATGACTATTTGCTCATTCAAGTGAAACAAGCTCAGAACATTTTCTCCAAAAGCAGCACAAGCAAAGACTTCTGCCGCCAAAGCCGCGCCACATATAACTTGAGCATAAGGGAACAGAGGGGCGACATTATCACTAAATTGGCGGTCTTGAGAGCGGATAATCAAGGTAGTGGCGGGGTTGATTGCATGAGCCATCAAACCAATTTCCAGATTTTCCATATTATCGTCCCCAACTAAAATGATGCTTTTGGCATGGGGGAGATTCGCCTTAGTGAGTGCTTCGGTAGCATTACCAACGATAAGGGGCATATCGCGTAAAGTTTCTTGGTCGAGAATGGTAGGATGAATTCCTACTAACGGCTGGTTGAGTTCTTGCAAAAGAGCAGCTACTTGCTGTCCCAAACGATTTAAGCCAATAATTATCAGATGGTTGCGTTGTGGTATTGGAGGGCGGGAATTGAAAAAATGAAATCTTGAAGTGACCAGAGCATCAGTCAGCAGCGCATATAATACTCCTACGAAAGCTTGACCTGTCAACGTCATTCCCAGGCTAAAAAACCGCAACCACCAAGGGATAGCATCTGAGGGCTTTGATTGCGATGCAAACTCAACACCACCAAATAAATCTCCGTATCCTCCCAAAAGCAAAACTGCTGTTGCATAGAAAGCTTCTTGGATGGTGATGTCAGGATAATATAAGCGGTAAAGAACTATTCCAACAAGCCACAGGATGAGTACAGTAATCGCATAGATTGTTGCAATTCGCCGGATTTGATTTTGGCTTTGGTAGTAAGATTGCCAAAATTGCACTATTTTATCCTTGAGATTTTTCGCTGTGATGCCTTGAATAAACTTTTGCCACTGCCACTTTTGGCTATGAGATTGTCGATGTTGCTCAGATAAAGCCAGTTCGTATGCCACATCAATATAAACTAGCGTGTCTCCTACCTGCACTTCTGCCTCTGGATTCCAGCCAAACAATTCTTTGAGTGGTTTAGATGAAGCAGGTTTGTGACTCAAGATGCGGCGAGTTGTCAGATTGAGTCTATGTACTGGCTTGCCATTACACCAGCTATCCTTCGCTTGTACCTGATGCTTTATCACTTGCAACAGTTGCCCTTCTAAGGTGAAATATCCAATAGCTTCAGAACCAAGGGCTGTCAGAGCGAAGGCGTGAGCTGAAAGATGAGTGGGTTCAAAGGCAACAAAATTGCCGAGATTTTCCCACAAGAGTTTGTTGAAATTTTGTTTGTCTGAACGTACAATCAAGCGAACGTGGGGATTAAGACGGCGTGCTGCAAAGGCAGCTTCTATATTTATCCGCTCATTTCTGGTTACTAAAAGTATTGAACGACATTGGGATATACCTGCCCGCTCTAAAACACTTGGCTGGCGGCAGTCTCCTATGATTAACTTTTCTAGTAAGTTAGGTACTTCTGCAACTTCCCAATGTTCGGGCTGCACATCCTCAATGGCGCTGACTTTAACATCGTATTCCTTGAGGATTGCTACGCAATGTTGCCCTAAACTTTTGAGTCCGCATACTAAGAAAAGGTGTTGGGGTTTTTTGGGATTGCTGGTAGGAGGGGGATGCACTTTCTGTTGACGGTAGCATTCGATACTGCTAACAGGATGTGTTTGCTAAGGTTTTTACGCTTCGGTAATTCCCAACAATTTTACCAGTTGGTTTCAAGATGACTATCAAATAATAATAAACCGTATCGAATTCTGATATTTGATACCTAACTGAACGCGAATTTTGTTTACAGTTTGGATAGTTTTTGGGATTTCCCTGATTGATTGTGATGTAATTTACCAACTTTTTCCAACATCTTCAAGCTAAAGTTGGTAAATTAGGGATTAGTTGAGCTAATTTTTCCCCACGCAACTATGCCATTGGATTTATCGCCTCTTTGGATATCACTCAAAACTTCATTACTTGCCACATTTATCACCTTCTTCTTGGGTATAGCTGCTGCCTACTGGATGCTGGGATATCGTGGCAAAGGTAAATCGTTGATTGAGGGTATCTTTATTGCGCCCCTGATTTTACCGCCCACAGTTGTTGGGTTCTTGTTGCTGCTATTTTTTGGCAAAAATGGCCCTGTAGGGAAATTCATGGGGACTTTTGACTTCAGCATCGTTTTTACTTGGTATGGTGCGGCGATCGCAGCCACAGTAGTTTCTTTCCCATTAATGTATAAAACTGCACTGGGAGCCTTTGAACAAATAGATGGCAACTTACTGCGAGTAGCTAGAACCCTTGGTGCAACTGAAACCACAATCTTTTGGCGGATCAGTTTACCCCTGGCAGTACCCGGCATTGTCGCCGCCACAATGTTAGCTTTTGCCCGTGCTTTGGGGGAATTCGGCGCGACGTTGATGCTAGCTGGTAACATTCCTGGACAAACGCAGACAATCCCAATGGCAATTTATTTTGCAGTGGAAGCGGGAGCAATGAATGAGGCTTGGTTTTGGGCGATCGCAATTATGGTGATTTCTCTCTCTGGAATTATTGCAGTTAACTTCTGGCAAGAAGTGAGGGAAAAGGGGAGGGGAGCGGGGAGCGGGGAGCAGGGAGCGGGGAGAGCGGGGAGCAGGGAGCGGGGAGCAGGGGGAGAAATTCTTTATACTCCGCAATCTAGCTTTGAATTTGGTGGATTGTTAGTCAACATTGAAAAAATCCTTCCTAGCTTTGATTTAAAAGTTGCTTTCAATACTGATGAGCAACCCTTGGGATTGTTAGGGGGTTCTGGAGCAGGTAAGAGCATGATTTTGCGCTGCCTTGCGGGGATAGAAACGCCCACAACCGGGCGCATAGTCTTAAATGACAGAGTTCTGTTTGACTCAGAACAAGGAATTAATTTACCCAGCCGCGATCGCCGCATCGGTTTTTTAGTGCAGAATTATGCTCTTTTTCCACACATGAGTGTGGCGCAAAATATCGCTTTCGGTTTGCCCAAGAAACTATCTGCTGGAAGTATTAGAGTACAGGTAGAGGAGCAATTAATCGCGATGCAGTTACAGGGATTAGGCGATCGCTATCCGCACCAACTCTCAGGGGGACAACAACAACGGGTAGCCTTAGCAAGAGCATTGGCAAGTCAACCGGAAGCATTGCTCTTGGATGAGCCGTTTTCGGCACTTGATACACATCTGCGTAGTCAATTAGAGCAGCAAATGACAGAAACTCTAGCTGACTACCAAGGTGTGACTCTATTTGTCACCCATAATATGGAAGAAGCTTATCGGATTTGTCCGAATCTGTTGGTATTGGAGCATGGCAGAGCCGTTCATTATGGCTCCAAATACGATATTTTCCAGCATCCTGCTACCGTGAGTGTCGCTCAACTCACTGGATGTAAAAACTTCTCCCGTGCTGTTCTCCAGTCATCACAACAGATAGAAGCGACTGATTGGGATTGTACTCTTCAAGTAATTGAACCAGTCACGAGCGAATTATCTCACGTCGGCATTCGTGCCCATCAGTTCATTTTTACCAACGACTCATCACAGGAAAATACCTTTCCCTGCTGGGTGGTACGAACCAGTGAAACGCCTCATCGAATGACGTTGTTTCTCAAACTACATTCGGCTGGCAAGAATTCTCAAGATTACCATCTGCAAGCTGAAGTCTTCAAAGAAAAATGGGCGACGATGAAAGATCAACCTTTTCCTTGGTATGTGCGTTTAGATCCTCTGCGGTTGATTTTAATGGAGTGAACGCAGAGATACAGATCGCAATCCCAATTCCAATACGGTTCAGTTAAGGGTTTATTGGTGTGGGTACTGGGTCTTTGAAGACGCGATAAATCGCGTCTCTACATGAGGGTTTTGGGCTTATCTGAACCGTATTGATCCCAATTCTACAAACATAACCTGATATATTGTCACGCTTCCAGAGTTTGATATGTTCAACCCAACTTACTATTCTATTTAAGGGCGCGATCGCGAAGACAAGCGTGTAGAATGTGTTAGTTAATAGGGTAGGCATCTTTCACTTAAATCCCTATTGTGTAAGAGGTCAAGATGGTACAGACACCCGCCAGTCCAGAAACCGAAACCCTATTGATTGAGTTGCCTAAGACAATCGGATTGTACGTCACCCAGGAACAATTTGCAGCTCTAGCAGCAGCCAACCGAGACTTAAGACTAGAAAGAACCGCACGTGGAGAGTTAATTGTGAACCCACCAACGGGCTGGGAAACTGGAGAACGCAATTGCAGTATTTCTGGAGAGTTGTATTTGTGGTGGCGTAATTCGGGCGAACCGGGTAAAGCCTTTGACTCTTCGACTGGATTCATTTTACCCAACGGTGCGACTCGCTCCCCCGATGCCTCTTGGGTGAGCCAAGAACGTTGGCAGGTACTCATTCCAGAACAAAAAGGAACCTTTGCTAATATCTGCCCGGATTTTGTTGTAGAGTTACGCTCTAGCTCAGATCGGCTTGGGTCTTTGCAAGCTAAGATGAGCGAGTACATTGACAATGGCGCTCTGCTGGGCTGGTTAATCGATCCGCAGCAGCGACGGGTGGAAATTTATCGACCGGGATTAGCAGTGGAAGTGTTGGAGAATCCGATTGAGTTGTCCGGTGAAGCGGTGTTACCGGGTTTTGTGTTGAATTTGCGTCGGGTGTGGGATTGAAAATTGAATATCCCTTACATGACATTTACAAAAGACATCTCCAGAAATTAGGTTTTCACCTAGATAGGATAAGGGTTTGAGATTCTTTTTCGGAGATGTCTAAAGTACGTTACCAGCTTCCGAGTTATCTTCGATGGGTCGTAGACGCTTCTCCTGTCGGAGACGCTACGCGAACGTCTTGTCGCAGACATCGCTCTAATCCTGAAACTATTTTAAGTAACATTAATTATTTTTAAAGTATTAGTTTAGACTTGCATAACTGATAATTTTAAAAGTCATTACTTCAAGCGCCCAGACTCCAAAGAGTCTGAGCGCTTGAATATTAGGTTGCAGAGAAACTTCTGCTAGATTGTTATAGAATTATGCGGGCATCATGTGCATACTTCTGCAAGACTCTGCACACTTACGGCAAGCAGCAGCACATTCCATCATTTTGGCGTCATCGCTCATCATCTCACACGCCATTGCAGTGCGATCGCACATTTCCGCGCAAAGCATACAAGTGCGTTCCATGAACTCAGAACCGCTCATCATCATATTCATGCACATCATGCACATTTCAGAGCAATCGCGCATCATACTCATCATGCTCATCATGTTCTTATCCATGTGCTGACCACCTTTACTCATGCAATGAGTCATGGTTTCCATACACATTTTATGACAATCCATACAAACATCCATGCAAGCCTGCATTTCTGGAGTCATGGTTTCAGTCATCATCATCATCATCATAGGAAGTACCTCCTGATTTTTTGATGCATAAATAGTGTCCTTGAAAGGACTACTCATCACATTAGTCCTATCCTTTTAAAGAGTCAATGGGGTTTTTAATCCAGAATTTTTAAGCCTACTATCCCGATATAATTACCGGAAATTTGAACTAATTCTACACTAGTTTGGTGTTGTTTTTCTGGGGAATACTATACATTAAGGTTAAGAATCCCTCGCTTTGGAGTGGGGTTTCATTTTAAAAGTCAACTTTACATCGGGGATCAAAAGTTCGAGTTAAATTTAACTCGAAAATAATGTTATCTTTTTTAACAAATGAATGCTTAAATTAAGTATTTGTAAAATTATATTAATCTAAACATCGTCTACCTTGAGAACTGTAGTTTTGTAGGTTGGGTGCAGCGATCGCGTAACCCAACATAAAATTTGGTGGTAATGTTGGGTTGCGTTTCACTCCACCTAACCTACATAAATATATCTTTTAAAAAACTCTAGGTTTCAACATAGATGAGGTTTAGGTTTCATTAACTTATATTAATTTGAAGATATATGGTCTGATAAATTCGTAATTTATAATGGAATTTAAACGGCATCTCAAACAAAAATGCCTCACAAAAAAGTAGTTTTCACAACTTACATTTCTGTTATAGAATTGATTGTAATTTGAGTAAGCGATCGCTAGCTGCTTTTAATGTCTCAGGTCTTTTGCTAAAGCAAAATCTGATCAATGAATGTCCTTTTTCTGGTTGGCTAAAAAAGCTGGAACTGGGAACTACAGCGACACCAATATTTTTAATTAGATGGTAAGTAAATTCAACATCTGTTTTATAGCCAAATTTGGAAATATCTGCAAGAACATAATACGCTCCTTTGGGAACGAAATAGGGAATGCCAACTAGGTCTAGAATTTGTAAAATGCTGTCTCGCTTCTGGTGATAAAGTTTGGCTAGTTCTTCATAATAGGATGGTGGCAGTTGCATAGCAGCAACTCCGGCTCGTTGCAATGGTGCGGGTGCGCCAACGGTGAGAAAATCATGGACTTTGCGAATCGCTCCTGTCAATTCGGGGTTTGCTAGGATATAGCCGACTCGCCATCCGGTGACGCTATAAGTTTTGGATAAACCATTAATAGTAACGGTACGTTCTTCCATTCCGGGAAGGGTAGCTAGGGCAATATGTTGAGTGCCGTCATAGAGAATATGTTCATAGATTTCATCAGTGAACGCTAACACATCCCACTTTTGAGAAAGTTCAGCAATTAGGGTGAGTTCTTCACGGGTGAAGACTTTACCTGTAGGGTTGTGGGGCGTATTGATAATAATCGCTTTGGTATTGGCATTGAAAGCTTGACGCAACTGTGCTTCATCAAATGTCCAATGAGGAGGATGCAGTGTCACATAACGGGGTATAGCACCAGCTAAAATCGCATCGGGGCCGTAGTTTTCGTAATATGGCTCAAATACAATTACTTCGTCACCCGGATTGACTGTTGCTAGCATCACAGATGCCATTGCTTCTGTGGAACCACAGGTAACAGTGATTTGGGTTTCGGGATTGATATCTAAGCCGAGATACCAACGGACTTTGTTAGCGATCGCATGACGAAACGGGCGATCGCCCCAAGTAATGGCATACTGATTAACATCTGCCTCTATGGCCTGATATGCTGCCTGTTTCAACTCCAAGGGACAAGGGAAATCAGGAAACCCCTGCGCCAAATTCACTGCATCGTGTTGCAGTGCCACCCTGGTCATTTCTCGAATCACCGACTCTGTAAACTGTTCTGCCTTCGCTGATATTTTTTGGCGCTTAATCTCACTCACCCCTATACCTCCGTTGATCTTTATTGCAGTTATCCGGGAATTTGTGTAAACCAGACGAAACCCATAATATTGATAGATTTATCGTAGTATACTCAAATTTTAGATCCAGGGGAAGAAGCAAGAGAGCAGGGGAGCAAGGGAGAACAGTTTTCCCCTCAGCAAGAACAGCACGCTGCCCCTCTGCCTCTTTTCAATGCTCAATGCCCGTATTATCTATATACTGAATTATTGAGATTAATAGTCAATTATTGAAGTACCGATCCAGAATCATCATGAAATCTTTGCACCGTCCCGATCTTTATAGCTGGTCTAATTTCAATCCGGCAAGAAATATTGATTTCAATGGGATTGCCTGGATTCGCCCAGATGGCAACATCTTGATTGACCCAGTAGCACTATCAAACCATGATTGGAATCATCTAAAATCCCTCGGTGGTGTGGTTTGGATTGTGCTGACGAATTCTGAGCATGTCAGGGCAAGTAAAGAAATTGCCGATCAAACTTATGCTAAGATTGCTGGCCCGATTGCAGAAAAAGACACTTTTCCTATACCTTGCGATCGCTGGCTATCTGATGGTGAAGAATTTGTCCCAGGACTGGAGGTGATTGAACTCAATGGTTCTAAAACTCCCGGTGAGTTGGCTTTGTTACTGGAAGAGACAACTTTAATTACAGGAGATTTAGTCCGGGCACGTAAAGCAGGTAGCTTGACGATTTTACCAGATGACAAGCTGCTGAATCGAGAGGAGGCTGTTGCTTCTGTTCGCAGGTTGGCTCAACTGAGTCGAGTAGAAGCAGTGCTGGTGGGGGATGGTTGGCCCGTCTTTCGGGATGGACGCGATCGCTTAAAGGATCTGGTAGCAACGCTGTAAATAATTAGGTTAGGGTAGCACAACTAGCCTGGATTTCTCACTTGTGAGAAATCCAAGGGGTGTGGGAGGATGGGGAAGAAGTCTTACCCCCCACACTCCCCACACTCCCCACACTCCCCACACTCCCCACACTCCTCTTCCCCTGAAGCCTACACTATGCGTGAGAAATCCGGGCTAGCTATGCTACCCTACAGGCGATTGTAGTTCAAATAGATCAAAAAGGCTCTCAGAAGAAAATCAAACAACACCGTATCATGGTAGTTAGTAGCATTTCTGTCTGATACTTTCTTTTTTACCATAAAAGAATATCAGGTAAGTAATATCCTGATTTACTGACGGCAGAATGCGAAAGCTTTTACTGATTCACCTAGTTGGAGAACGCTGATGTCTAAGGAAAGAAAAAGTAATAAAGAAGCTAAAAAACCTAAAAAAGATCCTAAAGACAAAAAGGAGAAAAAAGAACCAGGCAAATAGGAAGATTTAGGTAAATAGTTCTAGCGAAGACCAAGAGTTGCATTTCCTTAAATTGACAATACTTCGTCCAGTAGCACTGAGTAGGAGAAGTTATTGTCAAAAAATTTATTCACCCTTGGTCAAGCTCCAAAATCTGATGATTTAGGTTGTGTATGCGATGTCACGAGGCTCTACGCCTACCCAACTTAATTAAGCCGGCTCAAATTTCAGCGAAACACCGTTCATGCAGTAGCGCTTCCCAGTGGGTGCAGGGCCATCATCAAAAACATGACCCAGATGACCACCACAGCGACTACAATGCACTTCAGTTCTGGTCATAAACAACGACTTGTCTACAGTCGTGGCGATCGCACCTTCAATTGGATTAAAGAAGCTAGGCCAGCCAGTACCACTATTAAATTTGGTATCAGATGTAAACAGTGGTAGTTCACAGGCGGCACAATAATAAGTGCCTTGGTCGTATTCCTTATCCAATGGACTGGTGTGAGGGCGTTCAGTCCCATGTTTACGCAATACATTAAACTGTTCTGGCGTTAAAATCGTGCGCCATTCTGACTCTGGTTTGGTAACTTCAAATCCACTCTGAGAAGTTGTCATTGCTTGTGACCCCCAATTGATATACCTTGATAACAATGCTGTGCCGACTATGACTGCACCAGCTTGTAAAAAATAGCGTTTGTCCATATATCTATTATTTTCTATTTTCCGGTTCACTGGGCAATCGATTCCAGTACGGAATTCCCTACATGAATGACTATAATCAGCGATCGCTCTGAGTTAGCCCTGATAAACTGATTAAAATTGGCTAAGAAACGCGATGTGCGACTTATTCTTAAAACCCCACTTCCATTCCTCTCCCCGAAAGGGAGAGAGGCTTTGATTCTTGCTCCCCTTCCCTTGTAGGGAAGGGGTTGGGGGTTAGGGCTGAAAGAAAGTCGCACACGGCGTTAAGAAACAACAAATTATTTTTCAGCCAAATACTAGGTGGTAATCCGATCTATTTCACCTAATTTTGGACAATATTAAGTATAGTTTTCAATTGGAGCATAAACTACGGTCAATCATCATCTTCATCAGAGGCGGTGAAATGCTGAGTAGTCCCGTGTTTACCCTGACTCGTCAGAAATGCAAATGCGTGATTGAGCCGCTTCACACCACTGAGGGTAATCAGAGTCAGTAAGCCTCCCAATAATCCCATTTGCCATAGACCACAACCAATTGCAGCCCCCAACCCGGCCGCTGTCCAGACACAGGCGGCTGTAGTTAAACCCTTTACTTTTGGCGTTGCAGATTTTCTCGGAGATTCTTGTAAAATCAATCCAGCTCCGAGAAATCCAACCCCGGTAGCTACACCTTGAATTGTGCGACTCAGTGCATTGGTAGCAGCATAGGGACTCTCGCCCTCAGCCTGCAAAGGAATCATCACGAATAGTGCTGCTCCCATACTCACGAGCATAAATGTTCTCATCCCTGCTGGTCTACCCCCTTGCTGACGGTTAAATCCAATCAAGCAACCAACTAGGAGCGCCAAAGACAATCTAAACGCTATATGTGGCCAATCATTGGCAGCAATAAACATCGGCCCCATTGCCTTATTTCTCCTAGAGACAGAACGGAATTTTGCTCCTATTGCCAGTGGACTGGATAGCTACCCACGTTTATAGCTGAAACCTAAGTACATTAAGTCAATCAGCTTGGCGTACATTAAGGTTAGTTTAACAAAAAGTTAGGGATAAGTAAACTAATATACACAATGGTGCTATTTTTGTATTCTCCCTAGAGACAGAAAGAAGGGAACAAGAGGAATAATTCCCCAATCCCCAATTTTTTTGATTGCTAGCTTATTGAACACTGCCTAATATACATTGGACTGATAGAGATACCGGAGTTTTATGAAAAACCTGTTGCTAGGTTAAGTAGAATATGTGATACTCTAAAAACTGTAAATAAAGAACGGTATTTCTATCGAATTGCCGGAGTTTAAAAGGACAGGATTCATGCAGCTACTATGGTTCATCCCAACTCATGGCGACGGACGTTACCTTGCAACTGCTACAGGTGGACGGGCAGTAAGCTTTCCTTATCTGCGGCAGATTGCCCAAGCGGTGGATGACCTTGGTTATACAGGGGCATTGCTGCCTACAGGCCGCTCTTGCGAAGATGCTTGGATTGTAGCGTCAACGTTGGTATCACTGACGCGACAGATGCGTTTTTTGGTGGCAATTCGTCCCGGCTTGGTATCACCTGGGGTAGCAGCGCGGATGGCAGCGACTTTTGATCGCCTCTCTGGAGGACGCTTGCTAATAAATGTCGTGACAGGGGGCGATCCCGTGGAATTAGCGGGAGATGGCTTGCATTTGGATCACGATCAGCGCTATGAATTAACAGATGAATTTTTAACAGTATGGCGAGCGATCGCTAGTGGAGAACAAGCCAATCTCCAGGGCGATTATCTCAATATTCAAGATGGTAAATTGCTGTTTCCACCTGTTCAAAAGCCATATCCACCCTTATGGTTTGGCGGTTCCTCTCCTGTTGCTCAAAAAATTGCTGCCAAGCACGTAGATGTCTATTTGACTTGGGGCGAACCACCGGCGCAAGTAGCCGAGAAGATTGCAGCAGTTCGGAGACTTGCTTTATCAGAAGGCCGAACTTTGCGGTTTGGGATTCGCCTACATGTGATTGTGCGCGAAACTGAGAGTGCAGCTTGGGATGCGGCGAATGAATTGATTAAGTATGTAGATGATGAGGCGATCGCTAAAGCCCAAAAAGCTTACGCCCGGATGGATTCAGTTGGACAACAGCGAATGACTCAATTACACCACGGTAATCGTGAGGCATTAGAGATTAGCCCGAACCTGTGGGCGGGAGTCGGTTTAGTGCGGGGTGGTGCGGGAACAGCCTTAGTCGGCGATCCCCAAACCGTAGCTGCCAGGATATTAGAATATGCAGATTTAGGTATTGAGTCCTTTATTCTCTCTGGCTATCCCCACCTAGAAGAAGCTTATCGAGTTGCAGAACTTTTATTTCCCCATTTGCCCTTAGATAATTTACCCGCAGTGGAGAAGCAACACGTCTTAAGTCCATTTGGCGAGATAGTGGCAAATGAAGATTTCCCTAAGCAAAAGCTTCAAGAAAGAGCAACGTCCATATCCTAGTAAATAAGAACTAGGAGATTAACAGCAATGCTGCACCAACAAATCGACCAAAAAATCTCAGAAAAAGAAGCATGGGTATTGCGTCGTCAGTTGGGAATACCTAACAATAAACGCTTGTGGGTGCTAGCTTGCATGGATGAACGTTTACCAGTGGAGAAAGCATTAGGAATTGGTGAAGGAGATGCTCATATTTTCCGTAATGCTGGGGGGTTAGTTACAGATGATGCAATTCGGTCAGCGATGTTAACTACACAGTTTTTTGGCACAAAAGAAATCATCGTCATTAATCATACCGAATGTGGCATGATGACAGCATCAGGAGACTTTCTCAGTGAGGTATTGCGAAATCAAGGTATTGACGTGGATCGAGTTAGTGTCGATCCTGCTTTGCCAGAGTTGAAGCTACCAAAAGGCGTTTTTTCCAAATGGATCAAAACCTTTACCGATGTGGATGAAATCTGCACACAGCAGGTGGAATTACTGCGGAATTCTGCTTTAATTCCCCAAGATGTAGTTATTCATGGCTACATCTGGGAAGTAGAGAGTATGAGTTTGCGCCATCCTTACAAACGCCTGAGTGAGAAAGTCAACACAGCATCAGCTATGAATACCAAAACTGCAAAACATACTGAACCCGTTTTAGAAATTGGGAGTTTAATTGAATGACAAATATTTTAGCGATCGCAGGTAGTCCAACCCATCCATCTAGAACCTATGGTGTTGTCGAATATACAGCCCAGCTTTTACAACAAGAAGGCTTGCACGTAGATATTATTTCAGTTCGGGATTTGCCTGCTGAAGATTTAGTTTTTGGACGTTACGATAGCCCAGCTTTAGAACAGCCAAAAGCTTTATTAGCAAAGGCAGATGGTGTGATTATTGCCACCCCAATTTACAAAGCTGCTTACACAGGAGTGCTAAAAACATTTCTAGATTTGCTGCCACAAAAATCATTAACAGGTAAACCCGTGTTACCAATTGCTTTGGGTGGAACGATCGCTCATTTATTGGCAATTGAATATGCTCTGAAACCCGTGTTATCTGAATTAGGAGCGCGGCATATCCTAGCCACTATTTATGCGGTAGACAAACAAATTCAACGACAAGCTGATAATAGTGTCTTGTTAGATGAGGAAATTGAGCAAAGACTCAAAGACGTTCTCAAGGAATTTGTGAAAGCTGTAGAATATGATGCCGCAGCACCTCAAGAATTGGTTCATGCCAATTAAATAATTAAGTTTATACCTCCGTTTGCTTGTAGCAGAGGGGTAATTTTTACCCATCTGTTACTTTTTTTTAAAATTAATCAGAATCATATAACTTTACTTTCATAAATTGCACTTTTATTGCAATATTAAAATTATTTACAGACTACGCTCATACTTATCTCCCAACTTCTATAGTCTATTCAACTAACACCGCTATAATTTATTATTTTTTCTATAAAATATCTTGTATATATGCAAATTGTCTCCTAACTCTACCTGTAGTAGATGAGTTCAATTTACTCATCTACTACTTTCTCCACTTAAATTTCAAAATTTATCAACAAATTTACAAAATTATAGGTTGGATAAGGCTAATACCTTAACCAACCAAAGCGCGATCGCTTTTAATACAAGAGTTGTAGGTTGGGTGGAGGCTTTGCGTAACCCAACATCCTGATATCTGTTGGGTTGCGCTCCGCTCCACCCAACCTACGTCTCATGCAAAATTTTTTTGCTTGCCACGCCAGTTAAGACAGTTAAGTAAGTATTTAATAAATTTTTAATAATTTATTAGGTTGTTAATATAGTTAGATTATTAGTCATAAAC
Organism: Nostoc sp.; assembly: GCF_036918015.1. GTDB lineage: Bacteria > Cyanobacteriota > Cyanobacteriia > Cyanobacteriales > Nostocaceae > Nostoc. The sequence continues at coordinate 68,940 of NZ_JBALEO010000060.1, forward strand.
GTTAAAGTTGCAGACTGCGCTAAAAAGTTTATTGTAAATGAGTAGCGATCGCTTGAAAAACAAACTTTCTTTTATTTGGCGCTAATTACAAGCTGTCGTTGGTGCAACCAGCCGTAGGAATCTAAAGCCACCGATTAATGGCAATGCGCTTTTTTGGTCAGGTTAGCCAGTAAATTAGAAGTAGGGCGTAAAAAAATAAACTCAATGAAAGCGATGTCTAACGACAAGCCGCAAGGCGTCTGCGCTTCTGAACTTGCATCTATCGTCGGTGAAGAAAATGCTATTTGCCTTTGGGAAAATATCGAACTCAGTCAGCAAAAACGTATCCAACAGGCTATAGCTTCTGGAAATTCACCCAGTTGTATTGTCTATCCCCGCAACCAAGAACAGCTAGCCGCAGTCATTACCACGGCTCACGCAAATAACTGGCGCGTCCTTCCCTGTGGTAGTGGCAGTAAACTTAGCTGGGGTGGTTTAGCAAAAAGCATTGATGTTGTAGTTAGTACAGAACGCATTAACCAACTGATTGAACACGCCGTTGGCGATTTGACTGTCACAGTAGAAGCTGGGATGAAGTTCTCCGATTTGCAAGCACTTTTGGCAAAATCGCGGCAATTTCTCGCCCTTGACCCCACAGCACCAGAGTCGGCAACCATTGGCGGTATTGTTGCCACAGGTGATACAGGTTCTCTGCGACAACGCTATGGCAGTGTGCGCGACCAGTTACTAGGTATTACCTTTGTCCGTGCTGATGGAGAAATCGCCAAAGCTGGGGGAAGAGTAGTTAAAAATGTCGCCGGATATGACTTGATGAAGTTGCTTACGGGGTCTTATGGCACATTAGGCTTTATTAGTCAACTAACTTTTCGCCTGTATCCGCTAGCAGAGGCATCAGGGACGGTGGTACTAACTGGGAAAGCTGAGGCTGTATCTCAAGCGGCTGATATCCTTCGAGGTTCAGCGTTAACACCAGTTCAGGCTGATTTGTTATCAAATAAATTGGTATCTAGTTTAGGATTGGGTGAAGGGCTGGGATTAATTGCTCGGTTTCAAAGTATTAGTGAGAGTGTTAAGGAACAGTCAAACCGAGTTTTGGAAGTAGGGCAAAAGCTAGGCTTAAATGGAGCAATTTTTGCCGATGGTGATGAAGCTAATCTATGGCAGAGATTGCAAGAACGAATACATACTACTGCTACAGAATCGGTAATTAGCTGCAAAATAGGAGTGTTACCTACTGCTGCTGTGGAGATTTTGACTCAGGTGGAGTTGGGTTTAATTCACATTAGTAGTGGTTTAGGTTTGTTACAATTAGAGAGTAAAAATCAAGTTTTAAAAATTCGCGATGAGTTATGCTCCGTTGGAAGCAATCGCACTCAAGCGAATAAAGGTTTTTTAACAATTCTGTCAGCACCAGTTGCGGTTAAAGAACAAATAGATGTTTGGGGTTATACGGGGAATGCTTTGCCGTTGATGCGCCGTATTAAAGAACAGTTTGATAGTAAGAATATTTTAAGTCCTGGTCGCTTTGTGGGTGGAATTTAGTTTTAAGAAAACGAACCGCAGAGACACAGAGGACGCTGAGATAGAGAGGGGAAAGAGAAAAATATGCAAGTTTCAAAGAATTCTGTTAATAATACGGCTAGTTTAAAAAATTTGAATGGCTTTGATGTTAATCATCCGCCTGACCCAAAGTTAATTGATAGTTGTGTCCATTGTGGATTTTGTCTTTCGACTTGTCCCAGTTATCGGGTGCTGGGTAAGGAGATGGATTCTCCTAGAGGACGCATTTATTTAATGGATGCAATTAATGAGGGTGAAATTGCCCTCAATACGGCAACAGTAGAACATTTTGATTCTTGTTTGGGATGTCTTGCTTGTGTGAGTACTTGTCCTTCGGGAGTGCAGTATGACAAGTTAATTTCTGCAACTCGTCATCAAATTGAACGAAATTATCCCCGCAGTTTACCAGATCAATTTTTTCGTCAATTGATATTTTCTCTGTTTCCTTATCCCAATCTTTTACGGGTTTTATTAGTTCCGTTGTTAGTTTATCAAAAGTTGGGATTTGCTAAGTTATTTCGGGCTACGGGTTTACTGAATAAAATATCGCCCCGTTTGGCAGCAATGGAATCAATTCTGCCAGAAATTACTCTCAAATCTTTTCAAGATAATTTGCCTAGTGTGATTCCTGCTAAAGGTGAAAAGCGGTATCGAGTCGGGGTAATTTTGGGTTGTGTCCAACGACTGTTTTTCTCACCTGTGAATGAAGCAACAGTGCGCGTTTTAACAGCGAATGGTTGTGAAGTTGTGATTCCCAAATCTCAAGGTTGTTGTGCAGCGCTTCCCGAACACCAAGGACAAACAGAACAGGCAAAAGCTTTAGCAAGACAGATGATTGATAGTTTTGCCAAGACAGATGTAGATTTCGTGATTATCAATGCTGCTGGTTGCGGTCATACTTTAAAAGAGTACGGTCATATTTTAGAAGACGACCTAGAATATCGGGAAAAGGCCAAGGATTTTGCAGCTAAAGTTAAAGATGCTCAAGAATTTTTGGCAACTGTTGGGTTAACAGCGAAACTTTCCCCACTGACAGATAAACCCTTGAATTTAGTTTATCAAGATGCTTGTCATTTATTGCATGGACAAAAGATTAGCGTCCAACCGCGTCAGGTGTTGCGACAAATTCCAGGGGTGAAGTTGAGAGAACCAATAGATGCAGCTTTGTGTTGTGGCAGTGCCGGGGTTTATAATATGCTCCAACCAGAAGTATCTGAAGAATTGGGTCGGCAAAAAGTAGAGAATTTGTTGAATACTGGTGCTGAGTTAATTGCTTCTGCTAATCCTGGGTGTACTTTGCAAATTACTAAACATTTACAGTCGCAAGGTAAGAAGATTTCAGTTATTCACCCGATGGAGTTGTTAGATTATTCGATTCGCGGTGAGAAATTGAAATTGTAGAGGTTTGCTAGCTGCGTTGTGTATTTACAATACTCAGCACTCTTCATTTAATCGGATGAGAATAATTTTGCTGGCTTAAGTGTGCAGAAAAAGAGGTAGAAATTGGTATAGCGGTTCTCGGTTGAGTGAGGTACAAGAACCCCACCCCCAACCCTCTCCCCGCAAGCGAGGAGGGGGCTAAAATGTACCTCATGTGATTAGGAAACGCTATATGAGATTTAAGGGAATTTGAAAGCAAAGCACTCAATTTTTCAATGGGATTGGGCGACCATCTTAAAGAAAAACAAAGCTTGATGCCAACGGCAATATTTACCATATCTCATGTTTGAGATTGTCAAATCGCAGCAAGAGGTTAATGATTCCTTTGCTGCGATTTTAACCTTAATTGCGTGTAGCTTCCAGTAGGCGAGAAAAATAGAAGCGAGTCTTCGTCATTGCCCGTCGTTGCAATGAAAAGCCATTACTTTCCAAGATTTTCACCACATCAGCCTCACGATGCAGATATGCACGAGTGGCTTTACTTGGACCAGGAAAGAAACTGCCAATTTTCTTGAGTATACTCAGGGCGCAGGTCTTCGGCGCAAAACTGAGAATTATCCGCGACTGTGCCAAAGAACAGAGGTGAGATATCATCTCATCGGCTTTTTCTTGAGGGTAATGGATGAGAACATCTAGGCAAATAACCGTATGGTAGCTACCACTCAACGATTCCAAATCCTGCACGGCAAAAGTAGGATTTTCGGTATTTCCCAAAGTTTGCTTTGCTCTATCTCTGCCTTCTTCTACCATTTTTTCCGAAATATCGGTGGCATAGATTTTGGCACCATCTACCGCCAGGGGAATGCTGAGACTACCGACACCACACCCAGCATCACAGATTGATAGCTCTGGTAAATTGTTATCAGCCTTCAGCCAACCGAGTACTGTATCCACAGTTTGCTGGTGTCCATTCCGGATGTCTAATTGGACTTTGTTGACTTCGCCATCGCCGTAGATTCGCTTCCAACGGTCAAACCCTGTGGAATTGAAATACTCGCGAACAATCGTTTTGTCGTCGGCTACGTTCATAAACTTTGATTTTTAGGGGTTCCCAATGCTTAAAATTATCATTGATAGGAACCCATAAGAGCGGTCTTCCAGATTTTTCCAGATGATAGTTGCCCGATAAGCAAGGATACTTACGTACATAGAGTAACTCAGGATGTCGAATTCCAGTCCAGACGCACAAAATTGAAGCTGTACTGGCTTAACAAGCAAAAGACTGAATTTAACTTGGGTTTTATGGCTTTTAGATATACCTTTTGCCCATAACAGCGATTTGCTTTTAAATAAATCAGCAAATCGCTATATTTCTACAATTACTTTGGATTAGTCTATATTATCAAATTTGATGTTGTCATTGCACCAGCTGTCGGCCTTATTTTTCCGTTTAAATCATTGTTTAGTTAATATTTTATTATTTAAATTAAAACTGCTATTTTTCTATGATTTCACAATTTATAATTGCTAAATACTATTTATAGCTATTTAAATACCCATGATTTTTGCAACATCAAATCTCATCGAAATTTATATCTATGGATATAAAAAATACTTCCTTAAGATAGAATTGAATTGCGATCGCAACAATTATGCTGTTAAAGATTTAATTATATGTAACCAATAAAACGGAACTATACAAAAAAATAAGTAAAATTTCGTATGCCTTTTGTACATCTACTATCTAGGCTGATTTATTATACATGACACTGAACTCTCTCACAGACAGTCCTATTGTTGCATTTACAATTCTTCTAACAGTAATCTTTACTGTCCCTCCGATATTTGAGCGACTGCGACTACCTGGATTAGTGGGATTGTTGGTTGCAGGCGTAGTCTTGGGGCAAAATGGACTGAAGTTGTTGAATTCTGAGTCTGAAACAATCAATCTGCTCTCGGATATTGGCAAGATTTATTTGATGTTCGTAGCAGGTTTAGAAATTGACTTAGAGCAGTTCCGTAAAACTAAAAACCGCTCAATTGGGTTTGGCATCTTAACATTTTTAGTACCATTAATTGCTGGCATTGCTGTTGGACGTTTATTCAATTTTAGCTGGAATACCTCTGTCTTAATTGGTTCTCTACTAGCATCTCATACACTCTTAGCGTATCCAATTGTGAGTCGTTTAGGAGTAGTAACAAATGAAGCTGTAACCGTCACCATTGGGGCAACAATTTTTACTGACACAGGTGCTTTGTTAGTGTTAGCAATTTGTGTGGGAATTCATGGAGGGCAATTCTCTGCCTTAAGTTTAGCTACTTTATTAGGAGGATTAGCAATTTACTCTGTTGTTGTTCTGTTTGGGTTTGACTGGGCAGGAAAAGAGTTTTTTCGCCGATCTGGAGATGAACAAAGTAACCAGTTTTTGTTTATATTGCTAGCATTATTTTTGGCATCTGTCGGAGCGCAGGTAATTGGAATTGAAAAAATTGTTGGTGCTTTTTTAGCAGGTTTAGCAGTCAATGACGTTCTAGGACGTAGCCCAGTCAAAGAAAAGATTGAGTTTATTGGCAGTGTTTTATTTATTCCTTGTTTCTTTGTGGACATGGGATTATTGATTGATATTCCTGCATTTATAAGAACTCTCAGTTCAGTTTGGTTGACTGTGGTAATTGTAGTAGCTTTGATTGGCAGCAAATTTATTGCGGCATTCTTAGCCAAACTTTTATACCGCTATAATACGGCGGAATTGCTAACAATGTGGTCGTTGTCACTACCACAGGTAGCAGCCACACTAGCAGCAGCCTTAGTTGCATATCAAACTAAAAACCCTGCCGGTGAGCGCTTAATCAATGAAGGTGTTTTAAACAGTGTGATTGTTCTCATGCTGGTAACTGCAATTTTGGGGCCGATAATAACAGCACGATTTGCTTCTTCGTTACAGCTCTCTCAAGCAGATTTTGAAACAGATAGTTTAACAACTTGGTGGGAAAGTAATGAAGCTCAACTAGTAGAGCAAAAACAAGATCCATTTACTGTAGTAGTACCAATATACAACCCTCAAACGCAGCGTTATCTAATAGAAATGGCAGCACTGCTGGCTAGTCATGAATCTGGAAAAATTGTGCCATTAGCTATTACTAAAGCGCATATTCATATGGACGATCCACAATTAGTAACAGCACTCGACCAGAGCCAGCAAAGATTAAGTTTAGCTAGAGAAATCAGTCAAGAATTTGATGTAGAAGTTTCACCTGCAAATCGGATTGATGATGATATAGCTTTGGCAATTAGCCGCACCAGTCGAGAACAAAATGCTAGTTTAATAGTGATGGGTTGGTCGCGGACAACAGGTTTACGCGCCCGCTTATTTGGTAATGTTATTGATAGCGTCTTCTGGTCTTCTCACTGTCCGGTTGCAGTTACACGCCTCTTGAGCAGTCCCAAGACAATCCAAAGAATTCTTGTACCAGTTGGAGACTTAACGCGCCAAACCATTGGTGCTTTAAGGTTTGCTCAGATTTTAGCTGATGTCAATCAGGCGGAAGTTGTGCTGTTACACGTATGCGATCGCAAATCACCCCCAAATCGGGTAGAAAAATTTGTATCTCAATTGTCTGACATCGCTTCTAAAAGCCAGTTACAGGTAAATACGAATATTCAAACAATCAGGGGTGATGATGTCGCTAGAGTCGTCATTCGGGAAGCTCAGGCATTTGATTTAGCAGTATTACGTTCCGTTCGTTATCGCACAGCCGGGGGATTAGCAGTCAGCGAAGTGACAACGCAGATGATTCAAGAATTGAAATGCTCAATTGTGTTATTGGGAGAGCCGAATTCGTGATGTGCGAGTCAAAGCCAGTAAAAAGGGAAAAGTAAAAATACTTGCGATCGCTTTTGTCTCAGTGATGGGAATCGACAAGAGCGATCGCGTGGTTTGATAACTATTCTCCAAATTCCTCTTGAGATAATAACGGCTCAAATGAGTGGTAAGCCTGATAGTTCCGAAAATGTCGAGCATATAAATCAACAATATCCTCAGATGAATCAAAGTCATCATACAAAACTGAATTCACGTCTACTACTTGCTTCAAAGACCAAGTAATAGTTTCTCCATTTTCATTTGTATAGCTGACACTTTCATTTTTACCATGATTCAAAGCTTTTGCTTTTGCTTCTTCTAAAGAAGCGGCTTTAATCAAAACAAAGCTTTCTTGGTACAAAGGTTGATAATCAGGTTTATCTGAAGATGATTTGTAGAGAATTATAGCAATATAGAAGAATTCTGCTTTATTTGCACTTTTAGTTTCCATCTCATGTTCTCCACGAGTCTTACAAAGGTAAGTATTGAACACGATTACTTAATTCTTCAAGATAGGCTGTTTTAGCAATAATTTCTAGATCGCGAACACAATCGCCAACAGTAACTCTGAGTTTATGAGCATAAATAACGCCAGCAAAATTTATTTGTTTGTCTTGACGATGGTTGGCTTCAGCTAGAAAATCGTCATCTTGGGAAAACAAAACACGCTCAAGTTCTGTCGCACGGTCAAGTATAAGAGGATCGGGAAAGCTAGTCCGCCCATCTTCTTGTACTGTTAATACATCTACACCCAGAATCCGTAATCCATCTGTAATTCCTCGATGGACATTTTCATCAATATAAAGAGCAACGCTCATTTAATTAATCCTTCTGCACGGAGTCTTTTTGCTAATGGAGATTCTCCTGTTTCTAAACGTAATCTTTCCGCATACTCAAAACGTTGCTGCATATCAGCATCAATTTCTTCTTTATGTTCCCAATAATAAGCTAAAGCCGAATAAATCTGGCTCATGCTTAAATGTGGATATTGAAAATGTAATTCTTCTGGACTCCAACCATAAGCATGAATGGAAGTAATTAATTCCACAAGTTTCATAGATGTTCCTTTAATGAAAGGAACATTTCTTTCATCAACTAGAATATGTTTGTATTCAGTAGTTGTTGCTTGAGTCATAATTTATACGTTAAAGGTTTTGGAGTTGTTTTAATTGCTTACCAATCAGAAAGCTAATCCAAACTTAAATTTATGTTCATCACTATTCCTACACCTTATTTTAACGCCGAAACCAACTGCATACCCAACGCCACAACCGATGCAACCACACCCAAAACCCACGACGGGAGACTACAGGCGTTTTTGATTTAGAAAGACGCTCAATTGCATTGTTACAAAGTTTTACTTCTTTCTCCAGTTCCATAGCTTGATATAGTTCACGAGCATTACGATAAGCACCTAGCGCGTCTGATTCTCGATTAGCGCTCACTAATGCTCCACCTAAATTCAACCAGGCGTTAGCTTCCACTCTGCGCTCACCCATTTTACTCTCACCCAATTCACTTTGTATCTGCAAAGAACGCTGGAAATATTCAATCGCCTGCTGATACTGTTCAAGAATACGGTAAACAACACCCAAATTATTTAAACAATTGCTTTCTCCATTGCGATCGCCTAACTCCATTTTGATTAACAAAGATTGCTCGTAGTGGTCAATTCCATTTGAGTAATCTTCCAATGAAGTGTAAGTATTACCCAAGTTGTTTAAAGAATTGCTTTCTCCATTACGATCATTTATCTCTTTAGCTATCAACAAAGACTGCTCGTAGTAGTTAATTGCTCTTGGATACTCTGTCAATGAGTTATAACAATTCCCCAAATTGCCTAAAGAATCGACTTCACCATTGCGATCGCCTATCTTCTTTTTTATTTCCAAAGACTGCTGATGGTAGTTAATCGCCTGTTCATACTGTCCTAAGCATTGAGAAGCATTGCCCAATTCATTTAGAACAAATCCATATTTCCAAGTTTCTTTATCGCCAGTTTTTCTCCAGGCTTCTCTTAATTGAACGCAGAAATCAATAATAATAGTGTAATAGCCTTGGAATGTCAAAGAATTATAGCATTTGATGAAAATATCAAAAGCAGTATCATAATTTTCTAGTTGATACCAATGATAGAAAATTTCTAGATATTCCTTAATATCTTCTTTAGTTTGCCAAGGTGCTGGTTTAACATTCAAAAGATAGTAATTGATAGCTTGTTGATGCGCTTCTGTCTGATTACCAGCTTTATACCGCGCATATTCTAAAACAACAGGCTGAAACTCATACCGCCGCTTACCATTGAGTTTTTCTAACAACAAAGAACGCTTAACCAGATTCCTCAATTCTCCCTCAATCTCTGTTTCCGAACTTCCCGGCAACACTGCCACGGCTGCTGCACTCTCAACAGCACCACGATAAACACTGATATTGAGTAATAAAGCCTTTTGCAATTCACTCAAACGCTCAAAACTTGCATCCAACACCAACACCATCCCCACATTTTCCCGGCGATGCACACCTACCACTTGGGGATCTGTCAACAACTGCCGCAAATTCCCTAAGCCTAAATCTGCTAATCGTCTTAAATCCGGGTCTTGGGGGTATTCTTCTTTTAATAAATCTGCGACCAATTTCAACAGCAGGGGATGCCCATCTACCAATTCGACAAAATCCCCTAAATCTCCGCGAATGCCTAATGCAGTTAACAGTGCTACCCCTTCTGCCACTTCCAAACCTTTCAGAGGTAGCCACTCAAAGCCTCTTAATTCTGGTCTTTCCCTAGTGGTAATTATTACCTTACTATTACCGCCATATTCCACCCAAGCATTGAAAAAGTCGCCGTAGAATTGACTTCCCCACTGTCTATCTGGCTGTAATAAACTCTCCAGGTTGTCAATGATAAGTAAAAATTGCCCAGATTGCAGACACTTAACTAGGGCTTGCATTAACTGAGTTTCTTGTTCTGGAACCGAAAAGCCAAATTCACTGAGGACTTGGCGGGCTAAATCGCTAAAACCTGCGCCATAACTAACATCAGCCCAAAATCTCTTAGGGAAACCCTCAATTTCGTCATAAATTTTAGCTGCTAGCATCGATTTACCTGTGCCACCGATGCCTTCTATGCCAATTAGGAAGGTATTTTTATCAGTTAACCATTGCTGTATTTGGGCGATTTCTGTTTTACGTCCCTGCCAATAAGCCAAACTTTTGTTAGGGTTGCCTGCTTTGAGAACCCCAGGCGATTCTGGTGGAGAGATTTGTTGTAATCGCTCTAATACTGGTTCTATTCGGTCAACAATAATCTTAACTTCTGCTGCATTTATCTGTCCTACTTGAGTTACCTTACTGTTACCGTAGGCAGTGAGATTCATTTCAATGTTGTTCGAGTTACTGGGGCTAAGTTCCTCTGCCATTGCTTACATTAAGTAAAAATTTTGCTTGATATTGTGGCTGTGAACTCGGCCGTTCGTGTTCAGAACTCGGTTGTTCCTGTTTAGAACTAGACCGTTCCTGTTTAGAACTAGACCGTTCCTGTTTAGAACTAGACCGTTCCTGTTTAGAACTAGACCGTTCTTGTTCAGAACTCGACCGTTTCTGTTTAGAACTAGACCGTTCCTGTTTAGAACTCGACCGTTCCTGTTTAGAACTCGGACGTTCTTGTTCGGAACTCGAAACATCAAAATTTTTAGGGTGGGCAGTACTCTATCCACCCTATTTAATTAAAAACTTACTTGGTTTGCGTCAATCTTCCCAACTTGCTTCACCGTACTTTGGTCGTGAGCATTAGCGCTGACCTGAATATTGTCTCCTGGTTTGTCAGTCGATGCTTGCAAAATCTTAGCTATTTCCTCTGCAAGTCCTGTATCCGCTTCTAAAATCTTTTTGAGTTGCACTCGCAAACTTGCTTGTAAATCTTCATCTTCTGGCTTCTGCGCCACATCCGTTGCTGCTTCGTTCGCTGCTTCCTTAGCCTCTATTTTGGGATGTAACTTAGCCCAAATAGCTTTGGCTTTATTCCAAACATCCTCACCTACTTTCTGAGATGCCCCTTCTACGGCTTTATTACCCACATTCAACAAAAATGGCAGACAGGGAGCGAGAAATTTAACGAGTAGAGCTATATCCATTGGTTTACAATGTCTATTTCATAAATGTACATTTTTACTGAGTATATTAACGCTTCTTCCCCTGTCACCTTGATTCTTTTACCTTGACGCGAAATTTAGCCCAATAATCGCTGCCAAGTTAATTCTTTTGTCGCTTCATCCCAATGCCAGCGTAATAAATTAGCGGGTTGACTCTTGGCAATTCCAGGCAAACCAATTGCTTGTCTAGGTGCATCTGTAGCTAGCAAAATGGCAGTCTCTACGTCACAAATCCCCCACTTCACCAAATTCTGCACTCCCACTAATAAGGGTAAAGTCGTCCCCGATAAAGTGCCATCCGCCAGTCGTGCTGTACCGTTTTTAACTTCAATTTGCCGACTGTCCCAAGGATACACGCCATCGGGTAGCCCCAGAGGTGAAAGCGCATCACTCACAAGGAACAGCCCTTTCTCTTGATAGCTAGCGCGAAGTAATATTTGCAGCATCGTGGGCGAAACGTGTTCACCATCAGCAATAAAACCACACATCACATCAGGATGAGTAATTGCTGCGCCTAATAATCCTGGTTCGCGGTGATGTAGTGGTGGCATGGCATTGAAAGCATGAGTTACCATCGTTGCACCGAGTTCAAATGCAAGTTGCGCTTGGGCAGATGTTGCCTGAGAATGTCCTAAACTAACGGTAATTCCCAAAGAACGTAAATATGGAATTACTTCACCTGTGGGATCTAACTCCGGCGCTAAAGTGATGACTTTTACAATGTGAGCATAATCACCCAAAACTCGTTTTACCTCGTCAATTGTTAAGGGTAACAAGTACTCTGCCGGGTGTGCGCCGCGTTTTTGGTAATTCAAAAATGGCCCTTCTAAATGGACTCCGAGAATCTTGGCAGATGACCTCTCTCCTTTGACGGAGAGGGGAGTAAAATTAGCAAAGACTGCAAGCGATCGCTGAATCTTTTCTACTGAAGTTGTCACAAGTGTCGGTAAAAATCCATCTACCCCGACATCCCACAAAAATTTTGTTATTTTTTGAAGTACATGAGCATTTTCAGCCGCTAAATCAGGAAATGCCAATCCCAAAGCACCGTTAATTTGCAAATCAACGCCACCCAATGAAATCCAGTCGCCAGCTACATCGATTACGGATGCACATCTGTGCGTTCTTACTGTACCCATTGGCAAGATTTGTTCAATTATGCCCTCTTGATTAACCAAGAGCATCTGCAAATCTTTGTAACCAGGCACTCTAGCATTGATAATATCTACAAAATTTTGTGTTGCTTGGGTCATCACACTAACGAGAAGATAGCTAAATCTGATTTTAGATGCAACTAACATCAATGAATCAATTCAAACAACGCCAATAGATGAGATGATGATCCGCATCACGTAGCTTCCATAAGCTAGCTCAAATAATTTTGAATTTTGAATTTTGAATTTTGAATTATTATGACTCCCCTAGTTGGTATTATCATGGGCAGCGATTCCGATTTGCCCACTATGAAAGATGCGATCGCAGTTTGTGAAGAATTTGGCGTTGAGAGCGAAGTTGCGATCGTTTCAGCTCACCGTACCCCAGAACGCATGGTGCAATATGCTCAACTTGCACACCAACGCGGTATTAAGGTAATTATTGCTGGTGCCGGTGGTGCTGCCCATCTACCTGGAATGGTAGCGTCTTTAACTCCACTTCCGGTGATTGGTGTTCCTGTACCCACTCGTAACTTACAAGGTGTAGATTCTTTGTATTCTATTTTGCAGATGCCTGGGGGTATTCCCGTAGCAACAGTTGCGATCGGTAATGCCAAAAATGCCGGACTTTTAGCAGTACAAATCCTCGCAACTCATCAACCAGAATTGCTAGAAAAAGTGCAACAATATCGTCAAACCCTATGTGAATCAGTAATTGCAAAGCAAGCAAAACTAGAACAACTAGGCTATGAGCAATATTTACAGCAGATGTTTTAATAAGTTTTAACACCAGAGCAGCAGGGGAGCAGAGGGGCAGAGGCAGAGGGGCAGAGGAGCAGAGGAGCAGCGAAAGAATTCCTAACTCTTGACTTAATGACAAATGACAAATGACAAATGACAAATGACAAATGACAAACCAAACTATTCACATTGTTGCCCGTATTATTGCTTTGCCTAACAAAGTAGAAGAACTAAAAGCTGTACTGTTGGAACTCATTGAGCCAACCCGTCAGGAAACAGGTGCGATCAAGTATGAACTTTTGCAAAACCAATACGATCCAACAGATTTTACTTTTGTAGAAGAGTGGACTTCTAATGAAGCCCTGAATACTCATCTAGATTCGCCTCATTTCCAAGCGGCAGCAGCTAAACTCGAAGGTTTAGTGACTGCTGCACCAGATATTCGCCGCTACCATCTTTTGGCATAGTGCGATCTTGCTAACTAGAAGCAGACTCTTTATTTTTGGCGATAATTTGGAGTATCTTAGCTTTAAATTCTAAGATTGAAGCGATCGCTCCAGAATCAATGCAGCATTCTGAAGTATCTTGATCCTGAGACCTTAGTCAAAAATTGAGAGCTAATGTGCCAATTGCTCGGAATGAATTGCAATGTTCCAACGGATATTTGCTTTTCTTTTGAAGGGTTTTCTGCACGGGGAGGAAAAACGGATGACCATCGCGATGGTTGGGGCATTGCTTTCTTTGAAGGAAAGGGATGTCGAATGTTTTTAGATGCCCAACCTTCTGTTGCTTCTCCGGTAGCGGAGTTTGTACGGAGTTATCCGATCCACTCAACCCATGTCATAGCCCACATCCGCAAAGCTACTCAGGGTGAAATTGCCCTACACAACTGCCATCCTTTCCGCAGGGAATTGTGGGGTCAGTATTGGGTGTTTGCCCACAACGGTAATTTGCCAGATTTTGATCCAGAAAATTTGGGCTTTTATCAAGCCGTAGGTGATACCGATAGTGAAAAAGCATTCTGCATGATGCTAGAAACATTGCGATCGCGCTTTCCTGGGGGTAAGCCTGACATCAAGGAACTATACCCTGTGCTGCAAGAAATTACTGGTGCAATTGCAAAACTGGGTATATTTAATTACTTATTATCAGATGGAGAACACTTTTTTGCTTATTGCTCAACTAAACTCAGCTACATTGTTCGCCAAGCGCCCTTTGCCGCTGCCCATTTAATTGACCAAGACATGACTGTAGATTTTCGGGAAGTGACTACTGAACGCGATCGCGTCGCTGTCATTGCTACCACACCCCTCACTGACAATGAAGTTTGGACACAAATTCAACCGGGAGAATTACTAGTTTTTCAGGACGGGTTGCCCCTGAAATATGCATTCAGTTAATAATAAGTAGTTGTTCAATTTTGCCCATTTAGATTATTTCTAGATGGGTTTTATTTTTCACGGTATTCATATTAAATAATTTTTAGCTATTTCCAGATAAATAGACTCGCTCTAGCAATCCTATTTAATTTACTTTTTACGGAGAGGCTCAGATCCCCGACTTCTTGAAGAAGTCGGGGATCTTTTTGTTGCAGATGTACGTTACTTTTGTAACTTACCAATTTATATAATTTTTGCCCAACTTAGTTGTTATAAGCTTATATAAAATACCGATTTTATTGGTATAAAACTTATGTCTTTACACTGAAATATATCTATATTAATATAGTCAATAAAATGCTGTAACTCATGTTAAGCAAGAGTTACAGATATTTCTGTTTACTGCAAACATCATTGTAGAAAATGTATTGCTAACAACATAAAATAAAACTCTCTGATGAATACTATCCAATTGCTCCTACTCATTGCAATTTTCTTTCTCACAAGTGTCATAAGTGTCATTACAGGAAGCACCTCTTTAATTACCGTCCCTGTCATGTTGCAATTGAGTATTGAACCCCGTATTGCTCTTGCCACTAATATGTTGGCATTAACTTTTATGAGTGTTGGTGGCACATTGCCTTTTATTGGTAAAAAAGCAATTGACCGCAGTCGCTTGCCAATAATGATTTTATTAACACTTTTAGGCTCAATTATTGGTGCATTACTTGTTTTAGTTGTACCTGCAAAATCGATGCCTCTAATTATCTCGATTTTGATGATTGTAGTTACCGTCTTTTCAATCACTAATCGGAATGCTGGAATCGTTTCAAGAATAGGGAAACCATCACCAGTAGCAGAAATTGGTGGATATATGGCAACTTTTGTGCTTGGTGTTTATGGTGGTTTCTTTAGTGGAGGCTATGTCACTATGCTCACAGCAGCTTATGTCAGTCTATTTCGGATGACATTTGTGCAGGCGATCGCAAACACAAAGTTTATCAATATTTTTTCTTCGCTGATTGCCACCATTATTTTCTTTACACAGGGAATAGTTGATTACCAACTAGGTATTATTCTGAGTATTACTATGTTTATTGGTGGAGTTGTCGGATCGCGGGTTGCTCTGAAACTTAGTAATATCTGGTTGCGCCGTATATTTCTCACTACAGTAATTGCTCTTGCACTTAAGACATTACTTGATTTTGTTGTACTGCATTGAGCGAAGCCGATATCTACGACGGGCTACGCCTACGCTAAATTAGCTATTCCCTAGCAAGTTGCTTGATACACCAGTATAGTTGATTGCGATGCTTAGGTTGGGCTGCGCCTACGCAATTTGATAGTTAAAAGTAAAAGCATTTTTAATTTTTCACAGAACTGGTAAAATCACCATGTTCTTGATAAAGAATGTGAGGTTTTTTGGTGTTTGCAACTAGATACATGGAATCATCCAGTATTATAAACATTATATAACTGTATTCCCATCAGTTATCTGTAGATTTAGTGGAGGAAATAGAATGAGTTTGTGGCAACGCCCACTGAAAAGATTACAAGCGATAGCTGAACATACAACCTATCGGTTCAGACTAAATTCGCTCAAAGGCTTTATATCACTCTTTTTGGTAGGGACTGTATTGAGTGTAGCCCTTGCCGCCTGCTCTGGTGGTGGAACTGGGAGTAATTCTGCCTCTGAAACCCCTAGTACTAGTGCTACTCCTGTGGCTGCAAGCAAAGATAATGTTGAATTAACTCTGGTTTCCTTTGCAGTTACTAAAGCAGCTCATGAAGCCATTATTCCTAAGTTTGTAGAACAGTGGAAGAAAGATCATAATCAAACTGTCGTCTTCAAGCAAAGCTATGGCGGTTCTGGTTCCCAAACACGCGCCGTCATCGATGGTTTGGAAGCAGATGTTGTCCACTTAGCCCTAGCTGGAGACACTTCAAAGATTGAGAAAGCTGGATTGATTCAGCCAGGATGGGAAAAAGAAGTTCCCAACAATGGTATTGTCTCCAAATCAGTTGCAGCATTAGTCACTCGTTCCGGCAATCCTAAAGGCATCAAGAACTGGGCAGATTTAGCCAAAGACGGTGTGAAATTGATTACTGCTAACCCCAAAACTTCCGGTGGTGCTAAGTGGAATTTCTTAGCACTATGGGATTCTGTAATTAAAACAGGTGGCGATGAGGCTAAAGCTACTGAATTTGTGACTAAAGTTTACAAAAATGTGCCAATCTTGCCTAAAGATGCGCGGGAAGCTACTGATACATTCGCCAAGCAAGGACAGGGTGATGTCTTAATCAACTACGAAAACGAAGTTATTTTGGCACAGCAAAAGGGCGAAAAGGTTGAGTATGTCGTTCCCGATGTGAATATATCTATTGACAATCCGATCGCTGTGGTAGATAAAAACGTCGATAAGCATGGAACCCGCGAAGTTGCTGAAGGTTTTGTGAAATACCTCTATAGCCCAGAAGCACAGCAAGAGTTTGTCAAATTGGGATTCCGTCCTGTGGATGAGACTTTAGCTCAAACTAAGGAAGTCACAGACAAATTTCCCAAGCTGAAAACTTTAGGTACAGTTGCAGACTTAGGCGGTTGGGAAGCAATTGATAAGAAGTTCTTCGCAGATGGGGGCGTGTTTGACAAGATTCAAGCCAAAAAATAATTCGTAATGACGCTCCTGCGGACGATCGAGTACTCGCTACCGCTTCGCTAACGCTAATGCTGCGCTAACGTAATTCGTAATTCGTAATTATGACCCCACAACTTTCTTTTCTCCAGAATTAAAAGTAGTTGGTCTGTGCTTGAATTACGAATTAGCAATTACGAACACTGGCAAAAAGCTCCTTGTGAATTTTAAATTTTGAATTTTTCACTATGACATCTGTATCTCCTTCTGTGGAAGTTGAACGCAAAACGCCATTCTGGAAGAGATTGGGGCGAGTTCCTTGGACTTGGCGAATTACCATTGCATACCTGACGGTGATGTTGTTTGTCCCCATAGCTGCTATGTTTCTGAAAGCAGCTACAGAACCTCCATCTAGGTTTTGGGCGATCGCAACCAGTGATATCGCATTAGCAACATACAACGTAACTTTTTTTACAGCAATATTTGCCGCCTTACTCAATGGCGTATTTGGAACTCTGATTGCTTGGGTTCTGGTTCGCTACGACTTTCCCTTGAAGCGCTTGATTGACGCCACAGTAGATTTACCATTTGCACTACCAACTTCTGTAGCAGGGCTAACCTTGGCAACAGTCTACAGCGATAACGGCTGGCTAGGTTCGCTACTAGCACCACTGGGAATTAAAGTAGCTTTTACCCGCACGGGAGTAGCAGTAGCAATGATATTTATCTCACTACCTTTTATCGTGAGAACTGTGCAACCCGTGCTTCAAGAAATGGAACGTGAAATTGAAGAAGCCTCTTGGTGTCTGGGTGCTTCTCAATGGCAGACCTTCTGGAAAGTGATTTTGCCGCCTTTATTTCCCACAATTTTGACTGGTGTTGCCTTGGGTTTCTCCCGTGCAGTTGGAGAGTATGGTTCGACTGTAATTATCTCTTCTAATACGCCCTTCCAAGATTTAATCGCACCTGTGCTGATTTTCCAACGATTAGAGCAGTATGACTATTCTGGTGCAACAGTAATTGGCATAGTTCTACTATCAATTTCGTTGGTACTGTTATTGGCAATTAATTTCTTACAAGCATGGGCAAGGCGATATGACAGTAGATAAGCCAAGTTTTCATTCATCTGCATCTGATACACATACGGCCAAGCCTCAAGAGCAGAAGAGTTGGGTGCCAATAGTTTTAATTGGGATAGCGATCGCCTATTTAGCCCTAGTTCAATATATCCCGGCAATTAACGTTTTTGTCCAAGCCTTCAGCAAAGGAGTTGGGCCGTTTCTGTCCAACCTAACGCGACCAGCTTTTCTCCATGCAGCTTGGCTGACACTGTTGTTAGCTGTGATTTCTCTACCTTTAAATACGGTATTTGGTTTATGTGCAGCTTGGGCGATCGCTCGTCATAAATTTCCTGGACGGGCCATAGTTTTGAGCATTATTGACCTACCCTTTTCCATTTCGCCCGTAGTTGCAGGATTAATGATTGTCCTACTTTACGGTCGGAATGGCTGGTTTGGCCCTTGGCTCCAAGCCCATGATATCAAGATTATCTTTGCCTTTCCAGGTATGGTACTGGCTACAGCTTTCGTGAGTATGCCCTTTGTGGCACGGGAAGTGATTCCGGTTTTAGAAGAGTTTGGTAAGGATCAAGAAGAAGCTGCTAGAACACTAGGTGCGAAAGATTGGCAGATATTTTTGCGCGTCACTCTACCTAGTATCCGTTGGGGCTTACTCTATGGTTTAATTTTGACCAATGCCAGAGCAATGGGTGAATTCGGAGCGGTTTCAGTGGTATCTGGCAACATTGCTGACCAAACGCAGAGCCTACCACTGTTTGTAGAAGACGCTTACAAACAATACGAAACTGAAGCGGCTTTCTCTGCGGCTGTACTGTTAGCGTTGCTAGCAGTAGTAACCTTGGTGCTTAAGGAGATTCTAGAACGGAAAACCCGCATTAAAGATGTTGAATAGAAAAATCAAGCAATTGTAGTTATCTTTTTAAATAGGATACAAGCAAATCATGGGACATGGTACGATCTACTTAGTACCTATAAGGAAATTACCGTTAGGGTTAAGAGTAGTTCTGTACCAATCCCGATTAGGGATTGAAATAATTCAGATATGGCTACTGACAATACACTTACCAATAAACGGATTCGACTCAGAATTCCTAAAGATTATCACCAGGAACCTGTTATTTCTCGCCTGGTGTCTGACTACGGACTGATTGTGAATATCACGGCAGCGATTTTGGGAGCCAATGCTGTTGGAGATGGTTGGTTTGACCTTGAACTACAAGGAACAGATGCACAAATTCAAAGCGGGTTAACTTATCTCCGCGATTTGGAATTGGAAGTCTGGGATGATACTAAAGCAAGTGATTGGTAAGGGTTATAGCAACACAAACAGTTTATTTATCTGGTTTTAAGAGAATTGTAACCCGCAGATCCCCGACTTCGTAAAAGTTGTCGGGGATCTTGTTTATCATGAATGATTTAGAATTGCTGTAGTGGTTTGTCTACAAAAGGGTATACCAAGTACCGTTATTATTTTGACGTAAAATACGGTATCTTCCCTCAAGAAATTCTAGCATTCTTGGAAAATTTTTGTTGATAGTAGGCTGCTGAATATAATCAATAAAGATATAAGGAGGCTTAGATGAATCTAACTCTTCTATAAGTTTTGTCCATTGCTCAGGCAGAAAATATTCAAGTGCCCAACCACGTAGTGATGTTGCCTGAGTCCGATTAGAAAAGTAATAAATAGATGGATCGCCAGCTACATAAATCTTACCAGGAAGACTTCCTGGTTGAGAGATAAATTCAGCCTCTGAACGAAGAGACGGATATTTTTCTCTAAAAACAGTCTGATATTTGAATCGTGTATCTTCAGTTAAAGCAAAGTTATTATTAACCAGAACAACACTCTTTTTTATAAGAGTGTGCGATAAAGGTAAGA
Source organism: Nostoc sp. (assembly GCF_036918015.1). Taxonomy (GTDB): domain Bacteria; phylum Cyanobacteriota; class Cyanobacteriia; order Cyanobacteriales; family Nostocaceae; genus Nostoc. Next base: position 88,756 of record NZ_JBALEO010000060.1, read on the forward strand.
AAAACAAAAATATTAGCAAGATTGTAGTAAATGGGGAACTCAATTTTTTTAAAGACTCCCATAAAACATCTAATCCTTTAGTTGCTAAAATCCCTAAAGGTATAAACAATAGTAAATAATGGTATTCCCAAAATGCCCCACGTTGTAGAGCAATCACACCCCAAGCAAAAATACACCAAATAACAAGTAGCAAAGTCAATATATTCTTAGACTTACGCAATGATACATCTACTGCAACAGTAGCGGCTAAAAGTAGAGGGTAAAAATTATTTAAGAACCATTTTATTCCTGCAAAAAGCCCACTTGGATCGAACTGGGAATTAGCAACAATCCGAGGTGGATATAAAAAGAATGTTTGATACAAAATTGGTAAACTATTAAACCAAGCAAAATAGCTAACAATAAATAAAATAGGAAATATAATCCCCATAAAAATTGGAACAAATATTTCTACAAAAACTTTTTGAATTGCCTCCCGTTTTATTAGCACAGAATAGATTAACAGAGTTAGCCAAAATGAAAGCAATATTAGCAGAAGTATTAATTTAAATATGAGGACAATCCCACCAATAAAACCTGACAGTAAAAGTAGAAAAAATCTTTGTCTTCCTTCACATTTAAAAGATTGATAAGTCAGCCAAATACAAATGAATAAAGGCAAACCAACCAGTGCCTCCACTTGAGTAAGATGCCAAGGCTGTGAAACCGTATAGTAAACACCAACCGTTAACAAAGGTACTAGACTTGCGATTATCGGATGCTGAAAATAGCTTTTTAGACTCAGCAACAATACTATAGACAGAAACACCATATAAATAAGTTCAAAGAGATGGATGCCAATCTCATTAAAACCAAAGAAAGTTCCTGCCAAAAAGTAAAAGCAAAAAATCCCCGGTTGCTTCACATCCCAAAAATCACGATACAGTAACTTTCCTTGTTGCATCTCCAAACCACCAAGCCGAAAAAATGCTTGATCTCCGTCAAATGGAAAAGGTAAATGTATAAGACCAATAATCACAATCCCAATCAAAACGAGAAAGTCAATTTTATTTAATTTAGTAATATTAATCATGAAACTTTATAATCAGAAATTAACCGACTATCTTATGCTGATTAATATCCTAACAGGGTCAAGAACAAGGTAATTTTAGGATATGAACTTAAAGTTTAAAGTTTTCGCGATCGCACCAGCAATGATCTGTCAGTTTATTAATAATTAGCTCAACTACCAACCAAGTCCTATGTAGTTGCGTGTGGATCGCTCTCGTCCTTGTCTATGTCTTTAATTTAACTAAGTATTAAGAGGTTTTAATCTTTGTGGCGGTAGTTGTATCCGTCCGTGAAGCTGCCGTAATTGGCAATGAAAAGCTATTTCTCTCCTTGCCCCCTTGTAACGCAATATGCATTTCTTTTGTTCCTCCCGCTCCTTGCTACCGTCTATACACAAGTCGGATGTAAAGTAGGTGCATAGGATTTCCAAGAGGCAAAAACTTTAGATAATCTCATCTTAATTCACGCTAATACGATACCAGAAAAGGCATTTGAAGACCTTCGGTTGATAAAAAAGGGGCGGTATTATATGAGGCGATTCCCCAACATCAATCGGTAAATATCTGGCAAATAAGTCGAGTAAATTGCTTAATGAAGGTGGTCTGATTAAATGGGAGCTAAAAATTAAAAATGAAAGTAATACAGTTTATTAAATTTAGCAACGTGACAGCTCACCAGAAGATATTACTATTTTGGAGATGTCTATAGAACTTCCTAGTGATGATTGTGCAATTATATTAATACCTAATAGTCCTTGTCCACCACATGAAGTAGATAGAACAGTAATACAATCTTGCTCCGCAAATCCATTAGAACCGTTAGATGTAAACTGGGTAGTTTTAGGGGGAGATATGTCTTGACCAAGAACACCACCACTAAAGCTATAGGTTCTGCTTAAGCTAGCACCTTTACTCATTGAACTAACTGTAGCACTTCCTTGGTACAGTATCTGTATATCTTTGACAAAGAAACCACTAGGAATAAAAGTCTGAGCACGTAAAATACACCTTTGACGCTGACCCTCGCTTGCACTGATTTGATCCAAGGCGATCGGTAAGGTTATAGGTGCAGATCCAGGAAGCGTATTTGTAACACTACATCCAACCGTTGTTATTGCTCCAAAAGTAATACTAGGTAAATCTTGAGCCACAGTCTTGGTCGCAATAACGTTCATTCCAAAAATTGTAGATATAGACAGTAATACGCCAAATTGTTTAAAGTTCATATAGATTATACTCACGTTATTAAAGTTGTTTAAGACGGTGAATTCTCAAGATAATTAATGCAATACTTGAGCGCCTAAATCTTGATGCTTGATATTAGAAAAAGAATGTGAGGAACTCGTGAATAAATACGGTGCTTATTAAAACTTAAATCTTGTAAACGACATTCCCCAGTTGGAGGGTCAGGTGATGATATTTTAGGGTTTATTCATGTAAGTCCCTAAAAGCTATGTGTAACTTATTCTCTCACAAGAACATCGAACGGGAGCAACGCGATTTGGTGAGGTCGGGTAAAAAAAAAGGATGCGTTCAGTTTTGATTCCAAGATAATGACGATATCAGCAAAGAGACAGATGAAATAAATTCTCAATTCGTTTAGCGTCAAGTACTCTACATAAACTGCTCCTAACTTACGTTAATTTGCTGATTGCTTTTTTGCGAACTTTGTGATATTTTCCTGTAAATAACAATTAAATACATTAAATCTGTAGAGTTGCCGTAGTTAAATAAAAAGCCAGAAATATGAAAATTTCTATGAGGCTGATATTCAACCACACACAGTTGAATTGTAGGGGCACGGCATTAGTAAGATTTTCTGCCAAACCCAAAAATTACGTAGCACTTCGGCATGGTTCGACTCCGCTCACCAGTCGCTCTGTTACCACCGGAGGCATCGCTATTGGAAATTAATCTGATGTCTGAGAGTAAATCTGTAGAACCTGCTTCAGTCCACAGTCGAATTCTTGTGCCTCAACGGTATAACAGGCAACCTGTAATTTCTCGGCTGGTGTCTCGTTATGGTTTAACTGTCAATATCAAAGCTGCATCCCTGACATCCGACAATGACAGCGATGGCTGGTTTGATTTGGAACTTTCAGGAAATCCCCAAAAACTGACAAATAGCCTATCTTACTTGCAAGGATTGGGAGTGAATTTGCTGGAATTAGCGATCGCTAACCAAATTCAATCCAACCAGCACACTCTACCTTTCCCAAATCCAGCTACCAAACTGAGTCCCAAAGACTCTGCATGGTTGACAAATAAATGGCAAGAACAATTCCAGCAATGGATTTCTCTCGGTCAAACCAATCGATTGCGCTTGCAACTGTGCGTCTTAAAATCTTATTACCAAGAACCAGTGATTTCCGAGTTAGTTTCTCGTTATGGACTAACAGTCAATATCACCAGTGCTATACTTCAACCCGATACGCAAGATGACGGCTGGTTTGACTTGGATTTGTGGGGGAGAACAAAGCAACTCTACTCTAGCTTGAGTTATTTAGAAAAACTGGGACTACCGATTTGGCTGGATTTGTCTAGCGTTTATAGCGATCGCTAAGTTAATAATTCGTAATTCGTAATTCGTAATTCGTAATTCAAGGGCAATTTGGCTGGATTTGTCTCGGTAGCGATGTCTACGACGGGCTACGCCTACGCTAATTAATAAAATTACCACTATCCAATGGCAGCACTAAATCACCAAAAAACCAATTCCCAAAACAGATTATCACTAGTTTCTTCAGTTTCTGAAAAAAGCCAAGTCACTCAGATTCGTCTGCGAATACATATTCCCAAAAGCTATCTACAAGCGCCCGTAATTTCGCAGTTAATTTCTGCTTACGGGTTAGTAGTTAATATTACCAAGGCTATGCTACAACCAAATACAGATGGCGAAGGATGCTTTGACATTGAACTGCGGGGAACAGTGGCACAAATTTCTAGCGGTTTAGCTTACCTGGAATCTCTAAACCTTAGAATTGTCGGCAAGCCCAATGCTGACGGCGATAGCTGGTGTTACTGAAATAATCTAAATTTCGTAGTACCAAATTTCTTCTTCTTTTAGGACAATTCGATGTAAGGAGAGACGATCGATCAAGCCCTCTTGTTCAAACTGCCCAAGAACACGAGTGATGGTAACACGAGTTGAACCAAGCATTTCCGCCAAATCTTCATGAGTCAGACGCATATCTATTAAACGTCCCTTCTCAACTTCCGAACCAAACTTTTTGGATAACCATGCCAACAGCTTGATGAGCATAGTATCCACTTTTTTATGGCTACGAATGATCATCAATTCTTGAGCCTGTTGGATATGGGCAAGTAGAGTTTCTGTTAGTTCAGTCCACTCCTCTAGAGGTAAAACTGTTGCCTCCACTTTAGTTAGGCATTCCATCTGATAAGGTTCTAATTTTGACAACCTCTTACCAACGACATCTCCAGGGCCCCACAATCCTAGAGCGACAGTTGTACCATCTTCCAGATAGCTAAAAGTTCTCACAAAACCCGTTTCAATCTTCCAAAGGTCGTTATGATGCTCTGGCAGAAATGACCTACGCGCAAAAAGTTGCTTAGTATTGTTACTGGTTGAACTAGATAAGCTTGTGTACAAAGACACCATATTATATAAAACTATTCTCCGATAAATTAACCGTAGTATTACATTTATATCAGGTTATAAGAACCTATGGGTATTTTAAAGAGGAGAGTTAGGAGTTAGGAGTTAGGAGTTAGGAGTGGGAAGTGGGGAGGAGAAATCAATTCAAAATTCAAAATTAAAGAACTCCTGCCCAATGCCCCATGCCCCATTCCCTAATTTAAATTCCCGCACCATCAAGAAAATCTTCAATCATCCCATCAGAGTTTTTGCTCTTAGGGTTGTCGGTTGGTTCGTCGCCAAGTTCAGTTGGAGACAAACTTGATTGTTCCAACTGCTCAAACTGTTTCTCTAGAGACTTGACACGTTCAAATAAAGCGCGGATGACTTCAGCTTCTACGTCGCGTACTTTATCATGATCCAGAACGTTGCTAGACGAGTTGTTCTGACGAGTTACGCGCCCTGGAATCCCAACTACAGTAGTGTTACTAGGGACATCTCGTAGCACCACAGAACCGGCTCCAATACGGACGCGATCGCCAATTTGAATATTTCCCAATACCTTCGCACCCGCTCCCACAATCACATGAGAGCCTAAAGTTGGATGGCGTTTACCGCTTTCTTTCCCAGTCCCGCCAAGGGTGACACCTTGATAAATCAGAGCATAGTCGCCCACGATCGCAGTCTCGCCAATCACTACTCCCATCCCGTGGTCAATAAACACTCCCTGGCCAATTAATGCCCCAGGATGAATTTCAATTCCGGTTAAAAACCTACTAATATGAGAGATGAATCTTGGTATGAATGGAATTCCAATTTTATACAGCCAGTGCGCCAATCGATGAAACACTAGAGCTTGCAGTCCAGGGTAACAAAACAATACTTCTAGCCAGTTACGGGCTGCTGGGTCACGCTCAAAAATGGTTCGCAAATCAGTTATTAGCATACTCTGTTGAGATTTTTGTTGGTAGGTGAGGCTCTGAAAACAGAAACTCAGGATGATTCCCAGAAAAAGAGCGAGTCCTTATATGGGAATTGTGTAATATCACAATCTACGGTAATTCGATAGAGTATAGTGTTTTTGTGGGTAATAAGTGGGATGCTATCACATTCCACAGTTGAAAAAAATTAATTTCGCATAAACTGCGATAAGTCCCTCAATTCACCGTAGTATGTTGAGTACAGTGTTGAATAGCCAAAACTACGCTCTCTTGGATCTATCTTCCAAAGTGGAATACGCATTGCTGGCACTATTAGAACTGGCAAGCCACCACGGAAAAAAACTTCCTTTAACCATGAGCGAGATCGTTGCCAAGCAACCCATACCTGAGCGCTATCTGGAACAAATTTTGACCAACCTCCGGCGTGCTGGTGTGGTGCAGAGTCAACGCGGCTCTAAAGGAGGTTTCGTTTTAGTTCGGGAACCTTGGCAGATTACAATACTTGAAATTGTCACTTTGGTTGAAGGCGAGCGGAAAGAGAAAGATACCTCTAACTCTCCGACTCTGGAAAAGACTCTGGTTTATGAAGTTTGGGAGCAAGCTAACGCTGCCTCAATTGAAGTTTTGGGTCGTTATACACTCCAAAACTTGTGCGAGGAAAGAGAAACTCGCGCCCAGCAGAGTCCAATGTATTATATTTAGACACGACGGAGTACCCACATGCGGATAGCGAAAGATATCACAGAGTTAATCGGCCGAACTCCTTTAGTTCAATTAAACAAGATTCCCCAAGCTTCAGGAGCGGTTGCTCGGATTGTGGTGAAGCTAGAAAGCATGAATCCAGCATCTTCTGTGAAAGACCGGATTGGCGCGAGTATGGTGGAAGCGGCGGAAGAAGCAGGCTTGATTCACCCCGGAAAAACTGTTTTAGTAGAGCCGACTTCTGGAAATACAGGAATTGCGCTAGCGATGGTGGCAGCTGCCAAGGGCTACCATCTCATTCTAACGATGCCTGACACAATGAGCCATGAAAGACGATCGATGCTCAAAGCTTATGGCGCTCAATTAGAGTTAACGCCAGGGGTAGAAGGTATGCGAGGAGCGATCGCTCATGCAGAGGAGCTTGTAGCTAAAACGCCCAATGCCTATATGTTGCAGCAGTTCCGCAACCCCGCCAACCCGAAAGTTCACGCCGAAACCACAGCCGAAGAAATTTGGAATGATACCGATGGAGAGGTAGATATTCTCGTGGCGGGAGTGGGTACTGGTGGGACGATTACGGGAGTTTCAGAAGTTATTAAAAAACGGAAGCCGAGTTTTCAAGCGATCGCAGTTGAACCCAGCAACAGTCCGGTATTAACAGGTGGTAAATCAGGTCCTCACAAAATTCAAGGTATTGGCGCGGGATTTATCCCAGCAATTTACCGTTCAGAACTGGTAGATGAAGTGATTCAGGTAGCAGATGAGCAAGCGATCGCTTACAGCCGTCGCCTCGCAAAAGAAGAAGGATTGCTATCGGGGATTTCGACTGGCGCTGCTTTATATGCGGCTATTCAAGTAGCACAACGGCCAGAAAATGCAGGTCGCCTAATCGTCATGATCCAGCCTAGCTTCGGCGAACGCTACCTCAGCACCTCACTATTCAAAGACCCAGAGGAGAATGAGTGGTTGAGTAAAGTTTGATTCAGGTGGGGTCTGAATCCCCATCAATTAAGCCCAAAATCCTTGTTAGAGACGCATTAGCACAGCAGGAGGTTAGCGTAACCCAATCCAATTTCGCGTCTCTACAGGTCTAACCTCTACTCAGTCTCGCCTCAGCCTGATTGAGCAAGTTATATCAGGTTTCTAATAATGATTTTCAAAGATTTTTAAATAATGTCGTTACCCCTCTTTTTCCAGATGGGTTAACTGTTTTCGATACCAATGGACAGTATTTAGACAGCACAGGCACTATTTTCGGAGAAAAGTCTAAGAGTATTTCCTTGTTTTTTAACTATACTCAGCAAAACAAAAACGTTTTCCTCCTGCCTTCCTCGATAAAAATCTAAAATTGGCTCGTTTATCTACTAGAATTTTCGCCAATTTTATCGGTAATTTCATTGTTTTTCACCAAAATCATCAAACAGATACTACTAGCAGCGAGCTTTATTGGACTTAAAGCTTCACTTTTTAATACAATAAAAACGCCTAATCCGATCAGAACGAAAGGTACAAGATAATTAACATAGTGAGTCAATACATCAGCTATGACTCTATTGTTAATTAATTTGTATGCTACGTAGCACCAAACTCCTAACAAGAGAAAAAATAATCCGATAATTACCAAAAAGCTCTCTAAGTTGCAGCTAGCAAATAAAGGCACGTAGACACTAATATTATCGCTACCATTGGCAATTGTAACGGCTGCCACACTATAAATTTGTGGAGAAAAAAAGCTAGTAATTGTTGATGCTTCGGCTTCTTCTGTGGCAGCTACAATTTCTTTTGATGAATCTTCTTCCCGATTCACTAAGCTACTGATACCTATAGACATTGGTAGTAAACCAAGTAATCCAATCCAGTTTTTTGATAAAACTAACCCACCAAATAAACCCGGAAGACTAAGGATTAACAGAACTGTAAAACCGAGAAACTGACCAGCAACTATATGCCGAGGGCGAAAGTTAGCATTTATTTGAGAAAAAAACAACAATAGAATGACAATATCATCGATGTTAGTAGCAATGAATGCAATTGCCCCTGTAGTAATTGCAGTAACTAACTCGTTCATATTTTAAGATAAAGAAGAATTGAGGAGTCAGTAATAATTACTGTGTCATTTTAAATCTAAGTTGTACCAGAAGGTTAAAATAATTCGTGATTGATAATGACGCGCGAGTATTTCGTCAATAATTACGAATTACGTTAGCGTAGCGGTAGCGAGAAACGAGCGTCATTACGAATTACGAATTACGAATTACGAATTAGTGAATTTGGTATGGTGGTAAATCGTAGATTCTAAAAATCCAGCATGAGTCAGCTAGGGACAGCCTTCAGTGAAGGGATAATTGCCTTCATCGCCACTAACATAGATGACATCATTATCTTGTTAATATTTTTTTCACAAATAGATGCTAATTTTCGGCGGCGGCATATCTTACTTGGTCAATATCTGGGTTTTTCAGCCATTATCATCGCTAGCTTACCAGGATTTTTTGGTGGATTGGTCATACAGCGAGAATGGATAGGATTGCTAGGATTGCTACCAATTGGTATTGGGATTCACCACTTAGTATATAAAGAAGAAGATACTATAACAGTTCAGACAGTCAGTAGTGATTTTAACCAGCCAACATCTACTAACCCGGTATTGTCTTTTATTTTGAGTATTTTGCATCCCCAAACCTATAAAGTGGCAGCAGTAACGATTGCAAATGGTGGTGACAATATAAGTATATATATCCCTTTATTCGCTGGTCATGACCTTGCCAGTTTGGGAGTAATTTTAGGTATATTTTTTATCATGGTAGGGGTTTGGTGTGCGATCGCTTATTTTTTAAGCCGTCAACCTACCATTGCTAATATTTTAAGTCGCTACGGTAACGCTGTTGTACCTTTTGTGTTAATTGGCTTGGGTCTGTTCATTATGTATGAGCGAGGTACATTCACTCTACTGCCTTGGATCAGAAGTTAATCAATATTGGATGTTGAATGCTGGATTTGGAATTGAAAATTTTAAATTGGTTACACCTGATGAACTAATTTCCAACTTACCATCATCAAAATGGCATAAATGATAAACCTTAGTGGGCGTTGCGGAGCTACCTGACAGATTTTAGCGCCTAGTAACACCCCAGGCACAGAGCCTAGCCATATAGGCAGTACCAAACTCCAATCAACTGTTCCCAAGCTGAGATGACCAAGGGCTGTAAACAGCAGTAAAATCGCTGCGTGTGAAATATCTGTACCCACTAACTTTCGTGCATCAAGACGGAAAAACCCAATCAGCACTAGGGCAAACATTGAACCTGATGAGACGCTAGTTAGACCGACAAAACAGCCTAAAATTGCTCCCAAGGTGATTGTTATAAATCGACCAAAGTTGGTTTCTAAATCTAACTTTGGCAGTTCGGGTAAATTAAATTTGGGGAAAAAAGTCAATAACAACAATTGCACTAGTGCTAAGGCTGTGACTAGCAAAATCATCCCGCCAAGCAAACGGAGCAAGATATTATCTAGGTTATATTCACCTGTATGTTTAATAAAGTGCAAAATCCCCACTCCAAACAATGAGCCTGGAACACTTCCAAAGGCCAGCCATTTGACAACTTCTGTGTCGAGGGTTTTCTGTTCCCAATGCTTGACGCTACCAACAATTTTCATCAAGGTGGCCGCCACAACATCAGAACTCACAGCGATAGAAGGCGGAACCTGAAAAATAAAAATCAACATTGGGGTGATGAGAGACGCTCCACCAATTCCCGTCAAACCAACGATGATTCCAACAAAAAAGCTTAAGAACGGTAGTAATAGATAGTGCATACTCTTCGGGGGTTTCAACAATTAGTTATCAGTTATCAAAGTCCTGTTGAGTCTCCCACTTCTATAAGTGAGCAGCGTCGGTAAGGGTTAATTAATTCCCCAAACGAAGCCTTGATAACTGTTCACTGACTTAACTACGAGCAGTTAGAGAGCAGCAACTCAGCCAAACTATAGCCCAGTGGTAGACAGGGCTAGTTATGACAAGTTATTGCGTTTCTCAAGGATTCCTGGACAACTTAAAACCTGTGTGGAAGTTTTTGTAAGCATGACGACTGGCGTTTAGCTCAAACAGACTTTGATAACTGCTTATTGGTCAGTCGCTCTGCTCAACTCAACTTCTAACTAGGTTTTTCTACAGTTTTACATATAAAACCACGTAAGGCGATGCACTTACCGTATTTTACTCGTAAGTATGATTAAACGTCTAGCGTATTCGCGTTGTATATTGTTCAATTATCTGGATAATACACCGCAGTCAGTCAAACTCCCTACGGACTGGTTTCTCAAAAAATTACCTACAAGTTAGTAAGCATAGGGATAATACCAAACTTTGTAGAGACGCGATATATCGTATTATGCTGCAATTAGGCAACATCCTGAAAGTGATTACAATACTCAAGGTCAATTCCGATTCCCTAGTTTAATGACTCATGGAAAACTTTGTTTTTTGCAATCCAGTCAAAATCCTGTTTGGCAAAGGTCAAATCGCCAACATTGCTGCTGAAATTCCTGATAATGCCAAAATCCTGATTAATTATGGTGGGTAGCATCAAAACTAACGGCGTCTATAACTAGGTGAAGTCTGCATTGGCAAACTTTGGCTATAGCCAATGCCTAGTACCGCAAGGCGGAATTAAAAATTAAAAATTAATACAGCGTAAGCATTTCATTGGTTTTGAATGGGTGGTTTATTTACGCCGTACTGTACTAGTTCTGTACCCAGTGCTGAAAAAAACTTGACTTACAAGCAACTATCATGATAATTTAAATAAAACCATTCGGTCGGTAATATTTTATTTACAGCAATTTTCAATTTAATAAACTCCCTACTATCAAAATCGCTGTAATGTCCAAAGGCGAAGAAACAAAAACCAGAATTCTTGAGCAAGCAGCCGAACTGTTTAATCAACAGGGGTATGCAGGTTCATCGATGTCAGACATTATGCGTGTAACTGGATTGCAGAAAGGAGGAATTTACAATCACTTCCAAAGCAAAGACGATCTCGCACTACAGGCTTTTGATTTTGCGATCGCTCGCATTAAGCAGCATACTAGATTTGCATTACGAAGCAAATACCATGCAGTAGAACGTCTGCAAGCAATCATTGGGGTGTTTAGTAGCTTCGCAGAAAATCCACCGATTAAGGGAGGGTGTCCACTGCTGAATACTGCTGTGGAAAGTGATGATGCTCATCCGGCGTTGCGAGAACGTGCTCAACAAGCCATGAACTCTTGGCTACATCTAATTTGTCGAATTATTGAAAAAGGAATTGAAAAGGGTGAAATTCGCCCGGAAGTGAGTGCTGATGAAATCGCTACCATCATAATCGCAACACTAGAAGGAGGCATAATGATGAGCAAGCTTTATGGAGATTCAATTCATATCCATAGGGTAATTAATCACCTGAATCAATACTTGAAAACTTCTCTTTAATTGAACAGACCGAGCAGTATTAAAAAATATCAAAAGAAATAATGCTAGTAAATAACAACTTACACAGACCATTTGAAGTAGTATTAGCAATTCCTGTCAAAACATACGACATTGATTTTATGGGAATTGTGAGCAATATCGTATATATCAGATGGTTAGAGGATTTACGTCTAAAGTTTTTAGATGAACATTGGCAACTCAATCAACAAATTGAACAAGGATATACACCAATTCTAGCTGGAACAGAGATTGAATATAAACGTCCAATAAAAATTATTGATCGAGTGATTGGACGTTTATGGCTGAGTGGTTTAGGACGCTTAAAGTGGACTGTGCAAGCTGAAATTTTATCTAACAATGAGTTAGCAGCAGTGGCTAGCCAGAAGGGTGGTTTTGTCAGTCTGCAAAATAATCGTCTTATTCCCATTCCAGAGGAATTACAGAAAAAATATTTACAGTATCAACAAGGGATTCAGAAAATTTAATAATTAGGAATACTTCGATATTTTTTTAATTCTTTACAGACTGTTCGGTTTGTTTTTGTGTAAACATAATCTGGACTATAATACAATATAATTCAGTTAAGCATTTCTTTCTTCTCTTTGCGTCCTTCTCTGACGAGACGCTGGGCGTTGGCGGAGCCTCTCGCAGAGAAGGCGTCCTTGGCGGTTCGTTAAAAAAAATTGGATTTGACAAAGAGTTTTAGGCTTAACTGAACCGTATTGGACTATAATATCGATTCTTCACGAATACGCATACAAAGAACCCCACTGCCTGCGGCACTTCCCCTTGGTAAGAGCAGATTGGGAGTGGTCAATCTAAAAAATTATTAATTTCTTGATGCTTACCCTTAATCCCCTCTTCGCATCAGGGCTAGTGTGTACACAAGTCGAAAAAAGCTCGATTTCCTAAGCTGTCGCGCATTTAAATTTGATAATTTAGCGCCAGAAAACGTTTCCTGTATTAGATTGTCTTGTAAAACTAGATGCCGAACAACTTATTGTCCTCTCATTCCATACTCTGCATGGGAATGAGAAAGACCTCATCAAGCTTAGGTTTTTAGGGCTTGTGTGCACTGTAGACAAGCGGGGAGTGGAGACGAAGTGTAGCTTAAGCTCTTTGGGGTTATTGGGGTTTAATAAGCAATCAAGCGGACATGAGATGAGAGGCTAAATATTCACAAATATTGTGTTGAGTGGGTAAACAGGCAATTTTTTTATTGTCAATCTCGTAAATATACGGGAACTTCTTGTTCTAAGTTTTGGTCACTTTATGTCACTTTGAACAGCAAAGCGGTTCTGACTCCAATAAATTAGGTATAGTTCAACTCAGGCATTGCAGCCTTATATGTCGTCCAATTTAACTGACCCTAACTCTTCGGTAAACCACTGTACCCATCCAAAGGTATGTACAAATGCTGTTATCCGTTGTCAGCTTTTCCTGAATTGTCTTTATATATACAATAATTACACTTTGTTAGTCAGATTAACGCAGACTTAAAGCACTTTCAAATCTCTAAAATGGATGTTTGCTTATGGAAAAATTTCGTCATATCTAACCAAATATTACCATAATTCTTTATATCTATACTAAAAGTTTATGAAAGCTATATCAAACGACACTTCAAACACTTTTGCACCCAAAAACCTCTATACTAGACTAGACTTTGATAAATTTCAGAGTTTTGTTAATTGCAATACCAAAAACTATCAATTTTTAGATGAAATACTAGCGTATCTTATAGTCTATAGTTTTTAAGGTTTAGTCAAAACTATATCCAGTATCATCAAAAAACTGCAAACTTCATGTGGTGCAAAAATCAAGTGGGGAGTGAAAACATGAATTTACGTAGAGATGCATTGCAAATCCTCAAAGAAACTAGCCGAACTTTTTATATCCCAATTAGTGTTTTACCGCCAGGATTACAAGAAGCAGTAGCATCAGCATATTTGTGTATGCGTGCCATTGATGAAATTGAAGATCATCCCGAACTAGATAACGCTACTAAAGCAAAGCTGTTAAGAACCATTAGCCTGACATTACAGGCAGGAGTTGATGGCTTCGCGGTAGATGCTTTCTTTGCAGGATTTAGTGGGTATGAGAATTCATTAGAAGAAGTCACTTTGAGGATTAGAGAATGGTTACTGCTAGCACCAGACACTATTGCACCTCGAATTTGGGATGCCACTGCTGCAATGGCAGACCGGATGGCTTATTGGGCAGAAAAAAACTGGAAAATTTATACAGAATCTGATTTAGATCGTTATACCTTTGGAGTTGCAGGTGCAGTGGGACTGTTACTTTCTGATTTATGGACTTGGTATGATGGAACACAAACGAACCGTACCCAGGCGATTGGTTTTGGTCGGGGTTTACAAGCAGTTAATATCCTGCGTAACCATACTGAAGATTTGGGGCGTGGAGTGGAATTCTTCCCAGAAGGTTGGAGTGCAGAAAATATGCAAGAGTATGCCCGACGCAATATCGGGCTGGCCGAAGCTTATATCAAAGACCTTCCTACCGGGCCAGCCTTAGATTTTTGTCAAATCCCCTTCACCTTGGCAAACGGCACTCTTGACGCCCTTGCTAATGGTAAAGAGAAACTCAGCCGCAGTGATGTTTTTGCACTTATCGAACAGATGACTAGTGTGAACATGAAAGCTAGCTAATAATCTCTTAACGACTAATGGAGATGATTCTAAATTGCCTCCAAATTTGGGCAACCAAAATCCTACAGTGACTTTCTGTAGGGTAGCCAGTGCGGTCTTCTCTCCTGGCATTAGTCTCTCCCTTTGGGAGACGCTACGCGTAGCTTGCTTCCACAAAGTGGTACGAGAGGCTTGTCTGCGACACGCACTCGCGTTCGCCAACGGCATGGCTTCTCTTCTTAGGCTGCGCCAACGCTTTGAGCGAGTCCGCGAGCGTCGTCTGGGGTTTCCCCAAATTAGTAACTGGCGTTGGGCACTGCCCTCCAATACCTTTTAATACCAATTCTTCCATGCAAAAATCAGATTAAAGCTGATTTTCTGAATGGTATAATAGCGCGATGAACGTCACAAGCCTTGAGAGAGCGTGATTAGGAATTAGGAATTGGTAGAAAGTAGCATAAACAGTATTTGCCTATGTTAAGTATAATAAATAATCTTGTTTAGCCATCGCTTTAGGTAATCTCAGTTAAACTTTAGGAACTCTTCAAACGATTTCCAGCAGAAATTACCTTGCAAGAGTTGATTAATGTCTAAATAATTGAAAGGGAGTATAACACTCCCCGTGATTATTCGTGCAGCGAGTTGAGAGTGCATGAGCTACTGCTTAAATCCTACCTGTTCCAATCCAGAAAATTTGGTATATAACCAAAGGTGTCAGTCTTGTGGCTCGCAACTACTGTTGCGCGATCGCTATCAGGTGATCAAACCATTAGGTCAGGGCGGCTTTGGAGCGACCTTCCTAGCCAACGATCAAGGCTTACCAGGAGAACCGAGTTGCGTAATCAAACAATTACGCCCATCAGGAAGCGCCCCACACGTTTTACAGATGGCCAGAGAACTCTTTGAGCGAGAAGCCAAAACTCTAGGTAAGATTGGCAATCATCCCCAAGTACCAAGATTGTTAGACTATTTTGAAGATCACGAGCAATTCTACTTAGTTCAAGAATATATTAGTGGTGACACCTTGCAAGAGGAGGTCAAACATAACGGCATCTTGAGCGAAACCGGAGTCAAGCAATTTTTGAGCGAGACTTTGCCACTGTTACAATACATCCACGATCAAAAGGTGATTCACCGTGATATCAAGCCAGCCAACTTAATCCGCCGCACTCAAGATGCCAGAATGGTACTTATCGACTTTGGTGCCGTCAAAAACCAAATCAGCCAAGGTGCGACAGGCCCATCAGGACAGACAGCATTAACTGCGTATGCAATTGGTACTCCTGGTTTTGCACCTCCAGAGCAAATGGCTATGCGTCCAGTCTACGCCAGTGATATTTATGCATTGGGGGTAACATGCATTTATTTACTGACTACCAAAACTCCTAAAGATTTAGATTACAATCCCAACACTGGTGAGATGATGTGGGAGCAGCTTGTGCAAGTGAGCGATCACTTGGGCAATGTGTTACGAAAAATGTTAGAGGTGTCTGTACGTAATCGCTATCAGTCAGCGGCAGAAGTTCTCAGAGCATTGGAAATAGAACCATACTTAGATAGTTTAGCCAAGGGTTTGCTGATTAAATCCGATCATGGATCTAAAGAGCGAACACATAACTACCTGGAAAATTCTGCTGTTTTATGTAACAACCCGGCTGCTACCAGTACTGGAGTGGCACAGGTAGCGGCAGCGATTCGTGCTAGACGAGCCAAGGCAGCAGAAGCTGCGGGATCGCACCAGGGTTCTGGGATGGCCAAATCAACGAGTTTCAGTAGCAACAGCAATAGTTCACAAGGTCAAAATTCTAAAGTTGGGCGAAAGTTAGATACCCAAGGTTTATTAACAGCTTATCTGAAGGGAAGACGAGATTTTGCCTTACACAATTTAAATTTGCTAAATCTGCAAGGTGCTGATTTATCTCAAACCAATTTCCATTCTGCTCAATTGCAAAAAACCAATCTTCAGGGAGCTAATCTTCACAATAGTGACTTTGGCAGAGCCAGTCTGACTCGAGCAAATCTTAAGGATGCTAATTTGAGCAAAGCATACTTTAACCATGCTGATTTAGAAGGAGCAGACCTGCGAGGGGCAGACCTTAGCAATGCTTATCTCAGCAATGCTAACCTCCGAGGAGCTAATTTGTGTGGTGCTAATCTCACCAGTGCCAAAATTTCAGATGAGCAGCTAGCACTAGCAAAAACAAATTGGATGACCGTGCGCCCCAATGGGAAACGAGGCTTGTTGTAATTTTAAAGTAGTAATTTTAAAGTATGAACTACCCTAACCTATAGACGGATGGGGTTTCCCAATTCATCGGGAATAGCCTCTCTTGTCGCTGTAGTTCTATCCGAATATGCTCCTATATTAGATTCTAAATTATCCTGGCGGATGAACCCTTTTTATTGAAATAAATTATTTTAGATTAGCAGAATAGCCTCAACTCACTGCTTTTAAGCTCTCCATTTTTATTAACAATTTTAAAAAACTTATTTTATCAGAATCACAATGCTGAACTTTTCTCCCTTCTGGGAAAATTATCCCTGAGTCTTCTCGATAAAAACTTAGATTCATTCAGAATTGACCAAATATGTATAATGTTTAGGTTCAGCCATAGCTATCACTTTCATGAATATTAAGAAATATCCAAATATCTAGCAGAAATACGTAGATGTTTGTTAATTCTTCATGAAATCTTTATGATTTTTATCTGTTACAAATAACAAATGATTATTTACAATAAACAATAAAGCATCATAATAATTTTCTAAAGGTATTTACATGCTTTTCATGGCTATAAATAACAGGGAATCTAAAATTTCTAAAATAGAATGATCCTAAACCACTAAATTTTTTAGATGGCAGCAAAAAGCAAAAAATCAATTATTCCTGATTGTCGGCTGGAGATGTATATTACAACCGACAATCAGGTAGTATAAGGTTTACGTATAATGACTGACTTTGCACAAACGGAAATAGAACGGCGATTAACTTTATATCAAGTATTTCTCAAGTTGTATGAACACCACAGCAACCTTTTAGATGAAATTCTTCAGCTAGAAAACCTATCTCAACCGTCGTTGAGGAGAGTCAAGACGACGGGTTACGTACATGGTGTAGTGGATAGTGCTGCTGTTTATTTGATGACTAACTTGGGCGACAATCAGACTCAGAGTTTACGACAGCCACAACAAATCTGGACGATAGGTCGTAATCGCACCAGTGGTATTTGCATTGCTGACAATCATCTGTCTCGTCGCCACGCTGCTATTCAGCATATTGACGAGCAAGGCTTTTACTTAATTGATTTCAACAGTACCAATGGCTCGTTTGTGAATGGTAATCGCAGTGTTAGGCCGATTAAGCTCAAAAATGGCGATCGCATCCGTCTAGGAAATATGACTTTTGATTTTTTTGTGACTTCTACCTACCGCGTTCTGCCAACTGTTGCAATGGATTTATTGATGCAGCTTGTGCATCGAAAGAATAATCATACAGTAGATATACTTACTTATTCCCAGAATAGACAAAAATCTCTAATTGAAAAACCAGATTCTAATTTAGAGGCGTTCAGAAATTTCGGCATAGTTGACAAGCTTGAAAATTTTTATGACAACTTCAGTTCGGAACAGAAATCAGAAATTTTAGACCGCCTATTTACTACACAAATACCGTCTAATCCCAACCAGCTAAAAAATTGGAACTTCTAGCAGTTTTCAATTGCTTCAGGAGTGCTGTTAGCGTTAGCGTGACACTTAGTCTGTTAGTCTGTACTGAGTAAGAAGGTAAGGTTTGGTGAGGCAGACAAATAGTGAAAGTTAAAAGGGAACTCGTCAAAATATATAAAAAAAATTAAGAATGTGATTAAATATCATAGCAATCATTTTGGAGTGGCATCTCTAGGTAACAATAAAAAGAAAGCAATTCAGAGATTGAGTGACTAAGTTACGCTCTATCCTGTAAACAGGAGGATACTCAAGGTCTACCAGCAGTAGCAACAGTGATAGAGATGTACTCCGGTTATGTGGCTCACCAGTACGCGTCTACGGCAAAAAAAACCCCCAGTGGGTGTTAGCCTACTAGGGGAGTTAGTTATCAGGGTGCATCTACCAATTAAGTGTTCTCAGGTTGAAGACCATAATCAGGATAAATTTGTACAAAGGTGAGTTATTTTTTAAATAAAAAAACCCCCAGTGGGTGTTAGCCTACTAGGGGAGTGAGTTATCAGGGTGCATCTACCAATAATCTTTTCTAGGGGTAGCCAGCATCTTCCGGGAAAAATGAATTAAATTAGGGTTGATGGTAATGTCTACGATGTACTGTGAAGCTCGTACCTCTATGGAGAAGCAAGCTACGCGTAGCATCTCTGAGAGAAAAAGACTCGCTAATATCTCTCTACCAGACACATTTGCGATCGCGATTGGTAAGGCAACTAGTAGAAAAAATTCCCAGTGGGTGTTAACCTATCAGGGGAGTGAGTTATCAGGGTCAGTTATTTTTTAAATAAAAAAACCCCCAGTGGGTGTTAGCCTACTAGGGGAGTGAGTTATCAGGGTGCATCTACCAATAATCTTTTCTAGGGGTAGCCAGCATCTTCCGGGAAAAATGAATTAAATAAGAGGCGATGTCTACGATGGGCTGTAAAGCTCGTAGTCTTATGGAGAAGCAAGCTACCTATAGCTTCTCTGAGAGGAAAAGACTCGCTAACATTTCTTAACTAGACGCATTTGCGATCGCTATCGGTGACGCAACTAAAAAAAACTCCCAGTGGGTGTTAACCAACCAGGGGAGTGAGTTATCAGGGTGCATCTACCAATAATCTTTTCTAAAATAAAAGGGTCGCTACCGGATAAATTAGCAGAGGTTGAAGTTGTTACTATTTGTCGATCGAAGAAAAACCTCAGAGGGGTTAGTTATCAGGATAGACCTACCAATTAAACGATCGGTGCGCTGCTTTACAAAATGGGTGTGTCAGGGTTAATCAATAGGACTCAATTTTCATAAAAAAACCCCCAGTGGGCGTTAGCCAACGAGGGGAGCTAGTTATCAGGGTGCATCTACCACTTAAATGTTCTAGGTTTAACCACCATGCTCCGGATAAATTTATGAGAAAATTGATTGTTATCGTGTGTCAAAAAAACCAAAGTGGATATTAACTCAATTAGGGGAGTTAAAGATCGAGGGACATCCATCTATTAATCAAGTATTCTAGAATTAAGCACTCTTTTCTGGTAGAGAATATCTGCGTCAGAAGTTGCTGTTGTTTGCCAAAAATAAAAAAAACCCCCAGTGGGTGTTAGCCAGCTAGGGGAGTTGAAGATCAAGGTGCATCTACCAATTAAGTGTTCTAGACCCAAGTAATCCGATCCGGATAAAGTTGTAAAGGCAGGAAAAACCAAAACAGCGCGGAATCAGAAACATTCAGGGGCAGGATGCATCTAAATTATCAGAGAGAGCGAAAAATCGACTTGAAACTTTCGCGTTTCAAACCAGATTCAGGAGGCGGACAGGAGAAGTTGTGACCCAGGAATTCCATATTTCCGTAACCCCAGTAGGGCAAAATGACTACTTGGTGCGGACGGAACAAGTCGCGCCTGGGGTACCATTGGCAGAAGAATTGGTGACTTGGCCTATAGCTGATTGGTTAATGGCTGCTGGGCATTTGATGAATGACCCGTTGAATTCGGTGTTGCAAGGAGATCCATTTACCTCTGGCGGGCATGAAAGCGATATCGCCAGAAACTCTGTGAATTTGGTGGCGTTGGGTCAACAATTTTATAACGCCCTATTTCAAGGCACTCTCAGAGATAGTTGGATTACTGCCCAAGGTATTGCCCAGAACCATCAACAAGTGCTGCGGTTACGCTTGGGGCTAAAAGACACTAGGTTAGCTCGTTTGCCTTGGGAAGTGATGCACGCAGGCGATCGCCCTTTGGCCACTGGGCCTTATGTGGCTTTTTCTCGCTTCCAAAGTGGAATTTCGGGGGCTTCTCCTTTGCGCTCGCCAAATATGCCCACACCACAAGAACAAGGTGGTGTCAGAGTCTTGATGGTAATTGCTTCTCCCTCAGATCAAGTCCGTCTTGACTTACAGAAACAAGAAGCAATTAAACTGCAAGCAGAACTTCACCGTCAAACGTCACGACTTGGTGAAAGTCGCAATCGTTTCCCCGAAATTGAACTCACTGTATTAGACCAACCAGGACGGGAAGAACTGACGCAAGCCCTAGAACAAGGCAGATACCACGTTCTCCACTACTCTGGTCATAGTAACTTAGGCGCAAATGGCGGAGAAATTTATCTTGTTAGTCGCAGAACTGGCTTAACGGAAATCTTAACTGGGGACGATTTGGCAGGTTTGCTCGTCAACAATAATATCCAAATGGCAGTGTTTAATTCCTGCTTGGGGGCATACACAGCAGCCTCCAATCCCTCTGGAGATACTGGCGAACGAAACTTAGCGGAAAGTCTCGTGAAGCGGGGAATTAGAAGCGTTTTGGCGATGTCAGAACGGATTCCCGATGAAGTGGCGTTGACGCTCACACAATTGTTTTACCGCAACTTAAGTCAGGGATATCCAGTAGATTTGTGTGTAAGTCGGGTGCGCCAAGGATTAATTTCTGCCTATGGTTCTCTCCAGATGTACTGGGCATTACCGATTTTATATCTCCAGCCAGAATTTGACGGTTTTTTAAGTCAGGAAACTGAGGCATCTGCAAGTAGGGAGTCGCTGAATCAGTATAGTTCGCCTTTAGGGGCAACTTCCACGATGTACCCTGGTATACCTGATGATAGCGAGATGCCTTTAGGAATGGAAGACATGATTCCTAGTGGTTTGACGCGGGACTCTTCTGGGTTGGATTGGCTGGGTGAAGATACTTGGGGCGATCTGGTTGATGAAATTGAGTATGATGACCCAAGCTATGAAGAAGATTCTGCGATAGTTTCGGATTTGTTTCGTCAGTTAGATAACCAAAAACCTCCAACTGAACCGGATCAGCAAATTCGCGAAAATAGTCTTCACCAAAGCCAGATTTCAGAGGAAATGACTTCTTCAGAAGAGTCAGCAGATTTGTGGGGAGAAGTTCCACCACCGCCACCTGCAACTCCTGGAAACCTTGAAGAAAATAGGCAAAATTCTAATTTTTCGCTATCACAACCACCCCCGCCAAGAAATCGTACCCGTCGCCGCCAGCTGTGGCCCATTGTCGGCGTTGTGGGAATCAGTGCGATCGCCGCGGCGATCGGTTTAAATTGGTGGTGGCAAAATCGCCCCCAAGCACTGCCTAAAATACCAGAAATTCCCACCCAATCTCTACCTGATTCTCGACCGATTCAAAAACAGGGAAATATCGATTTAGGAATAGAAGCAACTGGAATTGTCACCGCTACTGCTACGGAAAAATTGAGCCAGGGTGACTTGCAAGGTGGGCTATTGGCTGTAGAAGAACTACTGAATCGGGGCGCACTGGCTGCGGCTGAAACTTCCTTAAAACTAATTCCCAGTAAACAAGCTGACGATCCATCTGTGAATTTTTACAAGGGACGATTGGCGTGGCAGTCTATCCAAACTGGAGACAATAACTATAGCGTCGATGATGCCCGTCGTTATTGGGAAACTGCTGCCAAAGCTAAACCCGAATCGCTTTTGTATAATAACGCTTTGGGATTTGCTTACTACACAGAAGGCAATCTGAATCGCGCCAATGATTCTTGGTTCAAGGCTTTGAATTTAGCACTCAAAGAACAGAACACAAATTCAACATCCAGAAATACAGCAGTTCCTCAAGATGCTTTAACTTCTTATGCTGGTTTAGCTCTTGGATTGTATAAATCTGCACTTAGTCAATCTAATGGAAAGCAGACGCAATATTTGAATGAAGCGATCAAGTTGCGGCAAACGGTTCTCAAGTCCGATCGAGAAAATTTCCAGGTAGATAAATTAACTAAAAATTGGCTGTGGACGGAGAAGGCGATTGAAGATTGGCGATCGCTCCTTCAGCAAAAAGGTGAAGAACAGTAATATATTGTGATGGCGCGATCGCTGTGATGATTGTCTTGGGATCTGAAATAGGGTTAGTTCGGCTTTATTCCTAAATTTTTCGTGATTTAGGATATAGCCAAAAGCTAAACAAGCGGCTAACTCTCGGCATGACAACATAGGTTAAGAGCAAAACCATAGTAATCGTTATAATCAACGAAATAATCAAGGGTGGTAAAGCACGAATTAGGGGTACTAAGAACGTATTCAATAAATTAATCAACACATATACAGCTCCCCAAGTTAGCAAGGCTGTTTTATAGCGCGGTGGAGTTTTTAAGGGTTGACCGGGAAGAGAAAACCAAGCTTCTAATCCACTAATTTTTTGAACATAAGGATCGGATTCAACCAAATGCTTACCTTGATTGAGCAAATGTTCGCGATCGCGCGATGTCATCCACACTTCTAAATTTTCATAATTGTCAAATCGGAAGATAATCACATATTCATTTCGCACCCCAAGTTGGGGGCAAATCACATTTGTTCCCATGTGACCCACGTAAGTTCTGGAAACCCTGGTAATCTCTTTCAACCAAGCTTCGTAAGCGGTTTCGCATCCAGGTTTGACAAGTTGTGTAATGACCACGGTTACAAATTGATCGTTCTGTTCTATCTCCATTATTTATGCCAATCAATTTTGGATTTTAGATTTTTTCACGTAGTTTATCAATTTCAGAGTAAGTATAAATTTGCTTGCTGTGAAACATTTATAAATTTGGGATTTTCAATTGAAAATCCCAAATTTAAAATCTAAAATTCGGTCACGCTCAAGCCAAGGGGTATCCAGGTTTTCCAACTTCAAGCCGAACAACATTAGCAGGAACGACACCAGTGGGTGGAGGTAAAAACATTCCACCATTAGTCACAACATAAATTGCGGTGCGATCGCTCTGTGTTTGACCAAAAGCCACGGCTGTGCTACCAATTACACCTTGCTCGGCTTGAGCAATAATAGTAGTACTGCGATCGCTGGCAATTCGCACTACACTGTTGTATATGTGGGTTGCTCCATAAAGATTGCCTTCCACGTCAAAGGCGAAGTCATCAATATTTGTTTGCTCTGCAAAAATTTCCGGCTCACCTGGTCGATTTGCGGTATCAACGGGAATCCGCAACAGCAACATTTTTTCCGTATTTGAAACGTAGAGGAAATCATCAAAACGCTTCAAACCATTTGCAGCCGGAATAATATTTTCCGAATTGCTACGAGCAAGCATTGGATGTTCTAGCCAAATTGAGGCGCGAGGTTGAGCGATATCAATCAGCCAAATTGCACCCCGATAAGAATCTGCTGTTAAATACTGAGTGTTAGAAAGGGGAGTGATGCCATTGAGAAATATTGCATCTGGCAGTTTCAGCAAGGTTTCCACTGTCCCATCATTGGCTACTAAAGAAACCACTGGTATAGAATCAGCATTCCAGCCTGTTGCCACTAAACCCCCGTTGGCAGTGAAAGCAAGACCACTTACTTTGCCTTCAACAGTGGCATGAATCTGCTGATTGCCATCTGGATTAATACGAACAATCTGGCCAACTTCGTGATTAGTTACAAATATTGTGCTATCTGGTGCGATTGCTAGATTTTCTAAAAAAGTATTGATGGGGAATGAGGTAACAACTTTAGCTGGTGCTAATTCAATGATTGTATCTACGTAAATAGGCGGTAAAACTGCGGAATTTCCCATATTAACCTACCACTGTAATTGAATCGGGCCACCAAACTTTCGCATCTCTGCAAAAAATAGTCCTTGCGCTCCTCCATCGGGAAGTGTTGCCAAATAAACAGCTGTCTACTTTACCGTAAGTTTCACGCAACCAGTCGGTAAACTGCTGCACGCTTCCATCATTGGTAACATCCAGCTTGTGATAGTCAATATCAAGCCCTTCACTGGATAACTGCTGCTTGGCAGCAAGACCATCTGTTTCATTACGACTCGTCAGAATTACGCGGTTGCCAATTTGGGATAATTGACGGGAAATGGCATATCCTAGCCCTCGGTTACTTCCTGTGACTACAGCAATCCTTTTTTGAGTCGTCATTTTATGACCTTCAAACTGCTTTTAAGTTTACTGTACTGAGATGTTGTAAATTAAGCAAATTGATTTTAGCAATGTATTTTAGGGTTTATATATTGACAATAAATACAAAATATGAGTTGGGTTAAAGATGAATTGCAATCTTGGCGGCCTTTAATATATGAGGCGATATCAACAATGTTTCAATCCCTAATAGGGATTTTGATGAATTGCAATTACAACTTTTAGTTAAAGCACTTGAGCGCATATTTGTTTCAATCCCTAATAGGGATTTTGATGAATTGCAATTTGGGTCGCGTCAGTCCGACAAACAATTTTATGTTTATGTTTCAATCCCTAATAGGGATTTTGATGAATTGCAATTCATCAGTACCGGGAATTGAGCCACCCAGTAGACGTTTCAATCCCTAATAGGGATTTTGATGAATTGCAATCTGAAGACAAGGAAGGTCTGTTCTGATGTGCAATTGTGTTTCAATCCCTAATAGGGATTTTGATGAATTGCAATCCATGAACTCGTTTTACGATCGCAAGTGCTTTGTGGTTTCAATCCCTAATAGGGATTTTGATGAATTGCAATTATATAAAGCTAGATTGTTTCTTCTATAATTATTAGTTTCAATCCCTAATAGGGATTTTGATGAATTGCAATCCAGTACTTTTTCGTAAAATGTATCAATCATTGATTCTGTGTTTCAATCCCTAATAGGGATTTTGATGAATTGCAATTCCTCCTCCGTCTGCGTCGTCCGGTTGGCAACGATGCTAAGTTTCAATCCCTAATAGGGATTTTGATGAATTGCAATAATTAAGTAGTTTAGATAAAAGCAGAATCGATTCTGTTTCAATCCCTAATAGGGATTTTGATGAATTGCAATAAAGGTCAGCCCTGGCACGCCTGTTCCCAATTCTGTTTCAATCCCTAATAGGGATTTTGATGAATTGCAATTCTGCATTACTTTGCGGTCATGCTTAAGGGGTCGTTTCAATCCCTAATAGGGATTTTGATGAATTGCAATGCTGCGTCTTGTACGCTTTGGTGCAGGCTCTACGTTTCAATCCCTAATAGGGATTTTGATGAATTGCAATAACGGGTATTTTCACAATTGGGTTATGTAAAGGTCTGTTTCAATCCCTAATAGGGATTTTGATGAATTGCAATTCCGCGTAATTCGCGTATGTCCTCTTGTATTGAAGTGGTTTCAATCCCTAATAGGGATTTTGATGAATTGCAATTTAGCGCCTGAGAGGTTAGCGCCTGAGAGAAAATAACCGTTTCAATCCCTAATAGGGATTTTGATGAATTGCAATGGGTTCTATCTAATGTGCTTATCGCTTTCTCGGCAGGTTTCAATCCCTAATAGGGATTTTGATGAATTGCAATACTGTTACCGTTGGCAGAGATGAAATTTGGTATAGTTTCAATCCCTAATAGGGATTTTGATGAATTGCAATAAGTATTTTTTTGAGCCAGACATCTAAGTAGCCCTTGTTTCAATCCCTAATAGGGATTTTGATGAATTGCAATAGCGGGAGCCTGAAAGCCAAGCTATATTTAGTTTTCAAGGTGCGGTTGCGCGATTCTGGAGCAATCATAGCATTAGAGAATTCCTTTGGGAAGAGTGCCGGGAAAAGTTAAAGGCTGACATCCTAGTTTTTGTAAGCATTTCAGAGATTGCGCGGATGATAATTGGGTGATGAGTGGGGTGAAATGCTTGCTGGTATTGAGATAGAAGCATTTTTTTGGGGCTATGGAATTTGTACACCTACCCATTCGCGCATTTTACATACAGAAACTCTGTGAGATATGCGATCGCTAAAAATAATCTAATGGTGATGGGGGGCGCGATCGCTGCCTTCGGAGCCAGAAATCTCAGTCTTTAAATGCTTATAGCCTCCCACATCACACACAACAACACTTGTAATGTTAGTCTTGAGGCTCCTCAGAGATAGATTCTGATTCGGTTTCAAGTTCTTCTGTTTGAACTTTAGGGGCTGGAGGTTTAACCGGTTTTGGGCCACGCGCTAGTGCAGGATTTGTCGGTTGTCTGCCTTCATCCCTATATGACGATCCTTTTTTTCCTTTGTCAGACGAGCGTTGGCGCAGCCCGCCTTCGGCATCGCGACTCGGTTTTGAGCTTTTGGGGTTGGATTCAATAGGGGTTACAGAATCCGTATTTTCGGAATTGCTTTCAGTGCTTCCTTGAGACTGACGTTCCGATTTCTTAATTGGACGTTCTACCATTGTTGATTTTTGTAAATTTATCTGTATGGTACATCGGTTTGGTGACTGTCAGACTGTTAAGTAGCATTTTTAAAGATTTTATTAGACCTCTTGCAAAAGTTCCTAACACCCCACCCCCAACTTGACCACTAAAACAGCAATAAATTATTTACTTGACCTCTTGCAAAAGTCCCTAACACCCCACCCCCAACCCCTCCCCGCAAGCGGGGAGGGGAGACAAAGCATAGCTTTGGCGGGGTGGGGTTCTTGATTATTTTTGATTTATGCAAGAGGTCTATTGTTGGAATTTCTGAGTAGCTGTGGAGAGTTGTTTTGACAAAAAAGCAGCCAACAAACTTTATTAATTAACTCACTAAATTAAAAAATGGGTGCGTTATCCATAGCTAAACGCACCCGACAACTATCAAACAAAATCAGGTCGTGCCTGTTGCCTTGATTTGAACTTTTCCTCTAAAACTGCCCAATTTTCTTGCTCAATTAAGTTAGTCAACTCATCGAGGTTTTGACGATATTGTTGCAGCGATCGCAGCAATGCTTGACGATTATACCGCGCCATCATCACGCCCAACTCTGGATTCCCGCCACCCACACGACTAGTATCTCGAAAACCTGAACTAGCTAACTTTTGGGCTAATTGCAAAACATCGGGGTCTGTTTCGCTCAAACAAGCCGCAATCAACGAGGAACTGACCATTACAGGTAAATGGGAAATCCAACTCACAGCGCGATCGTGTTGCTCTGGTTGACAATAATAGATATTAGCTCCCAGCGATCGCACAATTTCTTCCACAACTGTAATTGCACTAGTTGGGGTTGTAGTTATCGGTGTTAATACATAAGGTTTATCAACAAATAAATCTCGCTGTGCAGCTTCTATCCCACTGTCTGTTCTGCCCGCCATTGGATGACCACCAATAAAATTATCCCAAAGGGGAGTAATATCCTTAACTATCTGTGCTTTCGCCGAACCCACATCAGTCACAACTGTAGCAGTAGACAAATGAGCGACTAACTGTTCAAATTGGGGCACAATAAGGGCTAGAGGTGTACAAATAAATACAACTTCTGCGGCTGCTAATAGGCTCAGATCGACTGATGCTTCATCAACACTGCCGAGGGTAACTGCCTTTTGACAGGTTGCTTCACGGCGACTAACTCCTAAGATATGATGTCCTTGCGATCGCAAATCAAAACCCAAAGATCCGCCAATCAGTCCCAATCCTAAAATTCCAATATTCATTTTTGATTTTGACATTCCGTTTTTTATGACTTTACCAACTATTAAAGTTGGCATCCAAGGGGTAGCATCGATGACTGTAGAGGAATTACTGGAACAATACGCAGCAGGAGTCTTAAACTTTAGTGGTGTTGACCTCCCAGAAGCCAATCTGAGTGGAGTAAAACTCAGTGGTGTAAATCTGAGCGATGCTAATTTGAGTATAGTCAACCTGAGTGGCGCGAATCTGAGTGAAGCTAACTTGAGCAATGCCAAGCTGAATGTAGCTAGACTGAGTGGCGCGAATCTATGCAGCGCCATCCTCAACAACGCCAGTCTCAACGTCGCTAATTTGATTCGAGCGGATCTAAGCCGCGCTCAACTCAGAGGAGCCTCATTAATCCGCGCCGAGTTAATTCGTGCCGATCTCAGTCGCGCTGATTTATTGGAAGCTGACCTCACCGGTGCTGATTTGCGAGAGGCGACACTCCGCCAAGCAAATCTCCGTCACGCTAACTTAAGTGAGACTGTCTTGAGAGGTGCTTCTTTAACTGGAGCAAACTTTGAGATGGCTAACTTAAACGCCAGCGATCTTAGTCGTTCTGACTTGAGTGGTGCAAATTTGCGAGATGCCGAACTCAGACAAGCCAATTTCAGCCATGCTAACTTGAGCGGGGCAGATTTGAGTGGGGCAAATCTTCGATGGGCAGATTTTAGCGGCGCAAATCTCCGATGGGCAGATTTGAGCGGTGCAAAATTGAGCGGGGCTGATTTAATTGGTGCAGATTTAAGCAATGCCAATTTAACAAATACAAGTTTAGTCCACGCCAATTTAACTCAGGCAAAATTAATTAGGGCAGAATGGATCGGTGCTGACTTAACAGGAGCAACTTTAACGGGAGCCAAGCTTTATGCCACTTCCAGATTTGGTTTAAAAACCGAAGGCATGGTTTGTGAATGGGTCGATCTTAGCCCAAATGGCGATCGCTCCATTGTCCAAAACTTCCATTCTGAAGAGTCACGAGATTTTTTTAACGAAACACCGCCAACAATTCGGATTATTGTTGATGCAGCCTTAGAACACGAAGCCAATTTTGCGATCGCTGGCGCTTACTACCAAATTGCTCAAGAATATCGAGGGCTGAAACAACCTCCAAGCATCGAAAGTAGCCGTCGCCGAACTATTTTCACCTTTCATGTAGATAGCGACGAAGCATTATTTCTCACTGCTTACATCGTCATTCTTCCCTTTCTAGATGCAGCATCTACGCAAAAGAATATTTCCAGTATAGTGGAAATGATTAATAGTGAAGTTGTTACAAACCAAAACTTAAAACCGCTAAAATCGCCTCATATAGTGAAACAATTAAATACTCTTTTAGAACAAGCGATAAATCAGGCTACAACAATTAAACAGACGAAAAAAAATATCGAAGTAGCCGCAAAGTTAAATTTTTGTAAAGCCCCAACTCAAATAGTTTTAACGAATTCCAGCGCCCACACCTTGATTGTTTATGACCATCCCAACTTTGGAAAAAGATTTATTAATCGTTCTGTTCTCAATGCTTCAGCTTATGATATATCCAGTGATTCAACAAAAAATATATTACCTTCATTAGATATAATTATAGATTTTGTCAAAGGATTTCATTATATTAGTCATTAGCTATGGGACATTGGGCATTGAACTAATGACAAATGACAAATGACAAATGACAAATGACAAACAAAAATTTTGGAGGAAAAAATGAGCAATATTTTCAATAAAATGATTGGTCGAACTCGCTATGTAGTGTTTCGCCTATTTCTGCACTTAGGGGGAGGCGAAGTAGCGCCAATTTTGGGAGTATTGAATAGTGCTGGACGGGATGCGATCGATGTCGATGGCGACTTAGAAGTTTTAGGAGAAGGATTGGTAGAAATCAGCCAAACCCTGCTGCAATATGATGAATATTGGCTTTCTGCTGCTAACGAAGGTGACGTATTTTTTAATGAGGGCGAAGCGGGGGATTACGTGAATGAATTATTTACTGACTCTGCCGAAAGATATCTCAGCGAACCAAATTACAGTTCTGACTCTGGATTGAATGAACCTTTATCTATACCTGTAACCCGCAACATCATTGTGATGATTACAGTAGCTTATGAAGGAGAAGTGCCAGAATTAGAAACCGATCTTTCTAACGTTCAGGCGCTCAAGGAAGGATTGAAAGCATTGATAAATTTGCATTATAAACATAGATTAAAGGCAATCCAAGTACATTTCTCACCAGCACAGTTAGGCGATGAACTTACTAGCGATCAACTGTTGCAATATTACCCAGAATTAATTCCTTTGTAATCTGTTGGGTAGTCCGTACTTACTAATCAGATGATAAATTGTTAAGCTCAGAGATAGGACAATAATCCAATGATCATGACCATAGTGCGTAAATTTACAGCCGTTTTTTTAGCTATGAGTTTGTGCCTGACAACTGTAGCCTGTGGGGGAGGAGAGCAAAATACCACTACCCCTCCAGCTAAGAACGTTAGCCAAACTTCTACTAACACAAAGTTGAGTGATGGCGAGTATCAAATACAACAAGCTACTTATGACGATGCAAGTGGTGAGTACAACCTGTTTTTACTAAACAATAAGCCGCCAACCTTTTCAACTGAAAATTTGCAAATGGCGCGGTTAACTGACGATCAAATTAAGGAGGGTAAAAAAACCTATCTGAAGGTAGAAAAAGGACAACCGATTTTATATCTGACGGAAGACTTTAAACTTGAGTACGTCCACAACGTTACTGAGAATAAAACCAATCCCCAAACAGGACAACAAGAGACGACTGTAGTCCGTCGAGAAAATAGCTTCTGGGCACCGTTTGCTGGGTCTGTGGCTGGTAGCTTGGCGGGACAGGCAATTGGTAGTATGTTGTTTAGACCCCAATATTATGTACCCCCTGTCTATCAATCAGGACAAGGATTAAGTGGCTTCGGTGGATATGGCGGAAGCTATGGCCAAGCAGTTCAAAACTACCAAACTCGCTATAATGCGCCACCAGCAGCTGTAACAAATCGCACTGCGTTCCGCAATACAGGGACAATTAGAAGGTCATATCCTGGAAATTCAAATGTACGCAATACACCGCGTAGCACTACAGGTAATAATCGCCCTTCTGGTTCTGGTTTTGGTGGTAGCACATTGCAACCTTCTGGCAGAGCCACCTCACCTAGACGCAATTCTGGTAGTGGTTTTGGTAGTGGGCGTAGTTCATCACCCAGCCGCTCAGGTGGTTTTGGCAGCAGACGCCGTTAATCAATGCCAAGTTGAATAAATAGACTGCCTAACAAGTAAAGGTAGTTGTGCATAAAGAAGCCGGAGGGTAACAAGTCAAACCTCCGGCTTCTCTTTATATCTAAGCAATTTGCGAGGAGGAATTATTAATTATTCGGTTAAATAATATGAAATACTAAATACAAATATTGCTAAGAGAACAGGAATCATTTTACTAAAGTCTATTCGCTTTTGTTGAACCATTTCTAAACAAGACATCGGAATCATCAGAGGCCAGAAGATAGTTGTCACCACAAACATCACAACCGATAAAAATTTATCTTCTGGATTGGAAGCAGGATGACGTAGGGAAAATATTAACCAATTAGTTAAAAAATAGAATGTCATTAATAAGTAGCCAATAGTTAAAGTCAGTTGTATCTGATTCACTGTGAGTACTCCTGAAGTTATGTGAGCTTCACCAAACATCATCCGTACAAAGTTATAACATATACAATCAGAATCTCACCCGATCTTTCCTGACGCAAACACGGGGTGAGGTTGAAAAATGTACTTCATATAAATGAGAACCGCCATAGCTATTAGAGAGATGTTTGAAAAGTCCTCTTGTCGGTATCAAAAATTTTAGAGACGCGATGAATCGCCGTCTCTACAATAATCAGTTTTTTGTAGAGACGGCGATTTATCGCGTCTTTGTGATGATTTATCGCATCTTTGCGATCTAGAATTTTCATCAAGTGCCTAAAGTCACAGCGAAACACTTTTCAAACAACCTCTTAAAGCAATAATTAAGCGGTCTTAAAAAATCGAATAATTTCGCGGACATGATCGAGAAATTGCCCGTCGGTGGAAAGTTGCGCGATCGCATTTCTGGCTTCTCTCCCCAAACGCTCATGTTCTGTTTGATTTGTCGCCCGTAATTCTTCTAAATTAGCTGCAATCCGGGCTAAATCTCTGCGAGTTTCTTCAGCAAAACGTTGTTGAGTTGCGGATAAGGAATAGGGTTGTTCAGGATTAAGCTGATCTTCCAATGACTGGATTTTTTGTTCCAATATAGAGAAGCGATCGCGCAGTTCAAAAATATCTTCGCGCGGATACTTCCATTCTTGGCGAATCATCGCTAACCGCGCATATAAATACTCATAAGCGCGAATCGCTGGACGCAGAATTGTTAATAACAAAGCTGCACCAGAACTTATATATCCAACTGTACTAATCCCAGTGACAGCAAGGGTATAAAGACCAACAGCAGAGAATAAGTGTAAAGCAATAGCAACCCAGAGCGATCGCTTTGCCAACAATGTGACATACTTCACTTGTTTCTCATCAACTGGAATTCCTTTCTCAGTTGATTGTGCTGCTTCTGCTAAGACTTCTTTGGCTTGAAAATGCACATTCCACGGGACGGTAACAATTACTAATAGCCACCAAAAACTAGCACCACCAATCACCCAATCAAGAAAGTTACCAGCAGGGATGTGCAACCATTGCAGTAGTCCAAAAGCCGCTAGTACCACAACCACAATTCCAGCTATGGAACTGATGAAAAAGTTAATATACATCTTGCCCTGTCTCCGGTGAAACTATACCTCGATCATGACTGTACCCTAGCAGTTATACGTAAATGCGTGTGATGGTTTTTTGAGTAGCACATATCCCACTGTGCGGAATTCAAACCTCAAAAATTTCAATTCATCAAGCAAAATTTAGATAAAACTACTATTCAGTATTGTTATCAATTGTCAACTAGCTATTGGTAGATTGACAATTTTATCTTTTATAAGATAGCTTGACGACTAACTATTTAAATATACTTACAAATAAAATAAAAATTAAACAGTAAGATTCCTGAGTTATCACTTGATACCTCACTTTCTGCCTGACTCCAGTAATTAACAATTTCTAAGAAATCCCTATGTCAATCTTTTTTTTAAATCAAAAAATTCCTAAATTCTTCACCAAATTATCAGTTTTAACAGCTAAAACTGCCTTCAGCTTAATACTATTATTCAAAATTGATTCTGCTCAAGCCTTTGCAGCTAAATTCAACATTGACCCCAGTGCAAGTTTTATTTCTTCGTATACATTTAGTCCTGATAGCGTACCTTTTTCTCTAACAGACTTGGGAATTAATTCAGGGGAAACAATTAAACTGGAACGGTTTGGCAGTTTTTCACCATTTGGCGAGCCGACTGATGAATACTTTAGTGCAATGTGGGCTACTTTCAGCACAGACAATAGATTGCTACCAAGTAGCGGAATTTATAATGGCGCAACGACTGATAGAGTTCCTGGTGCTATTAATGCAATTCTACCCAACGGTTGTCTTCCACTTCAGTGTTTAGACAATAGTATTTTTTACATATCACGTGTAGATTTTAATGGTGCTATTGTACAAGTTCCCATTGATGCAAAATTTATATTTATTGGTGCTGGTGACAGTGTATTTGATGATAATGTAGACTCGAATAAAGACTTTGCTGTAGGTATCAATTCTGTATCTACTGCTAGTGTTGATGAACCCAATTTTATGTCGGCTTTACTAGCATTTGGTGTTTATGCTACTGGTTTCCAATTCTTACGCAAACGAAAAAAAGCACTGTGATAATACAGTTTTACTCAACTAAATAGCTACGCCAAATTGATTGAGTATTTTTACTACCTTTTTCTGGAAGCAGCAATCGCCAAGTTTTACCTTCTTGCTGAATTTGCAAGTAAACGTCAAATGCTTGTTGTGGTTGCGTTAAGCGTCGTTTTGGTAGCTTAACAATCAAGTCGTAGGTTCCCCGAACGTGGAAAGCTGGTAAATTGTCAATCGTCAGGGGTTGTTCCTGGGTAATTGATAGCCGCTTGATTTCAAATCCTTGAAAATCTAAATCCAACTGTTGGCTAAGTTTTTGTTGAGTTTGTTCTAGCCCAAGTGCGATCGCTTTTTGCACTAACTCGCTAGTCGGTAGCAGTCCAATACTGCCACAAGCTGTTACTAGCACCAGTAATATTGCTGTCAAAACTAACCGCACCATGTTATTCCTGAGATTCCACTTATCAGCGATAGTATAACTGTAGATTCTCTCAATTCTCTCATCTACCATGCCAAAACAGTCTATAGGTCTTGATAATCAACTCTACAATTATCTTTTATCCGTTTCGCTGCGAGAACCAGAAATTCTTGAAAAATTGCGCCAAGAAACCGCCAATCATCCCCGGAGTGGAATGCAGATTTCACCAGAACAAGGGCAGTTTATGAGCCTTCTGGTACAGTTAATTGGAGCGAAGAAAACCCTAGAAGTTGGAGTGTTTACGGGTTATAGCTCACTTTCTGTAGCTTTGGCACTACCGGCTGATGGGAAGATTATTGCTTGTGATGTGAGTGAAGAATTTACTGCGATCGCTCGGCGATATTGGCAAGAAGCTGGGGTTGCCAATAAAATCGATCTACGATTGGCACCAGCTTTGGAAACTTTAGATCGGCTATTGGCAACTGGGCAAGCCGAAACTTTTGATTTTGCCTTTATTGATGCTGATAAAGAAAATTATGATGGATATTATGAGCGATCGCTGCAATTAGTGCGTCCAGGTGGATTGATTGCGATCGATAATGTTTTATGGTCTGGACAAGTAGCTGATGAGCAAAATCAAGATGAAAGCACCCAAGCAATCCGGGCGCTGAACGAGAAGTTACATCATGACGAGCGAGTTACCCTTTCCCTTGTCCCCATCGCCGATGGACTTACTTTAGCAATCAAGCGACCTTAATACACCAAGGGCGCACAGTTTAATTGTGCGCCCTTATTACACTACACGATCTACTTCTATTTACCTGAAGTTATAGCCAATTCCTAACTGTAGTCCTACATCAGTTTCATCCATAAAAGCAGCATTTACACCACCTGTTAGCGTAAGTTTAGAACCGAGAGGAACGTCTACACCACCTGTTAACAGCAATCCAATATCAGTATCAGAATTAGCTTCAATTGCTACACCAGCACCTATGTAAGGAGATATACTATAGGTTCTTTCACCCACTGAACCTGCTCTGCGAGGAGAAAAATCTAAAGTCACAGGAACTAGAAATATTGTATCGTCCCCAAAGATCACCGATGGTCGCACTGATAGATAGTTTGTCAGACCAAGTTTACTGATCACTGTAAAGTTAGTGTCGCTCAGAGCTGTATCGTTACCACTCAAACCAATGTTACCACCAACTCCGATATAGCTTCTGCCACCACGAGTACTTCTACCTACGTTAACATCAGGCGTTGTACTTCCTGTTGATGGCTGATTTAACTGACTGATGTTAACATCAGGCGGAATCAGGACTTGGTTAATTGCATGGATGACACCATTGCTAGCTTTCACGTCTGCCTGGAGAACTCTGGCATTATTGACCGAGACTTGACTGCTAGCGGAATCAATTTTAATATTTACAGGTCTTCCTTCATCGGTTGTCAATTCCCCTGCCGAGAGTTGACTAGCAGTTACCGCACCAGGAACCACATGATATCTCAAAATCTTAACTAACGCTTCTTTGTTTTCTGGTTGCTGTAACTGTTCTAAGGTAGCAGGAGGCAAAGCAGCAAATGCATCATTGGTGGGAGCAAAGACTGTATAAGGGCCAGGCTGTTGAAGAATATCTGCTAGACCGGCTGTCTTTAATAAAGAAGTCAGAGTTGTAAAAGAACTACTGGATGCTGCCAGAGAAACAATATCAGTACTTGTAGGAGTTCCAGCTACAACATACTGACTAGCTGGAAGATTGCTAGCAATCGGTTGCACCCGTCCTTGTTTCACTAAAGCTTGATATAAAAGTGCTGCGGCTTCAGCACGAGTCAAAGACTGTTGCGGATTGAGTTGTTTTACATCCGGGTAATTGACAACAAGATTACCTACTGTCGCTGCTGCCACACTGCCAACAGCATATTCTGGGATAGATGAGGCATCGTTGTAGTAAGTAGTAAGAGTACTTGTATCGCCACCAGTTAAACCTAAGCCACTACTTAAAGCAACGATCCCCTGCACTCTGGGAATTTCTTGATTTGGTCTAAACACGTTCCCAGGATAGCCTGCCAAAAATCCAGTTTCGTAGGCGTTTTGAATTGCAGCAGCTGCCCAGTAGTTAGCAGGAACATCACTAAATCCACCCGCACTTAATTGCCGAACTCGGTTTTGGGTACTGAAAGCTTTTTGAATCAAAGCAGCAAATTCAGCACGAGTCACAGGCTGATTTGGTCTATAAGTGCCATCAGGAAAGCCACTAATCACGTTATTCTCAGCTAGGGCTTGAATGAAGGGACGCGCCCAATAATCTGAGGAAACATCAGACAGGTTAACTGTTGAAGTCGGCGATGGTGTCGCAGGTAATGGTGTCGCAGATGGAACAGGAGTTTGAGATGAAGCTGGGGCAGAAATTACGATGGGGGTTATTGTAGCAGCTGTCATTCCCAGAACTAGCAAAGTAACCTTTGTTGATGACCAACGAAACAAACTAGACATGGAAATATCCTCTTTTCAATTTTTTGGGTTGACTATTGGAAAATAACTGGATGCAAGGTTAAGTGAATACAAATATCCAGATAATTATTTGGTTGCCTTGATATGCAAACCAAAATGAAACCCGTTAACTCTGGAAAGTTCAAATGTGGGACATTATGAGTAGCTGCTCTGATATCTCATAACATTTATCCAAATGTTTACCACATGTACTATCGGATTCCTATTTTTTTTTGAAGAACCGCAGATCGCACTAAAGAGAAGCAGGCATACTGTGGTCATCTCTTCTGTTGCAACAATAAAGATAATTAATGCAGGTAGGCGATTTTATCAGTTCTAAAATTGCAGTCAAGCAGTAAAATAATTGGCCTTTAATAGCCATTTCTTTAT
Organism: Nostoc sp.; assembly: GCF_036918015.1. GTDB lineage: Bacteria > Cyanobacteriota > Cyanobacteriia > Cyanobacteriales > Nostocaceae > Nostoc. The sequence continues at coordinate 125,864 of NZ_JBALEO010000060.1, forward strand.
AATTGCCGACGAGGGTTCATGCCGTCAAACTTAATGTATCATGATCTTTAGCAAGATTTAAGAAATAAAATGCCTCTTTGCGATATCATGTATTATTAATCTTTGATCGAAATTATACAACTAACTCACGGCTAGATTTTAGGGAAAAACTTTCACTCTTTAGATAGTTGTCCTTGATGCTAAATTGTCAAATACTAGACTGGAGATTCGCGATCGCAATCAAAAATTTCGAGCCGGATTGCGCCAAGATTTTTGGCTAAGAATTATTTTTTTACAAAAGACTATTTTATAAAAGCGAACCCAAAGATAAACTAGGATTTTTGGAAGCTGGCTAATCTGTATCAATTTTGCTCACAACTCCTCTGGAGGTAGGGCAACAAATCCGGTTTTTAGCCCACGCTTGAATCCTGCTTTTTCATAGAAGTGCAACGTTTCCTCGTTTTTTGAGCCACTTAGAAGCATCACTTTATAGCACTGTTGCTGCCATGCTAAAGCCAAGGCATAATATAGCACTTTTGTACCAAATCCCTGTTGTCGAAAATCGAGATGGGTAACAACATTTTCAATAATGCCGTATGGACGTGCGCCACGCGTCAAGTTGGGAACAATGGTTAAATTACAGGTTGCTACTAGCTGGTTATCAACATCAGCCACGATGTAATACAAACGGGGATCGTGTAAAATCCCATCCCAGATAGATTGTAAAACATCATCAGCCGGTAGAGGTGCATCGACAGGATTTAGGTGGTTATATAAAACCAAAAGTTGGGGAAGTTCGTCGCGTGTAATCAGGCGAACGGTAATTATCGGTTTAGACAAAGCTGTATTAGGGTAATTATCCCAGGAAGTATGTTTGTTGAAGAAGAATTCAGAAGTCAGAATTCAGGAGTCAGAACTCAGGATTCAGAATGCGTAAATAAACCACCCATTCAAAACCAATGAAATGCTTACGCTGTATTAATTTTGAATTTTGTTAGCGCACCGTTAGCGAGTCCGCGTACCCCTACGGGGAAGCAAGCTACGCTTTTAGCGTCTCGTAGAGAGCGTCATTTTGAATTCCGCCTTGCGGTACTAGTTTCTCTAGCTTATTGTCTGAACTGTTTAGCATTTATTTTTTATCTTCACTCTTGCCATAAACTTTCATACCACAGTGAATTAATACAATTTTTGTATATAATTAGACTATTTTACTGAGGTTATTGAACTTTTAGAGAGATGAAGCTAAAAACAAGTATCTAGCTAATTTTATGGCTGGAATAGAAGTTTCAAAGGATTAATTCGGTTTACCCATAATCGTAAAAGCTGCCCAGTAGTAAGGATGGTTATAAAGAATTTTATCTGATGCCATTTTACTATTTCTATATAATTGCGTTGCTAAATAAGTTTGAATTCTTACTTCCTCTGGATGCAGATTATTTAAGATGTCTTCATACCATTTTGTCAGTTCTCCAGCAGTTAGTTCTTTCAGCCATCGTGTTGCTTCGGCTAAAGCAGTAACGGCTGATTTATTCGGCTGTAATCGTCGGTAAAACTCGATCATTACCAAGGCACTAGCCGAAGATTCTACACTCCAGAGAGTACTCACTACATGAGGTATGCCCTGAGTTACAAAACCACTGACTAAACTCACATATTCGCTGCTGATAGTGTAGTTGTTAGTACTTAAATTTTCACACGCAGAGAGGGTAATCAGGTTGTAACTATCTAGATTTTGTTGGCAGATTTCATCTAGAGTAAGCCTTTCTTCACCTGCTAATACTAATTCTGATTTTTTAGGTTCAGCTAAATTATTAGTGACATGACCCGTAAAATGCAAGATGTTATAACTATCGGATAAGGCATTTCCGACAGTATTTTTTGTAGCCTCTGCCCCCTGAATTCGCTGGATATTATTGAACATCTGACTAACAATTTCAGACTCCAGTTTGGCAAATTTAAGTGTGGGATAACCTGTACTTTCTGGATGTTCAACACTAAGCAAGAACTTATTTTGCCACTGCCAAATATCCTCAGTTCTGATTGATAAACCTATTTGGGCACTAGGTAGATAGGTGACGCTGAAATTTGATTCTACGTTGGGTAACTCTTCTGGTGATGGCGAAGAAAGATGGAAAAGTGTATGAATAGGCAATCTGTACAAGTCACGGTGAGGAATTAAGACAAGTTGGGTGATGCCTTCAAGTTCCTGTGCAATTGTGGAAATATTCAGGATTTCATACAGTTGCAACAGTTTCTCTTCCATCTCAACTCGCCAAGAATGGTGAATTTTACTTTCTTTGTCTTGGGCTGTGCTGCGATATTCTTGGTATTGTTGATGCCAATCTTCTAGCCAAATTTCAAATTCAATTAGGCGCTGCACTGCTTCGGGTAGAGGCAATTCATTGAGACGAATAGCGTCTTCTCCTAAAGGTATTACCCCAGTATCTTGCATGGGTGTAAACAGGAGAATTGGCGATGGCGCTTGGTCTTTGAGAATGAAAGTATGTAGGGCAACTGGACTAATATGCCAGTAAATAATTGCTGTTGTGGGATTGAATAGTTGTTGAATTGCGCCATAATAAGGCGAGTAAATATTATCATTCCAACCAGAAAGCAGCCAGTTTAAACAAGCATTTTTACCTTGTTCGGCAATTTCCCAAGCTTCTACTAAATCACCCGACTCCACAGCTAAGTCAACTGCCAATTGATCGAAGCCGACAAATTTTAAAGCTAGCTGTTTTTTACTTTCGTCTGAGCGAGTTTCTTCACTCAGTAATTGTCGCAATAAATCTGTCCCACGTTGCAGCAATTCTTGAACTTGTGTGGTTTGTCCTAGACCCATCAACACTTTGCTTAGAGATTGTAAAACCTCTAAATGCAACTGGGGAAAATACTCTAATGTCAGGGTTAACAGCGCTTGATGGTACTCAGATGCAGCTTTGCGCCAATAATCGCGGGTATTGGTATGTTTTTTACCTTGTTCGTAGTAAGTATTAGCGATCGCAAAATGCAATCTACCCCAACCTTCTGGATGGGTATCTGTCCGCAGATGCTTTAACCCTTCTTCGTAGCTGGCTAATTTTCCTTCGTAGCCACCCTGTTGTAAGGCGGGATTTGTCGCTATGATACTATTCGACAAATTCAGTAATTCGTCAGAATCTACTAAATGACCGATCGCAGTTCCCCGACCAATCCAAGCTTCCCAATAATCTTGTTTGATTTGCAAAGCGTTATCATAACAAGCGATCGCATCAGCAAATTGTTCTAAATGAAACAGTGCTATTGCCTGATTATACCAAGCTAAGTGGAAGTCGGGTTTAATGGCGATCGCTTGCCGATAGGAAGCGATCGCTTCTTCTCTCCGTCCTAAGTTGTCTAACGCGATACCACGGTTGTACCAAGCTAAGTAGAAATCAGCTTGAACTGAAAGTGCTTTATCCCAAGAGGCGATCGCTTCTGACCATCTTCCTAAATTAAACAGCACTACACCCCGGTCTATCCAAACTTCATGGTACTCTGGGTTAATTTCTATAGCTCTGTCGTAAGATATAATCGCCTCGGCAAATTGTTCGCTGACAGCTAGGGCTATACCTCGGTGATACCAGTTTTCCTGGTCTTCTGGTTCGAGTTGCAGCGCTTGGTCATAACTAGCAATAGCTTCTGGTAGCCAACCTAATTTCAGCAGTGCCAAACCCTTGCTAGACCACGCTTCTTGATAGTCTGGCTTGATTTCTATAGCTTTGTCAAAAGAAGCGATCGCTTCTTCAAAGTATCCTAATTCTCCGAGAGTTCCACCCCGGTTGTACCAAGCTTTGTAGAAGTCTGGCTTCAATTCTATGGCTGTTTCATAAGACGCGATCGCTTCATCAAAACGTTCTAAATGGAACAGCGTTAAGCCTCGATTAAACCAATATTCTGAGAATTCGGGTTGCATTTCAATGGCTTGGTCATAAGATGCGATCGCGCCTAGCAAATCGCCTGTTTTCGCTTGCTGAAGACCTTGGTAAAACCACCCTTGAGCGTGGGTAATCGGATTATCGCTATGTCGCTCAATAATACCAGGGGAATTACTACTTTGAACAGCCAAATCAGAAGCAAGTTGCTGGACTAAATTGGTACTTTGATCCAACCTTACCCACAACTCATCTAAAGTATTAGCCACATTCGGCTCTAAATTCGTCAAAGTGTTATCCCAGGTTTCCACCGAGGGAGACGTTGCTAATTCAGTCCTTTGTCTAGTGGAAAGGAGATTTGCTGGTGTTGTAATTTGAACAACAACTTCTTCGTCAAACCTCAATTCGGTTAACAAGCTGATTGAATCTTCCGCTGCCGGGAGAGGGATATTTTCTGGTATTGTGGTTTGGGCATCTTCCTTTTCATATTCCCATACCAGTTCCTCTAAGTTTTCGGGCGATCTCTCCTCAAAAGAGTCATTTTGGGGTGTTGACGTTATTGGTTCAACATCTGGCGCATCATATTCCCATAATTGTTCGCCAAAGCTAAGGATTAGCTCTTGTCCAGGAGAAATTGGGATAATTTCTTCATCGGTTGTAGTTTCTACCACATCTGGCTCATCATACTCCCATAACTGCTCGCCCAAATCGCGGATCAGTTCTTGTCCAGGAGTAGTTTCTATTACATCTGGCTCATCATGCTCCCATAACTGTTCCCCAAAATCGCGGATCAGTTCTTGCCCAGGAGTGATTTCTAAATCATCTTGTGCCTGATTCTCAGGGTAACCTTCTATTTCTGTAGGTAAGTTTTGCATTAGCCGAATGCCAATGTCATAAGCAACTTCTCCAATTCTGCCAACACCAAGTTCCCCCAATTGCACCATCTGTGTTGCTAAAAGAGGATTTGGTGTAGGTGAAGCTAATAAGCTTTCACCAAACATCACCAACCAGTCTATCCAACGTTCAGCCGGAACGCGATTTTCGATCCGTTGCAGATACCTCAATGCCCACTGTCGTCCTCGTGCTTGATGCACGCCTTCTAACAATTGGATAAACAATTGTTCCAGATCCGCATTGGTTAGTTCTGGTAGTACCCCCACCAGATTGCGTCCTCTCGCACCCTTGAGAGAACTATTCTGTTTACTTGCAATGAGGCGCTTTAAAAACCTTTTAAGCGACTGCGATATCCGCCTGAGCATCTGCCACACTCTTGGATTTTGTTTTTCTAGATTGTAGCCATCGTTGTGTTAAAAAAATCATCAATTACGTAAAAATCCATTAGATTCGGACAGCGCTTCCGTAGCAGGTTAGCAAAAAATATACAAATCTTCAAGAGCATAGCATTACAACGTTACAATTCCCAGATTTAACTCTTGAATTTGACTCTGGCAAGCAGTTAATTTTCAGTTTGCTCTGTAGTCGATTGACCAGCAGGATATAACTGACTAATTAATGCCTGGACAAGCACTTGTGGATCGTCCGTTTCAACGGCAAGCTGTTGAGCAATTTGCTGACGTAAATTTTCATCCTCCTGTAACATTACAAACAACTGTTCTAAAGTGACAGTTTGGTATTCTCCCTCTGGGAGGTTTTCTGGTGCATCTGCTGACTCTAATACTGGGGCAACTACATCAGAGGTCAAAGGAGTGCTAAAAGCATCTGGCCCTTCATATTCCCAAACTGGTTCGCCTTCATTGCGTGTCAACAACTGCATCCCGATATTATAGGCAACATCTCCAATTTCTCCGACGTTCAACTCACCCAATTGCACTAACCGCGCCGCCATTTCATTATTTGGTGTCGGAGATGCGAGCAATCTGTCGCCAAAGCGCCCTAACCACTCAACCCACTCTTGAGTTGTGATGCGATGTTCGATATTATGCAGCCACTTCTGTGCCCATGCTTCCCCTCGTGCTTGATGTACTCCTTGCAACAGTTCGTTGAAGAGAAATTCCAGATCCGTATCGCTCAAGGGTGGTGCTGGTTCTTTTTCCACATTCCCCCTAGATTTTGAGGTAGTCTGTTTTCCACCAAACAAGCTCTGAAAAAGCTTTTTGAGCCATTGAAATAGCCGCTTGAGCATCTGCTGCACCATCGAGTTTTACTTTATCTATAAAATTGTAGCGATCGCACTGGACTATGGCGTTAGTTCAGTCAATAAAACGTATAGTCATTAGTCATTAGTCATTGGTCATTGGGCATTAGTCATTGGGGACTTATTAATTCTTCTCCCTCTGCCTCCCCACTCATTTATAAGAACAAATGTACTAAATGGTATGCTATAATTCCCATACGTTGATGTTGAAATCATAGTAGAGGATAAGCTCTAGTTACTTGCTTTCCTGAGTGCCAAAATTTACGGCATTAGTTGAGTCTTGGGCTATGGCAACATCGATAAATAAAGCTAGGTACGAGAGTTTAAAATAATTGAATCCTCAACTCGACTCGGTGCTACTAATTAACGTTGAAAGGCATTGAAGTCTATATTTCCATGTCTTACGAACCCCTGCACCACAAATATCGCCCCAAAAGTTTTGCTGAACTGGTGGGACAAGAGGCGATCTCGACCACCCTCACGAACGCGATCGGCACATCGAAAATTGCCCCTGCCTATTTATTCACTGGGCCAAGAGGTACGGGGAAAACTTCTAGTGCCCGGATTCTGGCCAAATCCCTCAATTGTCTCAAAGGTGATAAGCCCACTGCTGAACCTTGTGGTGTGTGTGAGGTTTGTCAGGGGATCGCTAAGGGCTACGCCTTAGACGTAATTGAAATCGATGCCGCTAGTAACACTGGTGTCGATAATATCCGCGAGTTGATTGAAAAAGCCCAGTTTGCTCCTGTGCAGTGTCGCTACAAGGTTTATGTTATTGATGAATGCCACATGCTCAGTACCCAGGCATTCAATGCGCTACTTAAGACACTAGAAGAACCACCGAGACACGTGGTTTTTGTATTGGCGACAACAGACCCGCAACGGGTGTTACCAACGATTATTTCGCGCTGTCAAAGGTTTGATTTTAGACGCATTCAGTTAGAGGCGATGGTGAAGCATTTAAGTGCGATCGCATCTCTTGAAAACATTCATATTTCACATGATGCTGTCACCCTGGTAGCCCAACTTTCTCAGGGAGGTTTGCGAGATGCCGAAAGTCTACTGGATCAATTGGGTTTATTAGCGGGTGAAGTCATACCAGAGCGAGTTTGGGATTTGGTGGGGACGGTAAGCGAACAGGACTTGTTAGCGCTTTTAAATGCGATCGCTCAAGATAAACCGGAAGCAGTTCTAGACTGTACTCACTACATTTTAGATCGTGGTCGAGAACCCCTAACTATTCTGCAAAATCTCGCTGCTTTTTACCGTGATTTACTCATAGCGAAAACAGCACCCAACCGCCACGATTTGGTTGCTTGTACTCAGCAAACCTGGACAGCGCTGGTTGAGTTTGCTCAATACTTCGATATGAGCGGGATTTTAGCGGGACAGAAACACTTGCGAGAAGCTGAAGTGCAAATTAAAAATACCACCCAGCCGCGTTTGTGGTTGGAGGTAACATTACTAGGATTGTTACCCAGTGCGACGAATATTCAGCCACAAACCCCAAGTGTCGCGCCGCGAGTTAATACACCTGCTGTATCTCCAAGCTATCCTCCAGTAGTTGCCCAAAATCACCCAGTCTCTTCTGTACCTCTGGCTGAACCGCAAACAAATCATAATTCTGCATCTGCCAATCATCAAGCCGCTGCTCAAAATCAGCCCGTCACTTCATCTCCCCCAGCTTCTTTGACAGCAAATTACCCCTCTTCTAGTAACTCGGTATCACCACCCCCAGCAAGTTTACCTGTTTCTCCACCAGCCATTGAAGATAGGCCATTAGTCTCGTCCGTTCAATCAGTAACCCCAGTAGCTCCAACAGAGAAAGTTCTTGAAGCAGCACAATCTGATTTAACTCAAGTTTGGCAGCAATTACTTGGTTGTCTGACACATCCGGGAAGTCATGCCCTATTTAAGGAACACGGACGCTTATTAAGTATCAACGATAATGTTGCTCAAGTGGGTATGCCGCAAGCGCTAGTTAAGTTTGCTCAACCTAAATTGGCGGAAGTTGAAGCAGCATTTGAAAAACTTTACCAACAAAAGATAAAGGTGATTTGGGTTCCAAACCAGTCGAAGAAAGCTTCTATAAATGGGAATATTGTAGTTCCGCCAAAAGACTCTACTCGCGTTCAGCAACCACCCACACCTAGCTACAACCAGCAAATTTCGCCTCCATCGCCAGCACCACAGCCAGCAACGCCATCACCAGCATCCGCAGCACCACTAAAAACCGAGCCGACAGCAAGAAATGGAAATGGGACAAATGGAAATGGGGCAAATGGAAATGGAGCAAACGGAAATGGGGTGCAAACTTTGCCTCCATCGCCACAGCGAACACCTGCTCCCGATTGGGAAGTTGATGAAGTAGCGATCGCAGCTCAACGTATAGCAACATTCTTCAACGGACAAATTATCCGTTTTGCAGATGATTTCCCAGAATTCTCCGATTCCATAACTACACCAGAATGGGTAGAAGAAGCAGACGTGGATGATGAATAAAAAAATGCAAAATTATTTTTGGTAATTTTGCATTTTTAATTTTGAATTTTTAATTCCCCAAAGGGGCTATTCCCCATTCCCCGTATGCAAGGTTTTCACCCATTTCAGGCGCTTTGGTCTTACCGACATCCGGGCAGTAGTACTGCTCATGACGACTAACCAGTGCAACATATATAAACTGCCACGCAGGGTTTGCACCAGCATCGTAAGATATGTAGAAAGTGGGAATTTTTGATCTTGACGTACCCGCTTCAGACCTGTGAACATCCCTACCATCGACATAGAAATGGACAAGCCTGTGATGGGACTTAACATGGGTGGACGATGACGAGCGATCGCCATTAATAAATCTGGGACTGCTGCTGTCGGTAAGATATACATAATCAGCATAAAAATCAGCAAATCCCAGCTTTTACGCGTTCCCATGCGGTTTTTGAGAATTAAATCCCAATAATCCAAATAACGTTGATAACCGCCTTCTGCCCAACGGTTGCGCTGATGCCAGAGTGAAACTGCACTTGTCACTCCTTCTTCTTGCACCGCTGGATGGAAAACACACTCAATATCCCATTTATCCAAATGTAAACGGATTGTCAAATCCAAATCATCGGTAATGGTTTCTTCATTCCAGCCACCGCAGCTTTCCAAGGCGGAACGCCGGACAAATTGACCATTGCCCCGCAGTTCGCCAATGCCACCAAGGGCAGTCCGCTGTTGCTGGAACCAGGTATCAAGTGCCATTTCTGCCATTTGACCCTTAGTCCAAAAGTTGTCTTTAGCGTTGGCGATCGCTTTTCGCACCTGCACCGCCCCCACGTTTTCTCTTTGAAATAAAGGTATTACCTGTTGCAGCAAGTCTGGTGTGACTTGGGCATCAGCATCAAATACTGCTATAATATCGCCCTTTGTCAGCGGCAATACCTGATTCAATGCCCCCGATTTGCCACCAGTAGCTTCTGCTGAACGCCTTAGTACTTTCAGTTGGTCGTGTTTCTGTTCGAGTTCTGCTAATAAATGTGGCGTGCTATCACTGCTGTGATCGTCAATTATCCAAATTTCGTACTGCCCACCTGGATATTCCAGATTACAAAGATTTTTGACTAATTTAGCAATTACCGCTTCCTCATTTTTCGCAGCCACTAGCACAGAAACAGAAGGCAAATCTCCCTGTATTTCTTTTGGATAGCGACGGGATTTAGTAAAAACTACCACCAAAGCATGAAATCCTAGAATGGTGGTCAGTCCTAGAATAAAAATTGAAGCCCAAGAAACTAAATGTAGAGCGATCGTGCCACTCCAGACGATAGTCAAGACTAGAGCTGCTTTGCCTCTACGACCTTGAAACCGGGGTGTTAGAGATACAGGATCTGTCTCTAACACTGACTCCTCATCTACTGATAGGTCAGACAACAAGGAGTTGAGCGGATCAAGCTCTTGATAAGAATCTTCTTCGGGCCAGGAATTCGCTGGCATAGGTTAGGTTGCTTGATTCAAAAACCACTATTTGTCTACAGTTAGTAATTTTACGGACAAATATCCCTAAGCTACTTTTCCCGATATTAATCGGAATGGGCAAACTGCAATACCCGCTATCCCTAAGCCAAAAGCCGCTGGGACTACCTTTGTTGTCACCGCCACTGTGCGTAATTACCTCATATTAACCGCGTTTACTACTCTTAGACAGAAGCTTGATTCCTTTGATAGCCACTTCGGCAGGAAGCTTGTAGAGTCGGACTTTCTCCAACGAGAACTCCGGTTTGGGTAAAGTAATAGCAAGGTAGCAGCAGCTTTTTGTTGGGAAAAACTGCAATAACGGCATCCACCACTTTACAGTAGACATTTTTAGTGTTATCGTTCCCAGATTCGATAACAGTTAATGCAGCATTATTGTAACCGAAATTTTAATATTTCTTAGTAGTAACTTCATTTATTGGGCATGGGGCATTGGTATTGGGATTAGGGAGAGGTCACAGGTGATAGTGAATAATCTATACCCTATTCCCTTCTTCACTGACCACTATGTGCTTTAGACACATCTTTGGGGAATACTACTAACATCCACTAATATCCCCAGTTGCTAACTAACTTGAGGAATATTTAACTATGTCTATTGAGCAACTCCAGCCTGCAACTCAACAACAAGCCAGTGTTTATTTACCTTATGTTCAGGGCGCTAGGCGCAATTTCTTACCTTATGCCATCAGTCTTTATCAAAAAGGGGTCTTGGAAGGACATCGGAAGATCGAAGCCAGCGAACATGTCCCCTTTGTCGCTTCCTGGAATGTTGCTACTTTACCCTCAGACTTAACCCGTTGCCGAATTCAGTTTGATGGCAATGCTGACCTGAGTTATGAACTGATGATGGCTAGTTTCGAGTTTATTAATTTTTTAATTGAACTGATGGACAACTATAAACGTTATCGTATAACCGATTTTTCACAACAATTTTACCGCAAGCTACTGCGTATAGATGATTGATTAAACCTCAGCCGGATTTGCAAAAGTCCGGCTTATTTTTAATTGATAGATAAATAAGTTCGTAGTAAGGACTTTAGTCCTTATTTTCTAAGATTATTTGCTCACAAAGCGCTGATATTTACAATTCAGCGCCTTGTGAGCTTTCTTACAACAACCTTTCAGTTTTAAAACGTCTTCCTAAGTCCGCTGTCTTTTCTTCTTTTCAGAACGATACCAAAACTAGCTACCATCAGAGTTCCGAGAAGGCTAGCGGGTTCTGGAATAGAAGTTTCATTTATAGGTACTATGATTCTTAAATTTGCCAAACTAGCGTTAGTTATGGTCAAGGATGTTACACCTGGTAAACCTGGAATATCAGACTGGAAATCAAAGACTGTGGGAGTTAAATTACCATTGGGATTACTATATCGCTCCCCATATCCACTCACTTCAAAAGTACCTTGATACTTCTTTCCGGTGTCTGGGTCGGTGACAGTACCAGTGTAGAAAGCTTTTGTGAGATTAAATTCGTCTTGAACTACTCCTTGAAATGTGGTTCCTGGCAATTGTCCCTGGTAGAGGAAGGCAGTCAACTGACCACCAGAAAGCACCGGCGATGTCAGAACACCATCAAACGAGACAATCGGAATGCCTTTAAAGTCAACAAAGTAATGCAGACTTCCATCGGAGCGTGTTTCTACCTTTAAATAATCTGATTGATATACAGGAACATAATTAGGACTATTATTAGTACCTAAGTTCCGGTAATAAGTTCCAGTTTCATCCGTATCAATACGAGTAGTACTATTATTGAAATTGGGATTATTTCTGGGAAGTTCGATAGTTCCTGATAATGTGCCGGTGCTTTCAATTGTGATGAATTGAGCAGCAATTGCACTTGCTCCACTCATAGCGATCGCTACTGCCACAAGACAACTGCTGCTAACAGCTGCAAAACCTAGCTTAATCCCTAATGAACTCACTTTCATTAACAAATTTTCCTTTAATTGCCGATGGTAAACACACCTAATCTGCTGAGATTTATTGCCAATATTTCTCAAGCATGATTTATTATTCCCAAGCTGGTGATGGAAGTTTCATCGGCAACAAAAAGTCTTGTCAATCGCTATTTTTATCGAACAGAATTCAGGAGTCAGGAGTCAGAATTCAGAATGAATTTTGTACGACATTTCGACAGGCTCAGTGCATCGCTGGCGGATGAATAATCGGCGTTTTTGCACCCCCACGTTTATTGAAAATTTATTGTTCAACAAGAAAGTCGCGGGTCTGAATCCCCGACTGATAGCGCCGGTGGCAAGCGAGTCCGCTTACTCTGTAAGAGTTGCTACGCTTTTAGCGTCTGTCTGCGACACGCTGCGCGTTCGCGTAAGCGTCCCGCAGGGAACGTAGAGAGCGTCTCCGGCTCCGCTCCTGAATTCTGACTTCTGAATTCTGAATTCTGAATTCTTCTTCAATTGATTCTAATTTTTAGATTAAACTACAACGCGATCGCGTCCTTTTCTTTTGGCTTGATAGAGTGCTTCTTCAGCAGCATTAACTAAAGTAGCAGGTTCAGTTTCTATTGCCGGAATCACGCTAGCCACACCTAAGCTGACAGTTAAAACAGCAGCAGGTAAACCACCAATGCTAGGATACTCACATTTAATACTTAAAGCTTTTACTTGCTCTCGAATATGTTCGGCAATATCCATTGCAGCAGTAACATCTATTTGAGCAAGAATGGCAAATTCTTCACCACCATAACGAGCCACTAACACTCTACTGCTTTCGTCTCGAAAATATCCTCTTTGGGAACTCACAAAAGCACTACTGGTAGAAGAATTGATATTCCTACTGCATGAGAAACTGCTATGACTTAGTGAGTCTTTAATACAGTTACAGATAGTATTAGCGATTTGTCGTAAACACTCATCTCCCGCCGCTCTACCATAAGTTTTATTATAAATTTTAAAATAGTCGATATCGCACAAAATCATTGAGATTGGAGTGTTTTGAATAGCGGAATTTTCCCACTCAATTCGCAGGTAGGTTTCAAAGTAGCGGCGATTTACTAATTGAGTTAGTTCATCTAAACTAGAGAGGAAGAGAAACTGTTGATTTTCTTGCCTCAACCGTTCAACATGAATATTGTTGAAATGCTCACTTTTTGTGAGATATTGTCGGAAATATAACCGATATAATTCACACGCAGGAGTACTGCGATCGCCTTCTAAATTAACTAGCCCCATACTCTGTAATTTATATGCCAATCTTGGCTCTAATTTCACATAATTTGTAGTATTAATCACTTCATAAAAAGCATCTCCCAATTCTGGCTCATCTCGAAGTGCTAGTAAATACTGCCTTAGACACTGGTTATAGATTCCGGTTTCTGTGGGTGCTTGTTGCAATAATTGCTCTAAATCCCCTTTTAATCCGCCTTTACCCACAAGGTGATACAATGCCAATCGCACCAAATAAGGATTTCCCCCCACCATTGCCATCAAACTATCGGCATCTTTACCATCTGTCCAATCCAAGCCGTGACGTTGTGCTAAATCCTGCACTTGCTCTTTCGTAAAGGGGGGTAAATTAATTGTCAAACCAATATTAAATGGCGATTGAGTCAGTTTTATGGGAACAAGAATTTCCGTTGAATAAACCAGAACCAGACGTAATTTTTGCCAAATTTCTACCCTTTTGGCTTGTTCATGCCACGATCGCACTAATGGTAGCAATTCTCCAGTAATTTCCTGATACTCAAATAGCCAATCCACCTCATTTAATACTAAAACCAGGGGACTTGAGAGCGCAGACAGTAAATATTTTTGGAAATAGATAGAGCAGCTGACTTTGCTACCCATATCTTCATCCCAATAATCATTGAGTTTTGTTTCTAGCTGTAACTCCCGACTAACATTGGCACAGAACCAGCGCAAAAATTTATCCAAACTGGCAAATACTGCTTTGTCTGCTTGCTGAAAGTCCAAAGTTACGGTACGAAAGCCTTGCTTGTTAGCGTGTGCAAGCAACCGGAGAATCAAAGAGCTTTTCCCCATCTTTTTGGGCGCTTTGATGCAAATTACACTCCCAGGTTCAGCCATTTCTGCGTAAGCGAGTTCTTCAATTGGCGGGCGAGGAATGTAAAATCTGGAATTAAGAGATACTGGGCCATTAGGGAATTCTAAGGATATCGCTGTGGCGGCTCGGTTGAATTCCTTAATTAACTGCTGATGGGCTTCGCTAAAAGGGTGATTTTCTAGAGTGTGGCGAAAGTTGGATTTATGTATTGGTTCTTTGTAAAAATTACTCAGTACTTGCCATAAATGAGCAGCGATTTTCTTGACACGTTCCTCGCGGTAGTGCGCTTCACTAGCTATATTAGTGTAGGTTTTTCCTTCCCACGAAGAACGCAATATCAATTCTTGGAGCGTCGTTAAACCGGTTGCTTGACTGGCTTTTAGTAGCAATACTAGTTCATCTATAGTCATTACTCATTGACTCTAATTCAGTATGATATTTTTTCACACCATTCAGCTTTGGAAGTCAATCTCGGCTGCCTTGTATGCATAGCAGCCAGCCCTGACTAAAAAAGCTACAAAAAAGCCTTGACAATTTTTTGCATCCTTAAATTATTTGGCGTGATTTAATCATAGAATTTTTTTTACAAATTTTTCGGGGTTTTTAGGTAATTATATGTGACTTGAACTACTTTTTTTAGACATATCTTAGAATGTAGATGCACACAATGTAGCGATTGTTTTCTAAAAGATTGCTATTGCGATCGCAACAGAGGTTATACTCGTCCGTTTACTTTTTTCTAAATTCCATCCCAATTTATGATATGGGCTGATATATCCCTGACCTAAGCTACAGCCTAATAAACCAACTAGGCAATTTGTCCATAACTGAATCGTCAGGGTGCTAAAACAGCGTAGAGAGAAAGCTACAGAATATCTTCCTCATCGTACCAGCAGCTATGCATATCCAAGAACCCGCTACCCATGAATCGGAAGCTTCACTTTCAGTACAAGATTCTCAAAGTTTCCCAGAAGCCAAAGACTTATCTCCAGAAAATTTAGATCCTTGCCAATGCTCACAAGCCGCCTTACAAATGGCATTAATCGCTAGTGGCTTGGGGTTGTGGGATTGGAATCTGGTAACTGACAAAACCTATTACGATCCCCAGTGGAAAAGCATCCTGGGATATAAAGTAGAGGAAATTGACAACGATTATAAATCCTTTGAACAACTTGTACATCCACAGGATTTACCGAGAATTCGTCAGGTATTGCACGATTATCTCCAAAGATGCATACCTGTGTTTGAAGTCGAATTGCGAATGTTGACTAAATCCGGGGAGTGGAAGTGGATTTTAACTTGTGGCAAAGTATTTCAACGGGATAAATTCGGTAAACCAGTGCGGATGGTGGGAACGCACAAGGATATTAATCAGGATAAGGCAATCGCTACCCAACAATACCAACTATTTGAACAACTCCAAACTGAAATTGCTCAACGCCAGTCTACCGAAGACCAAATTAAGGAAAAATCACAGCAGCTAGAAAATACCCTCGAAGAACTCAAATATACCCAAAAGCAATTATTGCAGAACCAGAAAATGGCTAATCTCGGTCAACTGGTGGCAGATATGGCTAACGAAATTAACAACCCCGTTAGCTTTATCTCCGGCAATCTCCATCCGGCTAGTCAATATGCTGAAGATTTAATCAGAATCATTGAACTTTACCAACATCACTATCCCACACCAACACCAGTCATAGCCTTACAACTGCAACGCCTCGACCTTGGCTTCGTGAAGACAGAATTTTTAAAATTACTGTGGTCAATGCGAGCCGGTTCTGAACGCGTCAAAGATATTGTTTTCGCTTTGCGGAATTTTGCTACTTCTGACGAAAGTCAAATGAAAAAGGTTGACCTACATGAAGGATTTGATAGTGTTCTCAGGATTTTGCAGCATCGTCTCAAAGAAAAACCTGATAGAGCAGAGATTAAAGTAATTAAAACTTTTGGTGAATTACCCTTAATCGAGTGTTACCCTGGTGAACTAAATCAGGTATTCATGAACATCTTAACTAATGCCATTGATGCTTTAGAAGAGAGGATGAAGCATGATTATTCTTTTACTCCAAAAATTTTGATTCATACAGAAGTTGTTAGCAGTCATTTATCATTGGTCAACAATAATGAACCTTGGGTAAATGACAAACTACTAGGGAAAAAGCACAAAGTTATCATTCGCATTTTTGACAATGGCAAAGGTATACTTCCCCATATCCAAAGACATATATTTGAACCGTTTTTTACAACCAAACCAATAGGCAAAAGTCAAGGGCTAGGACTATCAATTAGTCGGCAAATTATAGTTGAAAAACATCAAGGGAAACTTAAGTGTAATTCTCAATTAGGTCAAGGGACAGAGTTGGTGATTGAGATGAATACAACAGCAAGACACTATGCCGCGATTAGAAAACACGCTAGTTTTTAGGTAAGTCGAACCAAGATTTTGGAGTACAATGGAAACGATAAAATGTGCCTCAAATCCTTGCCCATCGATGTGACTACCTCGATGGATTATTGTCGGTTTGAGTCATTTAAAAAATTCAAAAGTGAGAAATTCTCATATTTGTTTTGATTTTATTTACGGACTTTTTAATGAATCTATTAGTTTTAGCCATGATACTTGGCGCTTTAAGATTTTTTGGTTTTTGCTCTGGACTTTTCAAAAAACGATAGTATAAAAATTCGTTTTTATAGCGGATGTTAACATCCTCACCTTGAGAAAGTCGAGTAAAATCAATTGAAGGATAATTCATGTAGTGAAGGCGATGGATATTTTTTAATCCATCTTGATTGTAAAGAACATTGTTAATATTAACGAATGGATCAACATCAGCACAGTTGCCAGTCTTGTCCTGTCCATTAGGGCTAAGGGTAAAGTTAAATAATGGGCGATTACATCGCAAAGTCATATAGCTAAATAAGTCTGCATCACACCACCATGAATGATTGTTGATCCAGGTATATTCTTGCTTATCCACTAAAAGCTTTCTGAGCATTTCTAGTTGATTATCCCCAAAAATACCACTTTTTGAACCGAAGAAGCTAGAGCAATGTAACTGAGAGCGAATTTCAGATTCTGACAAAGAAATTTTATCTTCAATTAAAGAAAAGTTTAATGCTGCTACAGGGGTTGATTTGCGATGCTCCCAATCGTCAAACACAAAGTCATAATCGTCTAACTTCTCTAAAACTCTATCCAAGGAACTCATGGCTAAACTGTCGGCATCATAAAACACAAATCTATAAAAATTGCCATCAAAAGCAGACATTTTTCTAAACAAATTGCTTTTTTTATACCATTTATAATGCCCTTGAATTTTCTGATGGGCCTTAGGGTGTGCATTCCAAACTTGATTATAAAATTCTTCCCAACGCTGCATTGATGCTTTGTTTTCAAATAAGCAAACATTTTGTCTAGAATTAACTTCCTGCTTCACAAGTTGTAATTTATCATCATAGGGAATAATACATATAGGAATATCCGCGCCAACATTTACCTCAATGCTATTGAGCAAAGCAACTAGTTGATCGTAAACGACATCATTAGCCAGGGTATAAATACCGAAAGGTTCCATTCTCATAAATCCTTTTTGTTTTTATTCGTTCAGTAGTTACAATGTGAGACTTTTATCTATTTGCTATTATTCCCAAATTAGGAGTGTTCTGAACACTTAAATATGAGATATAGGTACTCTCCCACGCCCAAACCCCCGACATCTTCGCAGGACAAATCCAGAAATCTCCTTTAGCTTGAGACTTTTCCGATTTTTGTTCGCCGATATGAGTGATTTTTTGTTGATTATGGTCGCTCAACAAAAGACAAAGCAGATGATGGTTGCATCCAGGCAATTGAATCACCCGGCGCTCAGAAATCCATGTTTCCTTCATAAGCAGTCCAATTAGCGATCGCTGTAAATCCCATTTTGTCTTGAAAAAAATGTCCAAAAAGGACAAGATATGGCAATACTGTTCGGTTAAGGCAAGAGACGCGATAAATCGCATCTTTGCGATCTAGAATTTTCATTAAAAAACCCTAACCGAACCGTATTGCCATAAGTCCTGATTAAGCAAATTGCTGCAATCCATTAAGAGGTAGATCGAGAATCACTGCTGAATTTGGAGAATAACCGATATCTAGAGAAACACTAGCTTTTATCGTCTGAGAACCACCAATTATAGGAGTTGTAGAAACCCTATCTGTTATTAGATTAGACACGAAGGGAGATGGTCTAGGATTGTCATTTGAGTTAATATCAATGTCAATAATCTGTCCGGGGGTTAACTGCAAGGTACTAAAAACAGCCTGAGCCTGAGCTTTAGCATCTTTAACAGCTTCGCTCAGAACTTGCAGGCGTGCCTGCTGCACTACTTCGTCTGAGGCAGTGAAGCTGATATTCTGTATGATATTTGCGCCTGCTTGAATAGCTTTGTCAATTGCTGCCCCAGATTGATTTGTTGGTAACTCAAACTGAAGTGTGTTGAGGCCTTCAAAGCCGGTGAGGGTTTGAGTACCATTTTCAAAGCTATAGACAGGATTTAGTTGAATAGATGTAGTTTGAAGTTCTTGCGCCCCAAGCTTTTGCAGTACATCAACTACCGCTGTTGAACGTTGAGCAACTTGTTCTTGAACTTCGGTTGCAGTTTTTCCCTGTACTTTAATCCCCAATTCTACATCAGTTAAAGTAGTGGCAACGCTGACCTCTCCTTTACCAGTAACTTCCAATATCTGAGTAGTGCTACCAATGAGGGGATCGGCGATCGCAATACCCGGATTTCTCACACCTGTGAGATTATCTGTGTTAGCCATCTTATTCTCCTTGCCTAAATGATGTTTGATACCGGTTGATGTTTTAATCTTAATCGTATCTGGACACTCACTCGTGACAACCAGCATTTTCAACATTCTGATGCCATGAAGCGTTTTATTAGTCGTGTTCGTCAGCGTGTAGAAGGTGTTTTTAATGAAATTCAAAACACTGGAGTCTCAACCTATTTAATTCACGTTAGGCGTAATTTAGCTTAGAACAACCCTAGCCATACCTAAGCTGACAGTTAAAACAGCAGACGGTAGACCATTAATGTCAGAATACTGAATCTAATGATGAGAAAATAAAGGTAAGCAATGCCCACCTCCAAACTTGCTGGGCTATTTACCCAAGACAGATAAACAGCAAATTTTATCAGTCAAAATTTATGACTTCCAACGTTCCCTCTCCAACTCGAAAGCCACCCACTCAAGCAATAGGAGCCAAAATTTTCCACTGGTGTAACATCATTAGTCTATTTATCATGCTCACCAGTGGACTACAAATTTACAACGCCAACCCTGTTTTTGGTGGACGTGCGGGTTTGCACATTCCGCCGATATTTACTTTAGGAGGTTGGCTTGCAGGAGGCAGACACTGGCATTTTGCAGCAATGTGGCTATTCTCGCTGAATCTGTTGTGGTATGGAATTTACATTTTAATTACCCGACGCTGGCGACATCGCTTTGTCGGTGCTAATGACTTCAAAGCACTACAAAAAACTCAAAATTCCCAACGTCGAATTTATGCTTGGCATCGGATTGCTTATACAGCAATTATTCCTATTTTGCTGCTGGCATTATTTACAGGCATAGGAATGTATAAACCTGCTGAATTTCCCTGGATTGTGGATTGCTTTGGCGATTGGCAAGCATTGCGAATTGTTCACTTTGCCTCAGTGCCGATGGTTATCTTATTTGTAGTAATTCACTATCAATTAGGGAAAAAAGCTGGAGGTGCTCAACTAACAGAATCAATGTTTTAGTAAACAAACTATGGTCATGGAGATAGGCAGATGCAGGGAATAGTGACCAATGACCAATGACTAATGACCAATGACCAATGACTCTTTAAAAAAAAATGAACTTTTTTGATAAATTGAATAGAAATATCTTACAAAATCAAAGCTTACTATTTGTAGGACTCGATCCAAATCCAGAGATGATGCCTGGGCGTTATGAATCGGAAGAACTCATCGCTGGTTTGGAGAAGTGGTTACAATTCATTATTGCGGAAACTTCTGATTACGTTTGTGCTTATAAACCGACACTTGGCTTTTACGAAGCTTTAGGTATTCCTGGTTTAGAACTGCTGTACAAAACTTTAGCAGCTATTCCAGCCCACATCCCAGTAATTTTAGATGCCAAACACAGTGACTTAAATACTAGTACCATCTTTGCCCAGACTGTGTTTACACAATGGCAAGTGGACGCAATCACTCTCAGTCCCTATACAGGACAAGATCACGTAGCACCTTTTTTGGTCTATCCTGATAAAGCGGTGTTTATTTTATGCTGTACTTCTAATCCAGGTGCAGAAGCTCTACAGCAATATCCTACAAAGGAATCACCCCTTTATTTACAGGTAGTAAAAGAATCAAAAACCTGGGGAACTCCAGAACAATTGGGTTTGGAAGTGGGAACTACAAATCCTGAAGTTTTAGCACTTATTCGAGCAGTTGCACCTGAACGAATTATTATGGCGCGTAGCATCTGGGCGGAGGGTCAAAACCTGAAACAAATTTTAGAAGCTGGCTTGAATAGTAATGGTGATGGTTTACTGATTCCTGTTCCTCAAGATATGTTGGGAAATACCCAATTATCAGAAGAAGTCCAGTCTTTACGTGCAGAAATTAATCAAATCAAAACTGAAATTGTTCACGAAAATTCTACTTGTTCTGTGTGGTTTCCTGATGTTTGTTTTCTAAATCAGCATCCCCACCAAGATTTGATTTTACAACTTTACGATCTTGACTGCATTATGTTTGGCAGCTTTGTCCAAGCATCAGGAGCGATATTTCCTTATTACATCGACTTACGCAAAATTATTTCCAACCCCCAAGTTTTTAATCAAGTTCTCACAGCTTATGAGGATATTTTGAAGAACCTCAATTTTGATAGATTAGCAGGTATTCCCTATGGTTCATTACCGACTGCGACTGGTTTAGCTTTGCGCCTTCACTGTCCGATGATTTTCCCGCGTAAAGAGGTGAAAGCACACGGAACTCGGAGAGTAATTGAGGGTAACTTTCATACTGGGGAAACAGTTGTAGTGGTTGACGATATTCTCATTAGTGGCAAAAGTGTCATGGAAGGGGCAGGAAAGTTGGAATCAGCTGGATTAAAGGTTAATGATATTGTGGTATTTATCGACCATGAACAAGGGGTGAAAGATAAGTTACAGCAAAATGGTTATTGCAGTCATGCGGTTTTAACTATTTCGGAAATTACTAATACTCTGTATCAAGCAGGGCGAATAAATGAAGAACAATTTTCAGCTTTTGCTGAAATTTAGTAATTGGAATAATGGAGAGTAGGGAATGAGGAATTGGGAGAGGCACGATTAATCGCGTCTGTAATGGAGGAAGATTTTTATTGTCTACTTCTTTTTGAGCAGATTTAATTACTCGTTTCAATCTAGTAACTAGAATAATTTTAGCTTTGAAATTAATTATGAATTTTTCACTGAATCAACTACTTAGATGGTTAATTTTTACATTGTTATTTCCCCTAGTATTTCTCAATGGTTGGCTGGCATTTTTGCTGGTGAAAAACTTTCAACCTGTCGTCACAATTCTTGTCTTGGCTACTTTGCTTGCATTCGTTTTAAACTATCCTGTTTCGATTCTCCAACAGCGGAAAGTTAAACGCGGCTATGCAGTAGCATTAGTTTTTATATTAGCATTGGTAATTGTTGTGGCTCTAGGTATCACTTTAGTACCCATTGTTTTAGAGCAATTTAATGAAATGGTTAAAGTCTTTCCCCAATGGATTGATTCTAGCGAAGAAAAACTTCAAATTGCAAATAATTGGTTTTTGAAACATAAATTAAATGTAAATCTAAGTCAGCTATTAGCACAAATTACTGATCAATTACCTAATGAAATAGAGTTTGTTTCAGATAAACTTTTAAGTATTCTTATAGATACAATTGATAGTATTTCTGAGGCGTTAATCACAGTAGTGCTAACTTTTTACTTGTTGTTAGATGGCCCAAGGATTTGGGAGGCGATATTTAAGAAGTTACCTGGAAATATTGCCCCCCAGATAAGCCAGTCTATTCAGCAAAACTTTCAAAATTACTTAATTGGCCAGGGTACTTTGGCTTTGCTGATGGGTGTTTCAATAACATTATTGTTTTTAGCTTTTCAAGTCCAGTTTGCTTTACTCTTTGGTTTAGGAGTTGGACTTTTGAGCTTAATTCCTTTTGGTGATGTCGTCAGTCTGGTTTTAATAACTTTAATAATAGCGTCACATGACTTTTGGCTAGCAGCTAAGGTGTTTGCGGTAGCTGTTGTTATCGATCAGTTAATCGATCAGGCGATCGCACCCCGCCTTTTAGGTAAAATTACTGGCATTAGACCAATATGGGTATTAATTGCTCTGCTTGTAGGAACCAATGTTGGCGGGGTTTTGGGTTTACTAGTTGCAGTACCTATAGCTGGTTTTATCAAAGATGTAGCAGACGGTTTTTCTAAATCTGTTAATTCTGATAACCTGGGTGAGGGGGAAGCAGAATCAGAATTGTTGATAGAAGAATCAATATCGCAATAAGTTTTGGATAAAAATTGTCATCTCTAGCGTTAAAAGTAAGTAGCAACGGTATCATTTAGGTCGTATTAGCTCAAGTCAACCTTATTCCCAAACCTCGTAAATTGGCTAAGGAATTAATATGAACAAATTGCTTCCCAAACAGTTAGTCAAACACATTTATCAGGAACTATTGCCTAGATTACAGATTGAAAGTGTCAATCCCTCTAATCCAATTAAGGTCAGCTATCTTCCACAACCTTGGCAGCTGCTTGGCAGAGGAAATTACGCCGCAGTAGTCTATCACCCCGATTCCCCTGACTATGTAGTTAAGATTTATGCCCCAGGACGGCCAGGTTTTGAAGAGGAAGTAGAAGTTTACCATCGTCTAGGTTCTCATCCAGCGTTTTCTGAGTGTTTCTACGCCAAGGATGGGTTTTTAGTCTTGAAACGCCTTTATGGAACAACCCTCTACGATTGTATGCACTTTGGTTTACCAATTCCCAAGCAGGTAATAAAGGACATCGATGAAGCTCTTGACTATGCCCGAAGTCGTGGACTCCACCCTCATGATATCCACGGGCGTAATGTCATGATGTACCAAGGCAGAGGATTAGTTGTAGATATATCAGATTTCCTGCATCAAGAAGCTTGCTCAAAGTGGAATAACCTAAAAAAGGCTTACTACTGGTTATATCTGCCTGTGTTTTACCCACTTCGACTGCGCTTACCATACTTTGCCTTAGATATCGTCCGTAAATTTTATCGTCTGGGAACTTCTGTTAAAACTTTTTGTTGCCAACTATCCCTAAGATTAACTAATATTAAATATTTAAATAAGTATTTAAAACGTTAAGAGTGATGGACAGACAACTTTTGTACTGTCTTATTCTGGTCTATTTTTGCATTTCCGTTATCAATACTTTGTTGATAAATTCAAGATAAGTAAATTATGGTGAGCCATCACCCAAAGAAGCATCATATATTTATAGCAGTTAAGCAAAAAATGGGACTTATTCTTTTCATGCCTACCTATTGTTTATATAATTAAGAAGAATAAACGAGTTACCGTCTTCTATCAAAGCTATTCAACAACAAAATACTTTAGTTGCAACTATTATTTATGTTTTAGCACTAATTGAGCCTTTGAAACTTAGAATCGAGTGATTGTAATTAGACCGAAAATTATTCTGTGTAATAATAAGCGCTTGAAATGCCAGCTATCATTAATAATTAGGAGTCTATAGGACTAGTATTTAATTTTTGAAATGCACGTAGTGGACTGTCTAGGCTAAAGTAGTGCATTAGACGTAGACTTTTGTTGGGTTACGCAAAGCCTCCACCCAACCTACAATTTTTTTTGAAACATTAAAGCCATGACAGTCCACTACAAGACTACCGAAATTTTTTCAGAAATCAAATATGATTCCTATAGCATTAATCCCAGAATACCAAACATCCTGCTTGCATTGGAGACGATAGACTTTTATATAAGAGTAGTTTTTACAAAAACTCGAATTTTCTAACATTTCAAAGCAGGTATGGGGCAATGGTGCGATTAAAACCTTGGCAGTGGGTAGTCTTAGCAATCCCGATCGCGTTTATCATCATTTTCTTACTGGTATCCGCCGGTTCACAAATTCATGCGTGGGGCATTAATTGGATTTGGGGTGTATTCACCGTTTTATTTGTTGGTTGGCGTTGGCTGCTAGTCAAATGGACTCAACCAGCTGTTAACCAAGTGGAAGCTGTATTAGCCCAAGTCCAAGAAGAACTGGAATCGACAGCAGAGGATAAAGTAAGGCGACCTGTGGGAAGTGACACCACAAAGCTTGCAGAAACCGCCCTTCAAGAGATTCTCCAAGCAGCACAAAGCGATCGCCCGATTTGGGAAGACTGGCAAACTTTTTGGACGCGATGCCAAGATTTAGTTGTGGCGATCGCTCATATCTACAATCCTCAGATTCAATATCCCCTGCTGAATATTTACGTTCCCCAAGCTTACGGGCTGATTCGCGGAACGGTAGATGATATGGATCAGTGGATGCAAAAGTTATCCCCAATCCTCAATCAGGTAACGGTTGGACAAGCATACCAAGGATATGAGGTCTACCGGAAGTTAGAACCATCGGCTCGGAAATTCTGGAAAGTTTGGAACTGGGCACAGTGGATCTTAAATCCGGTGGCGGCGGTGGCAAAACAAGCTAGTAAGGGTTCTAGTAATCAAGCAACTCAGCAATTATTAGGGAATTTGAGCCAGTTATTTCGGGAAGCTGCCCTGAGAAACTTATGCCGACAAGCGATCGCACTTTACGGACGTAGCACCTTACCAGTTCCAGCAACCGTAGTTTCCCCACCAACTTTACCCAAGGCAAAAACCCAAACACTCCGAGAAATCCTGACTCAAGCTCAACCAGCTGAGGCGGTTGAGCAAAAACCCGTGAACATTTTGCTGGTGGGACGCACGGGTTCAGGAAAAAGTAGCCTGATTAACACGCTATTTCAGGCGGATCTCGCAGCCGTTGACGTTTTACCCAGTACCGATCGCATTCAAAATTATCAATGGCAGACTCAAAGTGGAGAAACCTTGACGCTTTGGGATACACCTGGTTACGAACAAGTCAACCGTGCCGAACTCCGAAATTTGGTGCTTGATTATGCCATTAATGCAGATTTGCTGCTGTTAGCTACACCTGCCCTCGATCCTGCCCTGCAAATGGATGTGGACTTTTTGCAAGACATCAAAGCAGAAGTTGCAGATTTACCTGCGATCGCTATTGTCACTCAAGTAGATCGGCTGCGTCCCATCCGCGAATGGCAACCGCCTTACGATTGGGAATGGGGCGATCGCGCCAAAGAAATTGCCATTAGAGAAGCCACTGAATATCGCGCTAAACTGCTGGGAAACTTCTGTAATCTAGTTTTACCCGTGGTTACAAGTGACAGCAAAACGGGTCGAGTTGCCTGGGGAGTAGAAGCGCTATCCTTGGGATTAGTAGATGCGATCGCACCTACCAAGCAACTCCGTCTCGCCCGCTTTTTGCGTAACCTAGAAGTCCGCATTGTCGCCGCCGCCAAAATCATCGACCACTACACCTTCCAGATGACGACAACACAAGGATTAACGACATTGCTCAAAAGTCCCGTCCTTCAGTTTGTTTCTACCCTCTCAACCGGATCTCCAGCTTTAGCATATATGCTGGCGGAGCAAATTCCTGTGGAACAGTTGCCAATTGTCATTGGTAAACTACAAATGGGATATGAACTTTTCTCACTCTTGAACCCCAACGCGCTCAACTTTGAATTGTTATCCCTTTGGCCGCTACTGCTGGAAAACACCGCTGCACCCGATCGCAACGCCTGGGCATTTGGTCATGCCTTAGTGGAGTACTGGACTCAAAATCTCACAATTGAACAACTCCGGGAGCGATTTGAGTATTATTTGGCGATCGCTAAATAACGAGTTTACAAACTACGTAACCGCAGTAGATTAAACATCAGAAGTTGAATTAGAACACATAAGCAACTTACGAATATTCACTTGCAAAAATTAAAGGTGTTTATACCATGAGTCAAGAAAAAATGCGTTAACAGATTGCACTTTCAATATCTAAAGTTAAGATTACGATTAAGAGTAGGTGTCTGCTGAAACCTACCCGCTTTACCTAAGTTTTTATACAGACATCCCTTTTGTTCGGAGTTTTTATGAAAAATATATTACAAACCTCCATCTCTCAAGCACAGAATTCAGATCAAAGCTATAGCATTTCGTCTTACAACAGGCTGCTTTCGGTCGTTAAGGATTTGGCTTGTGTGCGGACTATTGAGGAAATTATTGAGATTGTGCGTTTAGCTGCTCGCGATCTCACAAATGCTGATGGAGTAACTTTTGTATTGCGGGATGGTGAATGTTGCCACTATGTCGATGAAAACGCCATTGGCCCACTTTGGAAAGGTATGCGTTTTCCGCTCAAGTCTTGCATCTCCGGTTGGGCAATGCTGAATAAAAAAGCAGCCGTAATTGAGGATATTTACCAGGATACACGGATTCCGATTGAAGCGTACAAGGTGACTTTTGTCAAGAGTTTAGTGATGGTTCCCATTCGGGTTTCCGAACCACTGGGTGCGATTGGAGCCTACTGGAGTACACGCCACCTAGCCACACCCGAAGAAATCGGAATGCTAGAGATTTTAACCGATACTACAGCAGTTGCGATCGCAAACGTGCAACTTTTCCAGAAATTGACGAACCAAAACGCCCTAAAAGACAAATTTATTGCGATGCTGGCTCACGAACTGAGAAATCCCGTTGCCCCCATCTCCAACGGCGTTCAACTACTGAAGTTGAAGCTAGGACAGACTGGCGCAGTTGGGGAAACAGTTTTAATGATGCAACACCAGATTAAGCACCTCTCGAAATTGATCGATGAGTTACTTGACGTATCATCCATCACTTATGGGAAGATTTCATTAAACCTTGAGAAGGTTAATCTGGTGGAATTGGTTCGCCAGAGTCTCAATGACCACGCACAAGCAATAAAAAGATGGAATCTTAACGTAGTACAAGACTTGCCAAACACGCCCGTGTGGGCTTATGTTGACTCCACTCGCTTCTTCCAAATCTTTGGGAACCTTCTTGATAACGCCTTAAAGTTTTCCCAGCCAGATGGGACGATCTGGGTAGATTTCTCAGTTATTCCAGGTGAGAATGGCTCAGGTAGTGTGGCGGCCTTATCTGTAAGAGATACAGGCATAGGGATAGACCCGACAATATTACCAGAACTTTTCGAGCCGTTTACCCAGGCCGATCGCAGTTTAGACCGTTCGCGGGGCGGGCTAGGTTTGGGACTTTCGGTAGTAAAAAGTCTTGTAGAACTTCATGGTGGTAATGTTGAAGCCTCAAGTAGAGGGATAAATTTGGGAGCAGAATTCAAAGTCACTCTCCCTATATGCGAAGAGATTACAACCTCGGACAACGACCTAGAGATTACAGAGGCGGCGAAAAAATCGTTGAAGATTTTAGTCATCGAAGATAACGAGGATTCAGCCTTATCATTACAAGCAGTACTTGAGCATTTTGGGCATGAAGTTTCAATTGCCAAAAATGGAATTTTAGGGGTAGAAACTGCCAGGAAGCTTGAGCCTCATGTGATTATTTGTGACATCGGACTACCTGAAATGGATGGATTTGCCGTTGCACAGGAACTAAGTAAAGACTCCAAACTTACTCGCTCAATTCTGATTGCACTTACCGGCTACGGTAGCCAAGAGGATCGGCAGCTGGCGCTGAAGGCTGGTTTCAAATGTCACTTGACCAAGCCTGTAGACTTTGAAATACTGATAGCAGAAATCGATCGATACTTTGATGGAGTATTATCAAGTTGAGAAATTTTGCTACTTGTGAATTTTGACTGAGGAGTGTCAATCCATTAAATCATCTGTGGTAGACTCACCGGGATAAAAGCGATCGCTTAAAATTTCCTCAAAAGGATATAAACATTGCTGGGGAAAAGTTGAGAGTGGCAGATTTGTTTCTCCTGATGCTAAATCCCTACCGTTGTCATAAGATTCCTGGAGTGCTTCTTCAATGTAAGGTTTCAGACTAGGATTTTCGCTCAACAACTTGATAATTTCTCGTCGTTGTACTCTAATTGTTGCTAACCAACTACGGCTGCGTTGCTTCGGTTGATATTCCCATTTGAGTAAATGTCCAATTAACACACTAAAACGATTTCTCAATTCTTGGCGTTCCTTTCTTCCCAAAGATTCAATTTCCTCAATTAAATTGGGTAAGTCAAGCTGGTTCCATTGATGATGACGCAAAAGGTTAGCCTGTTGTTGAGTCCAACTGTAGAAGTCTGCTTCATAGAAGTTTGGCATCAGCTTTTTTGTTGTTTTTCAGCTTTGTAGGGTCTACATAATTTTAAAATGCATAATTCATAATTATGTTTCAGATAGAGATTTAAACCTTATCTGAAACAGGACTGTCTGCGTAAGCATCAGAGGATGTTTAAAAAGTGGTATGTTGTGATTTTAATCGAATTATTACCCCCCTTAATTCCCCCTTGTAAAGGGGGGAAACAAGAAAATTCGGTTCCCTCCCCTTTACAAGGGGAGGGTTAGGGTGGGGTAAAAAAATATTTGATACATCAATCATGACTTTTAAAACATCCTCTCAGTCACAAATTACGAATTACGAATTACAAATTACGAATTACGAATTAAAAAGTTACCACACTGCGAATTGATTCACCTTTGTGCATCAACTCAAAAGCATCATTAATTTGCTCAATGGGCATTACATGGGTAATTAAATCATCAATATTTATCTTACCTTCCATATACCAATCAACAATTTTTGGCACATCTGTACGTCCTCTAGCACCACCGAATGCCGAACCTTTCCAAACGCGACCAGTTACTAATTGAAACGGACGAGTACTGATTTCCTGCCCAGCACCAGCAACACCAATAATCACGCTCACACCCCAACCTTTATGGCAGCATTCTAATGCTTGACGCATCAATTTAACATTACCGATACATTCAAAGCTGTAATCAGCACCGCCTTTTGTTAAATCAACCAGATAAGGAACTAAATCACCCTCTACTTCTTGAGGATTCACAAAGTGTGTCATGCCAAACTTTTCTGCCAAGGCGCGTTTGTTGGGATTAATATCGACCCCGACAATCATATTTGCCCCTACCATCCGCGCCCCTTGGATGACATTTAAGCCAATACCACCCAAACCAAAAACCACAACATTTGCTCCAGGTTCCACCTTGGCAGTATTGATAACTGCACCAATACCAGTAGTCACACCGCAGCCAATGTAACAAACCTTATCAAATGGCGCATCTTCCCGAATTTTTGCCAAGGCGATTTCCGGCAGCACCGTATAGTTAGCAAAAGTGGATGTACCCATATAATGATGAATCATTTGCCCATCAAGACTAAAGCGACTAGTGCCATCAGGCATCACACCGCGTCCTTGAGTTAGGCGAATGGCTTGACAGAGATTAGTTTTGAAACTCAGACAATATTCGCACTGACGACATTCGGGAGTGTAGAGGGGAATCACACGATCCCCTGGTTTGAGACTGGTGACACCAGCGCCTACTTCCACTACCACGCCAGCACCTTCATGTCCCAAAATAGCTGGAAACAAACCTTCTGGATCGTCACCAGACAAGGTAAAAGCGTCGGTATGACAAACCCCGCTTGCTTTCACTTCAACTAACACTTCGCCGGCTTTTGGCCCCGATAGTTGAACGGTTTCAATCGTCAACGGCTTACCTGCGCTGTAAGCTACTGCTGCTTTAACTTGCAATGTCAGCGCTCCTGTATAGTTTTGTCATATTTGAGTTTATATCGGGGAGTGCTTTTAAGGATATGGGGCAAAACATTTCTGTTAGCGGATAGCTAAGGTTTAGCCCGTGCTGAGTGAAGAGTTTTGTTTATCTGCTTGTTTCCTCATAAATATTGAACGCATGATAAACTTTTGTATTCCTTCATCGTATTTACTCAGCGCGATCGCGGCTACAACGATAAATATTATCACCTTTGTTAAAATGTCATTCTCTAGCTAGATTGGTTAAAGGCGGCAACAGCTGTTTTGGCAACGATGTAAACTGGATGTCAGCAGCAAACCCCAAATAATTTGTCCACCCCTCAATTAATATATTTTATTACAGCTTATGAACCCTGCCCTAACTCAAATTGGCGCTCAAATGTCCAACCTGACTGGCGTCAGAGCAATCATGAAGGATATTATCGAAACATTACGAGCGGGTGCAGGGCGGCAGTTTATTAATTTGAGTGCTGGTAATCCGTTGATTTTGCCAGAGGTAGAACAATTATGGCGGGATTGCACTGCACAACTTCTTGCTAGTCCAGAATATGGTGAGGTAGTTTGTCGGTATGGCTCAAGTCAGGGTTATGCACCATTGATTGAAGCGATCGCTAACGATTTTAACAAACGCTACGGGTTAAACTTAAGCGATCGCAATATCCTCATCACCCCCGGTAGTCAAACCCTCTACTTCTATGCTGCCAATACCTTCGGTGGCTATACCCCCAGTGGTGAGTTAAAACAAATCGTTTTACCCCTCAGCCCTGACTACACAGGTTACGGCGGTATCTGCTTAGTTCCAAAAGCCTTAACTGCCTACAAACCAACTCTCGATATTGATGCAGCTGCCCACCGATTTAAATATCGCCCGGACTTCAGCAAACTTACGATTACAGAAAATACGGGTTGTGTCCTTTTCTCTCGCCCCTGTAATCCTACTGGTAACGTCCTCACCGATGATGAGGTGAAAAAGATTGCCGCCCTGGCTGCACCTTACAATCTACCTGTGTTGATTGACTCAGCTTATGCGCCTCCCTTCCCAGCATTGAACTTTACCGAAATGACACCAGTCTTTGGTGATAACATTCTCCACTGCCTGAGTTTATCGAAAGCGGGATTACCAGGGGAAAGAATTGGTATAGCTATTGGAGATGAAAAGTGGATTGAAGTGCTGGAGTGTTTTCAGGCAAATATGAGTCTCCATTCTTCACGTTACGGCCAAGCGATCGCAGCTTATGCAATCAATTCTGGCCGCTTAGTGGAAATTTCTCATACTGTCATCCGTCCCTTTTACCAAAATAAATTTACCGTTTTAGAAACCAGCCTAGAACAGGCGATGCCCAAGGATTTACCTTGGTATCTCCATCGCGGTGAAGGGGCAATTTTTGCGTGGTTGTGGTTACAAGATTTACCCATCAGTGACTGGGAATTTTACCAACAATTAAAGCAAGTAGGTGTGATTATTGTCCCTGGAAGTACCTTCTTCCCCGGTTTAGAGGAAGAATGGGCACACAAGCACCAATGTTTCCGCATCAGCCTCACCGGCAGCGATGAGGAGATTGCCACTGCCATGCAACGTTTAGCAAAAGTAGCTGAGGAAGCTTATAAAGGTGCGGCTGTGACTGCCTAGTACCGCAAGGCGGAATTAAAAATTAAAAATTAAAAATGAATACAGCGTAAGCGTTTCATTGATTTGGAATTGGTGGTTTATTTCCGCCGTGTTGTACTAGTAGGAAAAATGGAAATGAAACACGAAGAAGCTAATAAAGAGATCGGAGGCAGAGGTGCAGAGGGGCAGAGGGGCAGAGGGGCAGAGAAGCAGAGGGGCAAGAGAGTAGGAGGAAATTCAAAAATTCAAAATGTCCAATCTCCAGCCCCTAATAACCAGCCCTTAGTTGCCAGTCCCCGATCCCCAGCCCCCAATCTTGATGATTGGCTAGAAATTGGTAAAATTGTTTCCCCTCAAGGATTGTCTGGAGAATTACGGGTTTATCCTGTATCTGACTTTCCCGAAAGATTTGAGGTGCCAGGAAAACGTTGGTTGTTGCGTTCAGGTGACACAGAACCACAACCAATCGAATTATTGACAGGACGTTATATCAGTAACAAAAACTTGTATGTAATCAAATTAGCTGGCGTGGAAAATTGCGATCAGGCGGATGCGTTGCGCGGTTGTAAGTTAATGGTGCCAGCTAGCGATCGCCCCCAATTAGACGAAGATGAATATCATGTCCTCGATTTGATTGGTTTGGAAGTCTTCATGCAAGCATCTGGCGAACTCGTGGGTACGGTGGTAGACATCATCCCCGCTGGCAATGATTTGTTAGAAGTAAAATTACACCCATCTTTTACCACTGACAAAGGACAAATGACAAATGACAAAGGACAAATGACAAATGACAAAAAACAAATGACTGTTTTGATTCCATTTGTGGAAGCGATCGCACCAGTAGTAGACTTGAAATCTAATCGTATTGAAATTACACCACCGCCTGGATTATTGGAAATTAATAATTAGGTTATTCCTCGATCTGCCTCTAGCTAGTTTTGCTGTACTGGATAGTTCAAGGAAAAGCAAAGCTTGAAGCATGAGAAAATTAGAGTACATACTTTATTTATTAATCTAGGAAGTGTGGGAATGCCAGAAAAACCAACAGCAACTATTCACAAGCAACTACTGGAAATATTGTCCCAATTGCCCAAGTCTAGTCAAGAAGAAGTATTAGATTTTGCTATCTCTCTCCAGAAAAAAAAACTAACTCAGCATTGGGATGCTATTTCTGATGTTGAGGCTGCTGCATTGAAAACTGAGTTTGCTAATGAAGATTTAGCTTTTGCAGAATCCGTTTTAACTGATTATCTCTCTCAACTTCAACAAGAGGACGCAGTTTGATGCGAGGAGATGTTTATTTAGCTGACTTGAATCCAAGTCGAGGTTCAGAACAAGCAGGTATCCGACCAGTTATCATTGTTCAGCGAGATCGACTAGCTCAGTTTACAACAACATCTGTAGTAGTTCCTTTAACCACTAATCTGCGACGCACTATTATACCAGGTACAATTGTCATACCTTCAGGTGAAGGCGGTTTAACGCAAGAGTCAGTGGTACTTTCTTATCAAATAGTTGTTATCGATAAGCAGCGATTAATCCGAAAATTAGGAAGTCTTTCTCCTAATTATTTATTAATGCTAAAAGTAGCATTAGATTACACTTTACAACTAGATAATTATGACGAAGAAAATGCCGATTGATAGTATTAATCAATCGCATAGGTGTAATCCATCGTAGACATCGCTTTCCAACCTTTGCCTAAAGCCAAGGAATTTAGTAGCAAAGGCTGAAAAAATTCATCATGGGTAGATGGCCATCATCTGGAAAACAAGTATAATTGCTTACTGATGAACCCATCAAAAACCTTTTGGAATGGAGTGTCGATAATGACATTAGCAACGACTCCACAAACAAAGCCTTTAACTGATGAAGAATTACAAAAGATAAACGCCTACTGGCGTGCAGCTAACTATCTTTCCGTTGGGCAAATATATTTACTCGACAATCCGCTACTAAGAGAACCCCTAAAGCTGGAACACGTCAAACCCAGACTATTGGGGCACTGGGGAACAACGCCAGGGCTGAACTTAATCTATGTTCACCTGAATCGGGTCATCAAAAAATATGACCTCAACACAATCTACATTGCTGGCCCCGGTCATGGAGGCCCTGGATTAGTAGCCAATACTTACTTAGAAGGCACTTACACTGAGTATTATCACAACATCTCCCAAGATGCTGAAGGAATTCAGAAACTCTTCAAACAGTTTTCTTTCCCCGGTGGTATTCCCAGTCACGTAGCACCGGAAACCCCTGGTTCGATCCACGAAGGCGGAGAATTAGGTTATGCCCTCGTCCATGCTTTCGGTGCTGCCTTTGATAACCCTGACTTAATTGTTGCTGCTGTTGTCGGTGACGGTGAAGCCGAGACAGGTGCTTTAGCAACTAGCTGGCATTCCAACAAGTTTCTTAACCCTGTGCATGATGGTGCTGTACTTCCCATTCTGCACCTGAATGGGTATAAAATTGCTAACCCAACGATCCTGGCACGGATTAGTCATGAGGAGTTGGAGAGTTTATTTATAGGCTACGGCTACAAACCATACTTTGTAGAAGGTGACGATCCCGCAGATGTCCATCAGCAGATGGCGGCGACTCTAGATATAGCGATCGCCGAAATTCAAAGTATCCAAAGGGAAGCCCGCGTACATGGTTTCACTGAACGTCCCCAGTGGCCGATGATTGTCTTGAGAACCCCCAAAGGTTGGACAGGGCCTAAAGAAGTGGATGGCAAAAAAACTGAAGGTTATTGGCGATCGCACCAAGTTCCCTTTGGTAATATAGCTAAACAGCCAGACCACCTGAGACTTCTAGAAGATTGGATGAAGAGTTACAAACCAGAAGAACTCTTCGACGCTAACGGTAAACTGATTCCTGAATTAGCAGAACTCGCCCCCAAAAAGCATCGACGCATGGGTGACAATCCCCACGCTAACGGCGGTATTTTGCTGCATGACCTGAAAATGCCCGACTTTCAAGACTATGCTGTAGATGTCTCTGAACCAGGGAAAGCGATCGCAGAAGCTACCAAAGTGACCGGCAAATTCTTGCGGGATATCATGCGACTTAACCAAGAAAGTCGCAACTTCCGTATCTTCGCCCCCGACGAATTAGCATCGAATCGCCTAGACCCTGTGTTAGAAGTTACAGACCGGGTTTGGGAAGCCGAGATTTACCCCGAAGATGACCACCTTTCCCCCGACGGTCGGGTAATGGAAGTTCTCAGCGAAACTTCTTGCCAAGGATGGTTAGAAGGCTACCTCCTCACCGGGCGTCACGGGTTCTTCACTTGCTACGAAGCATTCATCCATATCATTGATTCTATGTTCAACCAACACGCCAAATGGTTGAAAACCACCAGACATATTCCCTGGCGTAGACCAATTGCTTCCCTCAATTACCTACTCACCTCTCACGTTTGGCGACAAGACCATAACGGTTTCTCTCACCAAGACCCTGGTTTTATCGACCATGTACTTAACAAAAAAGCCGAGATTGTTCGCGTCTATTTACCCCCCGATGCCAACACCCTGCTGTCGGTAACTGACCATTGTCTAAAAAGCCGCAACTATGTTAACGTCATCATTGCTGGAAAACAGCCAGCATTGCAATATCTCAACATAGATGCAGCCATTAAGCACTGCACCAAAGGCATCGGCATTTGGGAATGGGCTAGCAACGACGAAGGCGACGACCCAGATGTAATCCTAGCTTGTGCTGGGGATATTCCCACCTTAGAAACCTTGGCGGCTGTAGACATCTTGCGTCAGCACTTCCCAGATTTAAAAGTGCGGGTAGTGAACGTAGTCGATTTGATGACACTCCAGCCAAAAAGCGAACATCCCCACGGCTTGAGTGAAAAAGATTTTGATACAATTTTCACCACCAACAAACCCGTTCTCTTTGCCTTTCATGGCTATCCCTGGCTAATTCATCGCCTAACCTACCGCCACACTAATCATCAAAACATCCATGTGCGTGGCTACAAGGAAGAGGGAACTACCACAACTCCCTTTGATATGGTTGTTCTCAACGATTTAGATCGCTTCCATTTAGTAATTGATGTAATCGATCGCGTCCCCAAACTAGGATCTAAGGCAGCTTATGTCAAACAGCACATGCGAGATAAGCTGATTGAACACAAGCACTATGTTGAGAAGTACGGCGACGATGTGCCGGAAATTCGTGACTGGAAGTGGCCTTATTAAAAGCAGATGAAGGGAAAGCAGGCAGAGGGGAAACTCTTCTCCCTGCTTCTCCCTTTTTTATAACTTACGCAGAAGAGATTCTCTAACTCCCAAAAGCATCTGCATAATTTTTTAACTTTGCAGTGAGAAGTACTTAAAGTTACTTAATGCATCAAACGCTACTTACTTTCATAGTTAGCGCTAGGATAGCTATGTCTTTTTTGAAAGTATAAATATGGCTCAAACTTTTTACGTAAATCCAGTATCAGGTAGCAATACCAACCCAGGTACTCAACAAGCCCCCTTCAAAACTATTACACAAGCCCTCAAGGTAGCGACTGTTGATACCAAGATTCAACTAGCAGATGGTAATTACAATGCTGCTAGTGGTGAAGTCTTTCCGTTAACGATTCCATCTGGCGTAACAGTAGTGGGTAATGAAGCCAATAAAGGCAATGGTATTTTAATTGAAGGAAGTGGTAGTTACCTGAGCCGTACTTTTGCTGGTCAGAATGTCACATTTGTGCTGCTGGATAAAGCTGAACTCCGAGGAGTAACTGTAACAAATTTAGCTAGTCGTGGTAGTGGTGTCTGGATCGAATCAACTACCCCTACTGTTGCTAATAGCACCTTCATCAACAATAAGCGGGAGGGAGTATTTGCTACAGGCGATGCTAACCCAGTGATTCTAGGTAATGTGTTCAGTGAGAATGCAGCTAATGGAATTGCGATCGCTAAAAATTCTAAAGGTCAAATTGAAAATAATACCTACTTTAAAACAGGTTTTGGCATTGCCATTAGTGATACTGCATCACCCATCCTTCGAGATAACAGAATCTATGAAAACCGTTCTGGGATTGTCATCTCTGGTAGTGCCCGTCCCGTATTACGTAATAATGTCAGTGAAAATAATACTGATGATGGGATTACAGTAATTGGAACTGCTCTACCGGATATCGGTAGTATCAATAGTCCAGGGGGCAATACTCTACGCAATAACGGTAAATTTGATTTGCAAAATGTCAGTTCCAACAAGCTGATTTCTCTAGGAAATAAAATAGATGTGTCTAAAGTCGCCGGAAACATAGAGTTTGCAGATAGTTCGGTTCCAACGCCAACACCAACACCAATACCGACACCAACTCCAACGCCGACACCGACACCAACACCAACTCCAACGCCAACACCGACACCAACGCCAACTCCAACACCGACACCAACGCCAACGCCAACTCCAACCCCAACGCCAACACCAACCCCAACTCCAACTATTGAATTAACTGATATTGCGAATCATTGGGCAGGTGGGTTTATTCGAGAATTAGTCAAATTGGGGATAGTTAATGGTTTTCCCGATCGCACATTTAAACCCGATGCGACGATGACACGGGCACAATACGCGGCAATACTGGTAAAAGCTTTCAACCCACTACCAAACCGTGCAGCGATCAAATTCAAAGATGTACCAACAGACTTCTGGGCATCTAAAGTTATTGAGCAGGCATATCAAGGTTCATTTCTCTCTGGTTTTCCCGACAATACCTTTGGCCCTAACAAAAATATTCAGCGCGTGCAAGTGATTGTCTCTCTGGTGAATGGACTGAAGTTATCTGCTGATGGTACGGCAACTATCAAAGTTTTTGATGACCAAGCCAAGATTCCTGAATATGCCAAGGATGAGGTAGCAAAAGCTATAGACAAGGAAATTATCGTCAATTACCCAAACCTGAAACAACTCAATCCTACCCGCGATGCTACACGCGGTGAGGTAGCGGCGATCGTGTATCAAGCATTGGTAGATGCTGGGCGTGTAGCAGCAATCAATTCGTCTTATATAGTGACTACTTGATTAGTCATTGGTCATTGGTCATTAGTAGTTTTGTAGTGGCGTGACAAGACTAAAATGTTGCAATAAATTTTCTTGTGGGGCGGGCATCTTGCCCGCCAATTAGGACGGGCTAGAAGCCCATCCCACAAGAGTTTGCTAATGCACGAATTTAGTCTTGACACGCCAGTAGGGTGTGTTATCGCGTTAGCGTAACGCACCATTAGAGATTTTCGGTGCGTTAGGACTAAAATCCATAACGCACAACCCCAAATTAAAGCTCATGTGGAGCCGATTTTTCGATTTGTGTACACCGTAGCCTAAAAGGAGAGAGGTTTTCTAGATGCCGTGAAAAGTCAAAAGAGCGATCGCTACCAATATTTACTATTGACTGCTTTTAACGGTGTTTTCACCTGCCCCACTTTCTTGGAAACCAGATTAAATTAGGGTTTTTGAATTTTGAATTGGTATTATTACTCTGTTCCAGTAATAGAATTGATAACGAAGGCTTGGTAAAGTCTTCAACTCTCAAAAGATAGAAGCTTTAGTAGCAGATTTTACCTGTAAAAAAACAAAAATCTGTATTCAAAGTAAGCTTGTAGCATATAAAACGCTTGTAAGATTTTTATGACTTCCCGGATTCGCTTTTTAATGTGCCCTCCTGACCACTACGATGTGGACTATGTGATTAATCCTTGGATGGAAGGGAATATTCACAAGTCATCGCGCGATCGCGCCGTGGAACAGTGGCAGGGACTACACCAAATCCTTAAACAACACGCCATTGTAGATTTAGTACCACCTGAAAAAGGCTGGCCTGATTTGGTTTTTACCGCCAATGCTGGCTTAGTTCTGGGTGATAATGTCGTCCTCAGTCGCTTTTTACACAAAGAACGTCAGGGAGAGGAGCCTTTCTTCAAACAATGGTTTGAGGCAAATGGTTATACAGTCAATGAACTTCCCAAAGATTTGCCCTTTGAGGGAGCAGGAGACGCACTCCTAGATCGGGAAGGACGCTGGCTATGGGCGGGATACGGTTTCCGCTCGGAATTAGATTCTCACCCTTATCTGGCTAAATGGCTGGATATTGAGGTGCTATCCCTGCGATTAATAGACGAACGTTTCTATCACCTGGATACTTGCTTTTGTCCCCTAACAAATGGCTATTTGCTTTACTATCCCGGTGCTTTTGATTCTTACTCCAACCGCTTAATTGAAATGCGAGTCGCACCAGAAAAGCTAATCGCAATTGAAGAAGCCGATGCAGTCAACTTCGCTTGTAATACGGTGAATGTGGATAACATCGTCATCATGAACAAGGCGAGTGATGCTTTGAAAGCCCGCCTTGCAGATGTAGGTTTCCAAGTGCTGGAAACACCGCTGACGGAATTTCTCAAAGCTGGTGGTGCGGCTAAATGCTTAACTCTCCGGGTGACAGAACCAGTTAGAGATGAAATTCATGCCAATGTCTCGGTAGAAAGCCGCGTCATTCGGATGGAAGGGCATTTGCTAGATGCTGGCTTAATTAACCGCGCCTTGGATTTGATTATAGATGCCGGGGGAAGTTTCCAAGTCCTGAATTTCAACTTAGGAGAACAGCGACAAAGTACCTCAGCCGCAGAGGTGAAGGTATCAGCACCATCTCATGAGGTGATGGAAGAAATCATCTCAATGTTGATTGATTTGGGTGCTGTAAATTTACCCCATGATGAGCGAGATGCCAAACTGGAGCCGGTAATCCAAGATGGTGTTGCGCCTGATGATTTCTACGTCAGTACAATTTATCCCACCGAAGTCCGAATTAATGGTTACTGGGTGAAGGTAGAAAATCAGCGAATGGATGGCGCGATCGCCATTACTCAATCTCCCACAGGTTTAGTTGCTCGGTGTAAAATACTACGCGATTTAAAAGTTGGCGAACAGGTAATTGTAGACGTTTTAGGTATCCGCACCATCCGCAAAACTGAATCGCGCGAAGTCCGCAGCACTCAAGAATTCAGCTTTATGTCGGCGGGAGTTTCCAGCGAACGGCGCGTGGAAATAGTCGTTGAGCAAGTGGCTTGGGAATTACGTAAAATCCGAGATGCTGGTGGTAAAGTAGTTGTCACGGCTGGGCCTGTGGTGATTCACACTGGTGGCGGCGAACACTTGGCGCAACTGGTTCGGGAAGGGTATGTACAGGCGTTGCTGGGTGGGAATGCGATCGCAGTTCACGACATCGAGCAAAATATCATGGGCACTTCCTTGGGTGTGGACATGAAGCGGGGTGTCGCCGTTCGTGGTGGACACCGCCATCACCTGAAGGTAATTAATAGTATCCGCCGTTATGGCAGCATTCCCAAAGCTGTGGAGGCGGGAGCAATTAAAAGTGGCGTGATGTATGAATGTGTCCACAATAATATACCTTTTGTGCTTGCGGGTTCGATTCGGGATGACGGGCCTCTACCTGATACCGTAATGGATTTGATTCAAGCACAGGAGGAATATGCCAAACACCTAGAAGGTGCAGAGATGATTTTAATGCTGTCATCAATGCTGCACTCCATTGGCGTGGGAAATATGACCCCGGCTGGTGTGAAAATGGTGTGTGTGGATATTAATCCCGCTGTAGTGACTAAGTTAAGCGATCGCGGTTCTGTAGAATCGGTGGGTGTGGTGACAGATGTGGGATTGTTCCTCAGTCTGTTAATTCAGCAGTTGGATAAGTTGACAAGTCCTTATGTAAATAAGGTAGGTTAAGAAAACGTAGACGCAAAGACGCAGACAAAGGGAAATGACAAGAGTAGCTTTCAGTGAATTGCAGGTTAATTGGGTCAGTTTTATAGCTGATTTCTTGTTGATAGGTATGGTTTTTGGCCCGCCTATCGCTCCCTTTTTGGCTGCGTCTGGAGTGTCTTTGCTTCCTGGGATTGCGGACATCATTTATTTCATGGGTAATCATGTCTGTCCGCAACCAGATATGGGGTTAGATTTAGCACCACCGTTTATTATGGCTGTATGTATGCGCTGCTACGGCACTGTAACGGGTTTGCTAATTACTCGTCTGCTGTATGGCGTAACTGGTGGTAAGGGATTTTACTGGTTGAGTCAGTATGGCTGGAGTGGTGCGGCGCTAGCCAGTGTGCTGATGATGGCTTATCCTTTGGAATTGGCAGCGCAGGTTTTCGGTTTGTGGA
The DNA here is from genome assembly GCF_036918015.1 of Nostoc sp. Classification (GTDB taxonomy): domain Bacteria; phylum Cyanobacteriota; class Cyanobacteriia; order Cyanobacteriales; family Nostocaceae; genus Nostoc. The sequence goes on from NZ_JBALEO010000060.1 coordinate 166,640, forward strand.
GTTTTAATAACTATCTGGTTACGCCTTTTGGGTTGATTACGGGTTTGGCGTGGGGATTGTTTACTATGCCGATCTTACATGGGTGGCGGGTTGGTAAAATCGTAAGAATTCAGGAGTCAGAATCCAGGAGCCAGAAGGGTTAAAAAATAAGGAGAAATATTTAATGAATGAATTTACTAATTCTATAGATACTTTATTATTCTGACTTCTGACTCCTGGGTACTGAATTCTTACGTAAAATCAGCTTGCATGAATTGTAGAATTAGAAACCGCACGTCAGTCGCCTCTCCTACTTGACATAGAAACGCTAACAATTGTATTTAGACCGAGAATTCTTTTGTGTCCCAGTCATCAGATGGTTGCAAGCTCTTGATATCCCCTTTGAAATGCCAGTAATTATTCGAGGCAAACATGGCGGGACTGTTTTCGGTCTACTGACATTTTTACCAGACCAGATATAGTTTTTGCAACACAACCCTCACGTTAATCGGAAAAGTCAGATGCACTTTTCGATTCAAAAACCCTTTTTTAGTCTCATCGAACTCACGTTAAATATAATTCCCGATAAAACACTAAACCCTATGTAGAAAGCATATAAAAGTATTATCGAAGTTTGTACATTAGGAAAAATCATAATACTTATTGTCAAAGTAAAGTTTGATAAAAGCCATGTACAAACAAAGATGTTCCTAAATTTTTGACGCGACTGTTTTAACTCCTGAGATCCTCCAGTTAATCCTTTAGTTCCCCAACTGACATCATGTATATTGTGAAATGCATAGGATTGCAACACAAGCCATACTGGCAAATCAATCAGAAAATATAGGATTAGACTCTTCCAGCTTTGCTTTAAAAACCATTGTCCATGTAGTGCAATACTGAGGAAGATTAATGCAGGTAACATGCAAAGTGCAAGAAGAAGATTAAGTAATGCAGGATAACCTGTCCAAAGAAAAGCACAAATTAAAGAACCAATAATAACTGCTGAAAAAGATAAACGACTAGCGACGTTCAGAATTAAGATAAATTGATACTTCTTATACAACTCGCCAAGTATCAATATTGTGGTTACAGAAAAAAGCTCTATTCCTAAAAATAAATCAATTATTGGTACAAGTGAGGGAGAATGGATTTCTAAAATAGATTTCGTATATGTATAGAGTAGAATTGTTGAACCACATATAGTAGCTGGACAAAACCAAGTAAGAAGTGCTGTCAGAAAATGGTAAGCAGATGCTCCTACGAAACGAAATCTATCAATTAAGTCAATATCTCCGTTACGGAGATACTTAAAACTCTTGAAGAGCATCCAAAGGCGAACAGTAAAAATACTATTAATCCAGCGTCGCCGTTGACGTAACAACTCTGATAGAGATTGACAAGCGTCTGTGATTACTATTGCAGATGGGACAAGGGCTATCTTCCAGCCATAAGAGGAATTTGTAAGAATTTCAAAACCAATAATTCGGTCTTCTGCCAAAAACATATTAGATTCAAACAAACCAAGTTTTCTTAAACCCCGAAAATATTCTTTCAAGGGAAAGGCTTGTTTTTCTTCGACAAGTTGATCTGATCTTTGAGGGTACAAAGCCTTCCAGCGTAACATACTGAACTGTCCAGGAAGAATACTGAGGTATCCTGCTGCAATTTCGGGAGGAAAAACTAGGACTTTTTCAACACTAAAATGACCATACTGCCAGGTTGATACTATATCCGATAATATAGGAGGCTTTGGAGTGAGAACAAAACTAGCAGTTCCTGCTACATTCTGATGTTGTTCCATATAACTCCAAAGGAGGTGCATACAGCTAGCAGTAGGTACTGATCCAGCATCCATTTGGATACAATATCGAGGAAACAAGTAGCGACTAAGAGCCATAAAAAACCACCAATGGGTGTTCAATTTTCCTGCATTGTGTTCCTTAATACAAAGTAAAACTCTTGGTAGAAGTTGCTCTTTGTTTTTACCTTGTTCCTCGATATAACCTGATGAATTTATTTGATTATATTCCTGTGCTGTCCGATAAATATGCTGCAAATGTTTATCAGATAATTCACTCTCTGTAAAAAGGTCAGTACAGTGTTTCAGCCTTTTATTATCAAGCATCCCATCAAAAATGTGTACTCCTGCTCCAGACTTAACTTTTTCTGGATCGTATAGTTTTAGATCCTCTATTAAATTAGCGGCAGAAGGTGACATCTTGTCCCGACCATCAAAAATAATACAAATTGTGATTTGACCTGCTAAAAAAGGTTTTCCGATACTCGCTAAATAGTCAATGTTGTTTTTTATGCCCGCAAGTGAGTAAAGCAAAGCTTCAGCAGGTTCGTTGTAGACAGTAATGCAACATAGTATCTCGGGGCTGGAATCTTTACAAAGCTTTTGCAGCAATTTTTCAGAACTCTCTATGGGACAAAGCTGATCTATATCCGTTGGTTCAAAAAAAGCATCAGGAATGAAGAAATAATCTGGCGTCAGTCCGATGGCGTTGGTAGTTGGGGCGATAAAATTCAGGTCAGCCATGTTAGTTTTCTCTTGATTCAAATATACGGTTAATCAACTTACTCGTTTGCCGCACTTCCCCTACCCCAGTTAATAGGGTGTCAGGTGTCGGTGCGTTGGTTTGGTAAGTTGTGAATGCCAAGCTGAGATTTTGCTTGCATAGCCAAGAGCCGAATTGCTCACAAGCGTTGATTTCTAGTCCACTAGGGGCAGAAACAAGGGTTTGCATTGGTTATTGGGTTAAAGGAGACTAATTAACTTTGATTTGTTACCTTGGAACGTTGAATGCTTCCACAGGCGCGACATTATGCGACTTTATTTAATAAAGAATTAGCATTGAGGTTAAGAAAACGCAGTAAAGTAGTCCTCTGCACCGTCTGTGTTTGAGGATTAAAACTAGCTTGATGTCTGCTCGGTTAGGCAGTTTTCTAAATTTTTGCTTTGGCAAAATGGATTATATAGCGATCGCCTTAATGGCCGCATCGAACAAAGATCCAAGTTTTGACTAGGATCTTTGTCCTATATAATTAATACTTATGTTGAATGATGAGAGTAGCGATACCTACGGTGGGAATTGCCTGTGAGCAATTAAAATCTGCGCTGCACTTTTTTTCTTCACCCTATACAAATCATTATTATTTTTCTCTCGTTGTATAAAACCACCCTATGTTTCCCGAAGCAAGAAGGGGGAACAATTTAAAGCCTCTCTCCTAAAAATAGAGAGGTTTGAAGAGAGGTCAAAATTGTATTTTACGCTTGCTTGTCGAGAACCGTTATAGGCATAAATAAAATTAACTATTAAAAGCGCGATTTGTTCTTTTTAATTGTTTATTGACAAGGGTTTTAGGCGTATTTGATTTTTGTAATATAGCTATGTTTATTTCTATCATCTTACTGAGTAAAGACAGGCTTATACTTATACATAACGTAAGATTTTTCCGTGATTGACTGGCGATAAATAAAAAATTCAAGATTAAGAATCTCATGCATAAATACTGAAAATGGAACAGTACTATAATGTAGTAAATGTATTAAAGTATTAAAAATAGTTTCAATATCTATCCCGGATTTATATTATATGAAAAAAGATAAATCATTGAAGCCAATTCGGGTGATTACTGTTGACGATCATGAAATCCTGCGGAGAAGTATTAAATTTGTCTTGCTGGCGTTTGATGACATTCAATTAGTGGGTGAAGCGCGTAATGGAGATGAAGCAATACATTTGTGCGAACAGTTGAAACCAGATGTAGTGTTAATGGATTTGATGATGGTGGGAATGAATGGGGCAGAAGCAACAAGAGCTATCCGCAAAAAATACCCAGAAATTCAAGTTTTAATTTTGACGAGTTTTCTAGAGAATGACTTGGTACAGCAAGCAATGCAAGCCGGAGCTATTGGCTACTTGCTCAAGGGTGTCTCGATTGATGAGTTGGCGGATGCCATACGAGCCGCTGCGATCGGTCGGTCTATGTTAGCAGCAGAGGTAATTCAGGCATTGATGCAACCGAGCAAACCATCATCCCAACCTGTCTATGAACTGAGCAAGCGACAAAGAGAGGTTTTAGGACTGCTGGTTTTAGGATTAAGTAATGAAGCGATCGCTAAACGGATGAAACTGAGTCCTTCTACCATTAGGCATCATGTCAGCCAGGTACTAAATAAGTTAGGAGTAACGAACCGCACTGAAGCTGCAACTACAGCAGTGCGAGTTTTAAGATAATTGATTTTGACAAGAGTAGTAGCGATACTTACGGTGGGCTACACCAACGGCACTACTCTTGTCACGCCAGTTTTAATTTTTGCAGGTTGATACATTTAATACCAATTCAATTAATGATTGCAACACATCCTTGGGTAAAGACGCGATGAATCGCGTCTCTACAAATGGTCTATTTGTCGCATTCTTTTTTCAAATTGGTATAAGGTGCAGGTCAATGCAACAAAGGTGCAGCCCTAGTAGGGAAGGGAAAAATTCAAAGTTTCATTAACTCACCGCTGCTACTAGCTGCAACTACGAGAATGCAAGTCGAATGTGTTTAACGATCCTAAAACTCGTTGGTGCAAAAAGTTGCAGTGCTAGCGATCGCTAGTACTGTAAATACTAGCGATCTGTTTGTGATTGTTATCGTCTTATACTGGTTGTACCTACTTCCACTTTCTGCGCTCCTTCAATGATTTGGTAAAGTTTGTGTTCAAATTTCTGCATACATGCCGACCAATCAAATTCGAGTATAGAGGGGCGAGCGTGTCTAGTCATATCTGCTTTCAAATCGGGATTTTCTAGAATCGCAATTACCTTTTGGGCAAAATCTGTAGGATTGTTCGGTTGGGCAAGGAAGCCGTTACGACCAGGAAATACTTGTTCTGAGGTTGACGGCGCAACAACAGCAACCAGAGGAGTTCCAGAGGCTAATGCTTCGTTATTTGTCGTGCAGAAGTTCTCGGTGACGGAGGGGTTGACAAAAACATCCGCTCTGGCAAACCAACCTAGAAGTTCTGTACCATGAGACTCGCCCCATACAGTAATACCCGATCCAAACTTTTTAGCACGTTCGCGGATCTCTTCATCTAGCGGGCCACTACCAACAATTACCAGATGAACATCAGGAATTTTGGCAGCTATGACTGGAAAGATATCAAGCAATTGGTTGACATTCTTTTCGGGTGTGATGCGTCCGACAAACAATAGAGTTGGTCGGCTATCGTTGGGAATTGGGTCGTAACAAATGTTTCGCGGGTGAAATTTTTCGCAATCGATACCTTGATAAGCGACGTATTCAGCGCGTTGGCATTTCAGTTCTTCGTATTTAGTCAGTTGCTCTTTAGAAGAGAAATAATTGAAGTCATAAGACTCACTAAATTGCTTAACTAAAACGGGAACGATGGGACGAACTAAATTGAAGAACCTGTCTCCAAAGTAATATTTGATATACGCAACGATATCTGTATGGAAGAGTGATATTATTGGCGTGCCTGTTCGTTTTGCGTATTGAGTGCCGATAGGGCGACCATAACCTTGCAAGAAAAATGAGTATAAACCTCTCATTTGCGCTGCTTCTTCAACCACGATAATATCGGGTTTGAATTTCTCCAGCAACTTGGTATCGCTCCAATGTCGATAGTTCAACGGTTGAGGAAGAGACTTATAGAATAGCAGCGGTTCTGTGGGGAATGCGTAAGCAGAGAAATTGGGGAAAGATTGAATTTCCTCTAAACCTGGCATGGGGCGATCGCCAACATTTTTGGGGTAGCGATCGTTGATTTGCGGATGGACTAGAAAAACCTCATGTCCCTGCTCTAGCAACCAACGAACTCGTTGGTGAACTGCAACGGAAACACCAGTTAAGAAAGGAGCATACAACCCTGTAAACAGTGCAATGCGAAGTTTTTGCTTAGTCATAATAAAGGGGAATATTTCACAAAATTGCTGGTTTTTAACTTAGGATTTACGCAGCAAATGTTTCATGAACATCCTGATTATTTGGCTCAGAAATTCCCAGTAATACAGTTAGACTAAGGATTTACGCATTGTCAAATAGCTGAAATTTTCGATTTTGAAGTGGATGTTTATAGTGCTTCTAGTTTGTGTGCAATAGAGTCTGATCTCTCTCCTTATAAAAGAAATGTTTACTCACCTGGTTTTTCGCGTCAGTTTTACCCCACCCTAGCCCTCCCCTTATAAAGGGGAGGGAACTAGATTTCCGGTCTCCCCCCTTTATAAGGGGGGATTAAGGGGGGTAAATTCAGGGTTTGGGCTTCATTACCAAGATGTGTGTATACCGTAGCTTCTTAAGAGAGAGTTAGAGAGAGGTAGAGAAAAAGTTGGAGATTAAGTAGACTCAATTGCAAACACGTATATAAACCTGGGTTAGAAACTAACAAAACATCCAAAAGGCTAAATCAAAATTCCCCTTAATATATTTGTCTAAACCCTTGCTAAAAATGTAAATACGTTTTGATAATCAACAAGTAAAGACGTATATTTTTACAAGGGTTATAGCTAATATACTTCTACTAAATATAAGATAATATAATTTGAAGACTAGGGAATGTTTAGTGTAATAACTTTCATGCCCTAGTTGATATTTAGCGATTTAATTCAAAGAGAAACCTTGCTATTAATAGGCTGATCCAGCCATTGATAAGGGCGATATTCCACTAAGCGGATATTCCAAGGCCCTTTAACCCGATAGCTGACACCGCGCCAGGTAACTGTTGATGTCCACAGGGATGATAGCATCGCTAACCCATAAACCCACTGTGTCAACGGAATTCCAATCAACATTTTAATGATTGTAGCAGCTGATAATTTGGCGATCGCCTGGTCATTAGAGCGAACCACTCGCTGTATCTCTAATTCCAACACCAGCATTATCAAGAGTAATCCGACAGTGTAAACTCCATAGCAGACTAACAACAGAGCCGCAGCTTCCCATTTTGCCTCTAACAACGACTCTAGAACTAACACGCTCAGTAGAGTCGGAAACAAAATGCTAGAAACAGCTTCACTAACAAGAGCTAACCAACGGGGATGATACAGTCGAGAAAAAAGGATAAGGCGCTTGAGATAGTCTATTAAGTTGAATAAATCAGTCTCTTCACGATTAACTATTAGCAGCGAAGGCACAAACTTTACCTGAAAACCATGTTTTTTCAGGATGTCGTGCATCATAAAATCTTCGCCTAAAGCTTGTCCCCACTTATCTAGCAGTTCTGTTTGGCGAAGCACTTCTGTTTTCACAGCCAAAGTTCCACCCCAAGGAATCTGGAAGATAAACATTTGCACTACTGTGGATACATTGCCGACGTACCGCACTAAAGAACCCCAATACCTACCTGTTGGTACGTACCAACGATTGCCGGTTGTTGCTCCCACTTTGGCATCGCCTAGAGGACTGACTAATTCTCGCAGCCAATTCAGATGAACTATAGTATCAGCATCGACTAAAGCAACCACCTTGTAGGAGTCGTCCAACTCTCGGACAGCTTGGATTAAAGAACTGCATTTGAGACTACAACTGTTACGTACTATTCTCAAAGGACTGATTTGAACGTTGGTCGCTTCTTGCTCTGTGATGGTTTCACTAGCAATTTTCCAAGCAGGATCTTCGTGACTATCAACGATTAACTTTAAATCATACTGTGGATAGTTTTGATTTAGGAGCGATCGCAAACATCTAGGCAAAAACGGATCGGCTCCGCGTAAGCAAAGAATTACTGCTGTTTTGGGCAGCTGGTCATCTGGTAATAAGTTTTTTTTAGACGAGCGCAGATACCATATAAAGACAAGCGTAAAACACACCTGAATAACCAGCCAACCCATCAAAGACTTAGACAGAAATATTGCCAAATCTTCCATTAAATTTTTAATCTCCGACAGAATAATGGATTGGGCATTGGGCATTGGAAAGAGGACAAGGGGTGTGGGAGGTGTGGGAGGTGTGGGGGGTGTGGGAGGTGTGGGGGGTGTGGGGAGTGTGGGAGGATGGGGAAGATAGTCTTACCCCCCCACACTCCCCACACTCCTCTTCCCCCTCTGCCCCCTGCTCCCCTGCTTCTTCCCCACTCCCCATTCCCTTTACGAATCCAGCGAATATTTCATGATGATGTTAACTGTCGTATTTTTGTTTACAACAAAACTGGCATCACGAAACTTTGGTGTACCTGTTTGTATGGACACAGTTGGATTTTTGGAAATTCCAAAACCTTCTTTGGGAATACCGAAAAAGTCTTTATTGAGTTTGCGATCGCCATTTTGATCGTCAACCACAGCGACAGCATAAGTTCCAGGTTTCAAACCGGAGAATTCTTTTTTTACAGAAGTGCCAGTAATCTTAGCGCAGCCACTTTGAGCTTCACTAGTACTACTCATTGGAAATCCTTTTTCATTTGCATAAACTCGGAAGCAAATCTCACCTTTTTGGTGATGTATTCCATTTACTACAACATTAAGTGTTGCAGTTGGCTCTGCGTTCACTGTTTTAGCAAAGCTGATGCTCACTAAAGTAGCAAGCAAAACATGAGATAGTTGAGATAGTTTCAGCATAGTTTTGTAGTCAGAATAGGTGATTTTGATTCGTTAAAAGTGTGGCTTTTTGTTTTTTTATTGATGCTTTTCGCCAACCTTTCCAAAGTCTTGGCAGCACTATTAGTAAATCTTTCAGCAAAAGATATTCTGTCCCTTTTAACTGCTGGTGTAGACTTATATGACAACATAGCCGCTCATTCAAACTCAGTGGACTACGCCATATAGAGAGTATATACTCCCAGATTATTCTCCAATGTGGGAATAAAATTTGTCCTTTCTTTGCTGAATCAAACCACACTGTATACCCATAAAAATCGGGGAGCATACTCAATAATGGTTTTTTGGTTTTGTCAGCAAACAGCAAGTAATTTGGAAAGAACATACTCATTGATTGTTGCGGATGACTTCTGATGAAAAACAGGGATTCAGGAATTTCATAAAACCTACCGAGAATACCAAGTCTTAACAAGAGAATTCCATCTGCATTACCGTAACCACCCATAGGTGGTATCCTTTTCAAAACACTAGCGCGAATTACCCCGTAACATTGATAACATAAATGCTTGGTTAGCAATTCGTGAAAACGCTCCTGTGGCTTTAGTGCATCGGCCTTGACTTTGATATCGTAATTTTGGATAAAATTCCCCTGTTCATCAATGAAATATGCCTGGGAATGACACAAGATTATAGTAGGATCTTGGTCAAGCACCTCGACACACTTCTTGATAAAATCTGGAGAATGTAGATCGTCATGGGCAGCCCATTTAAAATACTCACCCGAAGACAGTTTTAAGACGCGATTAAAGTTACCAGCACAACCGATATTCGTGTCATTGCGGTAGTAACAAATACGTTGGTCTTGCTCGGCATAAGCTCTACAAATTTCCTCAGTTTTATCTGTCGATGCGTTATCTGAAATAATCAGTTCAAAATCTTCAAAGGTTTGAGCCAAGAGTGAATCTATGGCTTCTTTGAGAAATTTTTCACCATTGTATACAGGTAATCCGATGCTCAATCGTGGCTGATTGCTACTCATAGAAAATAAGTATTCGGAAAATCTGTGGATTATTGTATGGTTAATCGTAGTAAGGTAAATGCAATGTAAGAATTCAGAAGTCAGAATCCAGGAGTCAGGATTAAGGATACTTTCATACCAAGCTGAAAATCATTTCAAGTCAATCAAGTGTCTTCTAGCTTCTTCATTTTGCAATCATTCTGTTAGCGGATAGCTAAGGTTTAGCCAATTCTGACTCCTGAATTCCCGAAAATCTGTAAACTATTTCATCAAGCTTTGAATATCTGTTTTTTGCAGCCATTCATGTGTTTGCTGCATTCCTAATTCTAGATCAACTGCTGGTTTGTAATTTAACAGATTTTGGGCTTTGGCAATGGAACAAGCATAAGGACGAGTCATAAAATCTATGGACTCTGGTAAGATATCAACTTTTTTCCGAAAAAGTTTTTGTCCTTGAACGCGTAGCTTTAGAAACAACTTGATTTCATCTTTCGATAATGAAAGGGGTGCTTGCAAATCTTCCATTGCTGCTAAACGCATAAAATACTCTCTCCACGAAGTTTCTTGTCCATCGGTGATATTAAATATTTCACCGTAGATTTCTTTTTCTATCGCGAGAAAGATACCATCAATCAGATTATCTATATATACGTGATTGATAACTCCCTTAGCATCATTGGCACAAGCAAATAATTTTTGACGCATCATCAGAATTGGTCTGACTATCCAGGGAATACTTCCTGGGCCGTAAACATCTCCGGCTCGAATAATGATGATCCCAAAATCTGAGGGATTATTAAGTTCTAATACTGCTGTTTCGGCTTCTATTTTCGTTTGACAGTAGGGATTATTGTCGCCAGAAAGTGGCCCGGATTCTGTAACACCATCAGGATAGTTAAAACCGTAAACCATCACACTAGATAGATGCACAAATGTTTTGACACCAGCTTGTTTAGCGGCTTTAGCCATGTTGACAGTACCGCCAACATTCACATCACGAAAATGCTTAATTGCACCAGCTTCTTCGGCAATTTGCTCTGTATGTAAAACGATATCTACTCCCTGACAAGCCTTTTGAGCAATCGCAGAATCGGTGATACTACCAATAATTACCTCTACACCTAAATTCTGTAATTGTTTGTTTTGTTCTGTCGAACTTTGCAGTCCACGAACCTTCATTCCTTGCGCTATTGCTAACTCGGCTGTACGCAAACCGACAAATTCATTAATTCCGGTAATTAGGAGAGTTTTGTCTTTGAGGTTCATATAGTAAGGGTTATACCAATTTTGGATTTTTGATTAAAAGAAAAGTGCTAGTTTTGATGGTTTGTAGTAAGGACTTTAGTGCTTAGAAAACAAGGACTAAAGTCCTTACTACGAACTTGCTTGTCTTTAACAAGTTACTCCGAGCAAGTTATCTTGCTTAGAAAATATCTCCCGGATCTGCGGAGCGGAGTTTATTGATAGCAAGTGCTCCTGATGTTATACACATTAAAACTGTTGAAGTTAAGACAATAACTGCATTATTAGTGGTCATCATTATTGGTAGTTTAGTTGCTTCTGCTGCAAAACTATATAACAAGACAGAAGTAATAAATCCTGGAATATAACCTAAGATTGCCAAAATCAAAGCTTGCTGAAATACCACATTTAATAAATAGCTATTGGCATAACCTATGGCTTTTAAAGTGGCATAAGCAACGAACTGTGTAGCAATATTGCTGTAAAGAATTTGATAAACAATAACCACACCAACGACCGCAGCCATTGTCAACATCAAGTTAAGAATAAAACCAATGGGTGTTCTGACAGCCCAATATTTTTTTTCAAAATCAATGAAGCCTTGGCGGGTAAAAACTTGGACATCATTAGGCAAACTTGCTTGTAAATTTTTCAGTACTGTTTCTGCATTAGTACCAGGTTTGAGGGAAATCAAACCAATATCGATCATATCGGCCGGACGAGTATTGGGATTTATCCTCAAGAAAGTGGAGTCACTAACAAGTAAGTTTCCGTCTACACCAAAGGAAGGCCCTAATGTGAATAAGCCACCAATTCTGACTCTATAGCCAATTAATGAATTGAAGGGAAATATTTCAATTGTCTGTGCAGTTTCTCCCGCATTAAATTTTTCAGCTATTGGGCCAAACTCTGGGCGAGAACCCCGGTCAAAAAGCATGACATCGGGAGTTTTGAGTCTATCTAAATTTTTCTCAACTTCTGGGAGATTTATCACAGGTCTACCGGGATCGAAACCAATAACGTATATTGAATATTTCTCACCAGTTGCCGGATTTTTCAGTTTGGCAAATTGCAAATACATGGGGCTAACTGACTCTACGCCATCAAACCCCAAAGATTGATATAAACGAGTCCGCGAAAAACTTTGATTTGAGGTCAAGGATTTATATTGCGAACTAACTAAAAATAAATCTCCTTTGAGATTCTGATGAACTGCGGTTGCACTGGAATAGAGGGCATCTTGAAAACCAAGTTGCACAAACATTAGCAGCACAATAAAACCAATCCCGGCTACAGCTACTAATAAACGAACTTTTTGCTGGGCTAGCTGTAGCCATGCTAAAGGAATTTTCAAAATCATGGATTTATTTGTTATTTGTCATACCCTGCGGGAAGGCAAAGCGCCTATGTCATTGGTCATTGGTCATTGGTCATTTGTGAATGATTAATAACTAATGCCTAATAGACTAAATATGAATGGCAACATCCACTTGTAAATTGGTTAAACGGGCGACCTTTTCACTATCGGCGGGATTATCGATGGAGATTTTAACTTCCACTATTCTGCGGTCTGTATCTGAACCAGGGTTTAGGCTAAAGATGTTTTGTTTGTCAACTTGCCAACCAATCTCTTTCACAGTTCCTTTTAATGTTCCGGTAAATGCAGTGCTGTTAATGGTGGCTTTTTGTCCTACACGCACTTTTTGAACATCGGTTTGATACACCTCTGCAATCACATACATTTGAGATGTCTTACCTATTTCAGCAAATCCTCTGGTGGTACTAATTACTTCTCCGGTTTTGGCGTGAATTTTCAAAATTTTGCCATTTATGGGAGATTTGATGTAGCTTAAATCCAAGTCGGCTTTTGCTTGTTGAACAGAAGTTGTTGCACTATTGACTTCGGTTTGTGCAACTTGAACATCTACGCTACGCACTTCGCTAATACTGGTGAGTTGCGCTTGCGCTTGTTTGCGTTGTTCTTGGTATGTATCTTGAGTGCGCTTGAGGGTGGCTTGAGCTTCTGTTAGCTGCTGTTGTGTAGTCTTTAGTTGCAAAGCTTTGCTATCTGCTACAGAAGCCGCGATCGCACCTTGTCTATATAATTGCTGATAGCGATTATTCTCGGCTTGAGCGTTGTCTACTTCTGCCTGGATGCGGTTTATTGTCGCCTGTTGTGTCGCAACATCCCCTTTATATTGTGGCTCTAACCGGGCAATTACAGCCTTTTGAGCATCAACATCTCCGGTTTTACCTCCAGATTTCACCTGCGCTAATTTGGCTTTGGCAACTTGCAGTTGGTCTAAAGCCTGTTGTAATGCGGTTCTAGAACGACCATAATTTTCGAGATAGGCCAATAGTTGCCCTGCTTTAACCGTATCTCCTTCTTTTACCAACAGTCTGTCTACTCGTACCCCATTATTAGAAGTAGGAGCAGTCAAAGTAGTAACTTCGCCTTCTGGCTCCAAACGTCCCAAAGCTGTTACAGCAACTTTCGCAGGCGTGGCAGCTTTTGGAGGGTTGGCTGGCGCTGTCACAACTTTCGGTTTAGACCAATAGGGTGTCAAACTATAGAAAGCGATTAATCCAGCCGCTAAAGTCAGAGAAGCTGCTAAAATTAGTTGCGATCGGCCTACGGGTTTTGTGAATAATCGACTTTCTTTATTTACTGCCATATTTTCATTCCAATTCTGCTTTTTTAGAGAATATCCTGGTTATATTTAGTCGATTAGAATAGACTCATCCGCAAATTACCAAGAGGGCTTTTCCTCTAGGGTTTCTACCTTAAATTCCGTGGATGGATCTAAATTGGTTTTATATGAATTGTTGTACGCTTTTACCGCCCAAACTTAGTATTGTGGCGTGAAAATTAATGGCGTGTTACTTCAAAGCTTCCTAAGTTATATCCTATTTTGTCATCTAATCCCGTAGCGTAAAATACAATAGCGCTAGTCAGAAAACTGAACTTTTAAGAACAACGAAGCGCTAATAAAAATGAACTCAGAATTGGGATAAACTTGTCATTAATTATGGCGTAAAAATTAAATTTTGTCAACCAAATAACTTTGCATAAATCCTGATTCTCTCACGAAAATATTTCATCACAGTAAGATTAGATGCTGAAAAAGTTACTTGTCACTAATCCCTTGTATAGCAATTGAATACCAACAGATAGTTAGCTATTAAGCAGATTTGATATTACTAACAGATTATTATTAACAAGGTTGTGTACTATAAGACATTATTATTGCTTTTGATTCTACTAATTCAATGCATGAAGTGATACCTTTGGTGAGTTAACGGACGTTAAAAGGGCGGGTAAAAACTGCGTCTACACAGGCAAAACCCACACTTCTCTACGAGACGCTGCGCGTAGCTTGCTTCCCCGGAGGGGTACGACAAGTTCAGTGACCGCCTCCGTGAGTTTAAAACACCTAATTTTTCTTAGTCCGCGCAGGCGAATTACTCTGCGGGTTTGCTGTTGGAGGTTGTTTGAAAAGTGTTTCGCTGTGAATTTAGGTACTTTTCGATCCCCCCTAACCCCCCTTAAAAAGCTACCGTGTATACACAAGTTGAATTACCCCCCTTAATCCCCCCTTGTAAAGGGGGGAAACCGGAAAATCTTGTTCCCTCCCCTTTGCAAGGGGAGGGTTAGGGTGGGGTAAAACTGAGGCATAAACCAGGTGAGTAAACTACTTCAGACTTGTGTATACACCGTAGCCTTAAAAAGGGGGGAACCGGAATTAAAGTCCCCCTATTTAAGGGGGATTGAGAGGGGGATCTAAAACTTTTGATACTGACAAAAGGACTTTTAAAACATCCTCTTAGCGTTCTTGTAGAGTAGCCGCAAATTCTATTCGCCCTAGCTTTCTAACCGTCCTTTTAACTGATGCAATCATGATTATGTTTATCAAGTAACATACTAAAAATTAATATTTGCTTTATAAATAACCGCTTTGCTTTTTAACTTGACTTATATTGAAAAATAACCAAAAACTTTGATTAAATTATGATGTTTCTCTGAGAAAACATACTTCATCGCTATTCAATTTATCTATGTATTCATTGAATTGTGACTTATTAGACAACAGATTTCATTGTTAACTTAATTCAGGACAAACTTATGGCTAACTCGTAGACAACAAAATCTTTCACAAATTTATAGAGTTACAAATTATACTTTTCTGCTTAATTTTATTCAAATCAACATCAGTAATTGTGGATGTTTATTTATAAAATAACTTTAAAGAAATGATTTAGTTTCTGTAAAGTATGCTAATGTTTTTATTAATTCAATGCTTTAAAGTGGTTAGACAAACTAGTTATTCAATTGAAATTTTTAAATTAAAAATAACTAAAGATAACTGCTTTGTCATTACCTTGTAACCGTTTAATTACTTGTTCAAGTTACATAAATTCGGATTAAAGGTGGTGTCTTTTGTGTAACAAACTTGTCAACTTTCCTGGTTTAAATAGCATAAAATATATTATCCCGGACGTTGAAACTGGCTATGACATTGAACAAGATACAGAACGTTGTCATAAACAACAGTTATGTTGCTGTAGTTAGCCTAGATAATCAAATGCTTTTGGGTGAAAAAACGTTTCTGTTCTCTTAGCTACTCCTCAGTTCCCATCACTCCAGTAGGATACCATTACTCAAAATCTTTACCATTACAAATGGATTAAATTCACTGGTCAAGCAGCTATTACACTCCAAGACTATTTTACCAGTTTTAACAACGTCATTGACCTATTGCCACAATTTAAAGAGTCTAGCGTTGGATAACATTTTTGTGCGATGTCTACGACGGGCTACGCCTACGCAGTGTGCCAAAGTCGTCTGGAAACATCAGGATTTCCACTGGCAGTATGTGTCGTGTGGTGTCGATTTGGAAACAAGCATTTAGCGGAGATAGGATAGCTAACTGCTTACAAAACGAGAGTTTTTCATTATTTAGTAGGCAACAGAAATTACTGTAGCTACACAATTCACAGTACTAACTATGCCCTATGTCTGCTTATTCAATTGATACTGCCTTAGCGGAGTTAGAAAGCCTTGTCAATAATTGTGAACAGGCTGTGATTAAGTCTATCGAGGGAAAAAAAATGAAATCGGATAAATCAGTGTCAACCAATAAAATTAACAGACAATTACAACACAATCCTATCGCCATTGTTGGGATGGCTTCTCTATTGCCTAAAGCCAGAAATTTACGGGAATACTGGCAAAATATTGTAAACAAAATTGACTGTATTACTGATGTTCCTTCCACTCATTGGAGCGTCAAAGATTATTACGATCCAAATCCCAGAACTACTGAAGATAAAACCTATTGTAAAAGAGGCGGGTTTATTCCAGAGGTAGATTTCAACCCGATGGAATTCGGTATTCCGCCCAGCATTTTGGAAGTTACAGATGTATCGCAACTATTAAGCTTAGTGGTTGCGAAAGAGGCGATGGAAGATGCTGGTTATGGCGAAAAACGTGATTTTAACCGCGAGATGGTTGGGGTAATCTTAGGCGTGGCTATGGCCAAGCAATTAGGAATGCCACTTTCGGCGAGATTGGAATATCCTATTTGGGAAAAAGTTCTCAAAAGCAGTGGTTTATCTGACGAAGATACCCAAAAAATCGTTGATAAAATCAAAAGCGCCTATGTGAAATGGGATGAGAATGCTTTCCCTGGAATGTTAGCTAACGTAGTCGCGGGTAGAATTGCCAATCGCCTAAATTTTGGCGGGATGAATTGCGTAGTTGATGCCGCTTGCGCTAGTTCCTTTGGTGCTTTAAAAATGGCAATCAGCGAACTAGTTGAGCATCGTTCTGACATGATGCTGACTGGTGGCGTTGATACCGATAACACCATCATGGCTTACATCTCATTCAGCAAAACACCGGCTGTTACTCCCAGTGAAAATGTCAAACCTTTCGATGCTAAATCTGATGGGATGATGCTGGGTGAAGGTATTGGGATGATTGTCCTCAAACGGTTAGAAGATGCTGAACGGGACAACGATAAAATATATGCCGTAATTAAAGGTATTGGTACTTCCAGCGATGGGCGTTACAAGAGTATTTATGCTCCCCGCAAAGAAGGCCAAGTCAAAGCCTTAGAACGTGCTTATGAAGATGCCGGCTTCTCTCCCGCTACTGTTGGTTTGATGGAAGCACACGGCACCGGTACAATGGCTGGAGATCCGACAGAATTCGGTTCTTTAAAAGACTTTTTTGATGTGCATGATGACAAAAAGCAGCACATCGCTTTGGGTAGTGTAAAATCACAAATCGGACACACAAAAGCGGCTGCGGGTGCGGCGAGTTTGATTAAAACTGCTTTGGCTTTACATCACAAAGTATTACCGCCGACAATTAACATTACTGAGCCGAATCCCAAACTCAACATTAAAAATTCATCCTTTTATTTGAATACTGAAACCAGACCTTGGATTCGTCCAGAAGGCGAAGCGCCAAGACGCGCGGGTGTGAGTTCCTTTGGATTTGGTGGAACCAACTATCACGTTGTTTTGGAAGAATATGAAGCCGACCAAAACGCCGCTTACCGCTTACACAGTGGTGCTAGTGAAGTGTTGTTGTTTGCTCCTACAGTAGAGCAATTGTTGAGCAAATCTGAAGAGATTTTAGGTAAGTTGCGATCGCCTGAAGCACCTACACACTACGCACAATTAGTCAATGAGTGCAAATCACAACAAATTCCCCTTTCTGCTGCCAGATTTGGGTTTGTCGCTGAAAATATCGAAGAAGCTTGCAAGTTGCTGCAAACTAGCATTGACTGGCTGAAACTCAAAGGGTCAGCAGCATCTTGGGAGCATCCCCAAGGGATTTATTACCGTTCCTCTGGTATGGAGTTGGGCGGAAAAGTTGTCTCTCTATTTTCTGGACAAGGTTCGCAATACTTGGAGATGGGACGCGAACTGGTGATGAATTTTCCTTTGATGCGCCGTCTGCATGGTTATATGGATAGCCTGTTAATCAAAGATAATTTGCAGCCGTTGTCAGAAATCGTTTTCCCTCATCCTGTGTTTGGAGAGGCAGAAAAAAATGTCCAAATTGCTGCCTTGCAACGCACAGAATATGCTCAACCAGCCATCGGGGTGTTGAGTGCAGGGATGTACAGCATACTGCAACAAGCTGGATTTAAATCAGATTTTGTGGCGGGACATAGCTTTGGTGAATTAACCGCACTATGGGCTGCGGGGGTTTTGAGTACAGAAGATTACTTGTTCTTAGTGAAAGCTAGGGGTCAAGCAATGGCTGCACCCGAAGATCCGGATCATGATGCGGGAAGTATGCTGGCTGTCAAAGAAGACATCAGCAAAGTAGAAGCAGTGTTGAAGCAGTTTCCGCAAGTTGCGATCGCTAATCAAAATTCTCCAACTCAATTTGTCTTGGCTGGGCCTACCGCAGAAATAGCGAAAGTCAGAGAGATTTTACACGAGAAAGGATATACAGCTGTACTCTTACCTGTTTCCGCAGCGTTCCATACACCGCTAATCGCCTTTGCTCAAAAATCATTTGCGATCGCCACCAAGTCAGTCAAATTCCAAAGTCCGAAAATCCCTGTTTACAGCAACGTTACCAGTAAGCAGTATCCCAAAGAAGCCCAAAATATTCAAAAAATCCTGGAAACGCACCTTTCAAACTCAGTGCTGTTTAAACAGGAGATTGAAAATATCTATGCGGCGGGTGGTACTTGCTTCGTGGAATTTGGGCCGAGGAGAATTCTTAGCAATTTGGTGAAAGAGATTCTTGGCGATCGCCCACATATTACCGTATCTTTGAACCCTAGCACTCAAAAGAATAGCGATCGCTCTTTGCGAGAAGCAGTTGTGCAGTTGCGAGTGATTGGTTTGGCTTTGAATGACCTCGATCCTTACCAACTTCCCCAAACTATCCCCCCAATTGAGACGAAGAAGACATTAAATGTCCGTTTAAACGGCATCAACTACAGATCCGAAAAAACGAAAAATGCCTTCGCTCTTGCTTTGCAGGATGGGCATAAAGTCACATTACCCACTCCCGAATCTTCTGAAACTGTGGCTCCTTTGTTTAGCAGCCCCGGTGTAACTCCACCTGTAGCAGTGATAGAGACTAACGGACATAAAAAACTTACCCCAGTAATGAACGGTGTGACTGCTAATATCATCACCCAGCCAGAGCAACAGATGAATCCTGTTACCCTGTCACAACCAGTCCAGGAATCTAAGATGCAACCAACACCAGAAAAACTTACAAATTACGAACAACTTTTAGCAAGTTTAGAATATCTCCTGACACAGTTCCAGGAAAATCAAGCCGAGAATTTACAAGTTCACGGTACTTATCTCAACCATCAAATGGAATACGCTAAAGCGTTTTTCCAACTGATGCAGCAGCAGAATTCTTTGTTGAGTGAAAGTAAATCAACAGCCGAAACTGCCAAAATGAAGCTAGTTGTCATGGAAAGCTTAGAGCGTAGCATGATGCAGTTTCATTCCCAACAAGGTGAAACTCTACGCATCCATGAGCAATATCTCCAAGAGCAGTTGGAATATACTAAGAGCTTTTTCCAACTCATCCAGCAAGAATATTCTCTAATCATCTCAGGTGACGGAGCAACTCAACTAACAGAGAAACTCAGCAATTTCACTCCGTTCACCACAGAAACAACTGTTACTGACGCACCCGTACCTGCTACTACCAAGATAGTAGAAAGCCAGCCTTTGCCTGTAACTGAGCCTGTAGCTAAAAACGGCTCAACTGTTATCCAAGAACCTCTCCCACCTGTTGTAGAGCCTGTAGTTGCAACTTCTGTATCCACTACTTCTAAGAAGGATGAAAATTCCTCTTCTTTGCTCCCCAATCTCTTCTCTCCACTCCCTACTTTTGAGACAGTGGAGCCTGTAGCGGCATCACCTGTTCCTCCAGTAGTAGAACCTCAAGCCGAGGTTGTAGTCAAAATTAGCTCACCTCCAGCCAACGAAGTTGTTGCCTTTATCCCAGAACCAGCACCCACAACTGCTGCACCTGTATCTGGCGCAACCATCGATATTGTTGACTTGGATAAAAACCTCTTAGCCATCACCAGCGATAAGACCGGCTACCCAGTCGAGATGCTGGAAATGGACATGGACATGGAGGCTGATTTAGGAATTGACTCTATCAAACGGGTGGAAATCTTGGGGGCGCTACAAGAAATGTACCCCAACTTACCCAAGCCCAATTTAGAAGAACTGTCAGAAAAACGCACCATCGGCCAAGTTGTAGAGTATCTGCAATCTCACGCTTCCAAAAGTATTACTGTAGAAATTGCAGTTCACGAAGTACAACAAGCAACTGAGATTCCAGTAGAGGCTGCACCAGTAGTTGAGGTAGTCATTGCACCGGAACCAAGCGTAGTTGTCGCATTCACTCCAGAACCAGAAGCCGCTACAAGTGATGAATTTGCAAACTTAGGTGAAACCCTGTTAGCCATCACCAGCGATAAAACTGGTTATCCAGTCGAGATGCTGGAACTGGAAATGGACATGGAAGCTGATTTAGGGATTGACTCGATTAAACGGGTAGAAATCTTAGGGGCGATGCAAGAAATGTACCCCAACTTACCCAAGCCAAATATCGAAGAACTCGGCGATCTCCGCACCATCGGTCAAATAGTTGATTACCTACAGCAGTTGGCTGGAGGTGAAAAAAAAAAGTCTGAACCTGAGTTTGTCCAACAGCAGCCACCCCAATTAGAGCATAATATCCAGCGCCATCTCGTCAAACTCAGAAGTCTACCACAGCCCGATTACTTGGATTTCACGTTACCAGAGGGACACATCGGTTTAATTACCGATGATGGTTCCCTCACCACTTATAAATTAACTGAATCCCTAATCGAGAAAGGCTGGAAAGTAGTAGTTATCAGCTTTCCCCAATCGCTCATCGCCCAACAAGCGCCCTTACCCACAGGAGTAACCCGCGTCACCTTAGCAAACTTGAGTGAAGAACATCTCCAACAACAATTGCAAGCGATCGCATCTCACTGCGGAACGATTGGGGCTTTCATCCACTTACATCCGATGTTTGTAGGAAATCACACCGGAAGTATTTCTTATAACGAATCAGAAAAGGCGATCGTCAAGCACGTATTTTTGATGGCGAAACACCTCAAGCCCTCTCTAAACGAAGCTGCAAAGCATGGACGTAGTTGTTTCTGCACAGTAGCTCATCTCGATGGAGCCTTTGGGTTAGAGTACAAAGTTAACTTCGGTGCGATCGGCGCTGGTTTATTTGGATTAACCAAAACTCTGAGATGGGAATGGCCCAAAGTTTTCACTCGTGCGATCGACCTAAGCCCCAGACTCGATGCCAAACAGTCAGTACAAAATATCATCGCCGAACTTCACGATCCCAACCTTTATATAAGTGAAGTTGGGTATGGTTCACAAGGACGAGTCACTATTATCGCCGATTAATTAGTTCTTTGATATAGCAGTCTTATTTGAGTTGTGAAAATTCCTGTTTTTAACGAACCGCAAAGGACGCAAAGAGCGCGAAGAAAAGAAATAAACAGAGAATTTCACAAACTTTTAAGACTGCTACTAGTATATTTTTCCTTTCTTGCTACTAGAAGAATATTGCTTATCTCTCTTACTTTGCGTCCTTTGCGCCCTTCCCTTTGCGGTTCGTATATCAAAAAACCCAATTTATGCAGGTATTCACGAGGATTTATGACACAAACAGCCCAGCTTAGTCCATCATCTGTCTTTGTCGTGAGCGGCGGTGCAAAAGGGATTACGGCTGAGTGTACTATCAGATTAGCCCAACAGCAACCCTGTAAATTCATCCTCCTCGGTCGCTCCGAACTATTAGAAACCGAACCAGATTATGCTCAAAATTCCGATGACTCCGCATTGAAAAAATGCATCATGGAAAATCTTCTTTCTCAAGGAGAGAAGCCCACACCCATGAATGTGCAAAAAATATATAACAAAATAACCTCCAGCCGCGAAATTAAAAAGACTCTAGCAGCAATTGAAAAAACCGGAGCTAAAGCAGAATATATCAGCGTCGATGTCACAGATACGCCAGCTTTGCAAGAAAAACTTGCCACTGCTGTACAACATCTCGGCCCAATTACTGGAATCATTCACGGCGCGGGAAACTTAGCTGATAAGTTAATTGAAAAGAAAACAGAAGAGGATTTTGAAAAAGTTTACACCGCCAAAGTTCAAGGTTTAGAAAACCTGCTAACTTGCGTTAACCCTAATCAACTTCAGCATTTAGTTTTGTTTTCTTCAGTCACAGGCTTTTACGGAAATCCTGGACAATCTGATTATGCGATCGCAAATGAAATTCTGAACAAATCAGCCCATATATTTAAGCAAACTTATCCCTCATGTCACGTAGTCGCTATCAACTGGGGCGCTTGGGATAGTGGGATGGTGACAGCAGAATTAAAGAAGATTTTTCAAGAGCGAAAAATTGAAATAATTCCCATTGCAGTCGGCGCACAAATGCTTGTTAAAGAAATGGATAATACCAATCATGCAACCGCACAAGTTGTTATTGGTAGCCCACTCGTTCCGATGGCAGCGGAGTTAGATTCAGAACTGCGAACTTATCGTATCCGTCGCCAAATGACATTAGAGGCTAATCCATTTTTACACGATCATACTATTGCTGGTTCTCCAGTTTTACCAGCAACTTGTGCAATGACTTGGATTATTAATGCTTCTGAACAATTATATCCAGGTTACAGATTGTTCAATTACCAAGATTTTAAAGTTTTGAAAGGAATTACTTTCAATGAAACATTAGCGAAAGAACATATTTTAGAAATTGAAGAAATTTCCAAGGTTAATCTTGAAAGTATCGAACTTAAAGCCAAAATTTCGAGTAAAAACCCAGAAGGCAGAATCCATTTTCATTTTAGCGCTCAACTCAATCTCCAGCGAGAAATTCCAGTTGCACCCACTTATGAATCTCTCAATCTCCAAGAAGATAATATTATCACCGCTACAGGAAAAGCATTTTACCAAAATGGTGGGGCTACATTATTTCACGGCCCCGGTTTTCAAGAAGTTAAGAGAGTTTTAAACATCAGTCCTGAAAAAATCACAACAGAATGTCTGTGGCCAGAACTCACCCTACAGCAACAAGGACAATTCCCTGTTCAATGGGTAAATCCTTATACAACAGACTTGAGTATGCACGCCTTATGGATTTGGACACAACACTTTCATGAAGAAGGTTGTTTACCTGGAAAAGTAGAAAAATTTGAACAGTTTGAAGCGATACCACATAACGAAACATTTTATGTTTCTTGTGAAGTACTAGCTAAGACACCAAGTAGTGCGATCGCAAACTTCATCATACACGATCGCCAAGGTAAAATTTATTCACGAATGCTCGGCGCTCATGCCATTATCTGGTCAATGAAAATGCTTAGAAGCTAATAATCTTCTTTTACCACTCAACACCTATAGCATTCCTAAAATCCCTGTGAAATTCTTTCTCTTCTTTGCGTCCTTCGCGCCCTTTGCGGTTCGTTAAAAAGAGTATTTATCACAACTCAAATAGGATTGCTATAACTTGCCTCGTTCAAAGTTTGGGGAACAGCGTAAATCCTGCCTTTTAATTATCTCTTGCTAAATACCCAAACTCGGAGCATATAAATCGTGGAAAAAATAGCCATCATCGCATTATCATGCCTATTCCCCGATGCTAAAAATCCTGAAGAATACTGGCAAAACATCGTTAATCAAAAAGATTCGACATCCTCTGCAACCGTCGAAGAAATCGGAGTAGATCCGACAATCTTTCATAATCCAGTTAAAGGTACACCAGACAAAACTTATTCCCTCAAAGGCGGTTACATCCGCAACTTCCAGTTTAATCCATCTGAATACAATCTACCACCAGAATTTGTTGCTGGTTTAGATAACACCTTCAAATGGTCATTGTATGCAGCTAAACAAGCAATTGTACAGAGTGGTTATTGGGGTAATCAAACTGTTCTAGCAAAATGTGGCGTAATTTTAGGTAATTTGTCATTCCCGACAAAATTATCTAATCAATTATTCTCTCCAATTTACCAGCAAGCTATTAATCCTGCTGTCAGAGAACTTTTGCAGGATGAAGACTTTAATTTAGCTGTACCAAGTGCAACCAAAGCATCTTTATACAATGCGATGATATCTGGTTTACCAGCATCTATCGTAGCTCAAGCACTATCTCTATCTCAGATTAATTTATGTCTGGATGCTGCTTGTTCTTCCTCATTTTATGCGATTAAACTAGCATCTCATTACTTATGGTCACACAAAGCTGATGTCATGTTAGCTGGAGCCATCAGTTGTGCAGATTCCCTGTTCGTGCGGATGTTGTTTTCCGGTGTTCAAGGGTATGCAGAAAATGGCATTAGCCGCCCCTTAGATAAATCCTCTAGAGGGCTAATCCCCGCCGATGGTGTTGGGATGGTGATGCTGAAGAGATATTCTGATGCCGTCAGAGATGGTGATAATATTCTCGCCACTATCTGTGGTAATGGACTCTCGAATGATGGCAAAGGTAAGCACTTACTCAGCCCTAATCCTAAAGGACAAACTTTAGCTTTTGAACGAGCCTACAATGAGGCAAATTTTAGTCCAAAAAGCATCGATTATCTAGAGTGTCACGCCACTGGCACATTGCTAGGAGATACAACCGAATTCAACTCTATCGAAACATTCTTTGGTCAACACCAAGCTGCGCCTCTAGTGGGTTCTGCTAAGGCAAATACTGGTCACTTGCTAACTGCTGCTGGCATGGTTGGCTTGACTAAAGTGATTTTGAGTATGTCTCATGGTGTAATTCCAGCAACCATGAATGTTTCGGAACCTTTAACTTCAGAGAAAGGTACAATTTCTGCCGACAAAATTGTTAGAACAGCTACAGCATGGCCTAATAATAACGCACCAATTAAACGGGCAGCTATTAGCGCTTTTGGTTTTGGCGGTACTAATTCTCATCTGATTTTAGAACAAGGAAATACAACACAATCAGTTGAATCAACCCCACCTGTTCCACCTACCAAAATTGCCATTGTCGGCATGGATGCCTTTTTTGGTAACTGCAATGGTTTAGATGCTTTTGAACGCAGTATTTATGATGGAACACAGCATTTTACTTCCTTACCGCCTCAAAGATGGCATGGGATAGAAAATCAAGAGAATGTCCTGAAAGAGTACGGTTTAGCAGACGGGAAAGCACCATTAGGGGCATATATCAAGGATTTTGAAATCGATACTTTATCGTGCAAAATCCCACCGAATGAAATAGAGAAGTTAAACCCACAACAATTGTTGCTTCTGAAAGTTAGCGATCGCGCCGTCAAAGATGCGAAACTACAGGAGGGTGGCAATGTCGCAGTGATTGTCGCCGCCGAGACAGAATTCTCTGTGCATCAGCTACAGCAAAGATGGAATCTATCTTGGCAAGTTAAGGACGGCTTACTCAACCAAGGAATTTCTCTACCTGCTGAACAGCTTTCCCAACTGGAAACCATTGTCAAAGATAGCATTCACCAACCAGTAGAAATCGGCGAATATGTAAGTCACATCGCCAACATCATGGCGAGTCGGATTTCTGCTTTGTGGAATTTCACTGGTCCTGCATTCACCGTCAGCGCTGGCGAGAATTCTGCCCTCAAAGCCTTGGAAATTGCCCAAATGCTACTCGCTACTGGAGAAGTAGACGCGGT
The DNA here is from genome assembly GCF_036918015.1 of Nostoc sp. Classification (GTDB taxonomy): domain Bacteria; phylum Cyanobacteriota; class Cyanobacteriia; order Cyanobacteriales; family Nostocaceae; genus Nostoc. The sequence continues at coordinate 192,160 of NZ_JBALEO010000060.1, forward strand.
GGTTGTGGGTGCGGTAGATTTAGCCGGTGGTGTGGAAAATGTCTTATTCCGCAGCCAATTTGCCCCAATTAATACGGGTGTCAACACGTTGGGTTATGACCAACAAGCTAATGGCTGGACGGTTGGCGAAGGTGCGGGTGCTGTCGTCCTCAAGCGCTACGAAGCTGCTAAGGAAGATAACGAACGCATCTATGCAGTAATTGATGCCATGAGTTTCGCACAAGGTAATTCTACTTTGAGTGACGCTCTGGTAAAACCTGATGCTTCAGCTATCAGTGATGTCTGCAAACAAGCTTTCGAGATGGCAGAGATTCAACCTACGGAGGTTAACTATGTGGAAGTCTTTGGTAGTGGCGTTCCCCAGGAAGATGAAGCGGAAATCACAGGTTTACTGCAAGCTTATCCGAAAGTGGGCAATGGTTTGCATTGTGCATTAGGCAGCGTCAAAGCCAATATCGGCCACACCTATACAGCATCGGGAATTGCTAGCTTAATCAAAACCGCTCTCTGTCTTTATTACAGGTATATTCCCGCCACACCAAAATGGTCTGGTGTCAAAACACCGCAAGTATGGGAAGGTAGTCCCTTCTATGTGGCAATGGAATCAAGACCTTGGTTTGTCGATAAAGGCGGCACACGTAGAATAGCAGCAATTAATAGCATGGGTATAGATGGCAGTTACGCCCATTTAATCTTATCGGAAGAACCCAGCCAAGAGGAGCGCGACAACAGATATTTGCAACAAATGCCTTTTCATCTGTTTCCTATCGCAGTTAGCGATCGCACCACCATCTCTGATCTTCTCAACAATCTCCAAAATACCATAGAAGCGAGTTCTTCTTTATCAGCTACCGCCAGCGAGACATTTGCTAAGTTTGAACAGCATTCTAATCCAAAATACGTCTTATCAATCACAGGACGTAACACAAAAGATTTACTCAAAGAAATTGAATCTGCCCGCAAAGGTGTAAATAATGCTTTTGAAAACGGTACAGATTGGCAAACACCACTAGGAAGTTATTTTACAGCAAAACCATTGGGTAAAACTGGAGCAGTTGCTTACGTTTACCCCGCAGCAGTCAATTCTTATATTGGCATTGGTAGGACTGTTTTTCGCTTATTTCCTAAAGTCTTCGAGGACTTAAAAAGTAACAATCTCTACAATCGGGCTGCCGATGTTGAAAAGCTGGTTTATCCCAGAAGCTTGCCTAAATTGACAACCAGACAACTAGAAACTCTCGAAAAGCAATTGTTAGATGATTCCCTGGCAATGTTTGAAAGTGAAATTGCCTTTGCTAGATACATGACGGCAATTTTTCGAGATGATTTCCAAGTCAAGCCACAATCTGTATTTGGGTATAGTTTGGGTGAAACTAGTATGATGGTTGCCCAAGGAGTTTGGAGTGATTTTGAGGGCGGAAGCAACACCTTAAACTCATCACCTCTATTTGGCGATAAGTTATCTGGGCCAAAAAATGCTGTGCGCGAATATTGGGGATTAACCGATTCACCAAACAACAATTTTTGGAATACCTATGTTCTCATGGCTACTCCATCGCAAGTTAGAGAATGCCTGAAACATGAGAATCGTGTCTACTTAACTCAAATCAACACACCAGAAGAAGTATTAATTGCTGGTGATGATGCCGCCTGTAAGCGAGTGATTGAAACACTAGGTTGCAACGCCTTCCCCGCGCCCTTCGACCATGTGATACATTGTGAAGCGATGCGATCGCAGTACGAGGAAATCAAGAAGGTAAACACCTTACCATCACAAAATCTGCCCGGTATTGTTTTTTATTCTGCCGCCGATTATCAACCAATTACACTTGATAGCGATACCATTGCCCACAACATCGCCAAAGGATTGTGCCAAGAACTTGATTTTCCGCAATTAGTTAATCGTGTCTACGGTGATGGAGTCAAAATATTTTTAGAAGCAGGCGCAGGTAATGTCTGTTCCCGATGGATTGATAAAATTCTCGGCAACCAAGAACATATCACAGTCTCTCTGAATCGTAGAGGGATGGATGACCATGCTGCAATGGTCAAAGCATTAGCAAAACTACTCAGTCATCAGGTGAATGTGAATTTATCACCGTTGTACAACAAAGCCCAAGAAAGTGCTAATTCAAACAAAGCAACATTGAGAACAGTTACCTTGGGTGGGAAAGCGATCGCTGCTACAATTTTGAGCGAAGAAAATCGCAAACTTGTTGAAAATTTGGTTGAGGATATTAAGTGCGATCGCTTTAAAATACAGCATCCAGATATACCTAATATCCAACAATCTGAAATCACAGATTTTCTTAACACTTCCAACCAGATAACCCAACAAGAAAGTCATTCCCCTAACATCTTGCCTCAGCCAGAAGAAGTAAAACTGAAAAATATCATTGATAACGTTTTTGAACCGAGAGAACAATTACAATCTTCTGAGTCAAGCGCAATTAGACAGCCAATTCCTCTTTCTTTCCCACCCGTCAGAACTCAAAAAATTAGTAGCATCATCAGCATGTTCGATTTAAATAAGACCCAGTATCAAAAGCTCAATGCTAATAATTCAAAGATAACTAAAGCACACACAGCCTTCTTACAAGCTAGACAAGATTACAGTCAGCAAATGAGCGAAATAATTCAATTGCAACTAGCTTGCGCTCAAAACCTGCTTAACGAAGAATCTTAATATCTCATACCAATTCTCTCTAAACCTTCTCTTCCTTAGCGCCCTTTGCGTCCTTTGCGGTTCGTTTAAAAATTATTACGTGCATCTCCCAGAGAATTGGTATTACTCTCTTACTCTGTGCCCTCTGCGCCTCTGCGGTAGCCTGCGGCAAGCCGAAGCGTCTACGTTAACAGAGTCCACACCCTTCATATCATCCATTGTTTGTATAATCCGAGGGATAACTACCGTGACAACCGTAGATACGGTACTAAGTAAACATGATAATGGTCTTAACTTCTCCACTTGGTCGCATAACAAAAACCAAGTTTGGAAAGGTTCTTTAGAAACTGTATCTTTTGAGAAACAAACCATCAAAGATAAATTGATGGTGTTAAATAAACCCTGCTACATCGTGAAAGTTGCCGGAAAAATCGGTGTCACTAACGAGGGTTATTTATCCCCTGGTGATAATGGCACAACAGCACAAGTAGAACTGCTAACCTTTGCAGCACCAATCCGCATTCAACAATTTGGAGATCCGAATTTTCTCTCCTCTTATGGAGTAAAATATGCCTACGTTACCGGCGCAATGGCTGGTGGAATTGCTTCCGAAGAAATGGTCATTGCACTCGGAAAAGAGCAAATTTTGAGTTCCTTTGGTGCAGGTGGTTTAACTCCAGAACGTTTGGAAGCAGCTATCAATCGCATTCAACAAGCCTTACCTCAAGGGCCTTATGCATTTAATTTAATTCACAGCCCGAATGAACCAGCGAATGAACGCCGGGCTGTGGATTTATACCTCAAATATCAAGTAAGAACAGTAGAAGCCTCTGCATTTCTCGACTTGACCCCCAACATTGTTTATTACCGTGTTGCTGGATTGGCGTTGAATAGCGCCAATCAAATTGAAATCAAAAATAAAATCATTGCCAAAATTTCTCGCCGAGAAGTTGCTACTAAATTTCTGCAACCAGCACCAGCCAGAATACTCAAAGAACTTCTTGAACAAGGGTTAATTACTGAGTTACAAGCAACCCTTGCAGCCAAAGTTCCGATGGCTGATGATATTACCGTCGAGGCTGATTCTGGAGGTCATACAGATAACCGTCCTCTGGTTTGTGTGTTACCTTCTATTATTGCCTTGCGGGATGAAATTCAAGCACAATATCATTACCAAACACCCATTAGAATCGGCGTTGCAGGGGGAATTGGTACACCACAATCAGCATTAGCAGCTTTCATGATGGGTGCTGCTTATATAATGACTGGTTCCATTAATCAATCATGCATTGAATCTGGGGCTTGTGAACATACCAAAAAGTTATTAGCCCAAGCAGAAATGGCTGATATGATAATGGCCCCAGCAGCCGATATGTTTGAAATGGGAGTCAAATTGCAAGTTCTCAAACGGGGTACAATGTTCCCCATGCGAGCGCAGAAATTATTTGAACTCTATCGCGCTTATGATTCCATTGAAAGCATCCCCCTTGCAGAAAGAGAGAAATTAGAAAAACAAGTTTTTCGCAAAACTATTGCTGAAGTATGGGAAGGAACTGCGGCTTATTTGTCCCAAAAGAATCCTGAGAAACTTGGGAAAGCAGTCAATAATCCTAAACTGAAAATGGCGTTGATTTTCCGCTGGTATCTAGGATTATCTTCTCGCTGGTCTAGTTCTGGTGAAAAAGGTAGAGAAGTCGATTATCAAATTTGGTGTGGCCCGGCAATGGGCGGTTTCAATGACTGGGTACGCGGTTCTTACCTGTCTGAACCAAATAATCGTGGTGTAGTTGATGTTGCTAATCAAATTATGACTGGTGCAGCCTTTTTGTACCGCGTCCAAAATTTGAAAATTCAAGGGCTGCAAGCTTCCGATTATTACAGTCAATATCACCCTGTTCGTTCTACATCATTGTTGGAGATTTAAAAATGACTATAAAACAGTCTTTCACAGCAGACGATATTCAAGTATTTTTGGTATCTAACTTAGCTAAGTTGTTAGGAGTCGCAACTGATGAAATCGATGTCACAGAACATTTAGAAAACTATGGTTTGGATTCAGCCCAAGCAATGATTCTCGTAAGTAACTTAGAAAAGTTGCTAGGATTTCAACCATCTCCGCTGCTTCTGTGGCATTACCCAAATATTGAGGCTCTTTCACAGCGTTTAGCTGAAGAAGTGCAAGATGGTTCGCCAGTTCAAGATACAAAGGTAGTAGCCTCTAATGCCAATACTGCACCCTCTGTTCTAAATTTAGGTGCTGAGGCTGTTCTTGATCCTACCATCCATCCCGGTGCTGCATCTAATGTGCTTGTGGGTGAACCCAAGAACATCTTTTTAACTGGAGGAACGGGCTTTTTAGGAGCTTTTATCATCCGGGAATTGCTACAAGAAACTAATGCGGATATCTATTGCTTAGTGCGTGCTGCTAATGCTGAAGAAGGCAAAAGCAAACTCCAAAAAAATCTAGAGCAGTATGCAATTTGGCAGGAAGAATTTAACTCCAGAATTATTCCGATTATCGGCGATTTATCTCAGCCTTTGTTAGGTATTGGTTCGGAACAGTTTCAAATTTTAGCTGCCAATATTGATACCATCTATCATAGTGCTGCTTTGTTGAATTATGTTTTTCCATATTCAGCACTGAAGGCAGCCAATGTTTTAGGAACACAGGAAGTTTTGAGATTAGCTTGTCAAATTAAAGTCAAGCCTGTACATTACGTTTCTAGTGTTGCTGTTTTTGAATCCACCGCTTATGCTGGTAAGGTTGTCAAAGAACAGGATGAATTTAATCATTGGGAAGGCATTTATCTTGGTTACTCACAAACAAAATGGGTAGCTGAAAAGTTAGTCAAAATTGCTCGTGACCGGGGACTTCCTGTAACTATTCATAGACCACCACTGATTTCCGGTGATAGCAAAACAGGCATTTGTAACACACATGACTTTATCAATCTGATGACTAAGGGCTGTCTACAAATGGGATATTTCCCTGATGTAGATTATATGTTGGATATGTCACCTGTTGACTATGTAAGTAAAGCGATCGTTTATCTATCACGGCAAAAAGAATCCATAGGTAAAGCTTTCAATTTACAACATCCCCAACCTGCTGCTTTGAAAATGCTAGTTGAGTGGATACGCTCTTTTGGTTATTCAGTTGAGATGATTCCTTACGAAAAATGGCAATCAGAGTTAATCAATAATGTGACTTCTGCTGACAATCCTTTGTACACTCTGCGACCATTTTTGCTGGAACGTTGGTCTGATGAACAACTGACTATTCCTGATTTGTATTTACAAGCTAGAAGACCCCATATTAGCTGCCAAGATACTCTCCATGCACTAGCAGGTAGTTCTATTGCTTGTCCTCCCATTGATTCTCAATTGTTTATGACTTATACCGCCTACTTGATTCAAAGCGGTTTCTTAAATATCGCTTAGTAATTCACAACTTAGGTAGGATATGTTAGGAATGTAACGCACCATCCTCGATACTTTTGGTGCGTTACGAACCTAAAAAATAAGTTTATTTAGTCCAAGCTTTTAAAACTCAGTACTACTGAACAGCCAATATTTCAGATGCCAGCAACAACTCATGCATTAACAGCGGCAATATAATTGCCCTGTTTTTTTATGCTCAATCATGTAAATTTTTAGTATTCACCCCTTGACAGAAACAATTGAGGATAGAATGGTTAATGTCGGGCATAAAAGTTTTATTTTACCCGCTGGCTTTTGTGAGCGATCAAAAGCCAAATGCTAGTAGTCTGAAATAACCGAACTTATTTAATGCCCAACTTTTTCGATGCATAAGTCCTAAATTTGCGTTTGGACTGCTACATCTATTCAATGCACCAAACAAGCATTTGAAAGGGTAATAACTCAAGATATTTCTTGTAGGTTGAGATATTACGCGTACTTAATTGTAGAGCGAGAATCACTGTAAATGCAACGCAGCTTCATCAAGTTGAATTCACCAATATTCTTAAATGAACACAACACATCAAAGACAGAGCAAACAAACTGCTCTTATTACCGGTGCAGCCGGTGGAATTGGCTACGAATTAGCATGTATTTTTGCTGCTCATGATTACAATCTGGTATTAGTAGACAGAAATGCACCAAAGCTAGTAGAAATTGCAGTTCAATTCCAAAAAAAATTTGGAATTTTTGTCAAGGCTATTGTTAAGGATTTATCCATATCAACGGCTCCTGAAGAAATTTTTACAGAACTGCAAAAAGCCGATATTAATGTTGATGTGCTGGTAAATAATGCCGGATTTGGTATCTATGGATTATTTCACGAAACAGACTTAGCTGCTGAATTGGAAATGCTACAGGTAAATTTGGTGTGTCTCACCCATTTAACCAAGCTATTCCTGAAGCACATGGTCAAGCAAGGTGAAGGTAAAATATTAAACGTCTCCTCGGCTGCTGCTTTTCAACCTGGGCCTTTAATGGCGGTTTATTTTGCTACTAAAGCTTATATCTTATCGTTTTCAGAAGCGATCGCTAATGAATTAGAAGGTACAGGTGTCACTGTGACAGTTCTTTGCCCAGGCTCAACCGCATCTGCTTTTCATGAAAGAACCGGAATGGCTGACTCTAAGTTGCTCAAGGGTAAGAGGATGATGGATGCACGAACAGTAGCTGAAGTTGGTTTTCGTGCCTTAATGAAGGGTCAAACCATTGTCATTCCTGGTTTACTCAATGCAATACTGGCAAAAAGCGTCAGATTTGTACCCAGAAACTTAGTGACAAAAATTGTGCGAAATATGCAGGAGGATAAGTAAGCTGGTTGTCATTTGTCATTTGTCATTGGTCATTTGTCATTTCTCCGCAATATCTCTCTTGTTTCATCCAGGAGATGAGCTTAGTCAACATCAGTATTGCCAACACTTCAAATCCCAGCTAAAATTCTCTACCGCAACAGCAGCAACATAATTGTTAGCGGGTACTAGTTCAAAAAGACTCCAGTCTTCAGTTATCTCTAACTTGGCTGGTTGTGTGGGAGTCAGCGATACTTCAACTTGCTCTAACTGGGATAGTCCGTCTCCAGTTGCTTTTAAATAAGCTTCCTTACAAGTCCAGTAACGAAAAAATACTTCTTGCTGTTGGTTGGGAGATAGCGATCGCAACATCTCATATTCTCTCGGTAAAAAGAACCGTTTGGCAAGAGCCTCAATATCAGACATCGGGCGAATATATTCTAGGTCTACACCAATTGGGCGAGTGCAATTCACCGCACACAAACCCAAACCTTGGGAGTGAGACAAGTTAAACTCCAGTCCACTATCGGCAAATCTATCTGCTAATCCTGGTTTGCCACGCTGCTGATAATTAAACTGCACTTGTAAGGGCTGGATACCCAAATAGCTACCTAATATAGTTCGCAGAATACCACGACCAGCGATGAAACGCTGTCGATGTTCCTGAAAATAGAACCGTTCAGCACGAGCCGTTTCGTCACTGGAAAGAGTTGCTGCTAAATTTTGCAGTTTTGTTTCCGGTTGGTCAAGGTCTATGCGCCAGACATGAATCTCATCCGGTAGCAAAGTTAAATCCGTCGGTGCAGGTAGCCAAATATAATTAGAAGCGGTCATTGAGTCAAAAAGTCAAGGGAGTTGTACTTTAATAGTTTGTTTAATTACGACGATTATTATGGTTGGATCTGGTTTGACGCTTTAGCATTACTATATACAACTGCGCGTGTTTTTCCTAGAATCTGCCATAGGTATTGTTAGATATTAAGTCTAGCTGTAAACATAAATATAGGTAGCCGCGATCGCTTTTGCCAGCTAAATATTATAATTTATTACTCTATATCTATGCTCCTCAACTCCACATTAAATCCCCTGAGAAAGCATACTTTAAAACTCTTGACAGAGAATCGCAAATTTTATTTCGGCTACAACATTAGCTATTACAGTATTGCTCAAATGAACTACGACCAATGTCTGCAAGTGTTCTGAAGTAGATATCTCTTCAGTAGTAAATAGTTTTTCTCAGAAAGTGTTAAATCTGGAACAAAAAAACCTTGCCAAAGCTTGTTAAAAACCTATTACAACTACTTTTTTGTAGAACATAGTGAGGATGAATGATTATAAATTTGGAGTACTTTGCCTTTTTTATACTGCTACTAGCAGCGCTGCTATTAGCAATTAGGCAAATGAGCGTTGCTTTGGATGAGTTAGATATTGCGCGTTTTACTCTCTGGACAGGTATTGCTTCTGTTCTTGCTGGTTTACCAATGATATTGTGGTAGCTTCTGGGTCAATGCCATCCTCTCTATTTTGGACTTCCAAGCAATACGACTCCATCCGTAGAATATGCTAGCAACTAGAATATCGTCTCGCCTACTACTAGTTTGTCAAATTCATTTTGACGGTTAGAGAGACGCGATAAATCGCCGTCTCTACAAGGAATTTATCCGTCAATTAGTTCTTGACAGACTACTACTCTGTTCGGTTTTGCTCCAACCATTCTAAAACCCGATTCCATGCCCACCAAAGATCGGGGTCTTGTACTTGACGCTGGCACTCTTTGCTGCTCAAATAGCCAACATGGCCGCCGTATTGAGTGAGTAACAAATCTATTGCGGAATTGCGATCGCACGCTTCTTCTAATTCTGGTATGATAGCTGGGTCAAAAAGTGGGTCATCAGCAGCATATAAAATCAAAGTTGGTTTCGAGATTTGCGGCAATATTTGTAAAGCACTACTCGCTTGGTAATATGCTTCCACGGAAGGAAAACCTAGTCGGTTAATTACCAATTCATTGTCAAAACCCCAGATGCTATTCGCCCGTTCAATCGCTTCTGGGTCAATACTTCCAGGATGGGCATCATGAATCCGCCACGCTAGTTTTTTTAAATTTTGGGCAATCCCGGCTTCCAAATATCTGCCGAAGGGCTTTGTAACCAGATAAGATAGCGATCGCTCCGAATCCAAACTCGGACAAATCACCATACCACCGCCAATATCGCTATCTTCTAGCCCTAAATCTCCATACTCCCTAATCACCTCACCAGCCACCTTCAGCGCCCATAGCGCCAATTGCCCCCCTAAAGAAAACCCTGTAAACCAAAATTTCCCCGGACATCCCATTGCCTTCGCAGCGGCGGCAATGCGAACAAAATCTTCCCCCTCATACAAACCATCAGAAGTCAGAGTCGGGGATAATTCGGCAGTTTTCCCGTGGGCACGCCAATCAAATAACACCACAGCATACCCTTGAGCATAAGCCTTACGTCCTAGCACTCTCAAAAACCATTCCGTTTTTAACTCTCCGGTAATGCCATAAGTACCGATAATCGTGCTGTGAGCATTTTCCGGGATGGCAACCAAGCCAAAAATTGGCACACCTTGGCCACCAATGAAGATTTTCTCGTGATAAGACGGTTCTGGGTCTTTAATAGTACTTTGCCAGTTACGTTTTCCCCACAAAGCGGTGTATACAGTCATCATCACACCGTTTTGTAAAAACCAAGACGGATTGTAGGGGGGAGTATAACACATCATAGACTATAAGATTTCGTGTAATTGAGTCTTGATTTCACAGTCATTTAATCTTAATATTTATGTAAGATTTAAAAACTTTTTCATCATTGATTCAAAAATCTTTGTATCTATCAAAGGTTGTTAATTATCCTTAATAAGTAGTAATAATTTTTTAAGAATGCCGAGGATTCTTGTCATAGACGATGACCCAGCGATTTCAGAACTAGTTGCCGTCAACTTGGAAATGGCTGGCTACGATGTTAGTCAAGCTGAAGACGGCATCAAAGGTCAAGCGCTGGCTCTCCAGCTACAACCAGACTTGATCATGCTCGATTTAATGTTGCCCAGGGTAGATGGGTTTACCGTTTGCCAACGCCTGCGCCGAGACGATCGCACCTCTGAGATTCCCGTGTTAATGTTGACGGCTTTGAGCCAAACTCAGGACAAGGTGGAAGGCTTTAATGCTGGCGCAGATGACTACCTCACCAAACCTTTTGAAGTTGAAGAACTGCTGGCGCGGGTGCGGGCACTTTTGCGGCGGACTGACCGGATTCCCCAAGCCGCAAAGCATAGTGAGATTCTCAACTATGGCTCATTAACCCTCGTTCCCGAAAGATTTGAGGCAATATGGTTCAATGAGACGGTGAAATTGACTCACTTGGAATTTGAGCTACTTCACTGCTTACTGCAACGCCACGGTCAAACAGTTTCTCCCAGCGAAATCCTCAGAGAAGTTTGGGGCTACGATCCTGATGATGACATAGAAACGATTCGAGTGCATATTCGCCACTTGAGAACCAAGCTAGAACCAGATCCCCGCCATCCCCGCTATATCAAGACAGTGTATGGTGCTGGATACTGTCTTGAATTACCCGGTATACCTCCATCTTCTAATGAAGGGGCTTCGGTAACAGTCGTTGAATGAAATTCACGCTAAATTCCCTTATCTAAGCTATCACTTAGGCAAGAACTCTCTGTAACTCTTATTCCTTACCGCTTAGTTAAGGTTATTAGTGGGATTTAGTAGTATGTAGAGATGTTGCAATACAACGTCTCTACAAGTGCATCCGTGATTTTTAATAAAAAGCGTCTTTTGTCAATGAGTTAAGATACTCAAATTAATTTGAGTGAAAATGATAATCGTGTGATAGAGAGGGAGAGGATGTGATTTTCAGTCACACTCCTCTGCCTCTTTTTGATTATCATTATTTTCAAAGTCTTTGACAGCTTAAACATTATATGAAAAAGTTATGAAAAAGTATTGTAACGACAGAATAACTTTGTCAAAAACGTGCTTAATTCTTAGGTAAATTCAATTATGAAATTGAAATAAGTTACAAAATTGGAGTTAATGAGAATGCGCTTTTTTATAAAAGGTTATTTGGTGAGTATGTTGGCTGGAGTTGTAAGCTTAGTGGCGAACCAAGCTTTGGCAGTAACGGGGCCAGGAGCTACTATGAAGAATTCCTTTCCCCAAGATAATTCATGTTTAAGCACTTCGAGTTATGGGGGAATTATTAATAACTGTAGTTACAGTGTTCAAGTCGTAGGAACTCTGCAACTGTCACCAGGTTCTCACCCAACGTCAATCAGAATTTATGGAAATAATAGCTCGTGTCAAGCAGTTTCGATTAATGGTGTTGGAAACGGTGGCGCGTTTAGTTCTCTAGTTTATACTACTTCTGGGCCAAAAGATTGGCAAACCCTGAATCTCGGTAGCCTTTCTGTATTTGATGGGCCTGATGGGAATAGCGAAACAGGTACACTTTTTAGGTGTTCGCTCGAAGCTGGTGGCATTATAGGCAATTTCACAGCAAAGTAAGGTTTCTGAAGGTAGATATTAGCCGTCATTGAATTTCTTAAATTGTAGTGCGATCGCGCTGTTTTACCACAGCGCGGTCTTGTTTCTACTTATTACCGCACAATAAACCAAACCGAACTAACCCGCGCTCATAACCGCGACGCATCAACCCCAGTGATAACGCCCCTTGAATGGTAGTCCAACCGGCATTGAGTAAGCCCCAAAGTGCTTGGGGAGTAAATGCCGAATCAATGACTACATTCCAAAAAGGGGCGACGGCGGTTGACCAATCGGCGGTGCGAATATTGTTTAATGGAAGTTGAAGTGCGATCGCTTCATACTCTGGTAAAGAAATCACATAAGGCAAACAATACACCCGATAAATATCCTGCAAATGCTTTTCCTCATCCGCCGTCAGTGCTAACTTATCAGTCGGTCGATGACACCAAGTCACCATAATTAACTTTCCGCCAGGTTTTAACACCCGATAGCACTCCTGGAGAAACTTAGTTTTATCTGGCATGTGTTCGCCGCTTTCCAGCGACCAAACCAAGTCAAAAGAATTATCAGCAAAGGGCATTGCTTGAGCATTGGCGACCTGAAACTGAGCTTTTAGACCCAAATTCGCTTCCGTTGCGCGTTCCGTTGCTCTGGCAGCTTGCACAGGACTCAAAGTAATCCCTGTAGCCTTAGCATTAAACTTTTCTGCCAGATATAAAGAACTGCCACCAATGCCACAACCTACATCAAGGATATTTTCTGCTGCTTGTACCCCCGCCCAATTGAGCAGTTCCTCGATTAAATCAATTTGAGCTTGACGGCGGTCTTTTTTCTGGCTGCCATCGACACCGTAGTAGCCGTGGTGCATATGTTCGCCCCAAATCTGTTCCCACAGACCAGAGGAAGCATCGTAGAACTGCTGAATTTGCTGGTAAAGTGTTGCACTCATGAAAAAAGTAGTATTGAGACGAAGTAGAAGTCAAAAAAAACTATACAGGTAGGCTACCATGTATGTTTTTAATTAAATAAGGGTATTTTTACTTCCAGGGAAGGTAAACCGAGATTTATCCTCCTGGGAAAAATTTCTCAGTTTTACCTTAATAAACTGTTATTGCTCAAATTTATACCAATTCTCTAAAAAAAACTACATATAAAAGAAGTGTAAATCCAGATTCAATCTAACTTTCTGAATTACGAATTACGAATTACGAATTACGAATTAATTATGACTGTCGCTCGCACAATTTGTTTGGGGTTTCTGGCTGTCATTGCTGTTGGTACTATCCTGTTGATGATGCCTTTTTCAACTAGCGATGGTACATGGAATAACCTGATTGTGGCACTATTTACCTCCACATCCGCGGTTTGTGTCACAGGTTTATCAGTAGTCGATCCTGGTACTTATTTTTCCTTTTGGGGTCAGTTATTTATTGCACTTTTAGCTCAGATTGGTGGGTTGGGCTACATGACAACTACCACATTTCTGATTTTGCTCATTGGTCGGAAATTTGATATGCGGCAAAAAATTGCTATTCAACAAGCTTTAGACCGACCGGGGATGAGTGGTAGTTCCCAAGTCATCCGTTCAATTATTGCCACAACTTTAATTTTTGAAATTACCGGAGTCTTCTTACTTCTACCAGCATTTGTTCCAGAGTATGGGTGGAGTCAAGGACTTTGGCTGGCGATTTTTCATAGCATCAATGCTTGGAACAATGCTGGGTTTAGTTTATTTAAAGATAACTTAATTGGCTATCAATCATCCTTTTTAGTAGTCTTCACCATCAGTATGTTGATTATCTTTGGAGGAATTGGCTATCAGGTAATTTTGGAAATGTATCTTTGGTTGCGCGATCGCATCCTCAAAAAAATTCATAATCAGACATTTTCCCTAGATTTTAAAGTTGCAACCAGCACAACTATTATATTATTAGTAATCGGGTTATTTGCCTTTTTCTGTATAGAGATTAGAAACCCTCAAACATTTGGATCTCTAAACTTTCGTGACCAGCTATTAGTAGCTTGGTTTCAATCAGTTACTCCCAGAACTGCCGGTTTTAACACCATTGATATTAGCAAAATGACTACTGCTGGTCTATTTATTACGATTGCGCTGATGTTTATTGGTGCAAGTCCAGGTGGTACGGGAGGAGGCATGAAAACAACAACTCTGAGAGTTCTAACCAGTTGTACAAAAACGATTCTCCGGGGAAAAGAAGAAGTTTTATTGTACGATCGCAAGATAGCAATAACTTTAATTTTGAAAGCTGTAGGTGTGTTAGTAGGATCGGTAGCAACCGTGATTTTTGCCACCATTTTAATTAGCCTCACAGATCCAACATTAGATTTTATTCAAATTTTGTTTGAAGTAGTATCAGCCTTCGCTACCGTGGGGCTTTCTACAGGCATTACAGCAAGTATCTCTACAGCGGCAAAGCTGATCTTAATTGTCACCATGTATGTTGGAAGAGTAGGTGTTTTGCTACTGATGTCTGCCGTACTAGGAGATCCCCGTCCTACTAGAATTCACTATCCTGAAGAAAATTTACTCGTGGGATAGTTAAAGGAGAGGGCATACAGAGTGCCAGAGAAAAAATAACCAATGCCCAAACTGATAAAATATACATTCTAAGGCAAAAAATAAAATTTTTAATTCAAGCGGTATAACCGTTTTTTGCCCTAAATACAGGGAGCCATAATAAGGATAAAAAGGGTGAATCTGTCATCATTAAGTTTTTTTCGCAGTTTACGTAAAGATAACCAGCAATTTGCTGTAATTGGGTTAGGTCGTTTTGGTAGGTCTGTTTGTTCCACACTGCACAATTTTGGTTATCAAGTGCTGGCAACAGATATTGATGAAAAACGAGTTTCAGAAGCATTAACTGAGGGAATAGTTGGTCATGCTTTGCAACTAGACTCTACAGAACCAGCTGCACTCAAAGAAGCTGGAATTTTTGAATTTGATACTGTAATTGTCGCGATTGGCAACTACGTTCAAGAAAGCATCATAACCACCCTAAATGTGAAAGAGGCTGGTGTCCCTCATGTAGTTGCCAAAGCTTCTAGTGAAGTTCATCGTAAACTGTTGCGGCGAGTAGGAGCAGATCATGTTGTTTTTCCTGAGTATGAAGCGGGTTGTGCCTTAGCGCGTACTCTTACCAAACCAGCAATTCTAGATCGGTTTGATCTCGACCCAGATAATAGTATTGTAGAGTTGATTGTGCCTGATGAATTTCACGGCAAAACCATCACTGAACTGCAACTTCGTAACCGCTACGGTTTAAATTTGCTAGCAGTAAGCCAGGATGGAAAATTTCAAATTAATCCTGATGCTACCAAGCGTTTAGAGCGTGGTTCAGCAATGGTTGTTATTGGTTGCAATAAAGATATTAATCGTTTGCCGATTTAAAAAAGTTAGGAGTTAGGAGTTATGCAGTGTGCAACTTTTACTCAAACCTAACCTCCAGTAGAGAATAGACTTATTGCATGAATCAAAAGCCCTCACCCTAAATCCCTCTCCCAAGCTTGGGAGAGGGACTTTGAAATTGGCTCCCCTTCTCCCAATTTTGGGAGAAGGGGTTGGGGGATGAGGGCAAATCGCCTTAACTCTGAGTTTTTTATTGTCAGGGACTTGTTGAAGTGGATTGTGGTTCAACTGAGACAGGCACATCGCTAGGGTTCGCGGGCGTTTCTGGTTGATTTGGCGTCTGTGGCTCAGGTGTTTGTACTGTAGAATCTGAACTCTGAGAAGGAGTAGCTGTTTGACTGGCTTGAGGTTGCTGTTGCCCAGTTTTCTGAGCAATTTGCTGCATTAGCTGCTCAATTTTCTGGGCTTGTTCAATGTTACCTTGCTTACTGTATTCATTGTGAGCGCGTTTCAAAGCTTCACTGGCTTTTTTGAACTCGCCCTGATTATATAAAGTTACTCCCAAGTTATAGTAAGTTGAGGCGCTTTTCGGATTTAGGCGAATCGCTTGCTGATAAACAGAAACAGCCTCAGAAGCTTGACCATGCATTGCTAGCAAACTTGCCATGTTGCTGTAGGCTGTGGCATTTTTAGGATCTAGCTTCAAAGCTTGGCGATAATTGGCGATCGCAGGCTCGATTTGACCTTGTTGTTGCAAGGCGATCGCTAAGTTAAGATAAGCATTGGCATTGCTGCCATCTAGATTAATTGCTTGCTGGTATGCAGCGATCGCTTCCTCTAACTTTCCTTGTTCATATAGCAACAAACCCAGATTATACAGCGCTGCCACCCTTGTGGAATCTATCACCAAGCTCTGGCGATAAGCTGTAATTGCTGCATCTTTTTCTCCTTGTCGATGCAACACTAACCCTAAGTTGTAATAAGCTTCGCTAGAATTGGGATTAACTTTTATCGCCTCTGTAAATTCTTGTAAAGCTACATCCAGGCGATTTTGCTCCATAAATATATTACCCAGATAATTTCGTGCTGCCCCAAGGTTAGGATCTCGCTGCAACGCTTGGCGAAAGGCATATTCTGCACCTTGTAAGTCTTGGCGGTTATAGCGCGTAACTCCCTGCTGGAAAAAGCTAGCTGCTTCAAGATCCTGAGAAATTGCAGTTTCTGCCAGCAGCTTGCTAACTGGGAAATTAGTAATTGTCGGTGCAGCCAAGAGCAAAAATGCAGAACAGCCACCGAGTGTCACCTGACAAAATAAATTTAACCAATGAGAAAATGGGTATTTTTCAGACATTAATAGCAGACCTGTACTTATTTTTAACTCCTCATAAGTCAGAGTACCCACCACGAAAGAAAAAATTCCCAATTTCCAACTTTTAACTTCTAACTCTTGTACAGACGCGATTAATCGCGTCTCTACTTCTAACTCTTGTACAGACGCGATTAATCGCGTCTCTCCCCACTCTCTACTCCCACAGCTGACGGCAAAATTAGCATGGCATCGCCGAATGAATAAAAGCGATATCCAAAAGCGATCGCTTCGTTGTATATATTTAATAACCGTTGTCTGCCAATTAGGGCACTTACCAACATCAACAAACTAGAACGCGGTAAGTGAAAATTCGTAATCAAACCATCTACCACCCGCCATTGGTAGCCGGGATAAATAAACAAGTCTGTTTTTCCGCAAAATGGTTGTAAATTACCCGATTGCGCTGCCCCTTCTAAAGCCCGTACTGCCGTTGTTCCCACAGCAATAATTCGACCGCCAGCAGCTTTAGTGGCGCGGATTTGCTCTACTGTAGCAGCAGGAACTTCAATCCATTCTTCATGCATCTGATGGGTAGTTACATCCTCCACTTCCACAGGGCGAAATGTGCCGACACCAACGTGTAGTGTGACAAAAGCTTGATTGATTTGGCGATCGCCCAACTTTTGTAATAATTCTGGGGTAAAGTGTAATCCTGCCGTCGGAGCTGCGATCGCTCCTGGCTGTTTAGCATAAACTGTCTGATACTGCTCATCAGCAGCTTCTGAGGTAGTGATGTACGGTGGTAACGGTACTTCACCAAATACCTCTAACAGTTCCACCAAAGTCTTTCCCTCTGGTACATCAAATTGCAACAAACGCCCTCCGGTTGCTGCGTCTGTTTCTAGAACCGTAGCGGTGAGTTGGGGGTTAGGGGCTGGGGACACTTCTCTACGAGAGGCTGCGCCAACGACAAGCTCAGTGCATCGCTGGGGGCTGGGGATTGGGGAAGAATCTTTATAATCCCGAATCCCTAA
Source organism: Nostoc sp. (assembly GCF_036918015.1). Classification (GTDB taxonomy): domain Bacteria; phylum Cyanobacteriota; class Cyanobacteriia; order Cyanobacteriales; family Nostocaceae; genus Nostoc. Next base: position 209,835 of record NZ_JBALEO010000060.1, read on the forward strand.
TTGCCTTGGTTCAAAAATAATCTTCGCTCCCAGTTTAAAGCTTTTTCCTGGCTTGACTAAAGCTAGCCAACAGTTATGCTGCCGTTCTTCCAATAGCAACACCTGGATTTTCGCACCAGTGGATTTATGACCATAAAGCCGCGCTGGAATCACTCTTGTATTGTTCATAATCAACAAATCACCAGAGCGCAGCAATGCAGGCAAATCATGGAAAATATGGTGTAGAGGTGCTGCTTCGATGCCTGTAGTCGGAGAATCAACTACCAGTAACCGTGAACTATCTCTAGGAACTGCTGGGTTTTGGGCAATGAGTTCTGGAGGTAGTTCGTAGTCATAGCCAGCTACCGAGCAATCTAATTCAAAATCTTTTGCTTGTGGACGAGATGTATCTTTCAAATTGACTTGTACTAGTTTTTGCTTTATTTAGTATTTATACTCTCTTAAAAAGGTTGAGTTAAGTTTTCCCTTCTAAAGGAACTTTAAGGCATTTTCGCTCAGTTTTGTCGCTAGGCTATAAGATTGTTACTATTAAGTAACACGGAAAAATTAACATAAAAATTGGGTAAACCTCCCCATCTAAAAACGGGGGCTTTTACCCTACCGGGAACAGGTACTTATTGACGAATATAGATATGTAGGATTGGCTTTGATCCCAAGCACCAACAAACATGGAATACTTGTACTATCTGGCAAATGCCAGTCTAACCCTGAGGGTCGTTCAACACCTCCACGCTAGACCCCAGACACCAGTTTCGTTCGTCACCGTAATTCATCAAATTGATGGCTGGGTGGTTAGGATCAAACTCAAAGGTCAAGTCTCGGCCCAAGAAGATGGCGACTTTCGGGCTTTTCTGAATGAATTAGGAATTAGCTACGAACCGCCAATGAGGGTGCAAATGGCACTTTGGAGTTTGGAAGCGGGACAGTGCCCTGTGGATGTGATGCGTCGCTATCAGGTAGCGATCGTTTCTCATGGTAGCCCAGAAAGAGACGAAATTGAAGCGTTCCGGCAGCAGTTTGTCCGGGGCTTAGGTTACTGTCCAGAAACTTTGGCGTGATGACTATTTGGTTGTAACGCCACTACAAAATTATTGGTCATTGGTAATTAAGATATTTTATCGATTACCGATTAACCATTATCAATTAAAGAGTCGAAAGCTGCTGGAATGTATTCTTGCAGCTTAAGCTTATATCCGTCTACTGATGAAGTAGCTAGAGCTTCCTGATTTGCTGTAACCCCAGTTAGATTTTTTGATATTTTTTGGCAGTAGACAATAGCAACATCAAACCTACAAGAATAATCTGCCTTCTCAGGGTACTGGGCTAAAAATATTCCAGCTGTACGCCAAATTTTTGCTTGCTTTTGTGGGGTGATTGCGCTTCTTCCCCCGGCATCCCAACTACCTGAACTACGGGTTTTGACTTCAACAAATGCCAATAATGAGTGCTGAGTAAGGAGTTTTTCACCAGTTCGTCCATCATGTTGAGCAATAATATCAATTTCTCCCCAGCGGCTAGAAAAGCGACGATGGAGAATTACCCAACCTGTAGATTGCAACCATTGGGCTACTAAGTCTTCTCCTAGATGACCAATATCTGGATAATGAGATGGAGGAAGGTTAGCCATTGACTAAAAATATGATGAATTCTGTAAATTCTAGGTTAAGCGATGCCCTTCGACAGGCTCAGGGTAAGACCTGCGGCGGGCTACGCCTACGCACTGCGGGTTTTATACTCGACTCATCCAGCACTGAGTTGGGGTTTAAGCGTAAAAAAAACCATCACATTTGGGTAAGTATACTTAGCTTATTCCTTTGGGGAATAGTTGGCATCACCGCAACAGTCGGTTTTACTCCAACAGCTTTGGCACTTGAATATAATAAAGAAATTTTGGTTGAGGCTGATTTTTCAGGACGTGATTTAACAGACTCTAGCTTTACTAAAGCTAATCTTCGCCAGAGCAACTTCAGCCGAGCTAATTTGAACGGTGTCAGTTTCTTTGCAGCAAATTTAGAGTCTGCGAATTTGGAAGGTTCTGATTTGAGAAATGCCACTTTAGACTCGGCTCGTTTAGTCAGAGCAAATTTGACAAATGCACTGTTGGAAGGTGCCTTTGCTGCTAACGCCAGATTTGATGGTGCAATCATAGACGGAGCAGATTTTACCGATACGCTGCTACGTCCCGATGAGCAAAAAAAATTGTGCAAACTTGCCAAAGGAACTAATCCGATTACAGGACGAGATACGCGTGACACGTTGTTTTGTCCTTAATATTTTCTACCTGGATATGGGGTATGGGGTATGGGGCATTAGTTATTAATTCTTCTCCCCCTGCTCCCCCTGCTCCCCCCACCTCCCACTCCCTACTTAACCTACCAACCATCTGCACCAATCTTTTGACAAACAATTTGCATCCCTTTGCCTGGTGAAGAATTAGCTACAAAAGGTATTTCTCCTTTTTCTCGATCCTCTTGAAGTAGCTGTCCATCGGAACCATAAATCGCAATGCGATTCCGAAAAAGCCGCGATTCTTTGCATGAAGCATCGAATGTAGTCTCGAAAATGCCATCACCATACATTCCGTAAAGCTTGTATGTAGTGCCTTTTATAGTTTCCGTATCCAGAGCTACACTGTTTCCTAATTTATCATGCCCTACAGTGATATATCTTTGTGCATTTTCAGCGATGGCACTACCATTACTTAATAAAATAGCGATCGCTCCCACCATGCCGCCTATTTTAAAATACATACAGTTTCAAAATATCAGATTTCATATATTTCTACCCGCAATTAAAGGAGTTCTGGCAGGGTAAAAGCACTGAAATCAAGACAGAGCAAGGTGTTATACTAGTTAGTAACACTTTATGGGAAGCGTCAAGCACTAAATAAAACAGGAGTCAGAATACAGAATTCAGAATTCAGAATACTCTACTCATAAAGGGATAGAGTTTTCAGGCGAGAATATTTTAATTTTTTTCGCCCACCAGGGGCGAAAGCGCGTAGCAGGACGAAGTACGGTTTTAACCAATATTCATTACCCACTCGTACAGAATTCATACTGAATTCTGACTCCTGAGTTCTGAATTCTTCTTATAAATAGCTGCAATACTTTTCAAAGTATGAGTGAAACACTTGCCGATATTGGCATACCGCCCCAGTTTCCCGATCACACTCAACTACCAGAGTCGGATGGTACGTTTGTGAAAAATTTTCAAGAGCATCCCCAAACCGTCATTTTGACAGACTCAATTGCTCAAGTTTTGCAACGTTTACATCCAGATGGAGAGTATTGCATTGGTCAAGATTGTGGTATTTACTGGCGAGAAACCGAACCACCAGAAAAAGGAGCAGCAGCACCGGATTGGTTTTATGTCCCTGGTGTACCACCAAGGCTAGATGGCAAAAACCGCCGCTCCTATGTTTTATGGCGGGAATACATACCGCCATTGATTGCCGTAGAACTAGCTAGTGGTAATGGCGATGAAGAACGAGATGTCACTCCTTTACCTCTAGCTGGTAGTAGGGAAGGCGCAAAACCAGGTAAATTCTGGGTATATGAGCGAATAATCAGAATTCCCTACTATGCCATTTATGAAATTAGTAATGACAAACTGGAAGTTTATCACTTGGTAGATTTTTCATACCACAAAATGCAGCCTAATGAGCGAGGTCACTACCCAATTCCTCCTTTAGGAGTAGAACTAGGGTTATGGCAAGGAAGCTACTTGAATAATCCTGAGCAATTTTGGTTGCGCTGGTGGGATTTAGAAGGGAATCTGTTACTGATTGGTAAAGAAGAAGCCGAGTTGCAAAGACAAAAAGCCCAGCAAGCAGAACGAAAAGCTGCACAATTAGCAGAACGGCTCAGGGCAATGGGTATCGACCCAGAAGTAGAGTAATACTTACTAAGTTATGGTAAGCCGAAAAACTTAGTAATCACGGATAAAAGCTTACCATAGACTTCAACTAGCTTCACCGTAGTAGGCAAATCAGCGATGTCTACGACGCTCACTGAGCGTAGCCGAAGTGCGGGCTACCCCAACGCACCTTTCAAGAACTTGAGGGCTGTTTTTGCTATCTTCTGCATGGCTCCATTTTTTAGGTTTGGCAGTGCTGCGATGTCTACGACGGGCTACGCCTACGCACCTGATAACAAGTCAAGATTGTATCTGATTTTGTAAGTTACTTGCAAAATTTTCAAAGTTCTGAATTAAAATTGTTTACATACGTGCGATCGCTAAAAAAGCGAATTATGAATACTTTTGTTGTCAAAGTAAGCGCTTTTTGGGATTCTGAGGTTGATGTTTGGGTAGCTAGCAGTGATAATCTACCTGGGTTGGTTACAGAAGCTTCTACTATTGAGTTGTTAACAGCAAAACTCAAAGCTATGATTCCAGAACTTATTGAATTAAATAGAGTTGAATCTGGCAACAAAGATTACATTGATTTATACTTAACAACCCATCGTCATGAATCAATCAAAGTGGCTGGCTAATGAGTGTTTCCTTTACTCCTGAAGTTAAAAAGCTTTTAACAGAAGCCGGATGTTATTTTAAAAGGCCAGGGAAAGGAGATCATGAAATTTGGTATAGCCCAATTACAGATAATAACTTTGTAGTTGATAGTCAAATAAAATCACGTCATACTGCAAATTGAGTATTGAAACAAGCTGGTTTAGATAAGCATTTTTGAGTTTATTAGGAGAGCGTAGGCGTTGGCGTAGCCTCTCCAAGAGTTGCCCGCCGCAGGCATCGCGCCAAAATATGACAGATTAAGATGCTTATGATTTCACTGGAGGCGATCGCATCTGTGTTCAAATGGGAACCATAAAAAAATAAGCTAATACATCACACTAGATTGGTTTACCCATGTCTGACGAACAAGAGCGTAATTCCGCTTTTAACGCTGCTGCCAACATTAACGTTCAACACGCCCAATTACAGGATTTATCCTTAAGTGCAGCCCGTAGATTATATAAAGGTGGGATTCGATCTGGCGATCGAATAAGAACCAGAGTGCAAGCCCAAGAAATGTTAGATAAAATCCCTCCATCTCAAAGAGCAGGGATTGATGGCAAATCTACTGATATTAATACCCAAAAATACCTATCAGATAAACACGCTAGTCATATCAAACCGCATAGCAAAGGCGGCTCAAATGATCCCAAAAATATCAAGTGGGAAAACGCCAAAGATAATTTAGCCCGTGGCGATAAACCCATGACTTCGCAGGAGCAAATGAGACTAGATGCTAAATGGCATTTTGACAACCTAACAGGTGCAGTCAAAGCAGGTGTTAAAGCCGCGCCTCTGGGAGCAGCCATTGGTGTAGCGACGACAGCACCATTTTCGTTACTAACCAACGCGCTGCGGGTAGTTCGGGGTGAAATTTCTGCACAAGAAGCCGCTATAGAAACATTGAAAGATACCGTAAAAGGCGGCACAGTTGGCGGTGTAACAGCGTTTGTAACCACAACATTAGCAGCAGCTTGTCCACCAATTGCGATCGCTTTAACCGCAGCAGCACCAGTTTTAGCTGTTGTTGGAGTTGCGGGTATGGTTTACGAGTTTTTCAAAATCCTCGATGACCATAAACAAACGGTGAAAATCTATTATGAATCTTTAACTCAACAAGAATTAGAAAGATTACAAACAATTGAGAACGAACTGATTTATGAACACCAGAAAAATCTAGAGTTTTTGGCCGAAGCGCAAGTAATTAATCAAGAAATTACAAATCGTCCAATTGCACCGGGAATAGAAGGGGCTATGCAACGGTTACGTGAATCAGTAGCTATTGCTCAGTCTTTAGGACTAGCATCAACTGATAGTAAATTACTGCCTGATTCTCAACTTCTTTACCTTCCTCCTCATTCCTAGAGAATTAGTCAAAAATTGTATGATTTTTATAATTCCTCTTCTGTTTGGTGCTTTAGGGGCGGCAGTTGGTGCTGTCGCAGGTGCTTTTACTGCTCATGCTGCTGGAGAAAAGGACAGACAAGCAGGCAAGCATCACAGACAAGTTGCAAATGAATTAACAGACAAATACGCCAATTTAGAGAAGAAATATTATGAATTTGCTGATCAGAGCAAAAGGCAGATTAATGATTTAACTCGCCAACACGCATTAGATGAAGTAGAAAAAGACTGTTTGCGTTTGGCAGTGCGATTGCAACAGAATCTCATTTCCTTAATGTGGGAGATTGATAGAGAATCTACAACAGATGCTTTAAATAGATTTCAAGCAGCAGTGGAGCAAACTAACCAAGTTCTATACCTCTTAAAAGAGAAGTTAATTATTGTTCCTAATGACTACTATGCACGTCTTTTAACAGAAACAGCAGCAACTAAACAAATCAATACTGTCAAACCCAACGATATTGGCAGTAAAACTATTCTCAGTGTTGATTTAGGTAGAACTTCCACAAAAAGTTGCGTGAGTCGTGAACCAAGCAATGTGGTGTTCGTACCTGCCAATATTAAGCAGATGTCAATAAACCAAGTACGCGGCAATGTGTTTGAAGCTCGTGCTACTGACCCTCTGATGGATTTGTGGCTAGAGTATCAAGATAATGGATATGCTCTTGGTCAACTAGCAGCAGATTTTGGGGCGAATTTAGGAGTTGGCCAATCTAAGGTAGAAGCTGCACTAGTAAAAGTGTTAGCAAGTGCTAGCTACTTCAAACTCAGAGACGATATCTCAGTTGTACTGGGTCTGCCTTTTCTTTCCTTAGAGCAATTTGAAAAGGAAAAAGCATACTTGATTAGTCAAGTAGGCGGACCTCATGTGTTGAACTTCCGAGGCGAATTTGTGTCGCTGAACGTCAGTAAGGTATGGGTAATGCCAGAGGGCTATGGCAGCCTGTTGTGGTCTGAAGCTCAACCTAAAAAAAGTCCTGACAGTCCCGATTTTACAAAAATATCGGTAGCGATCGTTGATATCGGACATCAAACCGTCGATCTTTTGATGGTAGATAAATTCCGTTTTACTAGAGATGCTTCTAAGAGTGAAGACTTTGGTATGAATAAGTTCTATGAACTGCTATCTGCTGAAATAGAAGGTGCTGATAGTCAATCTCTAGCGCTGATTTCTGCTGTTAACAAACCCAGAGGCGAGCGTTTTTATCTTCCTAAAGGCGCAAGCAAACCCACTAACTTAGACGATTTTCTTCCCAACCTCACGGAGATGTTTTCTCGTGAAATCTGTAGCCGTGTTCTAGCCTGGTTGCCAGAGCGTGTAACTGATGTGATTATTACTGGTGGTGGCGGTGAATTCTACTGGGATGACGTTCAACGTCTACTCAAGGAAGCAAAGATTTATGTCCATTTAGCGGCACCCGCTAGGCAAGCTAATGCTTTGGGGCAGTATATTTATGGTGAGGCGCAATTAGACGCCATTGATCGCCGTGCTAGGTCAGAAAACTGATGTTACTTTGAATTTATCCCAAAGCAAAGATAATTTTTGGTAGCTGTAAAAATTTATTTAAAATACCAGTAAAAAATGAAAATTCAACTTTCTCATGATGTTAAAGATAAACCTTATAAAGAGTGTATTACTCCTAAGCAAGGGAAAAATTTTAAGGCAGGACAAGAATTACTTGTCAATGTAGAAAATATTCAAAAGTTACCAGATAAATGGGAGTTTTGTTATTTTGATTTAGAAAAAGAAGTGACTTACCAATTTTATATAACGCACGATGAGATAAAAAATGATTCTAGAGAAGAAATAAAATTTTTATTAATTGTTATTGAATCTGAGTTTGAAGAACTAATTACAATACCCGAAATAAAGGAATTGATAGACTCTCAGAGGGTAGCGATATTTCTTACAATGACTACATTTGAATTCCTAGATACTTATCAACCCTTTGAGCGATATTATCAAAGGCTATCTTGAAATAGGTGCGTGACTATCAATCGATACAGCTTGTTAACAATCACCAATGCCCTATTCGCAGTCTTGCCCATGACGATCGCACTATAAAAGTCAAAAAGCTTGAACAAAGACTAATCGCAACATTGAGCAGGAACTAGCTAAAAAAGATCGATGTTTATTAAATTGACACTTAATTGATTAGTTCAGCATACTAGTTAAAGTAATTAAATCCAGGATTCGACAGAAAAGCTGTAAACTTGCTGAATCCTAGTGAAGTCGCTGTCAGCAGAGACGAGAGTAATATTATGATAAATTGCTGTTGCGGCGATCCATAGATCATTATCATCAAAACCTAGATCCTGAATGCGGGTACTGCGGCGTTTGTTTTTTTCTTTTGGGGCAAATTGACGAAAAATGCGGTTCTTCAGTTGACTGTATATCTCAGCTATTTATTTATTGATCAGATAAATATCAATCTCTGTCAGGAATGCTTGAACCACTTGTAAGTTCATCTCTCGACGCTCTGATTTTTCCGTCATGTAGAGCAACTCACCATAGCTAATGATGCTAATCCCAAAAGGATCTTGAGCATAGCTTTGAGCAGTTGCTACAACTTGAGGATTGTTGTTAATGAGATAACTACAGTGATTGGTATCCAGCAAATACATAAATTATTGGCTTAAAACTTCGCTTTTGAGCGGGTTGCATCCAGAAATGCTAGGCACTCTTCTAGGTCGTCTCCATGCCAAGTACCAGCAAATTTGAGCAAGTCTTGACCTGTAGAACCTCGTCGGATCACAGATTGAGAACGATCGCCACGTTGTTTTATTTCAGCGATCTTAGCAGCAAAATCTTCTGGTGGTTGTGCTAGCGTCTCATCCTCCAGAGGAGAATCGAGCGGAGTGTGTGCTTGCTCTAAAGATGCCAGAATCGAAGCTCCAGTGGAAGGTGATTTGGTCACTTCTGATTGAGATGGAACTGTTTTCTGAAAACCAAGAAATGCTATATATTGCTCAACTTGAGTTAGTTGGTCATCTGGAAGTTGAGCAATCTGTTGTTGAAGTTGACGGCGGCGCTCAAGCATAGTCATCGGACACCTCTCAGGAACTACTGAACTTTCATTTTACTTGATTGATACAGTAGGAGTGGTTTTGGCGATCGCACTATAAAAGTCACAAAGTTTGAACAAAGACCGATCGCACTCCACCAAATACAACTGTACCTCCAAATTTACTGCACACTCTTAAGCCACTCAGTAATCCCCTGAGCGATCGCATCAGCCATTTTCTTCTGTTCTTTTGGGTTCACTACCTGCTCAAATTCATCGGGATTGCTCATAAAACCCAATTCCAGTAACACAGATGGCGCATCTACTGGGCGTGTCAGCGCCAAGTTATCCCAAAACACACCATAAGAAGGTCTACCGAGTTTCTTGACTACATACTTCTGTAAAAATATTGCGAGGTTGTGGGCTTGGGGTTGATACCAAAAAGCGCCGAAACCCTTGATTTTCTCGGCATCACCATCATCGGGTAGGGAGTTGTGATGTATGGAAATAGCGATCGCAGGTTCTTCTTGACTGATAATTGCCTGACGTTCTACCAGCGAAACTTCCTTGTCGTCCTCTCGCGTCATCACCACCGTTGCTCCTCGCTTCACCAATTCGTCGCGCAACAACTTAGATACCACCAAATTCACATCTTTTTCTAAATATCCAGTTGGGCCACTGGCACCAGATTCTTTACCGCCATGCCCTGGATCTAGTACAATCTTGAAATTAGCTAAAGGCTTGCGTCTTGTGTTCCCAATTTTAGGTGGATGACGCAAAGCCAAAACCAGGGTTGTACCGTCGTATCTCAGCTTATATCCCCACTGTTGAGCTTTTTTGAGGTTAAAGGTGTATTTTACTTGTCCTGGGGCTTCCTGTTGCCAGTCTAGGCGATTAATTAGGGGGTTATCATCCAGGCGAATGATGTCTGTTTGGGCAGTGGTATTGTAGAGAGTGAGAGCGAGAGTTTGCTCACTTTGTTGTACGCTCACGGGTACGGGAACTTGCAAAGGGAAAACTATCTCTGTCGCACTAGGGAGTTGACGGTATCCGACACTGCGAATTATTGTTTGTGGCGGAACTGCACCAGGTAAAATGCGGGTTTCTTTGCTATTAATCCAAGCGCCATAATCTAGGCGCAACCATTCACCTTCCCTACCTGTAACTGTTGCGCGTGTGCCTTTGGGCAGTGGTGTAAGTCGAGAATGATCGGTGCTAGGGCCAGTACGAGCCACGCCTGATTCTACTGTAACCTCAGAAACTGGCAACTGCGATCTTGAGAGGATTTCAATCTTACCAGATCCTGGTTGAGTTATCGTCTTGCCGTCAAGTGTCAGTTGAAATTGAGGTTTTCCCAGATCGGCGGCTGTTGCCACTGTGGTGCAACCTTGATAGTTGCCTACGCTAGACTGGGCATGAGGCTGATTTTGACCTGTCAAAGCTGCCAAATTACTTGGTAGTTGTGCTTGTTGAGGTTGTGGTAAAAGGGCAATAGTTTGATTAGCCAGGGTTACAGAGACATTAGCGTTAGAGGGTGCGATCGCACTAAAACAAATTACTTCTCCTGGTAATCTGGCAATGTCAACTGCGGGAGTCAGGGAATCTTTCGCAAAGGCTACCCCCTGTGGTAGTTCCGGGCTAGCGTTAAGCCTGATCACCTTAATCTTAAGTTCTTGATTCTGGCGACGCACAGTAAAAAGATTCTCCCCCAACTGCAAGGGGAAACTAGGGGAAAAATGACCAGCTTTGCTGCGGGTAATTGGCTTACTATTGATCAAAACCTGACCATCTGGTGGTGCAGTGCCCAGAAAGAAGATTTTTTGGGCACTTGTCTGGTAGTTTGTCTGGGGAAAAACAACTATAAGAGATGGCTCTGCCAATGCAACTGAGGAGGTGAGAATACAGCCTAATATTACTAATCCTAAGAGGTTTTTCACAGCAAATCACAGAAGATGACACCACAACAACTGTGGCACAATGACGGGATGTATTTTTAGAAGTTGTTAGAAATTCAAAATACTATGACTAAGTTTATCTTTGTTACTGGAGGCGTAGTTTCCAGTATTGGTAAGGGCATTGTAGCAGCAAGTCTAGGGCGTTTGCTCAAGTCGCGCGAATATTCGGTGTCGATTCTCAAACTCGACCCTTATATCAATATCGATCCTGGAACGATGAGTCCCTTTCAGCATGGGGAAGTATTCGTTACCCAGGATGGGGCGGAGACAGATTTAGACTTGGGGCATTACGAACGCTTTACCGATACCTCAATGTCGCGCTTAAACTGTGTGACTACTGGCTCAATTTACCAAGCAGTCATCAATAAAGAGCGACGCGGAGACTACAATGGCGGTACTGTCCAGGTAATTCCTCATATTACCAATGAAATTAAAGATCGGATTTTGCGAGTTGCTAAAAGTACAAATCCTTCTGTAGTAATTACAGAAATCGGCGGGACAGTAGGGGATATTGAATCACTACCGTTTTTGGAAGCAATTCGCCAGTTCCGTAAAGAGGTGGGACGGCAAAATGTGCTGTATATGCACGTAACGCTGGTACCGTGGATTGCCTCTGCGGGTGAAATGAAAACTAAGCCGACACAGCATTCAGTTAAAGAACTGAGATCCATTGGTATTCAACCAGATATTTTAGTTTGTCGCAGCGATCGCCCCTTACCCAAAGGATTAAAACAGAAATTGTCGGGATCTTGCGATGTCCCTGAAGAATGCGTCATCACTTCCCAAGATGCCAAAAGTATCTATGAAGTACCGCTAAATCTAGAACGGGAAGGAATGGCAGAACAAGTGCTGAACTTGCTGCAAATGGAACAACGTAAACCAGATTTGACGCAGTGGCAAACCTTGGTACAACGCTTACATAGTCCCAAGCATGAAGTAGAAATTGCCATTGTTGGTAAATATGTACAGTTAAGTGATGCCTATTTATCTGTAGTGGAAGCACTAAATCATGCTGCAATCTCCACCTATGGCAAGCTGCGTCTCCGTTGGATAAACTCAGAAGATTTGGAAACTGAATCAGCTGAAACTCATCTTGAAGGTGTCGATGGCATAGTTGTACCAGGAGGTTTCGGGGTTCGGGGAGTCGATGGCAAAATTGCCGCTATTAAATACGCGCGCGATCGCCAAATCCCCTTTTTGGGTTTATGCCTGGGTATGCAATGTTCTGTGATTGAATGGGCAAGGCACGTAGGGGGATTAACAGGTGCTAACAGTGCTGAATTTGACCCCTATACAATTGATCCCGTAATTAATTTATTGCCAGGACAGCAAGAAGTAGTGGATTTAGGGGGTACAATGCGCTTGGGACTATACCCTTGTCGTGTTCTCCCTGATACTTTAGCTTTCAAGCTCTATCAAGAAGATGTGATTTATGAACGACATCGACATCGATATGAGTTCAACAACGATTACCGCGATTTGTTGTTAAAGTCTGGTTATGCGATCAGTGGTACTTCTCCTGATGGACGCTTAGTTGAAATTGTGGAATTACCCAAGCACCCATTCTTTCTTGCTTGTCAATTTCATCCAGAATTTCAATCACGCCCCAGTACCCCTCATCCCTTATTTAAAGGGTTCATTCAAACAGCGATCGCTCTTTCCCTTTCGACATCTAGCACACCAACACCATTGGAGGTGTCATAACAATTCGTAATTCGTAATTCGTAATTCGTAATTACGCTTGAAGACTCGCTACCGCTGCGCTAACGTAATTCGTAATTCAAAATTAATTTTTTAGATTTTGAATTGGTGCATAACAACATTAACTTAAGGCTTTAGTAGATTTGGACATCCAGGGTGCATCATTCGTAAATTTCGGACTTGAGGAGATGTTGTGGCGTACTGGGTGAAAATCCTTTACGAGAGGAAAGAATATGTGGTGAATTTTGAGCGTGTCCATGCTTTTTGTTATGAACTCAATGGCAGGGTGACTTTTTGGCTACCCGATAGTGCCATTCCCATAGTGATTAACCCGCAAAGTAATTTGGAAGATTATCAAAAGATTTTTGATTATTTAGAATGTGTGACAGGATTAGAATTAGATCACGCCCACTGGGTAAGAATAAATTACGAAAAAAATGAATATGTAATTAATCTCAACTGTATCAGTTCCTTTTGTCATGAACCGAACGGTAGGATAACTTTTTGGTTGCCAGATGGCACTATTCCCATCATCATCAACCCTGTGAGTAATCCTGAATCTTATGAAAAAGTTGTGAAATACGTTAAGAAAGCAACAGGATATTCTTTGTCTTAATATTAATTGTTAACGTGAAGCACGAGGAAGGATTTAATGAATACTGTTGTGCTTAATCTAGAACCGATTGCTCATTTAACCGATGAGCAATTTTATCAATTGTGTGTTGCCAATAGCGATTTAAGCCTGGAAATGAATGCCGCAGGAGAATTAATTATTATGCCACCAGTAGGAGGGGAAAGCGGAAATCAAGAAGCAGATTTAATTACAGACTTGAATAATTGGAATCGTCAAGCTAAATTAGGGAAAGTTTTTAGTTCTTCAACTATCTTTATACTTCCAAATGGTGCAAAACGTTCCCCTGATGCAGCTTGGGTAAAGTTAGAACGGTGGGAAGCTTTAACACTAGAACAACGAAAAAAATTTCCGCCACTTGTACCCGATTTTGCAATTGAATTACGTTCCGAGACAGATGTCTGGCGACAAGCCGCTACGCGTCTACGGCTTGCACCTATCCAAGCGAAAATGCAGGAATACATAGAAAATGGTTTGCGTTTGGGTTGGCTAATTAATCCTCAAGATAAGCAAGTGGAAATTTACCGACTCGAAAAAGCTGTAGAAATCATGCAAATGCCGGCGATTCTTTCTGGAGAAGATATATTACCTGGATTTGAGTTGCAAGTATAGGTAGATGATAAGCCTTAATCCCTATTTCTCAGTGGGTAAAAGTACAATTAATTCTCCAAGGCGCTTCAAGATACTGAGTACTTGCTGTAGTTCTGAATCACGTTCAATTGATAGCGCATCAGATCGGGCATACCAAGGATGTTCTTGTTGAATCAATTTGACAAAAACAAATTCTCTCCCGTTGATTAGTAAACCAAAAGTCGGTTGTGCAGGATTTGGAAGATCAAGCATATAAGCGAGTGCTTGAGGTAGGGCTGTCATCACATCAAATTTACTGCTTTTAGATTCGATGACAAGTACCCAAAAACGTTTTTGGATGACAAGAACATCAATGTTTCCTTTAACGAGAAAGCTTTCGTCTTCGGCAGAAATCTCCACAGAAGTCTCGGTTTCAATCTCAAAAGGAGGTTGATAAAACCCAGCTAAATCGAGTAAAGGAGATAGCACTACCATCTTTACCGCCTCTTCTGACATCAGACGGTGCTTATTCAAGTTTAAATAGTTGCTTTTGACTCGTGCGATCGCTTGCTTTTCACCATCAGTCAGAGTTGGTAAATTTTCTGTCCATTCTGGAAAGAAATTAATGTCTGTGGCAAGTTGCAAACCAAATTTTTCTTCTAATTCGTAAAGACTTATATCTCTAGCTGGGATTGTTTGAACCATAATCTAACATTCCGAATAGCGTTGCCATGCCAACTTTGCTGCACCTACCATCCCCGCAAAATTGCCTAACTCCGCTGGCAATATTTGTAAATCCACTCGTGATAAAGGCTGCACTCGCTTCTCAATTTCTGCCTTCACACCTGGTAAGAAAAACTCAAAGCTGCCACTAATACCGCCACCAATCACGATCGCTTGCGGTGTGAGTACATAAATCAAACTGGTCAAACCAATTCCCAAGTATATACCATATTCTTGCCAAAAAGTCAATGCTGCGGTATCTCCTTGTCGGGCAAGAACACCTAATTCGATAGGCTCCTTGAGAGTGCGGCGGCGAATTGCAGTAGCACAGGCATATTGTTCCAAAGAGCCTCGATTGCCACTATTACAAATTGGGCCATCAGGATTTAATGAAATTAAACCCAATTCCCCAGCGGCTCCTTGATGTCCAATAAATAGTTTGCCATCAAGGATAATTGCGCCACCAACCCCAGTACCTAAAGTTAGCAAAATCAGATTTTGAAAGTGGCGACCGGCTCCCAGCCAAGCTTCTCCTAAAAGAGCGCAATTAGCATCGTTAGCGATCGCAGTCGGTTTGTCAGTTTTAGCTTCTAACCAGTCTGCTAAAGGCACATCGATCCATCCAGGTAAGTTAATGGCGATTTTAGCAATGCGTCCTGCGGCATCGGATGGGCCAGGAGTACCAACACCAATGGCAACAGCTTGATTATCTGGATCGATTTGTGCGATCGCATCTACCAGCACTGCTAACACAGCTTCCGGCGTTGTTGGTTGGGGAGATACCACAGTCAAAGATTGCAGACAAGTACCATCATCTGCAAAACGCCCCAGCTTAATTGCTGTTCCCCCGACATCAATGCCAATTACTTGAGAACTCACCACTTTAAAATCCTCAGACCAAACCATAGCCACCTAGCAAACCTTTGCGTACCCTTTGCGTACCCTTTGCGCTTACCCCTGCGCCCCTGTGCGTTTAAATTTCACCCCTCAATTCGCCATTATTTTCCGCAAATCTATACTTAGCATCTTGGCGCGAAAAAATACTCAAATTTTTATTCTATTGAGTGCAAGTTGTTTTCATCACCGATTTTAAGATGCGCGGCTTTCAACTCCGCTCTCTGTAAATTAGCAACAGTTGTGGTACGAAAACTCGATTGTTCCTGCCAAGCAGTAATTGGCGCACCTCTTAAAATACCAGCAAGGGCAACAGAAAGGATAAACCCGCCAGTAGCGGCAGCAATTAACGTTAAATTATCTTTCATACAAATCTCTCTATTGTTTATTTGTCCTTTGTCATTTGTCCTTTGTCTTTTGCTAATGACTAATGACTAATGACCAATGACTACTTTCGGATTCTATTTTCTCTCCGTAAACGGGGATTGACAAATTCATTTAACCCCTCACCAAGTAGTGATAACCCTACCACCATAAATGTCATCGTTAAACCAGGGAAAAGCGTAGTCCACCAAATGCCAGTAGGTAGAGCTTCTAAGGCTTGTTTTAAATCATGTCCCCATTCTGCCACTTCTTCGGGAAGTCCTAGCCCCAAAAAGCCTAAACCGCCCAACACCAAAATCGCATCAGCGGCGTTGAGTGTAAATAGGACGGGTACGCTTTGAATGACGTTGAAAAACAGATAACGAGAAAGCACAACCCAAGTGGAAGCACCCATTGCTTGAGCAGCTTCGATAAACACTTCAGTTTTCACGCTCACGGTGTGGTTGCGAACAACGCGGTAATATTGGGGAATATAGGCAATGCTAATAGCGATCGCTGCATTTAATATCCCACGCCCAACCACAAATGCCAGGGTTACAGACAACAGTAGCCCTGGTAGAGTGTAAATGCTATCCATAATAAATAGCAATACCTTATCTAATTTCCCGCCGAGATAACCACTCAGCATCCCCAAAGGCACACCGATAATCATACTCAGCGCCGTTGCTAAAATTACCACCTGCAAAGCAGCTTGAGCGCCGAATAATGTCCGGGAAAACACATCATAACCCAGGCGACTAGTACCAAACCAATGTTTAGCTGAGGGTGGCTCGTGAATTGGATTAGAGAGAAAATCTTTTGGGTTTTGCAGCCATCCCCAAGCCTGCAATACGGGAGCAAAGAATGCCAGGAAGATGAAAAATAGGGTAATGGCTAACCCGATGAGCATGAGTTTTTGGGAAAGATTGAGACTTTTGCCAAACTGTAAAAATGTCGGTAGCCGCCGTTTTGTAATGGCCATAAAGAAAGTTAGGAGTTATGAGTTATAAGTTATGAGTTATAAGAGTAATTTTGTCAACTCAAAACTCAACACTAAACCCTACCTTACAAATGAGATTATTTCCACCCAAAATCCGATTAGACAAATTAGGGTGGGTAATATTGCTAGCAGCAGGTAGGCAGAGTAATAACTCTCAACCGCAGGCGCAGCATCTTTGCCTCCGCTCCTAACTCCTAACTCCTAACTCCTAACTCCTAACTCCTAACTCCTAACTCCTAACTATGATTACAGATTACTTTCAATCAACTGGCGGTATTCGCTCTTTTGCTTCACACCTTTGACTTCCTTCACTAGTTCCTTGTTTTTAAACAATTGAACTGTTGGCGTTCCTGTCACACCAGCATTTTCAGCAATATCTCGGTCTTTGTCGATGTCAATTTCTACAAAGTGAATTTTGCTGTCAAATTCATCCACCACTTTATTTAAAATTGGCTTCAGGGTATGACAAGGGCCACAACCAGGGGAGACATATTTAACAAGGAGCAAGCGATCGCTTTCATGGAACAATTTCCGTAAAGAATAACCTCCCTCATGGCGCGTCGCATCCAAGTTAAATCCAGCTTCTTCTTCAGCTTCAGTTTTTTTGGCTAGCTGATGTTCTAATTCATTAACCGCCGTTTCTGGCTGTTGATGGAATTCTTGAATCAAGCCAGTAGATGATAACCAGCGTTCTGCTAACATCGCCGCCATACAACCAGTGCCCGCAGCCGTAATTGCTTGCCGAAACTCATGATCTTGTACGTCGCCAGCAGCAAAAACGCCTTCTACACTGGTTTCTACAGTACCGTGCTTGGTGACAACGTAACCGATCTCATCCAGTTCTAGTTGTCCCTTAAATAGAGAAGTGTTGGGACTGTGACCAACGGCGTAGAATAAACCTTTAGCGTGCAGTTGGCTCTCTTCACCAGTTTTAGTATTGCGGACTTTCACACCTTCCATGTGACCATTGCCGAAGATATCCACGGCTTCTGTGTTCCAATGCACCTGGATTTTTGGGTTGCTCAAAACTCTGTCTTGCATGGCTTTAGAAGCCCGCATTTTATCCGTGCGTACCAACATATTTACCTTAGAACCGTATTTGGTGAGGTAAATTGACTCTTCCGCCGCCGAGTCGCCAGCACCAATTACAGCCAATTCTGCGCCGTGAAAAATTGGTGTTGCACCATCGCAAATTGCACAAGCGGAAATACCGCGACTCCAGAATTCATGTTCGCTGGGTAAACCCAAACGCTTTGCTGTTGCACCAGTAGCAATGACAATGCTATTAGTTTTAATTTCCCTTTCTTGCGATCGCACTGTAAAGGGACGCTGACTCAAGTCAACTGAGATAACATCTTCAGTATATAGTTCCGCTCCCCAGCGCTCCGCCTGCGCTTTCATCTGATCCATCAGTTCCGGCCCGGTAATTCCTTTAGGAAATCCCGGAAAATTCTCAACTTCCGTCGTTGTCATTAATTGCCCACCAGGTAAACCCCCGGCTTGGAAACCTTCAAATACAACGGGTTTCAGGTTAGCACGTCCAGCATAGATGGCGGCTGTGTAGCCTGCTGGCCCAGAACCGATAATTACCAAGTTTTCTACAGTTGGGTTAGCCATGAAAATATATGAACTCATAACGACTACGTTTAATATAGCATAACAAACTGTGATTGGCTACGTCAGATGGTAAGCGATGTCTGCGACGGGCTACGCCTACGCCAAATGCCTACGGTACTATGCGCTCAACACTTGCCAAACATGCTCTTAACCGCTAACTAGGGCTGTTCTTGCAGATATTTTCTGATAGTTTCAACATCTAGTTCTAAAAACTCTGCTATTTCTTGAATGCTCATACCTTTCTCAATACATTTGGGGACTAATTTCAACTTTGTTTCTAGTTCTGTTTTGGGCTTAGTCTTTGCCACGATACTCTCGTACAATGGAGTATTCAAAAAATATTTGTGGTAGTTCCTTGATAAGTTCATAAAAAATTACATCTGTTTTCATTGATGCTACCAATGGCAAACTATACAGCCGTTTTCTTTGAATGCAATAATATATTGTAGCTTTCGTAGGTTAGGGTACTTATGATAGATAGAAAAGCGTTATTTAGTGTATTATGTCCTTTGCGATTAGAGACTTAGAGCAGCTACAAACCGAGCATCCAGAATGGCAGATGGAGTTGGTAGAGGGGAAAATCGTAGTTATGGGGCCATCAGATTACGAGTCAGAGGAAATTGGCACTCGGTTGAGTACCTTCTTGAATATTTGGGTAATGTCGCGCAAGCTAGGACGAGTGACTGGCTCTAGCGCAGGCTTCATATTACCTAGAATAGAAGAGGAGGACTTGGAAAAAAGAAACTTACGTGCCCCTGATGTGTCTTTTGTTCGGGCTGATCGATTGAAGAAGACCAAGCGCGACTTTGTAGAGTTAGTTCCAGACTTGATGGTTGAGATTAAATCTAAAAGTGACAGAATTAAACCGCTTGAAGAGAAGATTGAGCTATTCTTGCAACTTGGGTCTACAGTCGGTATATTGATTGACCCTGACAAATTGACAGTAACGGTTTATCGACTAAACCAAGCTCCAGTGGTGATGCAGAATGGCGATACACTCACACTACCAGACTTGCTACCAGGTTGGGAACTGGCAATATCAGAGTTGTGGCCACCTGAGTTTGAATAAAGCGCTTCCACCTAGCTGTTGGTCATACACCAGGGGTTTCGTGATGTTTGTGCCATTTGGGATGTAAGGATTTTAGATTGTGTAATTGTACTTCCCCAAACTTTTTTTCTGAAGGTGATAGGAAAGCGATCGCAGCTGGGTAAGTTACATCTAGAACACCCAAGCACTTCCTACCCCCAGGAAAACACTTATGAAAACCGAACTAAAAGCCAAATTTATCCAACACATCCTCGCCAAGAAGAAGGGAGATGAGGGTTTTACACTTATTGAATTACTAGTAGTAATTATCATCATCGGTATTTTGTCTGCGATCGCTCTACCTTCTTTCTTGAACCAAGCTAACAAAGCCAAGCAGTCAGAAGCGAAAACTTACGTGGGTTCCATGAATCGCGCGCAACAGGCTTTCTACCTAGAACAAAACGCATTTGCACAGGCTGGTGAAATTGGGAAATTAGGTCTTGGTATTGCAACAAAAACATCAAATTACCAGTACACAATTGACGGCAGGCCTAGTCAAGTAACTAACCAAGGAGGAGTAATACTTGCGTCTGCACCTCTTAAAACTTATATTGGTGGTGTGGGTGTAGCAACGCAAGCTGCTACCAGTGAAGCTACGACTATAGCTATTCTATGTGAAGCTGATAAAGCTAGAGTTAATGGTGGTTCAGATATAGTTGTACTTGCAGCAGCCGACTTTCCCAGTGGAACACCGACTTGCCCCACTAGCTTCACCAGCTTATCTAAGTAGATATGTGAGTTAGTAGATCAAAATTACTCACCGACAACACTTGATATAGAACTTTAATTGTCATCACGACTTTTATTCAGCTAAATTACGCATTTTCTGAAGTGGGTAGATTCTTCTATCCACTCTATTTTAATTTTGTGATTTATTCACAATTAGATTGCCCATACCTTTTTCTATAAGAATCAAGATGATTACTGATATATATAATTGGCAAGTTCAGGCTAAAGAATACTTCATTCAAGAGAACTATTTGCAAGCAGCCAAATTATACGAGCAAGCAATAGCGATAGAACCAAATACTATCTCCTATTATTGGGATTTAGGACTACTAATGCTACTACAAGGGCAAGAAGCGGAAGCTCAAATGACTTGGATGCTGCCAATGACAGAGGCAGATGAAGAACAGTTACCTATTTGGACAAATCAACTATTTCAAATTTTGCAAATAGAAGCTGAAAGGCGTGAAACACTGGGAGAATATTCTCTAGCTTGGTTAATTCGCCAGCATATGCGGGAAATTAATCCTAGTTATATAAATAATTTACTTCAAATCCTTATACTTTGTCTCAAGTTAGAAAAAATTGAAGAAATTGATGATTTGAATAAGTGGGGATTAATTGAGAGCTTAAAAGCAAAAGAAGATATAGAAATCGATATCGAACTATTGATACAAGTTTTAAAAGAGTTTTTAAATATTATACCCTTAAATCCAGTCAATCTGAATTTGATAGAAGCTAGTCTTCCTTATTTTCCTGATACTCATCAATGCTTCTCTATACTGCTTCCCGCTGCTATGCAAATTGGTCATACTTTGCGGCAGCCTATGCTAGCAGCATCTATTCTTAGCTTGCATTTACGATTGGAACCAGATAATGTAGAAATTTTGCGGCATTTAGCAACTTTTTATCAAGATGCTCGTAATTATTCTCAAGGGATAGAGATAGCTAGATTGTGTTATTCCTTATCAGAAGGTTTGGCTGATAAAATTTTTGCACTTCATTTGCTGTTAAGAGGTCTAATGTCAGCAGGGGGGTATTGGCAAGAGATATGTACAACTTCTCAAGAATTAGAAACTGTGTTTCAACAGTTTATTAAAGCTGAACGAATTCCTTTAGAAGAAGGAAGAATATTACGGTTGCTTACGCCATCTTTTGCGATACCTCACATTAAAGATGCTCCTGCGGATTTCCGGGCTATTCATAATCAGGTAGCTGAAGTTTTTAACTTTTATATTAAAGCTCTTGCCCAATCAGAAGGAAAAATTTATTGTCATAACAATACCAATAACAAAAAAATATACGGAGCTACGAAAAAATTAAAAATTGGTTATGTATCTTACGCTTTAAGGAATCATTCTGTTGGTTGGCTAGCTCGCTGGTTATTTCAGCATCATGACCGAGATAAATTTGATATTCATACTTACTTTGTTAACTACACATTAGTAAATGACTATCTCCAAGAGTGGTATCTAGGTCAGGCAGGAAAACCTCGTCAATTAGGTATGAATGGTCTAGAGATTGCTGACCAGATATATCAAGACGAAATTGATATTTTAATTGACCTTGACAGTATTACTCTAGATATTACTTGTGAAGTGATGGCACTCAAGCCAGCACCAATTCAAGTTACTTGGCTGGGGTGGGATGCATCAGGTATACCTGCAATTGATTACTTTATTGCAGATCCTTATGTACTGCCAGATGATGCACAAAATTACTATACAGAGAAAATCTGGCGATTACCTCAAACTTACATAGCAGTAGATGGTTTTGAAGTTGGTGTACCAACTCTCCGCCGCGATGACTTGGATATTCCTATGGATGCCGTTGTATATCTCAGCGCCCAAAGAGGATATAAGCGCCATCCAGAAACGACAAAGTGGCAAATGCGAATTATTAAACAAGTACCTAACAGCTACTTTTTGATTAAGGGGCCTGCTGAGGAGGAAACAATTAAACGCTTCTTTTACCAAATTGCCGAAGAAGAAGGTGTAGATTGTTCTCGGTTACGATTTTTACCACAAGTTTATTTAGAGTCAGTTCATCGTGCTAATTTAGGCATTGCTGATATTGTATTAGATACATTTCCCTACAACGGAGCGACAACAACCTTAGAAACATTGTGGATGGGTATCCCTTTGGTGACGAGAGTCGGTGAACAGTTTGCAGCGCGTAATAGCTACACCATGATGATGAATGCGGGTATCACAGAAGGCATTGCCTGGAATGATCAAGAGTATATAGAGTGGGGTGTGCGTTTGGGTAACGATGCAGCCTTAAGAGAGCAAATCTCTTGGAAACTTCGCCAATCAAGACAAATAGCACCCTTGTGGAATGGTAAGCAATTCACTCGTGAAATGGAAAAAGCTTACGAACAGATGTGGCAAAGGTACATAGAAGCAAAATGACCTTAATAGCAATCCTAATTTAGTTTGTGAGACGAGTAAAACAAAAGGGAGCATCCACTTTCGGCATATCTACTTTTTTAGATGAACCATATAGTAGGGTTTTTGGAGTACCAGAATTATGTTTCTTCCAAAAGTGGATGCTCCCAAACAAAAAACAAAATAACCCTGACTTATGAAATAAGTCGGGGTTCTTATGTCTCACAAATGATTTAGGTTGCTTTAGTTAAATAGATGTAATTTCACAATTTGATGTAATAAAACTATCCAAATTATAGGATAGAAGCTTTTCTACTTTTATCTGTGTCAGTGTTTGTTGATTTTCATGTTCCAAAACAATTCGAGCTTTCAAATGCGGAAGCAAAGCTTGGCACTGAATATCATTCCAATTCTCTACTAACGAAATTTCTAGTTTATCAGTAACATCTGTATCATAATTCATCAAAATATTCATGATCACACTGGATAGAAAAATTTCCGCGTCTTCCAGAGAAATATTAGTAATAACAATTAAGAGAGTGGTGTTTTGGCTCGCCGGATAACTAGCAAGAGCTTTAATCACTCGTTCTAAGTCAAAACCTATTAAGTCTTCTGATTGATGCCAATCTGGGAAAATAATTAAGTTAATATCCCTTAAGCGTAAATTTTCACTTAGGCTATCTGCAAGATAGTCACTGAAAAGTTTTTGGAATAAGTTCCCTATTTTAGCTGAGAAAGAGAGACTATCCAAAAAAATGGGGTTACTCAGCATTTTTTCTTTAATTGTGGCACTTTTTTGTTTACATAATTCTCGGCTGTTTCCTAAAGCAACAGCTACTTCAATATAAACCTCTTCATTGTTGGTAATTAAATCAAATATCTCAAGTTCTCGCAAAAGTGACGCTCCTTTGCGAGAACGAGAAGGTTCTCCTTCCATTACCACCGTTGGTAAGCCCACTTCTAAAGGATCAATGAGTGAAGTCATACCAGAGTAAGGATAAGAATCTAAGTATATATCAGCAATTTTCAAACGTTCTTTAACATCAGCACGATTTGGTGCTGCCTCAAGAATAATCAACCTATCTTCACTAAGACCATACTTAGCAAAAGTAGTAACTATACGCTTACGGAAAGCAATAGAAGGATAAGAAGATGACCAGTTTGGATTAAATGGATAAAGTAATAGTACAGAATTAGTTACGCTGGCAATTATCTTTGTCCAAGTTTCTTCTTGCTCTGGAATTATCTTGTAGTAATTAGCACCTGAAACATAAACTACAGCATTTGTAGCAATACCTAAACTGTCTCTGCTGATAGAAGTTGTAGCAAGTATTTTCTCTTCTGTTGCAAAATCGAAACATTGAGGAGGACTATCTAATGTAATTAACTTTTCCGTATAATGTTGTTGAGCATTATCTTCAATTTCAGAAAGTTTACTTGAAAGGTAATAATCTGTATGACGCATTCCTGTTGTTACTGGCGAATTTGCGTCAACTATCTGTATTCGTGCTAGCCGATGTAAAGCAATCAAGGTAATTGCATGTGTAACTGCGGTCACATTAGTAGAAATGAACAAGATATCCAGTTCTGCCTCCCGAATGCTTTCCACTTGGTTAGACAGATCATTTGGTAGTCGAACGAAAGTATCTGCATGACCAGCACAATATCGTTCTAAGCGATGATTACTAGTTTGTAAGGTAAAAATAATAATCTCAAATAAATCTCTATTTAAATTGTTATACAGTGATAAGGTAGCAAAAGTTTCTGTTTGTGGACTAAAATGACTTGCAAGTATTCCAAGGCGAATTTTCTGCCGTTCTGGGGAGCGTTCTGGGAAATTATAGTCGATTTGAAAATCACATTTTTTTAAATATAATTCTATAATATTAGCGCGTTTTTCGTATATATCCTTTAAATTAAATGTATTAAAATACAATGGAATAAAGTTAGCCTCAATTGTAAATTTATGTGCTACGCTCTGCCATAATTTTGAATCTGAATTATTAGAAACATTATTATGTATGTAATCTACAATAATGCTTAGATATTCATAATAAATATTTGCTTCTCCTATATCCTGGAAATAAAGAGGAGGTTGTAAGAGAAATTGAAGATAGTCATTAAATAACCAATTAGGAATAAGAGTCAGATTATAAGTTAAAGGTAATTGGTAAGGGCGGCAGTACAGCATTGCTACTAGCAGATATTGAATAGCTTTTGGTTGATCAAATCCTTTAGCAAGATGTCCTAATATTTCAACCAAAAAGTTTTCTTCAGTAATAGTGAATGGTTCATGTTTAATGCCGCTATTTAATAGCGCTTGATAAGATTCACCTAACTTTTTAGAGTATAATATTTCAAGTAAATTTACTTCTATTTTTAACAAAAATTCGACCATCTGATTTCTCAAATCAAGCAAATCTTGCAATAAAGATATATCTGGATGCTCTATTTTAGATTTTTCAAAGCTAAGTACTTTATTAACAAAATCATGTTTTTCGGTCAATTCATCAACATATGTTTGAGTATGATTATCGTCAGATAGATTAATATATATTTGCTGTTGATAATATTGTTTTAAGTCATTTTTGAGTTCTAAATACTTGATTGGTTCACAATTTTGCTTACATGAATATTTCGCTTCTAATGCTCGTTGGTACTGCCCAATCAATATGGTTTCCTGGCATTTAGGAGATATATATTTACTTATTAAGTTTTCACCAAATCCTATAACCAATTCAGAAGCTCCCAAGTATCCCAATGTTATAGAAGCTGAGGACATAGGGGCAATTACCTTTTTTATTGGAAGAAAAGGAATAAATAACTCTATAGGAACTTGGGTAAATTCTGAAACAACAAAGGCTCTGCGGTCAGATTCGCACAGCTTATTTGCCAGTAATTCCGACTGATTATATATCTGCCTGGGATGTCCTTTGACAACTATAGCTTCATCTTCCTGAGTATATGGTAAGACGCAAGACAAATAACATTCTATTTCATCTTGGTAACTTTTAATAAATCCTGCTTCTGTATCATATGATGTTAATACGAAGGTGATGGAACTACCAAGTTTTTCTACAATTAACGCACAGTAATTACTAAGTCCTTGGATCTGTTTAGCACTGTCGTATATAACAGACTTAAAAAAATCACCTCCAACAACCTTAATGGGACATTGTTCAAAAGCATGGTCTGCATCCACAGGTACTAACACAGGATATGCCTCATCTATTTTAATAAACTTACCCGATGGATTAATAGGTGGACTGCCATAAAAATTACTCCATAAAGTACTACTAAAATCTAACCAGCCTAATTCTCCATAACATATTTTACGAGCGCTAGGGTAAGCGTATAAAAATACTTCATTGATAAATTGCCAATTGCGGAGTACAAATATAACATCAACAGATTGAAGATTGATAACTCTTTTTAATAATTCTGATGCTGATACAAAATCTAGAGAATTATCTTGGCATAAATAATCAAACCCATGTAAAATTATTTTTGATTTAAAATTCCAAATTTTAGATATTTGTAAACAAACTTCTGTAAGTTTTGGGTCGGCTCTATATCCACCTAATATTAATATATCTTCACAGTCTTTATATTCTCCAGTTGCTTCGAGATAACGAAGGACAGAAAGAGAATATAACATTTGATTGGGACCTTGAACTATAATTAATCTAACTGTTGACATATCTGTTAACACCAAATCTATAAAGAACAATTTTTTTTGAAGCCGTATTTATTAGGAGATACAAAGCAACTAAATGATCGCTTTACATAACTGTGCTACTCGATAATCTGCATTGCATTGCTGTTCAAAGAACTGCTTGTCTATTTCCCTATGTTCGGTAAAATACAAAAACTCTTGCAGCTTTTCTGGGGTGTTTAAGGGAAGTGTAAATCCCCATTTGTTGGTTATTAACGTGTCATTCACACCCATAACCAAGCTACCTGTTGGTATCCCCATCAAGGCTGCTTCAATTAGAATAATGGAAGTAATTCCCAAAACAATATCCTGTTGTTGCAGTGTGTCTAGTATATTAGGGCTTTCGTCAATCCCAAATGGTAAGCTTGATCTTGCTAGCAAATCAAGTGAACCAGGACACTTACCTTGGCGGGGATGAAACCGGATGAGCAATTTTTTTAAATCTTTATAGTCAGTTAATACCTTAATTAAGATACGGAGCATCTCAATTTCATTGGCATTTGGTTGAGAAGCAAAGAGAATATTTTCTGGAAGTTTGAAAATACTTTTTCTGGATTTTTGCCTAGCAATCAGCCAAGCAAAATAGGGCTGTCCCACAATGCGTATTCGCTTTTCTGGTATTCCATCAGCAAGCATTCCTGCTGCACAGACTTCATCTATAGCTGTGATGATATCTGGAAAAGTTGGTTCCGTATTACGATTGCTAAGTGCTTGAAAACGCTGCCGATAATTTGCCCAATAATCTATGACCGCAATACTAGGAATATGCTCTTGCCTCGCCCATAAAATAGCATCACGTTCAAACTCATCATATTGAGATGTTCCTGTTAGCAGAATATCTCCTGTTAAATTTACAAGAAGAGTTTGGTGTTCCTCAGAAACTGGCGTGCAAGCAACTTCAATGCGTTGAAACTGATGGATGGCTGGGCCTTTGGCATAGGCTTCAACCTGTGTACCTGCTGCCCGCAAGGCTGCAACTGTTGCAGCGACAGCATTAGCACCGCCTGGATCGTGAGCGATCGCAATAATCTTCATTCCTCTTTCCCTCGACTTAGCTCTTCGGCATGAGCCAGGACTTTAGCCACAGAAGCTATGAAACGATCAACTAGATCAATACCCCCAGGTATTTGGATGAGAGTTGTAGATAAAAGCGTCTCGCTATATGTCTTTTCGGCTATGGGACAGACACCTGTAGGATGACTGACAATTGTCTTGCCTTCTTGTTGCAACTTTTGGAAAAGAGGTAGTCTATACAAGGGACGCACATAACGCCCCGCCACAGGGCATCCTTCTGCTTGAAGTGCTTCCACAAATCTGTCCCGCGACAATCCAGCTTGTTGTGGATCGATCCAGATGGGATATGTATAGTAAACATGGCGATCGCCAGAGTCAACTTTAGTCGTCCGCAATGCTTTAAACTCAGACAACCCTTGGTCTAAAGCTTCAGCAATTTTCAGCCGTGGCTGTGTCAATTCTTCTAAACGTTGGAGTTGAACCTGAGCGATCGCTGCCTGAAGTTCAGTTAAGCGATAATTGTAACCAACAATATCAGCATCTTCATCCCAGTTTTCCGCTTCAATTGCATTCTCTCCGTGATTACGTACCAATGCCACCCGCCGCGCCAAGCGATCGTCATTAGTGACTACAATCCCCCCTTCACCACACTGAATCGTTTTGTGACAATTGAGGCTGAAAACTCCCAAATGCCCAATTGTCCCTAACCAACGGCCCTGATGCTGACCTCCTGGTGCTTGGGCATTGTCCTCAATTAGAATCAAACCGTGTCGATCTGCTAATTCACGTAAGCGCAATAGTTGGGCTGGGCCCCCAAACAAATTGACTGCGATAATTGCTTTTGTGCGTGTGCTAATAGCACCCTCAACAGCTTCTGGATCAATGCAGCAACTAGCCTCCTCATGATCGACAAAAACAGGAGTACCATTTGCCATAACCACTGCTGTTGCTGTTGCTGACATCGTTTGCGGTGGCACAATTACCTCATCACCAAAACTAACACCAGCTGCAATCACAGCAGTATGTAAACCACTAGTAGCAGAGTTAACACTTAAAGCGTGACGAACATTGAAGTAGTTAGCCCATTGTTCTTCTAAGGCGTGAACTTCTTTGCCACCCATAAAGTACAGTCCAGCAGCACCGATATAGTCAGATAAAATACCGCTTTTCAATACTTGAATAGCGGCTTCAGTCTCCTGGGAACTAATACTGATATACCTTGGTAATGGCTCTGGAAAAACCTTGGAACCTCCCAGCAAAGCTGGTTTTTCTGTAGTAATAACCATCAAATTACCTACTTAATTAGAAATTTGTTGTTTCTTGCCATTTCAACAACTTGTAAAGCAAGCACACCATCAGCGCCAGAACAGGTTGGTTGTCCGCCAATTTGTGCTAATTGCACAGCTTCGGTGACAGCACCCAGAATGTGGCCTTTTAAGCCAGCTTCACAGATCATCTTTGCTTGACCTAACTCTTGAAAGCCTGACCACTGACTAGGTTGAACTGTCTGCCAAGTGATTTGCCCTCCCCCGGCGCTATACCGCAGCATACCCCCGGTTCCCCAGAGTTCCCCTTCGCCGATTGAATACCCAGTTCCACGTACTGCAATCAAATATGCAGTTAATCCGCCGTTCCAGGATAGTGCAATTGACTCAGCACTGTCATCTTCAGCAATAGGTGATTTTTCCAGACGATATGCACAAGCAATCGATCCGAATAAAGCCAATAACATATCGATCCAATGGGTTCCATTGTGCAGTAAACCACCGTTATAGCGTAAACAAGCACCAGTTGGAGTTCCCAAGCCATCATCCTGACTCGTTAGATGTTTCAAGGCTTTCAGCATTGGTGTCCAGCGACGCGAATAGTTAGTTATCAAAATACAGCCCTGTGCAGAGCAAGCAGCTAGCATTATTTCTGCCTCTGCTACATTAACTGCAAGGGGTTTTTCGCACAGGATGACGCGGGGTTGCCAAGCCAGTGCAGCAATAACTCCCTGAGCGTGTAAGTGAGTGGGACTACATATTGATACTACGTCGAGGTGAAGCTGATCTGGTACATCTTTCAGACTGGAGTATACTTGTGCTTCGGAAAAACGTTGCTGAAAATCTCTACACGCCTCTGGATCTGGATCTACTCCTAATACAACTGTCACATTAGGGATTTGAGCATACCCTTCGGAATGGCTGAGTGGATCGCCTTGTGGGGAAATACCAAAGCGATGCCCAATTTTTCCCAAACCAATAATACCGACACACACTTTCATAAGTTTAATCTCTCTCAGGAGTCAATCCATCCTTGTTGTTGGGCATAGTTAAGAATGTCTACTGTCGTAAATTGGGGATTCTGGGGATAAAGTGCTTCAAAAATGCCTTTGATGCGATCATAGTCTTCTTGATAGTCAAGGGTAATACGGAAAAAAGGATTACTTAAGCCTGGAGGAGCAATGATATCCAAGCGACGATATTGCTCTGGATGTCGTCGGATGTACCAACCAACATGTTCACGAAAGGGTTGACTGGAAGCAAAATCAACTGTTTGAGCTAGTGTTTTCCAAGACAACACTATGAGATCCAGCCCATGAGGATATGAACGTACTTCACAATTAGCAACGTAATCCACATGGGGGTAAGCTGCGAAAAAGGCACAGATGTGTTGGTCAATTACATAAGGGTCAATTAGGGGACAATCTCCGGTTAAAAGGACACTAACTTCTGCTTGATAATGTCGCCCAGTTTCCACAACCCGTTCTAATACATTTTCCTCTGAACCACGAAAGTAAGGAATATTGTGTTTACTGCATAAGGATGCGATCGCTTCGTCCTTTTCATTAGTAGTTGTGGCAACTACTACTTCATCTATATAACGAGCGCGACGGATACGCTCAACCATCAGCAATAGCATCGGTTTACCCACAGCTTCCTTGAGGACTTTACCAGGAAGCCGTGAAGAACCCATCCGGGCTTCTATTGTGGCAATGACACGATTCACAGTTTTAGTTACTTCTCCAGTTAACTTTTTATATTTATTTATAAAGATTCAAATTGGTATTAAAATCTGTTACAAAATAAGGCTTAATCTCTGGATTAAAACTGAGTTTATAATCTCCTCGATTTGGAGAATTTACTCCTACAAAGTCAATTTCTTGCAATTTACGTTTAAAACATTCTTCAATTAAATCGAGTAGTAAGAATGTTGAACCACCACTTTCTCTGTATTCAGGATTATTACCAGCAAACATATAATAACCACGCTTACGATCAAAGAGGAATAAAATTGCAGAAATAGGAATTACATCCAAATAGCATATTTTCAGTATTCCAAATCCTTTGGCTAAAGATTTATGAGCTATTGCTTTGAGTAAGTAAGATTCTTTTCTTGTATTTTCTATTCCTTGTCTAGCCCAAACTTCTCGATGTAGTTTATCTAAAATATCAATATTATCAGATACCTGAATAGATAATTTATTCTTGATAGCTTTCCGCATTTCCTGCCGCCTGACAGCACGAATGCAACTGAGATAAAAGTCAAAGCTATCAAATTTTGTTAATTTTAATATACCCGTGTATCTGAGTTGAACTTCAAACCTTCCCTTTTCAGGTATATGGTAGTTATACCATTGAAATGGTCGTATATCTTGCAATTCCCATGAATGGGCTAGGGAAATTTTTTCAAATTTATCTATAAGTTGTTCTATAAACCAAGTTAAAATCAAAAAATCTTCAGAATTACGTTTATTATCTGGTTTAGTAGAATTGTCGGCTAGTAACAGTCCTTGATATGGTGTGAAAGGAAAAGGAGCGGATAATGTCTTGCCATCTTCAGAAAATAAGATAACAGTACCTGCAACTATTTTCTGTCTGAAATAGACTGTAATAATTTGAAAAGGCACTCCTAACGCATTGATAAAGTCAGTTTTTGCAAAAATAGTTCCTTGAGGAGAATCTTCAACAAAATCATCCCAAATATTTGCTATTTCCTGCCAATTAATTACAAAATCTTTAGTGTTCATTTATTTGTAAACATAAATACAAATATCACAATGATAGTAATGATGAATCATTGTGACTTTTCTAGATAGCTGCTGAATACAAAAACTTAAAACTGCCTCTGGTTCATAATAAGCCATATTTTCTTGTCGAAAATTAACATAAGATGAAATAAAATTAAATGCTAGACCTTTCTCACATAAAGAGAATGCTTTTTTGATTAAAGTTTGCAGAAAAAGATTACCGTTAGGTGTAAAATTATTGAAAACAGCAGAGACAAAAACATAATCATAAGTTTCTTCTAGACTTTCTTGAGTTATATCTAAACACTCAAACTTCATATCTGGAAATTTTTTACGTGCAATTTCAATGGCTTCAGGTACAATATCTATGCCTGTATATTGGCAAATAATATTGTGTTCTTGCAAATATTGTGCAAAATAACCGATACTACATCCTACATCTAAAATTCGACATCCATTGAGGTTTCCAATTTTTATAAGTTCTAAATATCTGACAAGAGATTCATCTATAGAACCCCACTGTCCAGAACCAGGTGAGTCACCTTTTGTTCTTACAAGATTCTGATAGTGTTCTCGTAATATCTGCACACTTGTGCTAACTTGACTCATTGACGATTCATCCTTCACTTTTTGATGTTAAACATATAGATAAAAAGCAAAATTATCATTATTATGTGTATTAGTGAGCTTTTTATTCCTCACTTACTAATACTAATTTCCAGGTAAAAGGCGTACCTTTTTTGATATGTTGATTAACTGCTTTACCGATAACAATGTCGAAAAACTTAGGTGGTAATCCTAAACCTGGGCGTACTGCTCTTAGGTTTTCTGAAGTGAGAATCTCTCCAGCTTTCATATCTTTGGCAACGTAGAGCGATCGCCGATAAAGCAATGATTCTTTTTCAGCCTCAGTGGCTCCATATTTTATACTGCCCAAAGCTTGCCAAGCTCTTTGCGATTCTATTACCAATTGCTGCATCTCTGCTGGTTCCATTGAAAAGGCTGAATCGACTCCACCATCAGCGCGACACAGAGTAAAGTGCTTCTCAATTAATGTAGCTCCTAAAGCAACACTAGCAACAGCAACTCCAATACCCATTGTGTGATCGGATAACCCTAACTGCACATTAAACAACTCACGCATTTGAGGAATAGTTAACAGGTTAGTATTTTCTGGTGTGGCAGGATAGCTACTAGTACATTTGAGTAATATTAAATCTTGACATCCAGCTTCTCGTGCTGTCCGAACAGTTTCATCTAACTCAGAAATTGTTGCCATACCAGTAGAAATAATCATCGGTTTACCCGTGCTGGCAACTTTGCCAATTAGAGGTAAATCGGTATTTTCAAAAGAGGCGATTTTGTAGCAAGGTACATTTAAAGATTCGAGAAAATCTACAGAGGTAGCATCAAAAGGAGTGCTAAACCCAATTATTCCTAGTTCCTCGCAACGCTCAAAAATAGGTTTGTGCCATTCCCAAGGTGTGTAAGCCTGCTGATATAGCTGATACAGGGATTTACCATGCCATAGACTATTAGGGGAATTAATGTAAAAATCACCCTCATTTATATCTAAGGTCATCGTATCAGCAGTATAAGTCTGAACTTTAATTGCATGTACCCCGGCTTTAGCAGCTGCTTCAACGATATCTAAAGCTCTTTCTAAAGATTGGTTATGATTGCCGGAAATTTCAGCAACTACGAAGGGGAGATGACTAGCACCGATTATTCTATCTGCAATGTTAATTTCTCGCATTTACTCTCTCAATTAATCAAATTTACACTTGTCTATGATTAGAAGGATTGCTTGATGTCCTTGCAGTGTGATTATTCCCATACTCTGAAAACCCGCTTTGGAAAATGCCTTAACAGATGCCTGATTACTTGGTTTTATGTAGGCATTAATTCTAGTAATATCGTAATCATAGAATATTTCTTTACAAGCTAATTTAATCAAGCTACTTCCATAATTATGATTACGAAACTTTGGATCAATACTCATGGAAACAGTAGCTTCATGATTTTCTATGTCATATCGAATCTGTCCAACAGGTACATCATTTTTATTAATTGCAATATAAAAGATACAATTAGGGTTAATCAATTTAGATTTGAACCATTGAACATGATGTTCCCAGAGTATAGAATTTGAGGAAAAAGAAACCGCACGTACTTCTGGAGCGTTTGACCATTCCCATAGCAATCGACAATCATCTTGCCGCACCGATCGCAATTGAAAAAAGTTATCTTTTAGATAGTTCAATACTCGACTGCTTCCTTGACCATCTACTAATTCTTGACTATATGTAGTCATTTTTTCGCGCCTTCCAGCAGTTATCAATAATTGCGCTATTCCCGATGCTATTTCAACAGCAGAAACATTCTCATGCCATCCCAAATTTACAACTACTCCCATTGCCTTTAGTTGTTCGGCAATCGCCCGTTGATTGTCTGCCAAAATTAATATCACACTAGGCAAACCCATAAAAGCTAGTTCCCAACAAGTGCTTCCACCAGCTGTTACTGCCACATCAGCCCAAGACATGAGATCGGGCATATCCGTTACATTCTTTTTCAAGTGAATAGGAAACCTTGACTCCTGACTAGCCGATCGCAGTTGCTCATAATGCGGATTACTTCCCCCAACTACAACAACTGCTTCTAGCCCTTCTATTTCTACTTGTTGTAATCCTTCAATCACCTTGAGAGTTACATTATCTGGATCTCCGCCGCCTAGTGTAACTAGTAACTTCTTTGCTATCAGAGGGAGCGATCGCTGCCATCCCCGCCACTGCCAAAATTCCCGCCGCAAAAGGCTATAGCTTGTACCAAGTAACAGTTTGGTATATGGCTGTCTATTCCTGTATAATCCCTCACAAGCATGAATATTTTGATTTAAAACAATGTCCGCGTGGTACTCTTTTGCGTGTCCATAATCATCAATGAATAAAAGTTTTAGCTCAGATTCCTTGATGATTTCTTGATACTTAGCATCGAAGTGATAACCATCCACTACAACCCAATTTGCATTAAACTGGTGTGCGAGTTTCGCTGTTTCTTCGGCATCCTCAGCACTTCCAATTTGAATCGGCAGGTGGATAACTTCCATTCCTTCCGCTTTTAACCGAGTTTTCAAATCTGGTGCTTCAGTCGCCATCACAAAAATAACCTGACCACCTGCATCTTGCCAAGCCTGCGCTAAAGCTAGACAACGCATTACATGACCTGTACCTATTTGTGTTGATGCATCTACTCGGATCAATAGCTTCATTTTTGATAAATTAATAGTTATGCAGCATATTTCTTTTGTTCTACGTGTGCGTTAATTAGTGACCAATCAGGATAATGTCTGAACAAATTTAAACAATCCTCAAGAGTAAATTTTGGAATTTCAGGATAAAGCGCTTCAATAATTCTTTTGATAAGTTCAAAATCATCTACTGTGTCCACTGTCCAACGATGTGAACTTTGATTTTCTGAATAAACTACCTGAGCTAATCGATAACGTTCAGGGTGCATATAAATAAATGAAGTAACATGCTCTCGATCAGGTTGTGTGATTGCTTCGACAAATGCTTGATGTAATGCTAGAAATGAAAAAACCTCAGTATCCATCCCCCGTGGGTAGGTTCTCTCTAAACAGTTAGAAACATAATCAAATTCATATCTATAATCCAGATAAAATTGAATTACCTTGTCAATCACTTGTGGATCAATTAGCGGACAATCAGAGGTAACGCGAATTACTACATCTGCTTGATGTTCTTTAGCTGCTCCATAGTATCTGGCTAATACATCTTCTTCAGAGTCTCGAAAATATGGTACTGAAAGGCAATCGCAAAGTTCAATGATTGACAAATCTGCACTATTGGTTGTAGTAGCAATCACAATTTCATCAGCCAGCTTTACTTGCTTTAGTCTCTCAATCTGGTATTCTAATAAAGGCTTATCCAATACCTTTTTGAGTACTTTTCCGGGAAGCCGAGTTGAAGTCATTCTTGCCTGAACAATAATTACAGTTTTCATATCAGCCTCTCTTTTAACGAAGCTACTACCCTATCTTGACTCTCTTCATCTAGTCCATAATATATTGGAATACTGATAGCTTCTTTGTAATATTTTTCTACTTGTGGAAAGTGTCCTAATTTAAATCCAAATTTTTGGTAATAAGGCTGTATATGAACTGGAATATAGTGCAAATTCACACCAATTCCTGTGCCGCGAAGTTCTTCAAATACTTGCCGATGAGTTTTATTAATCTTGTCCAGCTTGAGCCGAATCACATAAAGATGCCAGCTAGATTTAGTATTTGGATGTTGCCACGGCAGCATCAAAGGTAAATCTTGCAGTAGTTGATTATAGCGGTTGGCTAAAAACCAGCGATGTTCTACAAACTTATCTAATCGTTGCATCTGACTAGCACCCAATCCTGCTTGGATATCCGTCATCCGATAGTTGAAGCCTAGTTCTAGTTGCTGATAATACCAAGAACCGTGAGATTCTCCTTGCATCAAATCTGGATTACGAGTTATGCCATGCGATCGCAATCTAATCAATTTTTGATATAATTCCTCATCATTTGTTAGCGCCATACCGCCTTCACCAGTTGTAATAATTTTTACCGGATGAAAGCTAAAAACCGCCATATCGGAAAATTTGCAGGAACCAATAGGTTGTGCCTGATATCTTCCGCCAATCGCATGAGAAGCATCTTCGATAATTTTGAAACCATAACGCTGTGATAAAGCGGCAATTTGTTCCATCTCACAAGATTGCCCTGCAAAATGTACGGGTATTAATACTTTAGGCAAACAACCTTGCTTTTCTGCCCCAGCCAACTTACGTTCTAATTCATCGATGCTCAAATTGTAGGTATTTGGGTCAATATCAACAAAGTCAATCTTTGCACCACAGTAAAGTCCACAATTAGCTGAAGCAACAAAGGTATTTGGTGATGTCCAGAGAATATCTCCTTGACTCAAACCAGCAGCAAGACAAGCAATATGTAATGCAGCGGTCGCACTAGAAACCGCTACGGCATATTTCGCTCCACAGTAGTTGGCAACAGCTTGCTCAAATCTCTCTATAGCTGGGCCTTGAGTAATCCAGCCTGAGCGCAAAATTTCAATTACAGCATCAATATCTTGTTGACTGATATCTTGCTTTCCATAAGGAATGTAGTCACTCATTACTTCAGCATATCGAGTAGTTGGAAACCTTTTAGCCATTCTGTATTTATCTCAGAACTATACTCAAACCCTTCTGCAACGGGGACTCCTTTCTCACTTAAAGCGTTGCAGGCATAATCCACAGAATGAGCATATTCAATAGTTGGTCTAATTACATAATGATCTCCAAACTCCAATACTAAATGTGAAGCTTCAGAACAAAACATAGCTTCATGTAGCTTTTCTCCTGGTCTAATACCAACAATTTTAATTGGAACTCCCGGTGCAAGTGTTTCAGCTAAATCGGTAATTTTCATTGAAGGAATCTTCGGGACAAATATTTCTCCACCTTGCATTCTTTCAAAACTGTTAAACACTAAATCTACAGCTTGCTGGAGGGTAATCCAAAAGCGGGTCATGCGTGTATCTGTAATGGGAATTTCTGTAGCTTTTTCGCGAATTAATTTTTGAAAGAAGGGTACAACTGAGCCTCTTGAACCGACGACATTACCATAACGAACTACAGCAAATCGGGTTTTCATTGTCCCAACAATATTATTAGCTGCAACAAAAAGTTTATCCGCTGCTAGCTTGGTTGCACCGTAGAGATTAATGGGATTAACTGCTTTATCAGTTGACAGGGCAATTACTTTTTCGACTTCTTGCTCAATGGCAACATCAATGACATTATTTGCACCGTGTATATTAGTTTTAATACATTCCATTGGGTTGTATTCAGCAGCAGGAATATGCTTGAGTGCCGCAGCATGAATAACATAATCAACACCCCGCATTGCGAGACGCAGCCGATCGCGATCGCGCACATCTCCAATGAAATAGCGCATCACTGGTGCATTAAACTCCTGCGCCATTTCATACTGCTTCAGTTCATCCCGTGAATAAATTATGACTTTCTGAGGTTGATATTGGCTAAGAATCGTTTTAACAAATTGCTTGCCGAAGGAGCCTGTACCACCAGTGATTAAAATCGATTTGCCATTAAACATCTTGTATTTCTTTGTAATTTCAAAATTAATTATTTCGTAAAAATATTTAAGTGAAATTGTTACTGAGATTTGGGCTGCTTATTTGTGCTGCGATCGCTATTTCCCTCTTGCTTCTTAATCTTCTCTAATACAACTTTGTAATCTTGCCGCTCAGGGTGCAACTTCACCAACTTCTCCAAAGGTTCCATCGCACCTTTCGTATCTTTCAATTGCAACCGCAGCACAGACAGTTTCTCTAAAGCAAGTTGGTTTTCTGGTTCCCGTTGTAAAACCAACTCGTAGCCGCGCGCCTGTTGCTGTAATCCTGACTCAGGAGAAGCAGACGCAGTTGCTGGCTTTGGTTGAGTAGCCTGTTGGATTGCCGGAATGATTGCAAATACCGTAGAACCAAAAAACGAGAACATCGACACTATGGTGACAATCTTTTGTCGCCGCTGAATCTGCTTTTTGCGGGTAATTAGGTATTCTGCATCCGAACTAGCCATGCCTCACATACTTGCTGTGGTAAATACTTAGGTATCAGCAAGCCTCCCGTTCTGAGGATACCCATCTGCTCAACAGAAACTAACATCCTCGCAAAAAATTTTTTACACAAACTTCAAATGCTGACCCTGAATACGAGAGAACCTTATGGTAAGCCTATGCTGTACTGCCAATTTTGCCATGCGTAGTTTACCGCCGTAGGCATCGCTCCTATATCTCAAAGCAAAACCCTACCCTGTACCCTAACAAGTCTTATTCTCTGAGCAAAATATTAAAATTATATAAAGATTTGCAATTATTTCGCCTAAAGCCAGATGTTTGCGATAATGTAAATAACATTTAAATCAACAGTAAAGACTAGATATCTCTACTCAATTGCAAATTTCCCTGTCAGTCAAAAAATTTCAAACTAGCTCGTATCCTATAGCTACTGCAACAAGCAAGCATATTTTTCCTAATTTAAACAAACAGAATTTTCCCAGTAGTCCTCAGTCACGCTACTTAGTGGAACTTCCCTGAGGACTAATTATTCTGCTCGGCGTCCACATATAGATATCTTACGAAAGGTAGTGTTGCACTGTTGCGGAAAAAAGGTACAGGTAAAGAGGAAAAATAAAAGGAGCAAAGGTTAAAGAAAAAAGGGGAAAGATAAACATCCCTTACTCCTTATCCCAAAACTTTTGTCTGGCTTCTGCAAAAAGTTTAAGGACTGCTTGGTAAAATTGGGATTTTCTGGTGGTAATTACCGTACAA
Organism: Nostoc sp.; assembly: GCF_036918015.1. GTDB lineage: Bacteria > Cyanobacteriota > Cyanobacteriia > Cyanobacteriales > Nostocaceae > Nostoc. Next base: position 248,565 of record NZ_JBALEO010000060.1, read on the forward strand.
AACCGAATTTACCAGTAACTTAGTAGAGTTTGTTATGGTATAGTTAGAAAGTTAAGACTAGCTTTACCAAATTACACCACTCTACGGGCCGGCAACAATTGCAGAATGGAAAGCAGTTTTAATTAAGCATTTACCCACAAAATCAGAATTCAATCGAGGTTATGACTCAGAAAGTGATTCACCCAATGGTGAAATTGCAGCGCAACGTGCAATCACTCATAGAATCGAATATTATCAAGCCAAGCGATAGCATCTGGAAAATCGCTCTGCTCTATGGTAATGAATGGCAGCACTGGAAACAAGAACTGCTTGACTTTGGCTTTAGTATGCAAGACCCAGTTAGTGAATTGCTAGCTGTAGAAACTTGGGATGAGGAGTAGGGAATAGGAGGGATGAAGAAGCAGGGGGAGCAGCACTTCGGCTACGCTCAGTGACCGAGGAGCAGGGGAAGAATTCTAACCCCTAACTCCTAACTCCTAACTCCTAACTCGCTAATCTCCACTCTCTAAACTTTGCAAGCAGCTAAAGCCGCAGCTAATTCCTTTGCATTTTGATAGCGATCGCGTGGCAATGGTTCTGTAACGCGATCGATAACATCTCTTAATTGGGAACTAATGGTGGGAACTTTTGCCACATCAAACCTGAAGTTTCGCCCTCGTTGGCGGTAATACTTGAAAGGGTTTTCGCCTGTGAGCAGAAAAATCAGCGTTGGCCCAATTGCATACAAATCAGATTGAGTCAAAGGTTGTCCTCGTTCTTGTTCAGGGGCGCAGTAACCTTCTGCACCAATTCGAGTACCGGGCGCTGTGCCGATTTCCTTAACTGCGCCAAAATCTAGCACCACAATGCGATTTTCTGAGCTTCGCACCATTAAATTGGCGGGTTTGATATCGCGGTGAATCAGTGGAGGCTCTTGGCTATGAAGATAGTCTAAAATATCGCAGGTTTGGATCATCCAAGCGATCGCTTGGTTTGGTGTCACTGGTCCGGTGGTATAGACGCGTTTCTCCAAATCTTGTCCGTGGATTAGTTCCATTGCCAAGTATTTTTTTCCGCCTTCTACAAAGAAGTCATAATACTTGGGAACTCCTGGATGGTTAAGGGATTTGAGAGTATGCGCCTCTCGCTCAAATAACTCTTGAGCTTTGACAATTTTCAGCATATCAGCATTCATTTGCTTCAACACCAGCAGTTGTGGCATACCCGCAATCAGACCAGCCTCGTCCCAAGCCAGATAGGTAGTACCCATACCTCCTTGTCCGAGAGTTCGCAACACCTGATAATGACGAATTCTCTGTTGGACTGAGAGAGGTTGACCGCAGTGGATGCAAAACACATTGTTTGGAGAGTTGCCTTCGTGCGTGCAAGTTGAAGATAAATTTGCCAGATTTCTTGCTGAGTAAAGTGTCTCAGCGGCGTTTTCTTCTGTCCCTTGTATTTGTTGCTGCGATCGCAAACCAGTTTCTAGTACTGTTACCTCCTGAATTTGGAATTGCAGTATTGGGCCTCCCTGTGCCAATTGCAAAAGGGAATTATCTGGTAACGGACTCTGAAGTACAAGAATACCGTTGAGAAAAGTCCCATTTGTACCTTGACTAATCAGCTGCCAAGCATCGCCATTGCTAGCGTCACCGACTTTTCTCAGTTCTAGATGATGCCGCGAAACTAAACTATCATTTAAAACAACGTGATTATCTGCCGCTCGACCAATCCGAATTATGGAGGAGTTCTCAAAGCTCCACTGCTGGAGGGGCGTTTTCTGTTGCGGTTCTAACAGGGTCAGACTAACCACAATACAACCTACAAGGTAAATGGATTGGGGATTGGGGATTGGGGATTAGGGATTGGGGATTAGGGATTAGGGATTAGGGATTGGAGAGTAGAAAAATTATTTCCCAGTTCCCAGTCCCCAGTCCCTTAATTTTCAACTTTCTAGATTTGGGCGTACTTTTGCCCGAATAAGTATACCAGTAATATTGTCATGACCGTTGTATTGATTTGCCAAATCAATTAAATCTGTAACACCCTGTTCTAAGTTAGCGCCAGAACTAAGTAAGGGTTGTAAGCGGCTCTGCCAATGGGTTTCTAGTAAATCATTATCTGATAGACCGTCCGATGCCAACAGCAGAAGAGTATCTTCGTTGATGTCGAAAAAACCTACGTCGGGATTAATCGAGTTTTCATCACGAGGCCCCAAGGCTTGGGTAAGTTGGTAGGCATCTGGACGGGCGTAAGCTATGCTTGCTTCCACTCCTCGGTTAATTTCCCGTTGCCCAACTTCGTGATCTACTGTGACTTGCTCTAGTCCCTGTTTGCGCGTTAGGCGATAGAGACGGCTATCTCCCACATGAGCAACTGCTGCTTGAGTATCTTGAATTAAAAGCATTACTAAAGTTGTACCCATACGCCCAACTCCAGAACGGGCATCTTGTTGATTGAGCTTGTAAATCGCCTCATTAGCTAAATACACTGCCTCACGAATGCTATCTTCTGTTGGCAGTTGGTTGGCAATCCAGTGTTCTTGAAAGTATTGCCGTAGGGTGTTGACTGCTAACTCGCTGGCTATCTCGCCGCCAGCATGTCCACCCATACCATCACAAAGAATATACAAACCATGCCCTTCTAAGACTCGACTTTTAGGGAACTCCAGTTTCTGAATTTTGGTTTCAATGCCAAAGCAGTCCTCGTTATGATGACGTTGACGCCCCACATCTGTGCGTCCTGCATCTTCTAAGCTGCTTAACTGCATCGCCAGCACAACAGTTGGCATATCATCAATTTTGCTAATGATATCTCCTAACTCATCTGATTGCGGGATAGTGGACACAGCAGTATTTTTCTCCTCTATTGGCGGCAAAGTTGCGGTTCCTAGTGCTTCCAGTTCAATAGAAATTTCCTCCAAACGCGATCGCAATTGGGCGATCGTCTGAATCTTACCTACCTCTAAATCCCCCAACATCTGAACTACAGAGCCAAATTGAGTTCGTTGCGACTGTCTAAATAGTGCTTGCCAAACTCTTCCCAAAGTTTGGATAGTTAACGGCTCCTCTGGAATAGCAGATGTTTGGTGAGGGGCATCTTCTGGCGACTCCGTGGCAGGCTGAGAATTCGATGATTCCACATACAACCTTTGTAGTGCCAACGTTTGGTCTTCATCCAATCGCAAATTCGACAAATCTAAAAGGCTTTGACGACAATTTACTGGTTCCAATACTGCCCAAAGTTGGGTCATTTCATAACACCAGTGTAAAATTTTTAACGAACTGGTTGTTTCTTCTTGCCACAGGTCGAGTAAATACTGCCAATCCGAGCGGTTTTCGATTATTAATACCTGTATATCACCTTGCTGCCATGCGTCGTGAATCGACGGTATCCCCCGCTCACCTTGGGATTGTAAAGCAATATAAAGTTTAGCAAGGCGAGGAATCTCACTCGCTTCCACTGATGGTGTTAGCAAATCTGATTCCTGACTTGCGAGTATTGCCTCAATCGGTGATATTTGATACGGCTGGCAGTCTAGAACTCTCACACCCACATCAGTAATAATGGCAGTTTCCGTCTGGGCAAGTGGCGTATCTAACAATTGATAGCGCTCTTGGGAGTCTAAATAGGAACCTAATGTAATTTGAGAACTAGGCGATAGAGGAGATGAGGCGGGTATTGCTTGTTCATCTCCCTCACCTCCCACATCTCCTACATCTCCTTCTACTCTCAAAGCTTCCCCAGTCGTTTCTTTAGCAATAATTGCCCAAAACACTGTTCCACATTCTGTATTACAGTTATGACAACGTAGTGCATTCACAGGTACATCATCTGTACTGCATTCAGGACAGACCTTGTGAGTCAGGGATGCGCCACAGTTTTGACAGAATTTATTGCTATTGGGGTTTTCAAATTTACACTGAGGGCAAATCAGCATAGTGGAAGTTCCTTTATTCCCGTTCGTTCCAAGGTGCTTCTAGCCACTAACATCCAAGGTGCCTTGGCTGTCCCTGACTACAGTAGATTGTAGTTTATCAATGAATTTTGGTGGCAGTATTAATTGTGACGCATATTAGATAAATATTTCATATATTGGCAGGCAATTCCTTATAAATGGGGAATGGGGCATGGGACAGAGAGGCAGAGGAGCAGAGAGGCAGAGGAGCAGGGGGAGCAGGGGAAGAATTCTAACTCTTAACTCTTAACTCTTAACTCTTAACTCTTAACTCTTAACTCTTAACTCTTAACTCTTAACTCTTAACTCTTAACTCTTAACTCTTAAC